>NZ_VKGK01000025.1 GCF_007197645.1 Shewanella hanedai
GCTTTTGGCAATCTAATTCAAGGCGACTGGATGATGGAATGGTTATTCCCTTGTGAGTTCATTCAACGCAGAAGTAGGTAGCCAAAAACACACCCAAAGGGCGAGTTTTAGCGCTTCTGATCCTGTGTTAACGAGCTTAACCGTAGAATAACTATGTATCTCACTCGTTGCAAAGAACATGGATGTTCTGAATGTCGTTAATGCAGGAGCAATTAATGACCTTACCTCAGACACGCTAAACTCTCGCTGAGCGATCACATCTTTATACTGATTGGTATAACATCTATAGAGGTATCATTTCATCTTGCTGCCAACTCAATTGTTATTATATATCTAAGATATAAACTAAAAATATTACTATTCGAGCAAATATTAAAAGATTCAATTGACATCATTCACTCGCAAATGTTTCTATATGGTCACTGGATGCAAATCAGATCCACTTTTACATGAACGTTTACTTTTTTAACCTTTATATAATGAGTTTCGATGAACACATTCTCTCAAGCACAAAATATTAATTGGTGGTGGCACTTCCCAAATTAGCGGGTGGTGTGAAACTCTGTGCTCATGTAAAAGAGACAAGATTCAACAACAAGCCCGCATAGATTGCGGGCTTTTTTGTACTTGAAATTCAACACAAAAAACAGATAAAGCTCTGCCCCTATTGCGATACAAGACGATAAGATAAGCGAGACATTAGATGAAACTAGCTCACGTGACGACAAATAAGGAGAGGATCACTTACCATGCTGACCCTCTGCGCTTATACCAGCAACTGACCCAAGATGTGCCACACACTATGTTGCTCGAATCCGCTGAAATTGAGAGCAAAGATCACCTAAAAAGCATGGTGATGACCCATAGTGCCATGATGATACGTTGTGACGGCTACCAGCTCACTTTCACAGCATTGACTGATAATGGTCTGCAACTGCTCAAACCAATACAAACTTTCTTTGCCAGTGCCAAGAGCGAACTCATTGAACACACACTCACACTGACGTTAGTCAAAGAATGTGAGATGTTGGATGAAGATGCCAGACTCAAGTCGGTCTCCCCTCTCGACGGCCTGCGGGCATTAGTCAAAGAGATAAGTTGCGGCGAGACCCCGGCATTTGAAGATCTGTTTTTAGGTGGGGTACTCGCTTATGACTTAATTGACACCGTCGAGCCGCTTCCCACCGTGCCACAAGGCGAAAATACCTGCCCTGATTATTTGTTCTATCTCGCCGAAACATTGATTCTAATTGATCATCAACTGCAACAAGCCGACATCGTTTCTCATCTGTTTAGTACAACGGATTCGCCAGTATCATCAAGTTTGCGAGATGAGTTATCAACGCGAGTTCAAAGCTTACAAGCAAAAGCAGAACAAACCCGAACGATTGACCCTTTAGTGCCTGTCACTGCTGAAACCCATGTCAATATCAGTGACGATGCGTTTAAACAAACAGTACAAGACTTAAAATCACACATCGTTGCTGGTGACATTTTCCAAGTGGTTCCATCACGTAGCTTTAGCCTACCTTGTCCTAATACATTAGGCGCTTATCGTGCACTTCGCTTAACCAATCCCAGCCCTTACATGTTCTACTTCCGAGGTCAGGACTTTACCCTTTTCGGTGCATCTCCAGAGAGCGCACTCAAATATGAAGCACACACGAATCAAGTTGAGATCTACCCTATAGCAGGCACTCGCCAGCGTGGAAAAACCGCTGATGGTGAAATAGATTTCGATCTCGATAGCCGTATTGAACTTGAATTAAGATTGGATAAAAAAGAGCTATCAGAGCACCTGATGCTGGTCGATTTAGCCCGCAATGACGTGGCGCGTATCAGCCAAAGTGGCACACGTAAAGTCGCAGAGTTATTGAAAGTCGACCGATACTCTCATGTTATGCACTTAGTCAGCCGCGTAACGGGCCAACTGCGCAGCGATCTTGATGCATTGCACGCCTATCAGGCTTGTATGAACATGGGCACATTAACCGGTGCACCTAAAGTCAGTGCTGCGCAACTTATTCGTGGCGCCGAGCAGAGCCGCCGCGGCAGTTACGGTGGCGCAGTGGGTTATCTCAACAGTCTGGGAGACATGGATACCTGTATTGTGATCCGCTCCGCGTTTGTTAAAGACGGCACCGCCTATATCCAAGCTGGCGCAGGCGTGGTATTTGACTCAGACCCACAAGCAGAAGCTGATGAAACCAGACAAAAAGCACAAGCTGTTATTTCTGCCATAAAAATGGGAGGTGGACTATGAAACTGTGTTTAATTCGGGATAATTTCGATTTTAGTGAATTCCCTAACCAGCTCCCACACTCCGCCAAAGTACAAGCACTCTTATTCTGTGCCATAAAAATGGGAGGTGGGCTATGAAACTGTACCTACTCGACAATTTCGACTCATTTACCTACAACTTAGTCGATCAGTTCAGAAGCTTAGACTATGAAGTCGTGATTTATCGTAACGATGTCGATGCCAAGTTTATTGCCAACAAATTGCTCAATGAAAAGAACAAAGCAGCGTTAGTGCTCTCACCAGGCCCAGGTGCTCCCCATGAAGCTGGCTGCTTAATGGAACTAATTGATCTGGTGGCGGGTAAAGTCCCCATGCTTGGGATCTGTCTTGGGCACCAAGCCATGATTGAGCATTACGGCGGTAAAGTTGAGCGAGCAAACCAAGTGGTTCATGGCAAAGCAAGCCCGACCTATCATCAAGCAACTGGGATATTTAACAATCTACCTTCTCCTCTGCCTGTAGCCCGTTATCACAGCCTAGTCGCCACTGTTGTGCCTGACTGTTTAGATGTCATAGCGACGACGGAGTCTATGCCGATGGCTATCTCCCACAAAAACGACAAAGCGATTGGGTTCCAATTTCACCCAGAGTCTATTCTCACCACACTTGGCAGCCAACTGCTTATTCAAACCTTAAACGAATTAACCGGCATTGATAGCCACCAAGGAGTTAATGTATGAGCCAACCCCCTCTCCAGTCAGCTGATCTGCAACCGATACTCGATAAACTCTTCGCCGGAGAGTCAGCGACACGTGAAGAAACCAAACAACTGGTCAGCAGCATCATTGCTGGTGAAATGAGTGAAGTCGTCATGGCTGGTATGCTCATCGCCATGAAAATGCGCGGTGAAACCATTGATGAAATATCTGGCGCCGCTGATGCGCTACGCAGCGCAGCTAAAGCTTTTCCTGCACCTTGTGAAATGACCCGTGAGCAAGGCATTGTCGATATAGTAGGCACTGGTGGCGATGGCCATAACACCATCAATATATCCACGACTGCCGCTTTTGTTGCCGCAGCAGCCGGAGCCAAAGTGGCTAAACATGGCAACCGCAGTGTATCAAGTAAGTCAGGCTCATCGGATCTATTGGCACAATTTGGCATCGACCTAACAATGGATCCTGAAACCGCTCGTGATTGCTTGGATACTCTCGGTCTATGTTTCCTTTTCGCCCCTCATTATCACGGCGGTGTGCGTCACGCAGTACCTGTGCGTCAAGCATTGAAAACACGCACCCTATTTAACGTACTCGGGCCACTCATTAACCCGTCCCATCCTGATTTTATCGTACTAGGCGTATACAGCGCCGAGTTGGTGAAACCTATCGCCGAAGTACTCAAAGCGTTAGGTATGAAACGCGCGATGGTGGTCCATGGAAGCGGTCTTGATGAAGTGGCAATACACGGTGATACCTTGGTCTGTGAACTCAATAATAATGACATTACCCAATACACCTTAACCCCTGAAGCATTAGGCGTGACCCAAGGTCAATTAACCGATTTAGAGGGAGGGACACCAACTGATAATGCCGAATTCACGCGAGCCATTTTGCAAGGTAAAGGCCAGCAAGCTCATAGTCATGCTGTTGCCGTAAACGCAGGCTGCGCTCTGTACATTTCAGGTGTGTGTGATAGCGTCAAATCTGGAACCCAGCTAGCACTCGACACCATCGTAACAGGTAAAGCGTACCAACTACTTGAGCAGCTCGCTAACGCCAGCAAGGCGGCTAAATAATATGTCAGGAGTCACAGTGAGCCATTCATCTACCGAAAAAGTCAGCAATGTATTAACGAAAATTGTCGACACTAAAGCTGAACATATTACAGCCTTAAAAAACCGTTTTCCAGAAACTAGTTTGCAGCCTAAAATCTCTGACCGAAGCTTGTTTGATGCGTTAAAAGCCCCTAATGCTGGCTTTATTTTCGAATGTAAAAAAGCCAGCCCTTCTAAAGGGCTAATACGTGAACATTTCGATGTCGAAGCCATCGCGGATGTTTATAACCACTATGCCGCAGGTATTTCAGTGCTCACCGACGAGCAGTTTTTCCAAGGTGACATGGATTATATTCCTCTGGTTCGCGCTCGAGTCAAACAGCCAATACTGTGCAAGGACTTTTTTGTTGACACTTATCAGGTTAAATTAGCGGCACATCAAGGGGCTGATGCCATTTTATTAATGTTATCGGTACTTGATGATGAGCAATATCGCACCCTTGCGACTGAAGCTGAAAAATACAGCTTAGACATACTGACAGAGGTGAGTAACGACACTGAACTCAAACGTGCCATCGACTTAAACGCGGCAATTATTGGCATCAATAACCGTAACCTACGTGACTTATCGACAGATTTAGCCACAACGGAGGAGTTAGCGCCTCACATTCCTGCGGATCGTGTTGTGATCAGTGAATCGGGCATATATAACCAAGCGCAAGTGCGCCGTTTAAGCCCGCTGGTTGATGGCTTTCTTGTCGGCAGCTCCTTGATGGCAGAAGCAGATCTCGACCTTGCTTGCCGTACTTTGACTTTAGGGCATAACAAGGTGTGCGGCTTAACCAAAAGTGAAGATATTTTGGCTGTAGCCAATGCCGGCGCTATCTATGCAGGGTTAATTTTCTATCCAAAGTCACCGCGTTCAGTATCAGCAGAGCAAGCTGCAATACTGGTAGAGCAACACAGAAAAGCAGGGCCAGGGCTCAAATTCATTGGTGTGTTTGTTAACGAATCACCTGAGGTTATCGCCAACCTAGCTGAAACGCTTGACCTGTTTGCCGTTCAACTTCATGGCAACGAATCTGAATACGAAATTGAACAAGTGCGCAGCGCCCTCGCATCTATAGGCTCTCAGGCCTTAATCTGGAAAGCCGTCGCAGTAAACGCGGATATAGAGCAAGAAGAAGTGAACATACCAGCTAATGTCGATCGGGTGTTATTTGACAGTAAGAGTCATCAAACAGGCGAACTGCAATTTGGTGGCACGGGCCTTACCTTTAACTGGCAACAGTCTCTGCCAAACAAACACAGCTCAATGTTGGCTGGCGGCTTAACGGCAGCACTTGCCACACTTGCTAGTTCACAAGGATTCTACGGACTGGATTTTAACTCTGGTTTGGAAAGCGCTCCGGGGATTAAAGATCACCAAGAGATCAATGCCCTATTTAGCGCACTAAGACAGTACTGATAACGGTCAGATCGTTATTATTAACCTATTTTGACTTACGCCTGAACGGCACAAATTAACGCCACGACCCCATTAATGAGAGTGGCCTACATAGAGATGCAAAGCAGATCTATTTAAGGATAACCAATGACTAAGCTCGATCCCTACTTCGGCGAATATGGTGGTATGTACGTACCGCAAATTTTAATGCCTGCACTGAAACAGTTAGAAACCGCGTTTGTTGAAGCACAAGAAGATCCCGCGTTTCAGGCAGAATTTACCGACCTACTCAAGAACTATGCAGGCCGCCCAACAGCCCTAACCCTGACGCGTAACTTGAGCCCAAACCCATTAGTTAAAATTTACCTGAAACGTGAAGACTTACTCCACGGTGGTGCCCACAAAACTAACCAGGTATTAGGTCAGGCTTTACTGGCTAAACGCATGGGTAAAAAAGAGATCATCGCCGAAACTGGCGCTGGTCAACATGGTGTAGCAACGGCGCTGGCCTGTGCACTTCTCGGTCTAAAATGTAAAGTGTACATGGGCGCAAAAGACGTCGAGCGTCAGTCACCAAACGTATTTAGAATGAAACTGATGGGCGCTGAAGTGATACCTGTCACATCGGGCTCCTCTACGCTAAAAGATGCGTGTAATGAAGCCATGCGTGACTGGTCTGGTAGCTATGATAAGGCGCATTATTTACTCGGCACTGCAGCGGGTCCTCATCCGTTCCCAACCATCGTACGTGAATTCCAGCGCATGATCGGTGAAGAGACTAAGAAGCAAATTCTTGAACGTGAAGGTCGATTACCCGATGCCGTTATCGCCTGTGTTGGCGGAGGTTCCAATGCCATTGGTATGTTTGCCGATTTTATTGATGAAGAGTCAGTCAAACTAATTGGCGTTGAACCAGCGGGTTTAGGCATAGATACCCCGATGCATGGCGCACCGCTTAAGCATGGTAAAACAGGCATATTCTTTGGTATGAAAGCGCCTTTGATGCAAGATAAAGAGGGACAAATCGAAGAGTCATACTCCATCTCTGCTGGTCTTGATTTTCCATCAGTAGGCCCGCAGCACGCACATCTAGCAGCAACTGGGCGCGCAACCTATGAATCAGCAACCGATGATGAAGCATTGGATGCTTTTCAACTGCTAGCCAAATGTGAAGGGATCATCCCCGCTTTAGAGTCAGCCCACGCTATCGCTTATGCAATCAAGTTGGCAAAAGAAGCTACTGAAGAAACCCTGCTCGTGGTTAATCTATCTGGCCGAGGCGATAAAGATATCTTTGCTGTTGCTGATATTTTAGAGGAACGCGAGAAATCACCAACGAGCCAGCAAAAAGAGGAGAGTGGCAATGTCTGAATCTAAACAAGCAGGCCGTTATCAGGCAACTTTTGCCGCACTAAAAGAGAAAAACCAAGGCGCCTTCGTCCCTTTTGTCACCTTAGGCGATCCAAGCCCTGAACTTTCGTTAAAGATTGTTGATTGCTTAGTGGCAAACGGCGCTGATGCGTTAGAGCTGGGCTTCCCCTTCTCGGACCCATTGGCTGATGGTCCAGTCATACAAGGGGCAAACCTGCGTTCACTTGCTGCTGGCACCACACCAACTCAGTGCTTTGAAATGTTGACTCTTATTCGTGCTAAATACCCAGACTTACCTATCGGGCTTCTTCTTTACGCCAACTTAGTCTTCGCCAACGGCATCGATTCTTTTTACGCTAAGGCTCAAGCCGCAGGTGTCGATTCGGTATTGATAGCCGACGTACCTGTCGAAGAATCCGCTGAGTTCATCGCATCAGCAAAAGCACATGGCGTTGCACCTATCTTTATCGCACCGCCTAATGCTGACAGTGACACTCTTAAACTTGTCAGTGAAAAAGGTGAAGGTTACACCTATCTTTTATCTCGTGCTGGCGTTACTGGCACTGAATCTAAAGCTGGTATGCCGATTGGTGATATTTTATCTCGACTCAAAGAGTTTAACGGTGCTCCACCTTTACTAGGCTTCGGCATTGCAGAACCCTCTCAAGTGAAAGAAGCGATTCAGGCTGGCGCAGCTGGCGCTATTTCAGGCTCTGCAGTGGTTAAGATTATCGAAGCCAATAAAGATAATGAAGTTGAGCTCCTTACCCAATTAGGTGAGTTCACTCGTAATATGAAAGCAGCAACTTAATACCAATCACAGTAAAAAGTTGAACTGATAAAAACAAAAATAGCGCCATTTGGCGCTATTTTTTTATCTTTGAATTAAGTAGCCCTTAAACATTAACCTTCATAAGTTAAGAACTCTATAATCTGTTCCATGTCCAGATCGAACTCATCAGCTCTCACACACTTAACAATATGTTCAGTTTCCATGGCAGATAGATCGATATCCTGCGCCACTTCAAACTGTTTTGGATCCAAGCGGTAGAAAGCTTTTACCCGAGGACGAACTGGATTCTGTAAATTATGCCCCTCAACAATAGCCAAACGATTTGAGTCCAGTTGGACTAAAGCGCCTACGGGGTAAACTCCCAAGCACTGAATAAAGCGGTCAACCAATTTCTCATCCAATTGATTTTCTTTCGCTAACGCCCTTAATATACTAAAAGACTTAACTTGAGAATAACCTTCTTTATAACAACGACTTGACGTCAAGGCATCATAAATATCGCAGATGGAGATCATGCGACCATACATGGAGATCTCCTTCCCTTTAATGCCATTAGGGTAGCCTTCACCATTAAGTTTTTCGTGATGTAAGGCGGCGACTTCATGGCTAATGGCACTGACACCCGGTGTTTTTCTAATGATCTTAATAGAGTGCATAGCATGGCTTTGCATGATTGCGAACTCTTTATCATTTAGCTTACCAGGCTTATTCAGAATAGCGTCGGGTATCATGATCTTACCAACATCATGAAGAAACGCCCCTATCGCTAGCTGACTAACAATCTCTTTGCTTAACTTCATGTGAAAAGCAAACATGGTCATCAACACAGATACTGCAACTGAGTGTTCTAAAAGGTACTCATCCTTATGTCGGATGTTAAGCACACATGAAAGGGCATCTGGATTCTTAAAGATCATATCGATGGATTCATCGGTCACCTTGTTCACCGATGCAAGATCAAGTTCATGGCCATTTTTTGCTGCATGAAACAATTTTTTTTGAATATTTTTAGATTCATCAAAAACAACTCGGGCTCTTGCCACTTGCTCGGCAAAAGAGGGAGTAATAGTTTCTACGACTGGAGCTGCAATCACCTGAGACATCATAACTGAAGCTTCTCGAGTCTTACTCATGTCGATAAGAAGGCGCTGTACTCCTCTGTTTTTTAATCCCTCAATAACACTCTCACTTTCCAACCAGCTAGCCTTAGTAAGGTGAAACTGTCCTTTCGGGAAAGCAATGTCAAGAACGTACATGCCAACACGAACATTAGAGATATCTTGCTCGACAATCATATGTTGAAACCCTATTTCCTAAAGCAGAACTTACAAGTCTCGATACGAAAAATGGTTCGAGGGGCAAGTTCAAAGTATGGTTCACAAAGCAATAATAGACCAGTAGGGCCTTAGTTAAGCCTAAGGTTATATACTGATGGGATTATTTTGCATACTAACACAACAATATTCAATGTGTGCTAGCAGGAATCATAGTAACTGGCTACTTTTTATGCTATCAACACTTATTTGTACAATAAATTACCATTCACTGAGAAACATATACCTATAGGCTAAAACAAACTTAACTTCACCTATGTTTCACAACATTTGAAGTTTATAAAGCCAGATTAATAACAAGTTAAAATACAAATAGATTATTTATTTACATATAAATGGTCTATTTACCTTGCGTAATTAAAATAAAAACCAACTAACAGTCATGGATGGTAACACCAAAAAAACATACCAAGTCAGCCATAAACATCAGTATTGTTAAATTAAAGCCATAAATAACCAACAAAGTAAAAATTAATAAAATATTCAACTTAACAGTCAAAATAACAATGTTAATGAGTTGTACGCAACCCGCTAGTCTAATTGTTATTTTATATGCATTATAAATAACATCCACCACAACACACTGTTTAATATATTGATTTATATATTCACTTATTTAAGGAAAGGATATTCATGAAAAGTGTTTTACAAAAAGCATCATTGCCGCAATTCATTACCGAACAAGATAAAGAAAAAAGAAAGATGGAGCTATCAATATCAAAAACAGATTACAATTACATGTTTAGTTATTTAGAGCCTATTCCCATTGCTGCAAGCGTACCGAAAAGTGAAGAGTTCAGCCCCGACTACGAATATAAAGTGTTACAAGTATTTACTCCCTTAGTTGAAAATTTTAAAGCAGTTATTATCGGTTTAATTGAAAAGGAACTTCTCGATGATCTCCCCAATGATATGCGGGCATCATTCAAGGCTGTAGAGGATGCCCATGACAAGTTAACTGCCGCGACGGATGAAGGCGCAATAAAAAAATTCGTCCATGAAGCTGAATATGTAAACGAATTAATACATGCACTAGCGAAAATCCCTAAAGAATTAGAAGCCGCTATTCAGGGAGCCGTACGGTTACCGAAAGATTTAATAAAAATGGTTGAAGGACTAGATAAGGTTTTTAAAGAGTTCGAAAAAGAGGGCTCTACTGCATTTCTAAAAAACACCATGTACGACATGTTGGCAACGGATAATAATCGGGACTATTTAGCCGCAACGAGCACACAAGATTACGTCGACTTATTTAAGACATTGCCCGTACCAGATCTACTCAACATAGAGAAGCAGAGCTGGATGCCACAGGCGAGTGAACAGGAAGTTTGGCAGCAAGACTGGTACTTCGGCTACATGCAAATAGCCGGGTTTAATACCACCAACCTAAAAGGCGTTCAGCTCAGTAATAGTCACTCCTCGGAAGTTATCGTACTAGTCGATTTATTGAAAAAAATGCCCATCACTGATGCTATATTCCAACAGGTCAGTGGCAACTGTGATCTCACTTTACATCAAGCCGCTGAACAAGGTCTGCTATACGTATGCGACTACGCCATGATGGAAGGTTTAGAGGGAAGTGAACTACACAAAAAGCAACGCTATCCAAATGCCCCTATTGCGTTATTTTTATGGAATAAAATCCCTCCAAAAGGCTACCCTTCGACAGGTGCAATGCAGCCCATTTGCATTCAACTTTCACAAAAATTTGATCCAGAAGCTGCGCCTATCTATACCCCCAATGACTGTACCCATAACTTAGATACCCATGGCTATAAGTGGCAAATCGCCAAAGCTTTTGTTCAAAATGCTTGCGCAATCCAACACGAAACAGTGGCTCACTTAGGCGCTTGCCATTTAACAATTGAGCCAATGATAGTCGCCGCAAATCGTCAGCTTGCTAAAGCACACCCCTTAATGGTGTTGCTCAAACCTCATTTTAAATTTACCCTGCCCATCAATGACGCTGCGATCCATAGCCTCATTGTACCTGGTGGTGTAGTTGCATCAGTACTGTCAACAAGTCATGACAGCAGCGCAAAAATGATTGTAGATGCACATAATAAATGGCGATTTGATGATCAATTCCCAGATCGTCTATTCAAACTCAGAGGCGTGTGTGAGCAATCACTGCCTAACTTCCCATTCAGAGAAGACACTTTAGATCTTTGGCAAGCTATCCAGGAATTTGTTGGTCAGTATCTCTCTCTTTACTACAAAGGTGATTCGCTTCTCGCACGGGATGAACAAGTAGCTGAAGATTATGAACTGCAGAACTGGATCAATGAAATGGTCGATAGCCGCTGCGCAGCAATTAAAGGCATGGAGGGGCTGATTGAAACAGACAGCCAAGGACAAGCTTATCAAATCCGAGACTTCGATTACTTAATTAAGCTCGTCTCCCTCATTATCTATACTGCCAGTGCCCAACATGCATCAGTTAATTATGCCCAGTGGCCATTAATGAGTTACATGCCAAGTGTGTCTGGCACTCTATATGCTCAAGCCCCCACTCGTTCAGATGAACTCACAGACAAACACTATCTAGCATGTTTGCCGCCATTAGATATCGCTCTCTATCAGGCGACGTTTGGGTACCTGCTCAGCAACGTCCAATACGACAGACTCGGTCATTATAGTGATGATCCAAGAAAGTCCTATTTTCAGGATCCTCAAGTATCAGCGGTCGTCACCGAATTTCAGATGAAACTGAATCAGATCGAACTCGACATTCACCAACGCAATAAAAGCAGACCTTTCCCCTATCCATTCCAATTACCATCTCAAGTGCCAAATAGCATAAGCATCTAGCAGCACAATAATCTGGTTTAAAAAGAATTTTGTTTAATTAAACCTGTATTAACTGGCAGTAAAATCATTTACTGCCAGTCTTTTAGTGTTCAACAACATATCAAAGCGAAGTTAATGATTTGTAAAATATTTATACTTACTAAGTTGTAATAATACTTTAGACTAACGCGGTATATTCAAACTTCGCCACTCGGTTTACGCTATTTTGTGATCCTCTCTTGGTGATATTACCAAAAGCGTTTCAGGAGGTCACTTGGGTCTAATTCTCACTGGTCCACAGCCCATATCAAGAAAGGTATTATTACCAAGCATTCTTGTGTATATCTGTTACTTATTGTTCTCGCCATTGACGTTTGCCAGTGAACCTAGCGCAATAGACATAGCAACGCATCACCAAGGTGAGACGACTGGAGATAACTACTATTATCTTATTGACTCCAGTCAATCTCTCTCGCTTAGTGATGTCATTACAAGCGCTGAATGGAAAAAATCGGAACACAATATCACCAATAGAGGTTTTACCTCTGCCGTGTCTTGGATGAAGTTCACACTCAAAAACAGCAGCCAAAACGATTTCGATATGATTTTAGAATATGTTGAAGCCACTGTGCAAAGTATCGATATTTACCATCGTAAGCTAGGAGATAAAGGGGAGTTTATCCACTCTAATTTTACCTTTTCAGCCCCCGTATCATCACGAGAGGTTAGCTTTTACCGGCCCGCTTTCGAGTTGAATCTGCCCTATCTTGAAACCCATGAAGTCTATGTAAAAATCTTTCCTGGCAGCCAATTCCCCATGCACAGTTTCACCGCCATGAGGATATGGGAACAAACCCAATTCTATCTATCCACCCATGTCGAACTGACATTTATGGTGATCTTATTATGCACAGAACTATTTATGGGACTCGCCACATTACTGGTTTTCGTTATCTCACGAGACAAGATGTTTCTCTACTACTCTTTGTTTGCATTCTCAATCGCCTCGCTGTTTGCATCTTTAAGCGGGATTTGGGGCTACTTCTTTGCTAGAGAGAGCTACCATCTGTGGATGGTTGTGTTTCAAATAAGCCTGAGTCAAATAGCGGCAATCTGGTTTGTCAGGTGTTTCTTAAACATACGCCACATCTCTAAAATCATTGATAACGCGCTCCTACTCGTAATCGCCGTTTCAATAACTGGCGCCATCATTAACTTATCAGGCTTCCCCTACTACCCAAGGCTAATTATCGACAATACCGCTTTCCTCTACATTTTACTGGTTCCAATCGGCTTATTTGCTTGGAGTAAAAAAGTGCCGCACGCAGGTCTATTTACCTTCTGTTGGGCGGTATTCATACTGGGTATGATCGCCGCATCATTGCGATTAAGAGGCTACTTAATTGACTCATTTGTGTTGCAATGGCTCATCTATATCGGCGGGTTTATCGAAGCATTCCTACTCACCACCATCATGGTGTTCAGATTAAGAGACATGCAAAATGCTAAATTGAAGATTGAGCTAAAACACAGGTTACACCTTGAAAACTATGCAAATGAGTTATCCGAACAGGTGCAACAACAAACTAAACTGCTACTTGATGCGAAAGAAAAGGCAGAAGTCGAAGCTAGGGTAGATATTTTAACGGGCTTAACCAACAGGCGTTCATTTATCGAGTCTGCCCACGACTTTATCGCCAGAGCAAAGCGCTGCCCAAATACCAACCTATATCTGTTGATGATAGACATTGATCACTTCAAAAAAGTCAATGACACCTATGGCCACGCAGCCGGTGACGCCGTGCTAATTGCTGTTGCAAAAACCCTATCAGACACCATACGGACCATTGATGTCGTCTCTAGGCTCGGAGGGGAAGAGTTTGCCGCCCTAATGGAAAATAAAGAATCACAAGGGGCAATTGACCTTTCTGAGCGTCTGCGAAAAGCCATTGAGAACTTAGTTGTTGTGTTTGAGGGGCAAACCATTCAGATCACCACTTCCATCGGTATTGCCAAATGGCAGCCCATAGACAACCTCGATTCACTATTGAATCAAGCTGACAATGCACTCTACCTAGCCAAAAAATTAGGCCGGAATTGTGTGCAATCATCCTGTTTAGAACGCCAGCAACTCAAACTGGTTTAAGTAACTCCATAGCAATCAAGGCAATCAATGCCTTGAAGCAAGGCTAATATAATCAGCCAAATTGAGCTGACGACATTCAGCTAAAACCATTCACAATCATTGAGCAATAACACCAAATTGGTTCATTTGGTATGCCCAATTGCCCCAAAAAGACATTTACCTGTGTTTAACTCCTTCCTCTGCATTGTCGCTAACACCAATATCTGACTAACTCGACAGCGGTATCAGCGCATCAGTCGTGAAAAGTGACCTAAGTAATAAATATCACCATTAAACTAACTAAAAGCTTTAATACTTAAAATCAGCACCTTAAAAATATATTACGTATGTTTCACAACTTTTCACATAGATTCAAGACTCTTCAAACCAAGTTTATTTATATGAAGTTGAAACGTTAAAAGCATGTTTCAGCCATAACAATAAGAAAGATGAATGCAGTGATGGATTGTGTGAAATACGGTGATTTTGGTCCTATTAACCTAATTGACAGAACGTTTTCAGACATAAAATCCAGTTCAATTATGACCTCTTACAAGTAATAAATTGGGCCGTTCATTTTTATAGAATGATCTGCCTCGAACTCTAATTTGTACATGAGAAAAATGATAAGAACATGGAGTACACAATGAAGGTCCACAAGAAAACCCGATTAGGCGCAGCAATTAAACATGCGATTTTTGTAGGCGCAGTAGTGATGCCTATGACCAGTTTTGCCGCTGAAGAAAGTGAAGTAACGCCAAATATTAATACCGATGAAGTCGAAACCATTCAAGTTAGAGGGATTAGAGGCAGTGTCGTTAAATCTCTCAACACTAAACGCTACTCAAATTCAGTCGTCGATGCTGTCACCTCTGAAGATATTGGCAAGTTTCCAGATCAAAACGTCGCAGAATCTCTGCAACGAGTGACCGGGGTGTCTATCACACGTAACTTTGGTGAAGGCGAGCGTGTCAGCATACGAGGGACAACTGAGAGTCAAAACAGAACCCTGTTAAACGGCCAAGCCGTAGGCTCTGCTGATTGGTGGACCAACTCTCCGGCCAACCGTGGATTTAACTATACGATGCTGCCGTCCGAGATCGTATCCGGTTTAGAAGTATATAAGTCTCCTGAGGCTGATATTGATGAAGGCTCTATCGGGGGAACTGTTATCGTCAGAACCCGTAAGCCTCTTGAGCTTGAATCAAATCAATTTTCTGGCTCAGCACTGGCTCAATACAGTGAGATATCGGGCAAAACAGACCCACAACTGTCCGGCATGTATAGCTGGAAAAATGAAGATGAGACATTCGGTGCGCTTATCTCTGTTGTCAGGCAAGAACGTAATCTAAGGCGTGATGGGATCGAAGCATGGAGCTGGACAGATAGAGACATTACCCTAGAAGATGGCACGGTACATAAAGATGTTTACAGCCCTGGCGGTGGTGGCTCAGCCATGTTCCAACAGGAGCGAGTACGAACCGGTGTGAATCTCAGCTTGCAGTATCGCCCGACATCTAACTTAGATATGACATTCAATGCGTTAGATTCAACACTTGAAGCTGACAACGTGAACCAAAACTTCCTATGGTTACCAGGTTATGGTGACTCACAATACACTTCAGTCAATCTTATCGAACATCCGGAAGTGGGCACCATGCTCACAGGTGGCACCATAGGGTTATCACCCACTGGCGATAATATCTTAGATGAAACTAAAATCAGAAACTCTAAAATAAAAACCAAATCTTACGATTTCAAAGTGGATCATATTGGTGATATTTGGAGCTCAAGCGTTCATTTAGGCTATACCGAGGGCACTGGTGGCTCTCAAGCTGACCGAAGTGTTGGGTGGGGAGGAAACTATATTAATAGCTTCGACGCCTCTTCAGCACGGGATGTTAAAACGCATTATGGCGCGAACCCTGCTGATGGAAAAAACTGGGATCTCAGTTTTCTTCGCTACGACAGAAACTATGCAAAAGATGATGAGTTTTATATTCAAGCCGATTTTGAACGTCACATCGATTTGGCCATATTCAATAAAATAAAGTTTGGTGCAAAGTATCGTGATCACTCACGTTTCAATACTAAAGAGACCACCAATAATCGCACTGATTTAGGGTGGAACCTAGCGGATTATTCTTTGCCTATGCCATCAGATTTCCTTGAACACCAAGGTTCAAGTGGCACACTTAAAGATTATGCCATTACTGACGCAGACAAGGTACGCAATGAAGGCGATGCATTAAATTGGGATTATCGCACCTTACAAGCAAGTACCTTTGATGTAGGTGAGAAGATTTATGCGGCTTATATCAAAGCTGATATCGATGTTGAATATCTAAGAGGTAATGTTGGCGTTCGTATTGTGCAAACTAACCAATCATCCTCAGCCTTTGTTGGTGAGGAGGGACAAGGGGTGTGGACCACTCAAGATAAAGACTATTTAGAAATTCTGCCAAGTTTAAATTTAGCAGTCGATCTTGATGACGACCTTGTCTTAAGAATGAGCGCCTCTAGAGTCATGGCCCGTCCAAACTATGTGGATATCACCTCATCAACTTCTTACAACCTAGAAACCAAAACAGGCGTTGGCGGAAACCCTGAGATTGACCCTTACCTTGCGACTCAGTTTGACCTAGGACTTGAATGGTATTTCAGTGAAGCTGGCATTGTCTCGGCCATGTTATTTCACAAAGATATCCAATCCTTTATTGAGCAAAAAGGCAAACTTGAGATCCATGAAAATACAGAGATCTTAGTTAACCGCCCTGTCAATGGCAACGGCGGCACGATCATGGGCTTAGAGCTGGGTTATCAACAGGAGTTCTTCGAGGATTTTGGTATATCAGCTAACTACACGTTTGTTGATGGCGAAGCAAAAGATGAAGCTGGCAATGATGTCACCATCCCCGGCAACTCAGAACACACGGTTAATTTAAGCTCTTATTATGAACATGAAAGCTTTAGTGGCCGAATATCTTACAACTACCGCACCGGATACGACACGGGTTTAGGCTGGCCTGGTTACATCGATGATTACGGTCAACTCGATGCCAACATCAGCTATCAAATCACCGAAAATATCAGCGTTGTTCTTGAAGCAATTAACTTAACGGATGAACAAACCTTTAGTTATCAACAAAAAGGAGTAGAACAAGCCCTAACTGGTCTCTACGCCGATGGCAGACGTTTCGTCACAGGAGTACGTTTTAATTTCTAGCGCAAACCTTTTATCCTCCTTAGATGTTTAAAGGGGTAACCAAATACCCAGGAGTGGGCTTCCCTTCCACGCATCCTTGGTTACACGGGTTTTAGCGTCATGTCTAAAACCCGTGGCTCTTTTTTATTCTGTCATATCCATAAAAAGGTAAATAACGCCTAGTTTAAATACAATTAATCAAGCATTAGCTAATTAAACACAGTAGAATAGTAAACAGAAAACAACTATTTTGTTAAGGTTCTTAGGCCTGTAACAACAATAAATAGGTCTAAACCTCAATGGCTCCACTGATTAGTCGATAACCTTACGACAACGATGAAATTTTATCTTTCGATTATTATTTTTTTATCGCTAACATTCTCTTCAACCCTTAGAGCGGACTTGTTGTCGGCAACACTTGAGTACAATAAAGGTAACTACCTCTCCTCCTACCAAGAATTTCAACGACTGGCCAAATTGGGCAACCGAGATGCCATATTCAATATCGGTGTGATGTACCTTCACGGTCAAGGGGTCGAAAAGAATTTAACGTCAGCACATTCATGGTTTCTTCTTGCTGCTGATTTTGGTGTCGAAGAGGCGCGCTCAGCTGCCAGACTGATTGAGATGGAAGTTAACGATCCAACAAGCTTAGAAAACCACTACCAAACATTAAACCAGAATTTTAGTTATTCAATCTTTAGCCGTGATCTGCAACCAGTATTCAACCCTGAACAATATACCCATGATCAACAGCCAAAACGCATCTATACTCTTGACGCTAAATATCCACAAGAAGCCTATGAAAAAGGGCAAGAGGGTTGGGTCTGGTTAGATTTTGATATTGATGAATCCGGCGCAGTGAAAGATGTCGAGATTTTAGACGCTTTCCCTGACAACACATTTAATCGCTCCATCTACAACGCTGTACGCCGCTGGCGTTATGAGCCCTATATCGTCAACGGTAAAGCGCAAATTTACCGTAATCGTTCGCTGATTTATCACTTCACCACTTTTAAGGGCAAGCGCTACAAAGAAAGCTTTGCCAGTCAAAAGCGGGAATACCAAAAGAAAATCAGCGAGCTGATTGAAAGTGCAGAACAAGGCAATGCCATCGTTCAATATTATATTGCTAACTGGATGGTTGCCGATGAGCACAACGCCACACGTCTACTGAAATTTCATTGGAGTGATGAAAACGCAGGCTCTCAACTGCTGCTCTCATCAGCCAGTAATGGCTACTCCAACTCACAATATCGACTCGGTTCCAGTTTATTAAGGGGTGAATATACCCAAGCTAACCGAGAAAAAGGGTTGAACTGGATCCTACTAGCAGCCCAAGGAGGGTTTGTTCATGCTCAATACCGACTCGCCAGAGAGCTACTGGATAAGCGACATGTTGAATTTGATGTCGAAAAATCTCAACGTTGGATGATAGCCGCCGCAGACAGTGGTCACTTTAGGGCCATACGAGACATGGTGGTTCAAAGCGTTGACAATAAAAGCTTCACCACGGCACTGAAATACTTGAAACTCGGGCTAATACAAGATGATTCTCATCCTGATCTACTCCTAGCTCAAGCAAAGATTCTTAAGCATCAAGGCCAAACTTCTTTAGCGACTAAAAATGCAAAAAAAGCCTTAAAGGAAGCTAAGAGTCGAGGTTGGTATTCGCAAGAGATAAGCCAGTACTTACAAGGTTTGAAGTAATACCTTGTTCTATTGATTGGTATAATGCCAACCAATATCAAACTCCCCTCTACCCCTAACAGCAACCTATTATTGATCTGTATCGATTTTTCTTTGCAGTAAAATGTCGGTCTCAACATTTTCAACTTTAGAGTAAACCACCCGCTTACCATCATCCGATGCACTGATATTGAGTGTCAGGTGAAACTCCTGCTCATGATTTCCAATATGGCTAATGAAGCGGTTATGATTGGTATCAAACTCATAATAATAGAGCTTTAAAAGTAAGCCTTGTCGTACCACATAATAGATCCCTCCATCAATAATTGCCGGACGATACAAGCTTAGCGAAGGTTGCAGATCGTACACCCCAAGTTCAGGTGCTAAATTTAGCGCTAAAAAATCGGCAATCTTTTTAGAGTAATGAATAAAGGACGGATTAAGCGTTTTAATCAACTCAAGATCACCTTGGCTCGTGATCGCTTGTTTATCATCTTCAACAACCGGTGTTGACGTGCCCAACTGCAGATTGTATTGCCATGATTGCCACTTGCCTTCATTGAGCCCTGAGAAATTGATATGCTTACCATCTTGTGACCATACCACAGCATCCAGTTGCTCATAACCTGAAACGATTGGCACCATATGCCGACTATAAGTATTGATAAGATAGAGTTTGTCTTCAGTGTCCCCCAACAGAATGTTCTCACCGTTTGGCGACCAGAGTAGATAATCTGGTTTGATATTTTCAGGTAGATTTGCCAGTAAACTGGCCGCTTTTTTATGTTTGTGTTTAAGCCAGATCTCAACATGACTTAGGCCATCTGCCGATCCCCGCTGGAAAGAAACAAACGCCATCTGATCGCCCTCTTTTGACATCGTTGGCAATATGTCAGTGCGGGCCGATGATGAAACCTGTCTGGGTTTAACTTCACCTGCTGATTCTGTTCGGCTAAATTCAATATTATACAGATTTACATTCACTTGCCCCTCAGAGTAAGCCAATTGCTGCGTCACCCTATTCATATCGATATCCGGAATAAATCCCATCGGGTTATGAACCACCTGACTCTCTCCATTAAGAGACATTAAGCGTAAACTGGTGTTGCCTAACCAGAAGCTTTCATTGACCTTATGCCATTTAAGCCCCCAATAATCTTGCTCACTAAAATCAATGATTTTGCTATCTAAACTGATTAAATCAACCAGTTTTAACTCAAACCACTTTTGATTTTTTTCCACCAACAGCATCAACAAACTCTCTTTATCGATATCCATCAACAAAGGATTAAACTGAGGCAGATCTTGCTGCTCAACTATCTGTGGAAACTCATCGTTAGACAGGGTCACTTTGGTTAACATGGCTTGGTTATCTCGCCATCTGCGTCGATATAAAGTCTCCGGCGAAACCCAGTGCATCTTCTGTCTGCTATAGCCAGGTTCACAGTCGCTCAAGTGGCGATCTGGACTTAAACGCCATGTTTCAACCGGCGTCGAAACCGACATAATACGCACATCACAGCTAATCGGATCGTGGCGATAATAGATAAGCCACTGGCTGTCAGGAGACCACTCTGGCGCCTCTTCGCTGTATCCTGTGTTCTTAATCGAGTGAATGGTTTCTGTTTGAGCGTCATAGACAACCAGATCCATCTGGCTGCGATTTTCTGAAATCTGACTGAAAGCCAAATAGCGTCCATCAGGAGAGTAACGAAGAAAGCCTTCAGGGCCTGGTACTGAAGTTAATCGGGTTTCATATTCATAGGTGGGCAGAGATAAGCTGGGTTTGGTCAATTGAAATAAGCTGAACATCAACCCCATGCCTAAAACAATCCCCAAGATGGCCATCATGGGTTTTGAAGTTCGCTTAACAACACCGAACTCTTCAGAAACCTCAGGGGCTTTAATCGCTTCTACGCTGGCAATAAGTTGGTAGCCGACACGGGGCACTGTTCGAATAAATCGAGGGGTGCCTTTGTCATCTTGAAGTGACTTTCTTAACTGGGTGATGGCCTGAGAGACAGAGTTGTCACTGACGATCGTGTCATGCCATAACTCATCCATGATCAGATTACGTGATACTGCTTCACCATGGTGTTTGATTAACAATTTAAGCAGGGCAAGCTGCCTAGCCTCAATCTCGAGCCATTCTCCATCAATCAAGAGTTTAAGCGCGACAAAGTCGACTATTACCTCATTGACCTTTACTTTATCGGAACAACTTAACGACATTTAAGCACTAAAAACGATGTTAACTATTGGTTAATTACAATAACACAGAGTAGTATGGAACCGTGCATATTCTAAGTCGCTGTATTAGTTATATCAATAATAAATATGACCACTAAAAATATACCACTTAGCGTCCGTTAAAGGGAAAGCGGACTCTTACAAACAAAAGACTAAATATAACTAAAAATATTAATTAGTTAGCCGGAAACCACAATGTCATTATTGCGGTGTTTTTCAATTTTATCTCTGGCTAGAAGTGTAATATCAGGATATGACTATGAGCATCTCATCTCTGCGCTACTTACTCCCTGTGTTGTTACTCCCTGTAACAACTCTGAACGCCGACGCCAATCAACCTCGCACTGAAAACAGTCATGCTGATTCACTGGAGAAAATTCAAATCCGGGGTATTCGTGGCAGTGTCGTTGAATCAATCAACACCAAACGTAACAGCGTTTCGGTACTCGATGCCATTACCGCTGAAGATATTGGCAAATTTCCCGATAAAAACGTAGCAGAATCCCTTCAACGTATCACGGGTGTGTCGCTTACTCGGGTTCAAGGAGAAGGAGAGAGAGTGGGCGTTAGAGGAACGGCGCCGAGCCAGAATCAAACCTATATCAATGGTCAAAGCATCGCATCGGCTGACTGGTGGATCTCGTCACAACCTAATCGTGGGTTTAACTACACTATGCTCCCCTCTGAGCTTGTCAGCTCGTTAGAGGTTTATAAAGCCCCTGAAGCCGACCACGACGAAGGCTCACTCGGTGGTTCCATCAATATCAAAACCCGTAAGCCGCTAGAAACAGAAAATAATATGTTTGTCGGCACCGCTCAGATGCAATACAGCGAAACTTCTGAAAAAACCGATCCCCAACTTTCTTTACTCTATAACTGGATTAATGAAGACAACAACTTTGGCGCGCTTATTTCTCTAATTCGCCATGAAAGACATTTAAGACGTGATGGTCTTGAATCTTGGGGTTGGGCTGAACGTGATTACAATATTGATGCGCAAGGCAGCTTGTCTGAAACTCAGCAAGAAGATGCAGATCTTAAAGATATATGGAGCCCAGGTGGTGGTGGCAGCGCAGTATTCGAACAACACCGAATCCGATCAAGTGCCATGCTCTCTTTGCAATACCAGCCTAATCTTGACTGGAATATCGAGTTTCAAACCCTCTACTCTCAGTTAGATGCCAATAACCGCAACCAAAATTTCCTTTGGCAACCCAGTACGGTTTACGGCAGAGGCGGCAAAGTCAGTGACTACCAGATCCAAGATGACACCTTAACCTCCGCCACTTATAGCCAAATGCCCAACGATAACCCAAGCGGACGCCCCTTTAGTACTGCCATGGAAGCCATTTGGCGTAAATCAAAAATAGAAACCAATATCTACCACCTTTTGCTTGAACATGAATTCGATTATTGGAAAAGTCAGTATCAAATCGGCTATACCCGTGCCAGTGGGGGGACTAATGGCGACTTTACCTCTCAATGGTCAGCCAATACCGATTTTAGCGTCAACACGCAAACGGCAAAAGATATTCAAACACACTACAGCACGTCACCTTTACAAGCTGACGCGTGGGCCATCAGTGAGGTAAGAAAGGATTCCCATAATTCCGTTGATGATGAGTTGTTCGCTCAGCTCGATTTTGAATATCAACTTGATAGAGAGTTTATCGACTCCATCAAGTTTGGGACCAAATATAAACGACACACACGAGACTTTATTCGTTTCCGTTCTCGCAATGGCGGCTATCAAGGACTAGCTGGTGATTTAGGCTGGACACTCGCCGACTTTCCCGCCGCATTCCCCAGCGACTACCTAAAGGGAGTTGGCTCGCAAAACACCCTCAAAGACTATGCTTTTGCCGATACCGACGCCCTAAATTCAGCCTATAGTGAGCTTAACTTTATTCAAACAGAGGAAAAGCCAAGCAGCTTTGACATCACTGAGAACAGCTACGCTGGCTACACTAAAGTGAACTTCTCAGGTGAGAGCTACCGAGGTAATATTGGCGTTCGAGTGGTTCACACTCAACAAACCGCCTCGGCTTATCAGCAAACCCCAACAAATGATGCTCAACAACTTGACTACCTCTGGACGACATCTGATAAAAGTTACACTGATGTGTTACCCAGTATCAATATCGCCATGGATTGGCGAGAGGATCTGGTCTTTAGAGTCGCGGCATCTAAAGTGATGTCTCGTCCTGAATATCATCATCTAATGCCATCGACAAATTACAATGTCACCCAAGCCCAAGGCGCTGGCGGAAACCCGGAGCTCGATCCATTTAGAGCCACCAAATTTGATGTTGGCCTCGAATGGTATTTCGATGAAGCCGCTCTATTTTCAATTGCAGGCTTCCAGAAAGATGTGAAATCTTTCATCGATATCCAAAGGTATCAAGAGGAGTATGAAAACATAGAGATGATCATTAACCGCCCCGTCAATGGCAGTGGCGGCACAATCAGAGGCCTTGAGCTGAGTTGGCAACAAGAGATCATTTATGGCCTCGGCATCATAGCCAACTACACCTATATTGATGGCAAACGCAAAGATTTAGAAACAGGCGAGAATATAAATATACCGGGTCATTCCGATCATACCGCAAATTTAACCACTTACTTTGAGAATGATTGGCTCAGTACTCGTCTGTCCTATAACTATAGAACTGACTTTGCCACGGGGATTGGTGAAGAGATCAGTGACGACATCGGTCAATTAGATGTGAACTTATCCTTGATGCTCACCGAGCATGTGTCGTTGGTATTTGAAGGCATAAACCTCACCGATGAGATCATTTACACCTATGAGCGTAACCAATATGCTCCAGTCGGGGTCTATCGAAATGGGCGACGTTTTTACGCGGGTGCCAGATTATCCTTTTAATGGGCTAGAGTGAGGACTGTAAAGGCTGCTACGCAATCCCTTTTGCGGCCTTTACTGGCATGCTACAATCACTTTTTTGAAATCTTATTTAGATAGAGACTTATGAAACAACTGCTCGATTTTCTCCCCTTAGTGATATTTTTTGCTGTCTATAAAATGTTTGATATCTATGTAGCCAGTGGTGCCCTTATTGCTGCTACCGCGTTGCAGCTTATCGTGATATACGCTCTGTATAAGAAAATTGAAAAAATGCACCTCATCACGTTTGTGATGGTGACTTTTTTTGGCACACTCACATTAGTATTTCATGATGACAGCTTTATTAAATGGAAAGTCACCGTGGTTTATGCCCTATTCGCGATTGCTTTAGGTGTTAGCCAACTCATCAATAAACCAATACTTAAGAGTATGTTAGGTAAAGAACTTATTGTTCCCGATAAAATATGGGCCCATGTCACTTGGTATTGGGTGTGTTTCTTTCTTGCATGTGGTCTTATCAATATCTATGTTGCCTTTAGCCTGTCACAGGAAACCTGGGTTAACTTCAAAGTCTTTGGCTTAACCGCACTCACCTTGATTAACACCGTGATCACGGTCATTTATCTTTTTAAAAATATGCCTGAAGAGCATAAAAAAGAACTCAATAAATAGATAAATCCACCGAGTAGAGTACGCCTATTATCGCCCTGCCAGCAGGGCGATAAATTAACACCAGAAATCTCGATTTGGCTGCACAATCGCTGCACAAAAAAAGGAATTAACCATGTGGTATATGATCTCCTCCCAAGATGTTGACAATAGCCTAGAGAAACGTCTGGCAGCACGCCCAGAACATCTGGCTCGTCTACAACAACTTGCCGATGAAGGACGTCTATTGATCGCAGGGCCTCACCCTGCCATCGACAATGAAAATCCGGGTGAAGCGGGCTTTACAGGCTCACTTGTGGTTGCCGATTTTGCATCACTTATTGAAGCTCAAGCGTGGGCCGATGTTGATCCTTACATCGCAGCAGGCGTTTATGAGAAAGTAATTGTTAAACCCTTTAAACGTGTACTGCCATAACACCGGAGCTAATAATGAAAATAGTCTCATTTAACATCAACGGCATTCGCGCCAGATTACATCAACTGCAAGCGCTCATCGATGCCCACCAGCCTGATGTTATTGGCCTGCAAGAAACCAAAGCCCATGATGAGGTTTTCCCCGTCGCCGACGTTGAAGCCATGGGCTACAAAGTTCACTATCACGGCGGCAAAGCTCACTACGGTGTGGCGATGATGTCTAAGCTTGAGCCAGTAAAAGTTCAAAAAGGCTTTCCGACCGATGAAGACGATGCGCAGCGCCGCATGATCATGGGCACATTCACCCAAGAGAATGGTCGTCCGTTAACCGTCTTAAACGGCTACTTCCCTCAGGGCGATAATATCAGCCACGAAACCAAGTATCCTGCTAAACGTAAGTTCTACAAAGATTTAATGATATACCTCAATGAAAACCACACTCCAGATGAAGATATCGCCATCATCGGCGACATTAATATCTCACCTGTGGATCTTGATATCGGTATTGGTGAGCCCAACGCTAAGCGCTGGCTTAAAACCGGTAAATGTAGCTTCCAACCTGAAGAACGTGAATGGCTTAAAACCCTGATGGATTGGGGCTTGGTTGATACATTCCGCGAACTGCATCCAGATCGCGTTGATCGTTACTCTTGGTTTGATTATCGCAGTAAAGGTTTTGTTGATAACCGCGGTCTGCGTATCGACGTGGTATTGGCAACCAAATCATTAGCTGAACGTCTGGTTGAATCTGATGTGGACTACGAATTGCGTGGCATAGAGAAGCCATCAGATCACGCGCCGATCTGGAGCAGTTTTAAGTAGTTCTGAACGCTACAAATTAGTCTTCATATCCATCCAAACAACCCCATGATTGAGTCTTACTAAATCATGGGGTTTTTATTTGAATCGTATTTATTGCCAACCGTTTTACCTAACCTCACTATTTGACCTAAAACCTCACCAAATGCAGGCTCCCAGTCAGTGTCGGCTCCCGCTTAACACTCATCTCAAAAACAGATCATAAAATCTAAATTCAACAATTAAAAAACGTTAAAACCCGATAAAAAAGGCAGTGACACACCTGTCTCACCCCCGTCTGTTCTTAAACACAAATAGAATTAAAAATCATTCATCCCCATGTATTTATGATGATTTTTCGTATTGGCATAGATGTTGTAACCATGGGTAAACCTTAATAAAAAGGAGAAAACCATGAGCAATAATGATCACTCTACATCTAGGCGTAAGTTTCTCAAAAACACTGGGATAGGTGTTGCAGGGACAATCGTAGCCTCCACTTTATCAGTGACGGGTTCTGTAGCAGAAGAAGCTAAAAATATTAGCCTGCCGGACTCACCACACGTAAGTAAAACCTTGTTGAAAATGGCCAAGGACATCTATCCCCACGAGATGATCCAGAACAAATATTATCAAAAAATTGTCGATGATTTGGCCAAACAGCAAAAGAGGTTAATAGATGAAGGCGTTGCAATGCTTGATGAACAGAGCATAGCAAAATTGGGGTCCCCCTTTTTACAGGTTAATTACGAACCCGATAGAGTTCGCTTGCTACGTTCAATTGAAGAGACCACTTTCTTCATCAAAGTCCGCACTGCATTGATGTTTGGACTGTATGACAACCCTGAACTCTTCCCTCTGTTTGGCTATCAAGGTTCATCAGTAGAAAAAGGCGGTTACCTCAATCGAGGGTTAAACGATCTTGATTGGTTAAGCGAATAATCCCACTTACAGAGGAAATAGATATGACAAATATAGCAAAATTTGCACTCGATGATGACAGTCTGGTCGTCATTATAGGCTCTGGAGCTGGCGGTGGTACTGTCGCTAACGAGTTAGCTCAAAAAGGCATAAGTTCGGTTGTTTTAGAAGCGGGTAAACGCTTTACGCTCGAAGATCTAAAAAACAATGAATGGGAGATGTTTATGAAGCTGTCATGGCTTGATAAGCGCATCTCAGCTGGAGGTTGGCACCATTCAAAAAACCACACTAACTTACCCGCCTGGATCGTTAAAGGTGTCGGCGGATCCTCTATCCACTGGGCCGGTGTTTCTCTTCGTTTTAAGCCGCATGAATTCAAAATGAAAAGCACCAACGGCAATATCGAAGGGGCAAATGTTGCCGACTGGCCTGTGACGTATGAAGAGGTAGCTCCCTACTACGTAAAAGCCGAACACAAGATGGGCGTAACAGGTAAAGCAACTGATACACCTGATTTACCTGAAAGCAGCCACACAAAACTGCACCGTATCGCAGCCGAGCGCACAGGGATGACTTTTACCAACGCACCAATGGCCATCAATTCAGTACCCAATGATGGCAGACCCGCTTGTCAGCAAATCGGGTTTTGTATGCAGGGTTGTCGTATTGGCGCTAAGTGGTCAACCATGTACACCGAAATCCCCAAAGCTGAAGCAACAGGTTTATGTGAAATACGACCTAACTGCATGGTGTTAAAGATTGAACACGATAAGAGCGGCAAGGCCACCGGCGTACTTTATGTGGATAAAGACGGCAATAAAAAACTGCAAAAAGCGCGAATTGTATGTGTTGCTGCAAACTCAATTGAGTCACCAAGGTTACTGTTAAATTCAGCATCAGAGATGTTCCCCGATGGACTCGCTAACTCATCAGGACAAGTGGGTAGAAACTACATGGGCCACGTTACTGGCGGTGTTTATGGTGTTTTTCCTGAGCCCGTTAATATGCATCGCGGCACATCGGTTCCAAGCTTAATCACCAGCGAGCAAGCGAATAACCCTGAACGAGGTTTTGTCGCGGGATATACCCTCGAAGTGTTATCTCTGGGCTTAGGTTTCTTATCTGCCTTTTTGAAACCTGGCACAAGTGGTTGGGGAAGAGAAACAGCTGAAGCCCTTGAAAACTATCAGAACATGGCAGGTGTGTGGATTTGTGGTGAAGATCTTCCCGTCGCAACGAATCGAATCACGTTGCATCCAACCGAAAAAGATCAGCATGGCCTACCCGTCCCTGTCATCACAAAAACAGATCACAATAACGATGTAGTGATGCGTAATCACGCTTATTCGCAGATGGCAAAACTCTATAAATCTGTCGGTGCAACCAAGATGCACAACTTACCCGCTTATCCGAGTAGCCACAATATGGGGACGAACCGTATGAGTGAACACCCGTCCGATGGCGTAGTCAATAAATGGGGACAAGCACATGATGTTCCAAACCTGTTTATCTCTGATGGCAGTCAATTTGTCACCAGTGCCGCCGTTAATCCCACACTCACGATTGTCGCGCTCGCCATTAGGCAAGCAGATCATATTGCAGGGCTAATGAAAAGCGGCCAAGTGTAGTCAGTTTGTCTTTGTGGCGTTTATGGGTTTGGTCATTTTATTGCTTACCTGATTGCTTAATCTGGGTATTGACCATAAACGTCACTTTTTTATTCAGGAGAGAACAATGTTACCAACCAATGAACAACGTCGATGGATGTATCGAAATATGCTCATCAGCCGCTATATGGAAGAGCGCATCGAAACCATCTACATGGAAGGAAAAAAGCCCATTTTCAATATGGCAAACGGCCCTATTCCAGGAGAGATGCACCTTTCTAATGGTCAAGAACCTTGTGCAGTGGGTGTATGTTGCCATTTAGGGGCTGAAGATATCGTGACAGCGACCCATAGACCCCACCATATTGCGGTTGCTAAGGGAGTTGACATCAAAAAAATGATGGCCGAAATCTTCGGCAAAAAAACAGGGTTAAGTGGTGGCCGTGGTGGCCATATGCACCTGTTTGATAAAGACGTTAACTTTGCCTGTTCAGGCATTATTGCCCAAGGTATGGGACCCGCAGTAGGCTCGGCCTTATCGCGTAAATTGCAACAAAAATCAGGCATTGCCATTGCGTATATTGGCGAGGGAGCTGCAAATCAGGGAGCCTTTCACGAAACACTCAATTTAGCGTCTGTGTGGAAATTACCCGTCATCTTTATTATCGAAGATAACGATTGGGGCATCTCTGTGGCCAAATCAACATCGACGTCGGTGGCCAAAAATAGCGACAGAGCCGCAGCCTATGGAATGCCAGGCATCTTTATAAAAGACAACTGCCCTGACCAAATATTTAGTGCAACAGCTGCTGCCATTGAACAGGCTCGACGCGGCGATGGCCCCACTTTAATCGAAATAAAAACCTCACGCTTAGCAGGCCACTTTATGGGGGATGCTGAAGATTATCGACCAAAAGGGGAAAAAGAAAATTTGCTTATGAATGATCCTATCCCTACGTATCGACAAGCTCTGCTCGATGAAAATGTCATCACACTCGAAGAAGATAGCGCACTTGTTCAAGAAACCCAGCAACTGATCGAGGATGCCATCACTTTTGCTAGAGATAGTGACGAGCCCGCACCCGAAGAAGCGTTAGAACACGTATTCGCTCACTAGTATTCATCAATAGAAGGCCAAAACAATGTCTGCAACGAATAAATTAACCATTGCACGTGCAATGGCAGAATCCCTAGCTCAAGAGATGAGAGCCGATCCTAACGTCTTCATTATGGGGGAAGATATTGCGCAACTCGGCGGTGTCTTTGGTAATACACGAGGACTGTATGCTGAGTTTGGAGGAGAGCGCGTCCGTGACACGCCGATTTCAGAAACGGCCTTTATTGGTGCCGGTGTGGGCGCTGCAATGGACGGCATGCGTCCTGTCGTCGAGTTGATGTTTGTGGATTTTTTTGGTGTCTGCTTTGACGCCATATATAACTTAATGGCGAAAAATATCTACTTTTCTGGCGGGCACTCAAACGTCCCGATGGTGATCATGGCTTCTACTGGCGGTGGTTACTCTGATGGCGGCCAGCACTCCCAATGCCTTTACGCTACCTTTGCCCACCTACCAGGGATGAAAGTCGTCGCACCCAGTAATGCCTATGACGCTAAAGGACTTTTGACTGCGGCAATACGCGACAACAGCCCAGTGATCTACTTATTCCACAAGGGCCTGCAAGGCATGGGCTGGTTAGGCACAGAGCCTGCTGCCATCAACCAAGTACCAGAAGAAAACTACCAGTTAGAGATTGGCAAAGCTAAGACTGTCATCTCTGGTACTGATATCACCATTGTGAGTATTGGTATGGGGGTTCATCACGCGTTAAAAGCCGCACATGAATTACAAAAAGCCGATATCAGTATCGAGGTCATTGATCTGTGCTCACTGGTCCCATTAGATCGCGAACATATTATCGCGTCGGTTAACAAAACGGGCAAGCTGATTGTCGTCGATGAGGATTATCACAGTTATGGCATGAGTGGCGAGATTTTCGCGTCTGTCATTGAACATGACCATACCATTTTCAAAACGCCGCCTCAGCGCATCACATACCCAGATATCCCCATTCCATTCAGCCGACCGATGGAACAATGGGCCTTGCCCTCTACCGAAAAGATAATTAACGCTTGTTTAACAATGAAGGAGAAATAAAGATGGCACAGGCAATAATTGTACCCGTCGATTTATGGGAAGACGATGATGCAGAGGGCGTTATCACCGCTTGGCTGATTGATGACAATAGCGAGGTTCAATCTGAGCAACTTGTTGCAGATGTCATGGTTGAGAAGATCCAGTATGAAATACACTCCCCTTTCACGGGTAAAATATCCATCACCTGCCACGAGGAAGAGGTTGTCACTAAAGGATGTACGATTGCGGAGGTGTCTTAAGTGGATACTCAAATCAATAACTTAGTACACCTCAAGGGCGTGAGAGGTGCGATAGCCAAAAAGATGATACACAGCTTACAAAGCAGTGCTCAATTAAGCTTTCATGCAGAGGCCAACATTTCACCCCTGCTGGATTGTAAACGACAACTCTCTGCACAAGGCAACAATGTCTCCTTACAAGATATGCTGCATTTAGTCATCATCGCCACACTAGGCCGCCATATGCACCTGAATGGAAAATTGGAAAACAATGCAATTACCTATGATCCAGACATTCATCTGTCCTTTGCGGTGAGCTTAGCGGATAACTTATTAGTGACGCCGACTATTTTTTCAGCTCAACACCTTACCATTACTGAGTTGCAACAATTGAGGCATGAGGCAACAGGGAAAGCACAACGAAACGAGCTAAAACCCAAAGACTATACAGGTGGTAGCATTACCATCACGAATTTGGGCTTATCTAGGGTGAAATATTTCACCCCAATCTTAAACACGCCTCAAATCGCTATTCTAGGTTTGGGGGCAACCACTGAAAGCTACAAACTCAATGCAGCAGGTGAATTAGAGGCGACAAAATTAATGGGACTCTCTTTAACTGTCGATCACAGGGCAATTGATGGAGTTCCTGCAGCCAATTTTCTGTCTGATTTATGTACCAATATTGAAGAGATTGAATGTGAATAAATCAATATTCATGGATCCAGTAACAGCACTTGCATGGGAGAAGCACGCACTTGACCAAATAAAAGTAGACGGTCAATATCGTCTACTTGTTTGGGAGCCAGAGACAAGTGTCATGGTGTTGCCAACAGGTCCTCGTTGGAAAATGCCACCTGAAAGTACCAAGCAGATGACGTCGTACGGGTGGCAGGTTCAATACCGTCAAACAGGCGGATCCCCAGTGCCTCAAACTCCAGGGGTTATCAATCTAAGCATGGTTTATGCGTGGCCTAAAGATAAACCCTTATCAATGTCCGGAAGCTATCAGCTACTCATCGACTTACTAACTCAATGGTTAGCCCATTACGGCATACAGGGAGGAACTGGCGAGGTTGAAGGCGCTTATTGTAATGGCACCTATAACTTCGTAATCAAAGAGCAAAAACTTATCGGCACCGCCCAACGCATCTCATCAAATACCAACCAGCAATATTTCGTTTTAGCCCATGCCTTTATTTTATTCGATGCGGATATTCTACAACTGATAAAGGCAGTAAATCATTGTTATCAATCACTCAATCTAACAGAGGTTTTTGATACTTCTGCGATGACATCACTGACTCAACTTGACCCACAACTCAAGGGGAAAAAAGCGTCGCTCATAGAAAACCTTGAGTGCACTGCACACGCGATACTCAAGGCACATAGCCAGCAACAAAACACGCAAAGCTAGACTGGGATAGTGTTATATGCTAATCCTAGCTAAATTAACAATTATCTAACAGAAGACATATGGAAGTGCATAAAATATAAAGTTAAGGTTTTGACATGAGAAATTCAGTGATAGACCAGCACATCTCAAACGTATACAGCTCTATTGAAAACAAGGGTATAGAGAAGAATGTCGTTATTAGTTCTTGGAAACGATGTATTGAAACCTTCAAACTTGATCCCCTAAGCCGCCAACCTTCCCGCGTATTAACCCATTCCGAGTTACAAAATCATACCTATCCCATTGAAGAATTTATCACTACCGCACGAGAGGGCATGAGAACACTTTACGCACAAGTACAAGCACTCGACTATGTGGTTTTATTATGTGATAGAAAAGGCGTCACTGTTGATTATATTGGCAATGACAGGCTGAATAAAGAACTTAGAAACTCAGGACTATACTTAGGTGCAGACTGGAATGAGAGACATGCAGGGACCTGCGCCGTTGGTACGTTAATCAACGAATATGAACCGATGACCATTCATCAACAAGACCATTTTGACATCGTGAACACCACATTAACTTGCTCTGCTTCGCCGATATTAGATCACGATGGTCAGCTACTGGCTGTATTAGATGTGTCAGCACTACATTCGCCAAAAGAAAAAAGCAGCCAACATTTACTGCTAAAGTTAGTGCAAATGCACGCTAGGTTTATCGAATCGGCGCATTTTCTAAATTATTACCGTGAACATACCATTTTAAAATTTGATATCAATGTCTGTACGCTATCAACCAACTGCCCTAACCTTATCGCATTAGATAAGCACAACGTAATTGTTGGTGCCAATCAAAATGCGCGTAAGATCATGGCACGCGAACTGGGCATTAAAGACATCACCTCTCAGCTGTTGACTGGTTTTGAATTTACCTCGTTATTTGAACTCAGTAAAAGCGAAGACGCCGCTTCATTTGACTATTATTTATTTAAATCTAGAAATACCGGACTGTCTTTTTTCTGTGACATTCAAGCACCTAAAACAAAGAATAAAAGACTGTTTAACCCAGCACCAAATACCATTCATGACCCTGTAAATATCGTAGCAGCAGAGATAGATAAACTTGCAGGTCACGATCCTTCGATGCACAAAGTCAAACAGCTGGCTAACAAGTTTTCTCCCACAGACATTAATATTTTAATTAGAGGGGAAACCGGCACAGGTAAAGAGGTGCTTGCTAAAGCCATTCATGACAGCAGCAAACGCAGTGGTGGGCCTTTTATCGCCGTAAACTGCGCTGCCTTACCTGATAGTTTGATTGAAAGTGAACTGTTTGGTTATAAATCTGGCAGCTTCACAGGTGCAAACAGCAAAGGTAAATCAGGGCTTATTCTCGCAGCAGATCAAGGCACGCTTTTCTTAGATGAAATTGGCGATATGCCCTCATCCTTACAAACCCGACTACTGAGAGTATTGGCAGAGAAAGAGGTCACCCCCATTGGCTCTGACAAACCCATTAAGGTCAATTTTCGACTCATCAGTGCCACTCACCAAGAAGTTGCGCCACAAAATATACCGAATAAGAATGATTTTAGGGCCGATCTGTACCACCGTCTTAATGGCGCAACGATCAACCTGCCACCACTGCGTGACCGACAAGATATCTATTATCTTATCTCCAAGCTGATGAGTAAAAAATCAAATATGAACTTGTCTAAATCAAGTTTGGAAGTGCTCACTGAGTACGCTTGGCCGGGCAACATTCGCGAGTTAAAGAATGTCATTAACTATGCCAGCACCCTTTGTGATGAGGAAGGAATACGATCTGAGCATTTACCGGATTACGTCTTTACCCGTGATCCATTTATCGTTAACGAACACAGTTATTCTCCTACAAGGCATGTCGAGACATTATCCGAAGAGGGACAAGAGTTGTTATTAACACTGAGAAATAATAATTGGAATGCGACAGCTTCAGCAAAAAAACTCAACATTGGACGAGCCACACTCTATAGAAAAATGAAAAAATTCAATATTATATCTCCAAACAACACTGATTTGACTTACTGACACTAAATTATCACAATCACGAAATTCACTCTCTGGTCAGTAAAATACTCTATCCTATCGCAGTTCTATCTTTATGGTCTCAACTGGGCCATAAAGATAGAACATATCGACTTTAGTTGTTTTTAATCATCATTGTTAATATTGATAAAAACTAGAATGACCGAAACTAAAAGTACCACAGCACGCCGCTGCTGACAGTATTGGCTTCAGAATCACTAAAACCTGTTTGAGACGTCGTGTGAGACGTATATTCCAAAGTAAACTGCAGACCTTTAGATATATCACGCACATAAACAATGGAATGAGACTGATTCTTTGCGCCCTCTATATCCGTATTCTCAGTCACGCCATATTGTACAGACAACTGATTATCACCAAATTTGTATCCCATGTTGGCAAGAAAGCCTTGAGTCTCAACAGCATTGCCTAGTTTATCGGTTGCGCCGATAAACATAATCCCGTCTCCAAGTGCATCTCCCTTAAAGCCAGAAAGGTTTGCAGTAAAACCACCCAAAACCAACTTAGCACCTAACTCATAACCTGTAGCTGTAATTTCTCGTCCAGTATTGCCCGACAACTGCGCTTTTTGCGTCACAAAAGAGGTCCAAAGCTTACTCCCCCCTTCAATGTCATAACTCATTGACCCTTGCAGCATCGGAGTATCAAGGACGTTATATATTGGTCCACCAATAGAGATAGGATCAGGCTGAATATCTACAGGTTGAAAAACACCAATACTCGCTTGAAAGCCATTGATGACAGGAGAGGAATACGTGATTTGAGGTTGAAATGACATGTAGGTATAGCCCGCTGCAATCGCGCCAAATGTGGCATTAAATGCACCTGCAGCATCTGCATGGGTTCCTACACCAGGGATAGTGATATCAGAAAATGTAGCATAATATTGAAAGAGAGCCGCATCTCGTCCCACCACTAATTTTCCAAAATCGCCAGAAATGCTGAGTGAAACATTACGCACATCTCCCACATTTTGCCCTCCAGCAAATCTGCCACCAAATTTTGATGGGTTAGATGTACCAGGAGCAAAGCCAAAATGTCCTTTTAAATCCAGATCGTTTTCAGTTTTGTATGAGGCGACAAAATTAATCCATCCAGGCAAAAAACCATTTTGAACCGAGGCAGTGTCTTTATTATCAACCGCAAACTCACAAGCCGAAAATGTACTCCACTGGCTTGAATCTGGTGCTACATCACAATCAGTTTGTGTGTAAAATCCACCGACGATACCATTAATATCCATGGAGAAATCACCTTCACTATATCCAATTGCATGTGCAACATTCGTTAAGCAAGCCATAGACACTAAAATAGAAAACCTTATGGAATAAAGTAATTTGTTGTTCATATAAATCCCTATTAGTTTGTTTTATTTTAAACGCATAATTATTTGCGTAATGTCATATCGCACAATCCATGCCAATAAAACAAACAAATGCACTCGCAATAAAACAAACAAAAACAACACTTGATTTCAATGCGTTACCAAACGTTAATAACTCGTATAAAAAACAAAATAAAAAATAAATATAATTAAAAACAGAAATAAGCATGAGATAATAAAAAGTGAAACAACTGTCTCAATGCGTTACATCTATGAATTTAATTAATAAAATAAGTCTCGGCTTAGGTTTTATTTATAATAATAAGATTAACAAGTAGGTTATTTTAATTTATGGTTAACATGATTAAGTAAGAAGTACTGGTTTACACTCGACAAAGATTGAACTTTAGAACATTCATACTAGAGTAGGAATTAACACCATTGTTCTCTGGTATATCCAGACTAAAGAGATCATGATACTGATCATCGCAACTCCTTTTCGCCACTGTTTTAACCACTTAAACTCTAGCCACTCTATAAGTGTAAATATCAAAATAAGTCCCCCATAGAGTAATACCTGCCCAGCCTCAATACCAAGATTGAAACCTAACAGAGAGTACAGATCGATACCTTGGTTTTGAACAAAGACTTTATTCATCAAAAAAGAGAAGCCAAAACCATGAATTAAACCAATGAAAAATGACACAAACCAATGGCTCACATCACTGCGCTTAACTAAATTAATGGCAGCCATATACAGAATTGTCATTGCTATTGCCAGTTCAATCATAGGAATAAACCAGGTTCCCTCTAAAGTGCTAATTGTCGCTCCCAGAGTCAGTGTGATCATATGACCTAAGGTAAAACCTGTCACATTTTTAAAAAAAAGCATCATTGTTGAACACGATAAAGTCATCAATACAATAAACAACATATGGTCCATGCCAGTAAAAATATGTTCTATTCCCATCGTAAAAAAATCGATAAATGAAGAGCTTGAATGATTCAGTAAAACCCCCTCACTCAATGTACCAGGTATTGTTTTAACCTCTATATTCATCGATTTTGGGTATGTGATCACGTTAACTAGCCAATCAGTAGCCTTGAACTTTTCCCCAGCGGTACTCACCAAAAAGATATCCTCTGAAAAATCTGCACCACTAAAGGTCACCGAAAAATCAATCACAGCATCAAACAGCTCAAGTGGATTATTTGGAAACATCTCTCCAGACATAGCTATATAGGCATTATCTAGGTTGTTGAATACAGGTCGGTCATGAAAGTTATGAATTTTTATTTTACCAACTTTATATTCAAGCCTCTTTCCTTCAGTGGTCTTTAAATAAAACTCTTTCATGATGATTTTTTTAAATTGTGGAAGCTGATCACGTATATCCACTTCATCTAAATAATATAAAGCCTCTGATTCATTTTTTTCAATTTTGGTAAAGGGAATACGTTGCTGTTTATCAATACCAGCCCAATTAAAAGGGAGTAAAATTAAAGGTGCTGGGGATCGAATATGTACACTAATTGAATCCTTGTTATTTATTGGCTCAATAATAATATTGCGAGTAATAGCCTCTCCAAAATGAGCAAAAGCTGATACAGAAATAATAAATAGACTGATGAATAGACTGATGAATAGAATTGTCTTTTTAACACTAAGCATAGAAAAATACCTTGCTTCACAGTTTGAACTCTTACTTAACCAAGCTAGGACACCGTTAATATTCTCAGCATACGAGCAATAACGGGCTAACCTCAATGGGCTTAATGATTATATGAATCTTGCCCATTGAGATTAAACTAGTTGATATAACCGCTAGTCACGAGGATCCCATAAACGACGGTTCGTTGCTTTTTCGTATCCTTGGCCATCAGGGTAGCTAACAAGTTCTAACTGTTGACCCCAAGGAGCCATAAAGTAAACCCAAGTTAACCCTTCCATTCCCGTGTCGGTAAATGTATGTGGTTCACCGAGAATTTTAATATCTTTCTCTTTTAAATACGCTACCGCGTCATTCATATCTGTGACATAAAATGCGATATGATTACCACCAAAATCACTGTTTTTAACGTACTTCTTGTTTTGATCTGGCGAGGTGTATTCAAAAATCTCAAAGTTAGTTCCGTTTTGACAACGAACCATATGAGCAACTTTTATCACCGCTTTTTTATTCACATTCAGGTTATCAACCATCCAGTTATCATTAAAAGGTCCAAATGGCCCAATAGAAAAATAGGATTCACACCCCATCACATCCACAAAAAAGTCTACCGCTTCCTGCATATTCGGCACAGTAAAACCAAAATGCTGAACCCCCTTCATACCTGGAATAGCTGAGTTTGCACTCACACTGATTAACAGCGTAAAAACTAATAATACGTATTTCATTTTATTTCCTTAAAGTTTGTGAATGTTATAATTCAACGATAAGAAAGCAATTTGAATGCCAGTCAAAGAAGCAAGGTTAAGGTATTGTTTTTAAGCAGGTAAATATTTTAGCATGCAGAAGAAAGTCACGTATCTTAAAATCTTGATACACGTGTCTCATTCACTATAAGGCTGGAAATAAATCGATAGAAACAGGGGGGCTAAAACAAAAAAACGCCTGGTAGATATCAGGCGTTTTTAATTAAGCAGTCCAAACAAGGAGGGGTTACATTAATCCTCTTTCCCTTTTTTAACCGCCTCTAATCTCGCTTTATGATCCAACTCATGTGCAGGCATCTCTTTAGCATCGCTCTTGAGGTAATGATCCATCCAACGCATCAGACGTAAGTGATAGTCATACTGACCCGCCGCTTTACGGTTACCATGGCCTTCGCCTGGGTAGTAAACCAGACGCACATCTTTACCTTGCACTTTCATGTAACGATAAAGCTCCATTGATTGTGCCGGGTGAACGCGCGGATCATCCTTACCATGCATAATAAGCAATGGCGTCTCTGATTTGCCAGCCCAGTAAATAGGGCTACGCTCTAGGTACCACTGCCACTTATCCCAAGGATAAGAGCGAGCATGCACCAGATGCATCTCATTAGAGATATCGGTAGTACCAAACTTAGATAACTGGTTAGTCACACCGACAAACATGACACTTGCAGCAAAGTGCTTAGTCAGTTTTGTCGCGGCCCAAGCCGACGCATAACCGCCGTAAGATCCACCGGTAATTCCGACCTTCTTGCTATCGACTAAACCCATATCCACTAAATGGTCTTTAAACTCGACTAAATCATCGAACTCTTTACCAGCATAATCGTTTTGACCCAGCTTAGAATAATCTACGCCCTTGCCTGTACTGCCACGGTAGTTTGGATAGAACACCACGTAGCCTTGAGTTGCGCCAAGTTGACCTGGACGTGAGTAGTTGGTTAGCCAGCCATCTTTATCATGGCTCTCTGGACCACCATGAACCGACATGATTAGCGGGTAACGCTGACCTTCTTTATAATCGAGTGGGTAAATGAGTACACCGCCAATCTCGACACCGTCTTTCGCTTTGAACGAAATCGATTCTTGCTTAGCAAAACGCTTATCATCAAGCCAAGGGTTAGAATTACTGACCCGTGTGGCTTTGTGCTTACTGCCACGAAGTAGATACACTTCATTCGGGTGCTTATCGGTATTAGCACGCAGAGCAAGGGTTTTATCAGAATCTGATATGCTCAATTGTGAAGCGATAAATTTACCCGCTTTAACCACTTCTTTATATTCATTGTTGCCAGGCTTGATTAAGCCAACAACCGAATCAGTATTGATGTTAGTGATAAAATAGAGTTCGTTCTCATCGTTTTTCCACTCAAAATCACTCACGTGACCCAAATGGTTAGGCAACCACTCACTCACTTTGCCCGTCTTCGTTTCTGCTAGGTACAAACGACCAGCAGCAGGATCGTGCTTGTCTTCGGCGCCTAGAATGGCAACATATTGACCATCATAGGAAAACTCGGCATCACCTAGCTTACCTTCGGTAATAAATGAGGTCACCACTTGCTGATTAGCCGTATTAACGATATGCCACTGAGATTTCATGTATTGATCATCAATCAGCGCTGTTGGCTGTGTCTTAACTAACAACTGCTCACCATTCGATGACCACTGCACATCTGACACGTAATCTTCAATATCCCAAGCAACGGGTGTCAACGGCTTATCACTAACCGCAAGATCAATCACGAACAGTTGCTTATTGGTTAGACTCTCTTCGTAAACCTCGGCCATAAAGCCAAGTTTCTTAAGCGCTTTGACGCTTTTATCTTTAGCAGGCTTAGCAATAATAGCAACCTGTTTACCGTCATGGCTTAGGGCATAATTTGCTACATCAGTTCGTGTTAACTCGATGGTTTTTTGCGCTTGACCACCGTTAAATGGGATCTGATAAAGAGCGGTAAATTTGTCTTCATCCATCTTAGCGAGGAAATAGATCATGCTACCGTCTGCAGACCATTGAATATTATTAACGGTTACCTGACCCGTGACATAAGGTCGTTCAACGCCTTTATCATCGACAAGGTAAAGTTCGGCCCAATGCAGACCATTCTCTTCTTTGTAAATCTCACGAGGAACATAGCGGGTAAAGGCAACATTGTCGCCTGATGGGCTCACTTGTGCTTGAGCTACTTGCTGTAGGCCTACAACCTCTTCAGCGGTTAAGGTATTACTTGCGCTAGCAGTAAAACTAAACAGGCCAAGGGATATCGCAAGGGCATGCTTAACAGCGCTTAACTGTCGATTCATATTATTTGTTAACTCCAATCCGTTAATTATATTATTATTTTTATTCTTTCCTAGCAGCATTATAACCCCATAAACAGCCAAATATAAACAACTACCTAACCGCCTTAACCTTAATCTTTCACGCTTAATTGAGCCTGAAAATCTAAGGATTATTCTCGAATTCTGCTAATAGCTGTTCACTTAGGATATTAATTTGTCATGATTAGTCACTTCTCATTGTTCGCTTTTTAAGTGATAGTCGAGATTGAAGTAAAGACTGTGTATGGCAGCATCCCATGCTGATGCCTTCATTGAGTCAAAAATAACAATAAGAGGAATTTATGGACGCATCTTTTTGGGATGGTAAACGCGCATCAGGGCTAACGGATCACATCGATTTTACTCAATATAATTCAGCCATTGATGCAATTGAAGAAGCCTTCGTCACCTATGCTGACAGACCCGCCTTTACCAGCTTGGGTTACACATTAAGTTTTCGTCAAATAGATGAATACAGTGCCGCCTTCGCCCATTACCTGCAAAACCATACTTCGCTGTTACCCGGTGATGCTATCGCGATTCAGATGCTCAACACACTGCAATACCCTATTGCTGTTTATGGGGCGTTGAGAGCTGGACTGCGCATCGTCAACACCAACCCACTTTATACAGAACGAGAGATGATCCACCAGTTTAATGACTCAGGGGCTAAAGCACTCTTGTGCATGGATGTGTTTGCGAAGTCCGTTGAAAATATCCAAGCTGAAACCAGTTTAGAGCTTATTTTAACAACCAGCCTGGCCGACATGTTGCCCAGTGTGAAGCGGATGCTCATCAACTCCACCGTTAAACACATTAAAAAAATGGTGCCAAAATATCATCTACCCCAAGCCATCTCATTTAGAAAAGTTATCAATCAATCTTTAGGCAAGGGATTTAACACCACTCACCTCAACCAGCCCGATGACACCATCGTGCTGCAATACACTGGCGGAACCACTGGAGTCGCCAAAAGTGCCGAACTCACCAATGCCAACATCGTCGCCAACATGTTGCAGTCGGGAACGGTCACCATGCAAAAAGATGAGAACGGCAAAGCGTTAATGGGAGAAGGTAAACAGTCCATCATGGTTGCCCCTTTACCGCTTTATCATATCTACTCATTTACCGTGCACTTAATGGCCTTTTTCAGATTGGGAGAGCACAGCGTATTGATCGCTAACCCCAGAGATACAGAGACCTTCATAAAGGCAATAAAGCCTTTTAAGATGACGGGACTGATGGGACTCAACACCCTCTTTGTCTCCTTGATGGAGAGCCCTAATTTCAAACAACTGGACTTTAGTGAGATGGTATTCACCCTTTCTGGTGGCACCGCACTGCTCGACGATACTGCAGAGCGTTGGAAACAAATCACAGGGATAGGCATTTCAGAAGCCTATGGTTTGACTGAATGTTCACCCGCTGTCTGTATGAACCCTTTTAATGGCCGAGAGCGTCTAGGTTCTGTTGGTCAAGCGCTACCAGGAACAAGCCTTAAATGCATCAATGCCATCGGTGATGAGGTCGCCATCGGTGAACGTGGTGAGCTTTGTGTTAAAGGCCCTCAGGTCATGAAAGCTTACTGGAATCGCCCCAAGGCGACGCGAGAATCTTTTACGCCGGGCGGCGAATGGTTACTGACAGGGGATATTGCCATTATCGATGAAGATGGTTATGTCAGCATTGTCGATCGAGTCAAAGATATGATTATTGTCTCTGGCTTTAATGTGTTTCCTAATGAGATCGAGGGAATAGTGGCCACACATCCCGATGTATTGAATTGCGCCGCCATCGGGGTGCCTGATCCCAAGCAAGGTGAGGTGATAAAGCTCTATATTGTGACCCAAGATAATGTCACTCTCACTGGCGAAGATATAAAAACCTTCTGTAAGGATAAACTCACCAGCTATAAAATCCCACGTCAATTTGAGTTTAGAAAAGAGCTACCCATGTCGCCAGTGGGGAAGATTTTACGCCGAAAACTCAAAGAAGATAATGATGAGCAAAGAAAGATAGCTTAAGTTGCCCCAACTCAGGTTAAAGGAAACCAAAAGAGAGGGTTACCTATCTGCTCTCTTTTCTGGTTTCGCTGTTCTGAAGCGCCCGGGCGCTTCGCCCGTCCAGCGTTTAAATGCCCGTTGAAAAGCAGTGGGAGAGCCAAAGCCTAATAGATAAGCTATCTCTCCTAAGGTCAACGCGGTATCACGCACATAACTTATAGAGAGAGTTCGTCGAGTGTCGTTCAGCGTCTGCTGAAAACTTCCCCCTTCATCCACCAGCTTACGCCTTACTGTCCAAGGCGCCATATTGAGCTGCTCAGACACTTGCTCTAAAGTTGGCGTGGTACCGTCAAGTAAAGGGCCGATCACCCGACTCACTTTCTCATGGAAACTTAACCCCAGCCGCACCTTTTCAAGATCAGCTTCTGCACCTCTTCGCAATAATTCAAAAGTGGGGGCACTGCAATTCAGGCACGGCCAATCTAAGGCTTCGGCCTTGATAACCAGATAGTTATTGGGCTGATTAAATTTCACCTCACAATTGAAAAACTCGCTGTACTTATCAGCATAAGCGGGGGCGGGAAATTCAAAGCAAACCTTATCAATGGCATCTTCACGACCCGATAGAGTCTTAATCACCTTATGCCAGCCAGAGAGCATTGAATCGACCACAAAGTGATTGTATTCGTTATAGGGATTGATTGAGTAAAACATCAACAGTCCTTGGCCATCTTCAACGTCATACTCCAGGCAAAGCTCACGACTTTTCCCCATCTCCATACCAAAAGAGTGACTCACATAAAAATACGACTGACCGCGAGAATTATACTTATTCAGTAACTCATAGGTGCTGATTTGCTCACACGCTTGCTTGAGATCTTTCGATGAAAAGGCCAATAACCCCGCCACGCCTAAATTGGTGACAGAGGTCATCTCTCCCATGATAAGTCCTAACCAAGGGGTGTTCGATTTTTTAATACAATCATGACCTAAGCGCATAAACTTAGGAATGGTGACCCTAGCATCCGGAGAAGCCAGTGCAGTATGATCTAATGAGTATTTAGCCAAAATGTCATCAACATTCTCACCAAGATGTCGCATCGCCTTAATCACTATTTCAATGTATAAGACAGAGATATCACCAAGCTTCAAAAAGTACCTCCATGCAAAGTATAATCATTAATTTGTTAACTTTAGTCATTGGCTAATCTTAGCATTCGCTCTATCTTTAACCAAGAATAATAATGATTAGGTATTGAATAATGAGCAATCCGTACCCGCACTTAATGGCCCCGCTTGATCTCGGGTTCCGCACCATAAGAAATCGTAGCTTGATGGGCTCGATGCACACCAATTTAGAAGAAGCCCCTGATGGTTTTGAACGCATGGCCGCTTACTACGCCAAGCGTGCAGCGGGCGGGATCGGCATGATTGTCACAGGTGGCTTTGCGCCTAATATTGAAGGTGGTGGCATGCCCAATGCCACCATGATTGCCACAGATGAAGACATTGAGAAGCATAAGCTTATCACTCACGCTGTTCATGAAGAGGGCGGCGTGATCTGCCTACAAATACTGCACGCAGGCCGATATGCTTACCACCCTCACCTCGTGAGCTGTTCGCCACTGCAAGCACCGATTAATCAGTTTGTTCCAAAAGAACTCGATGAAGCCGGTATTGAAAAACAGATCCAAGATTTCGTTAGCTGCTCGCTGAATTCACAGGCTGCTGGATATGATGGCATAGAGATAATGGGTTCTGAAGGCTATTTCATTAACCAATTTATCTGTAAGCGCACCAACCACAGAACTGACCGTTGGGGCGGAAGCTACGAAAATCGCACTCGACTTGCCCTCGAAATCGTCCGCCGTATCAGAGAAGCTGTAGGCAGAGAATTCATCATTATCTTCCGTTTGTCGATGCTCGATCTCGTTGAAGGTGGCAGTACGTGGCAAGAAATTGTTCAGCTAGCTAAAGGTATTGAAGCCGTTGGCGCAACGATAATCAACACTGGAATTGGCTGGCACGAAGCACGAGTACCGACCATTTCAACTAGCGTTCCTAGAGGGGCGTTTGTGGAGATAACCAAGCGCATGAAGCAGGAAGTGAGCATCCCGCTGTGTACAACTAACCGCATCAATACCCCTGAGCTGGCTGAAGAGATCTTAGCTGAGGGCAATGCTGATATCATTTCGATGGCAAGGCCTATGCTCGCCGATCCCGACTTTATGCTCAAAGCTGCCGCTGATAAATCAGATGAGATCAATACCTGTATCGGTTGTAATCAAGCTTGTTTAGACCATATATTCCAGATGAAGCTGGTGAGTTGTTTAGTCAACCCGCAGGCTTGTCATGAAACAAAACTGCTTATCTTACCTGCCAGTGAGATTAAAAACATTGCTGTTGTCGGCGCAGGACCAGCTGGTCTTGCTGCCGCAACGACAGCTGCTCAGCGTGGTCATAAAGTCACACTATTTGAGGGCGATGATAAAATTGGCGGTCAATTTAATATTGCACAACAAGTACCGGGTAAAGAGGAGTTCTCTGAAACCATCAGGTACTTCGGCAAGCAGATAGAACTGACAGGTGTCACTCTAAAGCTCAATACAAAAGCCACTAAAGAGGACTTAACCCAGTTCGATGAAGTCTTGTTGGCAACAGGGATCATCCCCCGCCAACTCGATATTCCAGGGATAGAACATCCTAATGTCATGAACTACATCGACGTTCTCAAGCATAAAAAGCCTGTCGGTAAACGCGTTGCTATCATCGGCGCTGGCGGCATAGGTTTCGATGTCGGCGAATACCTTTCTCATCAGGGGCCATCGACCAGCTTAGATAAAACCGCTTATATGAAAGAGTGGGGAGTCGATCTCACCGTGTCTAATCCAGGTGGCTTAACTGAACCTCAAAGCGAGCCCTCTCCACGACAGATATTTCTGCTACAGCGTAAAACCTCTAAAGTGGGTGCAGGCTTAGGCAAGAGTACTGGCTGGATCCACCGCACTGTCTTGAAAAATAAAGGCGTGAACATGCTCAAAGGCGTGCAGTACACTCAAATAGATGATGCGGGACTGCACATTGAAATAGAGGGTAAAGCCCAGCTCCTTGAAGTGGATAATATTATCATTTGTGCAGGCCAAGATTCGCACCGAAGCCTGCAAGCTGAATTAGAAGCTGATAATGTGAAAGTCACTTTGATCGGCGGCGCTGATATCGCCTCTGAACTGGACGCTAAGCGGGCAATCAAACAAGGGACGATTGTTGCAGCAGCGCTGTGATCCTCTTCGTTTTTAATCGCACACAAGTAAGCTAATTGAAGTTCAACTTGCCGAGTCGTTATTGCCCTAAAAGTAATAACGGCTTGCGAATTGCCACTGCTCTTCAATTAAATCCTTATCGTAACCTTGGGCTTCCCGTGCGGGGCGCGTCGAATCAATACGATTATATTCTGCCTGCAGAAACCAGCCTTTACGTAATTGATAGCCATAGGAAAGCGTGACAGCATTGCCATTCTCACGATTATCATCATCCAGAGTCAGATCATTATCGGTAACGCTAAAATTTTCAAACCTGAAGGAGATCCGATGTTTCTGCCATCGATGACTCAATAACATGAAACCACTCTCATAGTCGTTATCAACAACATTGATCCCCGAAAGAGATCGCATTGACGTATCCCCCTTAATGTATTGAGCAATTAATTCAATATGATAAGGCAAACGCCATTTAGTACCAACATGACCAAATTGAGTTAACCAAGTGTACTGCCCCTCTTTAACCAAACCCGTATCAACGTCATTATCGTAATACCCCAGCTCGACTCTACCTAGTCCCTGCAGACGCCATTGGGTTTTGACATGATAACCAAGGTGATAGTCCAGTTCTAAAAATGGATCGGACTCCTTAGCTTGCTCCGTAAATGAACCACCATTCAGACTGGGAAGTGCACTCAGCGGTAACTTTTCCTGCCAAAGTGTTTGTCTTGAACTATTTGTCCACCCATGCCAAGAGATCATGGCGCCCGTAGTGTCATTATTTTGAAATAGCTCAGCAACAAGTTGAAAGTCATGGGAGGAACCGCTGAATTTACCTAAATGCTCAAGACTAAACTGACCACCAATATGGCGAACCTCTTCGCCAATCCAGCTATTGATACTAGAGTATGTGAGTGTGTAAGGAGATGACCACGCTGTTGCTATATTTTCCATGGAGATATCAGGGTATAAGATCCCTATTTTTGCCGACAACCTCAACCCGTTACTCCAGGGCAAGCCTTTATATTTAAGGTAGGCTTCGGTCAATCCGATATTATCTCTAACTCCATCCCAATATGCGTTAGCCACCACATGAGCAGATAAAGGGTTATCCCAATCAAGCTGATAACTGAGCCCGCCTTGAGCTAAAGATAATTGTCCGTTAGGGTTAAAACGGAACTTCCCTAAACCTGCATCAACATAGGATGTAATCCCATCAGTATAACTTGCCCTGACATCCACCACACCTGACACTTTATGCTCTGCTGCGAGTGTAATTGATGAGAATAAGCACAACATCCATACCCAATATTTCATTCTGGCCCCTTTTAATCGAGCATATTTTTGCTCTTATCACTGACTTTTACAGTCTGATTTCACCTAAACCTTCAACTCCTAGGGACTCAACCAAGTCCCCAAATAAACTAGTAAGGTGAGTTTGCCAACCAGTCGGCAATTTTTTCTGCATCTAAAGGTCTGGATAAATAATACCCCTGCCCCATTTCACATCCCCGTTCAATTAACCAGTTTAACGCACCTTCATCTTCTATCCCTTCAGCTACAACACTGAGGCCAAGATTATGTGCCAGCTGTAAAGTGGAGCTCACAATGATCTGATCATCCGCGCTCACCATCAGATTTTGCACAAATGATTTATCAATCTTCAGCTCAGATACCGGCAGCTGCTTCAACTGAGCTAAAGAGGAATAACCCGTACCATAATCATCAATTGATAACTTAAGGCCACTATTTTTCAACACCTTAAGCTGTTTAATTGCATTTTCAGGATCAGATACCACGGCATCTTCAGTTATCTCTAAAGTGAGAACCTCAATAGGCACACCTTTCTCTGTAATAAGATCCAACACATACCGACAAAAATGAACATCCTTCAAGTTCTCTGCAGAGATGTTGATAGCGATACACAACTCTATGCCCTGAGATTTCCATTTCAAATATTGATCAATCGACTCGTTCATCACCCAACGAGTTAACGCGTTCATCTGTCCCATCTGTTCAGCAATGGGGATAAAATCATCTGGCGGGATCATGCCTCTGTCTGGATGTCGCCAGCGAACTAACGCTTCAACATGGGTCACTTTCTTTAGTTTAAGATCAAGCTTAGGTTGGTAAAAGAGCACCAGTTCCTCATTGTCTATAGCGGACTTAAGTTCGTTAATCAGTTGCAAGCGATCTAACGTATTACCATCAATCTGCTGATTGTAGATCTGCTGTTCCAGTTTATTTTTCTTGGCATACTGTAATGCTGTATCTGCTTGGCGTAATAAAGTTTCTAAATCACTAGGGTAATGAACAAAACTGATCCCAATGGAAAGTTGTAAGTGCAGGGAGATATCTTGATAGCGGTATTCTGCTTCAATGCTTTTTTGCAGATCGGCCATCAAAACTCTAAGCTTTTTCGGCGAGGTATTTTTAAAAGCCAAGGCAAATTCATCGCCAGTAATGTGACAAACGAGATCGACATTATCGAAAGATGACAATCGCTTACCAATCTCTTTAATCACCTCATCGCCAACCACATGACCCAAGGTACCATTCACCTCTGTCATGCGTTTAATATCGATTAAACAGACCGCCACTGCAGACTTATCCTCAAACCAAAGAGAGGTCACACGCTTAAGCTCGTTTTTGTTGGCTAACTTAGTCAGAGGATCATGATAGACCTGAAACACGATTTCACTTTCACGACTCAAAATGGCCTGTTGCATCGCAGTGAACTCTTCGGCCAACAGTTGCATCTCGACACTGTTTCCGACCTGAACTTTAGAGTGATAATTCCCCTTCGCAATGTACCTTGCCTGCTCGATCAGCAACATGATCGGTTTTGTCACACCACTTGAGATAAAAAATGCCAACAACAGAGAAATGGGGAGCATCAGCAGAATTAACCCTAACTGCTGCAGCCACTGTTTTTGGAACGACTCAAGCACGTCATATCGAGTCTGGTACATAAAAGCATGCACCTGCTTTTGGTCCACTTTACCTAGCAGTTCATGCCAGAGTACGTAATCTTCATTAGCCAGACCATGAGTGATAAAGCCAGAAACGGCTTGGTTATCAGCTGCGTTTAAATGCTCACCAGATAAGCTAATAAATTGATTATCTTGCCCGGCCTCTGTCACCACAAACCCAGCATTTAATCCCGTATGTAATAGCAGTGTTTTCGCAAGTTCATCGCCAATAATAAAACCAAACCCTACCCAACCAATCACATTGTTGGCGCCGCTGGTTAAAGGTGCAAACTTGATTTGATAGATGTTGTCTTCGAGTGAGTAAAGCGGATTAATATTCAGCAGTCCCGTTTCTAACGGGTAACGAAACTGCTCACCTTGCTCTGGCCCGACGCTCACCTTGCCGAGCTCCAGCTCACTGGTTTTAAGCATCAGCTCACCGATAATAATGCCATGTTTATCCACGGCGATAGCCAGATCGGCATTGATGCGTTTTCTGTGATTATTAAGCGCCACCAAAAAGCTACGACTGTCGTTATCAATAAAGATATCTTTAAGACCAAAGTCTTTGGCAGCCGTTTCGGCAAACGCCGACAAGTAATAGTTACGCTTGCCATAATCAGACTTAAACACCAGTTCAGCCACGGATAACTGATTGCTTAGTTGCTGCTGTTCAAGTCGTTTATTGGCAAAGAAGGTAATTGAAAATGAGATCGCCTGAACCGCTATCAATAAGATAACGAAAAAGGCAAAAATGCGGGTCTGTATTCGATTGCAGAAACCGAACATCAATAGCCTTCCAAAAACTCAAAGTCATCCAAACTCTTTTGTTCGGGTATATCAGCCATAGGTGCAGTGACGGTGATGATTAACGTTTGGGACAGAGGCGTACTGATTTGCTGTGACACTCGATGATTATCGACTGATAACTGGGGATGCCAAGTCGTTAAGGTGTAATCAGCATCGGGGATGGCATCAAACTCAGCTTCGCCTCTCTCATCTGTTATTGCAAAATAGGGAGTATCAACCACCAGCAAGTGTCCACTCATCCAATCATGGACATTACACCCCATGGAGATATGTCCCACTTGGTCAAAAACGATAGAATCCGTTCCACTGTCTTTTTTGAGCTTAAAAGAGAAACGTTTTGGGCCTGCGGCTGAATAGATATGATGTGTAATGTCGTCGTCATTAACAAATTGTAACTCGTGGCCCTTCTGCATGACCGTGATATAGGGGGTGAACTGTTTATCTTGTTGATGTATCTCTACTGGAAGGCTTATTTTATCGATAAAGGCACTCTGCGCCGCCTTGTTAGCTTGCAGGTACACAACAAGATCTGGCATTGGTTCTCCCGATGGGTTAACCAATCTGAATTTATCTGCACTCACTTCAGAGATAACCCCCAATGAGCCGATTAACAATCCTGCACATAACGCCATTGTCCGTCTGTAGTTCACGTTGACCTCATTTTCAGTCATAAAAGAAATATGGCAACCTAGATTAGCTGTGACTTTCATCACTGCCAGTAATAGGAACTGAATTTAAAGAAAAATATTTCATATGAGACAAAGAAATACCTATTTAAAAAATAGCAGTTCTATATTGGTCTACTTAAGGATAGGCAAAAAAAAGCAAAACCGAGGTTTTGCTTTATCTTTATTGTAGGCTGGAATTAACTGAGTTTATATTGGCTCAAAATCTGATCTAACTCGACAGATGACTGACTAAGGTCTGCAGCCAAAGAGACTGAACGCTGGGCTGTCTCTTTAATGATTTGCGACTGATCTCGAATATCATTGAGCTGAGTTGCAATATCACGGGCCGAGACACTCTGCTCTTCAGCTGAAGCCGCAATTTGAGCGCTCATGTCGAATACACCCGCTGTCGAACTCGCCATGGTATCGACATCTTCGCCCACAGAAATGATGGCATTTCGCCCTTCACCCGCCTGTTCAACAATACTTTCTGTCACCTTAGATAGCGTTGAACTGCCCTTTTGTAATCCTTCAATCATCATCTGGATCTCAACCGTTGCTGCCTGAGTTCTCCCCGCTAATGTTCTCACTTCGTCAGCAACAACTGCGAAGCCTCTCCCTTGCTCTCCTGCTCGGGCAGCCTCAATAGCCGCATTCAACGCGAGTAAGTTTGTCTGCTCTGAAATGCCGTTAATGGTTGTTACCACAGCGCCAATTTCCGATGCACTGCTGGATAGTTGCGACACTGAACTCGATGCGGTATCAATCTCATTAACCAAATTTGAGATCCGCGTTACCGCTTCAGCAATACGTATCTTGCTCGACTCCGCTTGATTAGTATTTTCTTGGGTTTGCGTTGAGGTGTTCGCCGCATTGTAAGAGACCTCTTCGATTGCAGCAGTCATCTGATCCATCGCCACAGCCACACTATCTAAAAACTGGTGCTGGCAGCCAATCAAGTCTTCACTCTGTTTTGCTTGTTGATCAAATTCATCTGCAGCCTGAGCAAGCGTTGCCGCATTTTGACCAATCGCTTTCACCATCTCACTCATATTATCAGCACAGCGATCAATTTCGGTGGCGATCATACTGAAATCATCTTTGCCGAAAAAGTTAAGTCTCTGAGTTAAATCTCCATCCGCTAAACGTTTGATGGCGACATACATATCCCACAAACCACCACCAAGGGAGGTCGACGTCCAGTAACTAAGTTGAAACAGCGGCAGTAAACCGATTAAAGCAACCCAGAGCATCATATTGGCATCACTCAGAGCCTGTGCTTCCCACTTTTTCACATTAACGTGCAATTGGAGGTATTGACGACCAACTTGAGAGGAAACAGTCACAGAGTCCCCACGACGACGATCAACATGATTGCTATTTAACTGAAGTCCCTGCTCTGAAGCAAAACGAGCCAGCAGATCGCCCGTAACCCTTTGAGCATTGGCAACGTTGGCAAAGGTATCCACCATTGACAGTGCTCTCTCCTGAGAGCTGACCGCTACCCTCTCTTTTACTTGGTTGAGATTAACCAAAGCGATACTGGCAGTAATGAGTGACACTAAAATGCATAACAACCAAAATTTACCATTGAGGCTTAACTTAATCATTAATGCATCTATTTTTCTAAACTGGATTTGTTTCATAATTCCTACAACCTATTTGTTTTATAACAAAAAATATTTTGCTACGTCACATTATTTTTATTATCGAGTATAAGATCAAAAATTTAATTAACTTTGAGCAAAATCATGAGTTCACGTTATTTTGGATGAGCTTTTGAAGACATATCACTTTAAGCTCGAGCTTTCCATTTCAACGTCAGTGAAACCAGTACACCGGAAAGCTCCGACATGCTATAGCCTAAAAGTGAACCTATGATTAAAGCAGGCAGAATATTGGCGATATCCCCTCCCATTGCAAATGTCGTACAACAACCAATAAAGGCGCCAGGAATAAAAGCAAGCTTGCTATATTTGGCCTGTAGACACATGGCCGAAGTGACGATTCCCGTTAACAGATAACCTACCATCGGAGTTTCAAAGAAGCTGCTGCCACTAATGACAAGCCAAGCCCAAAAGACACCGGACAAGTTAGTGAACCAAGAGATGACCACCCCTTGGAAATTCAATTTCCCCAATGCGAAATAGGTGCTACAGCTAAGAAACCCAATCCAAGTGACCAGATGAAAGATATCTGCAATACCCGCCCAAACAGCCGCAACTAGACCAGCCGATATGGCGACTTGCCAACGATGTTCCATGTATGACCCCTCATTACATTGGAATAATTTTGAAAGACAAATTACTCCATTTCACATAACAAAAATAGGTTTTATGCCGTAAAGTGGGGGCTAACTGGTGTTTTATTACTCTATTTACACTATGGAATGACTTTTTGTAGTAAACAAACCAACAAAAGGCTGTTTAACTAAAATTAACAAACCTGATTAATCCACTAAAAAAAATTCGATTCACTCGATTCCACCGGTATCGACTACCCATACAATTTATCCGTTATCTGACCGTTTGTAAGACGAAGATCAGCGATTTATCTACCATATTAAATGGTAAATAAAATCGCAATAATCTCTTTCTCTTGTGGTATTTAAATCGGGGGGAGTGATAACTTACACAGTTAGCTTTTTCGTCACTGGAAGGTCTCGTATTCGGATCCCTGAAGCGGCAAAGATGGCATTAGTCAGACTTGGCGCAACGGGGGGAACACCCGGCTCGCCAACACCACCTGGTGGTGCATCTGATGCAATAACCGTCACGTCGATGTCTGGGCATTGAGTCATTCTCAACATCGGATAATCATGAAAATTTGATTGCTGAACTTTGCCCTCTTTAAAGCTTATCTCTCCCATCATGGCTAAACTCAAACCAAACATAATCGCCCCCTCGGTTTGAGATTTTACCCTGTCAGGATTCACCACCGTCCCCGCATCGATGGCCGCAACCGCGCGCAGCACCGTGAGCTTTTTATCCTTATCTACCTCCACCAGCAAGGCTACGGCAACAAACGCAGCAAAACTTCGGTGGACAGCAAATCCCCAGGCTTGGTTCTCTTTAGGCTGGGTCCCTTTTTTCATCCCAAGTTCAACGGCGTCAATAACACCGTGATAGCGTTCAATATCGACGGGGTGACGGGTTAACTCTTCACCATAGTTACCATATTTAAAGCCTTGATCAACAAACATCTCTTGTCGCGACTCTCCCAATAACTCACGCCACATTTGCGTGGTGGGTTTATCCGCTTTTACCGCAAGCTCATCGACGAAACTGCCAATACCAAATCCATGCTGAATGTTACACACCGAACGCATCCAACCGATACGAGTATGCGCTTTAGCCTCTACAGTTTCACAACGCAAACTCTTCACCGCCAACGGCACATCAACAAAGCCTAAATCGACTTCCCAACCCGCTGGATAGTCGGCGCCTTCAGCAAATGTAGAACCGATACTCGGGAAGCCAGTTCGTTGCAGCATCGCTTGTGGCATCTTGTCATCGCCCAATTTGGCCTGATACAACTGAGCGCTAATCGCATGTAAGTAGCCGTTTTGAATATCATCTTCGCGACTCCAGCACACTTTTACCGGCGCCTTAATCTGTTGTGACAATAGCGCTGCTTCAGCGCAGTAATCAGGCTTAGATTTACGCCCAAAACCGCCACCGAGCAAAGTCACATTCACTTTTACCTGCTCCTCTTTTAACCCCAGATACCCTGCAACATTCTGCGCTGCACTTTGCGGTGTCTGGGTTGATGCCCAAAGCTCACAACCCGCATCGGTAACACTTGCTGTCGTCACTGGCGGCTCCATTGGTGCGTGGGCGAGATAGGGAATGGTATAAATCGCCTTAATGGTTTTTTCCTTTGGCCAATCACTATTCTCCTCTCCCTGCTGCCTTACTATTTTGCCTGGAGATTGCACTTTTTCAACTAACTGCTTAAGAAATACCTCTGAGTTATGAGTGTCATTTATTGAGTCAGTCCAAGTGATATTTAAGGCTTTACGTCCCTCAAGTGCACTCCATGAGTTCGTGGCAATGACGGCCACACCGCCCAAAGGTTGAAAACCCGGTGCCCCTTTAGCCGCAGGAAGGCGGATCACATCAATCACCCCAGCTACCTTTCTTGCTTTACTGTCGTCTAACACCTTAACTTCACTGCCCCACACAGGCGGGCGGATAATACTGGCGTAACGCATCCCCTCTAATGTGATGTCGTAACCGTATTTAGCCTCCCCTGTTAATATCGCCTGCATATCCACAATTTTATGAGATTTGCCGATATGGGTAAAATCATTAGGTGACTTTAAAATAAGGGTGTCGACTTTCGGTAATGGCACCTGAGAGGCCGCACGGGCTAACTCGCCAAAACTCATCATCTCGCCTGATTGAGTGTGGATCACCAGATTATTGGCAGTGCTCACTTCTGACAGTGGCACCTGCCATTTATCGGCTGCGGCTTGTTCGAGCATGGTTCGGGCCATCGCGCCCATCTCTCGCATCTTATCAAATCCCTTACGAATGCTGCGGGAGCCGTCCGTATTTTGGCTGCCATAACGTTTATCGGCGAGCCCCTGCACCACAACCACCTTGTTCCAGTCAGCACCCAGTTCATCGGCTAGCACCTGAGGGATCCCCGTACGGATCCCCTGCCCCATTTCAGAGCGATGGCAAGTCAGGTACACCTTGTCATCTTCGCCTATGGCGATAAAAAGATTAAGCCGAGCATCTTCGCCTTGCGCCATTGCCATTGGGCTCCAGCTCAGTCCAGTTGCCCCTAGCGCCAAACCACCACCCGTTGCACCGAACAGTTTAAGCACATCTCGACGACTAAAATTTTGCACTGCTGTAAAGGAAGGATTCATGACCTCTCCTCCTGTGCAGATACTGACAAAATAGCGGCTTTTATACGGGTATAGGTACCACAACGACAGATATTACCGGACATAGCGGCATCGATATCAGACTCATTAGGTTGACGATTCTGACTCAATAACGCGGCAGCAGACATCAGTTGTCCCGACTGACAATAGCCACACTGTGGCACTTTATGCTCAGACCAAGCGTTAATTAATTCATCGGCTTTTAACCCTTCAATGGTCGTCACTTGCTTACCTTGAACTTGCTTTAAACTGGTTAAACAAGCTCTAGCGGGTTTGCCATCAATATGAATCGTACACGCTCCACATAACCCAGCACCACAGCCATACTTGGTTCCGGTTAACCCTAGCATGTCGCGTACAGCCCACAAGATGGGCATATTAGGATCGGCATCAAGCTGAAATTGTTTACCGTTAATCGTCAGTTTAAGTTCATTATCTGGCATCATTCACTCCATGTAAGGCTAAATGGGCAAAGCCTCGTTATTATTATTGTTGATCAACCGCGGCACTATTTTTATGTTTCAGCTTGAGTCACAAGCCATTGTTCCAGTTCACTGCGAGTATCAATATCCAACGCAGCACTGCTCATCTCAACAGTGTGCAATTTCCCCTCTAGGTTAAGCGCCGCTAATATCGACTTAGCACCACTGTCACCGGTCAGGCTAGTTAACTTGTCAAAATCATCACGACAAAATATGGCTGGCACAGAAAGCTGTTTTTCAAAAGTGGCACAAACACGAGAGGGCTCGCCTTTTACATCAAGTAAATTCAGATACTCTTCAGCCGTAATAGCCACTTGATCAGCCAGGGCGATAAACAGAGAGTCACGATCGGCTTTCTCGGCATAATCGACAGCCTGAGCAATGGAGGAGGACAAGCCAGAATCAAACTCATGATTGATAATGTATTTAGCATCATCTGGCAATAAAGAGGAAAGCAGAGCTTGATGTCCACCAAGGATCACAACCAGTTCAGCACCCCTTGTATCGGCCACTAACTTCAGTTTTCGAAAACTGTCTGCCAATAAACTAGTCCCATGATCATCGATAGCCTGAGCCAGTTTAACGCCATTAAAGCGCCGACTCTGACCTGCTGCCAGTAAGGCGATTAAGGTGTTCAAATCATAACCTGATCTAAAGGAGTCTGTCTCGCGCCATGCAACACGCCATGACACTGGGCTAAAATACTCAAGGCAACGGACTCAGGCAGCTCCCCCCCTAAAGCAAAACCCGCTGGCGCCGAGAAAAAGCAGTTAAAGTCATTAACCTTCAACTCACTTTTCTCCAGTACCCGCTCCCTGCGATGAGGTGGGCCTAACAATCCTAGGTACCTCAAATAACCAGCTTTATCTATCTCTTGCGCCACCCGCAGCGCCTTAGCATCGAGTGTAAGGTTGTGCTGCATGATGATAATGGCATCCAAATTACGTTCAAACCCCTCAGGTAAACTGTCAACGGGTTGTTTATAAACTCTGGCACCGGGAAAATCATGGTTCCTCGCGTAACTGGCTCGTTCATCAATTAAGTCGACCTGCCAGCCTAAATTCAAAGCCATAGCAACCAATGGCTGTGCATCTAGACCACCACCGAAAATCGCAAGTCGGTATCGAGATCGCAGCGGAATAACCAATTCATCTTGCGCAGACTGAAAGATGCCTGCGCGCTTAAAATCATCCACAGGGAATGGGGCTTCATCATAGGGGTGAATACTAGCCTTGATATTCGCAAGATCAGTGTCTCTGCGAGGCAGTGCAATTTGATAGAAAAACTGACCGCCATGATATAACTGCTCAGTCAATTGATGAAAATGAAGGTAATGATTTTCACGCTTAAGGGGGACCAACATAATATCGACAATCCCTCCACAGCCTAGCTGATAACTGGCATCAGTTTCGTCACTGGCATCGTACTGCACTAATATGGCTTGCTGTTTCTCTATCGCCATCTGTGCATGCCGACGAAGATCCGCTTCTAAACATCCACCACTTAACAGGCCAACCGAGCGACCCAAAGGATGGAATAACATCATTGCACCGGTTTTTCGGTATGAAGAGCCTTGTACTTTAGTTATCACAGCAAGCACCCATTCATCATGTGGAGCGACTTGCCATTGGGAGAGGATATCCTCTATATGATGGGACATGTCCGTATATCTCATTTTTCAAACAACGTAAAACTAAGCTATCAAACGTCACCTCAATTACAAGCATCAATCTATTACAAAAGGTTTCTTCCACACAGTGTCATACCTTTTACCTACTAAATAGAGTGTAAAACTGCTTACAAAAAGATAAATATGTTGCTAACTTGTACTCATTAAGTATTTCGCCCTGCAGGCTGAATATCTCTAAGAAGCTTGAAAATGTTCATTTGAGGATATGCCACTCTCGCTCAATTGAGAGAGCGTAATGTGAAAACTAAAACCCCTTTCAACATGGCAGTTAATCATAATGAAAACATCAAAAAAAATAACTCAATTGTCACCTCCATTTACTCTCTCTAAATTGACAAAAATGCTCTTTCTACCCTGTTTGCTATTCACATCAATAGTGCAATCACAAGCCATTGCAGCAGACAGCAGCCAACAAACCTATAAACTTATTTTTCCTGATGAGATGACTTTTCTAAAAGCGAACATCACACTCCACAATGAGAAAATAACGACCGATCCCCAGCAGAGAGCTATCTGGGTGCCATTATCAAATGATGCACTCAATAAAATACAACCTTTCACCACCAGCATGACCAAGGTTGAAGATCCCGCTAAGCTTTATCCGCAAAGAGCCTCAAGCCTGAGCAGTTCATCAATGCCGGGAATCCCGGGCTATAGCTGTTACCCGACGGTTGAGGAAACTCAAAGCGATATTGAACAGCTTGTAACTCAATATCCACAGTTTGCCAGTATTGAAGATATTGGTAATTCTTGGCAGAAACAGACTGGCAACGGCGGTTATGACCTCAATGTATTAAAACTCACCAATGGCCAAGTAACAGGCGAAAAGCCCAAGTTATTTATCCACGCCGCAATGCATGCAAGAGAATACGCCACCTCCCCTCTGGTACTGCAATTTGCTAAAAATCTACTCAATGAATACAGCACAGATGCCGATACTCAATGGATTTTGGATCGCCATGAGATCCACCTACTACTGCATATGAATCCTGATGGGCGTAAAAAAGCCGAAACTGGATTGTCCTGGCGCAAAAACGTCAACTCAAATTACTGCGGCAGTAACTCCGAGGCCATCGGTGCCGATCTTAACCGCAACTTTAGTTGGGCATGGAACACGGTAGACGGAGGCTCTAGCGGCAATCAATGCAGCGACCTATTTCGTGGACCAACACCAGCATCAGAGCCTGAAACTCAGGCTGTAGAAACCTATGTGAGAAACTTGTTTGGCGATCACAGAGGACCCAACCGTAATGATGCTGCGCCGGATACAACCCAAGGACTGCATATCGACGTACATTCATACAGTGAGCTAGTCCTTTTTCCATGGGGTGATACTAATACCTTAGCCCCCAATGGCGTGGCGATGCGCTCACTCGGCAGGAAACTGGCCCGCTACAATGGCTATATGCCGATGCAAAGTGTCGGGCTCTATCCAACAGATGGCACCAGTGACAATTTAAGCTATGGTGAGTTAGGGATCCCGCACATGACTTTCGAGTTGGGGACTGCATTTTTTCAGAGCTGTTCTATCTACAATGAGAAAGTATTACCAGATAACCTCAAAGCACTTAAATATGCCGCCAAAATTGTCGAAGCTCCCTACCTCATGCCATCAGGGCCTGACATCACCGACATCAGCAGTGTAGGCCAACCAATTGATGCCATTGCCCAAAACTACCGCATAACCCTAAACGTTACCGCATCCGATGACAGATTTAGCCGACGAGGTGGCACTGAAACCACTCAAGATATCTCAGAAATTGCACTCTATATTGATGATGCACCTTGGGATGGCGGTCAGGCAACGCTGCTAACTGCCTCAGATGGAACATTTGATGAGAAAACAGAACAGGGTGAGCTTCAGATCAACGCCAGTGATTTGAGCTTAGGCCAACATACACTCTACCTCAAAGCCAAAGATACCAGTGGTCAATGGGGGGCAATGTCAGCGCAGTTTATTAAAATTATTGCGTCTAAGACCAACCTAGCACCAGAAGCCAAGTTTAGTTATCAGTGCGATAAGTTTGTCTGTCAGTTTGATTCAAGCAGCAGTGAAGACCCTGAAGGTGATAGCTTAACGTATCAATGGCAAATGGCGGGCACATCAAGTAGTGAGCGCAACCCAAGTTATGACTTTTCAAACAGTCAACTGACTGACAATAAAGCCCAGGTCATACTGACAGTGACTGATCCACAAGGTTTAGCTCATAGTCAGACTCAAACCTTAACACTCAGCACAAATCAAGCTCCTACGGCTAGCTTCACCGCCAGCTGTACCCATCTAGTATGCCAACTTGACGCCAGTGCCAGCAGTGATGCCGACGAAGACAGTTTGAATTATCAATGGGATCTTGGTGATGGAAACAGTGCTAATAAGCTGCAGCTATCACATACCTATGCCAAAGCAGGGACATACAAAGTGGTATTAACGGTTAACGATGGCAAGCTCAACAGTAATAAAGAGCAAAGCATTACGGTAACAGCTGCGCCAGCACCAACTAACAATAACAGTTCCGGTGGTTCACTGGGGGTCATCAGCTTATTACTGCTGTCTTTTGGAATGAAAAGAAGGATGGGTTAACGACAAAAACGGGGAATTATTTCCCCGTTCTATCTATTAATCAAATAGCTGATCAGCGACAAATGGATTTTGATCTCGCTCAGAACCAAACGTAGATATAGGACCATGTCCTGGGATGAACTCCACATCCCTACCCAGTGGCCAGAGTTTTTTAGTAATCGAGGCGATTAAATCTTCGTGGTTTGACATAGGAAAGTCTGTTCGTCCTACGGATCCATGAAACAGTACATCGCCTACCCAAGCCGTTTTTGCTTTTTCGCAGAAAAAAACCACATGACCGGGTGTATGACCAGGGCAATGCAACACCTTGAGTGTCAGCTCACCAATAGTCACGGTATCACCTTCATCTAAATATTGATGAGATTCAAAGGGTACGCAGGCTTTAAGACCAAAATGCTGACTTTGATCGACAAGACTTTCAAGCCAGAAAGTATCTGCCTTATGGGGGCCAATAATAGGAATACTCAGTAAATCTGAAAGTGACTTAGCGCCACCAACATGATCAATATGCCCGTGAGTTAGAAATATTTTCTCAAGAGAAACACCCAATTTTTTCACTTCCGCTAGGATTCGGTCTATATCACCACCTGGATCGATCACAGCCGCTTTCATGGTCTTATCACACCAAACAAGACTACAATTTTGCTGAAACGGGGTAACTGGAATGATCTGATACTTCATTAGTTGGCCTACGTAGAATGGCTGAATTTCATTTTGATTAAACTAAGAGATTACGGCAACTCTGAGGAATACTCTAATAACTCTTGCTAAAAGTTAACACTAACTTGATCTCAACAACTAAAAACGGGTTTGGAGCCTACAAATTTTTTGTATACAATCTAATTATAAAAAAGTTATCACATTTGGGACCCCCATGAAACCTGATCTAAGTCTAGCTGGTTTATCTGCGCATAAACATACCTTTACCTTGCCCCTTAACTACGATGACCCTCAAGGTAAAAAAATCCAAGTCTTTGCTAGAGAACTCACCTTACCTGATGCAGATACAGGCTCAAATGAACGTCCTTTTTTAGTCTTCTTTCAAGGCGGACCGGGCTTTGGTGCCGTCAGACCTGTTGTTAATAGCGGCTGGATAAAACGCGCACTAACAGAATTCAGAGTATTACTTTTAGATCAACGTGGAACCGGGCTTTCAACCCCTGTCAGCTATTTAAGTTTGGCTCATTTCAATTCTGAACAGCAAGCTCAATATCTGTCACACTTCAGAGCAGACAACATCATTCGTGACGCTGAAACTATTCGTGAACAACTTTGCCCTGGTCAAAAGTGGAGTATAATCGGTCAGAGTTTCGGTGGTTTCTGCGTGCTAAAATACCTCAATGACGCTCCTTCAGGGCTAAAAGAAGCCTATATTACCGGTGGACTCCCCTCGTTAACCCGCTCTGCGGACGAGGTCTATCAAGCGACCTACCAACGAGTACTCGCTAAAAATCATGATTTCTTCACTCGCTTCAGCGATGCGCAGGAGCTTGTCACTCAACTCGCCGAACATATTAGCCATCATGACGTACGTATCGCCACTGGTGAACGACTCACGGTTGAGATGTTACAGCTACTTGGGATCAACATCGGCATGGAACAAGGACCAGAAGCTGTCTACTATCTTTTGGAACATGCCCTGATAGACACGGATATTGGCACTCATGTCAACCCACTTTTTCTCGCCCAGTTCTGTCAAATGCTGGACTTTAATACTAATCCTATCTTTGCCCTACTTCATGAAAGTATCTACTGCCAGCAAACCGCTTCAAACTGGTCTGCTCAACGGGTACGTGCTCAATACGATGAGTTTAACTATGAATTCGGTAAGGACTTTCTTTTTACTGGTGAGATGGTCTACCCGTGGTTCTTCGAACAATTTACCAATTTAAAACCGCTGAAACATGCAGCCAATTTATTAGCCACTAAAAACGATTGGTCAACACTCTATAACTTGGACACATTGGCCAACAACCAAGTGCCTGTCGCTGCTGCAATTTATAGTGAAGATATGTTTGTCGAAATGCGCTACAGCCTGGAAACAACCAAGCAAGTGGGTAATCTTAAGTACTGGTTAACCTCAGAATATGAGCACAATGGTATTCGTATGGATGGTGAACATATTCTCGACAGATTAATAGCGCTAAATAGGGGCACCCAATTGAGGTAACTTGCCTGATAGCAAGTTTCAAATATCTTTTTGGTTGGGTTCATTTAGCTGGTTTGGTACTTGTGTGATTTAACTAATACCATAGCTAATTGGTGTTTATTGCTTGCAGCAGGCCTAATGTGTAAATACTTCGATGACACGGCGCCCTCTCTATTAACTGAAAAGGTCCCTTTAGCCTCTACGACAGCGTCTGACCTATATGGATATAGGAAATGCCTGGAAATGTAGGGAACATTTTTACCCATGCTGTCGAAGGTCATAGCCGCACTCACACCTGATTTTTTATCTCTTCGATTTAGGTTCTTCTAGTAGCTATCTCATTTGGAGACAAAAGAGAGCTAGGACTCAAGCTCCAAAGAAATGAACCAAACCAGAAAGTGTAATCAATCTTCATTCGAAGGTCGGCTAATACAGTATCGATCCATTCTCGATTTTGGATTTTACGTTCAAATTTGGTACTGATCTCATCAATGGTAAAATTCTGCAGACCAAGGGGTAGTGGCATTATCAAATTACGTGTTTGCTAGTTTTGGCTTGGCGTAGTGGTGAGCGATGCATCATAATTTGCTCTTAAATCACCATATTCAAACGGATGTAACAGATCCGGTGGTAATTAGATACGCACTAGGGCTAGACTTATATTTAGCGTTTAGTGACTTTACCAGGGCTTATCCCCATGATTTTCTTAAATGCCTTTCCAAATGATGCTTCTGACTTGTAGCCAACCGTCTCTGCAATGCTCAGCATAGAGAGCTTTCCCTCAGCAAGTAATCCGTGGGCAATATGCATACGCCATTGACTTAAGTAAGCCAGTGGCGTCATGCCGACAATAGATTGAAATCGGTTAGCAAACGAGGTCCGCGACATCGAGACAGCAAGACCGAGAGACTCCACAGTCCAAGCTTTTCCAGGTTCTTGATGGATCAAACTCAATGCTCGACTGAGCTTATCATCCCCTAAGGCCTGAAAATAACCTGGAGTATTTTGTTGGCGACTCATATGCCAGCGCAGTAACTGGATCACCAACACCTCGGTGAGACGATCAACAACTACGGCATTTCCAGGTTGAAGCGAGCGGGATTCGTAGGCAAGGGTTTTTATCAGATGATTAAGCCATGCAAGTTCAGGCTCCTCTTCTGTTTTTATATGCAACATAGAGGGCATATCACGCAGTAGAGGCAAACCAGTATCGGTTTGATACTGAAAATAGCCGCACAGGAGTGTGACAACACTTTGTCCATCAGAAAAGGGACTCCTGTTCGACCGTATTCTCTTTAACACCTCACCTCCCGCCATGAGTTGACAACCTAACTGATCACTAACTTGGTGAGGAGAGCCTGTAGGAAACGCGATAATATCGCCCGTTGACAGAAAAATAGGGCTGGTTAGCTCTTCAGTCATCAACCAGGCATTGCCACGTATCACCACATGAAACGTGCCACACTCGGCTTGAGGCTCATCGATCCCCCATGGAGAGGAGAACTCAGCACAATAATAACTGCTAGCATAGAGCCGAATCGCACGTAGCACATCGGAAAGCACGTCAAGATATGGCCCCTCTTCCATGCTGAGATCTCTCACACCATTAAGTTCAAGATTGCTGTTGGCCATGCTCATGTTAGTGCGCCTTCTCTTGTTGCTAAATACAGAGTGTACGATCTGACATAAAAGATACTCTATTCATCATGGATAGTCCGAAAAAAATCCCAAATAATGCAGTCTATGTAACTTACATCATTAAGGACTCATTTTGAATTAGCCACTACATGCGCCTTAAGTTAGCCTAATCAAACCTTGAAACTCTTAACTCGAGGCTGGAAACAAGATAATTCGCCAAAAAAACAAACAATGATAAATAAAGATGTTTAGTATGACACTGATGGCCAGTTATTGATTTCGTTGTTCATTAGCACCTACGGGAAATACTTTAAACAACTCAAAAAGGAATATGACATGCCCATTTATATCAACAAATTAAAAATCGGATTAATAGCAAGTGCATTAGTTTTGCTAGCAAACATCACTTTTCAAATCACACCAGCCTTTGCTAGTCACCACTTCGAAAGCGAGCTTTCAATCAAATATCCGCAGTTTGATTTGACGGATATGTTCGTATTTGAATCAGAAAAAAGTGGTTATACCGCATTTATGATGAACATCAACCCAACAACCGGAACCGATGGTAGTGCTGCTTTCGGTGAAAATGGCGTATATAACTTTCATATCGCCAGTGATAAGGCGTTTAAAAAAGCTGGGATGACGATCACAGCCTATCTGGATAAGGACAAGCTGGTGTTCGGCATTGTTGATGGTGCTAATCAGGCCATAGGTACCAAAGGCAAAGAGTTTGGCAGAGCTAGCATAGGTAAAGAAGTTAAATTCAACAATGGCATACGTGTCTGGTCTGGTGCTGCCCACGATACCTTTGTCGGCAACTCTGAAGGTATTATTGGTTTTATGACTCAACTTCTTGGAGAGGGGCAATTGACACTTTCCTCTTTTGATAAAGGCGTCGATCTCTTTAAAGATTTTCAGAGCAGCGTCATCCTTGTTGAGATCCCCAATAAGATGCTACCTAAGGAGATAAATGTTTATGCCAGCACTGCCATGTACAATGTCGATCAATGGGTACAAGTGAACAGACTTGCCCATCCTCTGATGACGCATATGTTTATGGTTAATAATAAAATGGAGATATCAGAACATACTCAGCATCGCCCCGATTCAGATTTAAGCCGGGCTTATGCAGTTTCTGGCACAGTGTTACGCGCAGCCACTCTCGATAAAAAACAGTCAAACCCGGTTGCATACGCAGATTCTGTCGCAGTAAAACTGCTCCCCGACATGATCCCATACAGTGTGGGGACTAAAGCGGCTTACACTTTTGAAGAAATAAATGGTCGTAAACCTAGCGATGATGCAATGGATGCCGCGCTAAGCATATTTATAGGCAGGAAGGTCACCGACAATGCCAATACGTTTAATCGTCACCCTAAACAGTTTCCCTATGTGAAGCCGATTAAAAAGTAAAATGCACAGTTTTACATAAGAAAGGCTGCAAAGGCAGCCTTTCTTATTATCAAAACTCAATTCATCCAACTGAAAAGGAGTTAACTAAATAAACGCTAACCTCTTATAATTAACCTCTTGCAGGCTTTTTAGCGGCAGGCTTAGCCTTACTCTTTGCCGAGCCACTTGACGTCTTAGCACCTGTCGACCTTGTGTAACGCTTTTTCTTAAAGCTGTTAGTCGGTGACTTCACTCCCTGTAGTGCAGAGGGGAGCTGTGCTCCTGCTTGGACAATTAATGCAGATAAGGTATCGAGCAAAGGGGTCATGAAATTCAAGTACTTGGCTTCTTTACGGCTGATAGCATCTAGATTACTCTCCCATAAAGCGGTCATATCGGGAGTTGTGGCACTCAGAGGTAAACTATTGATCAACCCTTTACCGACATCGGTCGCAATAATCGACTTACCGGTTCTGAGTAGATAATTCCGCTTAAACAGCAACTCAATAATTCCAGCTCTCGTTGCCTCAGTCCCTAAACCGTCTGTGTCTTTCAAAATTTTCCTGATCTCAGGATCGGTGACATAACGGTTAATTCCCGTCATCGCACTGAGTAATGTCGCATCGTTAAACTGCTTAGGAGCCTGAGTCTGTTTCTCGATTAGTTCACCTTGACCAGAATGTAACTGCTGCCCTTTCACAAGTGATGGTAACTCTTGCAGAGTTTCAGATTCATCATCCTTATTGTCACTCGAACTTGATGATTTCCCCTCTTGCTTTGATTCTTGCTTAGAAAAAAGCTGTTTCCACCCTAATGCTTTCTCCTGTTTCGCTTTGGTTTTGAACTTACCACCGGCAATTTCAACTTCAACCTGAGTTTCATGATAAAGATAGGCTGAATAAAACTGGGCAAGGTACTGACGAGTAACCTGCAGGTAGAGCTGTCTCTCTCTTTGACTTAACCCTGCTAAATTCGCCACCTTTTCTGTTGGAATAATCGCGTGGTGAGCGTCGACCTTTTTGTCATTCCACGCCTTAGATTTCAACTTTAAATTTGGCTGATCCGGTCCAATAAGTAACTCACTCGCACCATTCAAAACAGCGCTAACCACAGAGGGGGCCATAGCGAACTGCTCTACTGGTAAATAACGGCTATCGGATCTTGGATAAGTGATGAGTTTATGCTTTTCATAAAGTGCCTGACAGGTATCAAGCACCTCTTTTGCACTCATACCAAAACGCTTAGCACCATCAATCTGCAGTGAAGATAAACTATAGGGCAACGGCGGGTTCTGTTTCTTATCTTTACTTTCAAGCCCTGTTACACAAGCTGGTTTTTCAGTAATCCTACCCACTACATTTTGTGCTAATCCCTTAGAAAGTACTCTTCCCTCTTCATCCATATACGCTTGACACGCTTCGCTTGGCTGCCACTTGGCTTTAAAGTGTTCACTTTTTTCAGTACTGAGATTTGCCAATACTTCATAGAAAGGTTTAGAGACAAAATTCGCTATCTCTTCATCACGGCGAACGACTAACCCAAGTAGCGGTGTTTGCACGCGTCCCACAGACAAGACGCCTTGATAGCCCACTTTACGCCCTTGAATAGTGTACGCTCGTGTCATATTAAGGCCATAAAGCCAATCAGCTCTTGAGCGAGCTAAAGCCGACGTCGACAAGGGAATAAACTCTCGATTACTGCGCATTTGTCCTAGGGCTCGTTTCACCGCTTGTGGATTCAAATCGCTGATCAACAAGCGCTTGGTTTGATGTAATTTATCGCCTTTTACACCAAAATGCGCAATCACCTCATCAACTAAAAGCTGCCCTTCTCTATCAGGATCCCCCGCATTAACTAGCTGTGATGCCTGTTTAACTAAGCCTTTTAGTATTGTGAGTTGTGAGCGAGTGTTAGGTTTGGCCTTCATCTTCCAGTTTTGAGGAATAATAGGCAGATGTTCAAACTTCCAAGATTTAAATTCAGGATCATATGCATCAGGTTCAGCTTGCTCAAGGAGGTGGCCAATACACCAGGAAACACAATCCCCATTTGCCGCAATAATATGCCCGTCCCCTTTTTTATGTGGTTTAGGTAACACGTCGGCAATGGCACGACCAAGGGAAGGTTTTTCTGCGATATAGAGGATCATAGGATGGAACACCAAACACTGTATAAATTACCAGTAACTTTAGCGTAAACTTGCAGGAGCTGCAATAATCATGAACATTTAATGTAAATTTATTTGAGAATAATTCTCATTTGCATGTATTATCCTCTCTGTCATCGCATCAGACACATTGAGGGACACACATGTTAGCCACCAAACCTATTTCAGGCAGTAGTTTAGACAAATTATTGCTCTATCATTTTTTACTTGTCACCGCAGTAGCCTTACTTATTTTACCTTTAATCATTGAAGATAAAATATTCGAACTCATGTTACTGTTAACCTTGCAGATCACGTTAACTTGTATCAGCACCTTAATCGGATTAAGCATGGGACACAGGCTTAATCGAGGCGCTGTAACCTTACTCTTCGTCATTTGGATGCTCGTCTGGTGCGTGCATTTAACTTAATGACAATCTACGGTTTATTTAGTCTTTGTATTTAGAGGCAACAGCATAGAAATCATCTTCGACTTCGAGAAATGCATCGATTAATTCGGGATCAAAATGATTGCCCTTGCCCTCTTTTATGATATTTAGAGCAGTTTCGTGAGTCATCGCGTCTTTATAGACTCGTTTACTAATCAGCGCATCATACACATCGGCTATCGCCATCATACGGGCACTCAGTGGGATATCGTTTCCAACTAAACCATCTGGATATCCGGATCCATCCCATTTTTCATGATGATAATGCGCGATATCCTTGGCGATATGTAAAAAAGTATCCGATTGTTCCATATGTTTCTCTGCGGACTCTAATGACTTAAACCCAAGATAAGCATGGTTTTTCATTGTCTCAAATTCTTCTTCAGTCAGTTTACCGGGTTTCAGTAAAATGCTATCTGATATGCCCACTTTTCCAATGTCATGCAGCGGGGCTGAAGTGAAGAGTTGCTCAATATAAGCCGGTGTTAACTCTTCACGGTAAGCCTCTTTATGACTCAGTTGAGTCGCAAGTAACTTCATATAGATTTGTGTACGTTTGATATGAAAACCCGTTTCAGGATCTCGTGTTTCAGCAAGATTCGCCATTGCCGTTATCGTTACATTTTGTATATTGACCACCTCTTGGGTACGTCGCTTCACTTCCCTTTCTAATAAGATATTTTGGTTCTTCAAAAAATCTTTTGACGCTTTTATCTCCAAGTGGGTTTTCACTCGAGCGAGTAATAAAGGAGGACTAATAGGTTTACTCAGGTAATCGCCAGCACCCAGATTGAATCCCATCGTCTCGTCATCAATACTGTTTTTAGCAGTCAGAAAAATGATTGGAATATCACTAATTTCACTGTCGGCTTTAACGCGACGGCAGACTTCATAACCGTCCATCTCGGGCATCATGACATCCAACAGAATAATATCGATGCCCCCCTTGTTAATGATATTTAAAGCAATTACGCCATTTACAGCAGCTTTTACATGATAGTTATCCTTTAACAGTTCATGTAACAGCGTCAGGTTATCAGGGGTGTCGTCGACAATTAATACTGTTTGTTTACTTTTCTCTGTAAAAAGATCGCTACTTAAAGTCATTTCAGTTCCATAGGAAAATTAAATAAGCCTAATCAAATTATAAGTCTAAAATAAATATTGTACCGAAAATAAAATGCCTGATTTTTTACTCTTTGTTTGGAACGGCTCAATGTAAATATCAGGCCTAATGAAATGCTTACAATGCGATTGAACGCCACCATTTACCGCTAACTAAACAATCATAGTTATGTCTTAGTATGGTGAAAACAGAATTGGAAAGAGATTCTCGCCAAGATACACAGGAGTCAAGGCTGATGCCTTTAACAAAAGTTTACCTAAATTATACGTCTAGAGCTTTAATTTTACTGATGATTGTCAGCTTATTTATCTGCTTAATCCTGACTTTGTATAACCAAAACAACAAAGAAGATCTCATCGAAGACTTCACCCGCTTAAATACCACTAATGCGCTACTCAATGATCTGCGGATCAGTACTGGTCAGCAAACTGCGTTTGCAAAGCTTTATGCACTTACGGGTAATGAGCGTTGGTACGCCCTTTTCGAACAGACAATGTCGAACCGTAATGGTACATCAGCTCTACCTAACGGTACTTCACTGACTTACTGGGAAAAAGTCCTAAACCCTGAATTTGAACTGATTGAATTAGAAAATATAGCCTCCAATGATAGCTTCCCCATCATCGATAAAATGAAGAAAATTGGGGTACGAGATTACGAATTAACCCAACTGAGTCTCGCGCTGCAAAAAGCCAACGAGCTAGCCGCCACAGAGCGACGAGCCCTTAAGCGTTTAGCAGAAAATCCCAACGCCAGTTCCTATGTCATGACTCAATTATTGGGGGTTCAGTACCTCAGTGATAGCTCTAAAATCATGACCATGATAGGCCTTGCGAGTCGTTCACTCAACGAGCGTGCGAATGCAGAACTTGAGAAGGGCATCAGCAATGGAATGTTGATCTATAGTATTCAATTGCTGAGTTTAGGCCTTTTCATTAGCAGTATTATCTTCTTTTTCGTTTTGCAGTGGCGTCTGTATATCCACCCTCTTAAAAACATGCAAAAAACGGTTATTAATCATGTTTCCGACAATAACTTTAATTTTGTATTAGATGAAAAAACTAAAGGTGAGATGGGAGAGTTCAACAAAGCACTAAACCACGTGCTTAGAAATGTTGCTGGCCAGTTGCAACGTAACTCCCTGCTAAAGGATTTCAGTGTCGTTTTACGAGGACAGGAGAGTACAGAGTCATTGGGTAAAGATGTGAATCAATTTTTGATATCCAAATTGAACCTTCCGCTCATTGGCATCTATGTTTTAGATGAAGAAGCCTTAACGAGAGTTGCTGGTATCGGCTATAGCGTAGACTCTCCAACGTCTTATATAAACAATGACTCAACCCATAAAAGCATACTCTACGGACAGGAGTATCGTCGCTTCAAAAATTTAAAAGATAAATACTCTATTGTACTTAATGGCAGTAACTTGTCCTTAGCAGAGATGCACTACTTCCCTTTAGTGGTCAACCAATCTCCAGTTGGACTCCTTGAGATAGGCACATTAACGCCACTAGATGACACGGTAGAACACTGGGTCATGGACGTCATCGATGACCTCGCCATTGGTGTACAACTCACGCGTAACCTAGAGATACAGAAGAAAACTGAACTGAAAGTTGTCGAGCAACTGGAGCTTAATCGCCAAATTTTGGATGCCATTCCAAACCCAATGTACTACCGCAATGTGAACAGCGAGTACATCGGGGTCAACGAGAGCTTTACCGATTTCTTTGGATTATTTGAAGCCGATATTATTGGCTCAACACCTAAGGATATTTTTGAAGAGAAAACAGCCCTACAATTTGAAGAGTCTGAAGCAAAGCTGCTAGAGAATATAGGGTCATTAGATTACGAAGCACAACTAGTGAATGCCAATGGTGAGCAAAGAGATGTCATGGTGTATGAAGCCACCTTCTTCTCCACTAAAGGCGATCCTAACGGTGTCGTTGGGTTATTTCTCGATGTTACTGAGCGTAAACAGATGGAAGTTGAGTTAAGGAAAGCTAAAGAGGCCGCAGATGAAGTGAGTAAGGCTAAAGGTGATTTCCTTGCCAATATGAGCCATGAAATTCGTACACCAATGAACGCCATTATAGGCATGTCTCACTTAGCACTCAATTCAGATCTGAATCCCAAACAGCGTGGGTTTGTCAGTAAAATAGACATGGCAGCCAAGTCATTACTAGGCATTATCAATGACATATTGGACTTCTCCAAAATGGAGGCTGGTAAACTTGTCACTGAGACCGTGGACTTTAGATTGGATGAAGTGCTGGATAATCTCACCAATATCATCGCGGTCAAAGCAGATGAGAAAGGGTTAGAGTTCCTATTTGATATCGATCCCCATATTCCACTGGCTTTAGTGGGTGATCCATTACGTATTGGCCAAATATTAATTAACCTGTGTGGTAATGCCATTAAATTCACGGAATCAGGTGAGGTTGTCGTCGGCGTTAAACTCCTCAAGCAATCGGAAGACATACTGAACTTGCAGTTCGATGTCCGAGACTCTGGTATCGGCTTGTCACAAGAGCAGCAAGACAAGCTGTTTAAGTCTTTCTCTCAGGCAGATGCTTCTATCACACGCAAATATGGTGGCACAGGCTTAGGTCTCACCATCTCTAAGCGCTTAGTTGAACTCATGGGAGGCAAAATTTGGGTTACCAGTGAAGCAGAGCAAGGCTCAACCTTCTCCTTCACTTTAGATTGTGAGTTGCAAGATGCGAAAATGAAGAACAACTACAAGCCAGTTAAAGACTTAATTGATAAGCCCGTGCTTGTCGTTGATGATAATGATGTTGCCAGAGACATACTGGTTAACTTGCTAACCATGATGAAATTCGCTCCCTCTGCGGTCAGCAACGGACAAGAAGCCCTCTCGGCAATAGAGACTGAAAACATTCGTCCTTACGAGTTAGTCTTCATGGATTGGAACATGCCCGGCATTAATGGGATAGAGACCATTAGAAAGATCAGAGCAATGGATCTTATTAAGCAGCCAAAAATTATTCTGGTTACAGCCTACGGCCGCGAGATAGGCATGACAGAGGATATTGAGCATCTTCTCGATGGTATTATTATCAAGCCGGTTAATCCTTCCATTCTTTTCGATTCTGTTATGGGTGCATATGGCATAGAAAGCTTAGGGCTTAAAGATCACGGTAAAAATGCAAATGTAGAGGAAATAAAGTTAGATTTAAGTGGTAAGTCCCTATTGTTAGTTGAGGATAACGAAACTAACCAAGAAGTTGCTATGGGAATGATGGAACCCTTTAACGTTGACATCACAATAGCAAACAACGGGCAAGAGGCCTTAGACAGATTAGAGGACAAGAAATTTGATCTGGTCTTGATGGACATGCAAATGCCGATAATGGATGGTATTACAGCCACCGAAAATATCCGTAAAAACCCTGCCTATGACAGCTTACCTATTGTGGCTATGACGGCTAACGCGATGGAAAGCGATGTTCAAAATTGTAAACAAGCAGGCATGAACGATCATATAGGTAAACCGATTGACTTTAACATCCTTAAAGAGAAGCTCAGAGAATACATTCTGGGATCAAATTCAACCCCCCTAGTGACTAGTGTTAATGTTTACGAAGAAGAGCCCATCGAGAACAACAAAGAAATCATTGAGGGAACTAACATTGAGTTAACCATGGAGGATATGCCTGGCGTTGATACCGTTTTAGGTATCTCAAGGATTGGAGGTAATAGTAAAAAATACTGGGAGATCTTAGAGCACTTTGTTATATCCCAGATTGAAGCCATGATTAACCTTAAACAGGCTATGATCATTAAAGATATTGAAACCGCCACGCGCACGGCTCATTCACTTCGAGGGGCTGCCGCAAATCTTGCAGCCACAACACTCTCTGATATGGCCAAAGAGATGGAAGATTCACTCAATAACAATATTTATCCTGAAGAAGTTAAAGTCGATATTGTTATCGAACACCTGCAGACCCTGCGTACTCATATCGAAATGACTAAGTCAAAGAAAGCAGCTGAAGAACCAATAGTCCCTCAAGAAACTGAGCCCGTTGATACTAATATGTCTTTAGATACTTTGCTCACTATGATTGATAACTATGACACTCAAGCTCTAGAGGAGATTCAAAAAGTTAAGCACTCGCTGATTAGCCACCAACTCGACTTTAGCGCCATTGAGAAAGCCATAGAAAATTTTGATTTTGATAAAGCAAAGGAGTTAACTGAAAAGTTGACCCAGTAATACGATTTAATACCAATCACTATAAAAATGCTGAACATGGTAAATAACAAAAAACCGACCTTGGTATAAGGTCGGTTTTTTTATAAATCAATGTCGAATAGCTTAGTGCTATTGAGTGTCACACCAGTTAAGGGTGACACACATTATGCAGTTCTAGATTTGTGCCAATGTCTTGGCTTCTATTGGCTTTTGCATCATCATTTCGCAATTGAGTAATGTGATCAAGATAAGCCTGATCCACATCGTTAGTGATGTAATTACCATCAAAAACAGATGTTTCAAAGCGCTTGATCTCAGGATTCTCCATACGAACAGCTTCAGCAAGGTCTTCAAGATCTTGGAAGATCATGCCATCAGCACCAATCATTTTACTGATCTCGTCCACGTCGCGACCATGAGCAATTAACTCACTGGCAGTCGGCATATCGATGCCGTAGACATTTGGGAATCGGATCTCTGGAGCCGCCGAAGCAAAGTACACCTTCTTGGCGCCCGCTTCACGAGCCATCTCAATGATCTGCTCAGAAGTCGTACCACGTACCACAGAATCGTCAACCAACAACACATTCTTGCCCTTAAACTCAACGCCAATAGCATTAAGTTTACGACGTACCGACTTCTTACGCTCCTGCTGACCAGGCATAATAAAAGTACGGCCAATATAACGATTTTTAACGAAACCTTGACGATAAGGAAGCTCTAAATGACGCGCAATTTCAAGCGCTGTATCGCATGAGGTTTCAGGAATTGGAATAACCACGTCAATATCATGATCTTCCCATTCACGCTTAATCTTCTCGCCCAATTTAGCGCCCATGTTAACTCGACTACCATACACAGACACTTTATCAATAGTAGAGTCAGGGCGAGCAAAATAGACAAATTCAAATAGACATGGTGCATAACTTGGCGATTTTGCACATTGTTTGGTATAGAGTTCACCATCAAGCGTAATATAGACCGCTTCACCTGGTGCGACGTCACGCATCAACTCAAAACCAACAGCATCAATCGCGACACTCTCGGAAGCAATCATGTACTCGACGCCATTTTCAGTTTCTTGTTTACCCAATACCAAAGGACGGATCCCAAAAGGATCACGAAAAGCAACGAGGCCTTGACCGATAATCAAAGCGGTAACCGCATAAGCACCACGAATCAAAGTGTGGACTTTTTCAACCGCGTCAAATACCTCTTCAGGGCTTAAGGTCTCATTCTTACATTGTTGAATCTCATCAGCTAACAGGTTCAATAACACTTCAGAATCAGAAGTGGTATTGACATGGCGACGCTGTTTAATCAAACGCTCATGTAACTCAACCGTATTGGTCAAATTACCATTGTGAGCCAGTGAAATTCCAAATGGGGAGTTTACATAGAAAGGTTGAGCTTCTGACGCACTCGAACTTCCGGCGGTAGGATAGCGAACATGTCCTATACCTGCATTTCCTTGAAGACGCTGCATATGTTTAGCTTCAAACACGTCTTTAACCAGACCATTGGCCTTACGTAATCTAAACGCATTTCCATCGACAGTTACGATACCAGCAGCATCTTGACCGCGATGCTGGAGTACAGTTAGTGCATCATAAATTGGCTGATTAACCGAAGTTCGACCAACTATTCCGACAATACCACACATGGGTAAGCTTCCTCATTGTAAGATGTTCTGATTATTGTAATCTTTAGCGACTCATGCCCAATAAATGGGCCATATTGCCGCCAGTAATGCTTAGCGCATTTTATATTTTGGGTACAAAGCTTGACGTGTTTTCCACATAGTCAAAAAACCATTGGATAACAACGCCGAATTCCGGCACGAGTTTAGAACTCTGCCACCAATCCGTATTGGGTGCGCCCGTAAACGCATCCATAAAAAACAGTAAAGCACTGACGATCAAGGCTCCCCTTATTGCGCCAAAACACAGCCCTAGGACTCTGTCGGTGCCAGAGAGGCCCGTTTTATCGACCAATTGACCAATAAGGTAATTAACTAATGCCCCGATAATTAATGTCGCAATAAAAAGAATAGCAATGGCAACACCATTACGTAACATTTCATCTTGCATTTGAGTGAGGTAAACGGAGAGATCTTGATAGAAGTGACTTGCAACAAAGAAAGCTGCAAACCAGACCACAAGAGACATAGCTTCTTTAGCGAAGCCGCGAAGTAAGCTGATTAGAGTCGATACTCCGATAACAGCAAAAATGGCGTAATCAATCCAAACCATTGAACAAATAATCCAGCAAAGGAGTTAAGACGGCGAGATTTTACCAGAGACTGAAGACATTCTCATCCTAATGATGGAAATGATTGTTTCAATCTATGACCACAGTTTTCGAGTAAACAACTGTTAGCACTGCCGAGCACAAAAATAATCAGCCAAACAGAAACTGATCACATCGAATAGCGATAAAACAAAAAAGTCTTACGTTATGAATCTGTTGGAGAATAGGCCACGATACGGCCAGTTAACTTGGTTAACTTTTCAATATCCTGTCGCAGTTTCTGTAATTTAGCTTTAGACACATTGGGACCGACAAAAACCTTGGTTAGCTGACCGTCTACAGGATTCTGAGGTAAAGTATAAGCAGTGAAACCTTTCTTTCTTAGTTGCTTAACTAAACCATTCACATTATCAGCGCTCTTAAAGCTGCCTAACTGTAATGTATAAGCAGACCCAGTCTTGGCTTCAGGCTTCACCTTTGCCACTTGACTCTTCTCAGCCGGTTTATTTTCTTGCTGAGCTGAAGCCTCTTTATCTTGGTTCTCTTTTTCTTCAATGGCTTGAACTAACTCACCCAATTCATCAACAGCGGGCTCAAATACTTGTTCACTTTCACTTAAGTCAACAGTGTCAAAATCTGGGTCAGGTAACTCAACCAACTCCACTTCAGGCCGCAAAGGTATTTCTGCAAACTGCTCTGCTTGATGATCTTTCTTTCCGTCTAAAATATCCGGTAAAAAAATCACGCCTAACGCAACAAGAACAATGACTCCGACAAGGCGGTTCTGAAAATGACTAGACAATTTATCTCCCTAAAACGAATTGGATTACTTAAAAGTTCAGCGACAAGGCTTTAAATTCGGCCACTGTATAAAAAGAACCAAACACAATGACAGCATCGTCAGGTGTTAGTTTTGAGCTTAGCTCACTCCATGCAGCACTTAGACTAGCATATTGCGATGAGGAGCTTGAAGCCCTTAATGCCCCTTGTAACTGCTCAGGACTGGCACTTCTATCAGTATTGAGTGAGGTGAATGACCAATGATCTATCTGATCAGCTAAAATGTTAATCACCTCAGTACAATCTTTATCTTTCAGCATGCCACATAATGCATATAATCGCTTAAATTTAAATGTGTTAAGCCGTTTCGCCAAGTATCGAGCAGCATGAGGATTGTGAGCAACATCAAGTATAATTAATGGCTGCTCACACGCCAACTCGAATCTTCCTTCAAGACGAGCATTGCCTATCGCTTGCTTAATAATATCAACGGAGATCTCTGGCCAACCCAGTTCAATCACAGCCAATGCCGTTGCCGCATTTGGCAATGGTAGTTGAGGTAACGGCAACTGTGTGATCACACGTTTACTGCCGTTGAAATCCCAGTGGTGATTGTCACTTTGGTTTAATTGATAGCTAAACTCTTTACCAACACAGTGAAGCACTGCTCCCTTAAGCTTAGCGACTTCCAATAAGCTATTTGGAATATCAGGCTCACCGACAATTGCAGGCCTAGATGAACGGAAAATACCCGCTTTCTCAGCCGCAACTAACTCACGGGTATCGCCTAAGTACTCCTGATGATCGAGATCAATTGAGGTCACCACAGCAATATCGGCGTCGATAATGTTGGTGGCGTCTAATCGACCTCCCAAGCCAACTTCGAGCAAAATGACGTCCAGCTTTGAGGACTTAAATAGATAGAGTCCAGCTAACGTGGCAAATTCAAAGAAACTCAAGGAAATCTCTTCCCTTGCACGATTAATCGCGGCAAATGCCTCTATCACCTGAATATCTTGTGCATCTTCGCCATTGATTCTGATACGTTCATTGTACTTGAGTATATGTGGCGAGCTATATACACCAACGCGATGACCTGCAAGTAACAAGACCTGTTCAAGCATTGCGCAAGTGGTGCCCTTGCCATTCGTACCAGCAACAGTGACCACCTTAGCATCGCCCAATTCTCTTAGGCCCAAACGGTCGGCAACTATAGAGACACGCTCTAACCCCATATCAATCTCAGTGGGATGTATCGCCATCAAGTAGTCTAACCATAAGGTTAAATTAGCATCTTTGGCTGGGGCTATTGGCATATCGTTTAGGCTCATAATGAATCACTCAAAAAACACCACTTTGTGGCACAAATATAGATGGGGAACAGCTCAATCAATCAAGCATAAACAGAGGGCCTAATGCGAGCTTAGGCAATTCATAACGCTCTGGATATGTCACATCAACCATATACAAACCATTAGGTTTAGCGGTAGGTGCAGCCTTACTTCTGTCTTTTAATGCAAGTAATTCTGGGATCCACTCATGAGTCTGATTCCCTAAACCAATTTCAATTAAGGAGCCAACAATATTTCGCACCATGTGGTGTAAAAATGCATTGGCCTTTATATCAACGCAGATGTACATCCCTTGCCTAGTCACATTCACCTCGTGCACATTACGGTTAGGGGATTTAGACTGGCAATGAAGTGCTCTAAAGCTGGTAAAATCGTGCTCACCCACAAAGTGTTGAGCCGCTTCGTGCATCTTTTTCTCATCTAGATGGGTTCTGTAATGACTCACACCTGAGCGTAAAATACCGGGGCGTAACTGATAGTTATAGATCATATATCGGTAGCGTCGGGCCGTTGCAGAAAAGCGAGCATGAAAATCTTCATCAACCACTTTTGACCATCTCACGGCAATATCATCAGGGAGGCTGACGTTCACACCCAAAGTCCAAGCTGAATCTTTACGGATCGCATTAGTTTCAAAATGAACTATCTGACCAGTAGCATGGACACCAGTATCGGTTCTTCCGGCACAATGGACGGTAATGGGCTCATTGGCCACTTTTGACAAGGCTTTCTCTAGCTGAGCCTGAACAGAGTCAACTTCAAGCTGACGCTGCCAGCCAAAATATTTACTGCCATCATATTCGACACCTAACGCTACTCGCATACAACCTCTTAAAACCTTTAATCCACTGTCAAAAACAACAGAAATACTCAAATCTATTTAGGGGCTGGATTCTAGCATAATGAAATTAAAAAATGGCGCCGAGGGCGCCATTTTTTATCTAATACCATTGACGGTACGACAAGATCGAACAGGATTTAAGTTAAACTATTGATTAACCCTTCAGCTTCCTGTTTTTGCTTATCATTTCCATCTAACTTTACTTCCTGCAGTAATGCATTAGCGCTGTCGTTATCATCAATTTCGATATAAGCCCGAGCAAGGTCTAGTTTGGCGTTAACAGAGTTCTCCTCATCATCGACATCCACCATGGAAGCATTGCCCATCAAGCTGTCTAGTTCGCCCATATCGACATCCAGCTCTTTGTATTGATCGATCTCAACCTCTTCTTCATCGGCCTCGTTAAGTAAACGATCAATATCAATGAAACCATTATCTTTTTGGAAGTTAGTCAGGTCGTGCTCATTAACCTCATTAGCAGGTGCCACTGCATTTTCTTGAGCATCCAGTGCGGCTAGCGCTTCATCAACCGTTAACTTACCGTCGTCAGCAATTGATAAACCTAAATCTACGTCTTCATCGGTAAGATCTTCACTGCCTTCAATCACATCAACTGGGTCGGCAGGAGGTAGCTCAATATCTTCAGTTAAATTATCTAACTCTCCATCCCACTCTAGACTATCGTCGCTATTGTGTTTATTGGACTTGAGATCACCAAAGAAACTGTCCTCTTTAATCGACTTAGAACTCGTACTAGACTCTTTTTCTGCCGACTCAAGATCAGCGAGTAAAGCATCAAGCGCTTCATCTTTCGAAGATGACTCTCGCCCCTCTTCTTCCGTGAAATCTAAATCAATATTTTCAACGCTATCTAAGACTGCAATTGACTCTTCAGGATCCTTTGACTCTGGCTCGCCCTCAAACAGCAAGGAGTCAAAATCAGCTTCCTCTGCCATATCTGAGATATCTAAATCATCAACATCAGTCTCTAATTCAGCAGCAAGCTCTTCACTGAGGTCATTTTCTTCTGAACTGGCTTCTGAGCTGTCTTCTGAACCAACAACCGGATCATCAAGTTCGTCAAGTTCAACATCATCAGCCTGATTTTCTACCTTATCTGACAAATCTAACGAGTCTAAATCGGTTTCTTCAACCTGCTCTTCTAGTTTATCTACAGTATCTGTCCCCAATTCAGGCTCAACTGCAATTTCTTCACTGGGGTGATTCTCGTCTAAGCTGTTCTCTGAGATACCTTCAGGTTCATCAAATCCTGCTAATAAAGAGTCTAAATCGGCATCATCAGCCTGTTCTTCGGCCTCATAAGCCGTTTCTAAACCATCAATATCAGCTTCTAATTCAACAGCTATCTCTTCGCTGAGGTCATTCTCTTCAGGGCTGTCTTCAGAACCATCAGCTAACTCATCAAATCCTGCCAACAAAGAGTCGAGATCAGCATCATCAACGGGCTCTTCTGGCTTGTCTGATGATTCATCCTCTAATGCAGCGGCAATCTCTTCACTGAGATCACTCACTTCTGAACTGTCTTCAACGCCATCTACAGGCTCATCAAATCCTGCTAATAAAGAGTCAAGATCAGCATCATCAACGGGATCTTCTGCCTTGTCTGATGAGCCACCTTCTAATTCAGCGGCTATCTCCTCACTGAGATCACTCACTTCTGAACTATCTTCAGCGCCATCTACAGGCTCATCAAATCCTGCCAATAAAGAGTCAAGATCAGCATCATCAACCTCTTCTTCCACATTAACTAACGCGTCATTCTCTGAATCAGCTTCGACCTCTTCATTGGAATTATCATCCGCAGGCAGATCGAACTCAGCGAGCAAATCATCAAGATCTGACTCATTAACTTCATCTTCTACTTTCTCTGTTGCGTCAACCTCTGGTTCAGTAGCAACATCTTCACTCGCATTATCTTCGGCAGGCAGATCGAACTCAGCCAATAAAGAGTCAGGGTCAGCTTCGTTAACTTCATCTTCTATTTTCTCTGATGTGTCGGCCTCAGCTTCAGCTGGCAGATCGAACTCGGCCAATAAAGAATCAAGATCGGCTTCATCAACTTCCTCATCTCCAGACTCAGAGTCTGCAGCTGGCTCACCTATGCCTTCAAGCAGAGAATCAAGCTCTTCGTCAACTTCTTGAGTAGACTTAGTTTCGTTGACGACATCAACTTCATTAATATCAGTAAGCAGAGAGTCCAGCTCCACAGGCTCATCTTCAGAGGTATCAACTTCCTCTTCAGGTTTATCTTCAGCTTTAGGAATCTCAGCGTCATCGACACCAATTCCATCAAGCAGAGAGTCTAAATCTTCTTCATCGCCATCTTGTTCACCCATGGCTTCGGCCCAAAGTTCATCCAGGGATTGTCCCTCGTCTTCAACTTCAAGCTCACTCTCTTCTGAGGCTTTTTCCTCACCCGGATCGACAAACATGTCGCTCGCCATATCCATCTGTTCAGAATCAATGTCCATTTCGACTTCAGGCTGTAATTCACTGGAATCGACATTCATCAGGGAATCAAGGGAGTCATCATCCTCTTCAGTATCCAGATGAACGGCCATATTATCGACATCGGCTTCGGTTTTATCTTCATCATCAGCAGTTGGTTCTGGCGCATCTTCTACAGCACTATTTTCCAGCTCACCTTCGTTTCTACGACGCCTTAAGAACAACCATAGGAACATCAATGCTATCGCTGATGGAATTGCAGCACCTAAGATTAAGGTCAATGGACTGCTCATTAGCTCTTTCCACTTAATCCCCTCTTCTTCGATTGGCGCTACCTCGGTAAGAGATGACGCTTCCATCTCAGCAAGTCTCTCTTTTAATGCTTCAACATCAGCCGACAGGGATTCATTTTTCAAGCGACTTGCTTGAAGCTGCTCCTGTAGAATGGCAATTTCTTCCTCTAAACCATCCACTTTTTCAGTGAGCAGCTCGATGTCGTTTCCGCTAACGGTTAACTCATCCTGAGCTCTTCCCAATTCATCGGTAAGTTGTAAGTTTTTATCTTGTGCAGTGGCAAGATCAGACAACATTTGGCTGTTCTCAACTGCATTTGTTTTATCATTTTCGGCTGGAATCGATGCAGGGGTAACTGGTGTGACGGCTTGCTCAGTATTCGGAATATTAGCTTTAGGAACGGTAGGTTTTACGGTCGCGACGGGTTTGGTGGTTAATTTTTTCCAGCCAGCATCATTTCGCTCAGCCCGCTGTTTAGCTAAGCTTTTAGGAATCGCCAACATAAACTCTTTAGACGGGATGAGCAATATCATCCCTTTCTCTAAACTGTTGTAATTAGGATTTGAGAATGCGTGAGGGTTAGCATCATAAATAGCTCCCATCACTTGATAAATACTTACGCTCGGATCGGGTTGAACCTTCTGAGCGATACTCCAAAACGTATCGGAAGAACGGGTTGGACCGTATTGATTGATGCTTTGCCTGACCTCACCGTCGGGGCCGGTTATCTTTAACGACTCGGCTGCAAAAACTGTTTGTTCAACAGAACTACTAACGAGGACCAGTAATACTGAGGCAATCAAACCGACAAGATACGGAGTGCGAAAGTTCATTCATTCTTCCCTTTCAAATGCAATGGTTTTGCTAATAAGCGCATAGCTTTAGGCAATTGTATTTATTGAGATTACTATAAACCAGAAATCAATGGTCTGCTACTGTTCACAATTCAAAAACAAGTGTAAATACTAAAAAGCCTGCATATTGCAGGCTTTTTCAACAGAACAAGCTATATGTTCTTAGTACTAGTAATAATCTCTGATCAACACTTCGGCAATCTGAATACTATTAAGAGCAGCGCCTTTTCTAATGTTATCAGAGACAACCCACAAGTTAATACCGTTATCATGGGATATATCTTTACGGACACGACCCACATAGACAGGATCACTTCCAGCGGCATCGGTCACCACGGTCGGATACTCTTCATCTGACTCAAACAGTTCCACACCTGGCGCATCTCTTAACACAGATTTAACGTCTTCTGCATCAACAGGTTGCAATGTCTCTAAGTGAATAGCTTCTGAGTGACCATGAAAAACCGGGATCCGAACCGCTGTCGGGTTAACCACAATATTTTCATCGCCGAAGATTTTCTGAGTTTCCCAGACCATCTTCATCTCTTCTTTGGTATACCCATTATCCATAAACTTATCAATATGAGGTAACGCATTAAACGCTATCTGTTTTGGATAAGCTTTCGGCTCAATTGGCAATCCTTGAAGCAGCTTTGCACATTGACTGGCTAACTCTTCAATGGCTTCTTTACCTGAACCCGACACAGACTGGTAAGTCGCGACATTAATTCGTGAAATACCAAAAGCATCGTATATCGGCTTTAGTGCAACCAACATCTGAATAGTAGAGCAGTTTGGATTAGCAATGATATTACGATTACGGAAATCAGCAATCGCTTCCGGATTCACTTCCGGTATCACTAACGGTACATCGATGTCATATCTGAAATGAGAGGTGTTATCGATTACAACACAACCATGTTCAGCCGCTATCGGCGCCCATTTCTCTGACACATCACCACCAGCAGAGAAGAAGCCTATCTGCGCTTGAGACCAGTCAAAAGTATCAACATCAAGAATTTCTACTTGTTTACCGTGAAAACTTACCGTATTACCCGCACTACGACTACTGGCAAGTGGGAATAAATTAGCAACGGGGAAATTGCGCTCTTCGAGGATCTCGATCATAGTTTGACCCACCGCGCCCGTAGCACCCAATACGACAACATTAAATTCTTGCGACATAATTACAGACCGATCCTTGAAAACCCTAAATTGGACAACCAATTTACATCAGATTGCCCCGTACTTACTACCCTTAAGGCACTAAATTCACGCCGATGCTTATGATTTTTTCTCATAAGGTCAAACCCATTGTTATTCGCGCAATTTACTCGGCTATTTTTTGATGAATGATTAAGGATCATGGCTCTAAATTGTTCATCATCATCTCGCAGGTCATAAATGAAGCGAGACAGTTGTAGCAGCGCCTTTTCATTGGGAACGCTGTCGATACTCATCTGCTCACTCCATAAAGCAGGCAACAATGAAGTCATCGACTTTTCAGTGTTCAACTCCAGTACCTGCATCAGCTTCTGATACAACATATACGTGCCACGAGCTTTGCCTTCCAAGCTATATCCCGCAATATGCGGCGTTGCCAGTTCAACAAACGGGATCAATTCAAGCATGGGGTTAGGTTCCCCCTCCCACACATCAAGCACCACTTTGATATCATGTCGCTGCTGCTTAACTTTTATCAAAGCGCGGTTATCAATCACCTCACCTCGGCAGCAATTAAGCAACCAAGTTCCCTGCTTTAAACTCTTGAGTCTGGTTTCATCAAACAGATACCAAGTTTTATGCTCACCCGTTTTAGTGATAGGCACATGAAGACTTATCACATCACAGCGGCTGATTAATTGATCGAGCGAGATAAAATCACGAGGGTCGCTATCAGCAATAACAGGGTCATGCATCAATACACTCACCCCATAAGCCGCAAGGCATTTGGCCACCGCAGTGCCTGTATTACCAGCACCCACAATGCCCACCGTCTTCGTTTTTAAGTTGTCACCAAAACGGTTAGCCAGCTCCAACATAGCGATAAAAGCAAACTCGCCCACAGCCGTTGCATTACACCCCGGCGCATTGCTAAAAGGAATCCCCCGACTAGCAAGAAGTTCGGTATCGATATGATCGGTGCCGATAGTGGCACTACCAACAAATTTGAGCTTGCTATTGAGTGATAGCAAAGCCGCATTAACGGTTGTCACTGAGCGAACCAAGAGCACATCGGCATCACTCACCTGCTCTGCTGTCAGCTCCCTGCCATTAACGGTTTCAATAGTCCCTAAGTCGCCAAACAACTGTTGTACATAAGGCATGTTTTCATCGGCAAGGATTTTCATATGGTTCCAAAAGTGAGGTGAATGCGTTGGATTAACACATTCTAACAGCTTGAAATGAAGCTAGTTACATTTTCTAGTTTGATTCATTTAGCTTTGTTGTTATTGGGCTGATTGTTGAAGGTCTGTGTTTCATTGTTATCTATCGCTTCCAGCGGGTGCCGAGCAAGGATGCACCAATGTCTTGATTACATGGATATAAATGAATGACGTATGTTCAGACACTTCTGCGAAATGCCGCGCACATCAGGCCTCCGTGGATGGTGGAAATACCTAATTCAGAATGGAACTGAATAGGCCATGCAGACTCTACCAAAACATCTGACCCACAAGGAAGTGGGAAATGCCTAGAAATGTAGGGTACATTTCTAGGCATGTTTTGGAAGCTCTCAGCCGTATCTACACTTGCTGATTTATCTCTTCGATTTTGACTTGTCTGAGTAAGTCACTAACACGGAAATGCCCCTTTTCGAGTTACAGGCGATAAGTTGCGCAGATAAGCGACAAGTTAGTTGACCTACTTTTGCTAATCGATAAATGACAGTTACTGACTACTTTCGATATGACAACAATACCCATGCTCACTTTTCAAGTGTCCTTTCTCGTTTATTCAGAGCTACTCTGGTAGAGTGCTTATAAATCAATAGCTTTACTTTAGTAAGGCTTAAATAATAGGTTTATTAATGCGCATGCGCACTATACAAATGTTATACGTTTCTAAGATTTGGATTTCATAAATGATTATCAATGCTTCTCAGCTTCTTGAGTTATTTATTCGAGAAGAAACAACTAAACTACAAGGTTTTGACATGCCTCATATGCCCACTCTAGGTAGTGCATATGAAAAGGTAACAAAACAAGGAATTGATCAGTCTTTTGTTCTTCCTCAAAATCTAAATTTAAAGGTCGTATCAGGATTTGTTTCTGTTGGTGGTGAAATGTTACCCGAACAGATTGATTGTATGCTTGTTCATGGAGAAGGAATTAGGTATGGATTGACTGATGAGTACATATATGAAATTGAAAATATTCTTTGTATATTCGAAGTAAAAAAAACACTTAGAAAAAAAGATTACATTGATGCTTTTGATCACCTCGGAAAAATAAGAAAGAAATTTGCAGAACACTTTGAAAGTAAATTAAGAAGTGGTGAATTTGAACCAGACATAACTGTTGCCAGAAAACACTTCTCTCAAATCACAGGGAGAATAGCTCCTGAGAAATACCTAGATATTCACCGACTTTCAAAAAGTGACGGGATTCTATTTTACGCATTAGTACAGGAGTCCCTTGCTCCGGTAAGTATTATTCAGGGATACGAAGGCTATAAGAGTGAAAATGGTTTAAGAACTGCTTTTATAGATATTCTTGAAGAAAAAGGTAAAAAAGGTGGGCAAGGCCTAGGTGTACCAAGCATTCCAACATTGGTTACTTCAAACGAATATTGCCTTGTAAAGGGAAATGGTGTGCCATTTATGGTAATCAGGGATAAGGACTCTTGGGTAGTGACTTTTTCTACTCGCCATAATCCCGCCAAAATGATCTTAGAATTAATATGGTCGAAAATTTCAACTTATTTTAATGTTAAAATGCCTTGGGGTGATGGTCTTCATATGGATAGTATAGAGCCGTTACTTTTAGCAATTCCAAAAGAAGTTGAGGACAGAGCAGGTTGGTTGTATAGAACAATAGAGATAAAAGAAAAAGACTTAAAGCGTGAAAATAATAATAAATGGGCACCATATCCTTTAGGCTCGCCGGAAATGTCAGCAATAAATATTATGGCAATGCAAGGTGGATACCTACCACTCGACGATGAAATGCAGGAATTTTTGAAAACCAATGAAAATTCTAGCTTAGAGAAGGTTGTTAAATCTCTAACAAATAGTCGAGAATTCATGATTGACGGTAACTATTTGAGGCCTATTAATGGGGTAACTCATGTTTTAACACACGATGATGGAAGTGGTCATGTTTCATCTGAACGAGATAAGTTCGATTTGTGGTGTCAAGAAAATGATATTAAGCCGACCTACATGAATATGATTTTCATGGAATAAACGTATAGCAAGCGCATCAGAAATGACGTCAAACGCTTGGCTGACACTCATTCTTCGCTAATTTTAGCCAAGCATTTTATGCGAGCGTTATATCACAGGAGGCGTATTTGGATTTATCTCAAGTTTTACTATTGTTTGGTGGCCAAAGTATCATCCTGATAGGGCTATGTTCATGGCTTGGAAAAGTTTCGTTAAATCGAATCCTAACTAGTGAACAGGCTAGTGTTCAAAAGAAAATTGCAGCAATAAGATCTGAATTCGAGGCAAAATTGGTAGCATTGAGCGCAGGTAATGAATCAAAGGTTCATGTTGGCAAAATTCAATATGAACGTGAATATGCTAGTTACGCTGAAATTTGGGATTTAACTTCTCCGCTTACTCATCATTTGCAACTGCTTTTTGTACACAAGCATAGCTACGAGTTTTTTAAGGAAGCTTTCTATAAGTTAGGGGACTACAAAATTAATCTTGGTTCAAAGGTTAATACTTTATATCCATTCATAGACGAAGACGTGTATAAAAAAGGATCAATCTGTCCACAGATATTACAAAAATACTGGGCGGATTTTGATCAACACTTGACATATCTTGAGGGGAAAGCTAACCAAAGTTTACCTCAGTCAAAAAAGTTAGAAATAGATTTTGGATCGTTAATTACTGAGGTTACAGCTGAAATTCATACTACTGGAGTCGAATTAGCTAGAAGCATACGATCTAGAAATCAGGAGGTGATCATAATTGCTAACACGATATAACAAGCAATTCAAAACGGATGCCTAGTACGGTCCCACTTTTGTCATAGAGCCACAATTAAACTGCGGCAGCACTCTGCAGAGTTTAATTGGGTGTGGATATCTGGTGACCTACATATCCTAATCCAAACACCTACCTTTAGAGCGTTAGTACTAACAAATTTATGTCCAGAAATGAGAAATGAGTAATAACTATAAAACCTAATTCGAAGAGATAAACACTCGGGTGTAGATGCGGCAGTGAGCTTCGATGACATGGATGTCATCATAGAGACTACAGGGATTGTACTTGCGTCGTCTCACTGAAGTATCTGCACATCGCCTGCTGCAAGCAATTAACAGGATTGAAGTAATGGTCTACAGCTAGCCAACCCAATGAAACCAATTCCGAAAAAGATATTTGAAACTTGCTATCAGGTAAGTCAGCAAGCAATAAACCCCCATTCAGCTATGGTATCCAGCAAATAGACTAAATACCAAACCAGCCCAATGAACCCACAATAAAAGATACTTGAAACTTGTGATCAGACAAGTTCCAAATACTGTATTACTTATCTACAACGAGTTGCCCTTTCACCCAGACTTTACGGATATTCTGACGGCTATTAAGACAGATGATTTTCTCAAGTTTATCTTTCGCTGAATCCATCTCTTCTAAAATGAAAATATTGCTGTCAGCAATAGCAGTATCGATAACCAACGCATCAAACTCAAAACCAGGCTGGAATAAGCCGACTTTGGCATCAATTGCCTGGCCACCACCTACAGTTGCTAACCAATACGCTTCTAAAAACGAAATGCGTGAGCCCTGCTCGCCGCGCTCATTGGCGGGTAAATAGGTTGAAGTACCATCTTCGCGTACACGAGAATGATTCACCGCATCTAGGCAGGTATGGAATATAGAAGGAATGGGTGCACCGGCAAGGTCACTTCCTAATCCACATTTAAGATCATTATCTAAAATCTCACGGGTTTGCATTGCGGCATTAGCAAAATACATATTCGATAGCGGACAATGGGCAATACTGGCACCGGTGGACTTTATCAGTTGATGATCCGATGGCGTTAAAAAGATCGAATGAGCTAAAATAGTCTTACTCGTCATTAAGCCAAAATCGTTATATATCTCAACGTCAGTCTTACCATATTGTGCTTGGCTGTGATCTCGTGCCCAATCACTTTCTGAGCAATGTGTTTGCACATGGCACTGATATTGTTGCACCAACTCACCTAGACCCTGTAGCAACTCTGCTGTGCAACTTGGTACAAAGCGCGGCGTGATAACGGGCGAAACCAGTTGCTCTTCATTCCCCTCGATCGCAAGTACCTGTTGGATGAAACACTCGGTTTCTTTTAAGGCCGTTTCAGTCGATGGTTCAATATAAAAAGGCGGACATTGGGTTGGCTCGTCCATGTTGACCTTACCAATATAGCCGCGCTGGCCTTGGCGTAGACATTCACGTGCCAGTTCGACAGATGTGTCTTTGTGGATTGTGGCAAAATAGACGGCGCTGGTTGTACCATTTGCGAGCAGTGATTGTACTAATTGAGGGTAAATTTGCTTGGCAAATACCATGTCTTCAAACTTAGCTTCGAGGGGAAATGTATAATCCTGTAGCCAATCATAAAGCGGTAAGTCTAACCCTTTTCCAGCCTGGGGGAATTGCGGGGCATGCACGTGTAAGTCAACCATGCCAGGCATCAAATACTGAGTTGGGCTGAGTTCTATCAACTGCTGATGCGCTGACAAGGCTTCAATTTGTGCATGATACTGAGTATCACTGTCTGTGAGCACAGAGACAATTGTCCCCTGCTGATCGACGAGTATCAATGCATGAGCCGCATACTCAAAATCACCTTTCACTGGGCAATGAAAATACTGCCCCAATACACCAAACTTTATCTCAGACATCGGCATGCATCCATCTTGTTATTTGTAGGGTTCTACCAATCGATATTGAGATGTGATCGGTATTCGCGGGAGTATTACATGCGCACAATGAAATTGAATAAAATTAACTGTAATTTGTGACCAAGCTAATAGACAAAGTTAAGCATCTGCTTAAATTACTAGCACCAAGCAATATCAATACTCTGACTATCGATATTGTGGTTTTCTAATCATGGGATATAGGTGAGAAATTGGAGTATCGGACTGGGGGAATAGTCATTTAACGCTCATGAGTTAGCGACCTCAAGCCCGTCGAAAAACGGGCTGATTTAAGGCTGTATTTTACGACACAAGGCGATCATATCTATCGCTTCTTGTTTTGACAGGCCTGTCGCGCAAAATGCTTCTTGAGTAATTTGTTCACTTTTTTGTACCAGCGCTCGACCAGTTTCGGTTAGCTGGATATTCTTCTGCCGCTCATTGTCCTGCAAAATTTGCCTTTGAACTAAGCCTTTCTGTTCCAATCGTTTTAATAAAGGGCTGATGGTGGCCTTAGTTAACCCCAGTTTCTTCGATAAAAAAGTAACCGACAAGTTGTCCTCTTCTCCAAGTGCAATCAAGACCAAAAATTGTGTGTAAGTTACGTCGATAGACGCCAGTAACGGTCTGTAAATGCTCGTTAACCGGCTTGAAGCCGAGTAAAGCGCAAAGCAAAGCTGATTATCTAATTGAGCAATTGGCAAAATGTAACTCCACAATCTTTATTAAGAGTAATTCTGATCTTTTACAGCTTGAAATACAATTGTTACTTGACAAGTATTAGCTATTAAATGATATGTTAGCCCACTAACAGTTAGCTTGCTAACTATATATTTATCATTAATGACAGGTACTTTTATGATTAAGCACATTCTCAGTTTAAGTTTTATCTTAATTTCTACAGGAAGCGTTGCAGCAGATACCGCCCAAACGGCGAGTAACACAGTTGATTCATTTGAAAAAATATTCGGTGTCACAGAAGGAAAGCGCCGTAACCATACTAAAGGATTTTGCTTCGAAGGTGAGTTTGTCCCCAATTCAACCGCAATGCAGCCATATACAAATAGTGCATTATTTTTAAAAGAAGCTGATGTCATCGGACGCTTATCCCATAAAGGAGGCAATAATAACGCCGCTGATAATAAGCCTGCTGATTATGGAATGGGATTATTGATTAACACTGCCGCTGGACCACACAATATTTCCATGAACACATTGGATTTTTTCCCTGTCGCCACCCCCGAAGCTTTTGCCAAATTAATGATGGCAAAAACACAAGGCTCTGCTGCGGTAAAAGCATTTAAGGATTCAAATCTTGATTTGCAGCGCTTTAGCGCCCATAAAGCGAACAAGAAAAAGGAGCTAACACCTTATGAAGGCAGCACATTCAATAGTATAAATAGTTTTTATTTGGTTGATAAAAAAGGCAAAAAAACGGCTATCCGTTGGTCATTTATACCGAGTAAAAAGCAGTCCATTGTACTCAAGCCAACAGCGGACTTTTTCTATGAAAACATGCAAGATAATCTGAATAATCATGGCATCAGTTGGGATATGGTCATCACTTTAGCCAACCCTAACGATGCTGTTAATGATGCATCAATTCAATGGGTCGGTGAACATAAACAGCTCACTGCAGGCACCCTCAATGTCTTATCGTTAAGCTCTGAACAAGATGGTCGATGTGACAACATTAATTATGACCCATTGGTACTATCTCCAGGTGTTTTACCGTCTGAGGACCCACTGTTACAAGCAAGACGTAACAGTTACGCCATCTCTTTTGGAAAACGAGTATTAGAAAAAGGTGCTAAATAATGAGTAATCAATGGCTAAACAGTTTGATCACCGACACCCCTCAAGCAGGTTATGAACTGGCAATAAAACTCTCGAGAATGGGGATCAAGTACACTCAACCCTCTGACAGTGTACGAGAGAAAATACGCCCAATTTATTCTGAAGATGCAGGGAATTTGATTGCTTCATCTCACGTTATCGCGGTTAACTTTCAAACGGTTTCAGCGGCGAATAATTATTGGAAAAAATAAGAAATGTTATCGATTTAGATCAAGAGTATGATTTTCTACCGAGAGAGTCAGGCACAAAAAAGGGAGCCTTAGCTCCCTCTCTGTTTATCGTAACACATCAATCAAAATGCATTGCAGCACTTCCACATAGAAAGTTACTTGTACTTACGCATTACCAAGGTCGCGTTAGTGCCACCGAAACCAAAACTGTTACTCATAACAGTCGTAAGATCAGCTTTACGGTATTCAGTCACAACAGGCATGCCAGCAGCTTTTTCGTCCAAGTTATCGATATTGATACTCGGCGCGATAAACCCTTCTTCCATCATGATCAAGCTGAAGATAGCTTCATGAGCACCCGCAGCACCTAATGCATGACCGGTCAGCGACTTAGTCGATGCAATTGGCGGTAAAGCATCGCCGAAGGTTTCACGTAATGCTTCAAGCTCACGCATATCGCCGACTGGCGTCGATGTGCCGTGAGTGTTGATGTAATCGATAGGCGTATCTACATCAGCAAGTGCCATTTGCATACAACGTACAGCGCCTTCGCCTGATGGTGCAACCATGTCATAGCCATCTGATGATGCACCGTAACCCACGACTTCAGCGTAGATTTTTGCGCCACGTGCTAATGCATGTTCAAGCTCTTCAACAACGACGATTCCACCGCCACCGGAGATAACAAATCCATCACGGTCAGCATCATAAGTACGAGATGCTTTTTCAGGGGTGTCATTGTATTTAGTTGATAGTGCGCCCATGGCATCAAAGCCCATAGTCAAGGTCCAATCAACCTCTTCAGAACCACCAGCAAACACCATATCTTGCTTACCCATTTGGATAAGTTCAACGGCATGGCCAATACAATGCGCGCTTGTTGCACAAGCAGAACTGATTGAGTAGTTCATGCCTTTAATTTTAAATGGCGTGGCTAAACACGCACTCGCTGTGCTTGACATAATGCGAGGCACTATATACGGCCCAACGCGCTTAACACCTTTCTCACGAAGGATATCAGCAGCTTGAACTTGGTTAGCAGAAGAAGCACCGCCACAACCGGCAATGATACCGACTCGTGGGTCTGAATATTGCTCTTCAGTTAATCCAGCATCTTCAATCGCTTCTGCCATCGCGATATACGCGTACGCCGCAGCGTTGCCCATAAAGCGAAGCGCTTTACGATCAATATGCTCTTTAGGATCTAACTTGATAGCGCCCCAAACATGGCTGCGAAGCTTCATCTCTTCAAATTGATCTGAATGAGTAATACCACTTCGGCCAGCTTTTAGTGACTCTGTGACTTCTTGTTTATTGTTACCAATACTTGATACTACGCCAAGCCCGGTGATCACGACTCTTTTCATTATTTACTATCCATTTTGTACATTTAGTACGTCTAGTACCAATTTGCTGCGGCTATAATATCGCTTTTACCGTATTTAAGTGGTCAGCTTTCCATAAACATAGGTAAAATAATGCCTAATATGCGACGCAGAGTAAATTCATTGACCCAAGAATGTGAGAAAAATACACAAATGAACCAAGATATTAGTCCTTTAGCCTCATTTTATCGCCTTTTGCCCGCAGAGAACACTGCTAAAAAGGTTTTAACATGCGGTCAGCTTGGCCTTGGATCTTTACAACAACTGCTAACGTTAAGAGATTATTGGTTAGCAAGTGATTCTCCCTTGCGCGTCAACCTTAAAATCTTTGAGGCAGACCTAAGTGTCATCACAGAGTTTACCGCCAAACTTGCCTCGCTCACTGAACTCAACGCTGCGCACGCATTTTTTACTCAACAGCTAATTGCAGCCAATCTTGTGGCGATATCAGGCTGCCAAAGACTGATATTTGATGATGGTCAGTTTGTGGTAGATCTTTACCTTGGGGATCCCCTCACCTCATTACAGGATATGCGACTCCCAATTCAAGCAAACTCTGGGGCTGATAACACTTGTCTCGTTGATCTCTGGAGCATCAATCCCTCATCATTGAGCAACCCACTCGATATCAGCCAAGCTTTGTTATGGCAAATGGCCAAAATCAGCAAAAACAGTGCCGTGCTTGGCAGCTTTGACCCAAGCCAAGATGCACATATTAGCCAATTATGCGATCACACCGGCTTTACCTTTATAGCTTTAGGTTCTGTATCAGGTACTGCTTTAGGCACTGAAAATGAAACATCACCAAACGACTCCGCCTTAGCCCATAGCAACTTAGATACTCAAATCAGTCAGCAAGAGAGACAAGCACTCAGGCATGCGCAAACACAGACATCGCTCTACACTCCATTAGCTCAGGCAACCACGGAAGCGGATACTTTTGCCATTATTGGTGGTGGTGTTGCCAGTGCTCATCTAGCGCTTTCACTAGCGCAGCGCCACAAAAAAGTACGCCTATTTTGCAACGACTCGTCATTAGCGCAACAAGCTTCGGGCAATAAACAGGGGGCGGTTTACCCGCTGCTGACCCCAGATAACGGCCATTTAAGTCACTATTTTCAGCAAGGCTTCCTCTTCAGCCGCCGCAGACTAGAGTCATTAATTAGTGATGGGTTTGAGGTAGGTTATGATTTTTGCGGTGTACTGCAAACGGGATTTGATGTGCGCAGCAGTGCCCGACTCGATAAAATCATTACGGCACAAGCCTGGAATAAACAGATAGCTCATGCCATCGACAGCAGCGAATCGAGTCAGATTGCAGGCATCGATATCGACAAAGCGGGCATATTCTATCCCCTTGGCGGCTGGATATGCCCCCATGAATTTACCCAAGCCGCCTTCGATAAAGCCGCCCAGCTAAGCGATGTCAGCGTCACATTTGATACTGATATTACCTATATCGAGCAAGAAGAGGGTCAATGGTTCCTCTATAAGGCAAACGAACCGAAAGGTGAACAGAGTAAGTTTGGCCCCTTTTCGACCTTAATCTTAGCCAATGGTCAGGGCCTCACTCAGTTTAAGCAGAGTGAGCACTTAGCAGCCACTGGATTCAGAGGTCAGGTAAGCCACATTCCAGCTCGGAATGAACTGTTAAAACTAAAAACGGTACTCTGTTCGCATGGTTACCTGACGCCGCAAAATAACGGTTTTCACTGTCGGATAGGCGGCACTTGTTACCAAGTACCGCCCTCCTAAGAACCGTACATGCAACTTTCACTGCATACGGCTCAAGCCTCCACTAAGGCGTATTCTGTTACCCAGCACCCTATATTGC
>NZ_VKGK01000026.1 GCF_007197645.1 Shewanella hanedai
CACGGATAAGCCCTTGCCATTCGCTAGTAGTTAACGTTTAATAACAGCATGTTATTGAACGGTGACCTTCCTACAGAGGACTTTCACCTCATTAGTTCATGCCCATGCTGGGCGTACACAAATGCATCAACACGATTTGCTACATTCGGCGTTGTCAGTTTGCCTTTAGTTTCAGTGATTAAGGTTGTAAAATTCAGCTAAGTCTGCATCGTAGCAAACGTGTTATGCAGGCGTTATATTTCAAACAAGGTTCATCGCTAACTCATGAATATTGATCTACTACCGAAGGCAATAGAAAATTTCAGAAATCATTTGCTAAGTGGTTTCAATTCTATGAAGTCAGCTTATAAAACATACGTTGATGCAGCAAACTCACGCGAAAATGATTTTGCGGTTTCATTTGATGACTTTTTCCATGATTGGGCTCAGTCAAATTGGGAATTACTTGTCGAACGCACTGTATGCTCGCCCCAAGAAAGCCTCGTGGTTTATGGCCGTGGAAGCGACTACGAAGCAGATACCCATAGCCGTGTCTTCTTTCAAAAGTTAAAGCCAACGCATGAAGTAATATGCCGCGCTAAAGAGACGGCGATAGATTTCTTTACTGGGACTCGAGTAGATTTATCAAAATTTGATTTCGATGGTTTTGTTTCGATTGAGGGTGGTCTATATAGTATTGACTGTCCGCTTGACCATATTCTCTTCACCGAAAAAGATGGTACGGTTGATTATCAAATGGTAATTATACCGATTAATCAAATAGAATGGAGTGTGGAAGCAATTGAAATATAACAAGCAACTGAACTCAGATTCGGCTTACTGGTTAGTTGAGCGCTATATCCACCATGGAATTCTAGTAAATGCTTCTTTTTCTAAGTAAATGGATGGTTGCTTCTCTGGTCGTGCCTGTTCTCGTATTAGCGTTTCCAAAATTTGTAAGCTCCATGCAGATGGCTGTTTTGGCTTTTTGGCCTGGTTCAATAATGTTAATGTCTTTAGGCTCGGAACCGAGAACCTTGTCCGATGTGGTTTATGTTTGGGCTATGGCTGTTTGTAGCAATATCTTGCTTTATATTATTCTTGGGAGCACCGTGTATTATCTCAAGTCTAAGTTTTAAATGAGTCCGAGATATAATCGGGTAGCCGGAGGTATCTAACCTCCAGCCCCACACCACACTGAATGCGGCTCCGCAAACGACTAAATGGATTTAGGAGGTAGGGCAAAGCAGGACGCCAGAGCCGAGGGCGGTTCATTTAGAACGCCTAACTAAGCTTTCTGGTTAGCTTCTTGTTTCCAGAATGAACTGCAATCCATCTCTCAGTGAACATAAAACCGCTTTCTTAAGATAATCATTAGTAATGATTATCTTAATCGTAAATTTTAGAGCCTAAGCACTAACGAGTTTCTGTCCAAAAATAAGCTACAACAAAGACCTCAATCGAAGAGATAAACAATCAAGAGTGAATGCAGCTGTGACCTTCCGTGACATGGATGTCACGGCAGAGCCCACAGGGATTGTGCTTGCGGCGTGTCGCAGAAGTGTTTACACATTAAGCGAGCCGCAGGCTATAAATGAGATATGAAGTCGTGATTGATCATAAGCAACCAAACAGCAAACCCGTTCAATGAACCCAACCTAAAAGATGTTTGAAACTTGATATCAGGCAAGTCAGCAAGTTTCGTTTCGATATTATCCAGTGTGCCAAAACGATATAGCACGTCATCTTGGCTACCTTGAGAGATAGGGAACGGCGGTAAACTGGACAGCACAAACTCTCTATCAGAACCACCTTGATAGACTTCTATTGGCCCCCAAGGAGAGCCATCGGGTGCCCTTAATATGGTGTAGTGTGTTTCTCCAACTATCTTGACACAGAGGGCAGTCAAGAAGCCCCGATAAAGAAGCAACATTATCGGGGCTATCAATGTTCACAATACGCGCCTGAAAGTCATCTTCATCAGCAATGCCAACACACGACAAGCGCTCACAGTTAAAGCCATCAAGCTCTGTATCAAACAACATTCACAGACAATTGAACTCACAGTGGCTGAAGGTAAAGCGCTACTGGAAAGGAGTTGGCCTATTGCAGACTTCTAGTTTATTGGTCTTGACCTCTTGCTGCGTAAGAACACAACCGCAGCATCGAGAACACAGATCTACTGATAGGTGCAGATATAACATCTGCTGTTGCTGCTGTTGCTGTTGCTGTTGCTGTTGCTGTTGCTGTTGCTGTTGCTGTTGCTGTTGCTGTTGCTGTTGCTGTTGCTGTTGCTGTTCAGATAAGCTTGTAAGATTTTTATCGACAATAGAATCACTATTTTTGATGCGTTCAGAGCTAGATACTTCAGACACGCCATCACTAACTTGTAAATGAGCACTCTCATCTTTAGTCTCCTGATAAGCCCCCCAAAACAGAGAAAACATAGCAACTACACTGATAAATGCTTTCTTACTTAACTTACCGTCTTTGTTTTTAGCCAATACGCAACACCTCTCAGATAACTTGAAAGCCCCACACTCTAATCAATCTCTGCTTTTATGAGCAAAACGTTCCAGCGCAGATTTTGCAATCAGCCCCATATGAGGAGCTGCAAAATAGAAACCCAATACCAACATCATTGCCGCATTCATCTGCTCTGCATTTTCACCTATCACTTTCGCAGATCTTTCAAATCCCTCAGGATCGCCAACCCAAATAGAGATAATAGACAGCAGCGTCACAGTGAGATATTGGAATACCCATATACCCGCAATGACTAATGCAATAAAACGACGGGCCAAATTCTGCCCTTGTGTGGCGGCCATCCAACTAACCAACATACCTCGGGCTTCACTGCGTTCCTTCGCTGCATCAAGGCTTTTCTCTTCATCCGTGTAAACAAGAGCATCTAGTCCATTAGTAACACCATCCACCATGGCATTCACCGCATGACTCGATCCGAATAATCTTCCCCAAAAACCCATATATACTCCCTTTCAATGTATTTAAATCAGCACATCACTTTTACAATTAATCTGATCAGTGCAACCTATGGCTCAATAAAGAATAAGGTTGCCGATAAACAGCTCTTGTTGCGACAGATGCCTCCTCCCAAACTAAAGAAGATTGCTCATAAGATTGCAGACTAATAGCATCTGCAACCTCGTCACAATACTCGTTGCTCCAATCGCGGTTAATTAACTCAAGCACCTGACTGTCAACTTTGCCGCTACACGGCAAGGCAAACATCTCCTGTATTGCCAATATAACTTGAGCTACACCACCAGACACTTCTGTAATAAATAACTGTTCTGCCAACTTTTGATTATTTACTTCATCTCCTCTAACCAGTCTCCATATTTCCACCAAATATAATTCTTTAAAAATATAATCTAATGTTAACTCATCAAATCCACAGTTTTTCATTGCCTGCCAACATTTAAACTCCTTTAAAGAAATAGCGTTATTACACTCTACATTTGAATTAACAAGAATATTTTTCAATGCAACTGAATAACTTGCCATTATTCACCCCTGAAATATGCATAGCCACAACAGATAATAATAAAATATTTAACAATTAAGGCAGCAAATTAAAATCATCAAGCACTTGAGAAAAAACGAATTCAAGTTCATCAATATTACCTACAGCTGAAATCCTCTCCTTAGATGAAACAGAGAAACCAGCAAGCACTCCATAATATTGATACAAGGCAGTGACTTTCTCTTTAATATCCAAATATAGTTCATTAATTGTAATGCCTTTGGCATTAGCCTCATGAATAAGCAATAGATATTCAAGACTTCCCTCATCTATATTGCCATCTTCATTGTTATTAACCAGCTCTCGCTTAGCTGCATACTCTCTCTCCTTTCCTGGTAGAGATTCTTTATGCTCCATTTTCTTCTCATCAATCAGCCCCGAAATTAGATCTATATAATCATTCTTCCGACAACTAAATTGATAATTAGCTTGCTCATCACCGGAGGCTAATGATACAACACCGTCAGTCAATAAACAGAGGTCACCATCCAAATATCCCTCAGGTGTATCAAACCAAAGATATTCTTCCTCGTTATATTTATCAGCAGTTGTCTCAACACTAAAACCGTCTTCAAACCTTAAAAACATATCGCCTCCATATTCCTGTTATGATTATTCACCGTACATAATACTAACGAGTCTAATTTTTAAATTTGAACGACTGTTAACGTTCCAATTTATTTTAAACTTTCCATGACTATCAACAGGAATACACATCAACCCATAGCCATGCCAAGAGCCATATCTATTTCTCGACGCGGAAAAGCTCACATCATATTCATTGTTAATTTTACGGCCTAAGTTAATCGCCGCACCTTCGTTATACCATGAGGTCGAACTCACATTACATAATAGACATCTCACATTGGTGTCATTCAGGTTAAAGTCCACATCGAAGTTTCGGTTATAATAATTAAAATTAAACGTTTTCGTCTCAGGATTGCTCAGTAACTTCATTCCCGGATCAAACCACTCTGGTAAATTATGAGCACTGATATTGCCATTGATATCCAAATCACCGGTTATCACACTATTACCGTTTGCCTTAATTCCACCTCCAACCGTGAGTTTTCTATCGAGTTTAAGATCTCCTTGAGCATGAACGTCACCTGCAATCCATTGCGTACCATATACGGTTTGATTTCCAGATATTCGCTGATTATTTCCTACTTGATGATCGTACTTGCTAACCAAACGTCCTGTGACTATTGCCTCACCTGCCACATTTAAATTTTTATTAACTGCCAGTCCGCTTTGAAAGAAACCATCACCGACAACAGATTGATCTCCAGCAACACTCTGATTGCCTTGCACAGTTTGATTGCTGCCAATATGGCTATTACCAAATACCGACAGATCACCACGAATGCTAGCTTCACCAGCAAGGTTCAAGTCTTTTGAAAGTGTGAGTTGCCCTTTTACAAGACTATTACCATTCACTGTCTGGCTACCATAAACAGCCTGGTTTTTCTCAATAACTTGCCAACCCTTAATCCTTTGATTCACATCAATAGACTGACTACCGTGAACATTCACCGATCCACTCACACGTAAATGCCGATCAACACCAAGATCAGTGCTGATATCACAGCGTCCTTTAATACGCTGGTTTCTATTCACTGTTTGATGTCCAGCAACAACTTGATCAGAGCCAATGCTCTGACTTCCCTTAATACGACTGCTCCCATTAATGACGGCGTTGCCCTGAACCGATAAATCAGACTTAAGCGCTGCATTCATGTCCACAGTAAAAGAGCCAGCTACCACTAACGACTGCGAAAAGTGTCCAGGGCTTTCAATCATCAAACAGCCGCTGGAGTGTTGAGTACTAATCACACCAGCCACCTTGATTTGATCGCTGTCTTCATCGCCGAGTTCTACATCCCCGAGAAGGTGTTCAACATCCTTAGCGAACGTTTCACCTTCTACAATGAGATCACCGCCCACCCTGAGGTTTCCACCAATAATTTGATTTCCAGAAACGGTTTGACCACCACTGGCGGTAATATCTCCAGCCACACTGAGAGACTCGCCAACGACTAAATTAGCATCAGCGTTAATATCGCCAGTGACATGCTGTTGTCCCCCGATAGATTGCTGTCCCAAAACACTCTGATTACCACCAATATGGCTGTTACCAGTAATATTAGCGTTACACTGTACGACGAGATTATGGTCAACCAGCATCTCAGCTTTGGCATGAACATTCCCCTCGACAATTTGCTCCGAGGCAATGGTCTGATTGCCAGTAACGACTGAATCGCCTGCAATACTCTGGTTTCCCAACACACTACAATCACCTTCAACATCAAGGTGTTCACGGATCCCAACACTTTTATCAACCTGCACGTTGGATTTCGCCTGCAGATCCCCCTCTAGCGTCTGCATGCCCTTAGTCAGCTGATCGCCATTGATAATTTGGTCGCTCAAAATGTTTTGATTACCGACAACAATGCTATTGCCAACAACGTTAGCGTTACCACCAACATTCAAGTGACCATCCACGATCATGTTGGCTTCAGCCCTGTTATCACCAGAAATGGTTTGAGTGCCTACAATCTGTTGATTACCTGTAACTAATTGACTACCACCAATATTGGATTGACCCGCTACGGTGAGATCCTGCTCAAGAGTGAGGTTCCCAAGGCCCGTCATATCGCCACTCACAGCTTGAGTACCTGCAACCTCTTGGTTGCCACCAACAGTATGATTTCCAGCGACCGAACTCTCGCCATCAATAGCTTGGTTTGCAGCAACACTGTGATCACCACCGACATTCAAAGCACCTGCAATGGCCATATTTGCATTGGCTACGCAGTCTCCTGTTACCGTTTGACTGCCGCTGATGACAGCATTACCACCTACAACTTGATCACCCGTGACCGTTGAATTGCCGCCAACAGCACTATTTGCATCGACGGTCATATTTGCGTGGATAACACTGTCGCCCATCACTGTGTTTGACCCATCAATTTGCTGGCTACCACCGATAGTTATGTCACCAGTAACACTTGCCCCCTCTCCAACAAACAGTGCTTTATCAACCGTCAGTGACTGCTCAATTTTCCCTGGGCTAGTGATAACTAAGTCACCACTTGAATGCAGGCTACTAATCGTTCCACTCACCTTGATAAGATCGGTATCTTCATCGCCAAGTTCCACATCGCCCAGCAGATGTTCAACATCTTTTGCGAGAGTTTCCCCCTCAACAACCAAGTTGCCGCCAACACGTAAATTACCTCCAACATCTTGGCTACCATCAACAAGCAGGCTTCCTTGGACTCGGCCATTTCCCTTCAGTAAACTGTTGCCATCAACGGTCAAATGACGACCGACGTTAAGGTGGGCTCTGGCTTCACTATTGCCTTTAACAATCTGACTGCCTTCAGTCTCCTGATTACCAGCCACATATTGGTGACCGCCAACAGATTCGTTACCAGAAACCGTTAGGTTCCTGTCAACCCTCATATTGGCTTTGGTATGAATGTCACCATCAACCGTTTGGCGACCTGAGATCTGTTGTTCACCACCAACAGATTGATTACCCGTAATACTGTTGTTACCGCCAATATGTGAGCTGCCGTCTACGCTGGTATCGCCCTGAACACTGAAATCTTCGGCTACGTTCATATTGGCGTTAGCAAAACTGTCCCCCGCTACACTTTGGGTACCTGTAAGAGTGTGATTGCCTCCGACGTTAAGATGACCCGCTATTGTTTCACTGCCACCGACTGTCACATTCTGCTCTACCAATAAGTCAGCCTCCATTCTGCTATTACCGGAAACAGTTTGAGTACCTATCAGTGTTTGATTTCCAACTATAAATTGATGACCTGCAACCCTTTGATTGCCATCAATACGAGTATCACCAGAAATAATGGCTTGGCCGCCAACGGACAGATCCGAGGTAACAGCCATATTGGCTAAAGCCTTGCTATCACCTGTCACAGTCTGATTGCCACTAACTAAGTGATTGCCGTCAACCAGATGGTTACCTTCAACATGTTGATCGCCAGCAATCTGCGTGTCACCATCGACATTTATATTGCCCTGAACCAGTAGATTATTGCCAACTTGCATATCGGCATTAGCATAACTATTTCCCTCTACAGTTTGAGTGCCTGCAGTTTCCAAATTAACATCTATGGATTGGCTACCTTTGATGATTTGACTGCCATCAATGCGAGTATCGCCCTCAAATACGGCATTTTGTTTAACGGTGAGGTCTTTGGTAACCTCTAGATTGGATTGGGAAAACATGTCTCCTGAGACCGTTTGTTGCCCTCCAAGAATTTGATTACCCTCTATGCTGCTGTCACCAATGACACTCTGAGTCCCGCCAACATTAATATTGCCTGCTAAAACTAAATTGGCAGCGCCGGTAATGTCACCATCTACGGTTTGAGTACCTGAGGTCTGCTGATGACCAGACAGTGTTAGATTACCGCTAATATCAGCGTTTTCACCCACTAGAAAGGACTTATCAACTTTAAGCTGTTCTTTAAATTGGCCTGTGCTAGTGAAAACAAGGTTACCCGAAGTGTGGTTACTGCTTATCTGACCGGCAATCTTAATCTGATCGGAATCCTCATCTCCCAGCTCAACATCGCCTAACAGATGTTCAACATCCTTAGCTATGGTCTCACCTTCCACCACAAAGTTACCGCGAACGGTCAAGTTGCCACCCACTTCATGATCAGCTTCGCTAGTCACCTTGCCGCTGACTCGGGTTTCACCGCCAACAGTGACGTCACTATCAACATTCAGCTTCGCCTTTAGATGTGAATCCCCGGTGATCTCTTGAGTTCCTGCGACCGACTGATTACCGCTAACAGAGAGTGTGCCACCGATACTTTGCCCTCCGCCAACCTGAACATCTCCACCGACATTAAGGCCTTCATCTAAACGAACATCTGCTTTACCGTAGATTTCACCATCGACCTGTTGGCTACCTGTTACAGTCTGACTTCCTGAGACATCTTGGTTACCATCGATAGACTGATTGCCAGAGAACGTACTATCACCGCCAACTGAGAATGTACCACCAGCACTGAGATCGCCAACGATTGAGGAGTCGCCTTGAATCGCTTGATCACCAAAAATGATTTGGTTAGCACCAATATTTTGGTCTGCCGTAACAGACTGACTACCGCTGACTCCTGCATCCCCTGAAACATTCAAGTTAGCGCCAACAGTTAGATTGGCGTTGGCAGCTAAATCCCCATTAACCGTTTGTGAACCGCTAATATTCTGGCTGCCAGCAATGTTGTGATCACCGCTAACATCAACATCGCCTCCGACAGACAAATTATTATCAAGGGTAGTATTTGATTTTACATGGCTGTCGCCATTGATTATTTGATTCCCGGCTATCGATTGGTCACCTAATAGGGTTTGATTCCCTGTCACAGTTTGAGCACCGCCTATTGTGGCATCGGAGGTAACGGTTAATTTCTGCCCCACATTCACATCACCACTAACCTCAGCGTTACCCGCACTATATTGCGTACCAGCGACGTGCTGATCACCGCTGACCCTCTGCTCTCCTGCAACAAGTTGATCGCCAGCAATACTCTGATTTCCGGTAATACTCGCCGCACCGTCTACCATCAGCTGCCCACTCAAGCTCATATTGGCTGCACTGGCATCACCAGTTACAACTGTATTGCCATCAATCTGTTGATCACCAGCAATACTCTGATCACCAGCGACAGTGATATCACCAGACAGCGCGCTATTACCAGTGACACTAACATCGCCACCAACGTCAAGGTTTTCGGCAATACCAACAGATTTATCTATCGTGACAGCTTGCTGAAAATGCCCAGGGCTAACAAACGCTAGCTGGCCGGATGAATGAGTGCTGCGTATTTCACCCGCAATCTCAACTTTATCGGTATCCTCGTCACCCAGCACCACGTCGCCCAGCATATGATCGACGTCTCGGGCAATGGTTTCGCCGTCAACTATCAGATCACCATGAATACGAATATCACCGCCCACATTGGTGTCACCACTGATAGAGAGCTTGTCATTAATCACGACGCCTTCTCGGCTGACAGGACCAATGACAGGCGAATTGAGACGCACCCAATCGCTGTTGTCTTCACCCAATTCAAGAGAGCCAGTAAAAATGGCATCGGTTCCTTGAAGATCCCCTTCAACAGCCAGCGTATCCGTTACTTTAAGCGCTGCGGTATTAAAATCCTCCTCTTCACTGCCGTTCAGTTCGGCTTTCAACGCCAAACCAGCGACTAAATCGGCGTAAAGGTTATCAGCCAATTGTTGGATATCATCGGTTTGATACCGATAAGTTTGCAGGCGGTAGGTGATATTTTCCGGCATAGTTTCACCGGACAGAGCATTGCGTTTTTTAGTCATAATAGTTCCAATATTCAGTTGCCTGTAGCAATTCCAACAATCAAGGTAATATCTGTATCCTGGTTCACTTCACTCTCTGCAGCCGGGAATTGTTCTAGTACTACGCCACTCTCTCCCAGCTCGTCTGTTGCACGATGAACAATGCGATAGCCCAGCTGCTTTTCATCCAGCAAGGACCCCGCATAATGCTCAGTAGAACCCAACAGGTAAGGCATAACAGTATTCGTTGTTGGCTCGAGATAGGCAGGTGAAAAGTTAAAACTCAGATTGGTATAGTGCCCAGGATCGAGAGAGGTTAAGCGGTCTGGATACGGCACAATGATTTTTGAAGATTCAGTGCTCAAGATAACCTTGGCGTCAATACCGATATTAGTGAGTTGATATTGAGAGGACTCAACCTGTGACAACTGGCCGACCAGATTATTAAGAAAAACGTCGGCATCAAACGCCAACCCCAAATCTGCCACCACCTCTCCGGGGCCATCACCTCCAGGTTCAGGCAGATCATCATACAAATCAGCTCTTGTTCTTAATTGACGTAATCGTTCCGCCGGAGAGGCTTGGATGACCAAAGAGTCTTCACGCCATCGACCACCGGTTATCACTGCTAATGAGCCCCCATGACTCGGAGTCTCAACCTGATTACCTGTTTGCTGAGCCAAGGGCCAATACAAACGCAGAGGATATTCATCCCCCTCTTGGCGATTCAAAAAGTTATTAATGATCTCATCACTTGTTCGGCACGTCGCCCAAACTCTGATATCTGCGAAATAACTTCCAGGATGGCTGTGACTGTTATCAATTGCCCCACCCAACTTAATCATTCCACCAGCGGGAATAATATTTTCACTGTGAAGTGTCCGCTCTCCGCCCTTCAAGACACCATTTTGATAAACAAGTAATTTACCATCGCGCTTATTCCAACAAACCGCAATATGTTGCCAAGCTCCATTAACGAGATTAATCTCGGTATCTGCAGATACGCCTGCAATCTCAATGGTCAGGCTTTGGGGATTTGATATTTTGACACCCGATGTACCATCATTTCCCGAGTAATCCACAAGATAGCTGCCCGGTAAACCATGAAAAGAGCGATACCAAAATTCGAAGGTAAATCGATAAACTGGAAAATCATCTGTCCATACTGCAGAGACTGATTCATCGGCTTGATCTAAAAATAACACTTGGGATTTTTGTTCAAGAAAAGGCCTGACTTTTTCTATCCAGCTAACCAACACTCCTTGAAATTCACGGCCGAGGATTCGGTCCTTAATTTGTTGCACTTGATTAAGTGGTAGCCAAGATGCTAAATCCGGCTCTATGCCATTGAGCGTCAATTTCCTACGGGCTTTAATTAACGCAGCAGGCCACGCTCGACTCCAACGTCTAAGCTCTGCAATGTTGCCTTCTAAACCTCCCCCCAGAGACACATCGCCGAAGTTATCTTGCCAGAGATTTATCCTCGTCTCTGCAACGGTTTTACCATCGATCAGTAATCTTATCTGGCTTTGTTCATCAAGCTGTTCAACTGTAAAAGAGAAGTGAATCCAGCGATTAAATGGGTTGGTAATATCTGCGGTTAACACTGATGAACCGATAGCAAGCTGACAGAAATATCGGCCTTCATCGTTTTCTAAAGTGAGCTGATAATGAGTATTGCCCACCCCTTGCTTGTGAACCAAATTAGCCTGTGCATCCATGGCATTGATATAAGCCCAAAGCTCCAGGGTTAATTCGCCACTCTGTGTTGTCTGCGGGTCATCCGCCATGGGGATATAACTGTTCTTCCCCAGCTTAAGCGCAATGCCCGGCACCAAGTCTGTCATAGTAATTTCCAAATCGAAAAGTCTGATGAGATAAGTCATGTCAAACTGCACTCAAGACTGATTGCAGCGGCAAGAAAATAGAAAATTTAGCTCGTGGTAAATAGGTAGCTGTAGCTCACCCCACTAAACAAAAGCTCCAGCGGCAGCTTGATACCAGCTTGATCGCCGCTGGCTACATCCACAACAATGGCAAACAGCCCCTGAGGATCTGTCTTTACTATTGGAATGTTAATTCGTGTCGTCAGTAATAAGGGCTGATTATTTAATTGCCAGGCCAGCTCACGATTAAGATTGGCCTCAACTTGATGTTCAGCACCGACACCGCTGACGTTAAAAGAGATAGATAGCGCCCCATTCTCAAAGTGATGAGACACCAACTCAGGAATAATGGCTGGCGCTGTCGACGTTGGACAAGCGGTAAACTTACTGCTGATGCGGCTTACTGGCCCAGCGTGTTCCCCTGGCGTTACCGCTGCAACTCTGAGTCTGGGGATCTGATTTCGGCCGCCTCGAATCGCAGTCAATGCCAGTTTAAGATCAGTACCAAACTCAGGCATCTGATAAGCGATTTTCTGCTGTTCGATATATCGACGAGTTTTGTTCGCTTCTTTGGCCATGGCACTAAAAAGCTCACTTAACCCAACCGCAAAATGATTTGCCATAAAAGGTTTCCTTTATTGATTAGCGGTATCGATAAGCTGCTGCAAATCGGCTTGAGTATAGGCTTCTAATATCTCAGCGCTTAAGGCTTCCAACGCTGCAATGTAGAGGCTCCAACGATCTGGGTTAACACGTATAATGCCAGCTTGAGCAAACATCTCCTGGGTCAAAGAGGAAAACTGACTCAGTTGCATCAATGCCAGAATTTGGCCAAAAGCATTAGATTGAGTGACCACCACCTGTAATCCATCCACATGATTAAGGCTCGACAAAGCTGATAAACGGCTGCGGTAATGACTCAAGTTCCTATCCACAGCGCCCTGTACTCCAGTGGCGTACAGCTCTTTTATCGTCATAGGTCGGGTGTCATTTGCCAACACATAGTCACGAATGACGACAAAGGCGTTCACGCGCAAAACAACTTGTTGTAAGGAGGGAATATTGGGTAACTCATCCGGATGCAAAGCAATCAATGCAGCCCGATAATCCGGTAAATTAGCTTCGAGTAGATCATTAATTCCAGTTTGCTCTAGTTCATATAGATTCATAGCAGCGGCATTCTGGGCAATGACATAATCTCGAATATGGTTAAAGGCTTTTTGGGTTAATTCAAGCATCATCTGTCCAACTCTTTTTTCAAAGACGTTGGGAACACTTGTCGGGATCAATTTGGCCGTGATCTGGCTAGCACCTTCGGCATCAAAACCAAAGCCACAGAGATTACGCTCATTCAATAAACTGCCATAAACCCCCAGTTCTGCTCCGTTGCGCTCTAGGTGCATTGCCATCTTGAGTTTGACCTCAGTTTCCCCAAGCTGGTAAAACTCAGGAACGAAGCCCAGCTCCAACAACGAATATTTACTGGTACCGAAACGCACCTGATCTTCCGGACTGGCGCCTGCCAGCCTGCCAGCAATGGCAATAGATTGTTGGTTAAGCTGTTCCTGAGTATTGAGAATACTGGTGGTAACGGCCTCAAGGATATTATCCAAGGGCGCTTTAATAATATGCTCACTGAGCATGGGTGTTGGCATAAAAACCTCCGAGCGACAAAAATGAAGAGGCAAGCATTTGCCTAAATTTTAGATCTGGTAGGGTTGGCTCTTCTCACTGTTCCATTCAACATTCAAAGCAAACGGCATCCAGGGAAAACATAAATGGGTTAGTGGACTAATCTGTGACGACAAGAGAAGATCTCGTCCTTCCGGTTCGATACGCAGCAACCAGGCATTATCCTTTACACTCAACAAACCATGTCGCTGCAGAAAACTATCGCGAAATGTGGCAATGTCCATATCAGCCAGTTTATCCAGCGCACTGATGACTTGTCTTACGGTGTTATCTGCTTGGACTTTAACTTCTTGAGGTAAACGACAGTCCCCCCAAACGGGCTCGCTGCACTGTAATCCACACAACAGCTTATTCAGATTCAAGCGTGATTCCGGCACCAGCCATTGCGCGTCATCTGCTGTTATATCGGTATTATTAATGGCATCTATCTCAGTACTAGTGTCGTTAAAAATAGACTCATCCTCTGTCTCCCCCCAAACCATGTAATCCAGTAGATGTACGGCCTGCTGCTGGCAAGCTGCTGATACAAATCCATCACCCACAATCCAATTAAGCTTGCTAAACAGTTCAGGCAGCGAGCCAAATAGCAAAAAGAGTCCAGCATTAGAGATCATCAGCACTTCACAAAGGTTTTCAGGGAATGCATCTATTGGCAGAATTTCGGGGCTAGCATTAAGCGTTGTGTGTTCAGAAGCCTTAATACTTGCGGCCACGGGACTTGAAACAACAGACTTATCCTGCTCTTCAAGCAAGTCGATGAGCTCTTCAAAACCTGAGTTGGCAAACACTTCACTCTCACTTGCTAGCGTTAAAATCTGCCCTCGCCAATTCAAAAAATCAGGTTGTTGCCGCCACTGTTCCAGTACCCCTTGAAAACTAGTCCTTGGGCTAGGTTGCAGGTTTAGCCAGTGAAAAAATTGCTGCCAGGACTGCTCGATAAAAGGCGATACGGACACGATGGTATTAGACCCGTTACTGCGATTACCTAGCTGTTGATGACACACGTTAATGAACCGCAACATCTGCATGTTATGTTCGGTAGTTGATAAAATATCGATAAGCTTTGCTTGTCGAAACGCATCGAACTGCCAGGCAATACGGGACAGCACCTCAGGATAAGATTGCATCAACTGCAACAGCTCATCGGCATCTTCAGCCGTTAGCTGTCTCATCAAACGATTAACCTCATCGCCGCTATCATCTTGGCTCCACCAGGGAAGTTGACCGGTACGTAAAAACAGCAGCAAAGCTTCACCGTCACTAATATTATTCTCAGAGTCGGCCGTACCCGTCCCATAGGGTTCCGACTCAGTGATACGAGTCAACGATTTGGTTTGCCAATCATCATCCTGCTGCAACGACTCTTCATACCAAGCTTGCTCCATCAACTCTTGATCAAATTCATCGTCACTGTCTCGATGGCTTTCCCAATCATCAATACCGGATTGCTCATGTTGCTCGTTCTCCCAACCATTAGCAGGTGACCGCCTCCCCCCATCCCTAGTATTAGTGGGCCTTTCGACATTAGCGGGAGAGATACTTGCTAGCCCCATCTGTTTAGACTGACGTAAAGCTGTTTCCAGTTTATCAGGCAACTCCCTCAACAATTTGTCTCTGTCTAAGTAATCCTTAAACTGACCTAAATCCAGCTCAAGCTTATCGATTCTGACGATTTCATCATCACTTGAAAGCGCTGAAAATTGCTTATCCAATAACGTCTTAACCTGATTTCGGCACAGATCACTGAATTGATTTTGTAGCTCATGGGCAAAGGCTTTGTCGTTGGTTTCTATCACCACTTTCAGTCGCTGAATTTTATGTTTTGCAGGCGGCTGTTCACCGCGACGGAAACTCATCAGCACGGACTAGAGTAGAAAGGCTAATAGTTCATTGGCAGACTTATCCCGCAGTGCCAACTCAAGCTCCGACTCACCTGCAGGATCAGTTAAAAATGCAGTGTAACTTTGCAACCATTGCTGGTGCACCGAGTCAAACACCGCTTGTTGATCTTCATCCAACCAGCGCATATGCAAGGTAATATGCGCCGGCGTTTCAGCTCTGGCCAAGGTTTCAACCCCAAGACGAAATCCCGCCTGCTGATATCTCGCCTTGTCCCCCTGAAACACTAAAGATACCTGCATAGCATAAGGATTTTGTATCTGCCTGCCCCGCATCCACTTAAGGGTGAACTCAGTATTAATAGCATCAGAATCCGGGTTAAGCCCCAAATCCAGCGCCATTTCAAAATGATCGGCATCTATGCGGGTGATGCTATAAGCCCCGGCATACACACTCTCCTGGTCACCGGAAAAGTCGAACAGGCTCACAATATCGCCACTCAATAACCCATGAGAACTGGCCTCTATAACTGGGTAGAAGTAACCATCTTTACGCAATTGAGCAAACAGTTTTCCACTGTGGTAAGGCGCTGGTATTTCACTGTCGCTGTTGGGATAGAGCAAACTATGCTCAACTAAAATAGGCAAAGGTTCATCAGGGTTGTTCCTATCCAGGCCCAATTTTGCCTGCAGTCGCCGCTCCAAACCTGCGCCCTCATCAATACCAGAGCCCTCTTGAGGCAGATAATTCCGGCCAAGTAATCGATCATGGCCAAGCCTAGCCAGTTGCTGTAAACAAAGGTGTTTTCTATCGAGGTAGGTTCTGAAACTCTCAGATGCAAAACTGAAACCCAGTAAACTCTGATCACTGAAGCTTTCTCCTAATCGAGAAAACAGGTGATCCAATAGACGATTTTCTCGCTCGGTATGTTGCTCTGTAAGATTGTTAGTCAGCTCCGATTGCACCAAAGTGTTAATCTGCTGCCAATAATCATCTGCGGTCAGCAAAGCTTGATCCTGACTTAGAAATTGTCCAGTCTGGTAGCTGGTTTGAGGCCGTATTTTACTGTCGAGCAGAGCACCTGTATCCGCCAGTTGTTGATGATAGTTAGCGATCAATTGATCAAACAGCATCAAGTAACCCTGCAGCTGTTTCACTCTGGCCAATCTCTCTGTGCCCACAGAATCCGGTAGCACATTCTCACCCAAGCCATACACCACAGGGAACTCCTGTTGCACGGATTGATAAGACAGATCTTGACGTTCACCGCTCGGTAAGGGGATATCTCGCCATTTTTGCTGAACTTTTTGACTGGCTCTTTGTGCTTCAAGCACCTCAAGACGACTGATAACCAATGCACTGTCGATAGGACAAACAGCATTGTTCTTATAACAATCAATAAATCCGGTCACTTTGGGAGGGGCATTAGGATCAATGTGATCAACCGACAGAATCGGCTCTAGCCTTGCGACTCTGCCGCTGGATATCGGCAACACCCAATCGCGCCAATCATCATCTCTGGGATTTGCAAAGTTAGAGATCTGTAGACTGAACACATGTTGTACCGCCTCAAAGTCTAAGATAATGCGAATAATATCCGAAACCCTTAATTCATTGCGCAGTTGTAACTGATTTAGGTCTGATTCATCGAAGTAGCCATTTTCAAGTACCGGCCCTTGATAAATATCACCGCTTGTACGGCCTTTTGTTGCCAATTGTTCAAGACTCTGCGCCTTGAGTGGAGGATTAATATAATCTGAAATCGCCTTATGAATATCGATCAGTGTTTGTTCAACATCGGCCCCCTGCCTTAAACTAATACCACCATTAAGTTTGATAAATTCCGGCTCAAGCAGTATCACTTCCTGCCACTGCTCACACAAATTACGCTGAGACTTCAAGCGTGACAGTAGCCTTGATGAGAGAGCCTTCTTCTGTTCAACATCAAGTCCGTGATTTTCTACCAATTCCACAAGCGCTCGATAACGCCCTGGAAGCGCCACTTGAACATCACTGACCAGCTCGTCAAAGGTGTAGCGCTTTTGGTTATCGTCCCAATATAGGGTTCGATCCAAAAGGCGCGCCGGCTCCACCAGTACATTGGCCACTAAAGGGTGATCTAATATCAGTCTACGGCGATCATTTAGGCTCACTGCTGCGGTAGTCAACACTTCATTGGCGGAAAAAAACTGTGGTTTTAGCGATACTGGTTTAACAAAATTAAGGGCTACTGTATCGAAACTGCCAGCCACATTCCCATCGCTGACCAAGAGATCTGTTAAAGGCAGATTAATTTTCTCCGCCAGTTGCTGAAACTTAACAATCAGCTGTTCAAGAATAGTGATACCAGGATCTGACACACTCAGATCTGTCCAGCTATTGGGTGCCAGCTCACGGATATCCGCCAGCGCCTGCTCACGTAAAGGCGCAAATTCAGGCGCAATGCTACTGTAGGGATTTGTCATAGATTCAACCTGAAGGTGAGTTGTAGTTTGAAATAATATTTATTTAAACAATATTAAAGTATCATCGGTAACTATCTGAATAATAATAATATATAATTATTTGCGAATACTTATTATGTTTATATCGGAATGGTTTTTATAAAATAAAAAATAATATAAAGAATACAGAAGGGGGTGTTAACGGCATGTCAGTATGAACGTCTTCAACATTAACAACGTAAAGTATTAAATGTTACTCTGTAATATACACTTACCCTATCTTCTTCATAATAAAACTCAATGCATAATATGGCGGTCTGTTTTCATGGGCTTCCTCAGCATTTCCCTCACTATTATTATTGGTCGTAAAGCTATGCGAATGACTACTCCCAATTGATGAAATTTGCCCAGTAGAGCTATCTGGCGCGTGATGATTTCTATCCGCAATAACATGATGCACACCATCATTATCATCATTATCAGCCTTATATTCCTCATTTCCTGTATGTTGATGAGAGCCATCAGTATTAGTACTACCGCTATGACTATGGGCGGGAACTCCTGATTCATTAGACGTTAATTGAACAGAGCTTTCACCACCTCTTGCATGTAACCCATAGGTATCTCCCACACTAACTATAAACCTGTCTTTTAAATCCGGAGTCCCATTACTCCCATCACATAATGCCCACCCCTGTGGTATCGAATTACCAGACCACATAATAATACTGCCTCTAGGCAACATCTGATGAACGGCAAACTTAGTTAATAGGGTATCTTGCTGAGGGTTGGTTTCATCAAACAAATCATTAGACACTTGACTCACACTATCTGAATCATTCAGCTGAATGGCGGCATTAATTTGTAACGGTTGAGCCGTTCCTGAATTTAATTTACCTGGAATTTCAACCGTATCGCCGGCAGCATCTCCCAGTTTAATCGATTGTCCATTAGCACCTACGGTTGATTTAATATCTATCTCTTGCTCAACGGTAAGCTTACCCTTGACATAAATATTGCCATCAATTCGTGTATCCTCTGTCACATTAAGGTTTTTGGTGATCTGCATGTCACCAAAAAACTTACTGCCTGATTTCACTTCAAAAAATGGTTCACTGGCACTGGCATGGCCATTAAAAGTCACAGCCCCAGCATCATTCACATGCAACCAGCTTTTAGCACTTGTTTCGTTAACCAGATTAAAATCACCGTTCACGTACAAGGCCGCGTCTTCAAGGCTACTACCAGAGCTGCCATCTTTCAGCGAATGGACATAGATATTGCCAGCATTACTGATACGGGTCGGGCTATTATCATCACTGGTATCTTCGATATACAGGGTATCCCCAGTAGCAGCCCCTTGATGCAGATGCAGCTTAGCTTGGGGCTTGCTCGTTCCTAACCCTAGATTGCCGCTGCCAGACTCCAAAAACAGGTGGCTCTTACCAGCAGAGTCAGCCAGATTAAAGCCTGAGTCTATCCCCGACATTAATCCGAATCGCCAGTTATGCGTATCGTCATCATAAAGATCTAATACACCCAGACTGCTACCATTACCTTTTATCCTTACCGGCAGATGAGGTTCCAGCGGTTTTAATATGCCGTCATCGATGGCATTAAAACCAGAATCAATCAGATCTGCATAATCAAGCGCAGTTGGCTGGGCACCAGTACGATACTTTTGTTTCAGTTCACGGCGGTTTTTAACGGTCATAACGACATCCTGTACTTTACATATTGCTTAACTAACTCATTCGGTGATATTCAAAGCTTTTCGAAGATAGAAATGAATACTCTTTATCCTGTCATCTTCATTAAAAATGCCAACGAATAAAAAGGTGGTAGATTAGAGAAAGCCTGACCATTACCTTTTGAGGTTTCAGAGATTGATGCTCTAGCACTATCAAGTGTTATACCTGTTGTTGACGAATTGATGCTAATTCCAGTTGTAGAGCCGCTCGTTGAGGTTCCACCTTCACTACTCTCTCCTGCATCATCAACACCACCACCACCGCCGCTATCATCCAGATCAAGATAGTGACTATGACCAGGATCATAAATACTATGCCCGTGCCCTGAATCATTGACACCATGATTGTGCCCAGAGTCTGAAACATCATGTTTATGGGCTGGCATATTTGCCATAGATAAAGTGACTTGCTCTGCTCCACCTCCAACCCCAAGTGGACGATTTGTTAGACTATTTCCTTGCCCCGCACAAATAATAAAGCGTCCTCTTAAATCTGGGGTATTACTCTGACCATCACACAAAGCCCAGCCCGACGGTACATTGGAACCTGACCACATAATTATGCTGCCTCTAGGCAAAACCTGATGAATGGCGAACTCAGTCAATAAAGTATCAACAGCTGGATTACTGTTATTGGCGATCAAATTATTTGAAATCTTGCTAACACTGTGTGTTTCATTAAGCTGAATCGAATCATTGATCTGCAAAGGTTGAGACGTTCCTGAATTTAATTTCCCAGGAACTTCAACCTGATCACCAATTGAATCACCCAATTTAATAGTTTGCCCATCAGCACCGACAGTCGCTTTGATTTCCATTTGCTGTTCAACAGTTAACTTACCAGTGATAAGGACATCCCCAACAAACTTGCTGCCGCAATTCACCTGAAAAAATGGCGCATTGCCAACAGCCTCACCGTTAACACTCATGACGCCTTTTTTATTCACATGCAGGTAGCTCTTGTCACTGGTTTCATCCACCAAATGGAAATCACCATTCACATAAAGTGAAGCATCTTTAAGAGGGCCACCATCTTCACCATCCTTAAGAGATGAGATATAGAAATGACCCGCATTACTGATCCGAGTGGGGGTCAAATCTGCAGCTGAATCCTGCACATAAAGTGCATCCCCCAAGGCTGCACTTTGATTAATGTGCAGTTTTGCCTTAGGTTTAGTCGACCCCAAACCTAAGTTACCTGAGCCTGACTCCATAAATAGGTGACTACTGCCGGCCGCATCGGCAATATTAAAGCCTGAATCGATACCCGACATGAGTCCGAATCGCCAGTTGTGGGTAGCGTCATCATAAAGGTCCAGTACACTCAAGCTGCTGCCATTGCCTTTGATCCGCAAAGGCAGATGAGGCTCTATGGGTTTAAATATGCCATCATCGACGGCGTTAAAACCGGAATCAATCAGATCAGCATAATCCTGGGCGGTTGGCTGAGCACCAGTGCGGTATTTTTGTTTCAGTTCACGACGATTTTTTACAGTCATTGGGCTGCCTTTATTAAAAGATGATCAGTATTAAGGTCAATTGAAGGTTGTAGAGAACAGAAGTATAAATAGGTGAAAGTTGACGTGATTAAATCAACGTAATTAAGTCAGTGCGAACATTACTGCACAATATTATCTAGGCCAATCACCATGTAACCCACGCCCATGTAATCTTCCGGCGCAAAATGTTCACTGGCGATAATGTCAACTCTATGGCTAGTGTCAGACACCAACAAGGCATCAGGCCGTTGAACCTGAATAGATTTACCCTCCACTTCCTGAAACACTTGCCGCTCCTCTTCAGAGTCAGGAAACAGCGTCACTCGTTTGAAACATTTCAGGGCGGCGACATAATCCACATAGGGCTGACGTTCGAGATGATTTATCACCTCAGAAAAATGTAATCTATTGCCAAATTGCAGCGGTGTAGCCTCTGCATCAGCCCAAGGGGTCAGCAAGCGCTTTATCTGTTTGACCACTTCTGCACTGAATATTCCAGGGCCAAACCCCGGATTAAAACGCACAGCCACTCTGAATTTCAACTGTTGAAAAACCGGGTTTTTGACCTTAATATCCACCTCTGGCGGCGCAACTTCACTCAGGCTTTGGCGGATCTGCTCCAGCAAATCAGCTGATGCAGCAGGCTCAAGAACCCCATCGAGTTGCTGTTGACTAAGCTCAGGTATCACCATCATGGAGATCTGATTCAGCGGTGCTTTGGGCACTTCGCCACTGGTCAAGCACTTCACCTGCCTCAGTTGTGGAAAACGACTCAAGGTCAATCTTTCATAATCCCAAAAGTTAACGGCTCGGTTTCTGTGTCTCAATCGCTCACTGGCATCGCGGTTATACTCTTTGTCGTTGGCCGAAGCTAAACCACCAAAAGAATCATAAGCTTGACTCACCGATGAAATAGCACTATTGGACTGCACCAAGCTGGACACTGTACCGGCGGGTAAAATCGCGCTACTACCAGCACTTATCGGGTTTGTTCTTCGCGCGGTTACCGTTTGGGTTTTAATCGCCAGTATTTTTGCTGCCGCATCGGCATTGTTTTTCACCTGCACCGCAAGCCAATGGTGCTCACCGGGCAGAATCGGACCATCTAAGGTTGCATCAGCTGGCAACCTCACCCTGATAAGGCCTGAAAAACTCATTGACTTGGTCGTGTCATGAAGCAGATTTTCAGCTGGCAACGACGCCAGTCCAGTTTGATTACGGTAATACCAGTGCAATCTCGGGGTATCCAAATTAGGTTCCCCTGAGCCTGTCTGTACTTGCACCAGAATGGATATTTCATCATTGGGACGGGCATCTTTCAACCCAAGGTAGAGATACCCCTCTTCATCAAACCCCGGCACCAAACGTACACCATCCTGAGGACGATTAGGATCCAATACCTTATTCAGATTAACCCCGCCAAAAGGGTGTAAATGAGCCAGAAATGCATGTTCATCTTGCTCATTCAATGACGGTGCAATGATTTCACTGGCCTGATAATCCACAGTAAATAGCTTCACTTTAGGAGTATAAGGCTCATTAATCAGCGGCAATTCAGCACCTTCACTTTGAGCGGTTTCCAAGCCCAACTTTCGCAGTACATGGGGATAGAGCTTGTGCTGAAAATCAGGAGACTGTAGCGATAACTTAAAATAGCGCTCACTCTCTAACGGAGAAGCAGGTGGCGTGGGTGAGTAGTCAGGTAAAAAATCATAAGCACTGTGTTTAAACCCTTGCTCAATACGAATATGACTGGTGTCTTCCGCATCAGTATTAAACAACAGCTTATCTTTGTTTTGATCTATCCAGGCTCTTTGATTAAACATCTCCATGCCGACCTGAAACGCCGAGTTAGTCAAACTAGGCACTTGAGCTGGGTAAGCAGAACGATACGCTTGATAATGGTTATTCAAGCTCCCTGGCAGATCCACCCACTGCATATTCAGTGAGATATTATCCAGCTGTTTACGAGCTAATTCGTAGTGACTAAAATAGAGCGCAGAACCAATATAGGGCTGCGAACCAAAAGGTTCAAATGGCTGGCCAACCGCCAGCGTAGAATCATCATTTGCCAACTGCAGATTGGTGAGCCCTTTTACTTCAACATTAAGAGTAACATTGTGCAGACGGATATCTTTAAGGTATTCATAGGCCATATCGATGGCACCATTGGCACTACTACTATCAATCACGCTGGCGACTTGTACCCTCAACACCGCTTCAGTGGGAGCAAAACCCGGTATCGCTTCACTTTTTGCAGCGGGCGTGACCGACGGTTGTGTCGAGTCCAATTTGATATCAAAGATAAACCCAGGAAAGGTATTAAATTTCTTAATTCGAAGATCAATACCTGAACCAGTTTCAGTCGGTAAAGCGTCCAGTAACGCTTGATGATAAGGTTTGTCAGGATCGGTTTCATCTTTGTCATCAGCTGCATCGACTAAGTGCCTGATCTTAAAACTCAGGCCATTGGGAAAACGGATCAGACGATCAATATCCCGACTATTGAATGTCACGCCGCCGTCGACGGCTTCCCCAAGCAGACGCTGATGCTCTAACTTACCCAGCACATCTGACTCTTTAAACGCGAGTGAAGTAAAACGATAATGATTTTGCCCACTGCTGTTACCATTTAAGCTCGTCATGACGACCTCAGGCATATAGCCTAGTGAGGTCACTTTGGCTTTACGGCCCTCTTCGGTCAGCTGAGTCACCAGTAATACCAAACCTGAGTTCAGCACTAGGTAATCCCCTTGCTCGATCACCTCCGGCGCACTACCGAAGCCTTCATCCTCAGTTTGCAGTGACACCTGCTGTTTACTTGCCGCATAAGTTAACGTGGTTAAACTGGTCGCTTCCTGCACAAAGTCCAATTGTGGTAAACGCAAGGTTCGTTCGTTCGATAACCCCTCTACCTGGCTTAAATACTTAAGCCGAAGTTGCTGGACGCCCGCCAGGGTATCGTTACCAAAACCCACCACCTGCCAAATGGAACCATCAGTGAAAATGAGGTATTCACCGAACAGTACAGGTTTAACATCACTTAATGCTACCACCAAACTCAGTTGGTCAGAATTGTAGGCCGCGATAAGGTCGTTACCGATGTTTGCCACAGCAAAATCAACAGTTTCAGCATTGGCCTGAGTATTCAAAGTCTGCCAGCCATCTGCGCCACTGAGTTGCAGCTGAAAATGCAGTTTATTACGAGATTTGGCCAGCAATAGGTCATCCATTGGGAAATCTTTTTGCTTACAAGCAATTTCTAGATGAACATGCCGTTCACCTTCCTCCATATGCAGCAAAGAGGAAACGACCGCCAAACCTGGCCCATAGTAGTTTTCCGAGGCTTGATGGTTATCTGCCACCCCAAATGCTGCAACGCCGCCATCAAGCTTAACATCAGTATTAGGCAACATATTGCGGATATCCCAACGACCCACTCGAGGCAGTTGCTTACTGCGTCCTTGCATCTCCAAGCGTTGAAACTTTTTGAAAAAACGAAACCAGGAGGTTTGCACATCTTGATTTGGGTCTAAAATCTGCCGCAGTTGCATTTCATATAAAGCTGCAGACGCTTCATGCATACCATAGACAAACAGAAAGTCCGCCACGCTCATGCCCAGAGAACCGATGTAACGGCCAGCCAGTTTATACTTGTCAGTCTCTTTTTTACTGGTATCGCTGAGTTGCTCATACAGGGACTCTAGATCGTCTGTGGTTGATGGCATTGCTGGTAAGCGATCGCCGGGCAAGGGTTGGCCAAACACATATTCAAACAGAGTGTGTAATCTGCCCTTCTCGCCTCTGGCTGAAGATCGATAAATCTCTACTAATTGTTGCATCTCCTTGCGCTGCCAGCGCAGATTAAAGGCCGTGTCTATCTTCTCTGTGGCCGCAATCCACTGAGATTCATCGGGATGAGGCCTACCAGAGTCTTCCGCTTGGGCATACACTGCCATCACATCGTTAAACTCATCTACAGCCGCAAAACCCAATACCACTTCAATGTAATTCTTATATTCCAGCTGCTCAGGTGAGCCTTCAACTGCCGGCGGAGTATTGCTGCTCCAAGCCTGATATTTTTCCAGCAAGTCAGCAATATCAACTCGGCTATCAAAATAACGTCCCAAGGGATAAGCTGGCAGTTGATCGCCCTGAAAGTACTGCCCCAACGCCCAACGCATAATCACTTCAAAGCCGTTTTTATATAACTGACGCATCTGATTAAGACTTTGATATTCGCGGCTCACCCGCAGGGTCTTCACCTGACTAATCTGGGCTCTGTTCAGTTGATAGTTATCATCCAACGCATACTGAACTGGTAACCCTTGATTGTCAGAGCCACCAGAAAACAGGGTTCCCTGAGTTAAGGTCGTGCCATCGGTACCATCGGCAACGGCGCAAGTCAGGTGCACTGAATCCGGCTTACCGGTTGAGGGCGACAACTGCAACACTTGACGATAATAAAAATCCAGATGGCGTTGGGTCAGTTGATTAAATTGGCTGCGTATCACCTGACTCATGCGCAGAAAGATATACACCAGCACTCGTTGCGGCTGACTTAACTGCCCAAGACGATCAAGCTGTGCCCTTTGCTCGCTATTACTGCTCAGTTTATCGACTGCAAGAGACTCTGGCGCATCCAGATAGGCGAGCATGTCAGCAGAGTCTGACTCAAACAAGCCACTCCAATCTCCCTCAACCTCGTTGTCCTGATTGAAAAAGCGAATATGGGAGGCCAACTTTTGCATCAAAGCCAACTGCTGCTCAACCGAGCGCTCTTCCACTGATACGTATTCAGCACTGAGTTCAGCGGCCAAACGTTCATACTCTTGGGTACCATTGCGAGCAATGGCGAGGGATGATTTCATAGTGACGTGATCCGAAGGTTAATTAGGATAAATAGAAAATTAGCGGGTGTTCAAGCCATCTGGATATGCATAAAACTGGCTTTTAATAAGAAACTGGCATTGGGATTTGGCACTTCTTTGACCGGATGTGGACTGCCGCTAGCGGGGTCTATCGCCGGCAGATCAACCGTAAACTTGGCAACAAAATTTTGCCCTTTAAGCACCAACTTTTTCTTGTCATTGCCAACGGCATTACTGGCATAGGTGAGTGTGCCACTGTCTAGGGTTATAGTGCCAAAGCCAGCCTGAAAGTTATTACTGTTATAAACTACACCGATTTTTTTGAACTTATCAACATCATCTTTAATGCAGACCTGCTGCCCATCAACCGACATAGGGCCTGTACCCTTAAGGGACAGAATCACTGGTTTAGTTAATTGTAATCCAGGAAAGTCCGTGGGTTTGATATGGATCTCATCGCTGGATTGAATAAGGGTATCTAGCATAAAAGTCTGCCCCAGATAAATAATGGGTCGATATCAATGATTGAGAATCATGATGTGAGCTTACAGGGAGATGATGTAGATCGCTCTCAAATAGATGATTTAGTCTTCATCAATACCGAAGTAAAAGGCTTAAAACTCTACCGGTAAGCTGGAATGAATATTCAGTGGGATCTGAGTTACCGCTCCTTCTCCCTCTTTGTTACTGTATTCCACCTGCACTATGAGTTTGCCATCCACCTGTGGATCTGGCGTCACTTGAATATCATGGATCCCAATGCGGGGCTCATAACTAGAAATGGAACTGTCTATGGTTTGCTCCGCCTCTTCTAGCAGCTCATAGGAGAGGCTGTCGAAGGCCAAACCACTCAAGTCACTGCCATAGCCCGCTTGTTGATTACGCTCCCCCGGTTGAGTCGCCAGCATGATCTTCATGCATTTGGCCAAATTTCCCAAGCCTGAATGCATGCGGCTAACCCGAGTATCACGTTCAAACACAGGTGGAAACGACCAGCCAATATCCTGACTCATAATAGACTCCTATATTGTTCAAATAACTTATTCTGGCTCAGAAGGTTTAGGCGCTTTATTGTGTTTATCAACACTCAGCTCATCGGTAAATATCTGTATTTTTTTAGCTGACAAGGTTAATGTATCGGTGTTGCCATCATAACTTAAGTATATTTTACGCTCAGCGTAAGATTTATCTGGAGCAAGATAAACAAATTGGATTTTTTGCTCTATCGACTCGTCATCAAGGTAAAAATTTAGATAATTCTGAGACACAATATCCTCCCTAATTCATTGAAATAATTAAATACCCTTATCTTTAACTTCATCAGACTCTTGCTTTGTCATAGCAAGCTTTCCTAAAACTACTGTGCTGTCAGGACTTTGATTAATAAATGACACCAGCACCACATCATTTTTAAAATACTGAGGAATGAAAGGTTCAATCTCAGGAAGGAATATCCGAGAATCCTGTTTGGTACGTACACCTAGCACTTTAGCCAACACAGGAAACTCCTGCTTAGCAAGCCTTACTTTAACCAAAGAGCCTACCAGCTTACTCTTGTCGTAATTTCCTTCCTGAATAACACCTACTTGAATCCCCGATACACCGGGCATCATATTAAAAGCTGGTGCAGCATGAATACCTGGATATTGTTGTGTATGAAATTCTTTGGGAACTCCCCAACCAACATCAGTTACCCAACCTTCCGCATTAATTTTGTGTTTAATTCGGGTTACTCTTGAAATGAATTTACTGTCACCCAACTTATCTTGACCTGTTAATACATCATTTTTTAACGCATCCCCCACATGTAGCTTCCGCCCTAAAAAGAGAACAATCCCCTTCCCTTTTTCATCTTTTAGATATTGTCCTTTATCCACAAAATCATGATTTGAATACTTTGCAAACCCTCGATTAAATGCATGTTTAGCTTTCCAGTGTCTGGCCAAGGCCAATTTTTCGTCGGTAATGAACTGATTAACTCTGACACTATCGGCAACAAAGCTCGCCTCATGATTAAATAGTTCCAACACTCGATTTTTAATCGGATCAGGTAGACTTGGATCAGCCTCTTTAGCTAGGTCATTACGACTGCCTGGAATAAAGATTTCTCCATATAAACTACCAGCAGTTTGATTAGATACAATTTCAATTAACTGACTTTGGGAGTCAATGCCAAAGAGTTTATAAGGCTGGCTACTATCTTCAGGTTCAACTTCATCAATCACGCGGCTCTCACCTTCAGCCTGATTGACATAAACGACCTCCCCTTTAGCGGCTAAAGTAACAAAAATCCCCGGATCCAACTCCGTGCCATAAATTCCTTTTCCTTCATTATTCTCAAAATAATATTTAACACCAATATCATCTCCAATGCTCTCAGGTACCACCCAACGACTATGCATATCAGCCAAGGACACCAAGAAATCCCAATTAGAAGAATTATATTGATAAAAACTTAGCTCTTTGTCTGGATCGGGCTTATGAACCCTAGTCTCTACCCGACTTGTCATTGCTCTGATATCTGGCTTTATTAATAAGGTCACTTTCTGCTGCTCAGAATTTTTAGAAAACTCAATCCCAGCAACAGCACCAGAGAATGTTAATATGGCTTGATCTAAACTAGCATCAAGAAATATTTTAGTTCCTAATCTAATACCTTCATCGTTAAATTTAGAGTGAGCATCCAACAGAATGAGACTCAGAGAAGGGATTTTGTTTACTTCACGGGTAGCTTCAATCGATTCAATCGGCAGCTTTGTTTTACTTTCTTCACTTCCATTATTTCCAATATATAAATTTATTTGCAACGCACCCATTTATCCATCCTCTTTAAAAACACAATCTAATTCCGCTCGCAGAGGTGAACCAAATGGACTAAATTGACTATAATTAACAGCCACACTTTCGAGATAACAAGGATGGACATTATTTCTCTTGGTACCACCTATTTGGTTATTAGCCTTGCTAAATATATCTCCCCAGACTAGCCCAAGGTACACAGCCTGAGGATCTGTTGACGATTGAATCTTAAGAGATTGCTGTGTTGTAAGATTAATAAACCGTTCAACTCCCTCTACAACAGTCCCCCCTTTCCCTTTAATATCATTGAGAGCAAGAACTTCACCATCTGTATTTGGTATCTTGCCACCATCTTTAAAATATTGGTTACTTAAATTGAAAACACTCTTTCCTGAGTAATGAAAAACACTAGAGTTAGTCAAAATAAGCTTAAACTTAATAACCTTTGACTCGATAAAATTAAATTCCAATTCAGCACCAACAGAGTTAATTCCTGGAAGACCTTCAATATTATTTTTGTACTCAACAACTAGGGATGCAGGAGATATTTGAGCACGAAACCCACCATCTGGAATTCTGTTCTTTCTTGCTTTGTCACTAAAAGCTCTAACTTCAAGCGTAGACTCTTTTATTCCCTTTATTCCATCCATTGCTGATGTAATCAACTGCAAAGCCATAAGTTATCTCTCTTTCTGTTGTTCAAGGAGTTTTCGAATATACTCATCGTCAATATCCAATGACTTGTTTCCCTCCCGTCTATTAACTAACTCTTTAGGTTGATTTACTACGGCCTTAATTAATAACTCTCTAACTTCGATCATAGCAACTCCAATAACATTAAATACGGATAGGAACCATATGACTATAAGCCATTTTAATTGTTTCTATCGAAACACTATTATCATCCGCCCATAAGTCTTTATTAGACCATGACACTGGATATGCATTACGATAAAACCATGCCTGCATAGGTTCCAAATTAGGATTTAATAACGTTACCAAAGCATCGCCAGGAATCATCTGAAATAGAGTCATTGCAATGTTTGTTTCCAATGTTAGTGGAGAACCGATAAATATCCCTCGACTAAATGATAACAAACCATGTTTTACTCTTTTTGGTAAGACCAACACTTCTGTATTATTGCCACCTGGATAAATATTATCAGTCTCAGTTTCAACCTTTATATTTGACACTTTGTTAAATCTAAAATCTACAGGGTTAGCACCTAAGGAGGATAAAAATGATAAAGCATCATTCGATTCTCCCTCTGTCCCCGCCCCTCTTGCAATAAAAGATGAAGCTGTTAACGAACCGATAAGAGCTAACTTTGAAATAAGTATTGAACCTTGATCTCTCTGGGTTTTACCTTTTATTCCACTCGTTAACTTCACCAATTTAAAAGGGTTCAGATACCATGGGTAAAAAGTCACATCAAAATAACATCCAGAGGGAGGAACTTGATTTATACTTAGTTGCTGCCCTCCATAATATTGGCCATTAAAAGGCATATTAACTCCTAGTTATATACTACTCTTATATTCACTTAAATTTAGCTTTAGCATTTGCTTTAAAGGCATCAGATTTAAATGTAAGTTTGGCAAGCCTAACCCCTCCCCAACCAGTCCCAAGAGTAGCACTAGTTGGATAGGCTCCAGTTAATTCTAAGAATGGAACTAATTTATAGGTTGGCCTGTCTTTTATATTATCTCTAACTTCTGAATATATTACAGCCTTGCTTCTAGATACTGCCGCTCCATTAATTCTTTTAGCCCATTCAAAAATGCTATTCTCTTGGTACTCCTCTTCTGATACATCACCATTATTTACATTAAATCTCTGCTTTCCAGAAAATGGAACATTATTATATTTCCCATAAACGCTATTATCTTCCAGAGTTAGTTTTTTGCTAAAAACGAATTCAACAGGATTTGATTGGCCTTTTGAATAAGCCATTGTTTTTGCAGTCCCTTCAAAGTATAGGCCCGTCCCTAGTGTGGCTTTCATCCCAACAAGATTATCAAATCGATAACTATAATTGAGACCATTATCTTGATTAAAATATATCAAAAGATAACTATTTCGAGTAAATGTAGGTTTTGATGCCATACTGAAGCCTTTTTCTCTAATCAGTGACGCCCTTGTGGATGCTCTACTACCTTGTCAATAAAAACTCAGATGATTCATTTGTTATTAGCGTATCTCCAACTAATACTAAATCTGCGACGTTCTGTCCTCGAAACGAGTGTACTAAAGCAGTCGTAGGATATGAGCCTTTAAGTTCCAATAGCTGAACAAAACCCGAAAAGTCATTATCAGAAATAGTTGCTTGATTATTTTTCAATCCTAGACGTGGGTTTTCATTTGTTCCTTTCTTAAACTCACTTTTTGCTATTTTTCCAAATATCCTTAAGCTTGCTCGATCCACTCTTGCCGAATTAATTATTTCGCCCCATTCATAAATACTAGTTTCGGAAAACTGTTCGCTTTTCAATTGCTCTGACTCTACTTCTAGACGACGACTTCCATCAAATGGAAACTGTTCTACAGGTGTATCTTTGCCATTGACAGTATTAATCTCATTAAGCTTTAAATTTTTTCTTAATGTTAGCTTTACAGGATCTGATTGACCTAAAGAATAGGACATTATTTTTGCAGTCCCTTCAAAGTATAATCCTAATCCAACAGTGGCTTTCATATCAATAATGCTATCAAAACGAAAGCTTAAGTACTTATCATTAGATTTCGCTCCTTCATATATAAGCAAGAAACTATTCTTTAAAAATGAATTTTGATAACCAGCCATATTCAATCTCTACGTCAATGGAAAAATAAGCCGGGTTTCCCCGGCGTTAACGGCCTAAGGGAATTCCACTTCCAGATCTTCGGCGATCAGTTCAATCTTCTCTACCGCGATACTGTTCTCTTCGATATTCCACTCCGGAGCATGCAAAGCAACCGGAAATGCCCGTTTTATCTTCCACACCACCGCAGGCTCATCGGTTTTCTGAGCATTGTTGTACAGGGTGATAAGCAGTTCTTTTTTATCAAGATTGCCTTCACGGATCTGCTTGAACCAGGCATATAAACCTTTAAGTCCCTTACCTACGCCACGCTCTAGGGTCAAGGTCACAGGCTCTATATCACCGGCGATGTTCTCAATGGCACCATATTGGTTTACGCTGCGAGCAGTATTGAGACGCAGGTTAAGGCCATACACTTTTTTGCACACAATGGGAGAATCTTCGCCTTCCAGCGGCTCGACAAATTCCACACTGTAATTAGAGGCAAGTAATGCCATAGTTTCACTCCAATCAAATAAAAGGCCTTTTACCACCCGATATCCATCAGCGCTGTTGCCTAACGGTTAAGTTTTCACTCTATATCTTTATCTAGACGCTCTATCTAGAACGCTCTATCTAACACTCTCAAAGAGATGATATTAGGAGCTAAGATGCTTACACATTAACCGGGAACATGGCGCTAAACAGATATCTTGAACAAGCTGACAATCAAGATGGTAAAAGGCAAAACGGGGCTTCCGTAAACACGGGACAATATCAATATAGGCTAGGCCATGAATTGACTATTCTAGGTCTAGTTATCTTGTACATAGTGAGTAAAGTTGATCACAATAAATTCCGCCGGACGGCTCGCTCTTAGGCCGACATCTATTTTCATTCTACCTTCGAGAATATCCTGCTCGTTCATGGTGATACCTTTTCCCACCCGCACAAAGAAGGCTTGCTCTTTGGTTTCTCCCACTAGGCCACCAGCCTGCCAGAGATCTTCTAGATAACTTTCCATCATGGCGCGAACTTTCAGCCAAGTGATCGGAGTGTTGGGCTGGAATACCGCAAAGCCCGTAGCCTTTTGCAAAGACGCTTTGACCATATTGAACAGACGACGAACATTGACATAACGCCACTCATTGTCGTTACCAGCCAGAGTGCGAGCACCCCACACCAGATTGCCTTTACCGGTAAAGTTACGGATAACGTTAATCGACTTACCTGCATTGACATCCACATTGAGGTTTTCCTGCTCGCGGTTATTCAAACGACGCTGAGGCTCAATGACGGATGCAATACCGGTATTTGCCGGCGCTTGCCACACACCAAACGTGCTGTCGATATTGGCATAGATACCCGCAATACCTGTTGATGGCGGCAGCACCATACGCTTGAGTTTGAGCTCTGCGAGGATGTCGTTATACAGCGCACCTTTATCGAACTTGATATCTTTGAGCTTAATCTCTGAGGTCGCAAATTCGAGTGGGGTTTCAGCCTGCTCAGTCACTGCTGTCGTGCCATCGCCCATCGCCTTGATAGTGAACAACTGCTTATCTTTGACCTTATCCCAAGCCTTCATCAGCTCCTTCATGGTCGGGCTGCTTTCCTTGAATTTGATCTCAAGGATAGCCGAAGTGCCAGGTGTAGTTTGCGGCGTTAAAGTAAATTCAGTGGTTGTATTACTTTTGCTTACCACTACCTTCGCATTACTACTCAGTGGACCATGGTAGAACACCCCAAGACCATTAGCATCTTGAATAGCTCGCCCTTCGTGATACACCATGCTTTGCACAGCAAAGGGCGTTAGTAATGCATCACCGCCGCCTTGAATCGCGACGTTAAAGCCCTTACGTTCAGCTTTAATCACCTTTTTCCAAAGTTTAATTGCATCGGCAGGTGTAATACCTTCAGCATCTTTGGGAATCGTCAACGTCAACTTGGTGTCAGTGGCACTGTAACTGGCCGCTACACCGTCCGCAGTGGCATTGATCACTTCTACTTGAGGGATAACACTGTCATCACCCTGGAAATAGAAGGCAACACCATTGGGATTGGCAATATACTGAGCAATATCGTCGTCATAACCGAGTAGCCTAACGGACTCATCGGTAAAGGCATGGGTTAATGTGGTACGCACATCGGGGTAATATGCAGCCCCATACTGGAGGTTGTTGTTACCAATACTTTCACGGAATGCAGTTGCCGCATCTTCAATGCTATATGTATTGCCATCTCTATCTTGATTGAGTACATCAAGAATACAGAAACGATTGTCCATGCCGGCACACTGCAACAGTGATTGTTGAATAAGATCATGGTAATCATCGGGATCTAAATTAACTGCATCAGTTAAGCAGATAAGCGTTGGAACGTCGGTTTTTTCCAGCGTTCTTAATGCAGCTTCAAATTTCGCTTTATCAAAAGTATCTTCATAGGTACCCAGCGAAATAACATAGCTGACACCACCACCGTTTTTATAGAAAAACTCCATACACGGGGAGAGCATATAACTGGTTTTTGGTGTTTGAATATCTAAGATCTCATAGCCTTTCACTTTGACTGTATATGCAGGATCCAAATAAGCTGCGCCAAACTCTTCCCTGTATTCCAGCATGGAACCCACTCTAACCAACTGAGGGAGACCGTCGGCATCTAATTCCTGTGTTTTTTCGGTATAACCGATAAATACAGGGATGGCTGTTGCAACTTCAGCGACCGAAGGTGCTAGGGTCGGTGTTTCCTTGGTATAAACACCTGGGGTTTTTAATTGTGCCATTAATTTTCCTCTTTACCTTTCTCTTTTTGAATCCAAGCTGAGCATCAAAAACAATAATGCTAATAGCGTTATGGAATAGACAATATTCAAATCAGAGATAGAATTGATTTATTAGAAATATAACTTTTACCCATTGTTAATCTTTCACGCCTTTTGCTAATACATCACTCCTATCTGGTATTTATGTTATTGCAGACTCATTAATAATTTTCTTGTCAGCTGGTTTAGCTAGGCTTATTTCATCAAATACTTGCATGCTAGCCCGTAGATTGACCAATAGTGATAATGGTTCACTCTCTGTCGTTATAACTTTTTCAATATCCATTCTATCTATGCTGTTTTCCGGTACGTCACCGGAAAAACTTCCTTTGAGAGAATCGACGGGAATATCTTCATTCACGCTAATCACATGGAGTAAGGCCGTCATCAACATCAGCTCCGCTTGCTCAGTTGTACTGACTTCCCCCACAAAAGGGGCACTCAATAAGGCCGTCGTGCCAACCTTGGGAGTCAACTCAAACTGACTGTCAAACCATAGCGGTGCTGGCCTTCGATGAAACATTCGTTGCTCATCAACACGAACCTTTTCCCCAACCCCTTTCAATCTTTTATTCTCAAGTACTGATGACATTTTTATGTAAATTGACACTTCGTCATTATTAATTTGGGTGGGTATAGCCTGAGGCTTGATTATCAGCGATGTAAATTGAGAAATTAAACTACTCGATAAAAAATCAGACAGTGACAGTTCTAGATCCAGTAACATGGTTATATCCTGATTTAGATAAGCTTCGCCGGGTCAGTCCCATGTGGACTAACAGTTAATAATATATTTTTATTCATGTAACTCATGGTCATTTGTATAAAAAAATTATTGATGTTTACTATTTAAATGGCTTTGCCAGAGCGCTCAAAAAAACACCAACCAAGTAATCATTAATAATGTTGATTCCATTTTATATCGAATATATATTCCCATTAAATCAATAATACGAAAAATATACGATACTAATAAATAATAGAATTTTAACTAATTAAATTATTGAGCTTATAGTTAAGACGTCAGTACAGCCATGGTGTGAATAAAATGTTTGCTTTACTCTTTATTCGCAACCAATTTAACAAGATCATCGCACCGATAGCCTACTTGACGAGCCCAACGAGAATTTAGCATTTCATGCTGAGTGGATCTAATATCTTGCCTTTCGAGGGCTGTCAGCATGTTTTTAAACTTCAATAATCCCCCCACTCCAAGGTTAAATGCCATGTTTAACAAAACCAACTGCTGAGGCTCTGGCAGTTTGACTATCCAAGGAAGACGGCAAGTCAGTCTTAATTCCAGTCGCTCAATATCATTGGCAAGTAATAACAGAGCTTCTTCCTGACTGATCCCTGCATCATCTAGATTACGCCCCACTCCAATCGTGTTTTTCCCGGCTGTACAACGGTAAGATTTGAGAACCATGCCTTCATGTTTGATTAACATCTCTGTCAACTTTTCTCGGGATCGCCAGTTTAAAAAACTCATGCGGCAACCTCCTCTTTTACCAAATCAGATTCAGGTAATGTCACCAGTAATGTTTGTTCCAATTCAGCAATATTGACGCCAACTTTATATTTACCACAATGCTGGACCAAGAAACCGATTTTCCCTTTCAAAGGTCCAGAAAGCACTCTTACTCTGTCACCTTTTACCAACTGTGTCGGCAGGGCTTCCATCTCCTGATGAAGTTCATTAAGTTGTGCTAACATCTCGATTTGTTCATCTGGAATCGTCACAGGGTAACCACCAAAACGTAGGAAATAAGAGAACCCCATTAAGGCTTTGATTTCATGCAGACCCTGATCATCACAACGAGCAAAGAGGTATGACTTAAACACTGGCTCCTCAATCATTTTTTTTCTATCACTCCAAACCTTCTCTACCCACCTCATGGGTAAACAAGACTCAAATCCACGTTCAATCAAACGGGCATGTAACTTCTTCTCGGCATTGGGTTTGGTATAGATCGCATACCAGCTTTGCTTATCATTCACTCTAACTCTCCTTTCATTAGGTCTAAGCGAAATATAGCCCCGTAACGACACAAAATGTGGCGTTCAAAATTAAACATGGGAACGATATTACAAATCAACTTGCTTCACGGAGCTTCTCTCTAGCAAGTTGAACCCGTTTTCTGACATTTGATTGACTTAAACTTAAGAGCGTTGCTATCTCTGGATAATCAAGCTCATTAATAAAGCGATGCTCTAGAATTTCCTGAAGGTTCTCTGGCAATGTTGACCAACATTCGGATAAGTTAATAATTCTCTGCTCCCTAACAAGTTGATCTTCAAGAACTTCACTGACACCTTCAGAAAAATATACATTTCCATTTAGATGGCGAACCTTGGTAATCAGAGAATTTTCTCTCTTATGCTGCCTTAAAATATCCATACACACATGGTATGCGGTTCGGCAAACAAATGAATATAGGTTATCGATTTCAGGAGACTTATCTTTAATAAATAAATATGACTTTTCCCTAGTAACAGATAGTGCATCATCCACTTTATCTAAGTGTCCTTTTAACCATTTCCTACAACAATTACCCAACCTTTCTTCGTTTAAGCTCCATGCTTTCCAAAACTCATTGACTAACTCATCATTCACTTCTAATTCACCAAATTTATTTTCTAGTTTTTCTTTGATTTCTAATTCGTAAAATCTACTTTCTAATTCTTTTTTAACTTTTAGCTCATGAATTTCATTTACTAACTCTTCCTTCGATTTTAGTTCGCAAAAATTAGCCATTGCATATCCGCACTTGTTAATTATTGGTTTCTACATGACGCTATTCCCCATTGTTTTGTGAATATCTCAGAGCTGTGGAAAAATATATAAAAACTACCTATAGACATATCGTAATTAATTGAAAAAAATCAACTTTAACACAGACAAGCAATCGGGTGGTAAACGGTATATTTTATATGAACAACAAAAAACAAAGGTCCATATAGATCAAATATTTAACAATACCGCTAATATTACAATATTACAATATTACAAATTTACTAAGCACTTTCACTCGTCACTTCACATATTGAATCAACATGAAAATTGATAAAATTCAGTCATATAAATAAATAAACAGGCAATAAATGAGAGAGGCTATACAGGTGGGATTCAGGAGGTTACTGTTTGACTATTCAAGTAATGACTTAACCCGTGTTAGCCGTGAGTAACCACTGTAAGGCATGGTTTATGTTTAGTGCATGAATATTTTAAAAAAATTACAAACCTTGTCGTTGAGTATCCTTTATTATCGTAGTAAATAGACATAAATATATATTTCATGAATGATTCACTAAGGCTGACTCGAAAATATTATTGAGTGACTAAAAATAGAGTTTGTGGGAATTAAGGCTTTTTCATTGTTCGATTACTCTCACACCCTACAATAATTAAAGAGCATTAAGGTCAGGATCAAATATTAAACTTATGGAAAACAAAGCCAGAAACAAAATGAAAATATCGTTAGCCTGCACATTCGAAGGCTAACGATAACAACTTGTAGGAGCTGTTTACTGCTTATTTTCAAGTACAGAAAGGTAAGTGACCAGTTCAACGAGTTCTTCTGCACTTCTGTGCTTAGAGGATATAAGGTATTTGCCGTTGACCAGTAACGAAGGAACACCCCGTATACCAGCGAGTTGAGCTTGAGAGTCATAATGTGATATTGCCACACTTGCATCTACAGAGTTGATTGCAGTCTCTACATCAGCACGCTTAACACCTTGTTTGACGAAATAATCAGTTAATTGGTCCTTGCGAGTAAACGCTTGCCCTTTTTCATGTATACGCTTAAATATATTGCCATGCAGTTGTGGACTCAGCTTGAATTTTTTCGCTAAGTAATAAGCCTCTTGACTCAAGATCCAACTTGCTCGACCCGCACCGACTGGCGTTCTGGCAAATTCGACTTTTCCTTTAAGCAGTTCTTCCGTTTCCGTAAAAAGGGGATCCTGACGATAACAGTGAGGACAGTTATAGGAGAAAAACTCCCTCACAACAGGTAAGTTTGATTCAGGGATCCCTGTGACCAGGGTATAATCAACTCCTTCAACATAGGGCTTTGCCACTACACCCATCGAGATCAGGTTAGCAGCACAGAGAAACAGAATTGCCATTAAGGGTTTTGTTATTGTTTTCATCTTACCTCCGTTAATTCGCTCAATTTAAATAGCTGAATGACTAACATTCCGTCAGCATATCCATTGGATCTTTGTGTCGATAGTTAAATCCTAAATCGCGAGTGATCTTGCCACCATCAATCTCTTTTGCCATTTGAGTTTCCAGGCTAAATTCAGGCTCAATAAGAGACAGTAATTGCGCTGCTTTGGCGTAAAAATCTTTACGGGTCGGATGCCCTGCTGCACAGAGATTATAAATAGCATCGGTTTTCTCGTTGACTAACACGCATGCGACAGCACCGATGCAATCATCTAAATGTACGATGTTCACAGGAGAATCAGCACCAGCCAGATCTTTCTTACCCGCTAAAAATCGCCCAGGGTTCCTAGATGGGCCAACCAGACCCGCAAATCGGATCACGCAACTGTTGCTGTTATCTCTGAAAATATTCTCAGCTTGCAATAAAATTTCACTTGCCGGTGAGTGAGGTTGGGCGTCTTGCTCTGTAACTCGATTCGGTGATGCGGGGTACACACCTGTAGTGCTGATAAAGATTAGTTTCTTGTATGGATGATTTGCCATCATGCGTTTAAGAAGAGTTAATCGCTGGAGATAGGCACCGGGGGATTTTCGGATCTCGGGAGGAATGTTGATCACTATTGCATCGGTATGAAGGTGAGTGGTTATCGCTTGCTCATCGATGTTGTCATCGTCCAGATCTAGGGTAAATCCGGCTATATTGTCTCGATTCAGTTCGCTAGCAGCACCGCTTGTTCTCTTACTGCCACTGACCGTAAAGCCTTGATTAATTAATTCTCTTGCCAGCGGTAAACCAAACCAACCACAGCCTACAATACTCACGGTTTTGATATTCAAGGTATATCCAATGCGTCCACAATTTGTCACATAATAGCGAAAGGGGCATTAAGATACCAGAGTCAGACAGGAAGCTCATTGGGGACGCCATTGAAGTAGAAACTGATGCCCATTTCAGGTTGCAGTACCTTTATTGCGCCACCAGAAAGCTCTTCAACCTTTAGCACTTGTTCAACAGTCACTTTTTCCTGCATTAAAAAGCGCAAACTAGACTCACTGCCGTCAGGCTCACACGCCCATACTTGGGGTTGCTTAACCTCTTTAGTGGTCATCATAACCTTACCGATACTCATGTCCGAGAGTTGTACGATAGTCCCAGGAGGATAGATACCTAAAATTTGAACTAAACAGGCCATCAACTCTTTATCATGTTTACCAGCCCGGTTCTTAAACAGGTAACCTAATGCCACCTGCGGAGAGCGTACATCTTCAGCCCATAGCTGTTGGTCAAAATCATTAGACAAACTGACAATCTGCGTCGTCAGTGGAATTTTGTCGCCTTTCAGTCCATCAGGGTAACCAGAACCATCAATAAATTCGTGATGATGGAGGATGATATTCAACACTTGCTCAGGAAATAACCCTGACTTACTGACCATGTCATAGCCATAGTTAGGGTGCATTTTCATAAAGTTAACTTCATGTTCTGTCAATGCCCCCTTCTTACGTCTAATGGCGTCAGGTACTTTGAGCTTACCTACATCATGATATAAACACCCTAGGGCGATGTCCCTCATATCCGATTGATTCAGCTTCATCGCTTTAGCTATCATTAAGGCAACCACCGCGACCGAAATCCCATGTTGAGTAATACTGCTGTCCGACTCTCCTGCACTCACTAGCGCGAGCTCTGGAAGCTCAACCTCTGACATATGTTCAAGCATCTCTTCAACTAATGTCACTGAGCTATGATATGCCCCTTCGGGATCGCTCCCTGTTTTACTAAACGCAGTTCTGCAATCATTCACGCTCTTAATAAATCGTTGTTGACTCACTCTTAGGGATTTACGAACTTGCAATTTAAGATCAACTTCAGGATCTATCTTTTTAATTTCAGGCAGTTCCTCAGTGCTAGTCTCCTCTTCTTCGACTAACAGCTCTTCCCCCGCCAACAAAATAACATAGGGAATGCCTAAGCTTTTTATCAGCTCAATTTGGACTTCTTCTTTGATTTGTATGCGGTTAAACAGGAAGGGGTGATTCTTCCATGAAAGTGGCAATTTTATCGTGATCCCAATCTGTAACTTAGCTAAAGGTAAATGTACCTGTTCGGCTCTAGCCACTCAGTGAACTCCCAATAAATTTTTTGTTCAGGCGATTAAATTGTCGGAAAACACACTCAATATCGAACTTACATTCCGTTTAAGCATAATACCCTAATAAAAGCCCACCTAACCTAATGAGATAACTATAGGACATTAAGAAAGTTGTAATAAGCTAAATATTAAACTATTTCAAATTAAATGATATTTTTCACAATTCTACCCATTTAGTACCATGTTAAAGCAGGTTTTTAATATAAAAATACATCTTAATAGACAAATTAAGTATATAAAAACAGTCTACTGACAACGGTGCCCTTGTCTATTTAAGAACACCAGCCATTAGAGGGATTAACGCTAAAGTGAGTAGTTAAAGGGGATAAGAAATCATGCGTAAGGCGTAGAAAACCACAGGGCTTTAGGTAAGAAAAACAAACAGATCTGGTTACGCTGAAATAAGATAATTTTATTATTTAACAATGACTAAGTGATGAAAATCGTGCCTTTAAATAACACTTATACCGTACTAGCACCAACTGCCTTTTGGGGAATATAAGAACATGGGTAGTAGATCATTGTGAGTTAATCACCTCCTATCACTGTAAATTAAGCGTTTTAAGCGCTGTCGATAGCAGCGCTTTGCTGTTAATTCAAATACGTTTAATGACAATGCCAAAACAGGATCACGACTCTTTTTTCCAATCCGCAAAGTAATAACTCAAACGCTTAGATTTAAACAGATAGATAAAGCTCCAAAACAGAATTAATCCATCCAACCCCATGCTCCAACTGTACAGATAGTGGGAGTTGATACTTCTCTCAACCAGCAAAATCCCATCGAGTAACAATAATAGTAACAGCAACCACTTTAACTGATTAAAGACAGGCCTTATCCAAGTAGGTGAACGCTTACGTTCGGCAATAACAAAAGCGTAAAGCAGTAATGCCCCACCTCCAGCGATTAACGCCATGATAAAATCAACTTTTTGGGGATAGAAAAGTGCGACTAAGCCTGCTCGATCGCTCGCTTGAGTCAAAGAAGCTATAAAGATACACCAGCCTCGAGCAATGAACACCAACATCAAATAGAGATATATTGGAGGTTTAATATGGCCCTTGTCATCAAGCCAAGTAATATTACTAAAATTCACAAACTTACCTTATCAGTCTCTTTCTTCCTGAAGATATGGAGACAAATATAATAAATTCAATCCCGATGAGAGATCATAGCAACAATAACCCTTTACCAAACAAGGTAAAGGGTCATTTTTAACATCTTAATCTAGTGAAATCACTTACCCAATCACACTAGGCTTGTTTACACTCGTGAAAGTGGTTAGCGCATCTAAATTGTGTTGCGTCTCATCACTTGACACTTTCACGTGAGCTGCTTCAACCTGATGCCACTCTCCATCATGTAAGTATGAGAAATTTGCCGCACCAGATTGCCAATCTTCATTCAGAGACATACGTAAGGTTACGTTCTTATGCTCAACCGGCTGGCCGCCAACAAGAATAGATGAGAAGTCGAACCCATCAGCAACAACTAAGATATTGCACGAATCCATTGTGCACATATAAGACCACTCGCCGACAAATTGTGAAATAACATTAACTGGCGGATTGGTTGCTTGAACAACATGGCCTACACCATTCACCGTTTTATCGACGGTATTGACTACCAACTCTAATGTGAGTTGAGGTGCACCTAACAATGGCTGGCCTGCAACAGAAGGCGAAATAACATAGGAAACGCGAAATAGTCCAACCTGATTTTCTTTACTCATGGTAATTCCTTTTAATAACTTCCATTTGCGATAAACAAACGAACATGATGCTTACCAAAGTGGTAAGTAAGATTAAAAGTAGCCAATCGAGTAGCATCTTCGTATTACACGGCATTACAGGAACGAGTTGAGTCATAAAGCGGATAAGGAGATAAATCGTTAAGCAGAAGATCTGGATATCAATTTACTTGGTATCCAGCTAGTCCTTAAGCGTTATTCTGAAGCTGAAAGTAGTTGTAACAGCGCTTCTTCGTCGATCACCTTCACTCCTAAATCTTGAGCTTTGGTTAACTTAGAGCCTGCCGCTTCACCAGCCACTAAACAGTCAGTATTTTTAGAGACACTGCCAGCCACCTTTGCCCCCAAAGCCTGTAATCTTGCCTTCGCATCGTTACGGTTGAGCTGAACTAACGTGCCTGTCAGTACCCAAGTTTGACCTTTTAAAGAGAGAGACTCTTCAGCTACTTCTTCGATATCGGGCCAATTAACACCCGCATCAACCAGCGAATCCACCACTTCAAGATTGTGTGGTTGAGCAAAGAAATGGGTCAGATGCTGAGCCACGATTGCGCCGACATCATCGACTTTAATAAAGGTTTCGGCATCAGCAGCTTTCAACTTATCTAATGTCTTAAAGTAATTAGCCAGATTCGCAGCGGTAGCCTCACCCACTTCTCTTATTCCTAAGCCATATAGGAAACGGTTAAAGGTGGTGGTTTTAGCAACGTCAATGGCGGCGACTAAGTTGGTGGCTGACTTCATGCCCATACGATCTAGCATAGTGATCGCCGACGCCGTCAACTTAAACAGATCAGCAGGACTTTCAACCAACTCTTTATCAATCAGCTGCTCAACCACTTTGTCCCCCATACCATCGATATCCAAAGCTTTACGGGAGGCAAAATGTTTAATGGCTTCTTTACGTTGAGCTTCACAGAATAATCCGCCAGTGCAACGTGCTACCGCCTCACCTTCAATCCGTTCTACCATACTGTCACACACTGGGCATGTTTTCGGGAATTCGATGTCAGCAACATCATCCGGACGTTTATCGGCCACAATAGCAACGATTTGCGGAATAACATCACCAGCTCGTCGCACGATCACTGTGTCACCCACTTTTACACCCAAACGAGCGATTTCATCAGCGTTGTGCAAGGTTGCATTTGATACCGTCACACCACCAACAAATATCGGTTTCAGTCTAGCCACAGGCGTTACAGCGCCTGTGCGTCCAACCTGAAAATCAACCCCTTCCAGTAGCGTCATCTCCTCTTGAGCTGGAAACTTAAACGCGGTGGCCCACCTTGGCGCCTTAGCAACAAAGCCTAACTGACCTTGATGCTCAATACTGTCAACCTTGATCACAACACCGTCAATCTCATAATCAAGCGAATCTCGACGCGTCATAATGTCGGTGTAATAAGCCACAACAGAGCTGACATCATGACATTGCTTAACTTCTGCACTCACAGGAAAACCCCATGATTTAAGCTGCATTAATTGGCCGTAGTGAGTATCAGCCAAAGGCCACGATTCAGGTTCAACCACACCAAGGGCATACGCGTAAAACCCTAAAGCGCGGCTCGCGGTGATTTTGCTGTCTAATTGTCTCAGGCTTCCCGCAGCGGCATTTCTTGGGTTAACAAACAGCTTGTCTCCCTTTTTTCTGGCTCTGTCATTGAGGGCGTCAAACGCCTTCTTTGGCATGATCACTTCACCTCTAACTTCTAGTAGAGGCGGAAAGTTATCACCCCGTAATGTCAGTGGAATAGAGAGGATCGTGCGTACGTTTTCAGTAATGTTCTCACCCGTTGTGCCATCACCTCGTGTGGCAGCACGCTCATAGACACCATCACGATACAATATACTGACGGCTAAGCCATCGAGCTTAGGCTCACAGCAAAAGTGAGGCGCTTCACTGGTTTTCCCACTAATACGTTTATAAAAGGCCTCAAACTCCTCTTCACTAAACACATTATCCAAACTTAACATGGGTTTTAGGTGGGTAATTTGTTCAAACTTAGCTAACGCGACGCCGCCAACTCTCTGGGTTGGTGAAGTTGCAAGACACAGCTCAGGATGTTCCGTTTCAAGCGCTTTAAGACGATTAATTAAACGGTCATATTCAGCATCGGGAACGCTCGGCGAGTCTTCAACATAGTAACGATGATTATGCTCGTTGAGTGTGTCGGTTAGTTGTTTGATCTCTTCTATCGCGTGCATTCTATATTTCCAGATAAACGTGAAAAAGGCCGCAAAGGCGGCCTTTCTAATTTAAATTTGATGGGTAATTAGTCAAGCTGTGCCCGAATACGCTGCAGGTATACTTGCTTAGTGCTTTCGTTCCACTCTGCTCGACCGCCATCTAAAAGTCGGCCACCGACATCATCGGCAAGTTGATGGGCTGAATTTAGCATAATGGAGAAATTCATCAATGGATCACCATGACAAGGCAATGTCATAAATAACACCACCCCTTCAGTTGTAAACTGTTCCATGTCATCCAGATTAAATATGCCTGGTTTCACCATGTTTGCTAATGAGAACAGCACTTTGCCATTACCAGCATTGTCTTCATGACGATGGAAAATATCCATATCACCAAACTTGAAGTTTAATGACAACAAGCAAGGTAACAGTTCTGCACCATTTAACTCTTCACCTTCATTGGCGACCACATGCAACACCAATACATCTTTGGGATCGCCTAATGGTTTCGCTTCTTCAACTTTCACTTCTGGCTCTGGTACGGGTTCTGCAACGACCTCGGTCTCGACAGTGTCAAACAGTGAACTTTGGCTATTTTGTCCTAAGCCTAACTCCATCTGAACGTCATCATCCTGAGACTTAGCCGAAATTACGGGCTCCGTACGTTGACGTGAACTGCGCTGCACTGATGCATCGCTTAAGGTAAATTCTTGTTCATCATCAACAGTATCTGTTTTTACTGAAAATTGTTGAGTGTCAGCTTGGGTATTGTCGGCAACGTCATCATCTTCCATCGCACTTTTCTTAACCCTCACCTCGCCAATACCGTCGGAGTCGAAACCTTGTGAGTCACGCGCCGATGCTTGGTTCTTATAAAAGCCTGACATTGGGCTCTCTTTTAATGATTTAGGTTGCTGCTTCCTGATTGACCAAAAACCGTGCACAAGTACTGCGATAATTGCAATCGCACCTAATGCAAACAATACCAGTTGCAAATTTTCCATTGGTTACCCTGTCTTTACTGTAAATTGTTATACCGCGTCGGCCATCGCCACCGCTTCTTCAATATTAACTGCAACTATACGTGAAACTCCAGGTTCATGCATAGTGACTCCTATCAGCTGATCGGCCAATTCCATGGTGATCTTGTTATGGCTGATATAAATAAACTGCACACTTTGAGACATCTCTTTAACCAAGCGACAAAAACGATCGACATTGGCATCATCTAAAGGTGCATCCACTTCATCTAACATACAAAATGGTGCTGGATTTAGTCTAAATATCGCAAACACCAATGATAAAGCGGTTAAGGCTTTTTCTCCACCAGAAAGAAGGTGAATAGTACTATTCTTTTTGCCTGGTGGCCTTGCCATGATGGTCACGCCAGCCTCTAGCAGATCATCATCAGTTAAGGCTAAATGAGCGCTCCCACCACCAAATACTTTTGGAAAGAGTAAGCCTAAGTCTTTATTGACCTTATCAAAGGTCTCTTTAAAGCGAACTTTGGTCTCTTTATCAATCTTTCGAATCGCTTCTTCAAGGCTAGTCAGCGCCTTGGTAAGATCGGTATCTTGACTGTCTAAATAAAGCTTACGTTCACTCTGTTGATCAAACTCTTCAATGGCGGCCAAATTGATCGCCCCAAGATGATTGATTCTGGCTCTGATCCGTTCAAGTTCTCGTTGACGAGCCGCCAGAGAGATATTCATCTCCATGTCAGCATGGATTTTGTCGACGTCTATCTCTTGCTCTTTGAGCTGCATCGCTTGGCTGTCAGCTTGACCTTTTATTCCCTCACGACGTAACTTTAACGTGCTGATAGATTGAGTCAAGCGTTCTATCTTTCCAAGCTGTTGTTTTTTCTTTAATCCTGCGCTGTCACTCGCTTCTTCTAATTGAGCTTGTTGCAGACGAACTTGAGCTAACTGCTCTTGTTTTATTTGCTGCTGCGCTAAAGCATGGCTTAACTGCTCCGTTAGCGCACTTAACTGACCATCACCTTGACGGTCTTGCTCGACAAGTTGATGTCTAAGCGCCTTTTTTGCCAGCTTAAGCTCTTCAATTCGTTCTTGTTGTTGAACAATTGATTGCTCTTTTAATCCTAGTTTAGTCTTCAATGCTTGAATGCGACTATTTAATTCATCTAGTTGATTATTAAGTTCATCTCTATGACTTTTAAGCCCTCGAACCTGAATATGGTGGTATTGATATTCCCCCTCAAGTTCAATTAATCGCTCACTGGCACTTTTAAAGAGAGATTCGCCTTCAATAAGCTTCTGAACAAGCTTGCTCTCCTCTAATTGCCCTTGCTCAACACCCAATGTCAGCTGCTTCAGCTCAGTGTCTAGCCGCTCAACACTCACTTTTTGCTCTGCAGCCCTCTGTTTGGATGCCGTTAGCTGAGAACTAAGCGTGGCTATCGAGAGTTTTAGCTGTTGTAGCCGCTCATTCCCTAAATTGAGTTCCTGTTTTAAGGACATCAAAATGGCGGCATGTTCATCACAAGCTCGGTTAATCTCTTTTAACAGAATCTCTGAGTCACGGATACTTTGCTCCAGCGCTTCTTGTTCTCGCTTTAACTGAACTAATGATGCTGAATCTGTACCTTTTTTAATGCAAAAACCTTTGCCTAGCAGATAGCCATCTGCCGTAACAATACGTTCATTATCTGCCAGTGAATCAAGTTGCTGCTTGGCTAGGGCTAATGTGTCAACCCAATGCACATTCGCTAACCAAGGGGATAAATTTGCATGAGCATTAACACCATGCCAGCTTTGCCGTTCAAACAGAGCAAAGCCCATCTCATCACCCTCTTGCAAAGCAGGGACTTTTAATAAACCATCAAACAGCAGTTCAACCGCTTTCTCCCAGCCAGGCTGAACCTCAAGTAACTGCCATAATGCTTGGCCTTCAGTTTCACTCTCATCAGGCAGCAATTTTGACACCAAAGAGAATCGTCCACGCTCTTCGGCGAGAGATTGACTCAAGGCTTCCTGTTTAGCTTTTAACTTAACTTGGGTTTGACTAGCAGACTCAAATCTCTCATCTAACTCTTCGATGATCTCCTGTTGGGTAACAGACTCTCCCGTGAGTTGTTCAAGTTCATCGAACTGCGCGAGTTCTGTGTGATCAGCACTGTTAATCTTCAGCTCTTCTAGCTGCTGTGTCACTTTTATGCTTTGCTGGGATTTATGTTGCAGCATCGACTGATGATGGCTTAACTTCCCTCGAGCCATCTCCTGATCCAGTCGATATGTGGAGACCTGCTCTTTTTGAATACTCACCCCTTGAGCGAGTTGTTCAGTCAAGTCGTCCTGTTCATGCAACTGAGCTTTTGCTTTACTGACTTGTTCACTCAAGGTATCAAAAGTTGGGGTTAGCTTAGCAAGTTCAGATAATAATCCAGCCGTCATGGCTTCATCGGTGTTCAGCAACGCAAGTTGGCTGGTGACTTTAACCACTATCTCTTCGATACGCGTGTCGATATGTGCGTCTTGCTGCTGTCTGTGCTTAAGTTCCTGTTCAAGCTTGGCAATTTGAGTACCACAAAGATAGAAATTTTCTACCTTCTTTTGCTCCTGACCATCAAGTTCAACCGACTGTACCTTAATTTGCGTCAGGCTTAATTCAGTCGTCTCCTTTAACGCTAACAACTCAGCCAAATCGACATCAAGTAGATTAATCTCACCAGTTAACTTTTCCATCAACTGAGTTAATTCGCTGTAACGACTCACACTGAGTTCTGCGTCTAACTTGCGTTCAGAATGTTTAAGTTCTCGGTACTGCTTAGCTGCAGTGGCTTGCTCTGCCAATTTATCTAATTGTCGGCCTAATTCGTTACGAATATCACCCAGTCGCTCTAAATTTTCACGGGTATGTCGAATACGGTTTTCAGTTTCACGACGACGCTCTTTGTATCTAGAGATCCCCGCCGCTTCTTCGATGAATACACGCAGATCTTGAGGCTTAGATTCGATCAGTCTGGTAATGGTGCCCTGCTCAATAATCGCGTAACTGCGAGGCCCAAGACCTGTCCCCATAAAAAGACTGGTAATGTCTTTACGGCGGCATTTTTGACCGTTAAGAAAGTAGTTTGAATCCCCATCTCGACTGACTTGCCGTTTAACAGCGATCTCCTGATAGCTGGCATACTCACCCGACAACCGCCCATCTTGATTTTCAAACAGCAGTTCAACACTTGCCACTGAGACGGGTCGCCTTGCGGTCGAGCCATTAAAGATGACATCAGCCATCGAGTCGCCACGCAAATGTTTAGCTGAGCTTTCACCCAACACCCAACGAACGGCATCGATAATATTGGATTTTCCACAGCCATTTGGACCAATGACAGCGGTTAACGGATTAAGAAAAGGTATTTTAGTTGGATCGACAAACGACTTAAATCCAGCAAGTTTTATCTGTTTGAGTCTCATGGTGCCAGTTAGGTCGTTTTCAGCTAATGTTGTTATAGCAATAAATTAGCGGAACAGAGCTTATTAAGTGTTGATTTCCTAGGGGCTACTTTACCAAAGCATGCAGTATTTTGTAACGTTTTTATTGCTTATTTACTGATATATCACTTGTCATCCCTCGATGACTGGAACACAATTCAGTTAAGGATTTTCTTATTCAATCGTCGTGCCTAATTTATGAACCAAACTACTGAAAGATCCCAAAAAAGTGGGGTTAATTATTTTCTCGATGGATTTAGCCTGATTAAAGTCAAAGGGCTAAGAAGCTTTGTGTTTATCCCATTAATGATAAACCTAGTGCTATTCGCTGGCGTACTCTATTTTGCAATAGGCCAACTCGGACTCATGTTTGACTGGGTTTCTGCTCAACTTCCTGACTATTTGAGTTGGTTAAACTTCCTATTGTGGCCGCTGGCAGTGCTCACCCTGCTTGTCGTACTTTCCTTTTTGTTTAGCTCAGTGATGAACTGGTTAGCCGCTCCCTTCAATGGATTATTGGCCGAAAAAGTTGAACAATACCTCACAGGCAAAGACCTCAATACCGGCACAACCATCGATCTGGTCAAAGACTTACCAAGAATTTTAGGCCGGGAATGGATTAAGCTAAAATACTATCTCCCCAGAGCCATCATCTGCCTTATCCTGTTTTGGATCCCTTTTGTCGGGCAAACTTTCGCGCCTATAATCTGGTTTCTGTTCAGTGCTTGGATGATGGCAATTCAATATTGTGACTATCCGTTCGATAATCACAAAGTCCCCTTTGGAGATATGAAGTTTGCCCTCAACCAAACTAAAGGCAGCAGCTTTAGCTTCGGTGCGGCAGTGACATTGTTCTCGATGATCCCAATCGTTAACTTTATCGTCATGCCCGTCGCCATTTGTGGTGCAACATCCATGTGGGTCGATAAGTATCGTGAAGCCTATAAACACCCAGACATCGCCCCAGAGTAACGTCGACGGTTGACGTTTAACTTGGATTGTTTGATTTTAAATGGGTTATTGAATCACATAACAGGATTTCTAGTGATCAACGACAGTGAGTGAGCCTTTGAATGAAGTCTCACTCATCTTATGATTTTATTTCTGGGTTAATTTGAAGTCATAACATCATGGCCATCTATCACCTGCCGTGAGCCATGTTCATCTCTATTTTCGATTTGATTTTTATTGAATAAGCTAACGTCGACAGCAAAACTAATTAATTTTTGAAAATCATCATACTGAACGGATTTCAAGATCCTGATGCGCTTTATCTTCAATGTCTGCTGTAGTGGCCTAAGCAATGGTACTAACTTCCTACTTACTCATTATTTAAACAGTGTTATTGTATTTTAAAATACCCAGAGCATTGGCACCTTGTATTCGCTGGCTTATGCCATAAAAATGGTCCCTAAGAAAATGGAAATTAAACCTGCAGGCTATTTTGATTTCACTGTTTATCCATTAGAGGGAGTTTGGGATATTAATGAAGCCACTAAAAAGCATTTCTCGGGCACGATAAATAAGAAAGATCTTGTGTATCAACTGATGATCCGCCAACCAGACTTTGTCGATGAACATCTCTACTGTGAGATGCTTAATTTAGTGAGACAAAAGAAACCAAATCCTCTATTGAACCAAGTTGAATTCAAATCAATTTCTGATGGGAAGTGCATCCAGATGCTCCATTTAGGACCATTTGAAAACGAATCTGTTAGCTTTGATGCAATGGAATCTTTCGCACAATCTGCAGGTCACACTCGTTTGTCAAAAGTACACCGAGAAATATACCTATCAGATACTAGAAAAGTTGCCCCTGAAAAACTGAAAACGGTACTAAGGTTTCAAGTCAGCTAATTAAAACATAACATGTATCTATACCAAAAGTGACCCAAAATATCACTCACCTCCAACCACATTGCCCTACTTTCTTTTCTCAATAATGAGCTGATAATTTATATCGAAATAGATGGCTCAACATATATAAGAGTTCCTCTCTGTTGGTTAGATTGAAATCTTAGTAGAGAAGATGTACGTTGTTTAAGAAAGAGCTTATACATCAAACCTACTCAGCCTTTATCTCGTTATACACCACAGTTCTACAGCCCACCATTCGATCATAGAAATAGAAATGGAGTCCCATGACCTCAACAAGAAAAAAGCAAATTGTCACCCTACTCAAAGGTATCGAAACTGGGGATGAGGATGCCGTCAGTGTCGTCAATCCTGAAAAATACATACAACATAACCCAGAAACTCATGAAGGGGGCGAAGGATTAGCGGCCTTATTTAAACGGCTGTCGAAGACCTCACCACGGGTGAATATAGTGCGTGTTTTTTCAGACCACGATTATGTATTTGCCCATACTGAATATGACTTTGGTAGCCAAAGAATAGGCTTTGAAGTATTCAGATTTGAAGGGGAACAAACTGTCGAGCATTGGGATAACATCCAACCACGTAGAAGCCCGAACTCTGCAGGTCTTAGTATGGTTGACGGCGCTGTTGAAGTGTCAGATCTTGCAAAAACGGAATCAAATCGAACAATAGTAAAATCATTCGTTAACGAAATACTCATTGAACGACAGCTTGATAAACTGCCCCACTACATTAATGGTGAACATTACACCGAACATAACCCAAACATGGGCGCTGGTTTTGCTTCGCTAGTATCAGCACTGTCAGACACAACGCCAACAGGCTCATTAAAAATCCAGTACAACCAATGTCATCGAATACTTGCGGAGGGTAACTTTGTCTTATCTGTTTGCGAAGGTTTTTCTGGTGGTATTCACAGCTCTTTCTATGATCTCTTTCGGGTATCTGAAGATCAACTGGTAGAGCATTGGGATACAGCAGAGGCGATTGTGCCAAAATCAGAGTGGAAGAACAATAACGGTAAATTCTAGATCACAATCAAGCATAATTAACCGACTAAACCGTCTTCATATACTGTTTCGGGGTCAGTCCAAATTGTTTAAAAAATCGTTGACCGAATCGTGACTCAGACTGATAACCACAAGCCAAAGCCAGTTCGAGTTGTTTATAGGGCCTAGTCTGCATCAAGCTCAGTGCATGAAGCATACGCGCCTCGCTAAGGAGATCACGGTACGTCGTACCCTCCTTGGCCAATCGACGGGTTAAGGTCGATTTACTCAAGCCAAAGTGCTCGCACAGTTCATCAATCAGATGAGGTTTAGCTGGATTACTACTGAAAAAACGGCAGACTCTCGCGCGCATTGATATCACTGATACCGGAAAGAGTAGATGCAGTACCCCAACCTCTAACAACACCTGATAAAAAGCATTGAGATATTGTTGCTGAGTCTGCACATTAAACTCCAATTCTTGCATGGCAAGTAACTGCTTTAACGCAAAATCGAGTTTAGCGCTTGAGTTCACTTCTGGTGACTTGGCCTGATAAACAGCCACATCTGCCATGGCCTCAATAATGCTTGGGGTTGGCGCTGACGAAAAACAGATCTGTATCGAACGAAATGGAATTGTAGATGGCTGATTAATGAAAGTAAGAGATTGATCTGCATGAGCAAATAACCATTTACTGTTATCGAACGTTAACGTCTCAGTCTGCCAGTTTAGTAATTTATAACCTGTTTCAACCAAAATAATACTGGGGATATAAACGGGTACATTTCTTAACGCTTGTGGTTGTGAGCTTTTAAATCGATGCACACTGATTAAATTAGCCATGTTATCCCCATTGATACCCAAACGACCTGAAAACTCCAGCAGACTTCACTATCTCCAAGCGCTTGGGTGATACCAATATTTAACGCACGAACGTCGCAGTAAGCACTGCTTTATCTAACGCCATACTATTAAGCGTAAACCCGACAACTGCAGGTGAAATATCTGCAGGCAGATCGATCTTTGCTTGTGGTAACGCCCACACTGTAAATTGGTATCTGTGCATGCCATCACCTTTTGGAGGACATGCTCCACCAAAGCCAGGTTTGCCAAAATCAGTACGAGTTTCAAGGCCCTTAGTTATCTTGGCTCCACGCGCTAGATGTTGAGTCGTTGCAGGCAAATTCAATACGCTCCAATGCCACCAGCCACTGCCAGTAGGTGCGTCTGGGTCAAATACAGTGATTGCGAAGCTCTTTGTGCCCTCGGGCGCACCAGACCAAGTCAGTTCAGGAGAGACATTCCCTCCATCGCATCCCATGCCAGAAAATTCAAATTGACTATTCATCAATTGACCTTCGTGAATGTCTTTACTTTTGAGCTCTAATGCCTGGCTTGAAAATGATGCCGCTGCCGCCATTAGGATAATTAAGGTTTTCAGTTTCATGATAAGCTTCCTGTTAATAAACTGAGGTCATGGTAAGTCAAATCAAACCGCATAAGTCTACATTAAAGTTCAAAATCATTAAAAATGTCAATCATATGAATTTTTAAGTTATTAATACCAATCAGTATAAGAAGTTGATCTACTCAGAGTGTTTTTTGGCAAACTAATTCAAGGCGAATGGATGACATAATGGTTGTTCCCTTGTGAGTTCATTCAACGCTGAAGTAGGCAGCCAAAAACACTCCTTACAGGCGAGTTTTTGCGCTTCTGATCCTGTGTTAACGAGCTTAACCGTAGAATAACTATGTTCTTCACTCGTTGCCTTGACTCAGGAGCGCTAAACTCTCGCTGAGCGATCAAATCTTTATACTGATTGGTATAACACCCATAAAAAAGAGCATAAGTAGCGAATATACATCACGACTTATGCTCTGGGTCTTTAACGCTGAATCAGTGACTAGCCACTAATACCAATTGGTATAAAATAGAGGCTAAAAATCACACTCTTCAAATTGGGTTAACTGCTCACTGCTGGCTTCTATTTGCTTACGTAAGCTTCTGGTTTGTACTGCCCAATAACCCATGTAGAACTTAGCTGTTTTCAGTTTACCTTGGTAGAACTCAGCTTCTGTCGTGCCTGCTTCAAGTGCAGCTAACGCGGTCGATGCTGTACGTGTCCACATCCAAGCTAATGCTGTGATCCCAAGAATTTGCATATACGCCATAGAAGCTGCGCCCAGAATATCTGGATTTTTCTCAGCATGGGTCGCAATAAATTGGGTCGCTTTTTCAAGATCGCCAGATGAATCCATTAGCCCTGCAATATAAGGCTTCATCTGTTCATTGGCCATGTTCTCAGCAATAACCTGTTTAACAAGCCCTGACCATTGCATGAGCGTCGCTGCTTTATCAGATAATATCTTACGGCCAACCAGATCCAATGCCTGAACACCGTTGGTGCCTTCATAAATCATGGCAATGCGAATATCACGAACAAATTGCTCCATACCCCATTCGTGAATATAACCATGGCCGCCAAACACTTGTTGAGCATCGACACAGGCATTAAAGCCTCTATCGGTCACAAACCCCTTAACGATTGGCGTAAACAGCGCTGCTAATTTAGAGGCTTGCTTGGCTTTTTCAGGATCATTATGACGCTCAGCTTTATCCAGCCATAGCGCTTGCTGACCCATCATCGCCCTTGCCCCTTCATTAAAGGCTTTTTGTGACATCAACATACGACGCACATCACCGTGGACTAAGATAGGATCCGCTGCCATTTCAGGGGCTTTAACACCACTTAATCCACGCCCCTGAATTCTGTCTTTGGCGTAGATAAGTGCATTTTGATACGCGATTTCTGAGACGCCAAGCCCTTGTACACCCACTGCGAGTCGCGCCTGGTTCATCATGGTAAACATGGCTCGTAGACCTTGATGTGCATCACCCACAAGCTCACCAATCGCACCGTCGAAGTTCATTACGCACGTTGAGTTACCGTGGATCCCCATCTTGTGCTCGAGTGCTGAAGCACACAATGTATTTGCCGCTCCTAAGCTGCCGTCTGCATTAACTAAAAACTTAGGCACCGCGAATAAGGAGATCCCTTTCACTCCCTCTGGCGCATCTGGAAGCCTTGCTAACACAAGATGTATTATGTTCTCTGCTAAATCGTGATCACCTGATGAGATAAATATCTTTTCACCTGAAATCGCGAACAAACCTTCACCTTCTGCTTCAACCGCTTTAGTACGTAACAGTGCCAAGTCTGTCCCCGCATGGGATTCAGTCAAATTCATGGTGCCGGTCCACTCACCTGTCACCAACTTCTCTAAGTACTTCTGCTTTAGCGCATCACTACCGTGCACATGTATCGCAGAGTAAGCGCCGTGAGTTAAGCCTGGATACATGGCAAATGCCATATTGGTTGATGTCTTCATTTCAGTGGCAAACACCCCGATGACTTCAGGAAGACCTTGACCACCAAACTCAGGATCGCAAGTTAATGTGCCCCAACCGTTCTCCACATACTGCTTATAGGCTTCCTTAAATCCTTTAGGAGCAATGACGGCACCATCGAGCAGCTTACAACCTTCGACGTCACCACTGCTATTAAGAGGTAACATGATCTCGGTGGCAAAATCAGCCACTCCCTGCAAAATAGCATCGCTAAGATCTGCATCAATCTCATCAAAGCCTTTAAGTTCAGTCTCTTGATAGATGTTAAGCAGTTCATTTAATACAAATTGATAATCGCGAAGTGGTGCTTGATATGTCGGCATTCCCTAATCCTTTTATTTTTATACGCAGCTAATAAAGTTCAGACCTTTCATACATTGGTTTCAATCATGCGTTTAAATATTAACTTTTACAAGAGACAGTTTACGTCAACGCTAATTCAGCCGTAGTAAATCGCAGCCTCATGACAAGTTAACAATATCTGATCACACTTGTTTCTATTTGATCTTAAGCAAGTAATCTCTATTATTCAGCGCTTAATAACCCTCTAAGATAAAATATTCTTATATAAAGACGTTGTTTTATTCCCCGAACAGCATAAACCGTAATTGAAGACAACTTCCTCTTATGAAAAAGTGAAAAACAGGCTAAGCTAACCGCGTTATTATTCCGACTCGCAATCAAAGATAGCGAGTCCAGTATTGTGGAATGGAGAAACAGATCATGGGTTCAGTGACAACGAAGAAACACGCTAACGGCTTGGAATATGTAGATGTTGATACGCCAGCATGTAAAGCCAGAATTTTTTTACAAGGCGCACAGATTGATTTTTTCCAGCCTAAAGGACAAGCCCCGCTGCTTTGGGTCTCAAATGCTGATGATTATCAAGCAGGTAGCGGCATAAGGGGCGGGATCCCAGTTTGCTGGCCTTGGTTTGGCATGAATGATAACCCTGAGTGGCCGCAACATGGATTTGCTCGCACCCGTTTATGGGATCTTGAATCAGTAAAGATGAAAGACACAGGTGTCGAACTCAAATTCACCCTAAAAATAGGGGAAGAGGATAAGCAATATTGGCCACATGATACCCGCGTGGAGATGTTATTCATCTTAAATGACACCCTAACGGTCTCATTAAGAAATACTAACCTATCGGGTTACCCAATTAGTTTTACTCAAGCCCTGCATACATACTTCCCTATTGGCGATATCGCCAAACTTAAAGCCACCGGCTTTGAAGGTTCTCAATATGTCGAATTTGGTGAAGGACCCTATGCTCAAAAAGACGATGAAGTGCTATTCAACAAAGAAACAGACCGTGTCTACACCAAGCTCAATAGCATTCAAGAACTGCACACTTCAGATGGGATCATTGAAGTCGGCCGTGAAAACAGCAATTCAGCCGTACTCTGGAACCCTTGGATAGACAAGTCACAACGTTTATCTCGATTTAATGCTGACGATTACCTTTCGATGGTCTGCTTGGAAGCGGCTAACGTCCTCGACGATGCGGTAACCTTGGCTCCAGATGAATCTCATACCTTAACTACCACGATCCGCTGGAAAAGTTAGTTCGTCACACGTTAACTATTTACCTAAGGCCGATAATCATTCGGCCTTTTTTGTCTCTCTAATATTCCTGAATCTAACCTGACTCTAATCTGAGTCCTCGAGGCATTTCTCACCTATTTGTATTTTCATCATGCTAAACTCAAACACTACTGACAGGCCACAGAAATAACTATTGATGATCCGCATCTTATCCCGCACCAAGCGGCTTATGCTCGCGCTTTTTTTTATCTGCACTTGCCTACTCACAGCAATCGTTTTTGGCTATGAGTGGCTAGCAATAAAGATTGCGGATCAATATCTGGCCAAATATAACACTCAGATCACTGAATTCAGGATTCGCCCCCGCTCGCTCACTCATTGGCAACTGCCAAAATTGACATTAAAGGTCAAAGGAAGCGAGATCAAAATCCAAGATCTTGAACTTACATTTGATAAGCATTTTTCTCCCTTTAACTTTTCTACTGACCAACTAACAAAGATCACATTAGGTCGTGTTGATGTCAGTCTGAGCCCAGATGTGCTGACAAATGAAGGTAAATCTGTCGATTCACAGGGACCCACTTTGGCTCTGGATATCGCCCAACTTCCTCAAATTGATATTGGCTATACGCAACTCACGCTTAAAGGGATCCCGTCCACGCGTTTGAGTCTAGATTTAGAGTACCTAAGACTAGATAAACAGGGACGATTAACCAGCTTTCTCAGCCAGCAAGGGGAAAAGCTTTTCGCCTTAGATGCCCGGCTAAATGAGAAAAAATGGTCTGTTTCAAGTTCTATCGTCTTTGAACAGCTTCAGCTCCTGTTAACCCAAATAAGCCAACAAGCTCACGATAGTAGTGCCTTAAGTATTCTGTTACAGGCAAAAGCAAGATTAGATGAACTTGGATTGCAGTTTAGTGGAACTCTAAATAGCCAAGCTGATTTAAACCTTAAAACCGCCCAGTTGCAATCCACACATCAGCTGATTGATAGCCAGTTGGTCTTAACCAAGTTATCAAATTTAGTCATACTCCCAAGTACTTTGGCCACAGTTCCGAAAAGTGAACGTGAACGCCAACACTTACCTAACCGACAGCTTAAGTTTGAGATAAAAGGTCATATTGCTGATTTATCATTAACCCTGTCCCCTCTCTCACTGCAATTGGCTCCTGATCATCAGCAACAAGCTTCACTGCTTTCACTCATTGAAAATGGCGAACTGCGCAAGGTTATCGAACAAGTCCATCTGAACAATCAAAATAATAACCAGGAATTTGACAAATTAGCGGTGGCACTATCACTCAATAAGCCGGTCATCTACTCATTTCAGTCTCATGAAATAAACGCCCCAAATGCTCAATTCTCATTTGAGACTGACAAACTCTCTGTCATCAGCTCAGTAAAGGAGTTTAACCTTAACGTACCGACTGAGACCAACAATCTAGCGCTCAATAGTGTGTGGTCGCTGAAAGCAGAAACGAAAGCCACACTGAATCTAGAACAACTCTTAGATAAGAACGTGGATAAAAGCGTCCCCTTATTCAAATTTCCTCTGGCTAAAAGTTCTCTGTTTTTGCAAGGAGACCTTAAAATCGAACCGATAGATAACGAAACGGATAGCTCATCTGCGCAGCAAACGGCATTTAGCTTCAACATCGACCCACAAGCTCAAATCACCAGCGATGGGCTTACTGTTCACGCTAGCCAAGGTAAAAAACCGACCGCGATGAACATGAAGGTAAAATCACTCTCTTTACTAAGCCACTCTCCTCTTAAAGCCAGCTATGTTTCCGGTCAGGTTTCTATGGCATTACCTAGCCTCACTTTAGCCCTCGGCCCAGTGAGCTACTATCATCCTCAACCTTCATCTAAAACCAAAGAGATCGAATTTGAAGTTGAGAGTCTAATCTTTAACGCGAGCAGCCCAAGTTACTTCACTACTACACAAAGAGATTCAGGCGATAAGCAAGATTTGGCAGCAAGTGATTTTCAGTTCACAGGATCCGTCTTTTCGTTAACCTCATCGGGCGTGAGCTTTTTAGATAAACAGGTAGATGAGCTTTTAGCACAACCGAACAGTGCACTTTCAGATAAAGAAATAGCATTGCAGGCACCATTAGCGTCACCATCATTGTTTATCTCTACCCAGGAGACCAAATTTGCGTCATTAGATACCATCCTTATAAACAGTGTTCACACCAATAAAAGTAATGATGACAATGACCGTCGATTAATGGTCACACTTCCCAGTTTCACACTAGAACAAACAGACTCAGAACTCACCCATGTCACGAAACTAAACTCAAAGCCAATAAATCAGCGGGCATTAAATCAAGAGTTCACTGGGCAACTTCCCAAACTCAGCCTAACAATAGCGAAGCCAACGACGCTAGAACTGAACCCTGAACACGGGATCAGTGTGTCGACATTGCTTAGTCAAACTCCTTGGGAGAATCAAGCCACATATCACATTGAGGGATTAGAGATAAAACGTCATTATCATAAGAACAAGCGTCTTAGAACCGAAAAGTTATTACAGCTTTATCAAGGCACTGTGACGCAAACATTTAATTGGAATAAAGAAAGCTTATTGACCCAAGAGCAGTGGGATTTTGACGGGCTTGAACTCAACTCAGAGCATAAAGTCACCCCAGATTTAGCACACACCGACGCTTCCCCTTTATCCATTAATGGTAAAATCAATCTTGATACCGAACTCAGCCATGTTATCTCGCTCATTGAATCAACTTATCCGCTACCGACAACACTTTATGCCGATGGGCATGCAGCGCTTAATGCTCGCTATCAGTTTACACAAAAGAGAGTGCCGGTAAATAAAGAGGACAAAGCATCAACTCAGAAAGTCAGCCAATTTATTGTCGATTTCACTCCAACACTCAGTGAACTGAGTGGCAGCATTAATGAGCTGCCGTTTGAGGAGGCAATGATGAATGCTAAATGCCAACTGAGCTTGCACAGCAGTCAAGAGGGTGAGACTTCGGGCACTAAAGAGCAAAGTACACTCTCCTGTCCTGATATCAACTTATCCGCTACCGCCTTCAATCCAGGCGTGCTTATTGAAGACTTTACCTCTCATGCCAGCCTCTTAGTCTCTTTGGATTCAGAGCACGCTTTAGATTCTAACCAAATAGAACCCGCTGACAATGTGCCTGCCAATCTGTCGAATTTCGATATCCAGATGAATGCCGATGGTAAGCTTTTGGGCGGTAAACTCAGCCTGCCTGAATTCAGCCTTAAGCTGAAAGACCGCTCCCACGGATACTTATTACTTCAAGGGCTTAGTTTGGCAGAGCTTATCGCGATTCAACCTCAAGTTGGTCTGCATGCTGATGGGACATTTGATGGGGTGCTACCGGTAGAATTGGTCGGTGGAAAAGTGTCGGTCAGTGGTGGACGACTGGCCGCAAGAGCGCCAGGAGGACTGATTACACTGAGTGGTAATCCTGGTGTTGATCAGATGAGAGACTCACAACCCTATTTAGACTTTGCCTTTTCAACGTTAGAACATCTTGAGTATTCGCAACTTTCAAGCAGCTTTGATATGGCGCCGTCAGGAGATGCTATTTTAAACGTTAATGTGAAAGGAGAGGCAAAAGGGATTGAACGACCTATCCACTTGAACTACTCTCAGGAAGAGAATATGTTACAGCTTTTAAAAAGTCTGCAAATAGGCGATAAACTGCAGACTCAAATTGAACAGTCCATGAATTAAGTTGTATTACACTGAGGCGTTCAGCTTATCGTCATCTTAAACTGGTTATAGTTTATCTACTCAAACTACTTCAGAGACAGGATTAAAAGGAACTTGCTGTGAAAAAATTGCCCATCCAACGCACTAGCTTAAGCGCAATTATCGCTCTGCTACTGATGACAGGCTGCACGCCAACAATACAGATAGCACCACCGGATAAGCCCATCGTGATTAATCTCAATGTTAAGATTGAACATGAGATACGCATTAAAGTGGACAAAGAGCTCGATGAACTACTCACCAATGATGAACTTTTTTAACCAACTCAGCAAAATAAGGAGTAGAGAATGAAAACTAAGTTACTCGTGTTCACTGCAGGTTTACTGCTGAGCTTAAACGCATTTGCCATCTCTTTACAGGATGCAAAATCTCAAGGTTTAGTGGGTGAACAAGCTAACGGTTATTTGGGTACCGTCATAAACGAACCTCAAGCCAACAGTGTTGCCAAAGAGGTGAACGCTAAGCGTAAAGCGCATTATGAGAAAATAGCTAAGAAGAATGGCATCACTGTCAATGAAGTGGCCAAACTCGCGGCGCAGAAGGCCATGAAGGCAACGAAACGTGGTCAGTATATAAAAGACTCGAATGGCAAATGGGTAAAGAAATAGCGCTCAAGTTAAGCCAATAAAAAAGCCCGCAATGCGGGCTTTTTACTGTTCACTAAACGGCTAAGTTAGAATCGTAACTTAGCACTGTCTTTCAAACCATCGTTGTCTTTTACCACTAATTTAACTTTAGAAGCACGAGTCGCAAATTTCACCGCAACTGGGCCAGATGCCTTGCTACCATCATTAAACTTCCACTTATGCTTAGTGATATAGCCATCTTCATCGTAACTTAGCGATACAAAGATATCGATAAACCATAGGTCGATATGATGGATCACAGCAACTGGATTTACCTGCTCAGGCTCAGTGCTAATCGTGATCGTTTGAGAAACACTATGGCTTAAGCCTCCGTCATCGGTAACCGTTAAGGTAACAACATAATCGCCATCTTGCGCATATTCATGGCTTACATTCTCACCATTACCGGTACTGTCATCACCAAACTGCCACTCATAGAGCACCAACTCACCATCTTCATCGGTAGAGGTGCTGGTCAAGTTAACCATTGCGCCTTGAACGTCAGCAGTAAAGCTGGCTACAGGTGCCATATTTGCAGCTTCAAGCAGTAAAGAGATAATCACAGGATCATGATCTGAAGAGCGGTATGCATCGCCATTGTAAAGCGTCTCTAACTGAGAAGCTGACTTAAACTCTTCGTTATAATCAATCGAACGTGGCTCATCGGTGTTGATATGCCACTCAGTGACATCCACAACGTTGTCGAGCAATGCGCTGTTGGCTAATGCATGATCTAACTGGCCAGTTTCACCAGAAAAGACATAAGAGTAAGCACCAGTTTTACCTAAGTGATCAAACAACTCTGTATAGCCAGCATCACTTAATGCTGTTAATGGATCTTCTTGAGCATAAGCATTCAAGTCACCAATAAGCAGAACTGCAGCCTCTGGATATTCTGCATCTAACCAAGTTCCCACCGCTTGCGCTGCACGGGTACGCGTTAAGTTACAGTTAGCTTGACCGTCATTAAGATCAGGATCCCCAAGACTGTCACAGTTACTCCCCTTCGACTTTAGGTGATTCACCGCTACAACAAATGATTCATCACTGTCGTTAAGCGAGAAAGCTTGCGTCAGCATAGGGCGGTTTTTACCGTCATTAAACAAAGGTTGACCATCATCATCTAGCGGTGAGTTAGCAGAAGATAGAATCTTAGCTGCACCTTCAGGGCTAACCTTATCAAGTCGGTAGATAATCCCTACTGCAATCGCATCGGTTCCAATCCCACTACCACCGCCATTGACGTAACCATAACGGGTTTCGCCAAGTGCCACGTTAAGGCCAGAAACGAGGTCAGCAATGGCTGAACTAGCACCAAAACCGTCGTTCTCAATTTCCATCAAACCAAACAAATCAGCATCGATGCCAACCATTGCACTAATGATTTTGACGCGTTGACGTTCAAACTCAGTGGCAGTATCAGCGCCACGTGGTGTTGGGAATCCAGCGCCTGCACCATCGCCATTGAAGTAGTTAAGTACGTTGAAACTTGCCACGGTCAAATTACCACCCGCAGCAAGATCAGGTGCTAAAGTTCTGGCGTTGTCGGCAACGATATTGACCGTATCGACAGGCATTAGACGATACTTACCAAATCCATAATGCATCATTGCATTTAGACCTGTGACCATATCACCAACACGAACAGTATTGTCAGCACTTAACCCCGGCGCTGGGTAGCGAACAGGATCAGGATTTTGCGAGGTTAAACCATCGTCAAGTACAATGGCATCTCTTGCATTGGCTGCTGTCACCGCGAGGGCGTCAGCGCCCGGCGCTGCGACTTGCGTGCCAATGAAGTGACGCTCACTGCCCAGCAATAACTCACCAAAACGGCCTAAGTTATAGACTTCATTAACAACTAGGTTTTGAGTAAAGCTCACTCGCATCCCTTCAAAGGCTTCAAGATCAGCAATATCATCAACAGGCAATGTCACGCTAGCAGCAGTTGGAATCGCTTGTGCTGAACCACACAGTTTGTGTGACACAATATCAGCCAGCTCTGTGAGCCCGTTAAACTCTTTAACCACTGCTTGAACGCGAATAAGATCGCCCACAAGGTAATCGGTATCACCACCGGTATAAACAAACACACCTTCTGAAGTAAGAGGATCCGCATCGACTGCATCATCAGCACTCTGAATGAAGAGTCCTTTTAAGCCAGCCTCTTGATTGCTGGTCACCACTGCTTCTACTTCAATGGTTTGTCCATTTAATGGACTCACATCTGTTTGCCCTTGCACTGCATGAATGCTAACCGCAGGATCATGACACACGAGTTCAACTGGAGGTGGCGGATCAATTGGACCTGAACCATCGAATTGGCCAAGATCTGAAATATCATCTTGCGCGAAACCAAGCCAAGTCTCTAAACTGGCGACATCATCTGCAACGGTGTCAGCAGTCAACATATCTGGATTACGACGCAGTGTATTATTTTGTGTCGATAAGTCGCCACTGCCCCACTGGCTTCCAGGATCAAAACCAACTTGACCTAGGCTGTCGACAACCTCACCGCTTGAAGTTAATACAATGGCGTCATCGCCATTGAAAAAGCTGCTATTACTGACTTGATCAGCAAGAGCTAAAATTTCAGCACTTGAATCGTTATCGGCGACAACATAAGTTTCACCCGCAGCCAATGAGCCACTTAAACTGATGTTGGCTCCAGCTTGGGTATTACCATTAAAGTAAAATTCGACTTGGTATTGACTTAGATCAATCGCGGTTGCGGTTGGATTGTAGAGTTCGAAGGCTTTATTGTTACTACTGCCCTCGACATATTCAGAAAAAATTAGATCATCTGCTGCCTGTGCGAACGTGGACACACCACCTATCGCCAAGGCAAGCAAGCTTGCTTTGGTAAACATATTAACCCCTTAATATCATCCATTAAACATCTTTTTATGTCAGCATTTGACTCTTTTGTTCAAATTACTGTTATTTCAAACCTATAAATCAGCACGAAGTATAAAGCGTGCTGGTTACAGGCAAGTTACAGGAAGGTGTCACCAAGGTAAATACAACTAACGAACTTCTTCGCATAGTTTTATTGAGAAAACTTCTGATATAAAACAGTAAATAAGCTTGATTGTATGTACAAGGCAGGTTTCAGCGCTTTTAGCCGGAAGTAGAACAAGACTCTAATTGCGTGCATGAGGTTAAGCGAGTGTTTCCAACTGAAACAACTGTGCGCTAGACACCTAAAAATAGCTAACACACGTGAGCCGACTCACAGCTTAAAGAAAAAACGAATTAAATGCCGCTAAAGACAAGGTAACAAGAGTAAAATTTCGTTTCTAGGGAAAAGCAGAACTAAAAAACAGATAAGCTTCTCCTCTGGCATCTCAATATACCCAAGCTACCTCTAGATGCTCGTTTCAGAGCTCCCGTAGGATAGCTGAACAAGGCAGTGATTGAGGATAATGGTTATTCCCTTATTGAAATCACTAACACAGTGCAGATATTCTACGGGAACTCCCGAAGGGCACGGCGAGAAGCAACATTTTTCTGCGTTATGAAAAAGTGAATTAGAATAACTAGTCCAACTATTTCATGCCTTGAACTCCGTTACTTCTCGACATGCTGAATCCTGCATCTTGAAGTGGTTTGGGTATATATCTACTTTGGTAGTTATTTTCGCTGTTGGTTTTGAATTTAGGGTTAATTATGGTCGTTGTAGAATTACTGGTCGTGCTCGCTTTTATCTACCTAGGGGCTCGTATTGGTGGAATAGGCATTGGACTTGCTGGCGGTGCTGGCGTCTTAGTCTTATCACTCTTTCTAGGGGTTGATACAGGAAGCATTCCTATTGATGTTATCTTGATCATTATGTCTGTCATTGCAGCCATCGCCGCGATGCAAGTGGCTGGGGGTCTAGAATTACTGGTGGATATCTCTGAAACTTTCCTAAGAAAACACCCGAAACGCATCACCTTCTACGCCCCGATTGTCACCTATTTGATGACTTTACTGGCGGGAACCGGACACACAGCGTTCTCTACCCTTCCCGTTATTGCCGAAGTGGCGAAAGAGCAAGGGATCAGACCATCTCGTCCTCTAGGGATCTCTGTTGTTGCTTCACAGATTGCGATCACAGCATCGCCTATTTCCGCGGCGGTTGTTTTCTTTTCAGGTATTTTAGAGCCGCTTGGCGTGAGTTACCTCACTCTGTTAGCCATCTGTATCCCTACCACGTTTGCTGCCTGTATGGTTGGCGCATTCGTCTCTAACTTCCTCGGCTGTGAACTGAAAGATGATCCTGTATTTCAAGAGCGCCAAGCCAAAGGCTTAATTAAGCTCCAAGGACAAACACAGCGTACACTGCTGCCGACAGCTAAGACTGCGACCTATATTTTTGTCACTGCGATAATCGGCGTCATCGTCTATGCAACCTTAATATCAGAAACAGTGAATTTGATCCCTGATCCTGCACTGGGCCGTAACGAAGCAATCATGGTGTTCATGCTTGCGGCGGCAACTGCGATCGTGACCATCACCAAAATCGATGCTTCAGAGATATCCAATGCGCCAACTTTTAAGTCGGGCATGTGCGCCTGTATTTGCGTATTAGGTGTCGCATGGTTAGGTGATACCTTTGTCTCTAGCCATATTGGTGAGATCAAGGCTTTGTCGGCAGACATACTCAATCAATATCCTTGGATGTTAGCCGTTACCTTGTTCTTTGCTTCTATGTTGCTCTACTCTCAAGGCGCAACAACCACGGCTCTCATGCCAGCGGCTTTAGCTATCGGTGTTGCACCAATAACTGCCATTGCTTCTTTTGCTGCTGTAAGCGCCCTGTTTGTATTACCTACCTACCCGACACTTCTTGCTGCGGTAGAGATGGATGACACTGGCTCAACCCGTATCGGTAAGATGGTGTTCAACCATCCCTTCCTTATTCCTGGATTAGTCACGATCACCACTGCTGTTGGTTTAGGTTTTGCTCTAGGTAGCTTGATACTCTAATTTAATGCCTGTTTCAGCTTGGTTTTAACAGGTCTTTGTTTAAGCCACAAAAAAGGGATACCTGAGGTATCCCTTTTTATTGCACTATTTTTGAAGAAGATTAGAACTGGTAGTGCATGCCTAACGCGAAATTAGAGATGTCTGCATCAATGTTTTTATCTCCATCATAATGTTCTGAATCCAGCTCACCTTTAACTATGTCATAGCCTAAACGAATATTAAGATGTTCAGTGACAGAAGCATTAACGCCAACACCATAAACCCAACCAAAACCAGTAAAATCTTCATCGCGCTCATTAGCAGGTGAAGCCACAGCGACCATCGAAGCGATACCCACTTTACCGTATACAGCAAAAGTATCATTGATTTGATAAGTGAACTTAGGGGTTAACGCGAAGGTGCCGGCACCAAAATCAGCATCTCCCTCACCAAGATCACCAGAGAGGAACATATTAGCCTCGAGACCGAACCAATCGTTAAAGTTATACCCACCATAGGCACCAAAACCAGTACCATCGATGCTGCTTCCTTCACTCTTAAGCTTAAGCTGCCCTAAACTACCACCTACATAGAAACCAGTATGATCATTGGCAGCGGCTACATTGCTTGATGCAAATACAGCGAGTAAAGAAGCGGTGACAATTGTAAATCTTTTCAAAATATTCCCTCATCGTAATCATTGTTACATCTGTATCTTAATTAGGGATAGGTTAATACAAATAGAACAAATTACTTACTCATTTTAGTAGTAAGTGACAGGGTTATTCAGGAAGCATACAGGTTTAGATTAAATGAAACGAAAAAGCACTTTTACAATAACTTAAACGGATCAAATAAAAACAAAACCACAACCAAACAGACACGTTACCAAAGAATAAACCTTAATATCATGTCCGTTGTCTTCAACAGCAAGCTTGTCTGTTTAATACCAATCAGTATAAGAAGTTGATCTACTCAGAGAGTTTTTTGGCAAACTAATTCAAGGCGAATGGATGACATAATGGTTGTTCCCTTGTGAGTTCATTCAACGCAGAAGTAGGCAGCCAAAAACACTCCTTACAGGCGAGTTTTAGCGGTTCTGATGCTGTGTTAACGAGCTTAACCGTAGAATAACTATGCTCTTCACTCGCTGCCTTGCCTCAGAACCGCGAAACTCTCGCTGAGCGATCAAATCTTTATACTGATTGGTATAACAAGGCATTGCTAACCGATGACTTCTGGCAAGTAATGTTTAACGATTAACTATCCAACGCCATTTTTACTGCTGCATCGGCATGAATTGCCGTGGTGTCATAGAGCGGAACTGCGGTGTCTGCTGGTTTGACTAAGAGTGCTATCTCTGTGCAACCTAGAATAACCGCATCCGCACCATTCTCTTTGAGTTTATCAATAATCTCGACGTATGCAGCACGTGAGCTGGCATCTACAACACCTAGGCATAGCTCTTCATAAATAATACGATGAATAATAGACTGTTCAGCAACACTGGGCGTCAGCACTTCAATACCATACTTATCCGTTAATCTTCCCTTATAGAAATGCTCGGACATAGTAAATTGCGTTCCCAGTAACCCCACTTTTTTGATCCCATTTTTAACCAATAATTCAGCGGTTGCATCGGCAATGTGCAATAAAGGAATATTCACTTTAGCCTGCACCTTATCTGCAACCTTATGCATGGTATTAGTACAGATCATAAAAAAATCAGCACCAGCAGCCTCTAATCCTACTGCGGCTTTTGATAACACCTCTGCCGTTTTATCCCACTCTCCAAGATGCTGCAATCGTTCAATCTCGGCAAAATCGACACTGACGAGTACAATCTTGGCACTGTGTAAGCCGCCCAGCTCAGCTTTAACACCGAGATTGAGCGCCTGATAATAGCTCAATGTCGACTCCCAACTCATACCGCCTATCAATCCAATGGTTTTCACAGTCTTCGTGTTCCTTAAAAAAAGGTTTTTAAAAAAAAGAGTTTTTAAAAAAGTGTCTTTAACAAAATAATGAGCCCAGATCTCACAAAAAATCGCAATTTTGTAGCACGATTTTTAAGTAGATTCTGTACCTTGCCACAGATTACGTATATGTTGTCAACGTAGAAAAATTAAGTGCTTAAAACCCAAAAATGAAAGAATGTTAGCTAATAACTCGAATTTAAATTGGTTAACTATCAAAGAACAAGAATATTCTAAGGACCGAAACCGAGTTGAAACATACAATTAATTCATATTTATGCCTATTAGCATTGTTAATGACATCGTTAGTGCAAGCTGAGGATTCCATTGTAGAACAATGTCATATAAGTATGAAACAAGAGAGTGCACAGCTCAGTAAAGTTTTTTGTGAGCAGAAGCTTGAGCAAGTCGATAGAACACTTAATCCACTCATCACCGCTAAGCTCATGCTCGCCCTTTATGATATCAACTTAGACTTAGGTGACAGTCAAACAGCTGAAAGTTATCTGGTCACTATTAAGCAAAGCGATGAGTTTAATAAAAGTGATGAAATCCAGTACCTGTGGCTTCGTAAAAAAGCCACTCAACACCTCTATAAAAGAGAGTACCTGTTAGCGAAAGATTTGTTTGAGCAAGCTTTTGTCATCGCACAAACACAAGCATCGGAACTTTGGTTAGGTAAGAGTTATAACGACTTAGCTATCGTAGAAGAAATGCTTACTAACTACTCTAATGCTTTGATATATTATCAAAAAAGCCTAACGATTAAAGAAAAACTAGGTAATAATCTATACATAGCAATTACCCTTAGAAACTTAGGTTTAATGTATCAAAATCTTGAAAAATATCAAGAAGCACAACAGTACTTTGAACTCTCCCTTGAGCATTACCTTATCTATACGCGAGATAACGTCGATATACATGCAATCAATGCGATGTCACACCTTTATGGTGATCTTGCAGCTATATATGACATTACCAATGACTACCATAAGCGCTATTTTTACAGTAATAAGATTCTCGAGGCTTACAGTGACAACTTAAATAAAATCGATCTCATCACAGCCTTAATCACGCTTGCATCCATACACATCAACGCCAATGAATTCGAGCCTGCGAGTGAGGTGATAAATACACTTTCCGAACACCTAAATTCTGATGAACACTCATTTCACGATGATATCTATCTATTAAAATCTAAACTTGCCAAGCATGAGGTTGATGATCTAAAAGCCATCGAATATATCGAAGAAGCCATTAAGTACAGTGATTCTAATCAAGATGCGTTGCAGAAAATGAAAATCTACCGCTACGCCAGTGAGCTCTATTACGACAATGGTCATCCCTACGAAGCCATTGTCTACTTAAAAAAATACCAGGCACTGCATGAAACACTGCTCGAAGCCAAGTACAGTGAAAACATCAATATTATTCAAAGAGAGATTGAGAACGAGCGCATTCAAAGAGCCCTTGTCGAAGAGCAAGTGATTAATCAGGCCAAGACTCTGAAGATTGATAAACTGGTTAATCTGTCATTAATCATCACCAGCATCAGCCTGTTAATCGGGTTTATCATCTCTCTCTATATTGTGAAAAAGAGAAAAGCCCAACAACATCTTCTTACTGTTATCGAATCCCATAAACAGCAACTATTTTTACTTTCTAATGATGAGAGTGAACAAACAGTTTCTCCTTCAAGCCAACCATTATCTGAATTACTGGTCAGTACCATGATCGATTGTATTGCCCTTTGGGAAAAAACGACTCAAACCAACAAGGTAGAACTTGCTGATAGAAGTAAGATTTGGAAAATATCAGTGGATTCGGGGCGTCTCAGAACTCGCTCTTTGGATAAGTATTTAAGCCTAAAGAAGCTACCTGATAATCCAAGGTGGCGTAATGTGGTTAAAACCTGCCATTTTATTTTGTCTGAATGTGATTTATCTGACAATGACAGGAGTCTACTCACAACTCACCTGAATCAGATCATGCTACAGGTAAAAAGTGAGTCGATGGAAGCCTAATTGATATGAGTAAAACCTGATGAAAACAACGCTTATAAAGTCCCTCTATTGTTTGATTTTGGTAGTAGCACCCTGTTTTAAGTGCTTAAAATCTTTAATACTCTCTTTTGGCAGCGGCTTAGCATGAACAATCTGGGAGACGCAGTTAAATTTTACCCCTTCACTAAGGGAGTAATTACTGAGCTCAGCAGTGCTTGGATTAATCCCCTGCAATAAACTGATTGGGGCTACAAACTTAGGTGTGAGATGATAAGAATCCTGCTTAATATTGACACTTGCATAGGCATTACACATAGACACCGCCACTAGCCCAGCAATATTGACACGGTTAACGACACTGTTTACCTCACCTCCTGAATGTCCAGTCAAATTTTGACTCTTGTTGAAAGGGTCTACAGTATGATGAAAACCACCTTGATCATTTAAAATAACTTCGGGTTCTTGCAACTGCTTAGTATGTACCCCGTGATTTGCTATCTCGACATTCGCAAGGTGATCCATTCTTAATACCAGATTTTTATTCTCCATCCATTTTTCGATATCAAAATACTTCGCCCTAAAATGGTATTGATTAATGATCTCCTGCTCATTTAAGTCGAATGAAACGACTGTTCTAGTGGCTTTATGGCCTGGGGTTAATTTGTCGAAAGCTAACTGATGGGCAGAACTTCCGCCAGCAATCAACAACAATGAAGCCAGTGTTAATATCCTTTTCATAACGTTTTCCTCGTTTATTTTTAGTCAATCAGTCAATTGATGTAATCAATTCAACTTATTCAGATACTGCCAATGAGTCCACAAGATATTAGGGTCAATTTGGGTAAAAACAAAAGCGCCCCCTTTTTAACCCTCTAACTTTAATGAATTTTTATTTATTCCTGTTAATTTAAAATTTCAGTTTAAGTCGACTTATAAAACCAGCTAACGATGCAAATAAAGCTGACAACATGAAAATTTAGTAGAGGGAAATACAAGATGAGTATATTAAAAAAAACATTAATCAGTATGTGCTTAATCAGTGCTTCAGGAATAGTAGGAGCAACCACAGTAACAGGTAATGTGGCTGTTGATAATGACTTTATTGTGGTGCACTCACCAGGCAGCGGAGCCCAAAATAACGTGGTTTATCGTGGTGCTCATGGTAGCCAGTGGAGAAATGTTGAATCATTTAATTTCAATATTAAAAGCGACCCTAGCGCATTAAAAACCTGTTCAGTCAGCGTTATTGCTTGGGGAGATGGCAAAGTATCACAAGGCATGTCAGCCATTTTGAAAGCTGATAATGCGGTTTACTCAGGTTCAGGAAGGTTTAAGGCTTATCAATCAAATATCACCTCGTCGGGTTGGGCGCAAAATGGAGGACCCAATGCCTCACAAATTAACGCTTTGATCTCAGCCTCTCTAGCAAATGGGCAATCTCCCTATAACTTCCCAGGGACTGTTGCTTCAGGCACCTCTCCTTGGGGCTCCCTTAACTTTCCGTTGGCGAACAGTGTCAATACCAATAACTTTAAATGGATCTGGTCAACCAACAACCTACGTAAAAAAACCTATTCGGTATTCACCACCACTTGCGATAACTTAGTCAAAGCTAAGCCTGTTGCTGTTCCCATGCCTGGTGAACATTACCAATGTTACAATGTGAAAGAGGGAGATAGATTGCCCAATGAAACAATCATGATTGAAGATCAATTTGGCAAAACGAGGGCGGTATTAGGCAAGCCAGTGCTTCTGTGTAACCCCTCTTCTAAACGCCATAATGACAAGTTCTTTAGAATACAGAATAAAGAGCGACACTTGGTCTGCTATAACTATGTGAAACAAGACAAGGTGAGAAGTCAGCGTTTGGAGATAAATAACCAGTTCGCACCGGATCAGATTGTGAATGGTCAAAGAGAGCTGTTTTGCGTCCCTTCAAGCAAAAAGCACCTTTCACGAATTAATCCTGGTAGACCCATTAAAAAAGAGGCCGGAGTATCAAGACCCCTTAACTTCAAAGCGCATTAAGTAAAAGATATTGCGTTTAGCTCAAAAAATTAGCCAATGAGTTAAACGCAATTTTATTAATCTATTACCTTACGCGACTAAAACGGGGAAAGAGCACCTTGCCATTGAAAGTGGTTGTTTGCTTTCTTCGTTACCATCCCTTCACTAAATAAGCGCGTGAAAATCTTATCAACCTCATCGGGCCTTAGATTAAGTTGCTTAACAACCGCACGCTTACTGCAAGTCACTTGATTTGAACTTAGCGCATCGAACACGCGTTCATAGGGTGTTTTTTGTGGTTCGTTAAACGACGTGACATCAAATTCACTATTGATTGTTGGCGTAAAATGGCTCAGCATTTCAGGCTCTTTCATCTCATGCGTCGTAAAAGCATCGATAGTAATCGGTTTCATGCTTCGAAATTGATGGCGAAAACGATTCTCCTCACCTATCAAACCCACAAAAAATGCCGCAAAGAAATCCAGCAGTATAGAAAGAAAAACCACCAACCCCAACTGAGCAGTGTGAGGACTGGTATTCAAAAACACCGCTAGGCCATCGATAAGTCCAATAACAGAGCCTTGTTCAGCCAGAGGTAAACTGTCTCTTTCCATCGCCAGTTTTTGCTGCTCTTCTCGTAAACGTTTGTTCTCTTTTTGTATGCGAACAACGCCGACTGCAATCCGCTCCATTTGAATGTATTTCTCGGCGGCTATATTATTAAGCGCTATCTGTTTATCAATAGCGGCTATCTGCATGTCAAAGGCATTAACTTTGCTCTTTTGTAAATCAACATGACTTTGTGCCTTCGTGGTCGCACTGTTGATGCCTCCCACCGAACCACCAATTGAAATGGCAGCAAGGACAGCATAAAAGCCTAACGCGAAAATCATTCCTGAGTAGTTGCGCCTTGCATGACGCTCCCCGACCTCATACCAAGCAAAAAACTTACCCAGTTCAAAGGTAATGGCCAAGCCTCCAAACAGGAGTTGCATCAACGGATTATCATCAATAGATAAAAAGAGCAGCAATGAAAAGATAATGGAGGCAAGGATTGAGGCACCAGTGAAACCGTAAACGCTCCACATGGCAAAAGGGCCTTTAGGGTAGCGTACAGCTAAATTTTGGTCATAAAACATAACAGGCTTCTATTTCGCTCATTGTCTGGTAACTCACCAGACGAAAAATGGAGCGTAATGATACCTTAACTTGGTTCCATCCTCTTAAGGAAATCCTTTGAAACCCTTACTATAGCTGGATTGTTACCCAACTTTAATCTTTCCGGATAAAACTTAAACAGACATGGGTTAATTAGTATTCAGCGTTTGTTATCGGACCTAAAGGTTCCATGATAAGAAAACAAGTAAAATGGTACAGCCCAACACTGACGCAGGGCTGTACACATAAGCTTGTTAATCTCTTTGCAGTGCCACAATCGGGTCAAGCTTTGCCGCTTTTTTGGCAGGATAGAGCCCGAAGCCAACCCCTATGGTCATGCATACCCCCAGCGCTAAAATAATCGCGAATGGAGACCAAGCCACTGGCCATCCCGCCGCTGTTGATATCACCATTGCTAATAACAAGCCCACACCAATACCAATGACGCCACCCGTTGCTGATATTGCGATGCTCTCAATCAAAAACTGACGGGCGATATCTTTTCGTCTCGCACCTAATGCTCGCAATAAACCAATCTCACCCGTGCGCTCCATAATCGTGGCTAGCATAATATTCATGATCCCTATCCCGCCCACCAGCAAAGAGATACCGGCAACACACGCCATGACGATATTGAAAATTTGTTGGGTTTTTTGATGCTGCGCTAACAGATCCGCCGGCACGACGATATCGTAGTCTCTCTCCCCACCATGACGGCGATCAATTAAGTGCCGCAAGCTTTTGGCCGCCAAAGAGGGATCCACGTCTTCAGATATCGACACTTTAAAGGTATCTAATTCATCTTCTAGAGGCTTGAAATTCAACTTCTTCAGTGCCGTGGACAACGGAATGAACACTTGATTGCGCTCCCCCCCTAGCTTCACACCTTGAATTTTAGATTGCCCCACATCCGCATCGGTTAAGACACCAACAACAGTGAACCATTGATGGTTTATCTTAATCACGCTACCGATGGCTTTACCGTGAGGAAACAAACTCCGCGCTGCTTCAGGCCCTAATACTGCAACTTGCCTATAATGGCGATCATCACTCTCATCAAAAATGTCACCGGTACTTAGCTTCAACGCACTCAGCGAGAAGTAGCTAGGAGTCACACCTTTTACTTGTCCGTCACTTCGCCCTTCCAAACTAAATAGGCTAAAGGTCTTAACTTGTTTTTCAGCGCTCCATAATTCAACAAAAGGCAGCGTTTCTTTGGCGCTTTCTACGTCCCTTAAGTTCAAACCTAAACTGTGCTCTCGTATTGATTTTAACGCGTCCCCGTCAGCCGGTCTGGCGTTAACCACTAAATTTCTAACCCCCATGGACTCAATCATCTTAAGCGCTTCACGCTCGGCTCCTTCACCGACACTTAGCATCGCAATCACAGCTCCCACACCAAATATCATGCCTAATAGGGTTAATGCTGTCCGAAGCTTATGATGTCGCATCTCATCAAACGCTTGCTTTATGCCTTCGATATACACCTTACTTTGCCCCATTAAATGCGTCATACCCGACTCCTTTTTGGCGGCGTCGTGAGGGCAATAACATCTCCCTCTGTCAGTCCCGAGGTGATCTCAGTACGATTTAAGCTTCGACTTCCTAGGCTCACCGCATGCTTTGTAAAGCTGTCATCGGTTTTCAAGTAAACCCAGTACTGGCCATCTTTATGAAAGATGGACTGGTTTGGCACGGTTAATACGTTATCCAAACTTAACAGATGCACGCTGGCGCGGACTTGTCTGCCTGGTTGCATAATATCCATTGATGTTTTATCTAAACTCACAGTAAATTGAAAGTAGTTAACTGGACTGTCTTTATCTTTAGGTTTGGCTAATGCGTCCAGTTGTGTGACTTTTCCGAGGAAGGGTTTGTCAGGGTAAGCGTCCAGATAAACGGTAGCGTTTTTTCCTATCCCAAGCCCTGACGCTTCTGACTCCTGTACATACATTTTGGCTTGCATAACCGAAGTATCTGGTAACAAGCCAATGGAGAACCCTGACCACATCATGTCTCCCACCACCGGCAGCGATCCATCCCATCCAGTTTGATAAACAAAGAGACCATCATGAGGCGCGATGATCTCCATCTGCTCTAAATTATTCTCAAGCCTGTCTATTTTTGCACCATGACCTTTTTGCTTTAGCTTAATCAGCTCCTGCTCAGCCTCAGCTTGAGAGCCATGTTGCCCTAAGCCCCAATCAAAGTAGTGCATCTTAGCCACTAGGTAATCTTGGTTTCGCATCTGATCGATGATCTCAATCTTGTTATAGACACGTTCATCCTCACTGAAATAACGCTCAGCAAGATCCTTTTCTTCGCTGGTTACTTGAGTACCTTGGATCAACGTTTGGCTTATTGTGTTATCTTTTTCGGTCTGGATCAGACTATCAAAGCCCAATTTATCGTAATCAAACTGCTCCATCTTCAGGCGATAGCTTTCCCGTTCAGGATCCATTCTAGCGACGACATCACCGGCTTTTACTTGAGTAAAATCATCCAGTATCCACGCTAACGATTGTGGACCTCTTAAACCTGTAGGCACTGTCACTGCGGTTGACTGACTTGCTTCTAGTTCGCCAACCGCACTAATATCGACGGTAAAATCGGCGCGTTCAACTTCCATGGTGAGCACACCATCCACATGTTGCTGACTGCACGCTGAGAGGGTTAAGCAAGCAATCAACAAGCTTGTTAGCAAACCTGTCGTCGATGCCGCCTTAGGGCTAGCAAGACTCTTCATTTTCTCACTCATGGCAAGAGCACCTCTTGATCTAACGCTAAACCGGATGTAATTGAGACCTGATCTTTACCCATAGCGCCTATGGTGACGGGCAATCTCTTATCACTAAACAGCCCAGGTGTTAACACAAATGCTTGACCAGCATCGTAATGCACAGCATCAACAGACAGAAGTAACGTCTCCTCTTCATTCGCAATATCAATCGATATTTTTGCAGTCATACCGGGTCTCATTAACTCAGTGTCCGGTTTATCGATGCTGGCGACGGCATCGAAAATGACCAAAGGAACATCCTGACTTTTATTGCGAAACACGGCACCAAGCTCAATAATTTTGCCCGTGAATACTCTCCCTGGATCCGCATCGAGTGTGATTTTTAATACTTGGCCTATTTTGACTCGACTTGCTTCAACCTCTGGAATCGTCATATTGACCAGCATATTACTTAGGTCTGGGATACTTAATACCGCATCGCCCATGAAAACTGACTGTCCCTCTTTAATCTTATTCCCCTTCGAGTCATTGCCATAAACCACCATGCCCGGACGTGGGGCCAAGAGTGTTAATGAATCGATTCCTCGCTTCAGTTGTCCAACCTCCGCGGTAAACTTCTGACGATCCCCCGTCAGCATCGCCAACCTTTGTTTAGCACTTCGAGCTTCAAGCGCCAGCTTCTGCTCGGTTAACATCAGTTTATCCTTGGCTATCTCAGCATCTTTTTGATATTTCACTTTCTCGATGGCCGCCACGGTTTCATCCGAGAGCTTGTATTTACGATCAGCTTTTTCTAAATTCATCTTGGCTTCGGCCAGAGATAATCTCAATTCTTCAAGTTTTTGAGCGTTCCTTAGTTTTGACGTTTCGATATCTTGCAGCGTGGCCTCTAATTTGGCCGCTTTTACCGAAAGGCGCTGAGTAAGCTCTGAGGTATCGAGTTGAGCGACCAAATCCCCTTGCTTAACTTCAGCGCCTTCAGGAGCTAACTGCTTAACCTGATATTGCCAGACCCGACGTATCACAGGAGGCATTAACGAGACGGTGTCCGCAGAAACAAGCTCACCAGTTGCCTCAATACTTTGGCTTAAAATGCCTTTCTCAACCGATGTCACAGGGGCATTATTGCAAGCAGTCAACAGAGAAAGAGCAAGCAAAGTCAAGGAGCTGACAATAGACGCTCGATTAATAACACTGGCCGACACAGCCTTAATTCTGTGTTTCATAAACCCACCTCTGTGGTGATTAAGACACTCATCCCTGGAATAATATTGACGGTCTTATCCGGCTCAAAGTTAATGCCCACTTTGAACCAATTACTGTTCCCCCAAGCTGTTTGCTTCTGCCCTTGCCGACCAATGTTGTTAATCTGGCCAGTGAAACTCATGTCTGATTGCGAGTCCAACCTAAGGTTTACCTGACTACCCAAGGTTATCTTGTCAACATCAACTTCATTCACCCAAGCCACCACTTCTAACTCTTCCATCGAGGGTAAACTGGCGACTTGGCGCCCTACCTGTACCGTGTCTCCCACTACATATTTTTTATCTGAATTAGGATCGCTACCGTAGAGTAGCGGCCCTTTGATTTCAGCTTTCAATGTCAACCGCTCGATACCATCTAACGCTTGTTGTAATTCCAATTTAGCTCGACGCCTATCAATCGCCAGCTGTGCCTGACTGGCCATTTGCTTATCCAGTGCCTCATTCAATGCCTGCTCCGCTTTCGTCAGTTCACTGGTGGCTTGCATTAACTTGAATTGATTCTCTGCATACACTTTGGCCGCAATGTAATCAGCAGGCACTTTGGCATCAAGCAAACTCTTATCTCGTTCTGATCGCTTTTGCTTCAGATCAAACTTGGCCTGCAACACAGCAGATTTTAAATCTATCGACATACTCTGCTCTTGCGCTGTGACTCTGAGTAGACTCGCTTCTAATTGTTCAATTTGATTATCTATTTGGCTTTTATCGAAAATAATGACAGCTTGACCAGGTGTGGCTATCTCGCCTTCTGGCATCATCCACTGTATTTGATATCGCCAAGCGTCACCCGCTTTAGGCACCATAAATGACTGTGATTGAATCGAGGATATTTTTCCAGTTAACAGTAAGGATTCCGATTGAACAGGATTTTCTCTCACCAGTTCATTCGCTGTGACAGTGGGGAGATAACTAAAAAAAAGCGGTAAAACCAGTGCTGATAACCAGCTCACAGTACGCCGTTTACAAGAAAAGTTAAGCGACATGTACTCTCCGATCTTCTATTTCTACAATATTACCATCACGCATGCGAATCACACGTTGGGCATAAGCCGCCACTTCCTCTTCGTGGGTGACAAGAATAATCGTCTGCCCCGCTTTATGTAACTCTGTAAAAAGCGCCATAATCTCAACTGAGGTCTTACTGTCTAGTGCACCTGTTGGTTCATCAGCAAGTAAAATGGCTGGTCGATTAACTAAAGCACGCGCGATAGCGACTCTCTGCCTTTGACCGCCTGAAAGCTGATTAGGTCGATGATCTTGGCGTGTGCCTAACCCAACTCGTGTTAACAATTCACTTGCGTATTGAGTGTCGTTATTTGGGGGATTTGAGAAGCGTAAAGGCAGCAACACATTTTGAAGCGCACTCATACGAGGCAACAAATGGAAGCTTTGAAAAACAAAACCAATCTCTTTATTACGAACAGCCGATAATGCATCATCATCTAAACTCGCGACCTCTTGATCATTAAGCTGGTAACTGCCGGTACTGGGTTTATCTAAACAGCCAATAATATTCATTAACGTCGACTTACCTGAGCCTGATGGCCCCATGATGGCAACAAACTCATTTTCATTAATCGTAAAGTCGACTCCCCTCAAAGCAAATACGGATGTATCGCCCATCTGATATTCTTTGGTTAACCCACTGACTTTGATCATAATGCTCACTCAAACTGATTATTCGTCGATAAAGGGTTTGAAAGTCAATGCCCGGATAATGGGATTAACATTTCGATAACTCTTTAAAAAAATAAGAATTAATATATAACATACCGGATTAAGATGTTAGAACCTTAAGATACACAAAGTTCAAAAAATTGACAAAGTTCTCCACAACCTGATAAGTGAAGAATCCTGTAATAACGGGGTAAGATGCAAAATAGAGATGAGAAGGAGGATATAGCTAACTCATATTTCAGGGAAATATCTAGAAATAGATCCCTAATAAACTAAAAATGGAAATGCCAGCAAATGGTGCCCATTGAAACAGATTTCGATAGGGGGACTGTATCTCACTATCAAAGGCAAGAAAAAGTTGCCAGATCGCGAACATCCCAAAGTTAAGTGCCACAAACAGTACTAAACCAAACCCTTGCATACTTGATATGACATCAAAGCCGCAAGCGGCGAGAACGAACGTAGAAAGCACAATGAACACAGAGACAAAATGAAAAAGGCAATGGATCTCTTCTTTTACGACCGGCTCTAGATCAGATTCCGCCATGGGAATGATATATCGCTGTCGACCATAACTGAAATGACCAATAAAGGTCATTAACCCCATTACTGAAGCTGCAATAAAGAAATAGTTCATACTTGGCATCCTCTATTTTGTTTCTAAATTAACCTGATAATGATATAGACAGAGAATAGCTAAATAAAATTTCATCACAAATGCGTTACATCGTCGCCATAATCCAGTAGTCCAGGCGTTTTTGAGGCGCAGCTAATAGTGTCTTACACGACACTTTATACTTCCCCATCAAGCTACCTAAACTTTTACTATTTGGCAGGCTAGCTAACTGCTTCTCTTTAATTTCAGATAGCTTACTTTCTACATCTTCTTTACTCTGATATTGCTGAGCTAATGACACTGCCTGCTTTGAAGAGTTGAGTAAACGGTCGCCCACAGCTTGCATCTGAGGAGCATTCATATTAGCGATAGCGCTAGAGCTTATCTGATAATAAGACGCACACTCCAATACTTCATTGTTAAAAGCCAACTCCGCCTCGCTTGGGTTAGGTGTCGCCATCGCTGAAGCACTTAGCAATAAGCCCACAGGCACAGCAATAAGACTTTTACTTGTCAAAATACGACTTAGATTCAATTTGTGGATGGCAACATTTAACATTGAAACTCCTTAATACCAATCAGTATAAAGATTTGATCGCTCAGCGAGAGTTTAGCGGTCCTGAGGCAAGGTCATTAATTGCTCCTGCATTAATGACATTCACCACATCCATGTGGCTTGCAACGAGTGAAGAGCATAGTTATTCTACGGTTAAGCTCGCTAACACAGGATCAGAACCGCTAAAACTCGCCTGTAAGGAGTGTTTTTGGCTGCCTATTTCTGCGTTGAATGAACTCACAAGGGAACAACCATTATGTCATCCATTCGCCTTGAATTAGTTTGCCAAAAAACACTCTGAGTAGATCAACTTCTTATATTGATTGGTATAACACAATACATACAATTATAAATTGTTATGTTTTACTTTAGTTATCACTGAATATCAAGTGATTAGATAGGCTGTCTGTGTGCGGTTTTGAGCCAGTGGCATTAACATGCCCGCCGCTAATTATTCCGCAACTAACGCATGTTTCGATAACCTAGCGAGCAAATTCTCTTTTACCCAAGGCCATTCGCTATCGATAATAGAGTAAATCACAGTGTCTCTTACAGTACCATCAGCCAATAGTTGATGATTTCTCAACACACCATCCTGTTTAGCCCCTAATCGAGTTATCGCTTCTCTAGATGTTTGATTGCACCAATGCGTCCTAAACTCAACAGCCATGACATCCAATGTTTCAAATGCGTATTGTAATAAAAGTAACTTAGCTTCTGAATTCACTCCCGTGCGCTGGGCTCGTTTGGCGTACCAAGTGTAACCAATTTCTAATCTACAATTTTTTTGATCCCATCGACAGATCCGTGTAGAACCAATGATTTCACCCGAATGTGTATCTCTGACAACAAAGGCTAATGCTTCCCCCACTTTCTCTGATGCTAGCGCGGTTTCTATATACAGTTTCATCTCATCAGGCTGAGGAACACTGGTGTACCACAATGTCCAAAGTTCACCATCCGCGGCGGCCAGTGATAATGCGGCGGTATGTTCCAGAGTCATAGGCTCCAATACAATATAATCACCCGTTAAAAACTCACTTTTGATCTCATTAGCCACAAGCACCTCGTACTTATCATTATTTATGCCTAGTAATGAGCCATTGGTAATAGTCCATTACATTTACACTACCCTTTGATATTAGGTATAAATTTACTTTAATCCATCATTAATTTATACAGTAATATATCAGAGTCATCATCCCATTTCTGTCGGCAATAAAACTGCATGCCCAGTTTTTCTAACACTTTGATAGAAGCATCATTTCCCAGACTGACAATACCCATAAGCTCTAACATCTTTAATTCTCGAGCATAATCCAATACACCTTTGGCAGATTCTACGGCATAACCCTTTCCCCAAAAATCCGGTAAAAAAGCATACCCTACGTCAGGAAGTAGCAAGTTTGCTCGCTTAACTAAACCTGATAAGCCTATCGGCTCACCCGTACTGATAAGTTCAACCAGATAAAGGCCAAATCCATGTTCGTGATAACTGGCCAATGGCCCCTCAATGATATACTTTTCAGCCTGATACTGGTCCCTCACCCCTCTGTCACCAATATTGTCTAAAAAACCAGGAGTATTGAGAATATCTAAAATAAAATAGGCATCTTTTAACGTTAAATATCGTAATCTTAATCTGTTTGTTTCTAATACAATCAAAATCCCACCTGAAATCTTACCCTCTGATTTTTAGACTATACTTTGTTCAGTCTTGCAGAGGAAGCGACCGTTATGTCCAAGAAACGTACACAAGTTAGTCAGTATTATGTGATCGCAGCCGTTGTAGCCGCAGAACTCAACCACACCTTAACTTACTGTAAACAAATCAATCTTACCGCGAGTAATGCACAAGCAGCCTCTTCTAGAGTGGGTAATGCAGCACTGGGATTTAAGGCCTTAACTGGCTTTATCGATGACCTTGCTTGCTACACCATGAAAGCGGCAAAAGATATCAATTTTTTGGCAAATAAAGCCAGTAAAATGGCAACTGAAGTCGCCAGAGCAGCCACCGCACTTAAACACTTTGAAAAAGCGAAACTTAACTCTCGCAATGCGGCATATTCTCAAACCATCTTACCCGCATTTAAAAATATAACTGACCGACATGCAGAACTTCAAAGCGCCTTTCAAAAAATCATCAACAAGATGGAAGTGGAATTGTTCGATCTAAAACGAAATCTGAGAACAGCAAACATTCTCGCCTCTATTTGCCGAATAGAAGCTTGCCGCGTCAATATCGCTAATCAAGCCACTTTTAATGATGTCGCTAACCGCGTCGATTTTGTCGCAAATAAGATACGTCAAAGGGTTGATAACGCCATTTCGTTGTTCGACACGTCAACACAAAGCAGAGCCGCATAACACATTTCAACCACTCAAGTTTGACAGGGAGCACATATAGATGAAGAGTCAAATACTCGTTGAAACGCCCAGCCATAAATGGATATATTTTGGGCGAGATCCGGAAAAGCCAGACAAGATTATTGATACTAATCAATATATGATGGTCACTGAACGAAAAGCGCTATTGATGGATCCGGGCGGTATTGAACTTTTTGCACCAATGCTTGCTAGTATTGTTAAGCACATTCCTCTCGAACAATTGACCCACCTTTTTGCTTCTCACCAAGACCCCGATATTATCTCCTCTCTCGGACTTTGGGATCAAACACTACCAGAAGCTAAGCTCTATTCACCTTGGATTTGGGAAGGCTTTATTCGCCATTTTGGGATGAGTAACATTAGTTATGAAGCGATACCTGACGAAGGGAGCCGATTGATATTGGATCAAGCTGAGGTGCAATTTATCCCTGCTCACTATCTCCATGCATCGGGGAACTTTCATGTCTACGATCCAGCGACGAGAGTACTTATGAGTGGGGATGTTGGTGCCGCACTAGAGGACGCTAATGCCAGTATTTTTGTCGATGACTTTGATGAACACGTAAAAAAGATGAGCTTTTTTCATCAAAGGTGGATGCCTTCAAATTCAGCAAAAAATGACTGGATTGCTAGGGTAAGAAAACTGGACATCGAATATATGTGCCCACAGCACGGGAGAATATTCAAAGGAAAGCAAGTTGGACAGTTTCTTGATTGGTTTGAAAAACTGGAAGTGGGTCAAGCGATCACCAAAAATTCAAGTTAAAGAATATCGTTATCCAACAAACTGAATGAAAAAACGCACTTATTTTGAAAATAGGTGCGTTTTTTATTGGCGATAAATCCCAGCCATGATGCTTCTACAGGTAGCGAGTGAACTCACTTCCCTCTTTTCTCGCTTTCAGCGGAGCGTTAACCACAGGCGTACCTATGTACAAGAAACCCACTATTTGATCTTTTTCACCTAGTCCTAAATTTTGATGCACCTTAGGATCGAATGCGACACTTCCAGTTCGCCAAATCGCACCAAGCCCTAATGCAAAGGCGGCTTGCTGCATTGCCATCGTGGCACAGCCAGCAGCAATAACTTGTTCAAGTTCAGGCACTTTACCATGCTCAACAGGCTTGGCAGCAACGACTATGACCATGGGTGCACGAAGCGGCATTGAAAGCGCTTTAGCCTGAGTCGTATCATTAGCATCATTGTGAATAGCAGCATCAACAAATATCTCACCGAGACGCCCTAACCCCTCACCTTGGGCAATAATAAACTCCCAAGGTGCTAAACCGCCGTGATCAGGTACTCGTGCGCCAGCATCTAAAATCGTTTTTAGTTGTGCTTCATTTGGTCCTGGCTCCACAAGACGTGGACAAGATTGTCTGGTAAGTAATAACTCAATAGCGTCCAAAACATACTCCTACTTATACTGATTGGTACAACAATAACAAAGCTTTACTTGGTATAAAAGAATATCCCACCTAATTGGTGGGATATTCTTTTATTGATACCAGTCAGTATAAAGATTTGATCGCTCAGCGAGAGTTTAGCGGTCCTGAGGCAAGGTCATTAATTGCTCCTCGGCTCTAGCATCCTGCTTCGCCCTACCTCCTATGTCCATATAGTCGTGCATTAATGACATTCACCACATCTGACCTCCATGGATGGAGGAAATGTCTTAAGTATGTCGGGAACATACAAGACCATATGGTTTGCAACGAGTGAAGAGCATAGTGAAACTAGGGTTAAGCTCACTTTTGTTCCTTAAGAGTCACAGTATCAGAACCGCTAAAACTCGTCTGTAAGGAGTGTTTTTGGCTGCCTACTTCTACGTTAAATGAACTAATAAGGGAACAACCATTATGTCATCCATTCGCCTTGAATTAGTTTGCCAAAAGACACTCTGAGTCTGACGAATCCCCACAAAAAGAGATGAATAAATAATGAGATAGGTGAAATAGTGAGGAACATTCATGGCATTTGGTGATCAAATTTATCGCCAAACAAAAATTACCACGA
>NZ_VKGK01000027.1 GCF_007197645.1 Shewanella hanedai
GATCGCAGTTCAATATCCTAATCAGAAAATGAATTAGGTGTTCTAAATGAACCGCCCTGTGCGGAGCCGCATGCAGGGTGGTGTGGGGGCTGGAGGTTAGATACCTCCGGCTACCCGATTATGTTTCAATTTGACACTACCCATGGCAAACCAGATTGTTTTTTAATGCCACTATATGAATGATTCAAATTCTTGAAGAAACGTATTTTGCGATTAGCGAACTTAATCCAGCCTTGCACCTCTGTGCCAGATTCAGTAAATCGATTGTGCGCATAGAAATTTTCAATGTTGAGAACACTGCCTTTTGGAATTAGTAAAAATTCACCTGTTGGAGCATGCTTAGGCCGAGAAAAGAGCAACCTGTAATCAGGATGGTTAACTTGATTATCAGCTATAACTTCTAGTAAAAAAACAACTTCTGTCGTTACCATCTGCTTTCCTGCAAACTCAGGATACAAATGATTTATAGAGGTATGTTTAGCGCACCCACTTAAAAAAGAAATGAACACAAATACTAGAAAATTACGCATAAAGTCCTTTTGAAACATAACAGTATATTAGGCTGAATTCCGAATAAGAACAGTCAGCCTAGTGAATCTCATGCGAACAAGTTAACTTAAAACATATTTAAAATCAACAACTTAAAATGCGCTTTACTGCAAATCCACTGACTTTTCTGATGGTGAAAACCAGAATTTACTTATTTGTGACGTGATTTGATTTAACTATTGGGGAGAAATGTTTTTAAACAGCCACTTAGCAGTTGTTAACTCTAAATCGCTTTCCTTCTTACACCAAAATAATGCTGAAAATTCACAATGCTTATTATAACTGTTTATATGTACAGCTAGTGCAAAGATGGGCTGTGTCATCAAAAGATAAGGCTATGCATAAGCTTTTAACATTAGATTTTCTATTAGCAAAGGTTGACTTCTGCTACTCAATACTTCTTGTGGTGAAACTGATAAAGGGGCAGAAACGATTTACAAAATGCTACCAAGTAAAGCTAAATCAAAAAATGTAGCCACCTTCATTTGAAGGCTAACAAGCTGGATCCTGAAACTAGTTCAGGATGACGGCAAAAAAGATTAACCCCAATACCAACTCAGCCAAAAGCTAAATCAGAAAATGTAATCAGCCTTCATTCGAAGGCTGGGGTTAAGTTTCTACTCATGCCATTTGTGATTTATGCAGCAAGTTCCAGATAATCTAATGAGTTCAGCTGATAAATATCAAGGAGGATCTCAAAGTTTGAACCTGTACCTTCATGGGGTAAAAGCCTGAGTTTATGTAAAATCAGTGCTTGAGATTTACGCTCCAATATCAGCTCTAAATCCAGCATCTCTTGATACTCTACTTCAGCAAGGCTGTTTTTACTCAGCTTGCGTAATTTGCGGTAGGGGAGCAGTACTCGCTCCTCCCATTGCCGTACTTCTTGGGTTAACGTCGACCAAGCTTGGGGAAGCAACTGGTACGCTTGTTTATCTAACCAAATAGAGAGCAGTAACAGGTTGATATTGACCTCATGGTCATCCTGAAGCCGTAAATATAGAGCCTGATGCTCAAAATAATAAGTGTCACAAGCTTGCCACAACGAAATATCAAACTGATTAAAGTATGTCATCTAGCGTTTCCCTTGCCAAAAAGAGGATGTGACCATAAAAACGAAATTAAATAGCTGCTCGAACTTCTATTTCTATCTCTTCAATCGACTCTTGAACGTCTAGCCATTCTAACTCACTCTCTTCTACAGCTTGAGCTAACTTAGTTCGTTCAATTAATACTTGAGTCAATTTATCCTTATTTTCAGCTTCATACAAGCTCATATCCGCAAGCATCTCTTCAATATCTGCTAATCGAGTGTTGGCTTTCTCTTGGGCTTTTTCGAGTTGCACCTGAATTTTACGCATTGGCGATAGCTTCTGCCTAAGTTCTGCTTCAAGGCGCTTTTGCAGTTTTTTATCTTGTGCAGGTTTGATCTCTAAGCTGGCTTCGACCTTGTTAGCGGCCTTAGCGGCATCAAGTAGCCATTGATGGTAATCATCAAGGTCGCCATCAAAGTCACGAACATGACCGTCATCAACGAGGTAATAATCGCTACAGCTCAGTCTTAATAAATGCCTGTCGTGCGAGACGATGATCATGGCGCCTTCAAATGACTGCAATGCCATGGTTAGCGCGTGACGCATCTCCAGATCCAAGTGGTTGGTTGGCTCATCGAGAAGCAAGAGGTTAGGGCGTTGCCATACCAAGAGCGCCAGCACTAATCGGGCTTTCTCACCACCGGAGAATGGGCGCACGGCCGAGAGCACCATGTCGCCATTAAAACCGTAACAACCGAGGAAGTTACGCAGCTCTTGCTCTTTGTGGGTTGGTGCCAGTCTAGACAGATGCTGCAGCGGCGAATCATCTAAGCGTAAGCTTTCTAATTGATGCTGAGCAAAGTAGCCGATATTCAGCCCTGGGTTTGTTTCATACTTGCCCTTCAAAGGAGACAGCTCTCCTGAGAGCAATTTAATCAGGGTCGATTTACCTGCACCGTTTCGCCCTAACAGGCCGATACGTGCGCCAGGAACCAAGTTAAGCTGTACGCTTTTAAGGATCTCTTTATCGCCGTAACCCACAGAAACATGTTCCATGGTGACTAAAGGATTTGGCAGAGTATCAGGCTCTTTAAAGGACATATGAAACGCACTGTCAGCTTGAGCTGGCAGCAGTTCTGCCATACGCTCTAAGGCTTTCAAGCGGCTTTGAGCTTGTTTGGCTTTACTGGCTTTATAACGGAAACGGTCGACGAACGTCTGCATATGATCGCGTTCTTTTTGCTGGCGTTCAAAGGCGGCTTGTTGTTGAGACATACGTTCTGCACGGATGCGCTCAAAAGCAGTGTAATTGCCTTTGTAGTAGTTGAGTTTGGTGTTCTCAACATGAATAATTTCTGAGACGATACCGTCGATAAAGTCGCGGTCGTGACTGATTAGAATCAGGGTTCCCTGATAGGCTTTAATCCATCCCTCTAACCAATACATGGTGTCTAAATCTAAGTGGTTGGTTGGCTCATCGAGAAGCAAAAGATCTGAGCGACACAATAGTGCTTGAGCCAAGTTGAGGCGCATACGCCAGCCCCCAGAAAAGCTTTTTACTGGGTTACTCTGCTCAGCTTCACCAAAGCCAAGGCCTGCCAGCAAACTGGCTGCACGAGAATGGATAGCGTAACCACCAATCGCATCTATTTTGCCGTGAAGCAGGGCGATGAGGTTACCGTTATCATCACTCTGAGCTTTGGCCAGCTGCGCCTCAAGTCCACGATATTCAGTATCACCATCAATGACATATTCCAGTGCAGAAACGTCCAGTGCAGGGGTTTCCTGAGCCACTGTCGCCACTTGCCAGCCGCTTGGTAGGCTGAACTCGCCTTTGTCCAAGCTGATGTGGCCTAAAATGAGGGCCAGCAATGATGATTTTCCTGTTCCGTTAGCACCCACTAATCCAACCTTATGGCCAGGATATATTGTTAATGAGGTTTCATCTAAGAGTGTCTTAGAACCGCGGATCAGTTGTGCTTGAGTGATGGATATCATGAAATAAGACTTGGTGACCGAATGCAATTGCCGCAGATGATATCTTACAAGTGGCTCTCATACCAATCACTAGTGTCGATAAACAGGGCAATAAAGGCGCATAGAGTCGGGTGATCTGCCTTTGTTTATGGCAAAATAGTGCACTAACATAAAATAATTAGAATATAAGGTTGGAAAGACGTGGCTGAAGTAAAAGTAAAAAAGCGTTTTGTTGCAGGTGCTAAATGCCCCAAATGTAAGGCCTTAGACAGTATCGTATTATTTAAGCTTAATGGTGTTGAAACCGTTGAGTGCATCGAGTGTGATTACAGCGAACAGCAAGCTGATGAACAAGTGGCCAAGCAGGCGACAGGCGATGTGATTGGTGTGTTTAAACCTTAGGTTTTGGTGCTTGAGGTAGGGCGGGCTGTGCCCTACGAGGACGTTCGCAAGCTCACTGCTAGAACGCTGCGCTGCTAGAAAAAGCTGAGACGAACGTCGCGTGCGACCCACTCGAGTACGGAACGCGTTGCTTACAGAATAGCCTACGGCTACAGGAACGCTTTGCTTACGGTAAAAACTAAGCTGAGGATTTTGCCATTGCCGTCATCCCGGGCTTGTTCCGAGATCCACTCTTTTGATTTTAAGCAATGCAGTAAGGGCTGCGCCCTGCGAGGGCGCTTCGCTAAGTTCAAGGGATAGAAATTTAAACTACCTTGTTACTTCTACAGGTTGTGTTTTAACTGTTCAGTAAGATTTAAATTGAGCCTCTAATGGGACAAACTCCCATTAGAGGCTTTTTTTAGAGCTAATTAAAGCAGATTACTGACCTAATTCAGTTGGGAATGCAGGCGGAGCGTTATGGCGCACAGGTGTGAAGTCTTTTAACTGTTGCTGAACTTCTACAATGGCGCGATCTAATTGAGGATCTTCACCTTTATTCACTGCAACCGGATCTAACTCCACTTCAATGTCTGGCGTCACACCTTCATTTTCAACACGCCATTCATGATCTGGGGTAAAGAATCTAAAGTTTGGTACGGTCACTCGGCCGCCATCAATAAAGTTACGGTTGGCAGAAATACCAATTAAGCCACCCCATGTTGTTTTGCCCACTAACGTCCCTAGTTCTAGACGCTTAAAGGCGTAAGGTAAGAAATCACCACCAGAGCCTGCATCTTGGTCAATTAGCATCACTTTCGGGCCATAAATAGCACCTGCTGGCGTGTCATAGACCATATCACCTGAACGGTATTTCCAGCCTGACAAATGCTCACGGCTCAATACATCAATAATATAGTTTGCAGCTTGACCACCACCGTTACTGCGCTCATCTAAAATAACGCCTTGGCGATCAACTTGAGCAAAAAACATGCGGTTAAATGAGGTGTAACCCGCCGTTGTTGTATTGGGTAAGTAGACGTAGCCCACTTTGCCATCCGTCGCTTTTTCGACATATTTACGGTTGTTTTCAACCCAGTTCCAGTGACGTAAATTAAAATCTGATTTAATCGGCTCTACCACAACAGTATGGGCATGTTTAGCTTTGCCATCGTAGCTGACGGTTAAACGAACTTGTTTATCAACCTTGCCCACAAACAGTGAATAGATATTAACGGAGGCATCTACCGATTGACCATCAACTTCTAGAATGTAATCCCCAACATCAATGTTATTGCCCGGTACCGCCAGTGGTGCTTTTAGATGCGGGTTCCAAGCTTCTCCAGTGTAGATATTGGTAATGCGATAAAGGCCATTTTTGATTTGGACATCAGCGCCTAATAATCCCACTGATATTGTTGTTTCAGTATGAACATCACCACCGACAATGTAGTTATGACCCACTTCCATTTCAGAAATCATTTCACGCATTAAGGCATTTAAATCTTCACGGCGACCGACATGTTTTAGTAGTGGCTGATATTTATCGTATACCGCTTGCCAATCCAAGCCATGCATTTTGGGATCGTAGAAATAGTCACGCTCGTTGCGCCATGCTTCATCGAAGATTTGGGCCCACTCTTCGGCTGGATTAATGAGGGCTTTAACATCTGCTGTGTTTAACGATTTAAGCTCAATCGTCTCTGCGACGGTGGCAGTAGAGATTGCATTTCCACTTCCTACTAACAACAATTGTTTGCCATCAGCAGAGGCGGTGACAGACTCAATATTGTCAGCAACATTGTCTACTTTACGCTCTTCAAAATTGAAACGTTTTAACTGTGAAGTGTTTAATGGATTACCATCAATTTCAATACTTGAGCCTATTTGTACGCCCTCAATGAAATACAGGTTGTTGTCTTCTGCAGCCGTTAACCCCCAGTAATTACGCTGTGGCACTGGTAGAGATACAATTCGCGATGACAGGCCTTTAATGTCGATGTTAGGCGTGGACGCATCGCTGTCTTTTTCATCTTCATCTTTGTTGCCTTCAAGATGACGATAGGATTCGTCAGCAAGTTTAGGCATTAATGGTGATTTGCCCTCTTTTTGTAGTACAGCAGCATATAAGCCATAACGAAGTGGTTGCTCTTGGCTTGATAGATCCAGTCCAAATGCGGTTAACCCTTTGTTAGTTGAAGAGGCAAAATACAGATACTGACCATCTGGACTAAATGCGGGGGCAGCATTATCACTCATGCCATCGGTGACTTTATGGTGCGAGTTATCTTCAATGTCGTATAAATACAAGTCACGAAAATAGTTAGTGTTATTTTGGGTATAGGCTAACCATTTGCTATTGGGCGAGCTCACGACATCATAATCTGTCATCGCAATATTCTTCATGACTTTGGTTTTTTTACCTGTCTTCAGCTCAATTAACCATAAGGCCATATTGGAGTCGCCAAAAACGATATGTTTGCCGTCTGGCATCCAATTAAACAGGGTAAAGTCGGCGGTATGTTTGCCTAAGTCGACACTTTTTTGGATTTGACCAAACTGATCGGCCAATACCAGTTGATAGTCTCCATCTTTATCCGTTATATAGGCGACTTGTTCACCTTGTGGCGACCAGAGTGCATCACGCTCATTCTGACCTGATGTGTTGGTCAGGTTGTAGGTACTTCCATCTTTCACTGGGACGCTAAACACTTCACCACGGGCACTGACTAATACTTGTTTGCCTGTTGCTGAAATCTGGCTGCTGGAGAGTGCTGGCATGGCATCTTTCCATTGTGGGCGGCGTTGAGGCAGGTCGGCTTGAATATCAATATTAAGCTGACGGTTGTTACCTGATAGGGTATCAAGTACAAATAATGCGCCGCCCTTCTCGAAGACAATGTCAGTGCCAAAGGCATTGGCATTAGCAATATCCCAATCCTTAAAATCAGTCACTTGTTCTACCTGACCATTTTTGAAACTGTAGATGTTTTTATGCTTGCTGCGATCTGAAATAAAATACACATGGTCACCAACCCACATTGGTGAACTATCAGAAAAGTTGCCGTGGGGAACTTCTTCATAACTGTGCTTGTTGAGATCGTAAATCCATACAGGAGGTGTGGTTCCTCCACGATGATTACGCCAGCCATTTTTGCCGCCATGGGCTAAACGCTCAGGGTTATACGCTAATTTAGAACCATCAGCATTTACCTTTCCATCTGAAACAACCGCCTCCATCACTTTGACGGGGAACCCGCCTTGGATAGCAACGCTAAAGAGTTGCCCAGTACGGTTGTGAGCGATGTTGCGGCGGGAGGTAAATAATACCTGTTTGCCATCGGCAGACCAGCCTTTCACTTCATCAGTACCGGGGTGCCAAGTTAATCGCTGTGGTTGACCACCGTCAACAGACACCAGATACACATCACTATTACCTTCGTAGTCGGCAGTAAATGCAATCCATTGACCATCGGGAGATAAATGGGGATTAGTTTCATTGGCTGCATGGGAGGTAATACGTTTTACCTGCTCACCTTGTTGGTTCGAGACGTAAATATCACCAGCATAAACAAAGGCTAATTTATCTTGGGCAATACTGGGCTCTTGTAGTAATAACGTTTGTGCTTGAACGCTGCCAGCCAACATACAGGCTGCAGCTAGGGTAAGTTTTGTTTTCATTATTAATTCCTAGACGATATCGTTCCACTTTTGTAAAACCAATATCTAACGCGTTATTTTTGTAGATTACTTTTATGCCAGTAATTAATACAAACTAGAATTGAATCAAATTGTAACTGAGGCTTCGAAAGCATATAGTTTTTAACTGAAATGAGTGTTAACTATCGCCATCTACAATGTAATTTTCATCAAGTTTACTCAAGTAATCCTAAGCGCGCACTAGGATTAATCCTGAGCCGTTATGCGCTTAGCCCAATTGACAAAATGCATCGGGATTGACGATGTAATTTTGTTTGATAGAGTTGAAATTATGACAATAGACGATTCATCTGAACAATTTATCTCTTTATATCAGAGCGTATATAAGAATCTTCATTCTGCTTGGGAGGACGATGTACAAAGGCCGTCCTCTGAGGCTATAGCAGTAATGAATCACCTGGTAATTAGCGGCCCGTTAACGGTAACTGAAGCCGCTACTCACTTTAATCGTGCCCAATCTGCAATGAGTGAGTTGATTGACCGATTACAAGCCAATGGATACGTTGATCGGGTTAAAGATGCTCGAGATAAGCGTAAAACCTTTGTTTGGTTGACGAAAAGTGGACGAGAAATATTTAACAAAACTCAGGAAGTGCTGGATAGAGAGTTGCTGGAAAACAGCATGGAGTTATTAACCGTTAGCGAGCGCACTGCTTTAATAAAAAGCCTTGAATCTATTGCGTCCGCTTCTCAAGCGATATTAACCAAGAAGAGACAAGAAGATGAAACATTCAAATCATTGTGAAAGTTGTGGTATGTCAATTAATGACGGTACTTATTGTCAGTATTGCACTGATGGTGATGGCAAGTTACAGGCGTTTAACGAGAGATTTGAGCGCATGGTTCAGTGGGTCATGAAGGAGAATAAAGATCTCTCCAGAGGCGGAGCTGAAAATACCACAAAGGAATACATGCGTACGATGCCAGCATGGCAAAACCATCCCGATATTAGAGAAACATAATTAATATGGGTAAGGGTACTCAGTAGCTGTAAAATGAATAAAGCCTGCTTATTGCAGGCTTATTATTTGGTTATCTTTGTGCGAGTCACATTTAGTTTTTATTGAAGCGCTTCTCTAATACAAATCCCATAATGCCACTGCAGAGTAAAAGCACGCCAAATATCTGCAACCAAGCATTGATACTTAGGGGAATTTGCTCCTCTTTATCTAATCGGTAATACCGCTTGCCTCCTTCAACATTCATGACAAAACTTTGGCCTCTATTCTCCCTAATTAACAGGTAATGTGTACCTTTGCGATTTGCCATCTCCAGTCGCTTAGCTTTCCTTAATGCACTGCCATTTTCTCCATCTGTATCAATACGACGAGACCAAGATGAGAAGATATCATTGGGTTCATCGACTAATACTAAGCCTTGGGATTCATATTGATAGCGAGTTTCATTGAAAAGCTGTTTACTGGCACCGGTATATACCCAAACTACCTGATAATGCTCGTTTCAGAGGCGTTGCGCGAGTTCAATTCTAGACGCATAAGTGTAGAAATGGTGACTCCCTTTTAAGCTAATGCAACAACGAAGTGGGCTTGCGTAAAGCCTTCTACGATGGGTTTTAATGCTCTTTATTCTGCGTTATTGATTTTGCCAAGGGAATAGCCATTACCTATAATCAATGCCTTACCTAAAGTGCATTAAATTCCCACTGAATCCTGCATTTCCAAGTAGCTTGGGTATAAGTGTTAAACCTAAGATAATTAAGGCGCTAGAGGCATAAAGATAACGTCGGATATCTCGGTATTTCATTTTATTTGTCTGTGACAACATGAGTTCAATATCAGGGATTAGATTGAGCTGTTGTTGGTTCGCTTTGGTATCAATAGCCTCAATAAACTCTTGAGTACTTATCGAAATATCTCATTAGAGGGGATGGATTTATCATTCTCTAGTTTAGATAAGTAAGATTGCTCAATACCCGCAAGCTCGGCTAGCTCAGGCTGACTAAAGCCTCTTTCAGTTCTGAAGTGCTTTATCTGCTTTCCTATGGTCATACTAAAATCCTTGTATTGATAGTCATCGAATAAATAGTTAGCTGCCGGCTGCAACTATATTCTTAGGTATTCCTGAATAAATAAGAAGTGGAATATTGACGCATACCGATGAATATTCTGTTCTACATCATATAAAACTGTTCAGGACTGCTTAACACGATTCGAAATGCACTGAAGTGGATGGCCTTCGACAATGCTTAATTTTGCCCTCCTTAACATATTTATGTCTGTTTATTATCAATCAAAAAGATAAAGATATTCTGCGATATCCGTTGTTATCAATATGTGCTTGCAATGTTACCGTTTGGCGCAAATTAGATTGCTCGCTTATCGGAGAAAAATATGACACATGATCATTACGTCACTTTTAAGGTATCAAAAACAGAAGCCATTGTTACTGTTACGTTTGATTTCCCGCCTGTCAATATTCAAGGCATACAGATGCTGGAAGATTTGAATCGATTATCTGAAGCTTTGGAGAGTGATTCGAGTGCTAAAGTGGTGGTTTTCCAGTCTGCCCATCCCGAAATATTCGTGGCTCATGCAGATACTGGTTTCCTTAAAGATATTTCCACTAAGGCGGTAGCAAAAGAAGACGTTGAAATACTTTTTTTACAAAAAGTTTTACAGCGCATTAGTGCATTACCACAAGCAACGATTGCCAAAGTTGAAGGATTTGCTCGTGGTGGTGGTCATGAGTTTATGTTGGCTTGTGACATGCGGTTTGCTGCAAGAGGAAAGGCTAAATTCATGCAAATGGAAGTGGGCATGGGGATACTCCCTTGCGGTGGTGGAGCTTCAAGAATGGCCAGGCAAGTTGGTTTAGGCAAGGCGCTGGAAATTATCCTAAGTGCGCGTGATTTTGACGCCGATGAAGCACAAGCATACGGCACCATAAATTTAGCGTTGGATGCTGATGAAATCGACTCCTATGTTGACGCGTTAGCACATCGTATTGCACAGTTTCCCGCGGAGTCTATAGAGGCATGTAAGCGTGTTGTTTATGCATCGATTGACCTGCCAATAGAATCTGCTTTAAAAGAGGAAGCGTATTGGCTCTACCAATGCATGAGTAAGACACCTGCTCAGAAACGTTTTCAATACGCGGATGATAATGGTGCACAAAATGATATGGATAATCAACGTAACTGGGAAGCATTGGTTATTGGAATACAGGAAGTGACATGACCGCTAAAAGCAGCTGAGTGTAAGTCTTCAGGTGTGTAAGTTGATATCAGTACATAGGATTTAGCGTGTGTCTGATGGATAACGAGCTTAATCGTAGAATAAGCTCGTTCTTAGCTACGGGGTCTCAGGTTAATCAGAAAATCCTTCACGCAAAAATAGGTGACGGGTTTGATTAAATAGAGACTCATCAGCTTGAATAAAGTTGATGGCCAGTTGCACGTTCTCGATGCGAAATTTAGGCAACTTAGCGATTTCATACTCATTCATGACGATACTCATCGCTTCTACTGTCCACTCTGGTTCACCTAGACCGATATCGGTTTCATCGGGATCAAAGTGAGTCACCATCCAATCCTGAAGTTGCTGAGCTGTGATGGTTGAATCACCCCAAGATTTTAGGATATCGATGAGTGCTTGTTTGCTGATATTAGGTTTCGTTGTCTGGTCAGTCATAGAAATTGGCTCTTTTGGGTTCGTATTTGGCATAGATTGGAATCTTGGCAAAGGGTAACTGAATTGATAGATAAGTGCGAGGGTATCGGACTAGGTGTGGTTAGCGGTTTGAACACAAGTGCTTGGATAGCATTTTTAGTTTAGAAGTCGGCAAGATAGCGGCAGAGTCGATGTTTAAAGGCGTGAGTGCTAGTCAATCAGTCATCGGAATAAGCCATTAATTTCATGACTTATAATGCTTTGGCACTGCTAAGGGGCGGGCTATATTGTTATCCTCTTTAGGACGTTTTAACTTGATGCATATAAAATGTAGGTTTAGATTGGGCGTACAACACTCAAGTGGAAGCTACTTATGGAACCCCGTAGCCGTAACGCTTTAATCGTTTTACTTGCCGTCTGTGTGTTTTCTTTTTCAATTCTCTTGTTCATTGGTAGTGAAATTTACCGGCAAGCTCCACCAATTCCCCAAATCGTCGTCGATACAGAGGGAAATCAAGTCTATAGCTATGATGATATCGATACCGGCCAGATGGCGTGGCGATCGATGGGCGGTCATCAGCTGGGTAGCATTTGGGGGCATGGTGCTTACATTGCTCCTGATTGGACTGCAGACTGGCTTCACCGCGAACAGCAGGCTTGGCTGGCGATCTCCGCGAGTCTCATCTACCAGAAAGATTTTGATTCCCTCAGTTATGAGCAACAGTTGATCTTAACGGATGCTTATCGGCGTGAAGCTCGGAAAAACACCTACAACCCTGATGATGGCAGCATAACTCTGTCGACGGTTCGGGTTGCGGCCATCGCAGTGGTGACAAATCACTATGTTTCTCTGTTTGGCAATGAGCCTGAAACAGAACAGTTGCGTAATGATTATGCCATGATGGATAACACGTTAGACACGCTGGAGCGGCGCGAGGCTTTTACGGCTTTTGTGTTCTGGACCGCTTGGGCCGCCATTAGTGAACGGCCGGGGCAGACTTATACCTACACCAATAATTGGCCCTATGATCCCACCATGGGCAATGTGATCACCTCTGACTCCATTTTTTGGTCCATTTTAAGTGTTGTTTTTCTGTTAGGGGGCATCGGCGCGTTGGCTTGGTATCACTCAGCTATCAAGCATGATGAACTGCCCCATGTTGATGTAGATCCCTTGATGGAACGCAATGCGTTACCCGCTCAAAGGGCGACCTATAAATATTTTTATACAGCAATTGCTCTGTTTGTAGTGCAGATATTTCTTGGTGGGGTAACTGCCCATTATGGCGTTGAAGGCCAAGAGTTTTATGGTATTCCAATTGCTGATTACATTCCCTATTCGCTGACTCGAACTTGGCATACTCAAATTGCCGTATTTTGGATCGCTACTATCTGGTTAGGCACGGGGTTGTTTGTCGCCACCGCTTTGTCAGGTCAAGAGGGTAAATACCAGAAACTAGGAATTAACCTGCTTTGGGGGGCACTATTGGTTGTGGTGGTCGGTTCCATGATCGGTGAATGGCTGGCGATACAGCAGGACTGGATGAGTTTGGAAACCGGCTATTGGTTTGGCCATCAAGGACTGGAATATGTCGACCTAGGGCGTTTCTGGCAGATACTGCTATTTGCGGGACTGATGTTTTGGCTGGTGCTGGTCACGATGGCGGTGTATCCGGTATTTAAAGATAAGTCAGAGCAAAAACCGCTGTTTATCCTGCTTTATGTGTCAACCCTGTGTATCGGTTTCTTCTATGGCGCGGCCTTTATGATGGGAGAGCACACCAACCTGGCCATTAATGAATACTGGCGCTGGTGGGTAGTGCACTTATGGGTCGAAGGATTCTTCGAAACCTTTGCGACTGCGATTTTGGCTCTGATATTTGTGCGGCTTAAACTTATTCGTGGTCGCAGTGCCACCTTTGCCGTTTTGTTCTCGACCGCGATATTTTTAACCGGCGGTATTCTTGGGACCTTACATCATCTGTACTTTACCGGAACACCGACCTCTGTGATTGCCTGGGGATCCATGTTCTCCGCCTTGGAAGTGGTGCCGTTGAGCTTGATAGGCTTTGAAGCTTATCAAACCTATACCATGCGAAATAAAGCGCCTTGGATGGCGAGATATAAATGGGCGATTATGTTTTTTGTCGCTTCCGCCTTCTGGAATCTGGTGGGAGCTGGTTTACTGGGCTTTTTGATTAATCCTCCCGTCTCTTTGTATTTCATTCAGGGGTTAAATACTACCGCTACTCATGCTCATGGTGCATTTATGGGGGTTTACGGCATGCTGGGCATCGGCTTGATGCTGATCTGCCTAAGGCATCATTTCGATCTCGATAGACGCACTAACAACTTACTTAAGGGGTCGTTCTGGTCGCTTAATATTGGTCTCGCAGCCATGTTGAGTATGTCGCTGTTGCCTGTGGGATTGATCCAGTTCCGTGCTGTACTTGAAAAGGGATATTGGTATGCCAGAAGCCCTGAAATATTGCAGAGTGAATTGGTGCGCAATTTTGTGTGGGCGAGAATGCTGGGGGATGTATTGTTTATTATTGGTGGCGTGTTGCTGGGCTTGTTTGTCATGGGGTTAGTGATAAAGAGTTACAGGCGTACGCCTACAAATTAGGTGGAACATTCGTGAGTAGGGGAAATTATAAAGTCGAGGGCAATGAGCTTGCCCTCGTGAACTGCTAGATTGCTAGCTTAAAGTTTATAGATCTGAGTGTGGACCAAATACTTCGTAGTGAATGCGATCATCATTCACGCCGAGTGCGACGAGTTGTTGCTTGGCAAACTGCATAAAGACAACTGGACCACATAGATAGAAGTCGCCATCAGTAACAGGTAATTGTGATTTCAACAGGGCCAAATTCATAAACCCTTGCTGAATATTGGCATTGTTATCCGCATCATTCAGGCCACTAGTGTCGCGATACCAAGTATGGTGCTGAAGGTTAATTTGTTCACTTAATAGATTAACACGCTGATTAAATGAGTGTTGCTCTACATTTTCACAAGCATGCAGATAGAAAACCGGCTTATCAAACTGCTTATCGGCCAACATCTCTAGCATAGATTGCATCGGAGTGACGCCCACCCCTGCAGAGATCAGTACGACAGGAGCTTCGCGTTCGATATAGTGGAAATCACCGGCTGGTGGATAGACATCGACAATATCACCGACATTGAGGTAATCATGCAGGTGGTTAGAGACCACACCAGGGATCCCAACGGCTTCGCGTTTTACTGAAATTCTGTAGCTGCTGCCGTTGGCTTTATCTGACAGAGAATACTGGCGCATCTCCAGATATTCGTGATTAGTTGGCGCGACTTTTATCCCTAAATATTGTCCAGATTCATAGCCGATAACGGGTAATTCATCGATAGGGACAAAGATAAAGCTAGTGACTAGGTTTGATTCTTCACGTTTCTCGACCACTCTAAACTGCCTTGCGCCAAGCCAGCCACCGGGTTGATTGGCGCTCTTTTGATACAGCTCATCTTCGCGTTGGATAAAGATACCAGCAAGTAAGCCATAAGCTGCGCCCCACGCTTCTTCAACGTCAGGAGTAAAGGCGTCGGGTGCCAGTTCTCGCAGGGTTTCAAGCAGATGGTGGCCAACAATTGGGTAGTGATCTGGCTGAATATTAAAACTTGTGTGTTTATGAGCAATGCGCTCAACGGCGCCAGAAAGAGCCCCTAAATTGTCGATGTTTTTAGCGTAAGCCGCAACCGCATTAAATAGTGCTGCAGGTTGACCACCAGTTTTTTGGTGGCTCATATTAAATATGTTTTTAAGCTCTGGATTGTGGCTGAACATTCTTTGATAAAAATGTTCAGTAATCGCTGTACCAGCAGATTCTAGTAAAGGAATGGTGCTCTTAACTATGCTGATATGTTTTTCAGATAACATCTAAATATCCTTCTTGTGTAGGTAGTGTTTTTTTAATGAAAAGGTTAACTGGCTCGTTCGCTCATCAGAATGCGAGCGTAGTGCCAAATGAAAATCGAGAAAGCGGTTATCCAGCAAAGGGCACTGATATCCCAGCTTAATACTGGCATCTGTAATAGCGGCAGAATAAACCTCACTAATGTGCCGATAAATATCAAGGCAAAAGCGATGTTGATGGATGGATGTGGTTTAAGTGGTCTGCCTGTATGGCCTAGGGATACTCGAGCGATCATCGCGAGAATCATGCCACCTATGGTGCCAATAGTGATTAAGTGGAGTGCATCGGCAAAGCGTATTAAGTCGGTAAAGTAGCTTAGTCCCAATGCGATAAGTCCAAGTCCAAGTGCGAGGTAAGCCGCATGCAGTGACCAAAGTAGTGGGACTTTTCGTGTAGAGATTGGATCCCAGTACCATAACCTCAACAAGTGGATAGTACCGGCACTGATTAAGACAATGGCTGGAGTGAAAGGTAGCTCAACAAAATAGCCGCTGAAGAAGATACAGGCGCCGATAATGGTGACCACTGGCAGTGCCTTGTCGAGGATAGGCGTTGCTACCACTTTAGCATTGCTTGCACCGCGTCCAGTAAAGAACGGGATAACTCGGCCTCCAACGATGCCAACTAGCAGTCCGAAAGTTAAGATCGCCGTGCGGGCTAGGTGTAAAGCAAGCTCATTATTGCCGCTATAATCGGCAATTAAAAAACTCATATTAAGCAGCATTATTACTGAAAGTAGTGGAATAAATTGATAGTTTCGTCGACTCTTAGCGCTGATAACCATAGAGGCCAGAAAGCCGATACAGGTTAACCACCAAACACCTTGTAGGACGATAGCGAGTACCTGAACTCTAGGATCGTCACTCCAGAGTAAAAGGCGAACTGCCAACCAGATTAACGTCAAGTTGAGTAAGGTGGCTCCATTGATACTGCGCTTATTGGTCCAAGTTTGTGCGGCTGTCAGCAGAAAAGCCACCGCGATGGTTGCACCAAATCCAAATAACATCTCATGAATATGCCAAGCAACAGGCGTTAACCCTGCGGTAGCCAGCGCGGGAAGGTATCCATGGAGAAAGAGAACCCACAACGCAATACTCAACACCGAGCTTAAGGTACTGACGAGAAACCATGGACGAAAAGCAAGATCCCAGAGGGGTTGCTGGGTCAATCTAAGTATCTTAGGCGACAACTTAGCACTCTCTTCAAGTTCTCCTGTTGAGTTGAGTTGTTGATTGAGCCTTGTTTTGCTGCTCTGCTGCTTATTTGGTTCATTTATCATATGGAGGGATTTGCTCATCTACTGCTCTTATTCATCAAATGCTAATTAGAAATAGTGGTCTATGTTGGAGATCTTTAAAGTTGAATATTGCCTAATCCATGTAAGCCGATACAACGCATCACGTAACCTATTTTGACTGCTGTAGCAAAAAGAATGAGCGCAACATGGCTCGCTACTTGTGTCCATAAAGAGAAGTATTCATCATGGGTATAGCCAATAACGATGCAAATTATGATGCCTATCATGGCGATGGACATAGCGCCGTTACCACTGAGCAGAACCCGCGAAAAATTCCGCTTATATTGTCTTGTTAAGGTGTCACTGTTAAGGCTAGACCATGTCGTTGAAAAGTGTGGTTGAGTTGCTGTGTGTGCTGTATTCATACGTAGACTCCTTAAAGTTGACCCGGTTGATTGCTGCCTATTGAGTGAGGATTCACCTAATGCTGTTTTACAGCTTCATCGCTTAATCGCTTCCTCTTCACTCTTTCACTCTTTTTATAAAGCGAATACTGTGCCAGTTATTTAAATTTCTGATTTAATTGGTGTTTATTATGTGAGAATGATAGTGTGAGTCATTATGACTACCACTATAGTGTAGTCATAATGACTCTTGTGATGCCTTTTGTATCAACTCATGCTAACGTGTTGCTCACAGCAGTAAATCAATGAAACAGAGAGGTAAATGATGGGAGAGGTCTCTTCGCAAGCCCTGATAGAGTTAGCACTGGATCTGGCCAATAGTTTAACCACCAAAGATAGATTCGAACGGTTACTGAGTACCATTAGGCATGCGGTGGAGTGTGATGCTGTGGTGTTACTTGATGTACAGTCAGGCTTTCTCAAGCCTTTGGCGCAACAGGGTCTGACACAAGATACCTTAGGCCGTCGCTTTGAAATTACCGCTCATCCAAGATTTGCCGCTATTTGTGAGTCATCGACTCCCATTCGTTTTGCCGCCAGTAGTCCATTGCCAGACCCTTATGACGGCATGTTACTCGCCCATGAAGGTGACTTACCTGTTCATGCCTGTATGGGATTGCCCTTGATGTCTGATGGGAGGTTAATTGGAGTGCTCACACTGGACAGCATGACCCCCAATGCCTTTGATAGTATTCCCAAGGGCAGTTTAGACGTGATCTCCGCCATGTCGGCAGCGACATTGAAAACCGCCATCTTATTGCAAGAACTGGAGCATCACTCCCTGCATAATCAGCAGGTGGTGGCTGAGCTGACCCATGAGGCTTTGGTTAAAGATGGTGGCGAGCTTATTGGTAACAGCCTTGTCATGCTTAAACTTAAGCGCGAAATCGACATGGTGGCGACGTCTGATTTCTCCATTCTTATCGAAGGGGAAACCGGTGTCGGTAAGGAGTTGGTGGCCAGAACGCTGCATCGCCAATCCAAACGAGTGGAAGGGCCGCTGGTGTACGTTAACTGCGCCGCGTTACCGGAAAGCCTTATCGAGAGTGAGTTATTTGGTCATGTAAAAGGCGCATTTACCAGCGCAGACCGAAGCCGAATTGGTAAGTTTAGTTTGGCTGATGGCGGAACCATATTTCTCGATGAGATAGGTGAGTTGCCACTATCGGTGCAGAGTAAATTGCTAAGAGTGCTGCAAAACCAAGAGATTCAAGTTGTCGGTAAAGATGATGTCGAACGGGTCAATGTTCGTATCTTGGCGGCGACGAACCGCACACTGAAACTGGAGGTGGCTGAGGGACGTTTTAGAGCCGATCTATATCATCGCCTGAGTGTATATCCTATTTCTGTTCCTCCACTGCGCTCCCGTGAAGGTGACGTTACCCTGCTCAGTGGATATTTTATCGAGCTAACCCGAAGAAAGTTAGGCATGCAGCAACTCACTTTGTCTCCTTCTGCTTTAGAGGTGCTTAACCAATATGCTTGGCCTGGCAATGTCAGGGAGTTGGAGCATGTGATTGCTCGCGCCGCTTTGCGAGCAAAAGGCAGCGCAAGGTCTGTGATTGTTCGTATCGGTTTAGCGCATATGGAGCACCTAGTCGCGACACAATCAGAGCTATTAAGTCCGAGTCAAAAACCTAGTTTGTCGTTGCCAAGCGAGCAGAATTCAGATCAAACTTCAATGGTAGAAATTGACACTAACCTGAAATTGGCGACTGAAGCATTTCAGCGGCAGGTGATCACTCAAGTCCTCTGTGAAGTCGAAGGAAACTGGTCTGCAGCGGCAAAACGTCTGGAAACCGATAGAGCCAATTTGAATCGATTAGCTAAACGGTTAGGGATACACGTGGCTAAGAATATCGTCACGGATAGTTGAAGGATGAATACTTTAATGGCAGTAAATTAATAGGTTAAGTTGCAGCGACATAGAAAAGAGATTAAATCGATATGAGGAAGATTGCATCGCTAACCGTTAGCTATTAGCTTGAGCTTCATTAATTAGAACCGGAAGATAATAAAATGAATAATACGGCTTCGGGGAACAAGCAGGGTTTTCCTAGAACATTTTGGATTGCAAACGGGGTAGAGCTATTAGAGCGTGCAGCCTATTACGGGGTGTTCATTGTGATCACCCTCTACCTGTCTCGCATCTTAGGTTTTACTGATGTTGAAGCCGCTTGGTTAGCGGGATCTTTCTCCGCGGGCTTATATTTCCTCCCGACATTTACCGGTGCACTGGCTGATAAAATGGGCTTTCGAGGAGCGTTGTTGCTCGCGTTTGGTCTTCTGACTGTCGGTTATGCGGGGCTGGCGATTTTCCCTGCGTTACTCGAAGGACAAGGTTTGGTCGAGTATGGCAGAGAGGTGGCTTATCACGGTTTAGAAGAGGCTGATATTCGCTGGGCGATTATCCCTATTCTAGTTATTATCATGATTGGTGGCTCATTTATTAAGGCCGTTATCACGGCTACAGTTGCCAAATCCACGACCACGGCTAATCGAGCAAGAGGGTTCTCCATCTTCTATATGATGGTTAACATCGGTGCTTTTTCAGGTAAAACCGTGGTTAAACCCTTGCGTGAGTCTATGGGGGATTTGGGGTTAATTAATCTTAACTATTTTGCTGCTAGTATGACGTTAGTGGCGTTTATCAGTATCTTCTTTTTCTTTAAAAATGCTGAATCGAACACTGAAGGGAAATCCCTCGCTGAAGTGGTAAGCGCGTTAGGTAAAGTGTTAACGAATGGCCGCTTGATCGCGCTTATCCTCATTATTACTGGTTTTTGGATGGTGCAACATCAGCTGTACGCAACAATGCCTAAATATGTATTACGTATGGCAGGAGAGGGAGCATCACCGTCTTGGTATGCCAACGTGAATCCTTTAGTCGTCTTCTTAACGGTGAGTTTTGTGACCTCATTGATGAGCCGAAAAAGTGCACTTTTCTCTATGACGATAGGTATGTTTATCATGCCACTTTCAGCGCTCTTGATGGCCTCGGGCAATATGCTGGAGGGGAATATTGATCTGGGCTTTATGCAGATGCACCCGATTGCAGCCATGATGATTCTCGGAATTGTATTTCAAGGATTGGCTGAATCCTTTATCTCACCGCGTTTTCTTGAGTACTTCTCTTTACAGGCGCCAAAAGGGGAGGAGGGACTTTACCTTGGTTTTTCACATCTTCACTCGTTTATCAGCTCCTTATTGGGTTTTGGTTTGTCTGGTTACCTGTTACAAGCTTACTGCCCGGATCCACGTACCTTCGAGTCACATGAAGCTTGGGTCAGTGCATCGGCTAATGCTCACTATATCTGGTATGTGTTTGCAGCGATCGCAACCGTGTCAGCAATCTCATTGATCATTTATGGTTATGTGATCAAGAGATTGGATGCCGATAAGCTGGTTGAGGCAGAGCCAGCAACAGCCTAAATGTGCTAATAATAACATCATCAAAGCCCTGTTGATTCGGGGCTTTTTTGTTTATCTTCATTATATATTTTGAATATATCACTATCCCTCGATGCTTTTTTTGAGTAAACTCCCCGCGATTAATCGACTTGCTACACTGTTGTCTAACTTGTTCTACTCAAAGGTGTGAACTCTATATGAAGCTTTATCGAATTGCTGTGTGCGTCATGTTGTTGATGCTATCTGGTTGTGGTGTGATTCAGGATTACCGTCAATCGCAGATGTTTAGCACTTTTGATGATTTTAGACCGGGCCCAGATGGTGGCAGCGATCTTATTTGGTCTAAGCGTGGGATAAAAAGTATTAGCGATCTTAATGGCATACTTAAAGAATATGACAGTGTCATTGTGGATCAAGTGTGGCTAGTATTGGACGATAAGACACGTTATGACAACTTATCTGAGCAGGAAATTGTCGAAGTTTCTGAGTATTTGATAAAGAAAATAAGAGAGAAAGCTTCAACCCGTTTTAAGCTAGTGGACACGCCGCAAGAGAAGACATTAAGAATAAGTATTGCCCTGACAAACATTGAAACCCCTAATCCTATCTTGGCGGTTACAAGCAGTATTCTTCCTTTTGGGCTCGGGATCTCAACGATCTCTAAAGTGGTCACTGGCGAGCATACCAATGTGGGCAGTGCCACTATCGAAATGATGATCAGTGATGCCACGACAGGGGCGCCAATTGTAGCTGTTATCGACAGAAAAGCGGGCAGTAAAGATCTCAGTACGATGATCGATTCTACCGATGATGCACGTGATGCGATTGATTGGTGGGTAGAAAGGATCGCCTTAACCTTAAAAGGCCAAGTGGCTGGCTAGTTCACTTCTCTGAATTAAGCACGTACCTAGCTGCTAATCGTTGCAGCTAGATGTTACTGTTAGATGTACGTAAAACTTCTCCCACTTTTGTTTCTTTCTTGGTTGTTTATCTCAGTAACCATTAAGGATGCGAGCAACTCATTTCAATACTTGCTATAATCACGCCCATTATTATCTAGCCCCAATATTGTCTATTTCACACGATGAGACCTGGCTCGATAAATTCGATTGATATCAGCGGTATATCTAAATCATAGATTTAATTGTCGCTTTCATGATGAGTATTTCGTCGTGATAAAAATAGGAATAGACCTTGAGCCAAGTTACCCCAAATGCAGACAGTAATATGTCATTCTCGACATTAACGCTAAAACCTGAACTAGTAGATAACCTAAAAACCATGGGTTACGACTCGATGACGCCGATCCAAGCGCAGAGTCTACCAGCAATACTCAATGGTGAAGATGTTATCGGCCAAGGTAAAACTGGCTCAGGTAAAACAGCGGCCTTTGGTTTGGGTCTATTGCACAAGCTAGACGTAAAGCGTTTTCGTATTCAGTCTTTGGTACTTTGCCCAACGCGTGAACTTGCCGATCAAGTGGCGAAAGAGATCCGTACTCTTGCTCGTGGTATTCACAATATTAAAGTATTAACCCTGTGTGGCGGCGTGCCAATGGGACCGCAAATCGGTTCTCTTGAACACGGTGCTCACATTATTGTTGGTACTCCTGGTCGTATTATCGACCACCTTCAACGTGAGCGTTTAAACCTTGAAGATGTCAATACCTTAGTACTTGATGAAGCGGATCGTATGCTCGAGATGGGCTTCTTACCAGATCTCGACTACATCATGGCTGAGATGCCACGTGAGCGTCAGACATTGCTGTTTAGTGCGACTTTCCCTAAGCAGATCCAGAAGGTTGCTGAAGAGATCATGTTTGAACCAGTTATCGTTAAAGTGGCTTCGACCCATGATGACAACACCATTGATCAGCACTTCTATCAGTTAGAAAGCAATAAAGATCGTCAAAAGGCGCTGCGTTTACTGCTGCTTCAGCATAGACCAGAAAGTGCCGTGGTTTTCTGTAATACCAAGCGTGAAACTAAAGATGTCGCAGCTACCTTAGCCAATGACGGTTTCAGTGTTGTGGCATTACATGGCGATCTTGAGCAGAGAGACAGAGATATCACCTTGATGCAGTTTGCTAACAAGAGTGCCTCAGTCATGGTGGCGACTGATGTTGCGGCCCGTGGTTTAGATATCGAAGCGCTAGACATGGTCGTTAACTACGAGTTTGCCTATGACACCGAAGTGCATATTCACCGTATCGGTCGTACAGGCCGTGCAGGCAGCCATGGCGCTGCATACACTTTCTTTAATAGCGAAGATGACTACAAGGTTAAGCTGTTAGAAGAGTATATGAATCGTGACATCGTCAGTGAAGCACTGCCACCAGAGAACTTGTTAGACACCTTACCGACTCAGCCTAAAATGGTGACTTTGCAGATAGATGGCGGTAAGAAGAATAAGGTTCGTCCTGGTGATATCTTAGGTGCATTAACTGGTGAAGATGGCATTCAAGGTTCTGAAGTGGGTAAGATTAAGATCACTGAATTCCGCTCATATGTTGCGGTTGATCGTAAAGTGGCTAAGCGCGCTCTGCATAAGATCACTAATGGCAAGCTTAAAGGTCGCACTTACAGAGCGTGGGAAATGCGTTAGTTTACTAGACTAAGCGTTGGGACTAAGTTTTCTGGCTTAAATAGCAACGTCTTGCTACATAGATAATAGAAGGGAGTGAACTCATGTTCATTCCCTTTTTTACACATGGAAGTGATGATCCCTGATCGCAGGGATAGCGATGGAAGGGATTTGTTACTTGTTAGATAACACGTTTCAAGTCCTCTTTTAAGTAGACATTACTGGGTTAAATGTATGTTTGGTGGTTTATCACAACGATGGCCTCATGTTTAATTCTAGCCAAACATGTAACGACTTCAATGACACGCTATGGCCCCATCCTTGGGCACTCTATCAAAACTTACCTGTTTTGCCGCGTTCACACCAAAGTGATTACCTTTTCGTTTTGAGTGATAGCTAACAAGCCTGGACCCTGTGCTATTAATATAATTGAACAGCATAGGGTGTACCGGGAAGCTCTACATCTCGGTTATTCGCAGTGGCGGGAACATAGGAGTCTAAGGCATAAAAAGCTCCAGTACTGAGGTTTCCATCTAGGTATAACAATAGGGCAACTTGGCGGCCATTTTGATCATGACCAACAGCTGTTAGCACTCCGGTTTCATTGGGGCCAGGCTGTGCAAACGCCGTTTGACCAATGACCGAATCTTTTACGATGATTTGGGTGCCAGTTTCATCCGTGAATGAAAAGCCAATATGTTTACCTGGAGTCAGTTTATACATATCAAGCCCGGCGGCCAAAGTCAGCACTAAATCTGACACATCTCCTGTACTGACATCGGTTCGATGAAGCCTGCCATTGGATGTGAATACATTGTTGCCTGTGGCATAACTAAACACACCAGAATGAACAGGGTAGTTAACTTGCTCAGGGTATTCTAAATCATCAGTAATGCCATCATTGTCACTGTCCAAGTCGAGATAATTAGCTTGTCCGTCAGCATCACTGTCAGCATATTTATCAGGGTTGTATGGAGACCCTGGTAACTCTATATCTCGGTTATTTGCAGCGGAGGGAACATAGGAGTCTAAGGCATAAAAAGCCCCGGTACTGAGGTTTCCATCTAGGTATAACAACAGTGCGGTTTGGCGACCATTTTGGTCATGGCCGACAGCAGTTAGCACTCCTGTTTCATTGGGGCCAGCTTGTGCAAACGCAGTTTGGCCAATGACTGAATCTTCCACGATGATGTGAGCGCCTGTTTCGTCGATGAATGAAAAGCCAATATGTTTTCCTGAAGTGAGTTTATACATATCCAGTCCAGCTGCTAAAGTGAGCACTAAATCTGACACATCCCGTGTACTGACATCAGTTCGATGAAGCTTGCCTTTTGAGGCGAATAGATTACTGCCTGTGGCATAGCTAAATACGCCAACATTAACAGGGTAATTAACAAGTCCGGGGTATTCTACTTCATCAGTGATACCGTCATTATCACTGTCTAAATCGAGGTAGTCAGCTTGTCCATCACCGTCACTATCAGCGTATTCATCTGGGTCGTATGGTGTACCTGGAAGCTCTACATCTCGGTTATTTGCAGTGGTAGGTACATAGGAGTCTAAGGCATAAAAAGCCCCGGTACTGAGGTTACCATCCAGATATAACAGCAGGGCAACTTGGCGGCCGTTTTGATCATTGCCTACGGCGGTCAAGACACCGGTGTCATTGGCCCCGGGTTGTGCGAAGGCCGTTTGACCTATTACGGAGTCCTTAACGATGATTCGAGTGTCTGTTTCATCCAAAAACGAAAAGCCAATATGTTTGCCTGAGATGAGTTTATACATATCTTGGCCGGCGACTAAGGTCAGCACTAAATCTGACACATCCCGTGTACTGACATCAGTTCGATGAAGTCTACCATTTGATGTGAATAGGTTGCTGCCAGTGGCGTAACTAAATACGCCAGTATTGATAGAGTGCTTAGCAAGTCGAGGGTATTCAAGGTGATCAGGGATCCCATCATTATCAGAATCTTGATGCTGATTTAGTAGAAGCTGTTGTTCTTGAAAAGAGTTAAAGAGTGATTGCAGCTCATCTATAGGATCAACATTGCGGTCAAGGGGGCGAGCAACCAGATGCATAAATGGCATGGCAATATTATCATTTGGCTTAGCTATACCTAGATAAGCTGAAGCAGAAGAGGTTTGCTTGCAACGGCTATCGGCCTCATTTTGCTTGGCGGCTTGCAATGCAGCCATAAGCTTATGGCTTAAGTCTCCTTCCTCACTGATAAAAGCGTGCTCTATTGAGCTTAAAATTGAGGGACCAGATAATATATTTCCAGCGATAGCGTAGTTGCTACCAATGATATGATTTTTGTAGTCTCCGGAGCTTTGTCCGGTGAAAGCTGAGCTATCTACATCTCCTTGACTGTCGATAGTTGTGGCTAGATTTTGACGTATATCGGGGCGGTTTTGAGCGTCATTTTGTTTAAGCCATTCGATAAGTTCTGTTGCTTGCAGGTTGTCTTGTATGTGAGAAGTAGCATTGCTGTTATTGGCGTAATTAATATAACTTTGGGTATTTACAGCGCCTTTATTTGGCACTAGTTTAGCCACTCGGGAAAGATCAAAATTATGAATGCAGGTGGCGATTGCAGTGCCTACTTCTCGTGTTTTTGGATCTACAGCCACGATTGAAAAGGTCGCGTAACTTACTTTACTGATGATTAAGCTAAACAAAATGAAAATTGTAATGTAGGTATTTTTGGTCATTGAGATCATCTTTTACAAGCATTAGGTTGCCAGATTGTAACGTGAAATGTCTAAAATCTTCTTGGTGGCAGAGCATTAAGTCTTATTTGTATGTTTTTTGCAGGTTAGTTTATCAAGTTTTTAAGTTGATTCTGGTGTTATGTACTGCAGTGTTGCTTTTCGTTGCGAATGAGGGGGACGCTAGTATTCATTAGAAGTGTGATCAGAAAAAGCAGTAAAGTGTGCATGGCTTCATCACCAGCACCGCTTATGGTGTGATACACGGAGGCGTTGTCTTTCATCGTGAGGTCAATGAGATGAACATTCGACACTGACTAACCTGGTGCTGCTTTTTTCTCTTCATACATTTTGTGATCAGCGGTAGAGACTAAGGCATCTACATTTTTCCCATCGGTAGGGTAAATGGCTGAGCCCATACTGGCACCTAAATTGAAATCTATACCGTTGATGGCGAATGGCATCTTTATCCGATCTTTTAATAGAGTGGAGAGGTTTTCAAGTTCTTCATTATTGGTGACATTTTTTATCAACACACAAAACTCATCGCCTCCCATACGGCAGACTAGATCCGTTTCTCGGGTGCAGCTGGTGATTCGCTTTGCAATCTCTTGCAGTACCCAGTCCCCATATTGATGGCCATAGGTATCATTTATTGGTTTGAACTTGTCCAGATCAACATAGATCAATCCAAAAACGGCGCCAAAATCCTTTGCTCTGTTTTCTATTTCCACCGCTTCTTCTTCAAATTTACGGCGGTTGGCCAAACCGGTTAGTTCATCATGGCGTGCTTGATGTTCTATTAATGCCTGCATCTCCATCATCTCAAGCATCTGCTCTTTTAAGGTAATGCTATAGGTCACTTCATTGAGCGCACTTTCAGACATCTCTATGGCTTTGCGGATCATCAGAGTGAATCCCAACAGTAAAAACAAGGATGAACAAGCGATAACACCTTTGCTGTGGTCATCGAATCGTGTGACCGTATGGAGGAAAATCATGGAAAGAATGAGCATGCCATAAGCAATGTAATATTCTGGAAAGCTAATATTACTGACAAGAATAACGGCAAACAAACACACGAGAAAAATGTAATAAAGCTGTACGTGATCCAATGGAACATCGGCCAACAAAATGAAAGGACTGACACTAAATAAAAAGGCGATAAACAATCCAAAAAAAAAGCGTTGGCTTAGCCTTTTTTTGAGTGTTGCATGATCAGCTTTGAGTGCCACTTGCTCATTGCATTTCTTATCAATCATGTAGATTATTGCAATGGATAATACAAATGAAAATTGCCAAATAGCGATTAAAATCAATGATTAACCTAAGTTGTAATGGTAAGTAGCTAAGATAAATGAGGCAATAAGCAGTAGAGGTGAATTCTTGATACTCTGGCTAAAATAACGATCAACCCTTGCCATATAGACACGAGTTTCAAATTTATTGATTGGTGCAGATGATAATAAAAACAGGTTGTTTTTCATTGTATCCTAGAGAGCCATTTGTAGTAGGTCACAGCCTTACCCTGCTGTACTTATTTATTATAGGTGCTCCAGAAAAAGCTAGGGTGAAAAGAGTCATGATCTAGAAAAAAACGCTTCAATCTATGTTGTATCTCTTCAAAAAAACCTTCATGAATAACTCACTGCTTAGTCATAAATCACTCCAAAGACCTTCACTGTTGAGCCGTGCTTAACTGTTGAAAATCTGTGCGCTAAAAGAGGTGTAAATTCTGTTTATAGTAAAGTTATTTATGTTGAAAAATATATGTAGTTATTAATAGTGAGCAAAGTCAAAAGTTGAAATAACAGTGATTGAGTATAAATAACGATAAGTGGTAACGTCATAAATGCATTAATAAAAACATGGCTGAAATAAGTTTGTATTCACTTTACACATTTATAATAGGTGTGTTTCCTGATTAATTAGAAATGAATATTAGCTTATTAAATAATAGTTGTAATTAAACTGTTTGTTAATTGTCACTAAGTTGCGACTAAGTGTCGGTTTAATTGTGGTTTTTTGTGGTTGTATTTCGATAAGATTTTATTTTTTTGGACTGATTAATATAAGTATTGATTCAGGTGATGAAGTTAATTTTTATCTTTAATCCTATAAATACAAAAAACACTAAATAAGTAATATCTAAAATGTGGTGTTGAACAGCGCAGCCAGTATTAGCAATAGAAATAATACGGCATGAAAAACAATAAAAATACCTAAGCTAGAGAATGAAGCTAGAAGTGAATTGGCACAAGCTCAAGTGCTGGTTTAAGTATTAACTTTAAGAATATAAAATGAAAATCAATAAAATAACGGCGTCTCTTGCTCTTCTTTTAGCCTCAACATCGACATTAGCGGTTGCTGGTGTGGGTGGTGGGATAGAGTTTACCTACGATTACAGCGACTTCTCTCCAGAACTTCAAGATCGTAAAGGTGATATCTCTTTCTCACAAGTCGTACTGACATATGATGACTCTTTTGGAGAAAACTCGGAGTACGGTGTGTCTGTTAATTACCGTTTGAAAAGTGGCTACGATTATTTAAAGCATGGTTACTTTTGGTATAAGGCTAATGACGATCTTACTTTTAATGCGGGTTTAATCCGTAAGCCTGCAGGCAGTAATAACTTAACATCTCATAACTGGTGGTATTCATTAAACTACTACTACGGTATTGAAGATGATTACGGTTTAGGTGTCTCCATGGACTATCGCTATGCAGATGGATTCCAAACTGAAATTGCTTATTTAAGCAGCTCAGCTTATGGCGATGGTCGGGATTTTGCGGGTACTGTGTCGAAAGCGACTTATGAGGATATGGATTACAATTCAACACGCTCTAATACTATCGCAGCTCGCCAATCCTACCGTTATGATCAAGACAACTTTGCATTATTAGTCGGTGCTTCGGTTGAGTATGGTCAGCTCTATGACGACGTCGCTGGTGAAAATGGCGATAGCTTCAACTATACCGCTTTCTTTGATGCAACCTATGAAGGCTACCAACTGCAACTGCAATATGCTGCAGTAGACTTTGATCAATACGATGATGGTTTAATTGATACCGATATTGTTATCATGGGTTTAGGTAACGGCACTTACGGTGCAGCTGCCAAAGCCAATACGATTGCTGCTAACCTTTCAAAAAAGGTTCCTACTACTTGGGGCTCAATTACCTTCTACAATGACTACTCAGTGGTTTCACCTGACTTGGCTGAATTTGATAAGTCTTATGTGAACACAACGGGTATGTATATCAGTTACGGTAAATTTAATATCTATGTGGATCATTACTTAGGTAAGAATGCTGTGTGGTTAGGCGACACTGCTCTTGGATTAGCTGATGATGCCGATGACAGCTGGAACAGTCGCTTTACGATTGCCCTGTCTTATTATTTCTAGTCACTATTTCTAGTCACTATTTCTAATAACTATCTTCTAGTTTTTATCATTTAGTATTAGACAATAAAAAAGCGGGTTGCCATTGGCAAACCCGCTTTTTTTATTCAATGATTATTAATCATGATTAACTTGGATTATTCAGTCTGGCCTGAATCGCTGCTTTAACTTCTTCATTAGCAAGTAACAGCTCATCTTCCTCTTTGTCACGCATAAGCTCATCAAAGGCAACACGAGCCGCTTGTGATTGCTCAGAAGCCTCTAACTTGCGCTCTTTAGCTTTCATTGCTTCTTCGCCTAACCTGCGTAACTCATTGATCATTTCATCGGGTGCATCACCAAGCTCTAAGCTTGACTCGCCGCGAGAAAGTGCTTCTCTGCGTAGCTGTTTCTTGAGCAGCCAGATGGTGTCTAGCGCTTCACGTTCAAGGTCTGCAGCCTCAATTGCGCTATCACGTAGTTGCTCGAAGCGTGCAAGGGCTTGACCCTCTTTGCTCCAAGGGTCCACATCAGGTAGCTCAGAAATGTGGATCACCGGATCCACATAATCATCTTGATTACTCAGGTCAAAACTTGCGGCTTTAACACCAGATATCATCAACATGACAGCAATGACTAACAAGGGGAGTCCCCCTACAATCGCCGCTGTTTGCAATGTGGCTAACCCACCCATAAACATCAATGCCGATGGCATTAAGGAGAGGGTAAAGGCCCAGAATAATCGGTTCCAACGCATCGGATCTTCAGTGACATTATTCTGTACAACTGACGCCAGAATATAAGAGATAGAGTCGAAGGTCGTTGCGGTGAAGATGATACATAACAGAGTAAATACAGCGATGACAACAGTGCTAAAAGGAAGTTGTTCCAAAATAGCAAAGATAGCGCGAGTCGGGCCGTCGATATTCAAGATGCTGATCACATCGAGTTGTCCGGATAGCTGTAACGACAGTCCGTAGTTCCCTAAGATCATAAAGTACATTGAACAGCCGAGTGAACCAAAGAATACCGCACCTGCGACCATGCCTTTGATGGTTCTTCCGCGTGAGATTCGGGCAACAAACAGTCCCATACTTGGCGCAAAAACTAACCACCAAGCCCAGTAGAAAATAGTCCAATCCTGTGGGAAGTGAGTATCTTCAAACGGGCCCATGCCGCCGAAAGGTTCAGCCCAAGTCGCCATCACAAAGAAGTTAGAGAGCATGCGGCCGATTGAGTCCAGACCGGTTTCCAACATAAAGATGGTTGGCCCACAAACAAGTACAAAAGCTAATAGGGCTAACGCGCCCCAGAAGTTAATGTTACTCAGTACCTTAATCCCTTTGTCCATTCCTTGATATGAGGAGTAGGCAAATAATGCGGTACATAGCATCAGCACGCCAATTTGACTGCCGGTCGTTGCTGGAATGCCAAACAGGTAACTTATTCCTTCGTTAATTAGTGGTGCAGCTAAACCTAAAGTGGTTGCAGCGCCGCCTAACAAACCAAAAATAAACAGGATGTCGATAAACTTACCTAACTTACCAGAACTGTTCGCTTCGCCAATTACAGGCATCAATGCCGCAGATACTTTCAGTACAGGTTGCTTACGAACATAGAAGAAGTAGGCGATGGGAATTGCTGGGATCATATAGATACACCAAGCAATCGGTCCCCAATGGAACAGACCATAGGTTGCTGCCCAGCGAATCGCTTCTTCACTACCAGCTTCTAGCTGGAAAGGAGGGTTTTGGTAGTAATAGGCCCACTCAATGGTTCCCCAGTACAAAATACTGGCTCCGATACCACCGCAGAAAAGCATGGCTGCCCAAGAGGCTAGCGCAAATTCAGGCTTCTCATCTGGGTCACCTAGTTTGATCTGACCAATATCGGAAAAAACGATATAGATCATAAAGAAAAATGCAGATAAGCCTAGACCTAAATAGGCAAATCCTAATTTATCGGTCATGAAAGTTTTTGCTACAGCAATCCATGCTGCTCCCTCATCAGGGAAAATAATCAAGGGTATGACTACAGAGAAAAGAAGGATTAACGCACCGAAAAATGTTTGCTTATCGATGAGTTCGAAGTGTTTTTTCATTTTTATTTATTTTCCGTAAAAACTGAAAACGTTATTGATAGAAATGCACAACAAGGGCTTCCCTTATCTTGAGGAAAGACAGGGTTTAGTCTGGTTTAAGTGCTGAAGTTTATTAGAGTTGCGTATTTTGAAATGCTGGTGTGGCTTGTTTACCTGAGTTAGTAGTGGAGCAATATTAATTTAATTTAATTTAATGTTAATTGTGGTTTTTGTCGACAGACTTATCTCTAGATTGAGCATGAAGTGTGATGCACATCTGATTATCTTAATTGTTTGAGATCACGTGCTAGTCGGAAAGCTTTCTTTGTTTAGTCAGGTCTTATATTGAGTTGAGTGTTTAGTGCCTCTGAGGGGCTACACTCTGAGTTGAGGACTTTCTTATACTGATTGGTAAAACTACGAGGTTGTTAAGATGAGAGAAAAAATTGAGTTTCCCAGTAAAGATGCCATTTTAGCAGGCTTGTTGGAGCGGCCTGATGGACAGGTTAGTGCCTATGCATTGTTCGCCCACTGCTTTACCTGTGGTAAGGATATTGCTGCCGCCTCACGTATCTCTCGTGCATTGGTTCAACAGGGCATTGCTGTTCTCAGATTCGATTTTACTGGCCTCGGTAATAGTGATGGTGATTTTGCCAATACTAACTTTTCCTCCAATCTTGACGATCTTAAAGCAGCAGCCGATTTTTTAAGGTGCGAATATGAAGCGCCGCAGTTGCTTATTGGTCACAGCTTAGGTGGTGCGGCGGTGTTAGCCATCGCCAATCAGATCCCAGAAAGTAAGGCGGTTGTGACCATTGGGGCACCTGCAAGTCCTGAGCATGTGGCGCATAATTTTGCTGCGTCAATGGATGAAATTCAGTCCCAGGGGTTAGCCCATGTCAATTTAGGGCCACGACAATTTACCATTAAAAAGCAATTTCTGGATGATCTGGCGCAACACGCTAAGCAGGCTTTCAATCTGGATAAAAAAGCCCTGTTAGTGATGCACTCACCCGTCGATGATACGGTCTCTATCGATCAAGCAGAGAGAATATATACCCAAGCAAAACACCCTAAAAGCTTTGTCAGCTTAGATTCAGCAGATCATCTGTTAACCAACAAAGCGGATGCGACTTATGTCGCCAACGTGATTGCCAGTTGGAGCAGTCGTTATCTGGACTCTTCAATCTCCCCTCAGTCGTTACAACAAGTCGCTTCGGGACATCTTCGAGTGGAAGAGAGAGATCATAAATTCACCCAAACCATCATCAGCGACAGTCATATCTGGTTGGCTGATGAGCCAATCAAGGTTGGGGGCAAAGATTTGGGACCGGATCCCTATGAACATCTACTGGCGGCGCTTGGTGCCTGTACTTCTATGACCATGCGCATGTATGCGGAGCGAAAAAAGTGGCCGCTGCAAGATATCAAGATAGACCTTACTCACAATAGAACCTACATAAAGGACTGTGAAACTTGTGAATCCGGTAAAGGGCAGTTAGATACCTTGAGCAGGAAAATAGAGTTGATTGGTGATCTCAGTGACGAGCAAAAACAGGCCTTGTTGGTTATCTCTGAAAAGTGCCCAGTGCATAAGACGTTGCACAGTAAGTTAGTCGTGACCACAGAACTTAAAAATTGAATGAATCCTGTTATGGATCCAGCTAAGTTAAAAACCCTGTTGGCTACTTGTTTTGCATTATTGGCATTTGCCGGCAACTCTGTTTTTTGCCGTTTGGCATTAGGTGATGAAGCCATTGATGCTGCAAGTTTCACTGCCATTCGGTTATTGTCTGGCATCTTGGTGCTCGTGATTATCTTGTTACTGGCTAAGTTTATCCAGAAAAAACAATCATCAGCTGAGCTTAGTGACAGTGAGGCCAAGGGATCTTGGTTGGCTGGTTTCCTGCTCTTTCTGTATGCGGTGACGTTTTCATATGCCTATATCTCTCTTGATACTGGGATCGGTGCGTTAATCCTGTTTGGTGCGGTGCAGATCACCATGATCTTGATAAGCATACTTTCAGGTAATCGGTTGCATTATCTTGAGTGGACTGGTGTTGTTATCGCTTTTAGTGGGTTTGTTTATCTCGTACTGCCGAGTCTGAGCACGCCATCAATGACAGGCTTTATCTTAATGACGATTTCAGGTGTTGCGTGGGGTTTATATACCGTCAAGGGCAGAGGCTGTACAGATCCAATCTCAGATACGGCTTATAATTTTATGCGAACATTACCTTTCATCGTTATTTTGCTTGTTGTCACCATTCAAAATGCCAATCTGTCTCAAGCAGGTGCGATATTGGCGGTGATGTCTGGTGCAATAGCCTCTGGTATTGGTTATGCCGTCTGGTATTTTGCCATTAGAGGCTTGTCGGTAACACAAGCAGCAGCGGTGCAGCTTTTAGTGCCAATTATTGCTGCGATTGGTGGCGTACTCTTCGCCAGTGAAGTGGTGTCGCAGCGTTTGGTTATCGCCTCATTTATGGTGTTAGGCGGGATCATGTTGCTGGTGTTGGGGCGCGCTTACCTCAATAGAACTTCAGATTAACATCGAATTATAGGTTCATTGATTTTTTACACCTACTGAATGGTGAATTTATACTCAAATCTCCCCTTCTCTTTCTCAACTTCCCCCATCCAAGCTTAGATAACGGCATCTGAGTTTGATTAGCGAAACTTGCTGCTTATTTATCATTTATTGAAGTAAATAACTTTTATCGTCTTATTTTTGAGATTTATGTTCTTAAATTTGATCATTCTTGAAGTCAATATAGTCATGTATGCTGATTTTGAGGTCTTTGCTCTGAGTAAAAGATCTTAAAAGTTGAATATATATTCAGCAGAGAATAGAGGGGCGAGTCAATTGGTTTGTGTAAGCCATGAAGTTTTATGATTCCCAATATCCCCCAACTCAAAGTCTAAAATCACAAGCAGCTCTATTTGGGGTTGCCGACTCACTATATGGGAAATATGAGAATGAAGAAGAGACAACTATATACTGCAATTCTACTTGGCCTCTGTGGAACTGCTAGTGCTGTACACGCTGAAGATACTCTGAAAGCTTACACTTCAACTTTACTTGAGCTTGATGATGCTGATGCAAGAGCCAAAAAGATTCGATTAATCTACACAGTGCAAAATGTTTGGAATCAATCCCATGTACCTACTGGGGTTAAAGAAGTTAAGTTGATACTTAAAGGCGGCTCAGGTTTCGACATGACTGATGTTCCCTCTAAGGCAACCATGTACGAATATACTTACGGAGGAGATTATCGCTACTCTGTGCCAACGGCTTTCAAACTAAAGGTGGGTTACGTAAGTGGCTCTCCCTTAAGACATATTAATCATGCGCCAGCAAACACCATTGGCACAGCCAGTGTGAGTGAAGCGATTGGTTTTAACTTAGGTTTTACCGCTGGGCAATCGCCAAGTATAGGTGGTGGGATCGATTGGAGTCACCGTGTGACCTATGACCAGGCGGAGTTTGAGACTGTTGCTGATTTTAGTCAAAACAACGATACCATAAGCTGGAATATTGAGAACAAAACGATTCGAAACAATACGCCGCCTAAAAATTGGTTATTGTCGAGTTGGACGAGCTGTAATTCAGGTAATTTAATCGATAAGAATCAGCTTCCGGTGGTGATGAGATCTGACTTTAAACCTGAAGCAGCAGTGGTTTATAGAAAGAATGTCTTAGAAGATGGTCAAACGAGTACTCGATTTAACTTATATGCAGGTTGGAAAAAAACGGATTATTACTTTGGCCGAGATTGGTGTACTTGGTACACAGATTTTACTTGGAAAAACCACAATGATAGTAGCAGTTGGACCCAGATTGAGCGTCAGGTTAACGTGAGTTGGGCGGATAATCTATACATCTAGTCACCTAATAGTTATGAGACTCTCTATCGGCATAGGCTAGGCCTTTGTCGGTAGAGAACATATCTTCATCGTAAGAGGGGAAATAGTGATGCAACCAGTTAAATTGTTGCTAGGAACCGCATTTCTGGGTGTCTTTTTAGTCGTGGGTTATCTGTATCTACCCAGTTCGAGTGAGTACCAAGTTAAGGATGAACAGAGGTTAATAAGCACCAAGGAGATGTTCGACGTCGATAGGCCGCCGATTCCCAGTGTGGTTCGTCAGGTGATCTCAAATGTCGAGTCTCTAGGTGTTGATATTGAACCGGTCGAAGAGAGCAGTTGGGTATCTGAGCCGATTAATGAGTTTAGTACTGAGCTTTATGAGTTTATTGAAGCTGAAGGCATTAAGTACGTGAATACGGTTAATTATCCATTTGATAGTGAAACTGAAAGCGAGTTAGCAAGAATTTCAAAGTCAGGCGATATATTACTTTTTGACAATACTGAGCCTGAGTACTTAGCCAGTATAGGCGTGAGTCATATGGATATTGTCTCAGACTACTTTGGCACAGCGAGTGAAGGGGATGCCCTTATTGCGAGCGGAGTAAAAAATCCCGATGGCGGAATACATTATCTAGTGCTGCCCATTAGCGATAAAGGGGATAAACAAGTATTTTTGGAGGACGTGAAACTGGCGGTTTCCCTCTTCAAAGCGGAGAAAGCGAGGTTAATAGAACCGAGTAATAATGAGCAAACAGCCTCAATCACCCCTTAGTCATATCTGTGGCCAGACTCACTGGCCACGTTTTCCAATTTCCCACTTAACCTGAACTCGGGATAGTGAGTGTCAGTACAATCTAATATATCATTTTAAATCAGAATCTTACCATCCATCTTAATTCTCATATACCTAACCGTTTTGCTCGATGCCGAGATTATTGTCTATATCAAGGCGAGGTTTCGTACGTAATAGCTGGCTATTGCTAGAAACCTCAACACAGATAGGGGCGATAATAGCGGTATTATACCAATCAGTATAAGAAGTTGATCTACTCAGAGTGTTTTTTGGCAAACTAATTCAAGGCGAATGGATGACATAATGGTTGTTCCCTTGTGAGTTCATTCAACGCAGAAGTAGGCAGTCAAAAACACTCCTTACAGGCGAGTTTTAGCGGTTCTGATGCTGTGTTAACGAGCTTAACCGTAGAATAACTATGCTCTTCACTCGCTGCCTTGCCTCAGAACCGCGAAACTCTCGCTGAGCGATCAAATCTTTATACTGATTGGTATTAGGCGGCACTGCTTATCCCCAGTTCAGGTTACCTAGTATGGTTTAGCTAACTTCTTGGCCAGATAATCTATCAAGAGTCGGGTGCGATAGGGAACGGGTTTGCTCGGCCAGAGTAGATTGATTAAGCGATGTTGCGGCTGATACTGAGGCAATAGTGCGACTAACTCCCCTTTCAATAACTCCTCTTTGATATAGAGTTTGGCTAAATAGCCGACGCCATGTCCAGCTAAAGCTCGACTAATACACAGGGCAACATCATTAGAGATAAAATCACCCTGAGGGTAATAGTCGACTAATCCAGTTTCAGTTGATGTAAATTGCCAATTACGAATGGGGGAGAAGATGATTTTAGGCAACATATCTAGCTCACTTAAGGTATTCGGTTGGCCATACTCCTCAATTAACTTAGGCGATGCTACTAAGATATATTCCGCTTTACCTATGGTTTTACAAATAAAGCCAGAATCTTCTAAATCGCCAAAACGCATGGCGAGATCAAACTGTTTCTGGTTGAGGTTGCAGCGTTCATTACTTAGGTCAAAATTCACCATAATATCCGGATGTTCAGTAAAGAACTCATCGAAAAACTTCTCAGTAAATAAGCGGGAGATGAAGTTGGTTGGGGCTACAAACATGACGCTGCCTTTATCACAGTAGTTCTTTACCTCTAAGGAGCTGAGGATCTCCTCTAAATGTTCAATCGATGGCTGACAAGAACTTAAAATCTCGTTTCCCGCCAAAGTGAGTGTTAATCCATTCTTATCGCGGAAAAATAAACTTGTGCCTAAGCTCTTTTCCAATTGGTTGATTTTACGGCTTATGGTGGCTAGCGAGAGTCCGAGTTGGTTAGCAGCATCGTTGAATGACTTGAAGCGGCAGATTTTGACGAACAGTGAAATATCATTAAGCACGAGATAACCTCCTAGAGGGCAAAACATGTGTTCCTACGGAGAAAAAACAGGTAGTGAGCTAATCGGAGAGGTCATTTGGTCTGAGTTTATGTGTTAAACACTCCTACTACATCGTGTGTTACTTTTATGAGCTTTAATCAAACCTATCACTCTTAGTCTACTTCTACCCTATTAATGGATGAATAAGAGATTAATAGCGATAAATATCTAGCCCTTTAGGATCGATATCCGGCTTTACATTACTGACGAGATCCGCGAGTAATTTTCCTGAGCCACAGGCCATGGTCCAGCCAAGGGTGCCGTGACCTGTATTGGTAAATAAGTTTGATATAGGTGTTTTACCGATAATCGGCGTGCCATCTGGAGTCATAGGCCTGAGTCCTGTCCAAAACTCGGCTTGCTCCATATCACCACCTTGTGGGAACAGATCATTGACGACCATGGCGATAGTCTCTCTTCGCTGCTGACTTAAATCGAGATTATATCCCGAGAGTTCCGCGGTGCCAGCGACACGAATACGTTGATTAAAGCGGGTGATGGCGACCTTATAAGTTTCATCCATCACCGTCGACACTGGAGCGTACTCGCTATTAAGCACTGGCAAAGTTAATGAATAGCCTTTCACGGGATAGACCGGAATAGATAAGCCTAATGGCCGTAATAATGAGGCTGAGTAACTGCCCATTGCGACCACATAAACGTCAGCACTGAGCTCACCTTCGCTGGTCGATACCGAACTTATTGTGCCGTCAATCTGGTAAAGACTGTTGATTTCGGTGCCGAATTTAAAGGTAACGCCCGCTTGTTTAGCTAAGGTGGTTAACTGCTGGCAAAACAGATAGCAATCACCGGTTTCATCATCGGGTAGACGCAGCCCACCAACAATCTTGTCTCGCACATTGGCTAACGCAGGTTCTGCTCGAATACATGCCTCGACATCCAGCTCTTGATATCGAGTGCCACTTTCTTGGAGCAGTTTGATATCTTTGGCCACCGCTTCTATCTGGGCATGTTGCCTAAACACTTGTAAGGTGCCTTGCTGACGCCCCTCGTAATCGATGGCATGATCTTGTCTCAGCTGAATTAAACAGTCGCGGCTGTAATTGGCTACGCGCAACATGCGAGACTTATTTATTTGATAACTGGCTTGATTACAGTTAGCCAACATTTTACTTGCCCAAGAGATGAGTTCTGGTGAAATGCTGGGTTTGATTTTTAATGGCGCGTGTTTTTGAATCAACCATTTTAACGCTTTGGTGGGGATGCCAGGCGCAGCCCATGGAGAGGAGTAACCGTAAGATATCTGACCGGCATTCGCAAAACTGGTCTCTTCAGCGCTATGTAGCTGACGCTCTATCACGGTAACTTCATGGCCTGCTTGTGCCAGATACCAAGCCGAGGTTAAACCAATAACCCCACCACCAAGTACAAAAACCTGCATATAATTCCTTACGGATAGAGAGACTCACCTGAGATTCAAGGTATTCCCCTTTTGCACTCAATTGAGTCATTGAGTGGAGAAAGGGGGTTTTGGCTAAGTTTAATCGAGTTAATTAGCGGAACTAGCCTCGAAAATATCGTTGTTCGACGAAAGGCATTTTGGCTATTTGCATCGGCAGCATCTTTCCTCTGACCTCGGCAAAAATCTCTGTATCTAAGCGTGCATAGTGAGTCGCGACATATCCCATGGCAACGGGGAATCCACAACTGGGACCCGCAGTGCCGCTGGTGACAATACCTATCTTTTCGCCTTCGGCATTAAACAATTCGGCTCCTTCACGGACTGGTGCCCTGCTTAGTCCTTTCATGCCAACACGTTTGCGGCTGACATCTTTGGTAGCAATTTGGTCGAGTATGAGTTCTGCGCCGGGGAAACCGCCAGCACGCAGTCCGTCAGTACGACGGTTTTTACTGATGGCCCAGAGCAAACTGGCTTCAACAGGAGTGGTGGTTGTATCGATATCATGGCCATATAAGCAGAGCCCAGACTCAAGCCTAAGGGAATCTCTAGCACCTAATCCTACCCATTCAACTTCAGCTTCTGCGAGCAAAAGGCGGGTTAATCGTTCTGCGTGTTCAGCGGGAATCGATATCTCGAAACCATCCTCTCCTGTGTAACCGGCTCGGCCAAAGATACACTTAACCCCAGCGAAATTGAGTACTTGTGAGTCCATAAATACCATGGCAGAAGATTCAGGAACGTGCCTTGCCATGACACTCGCGGCTAAAGGGCCTTGCAGTGCCAGTAGCGCTCTGTCTTCAAGTACTTCAAGAGTGACATCTTCAGGTAGATGAGCACGTAGGTGGGCAATATCTTGGGTTTTACAGGCGGCATTCACGACCACAAAAAGATGATCGCCTAGATTACTGACCATAAGGTCGTCCTGTAACCCGCCTTGTTCATTGGTGAAGAGTGCGTAACGTTGCTTACCTTGAGGTAAATCAATGATATCCACCGGAACCAAGCTCTCTAGAAATTTGGCAGCACCAGTGCCGTGCAGCCTAAGTTGACCCATATGAGAGACATCAAATAGCCCAGCGGCAGCGCGAGTATGTAAGTGTTCTTTTTTAACGCCTAAGGCGTACTGAACTGGCATATCATAGCCAGCAAAAGGCACCATTTTAGCGTCAGCTTCTAGGTGTAAATGATAACAAGGGGTCTTTTTTAGTGCTTGTGTCATGCTCAACTCCGTAAACCGCCCAGATCAATCAGGGCGGTTATATTTATGACAAATTAAAATGGGGCATTAAGACTCTTCAGCTTTTACTTCTGCGCCGTCAGCTTCTTTGCGGAAATACTCTTTACTCAGCTTAAATACAATAGGGCTTAGTAAGGCTAAAGCAATAAGGTTTGGAATGGCCATCATGGCGTTTAATGTATCAGCCAGTAACCAGATAAATTCTAATGAGCTTACTGCGCCAATTGGGACAACCAAGATCCAAAGCACTCTAAAAGGAACAACAGCTTTGACGCCAAGTAGGTATTGAACACACTTCTCGCTGTAAACGCTCCAACCTAAAATCGTGGTGAAGGCGAAGATGGACAGAGCAATAGCAACAATATAGTTACCGTATGGGATAGATGATCCAAATGCTGCTGAAGTAAGCTCAGCACCGGTTGTACCACTGGTCCACTCGCCAGTGACGATAATCGCAAGACCGGTAATGGTACAAACAACTAAGGTGTCGATAAACGTGCCTAACATGGCCACTAAACCTTGGGCGACGGGGTTGTTTGTCTGTGCAGCGGCGTGAGCAATTGGCGCACTACCTAGGCCAGCTTCGTTAGAGAACACACCACGTGCGACACCAAAACGAACAGCGGCCCACACTGCAGCACCTGCAAATCCACCTTCTGCGGCGGTGCCAGTAAAGGCACTCTTGTAGATAAGCATGAGTGCTGCAGGTAATTCAGCGGCGTTAACAATCAACACGGCGATACCACCTGCAATATAGAAAGTGGCCATTAATGGGACGAGTTTACCGGCGACATCTGCGATACGTTTGATTCCGCCCATCAATACCAGGCCAACTAAGACCATCATCACGAGGCCGGTAATCCAAGAGGCAACACCAAAGTTTGATTCGATGGCGTTGGCGACTGAGTTTGCTTGTACTGTATTACCAATACCGAAACCGGCAATGGATCCAAATAGAGCGAAAGCGGTACCAAGCCAAGCCCACTTCTTGGAGAGACCATTTTTGATGTAATACATAGGGCCACCGATGTAATTACCATTCTCATCAATTTCTCGGTACTTTACCGCGAGCACGGCTTCGGCAAACTTGGTTGCCATGCCGACTAGTGCTGTACACCACATCCAGAAGAGTGCGCCGGGGCCACCGAGGAAGATGGCGGTGGCGACGCCGGCAATGTTACCGGTTCCTATCGTTGCCGAAAGGGAGGTCATTAAGGCATTAAAAGGACTGATCTCACCTTTTATCTTTTTATCTTTTTCTGGAATACGGCCTTGCCAAAGGAGCTTAAATCCTGAACCCAATTTTAAGATAGGCATTAAATTCAGGCCTATGGTCAGGAACATGCCGACACCTAAAATGGCGATAAGCATCGGAAGTCCCCAGACGATGCCGTTAATGTATGTGATAGCGCTTGTAATAAATTCCATTGTTAACCTCTAGTTTTATTATAATTTTTTGTTACTTCAATTTGTTCTGACTCTTTAATGGTCAAATGTTTGTTTTTTGTAGGTACAAAGTTTCCAATAGTGAAAAAACTAGAGCTTTTGCGAATATTATTCAAGGGTTAATTTTTAATCAGCGGCATCAATAACTTATATTAGTAATCTAAGTTGTTGACTAAATTATAGAATGTTCTAGATATTTAATTTTAAATTTGTGCTGAGTCGGGACTGGTCTTTGAGATTAATTATCTGATGGTGAATTGTTTTACAGTTTTTATGACTATTTAATCCGGCAAGGTAAGCGATGCGTATGGGGTTTTTATTGAATGTGGTGAAGCAAACAACAGAAGAGACAACTCTTCTGTTGTAGGGGGTTAACTATATGGTGGCAGCGTATTAGGTGGAGGTGACCCAGAGGATATGAGCATCTTGTTCACTGATGGATATAACTGCGTGACCCATGGTGGCATCGTAATAGGCGCTATCACCTTTACTTAAGAGTACGGGTTCATAGAACTCTGTGAATAATTGAATATCACCTTCGAGTACAAACAAAAAATCCTCACCTTCATGGCGGATCCAATCGCCGTATTCATCGAAGCTTCTCGAACGAATGCAGGTCTTGTAGGGCAACATTTTCTTATTACTGAGTTCTGTCGCGAGCAGTTCGTGCTCATAGGTTGGTGTCAGATGAGCCTTGCCTGTATTGGCTTTGGTTATATCTCTTCGCCCGCTGGCTTGGACTTTACTTGGCTGAGTGAACAGCTGAGGTAGATCTATTTCCAGTCCAGCAGCTAGTTTCTGCAACACCATAAATGTCGGCGATATCTGCTCATTTTCAATTTTTGATAAGGTGGATTTAGCCAGACCTGTTCGACGGCTAGCTTCTTCTAACGTGAACTTATTTTGCGTTCTTATCGCCTTAACTTGCTGGCCGATATGAACGGTTTTTACTTTTGGCTCATTGCCGCCTTCGTTCCTGACTATGTTCATCGAGGGAGCTGAGTCAGTCTCATTTTTGTTTTTCATATGCTTAATGACTATCTCTCCTGAGGTTTTAACTATTGTTGCATATTCGGGTCAGCAGATGAACAGATCTAACACAAAATAAACAATCTTATAAATCAATCACTAATATACCAAATAGTAAATTAAGTTTCCTATAGGAAACTTTTATGTTGTTTGTGAAAATTAAGACTGATATGTTTATAAAATGTGAACTGCTTCTAGCTTTGGAGAAACGTCAATGCCACACAGTATTTTTGACCCGTTTAATATCGGCATCAACCCGTCGAAATCTCATACTGTGGGCCCTATGGTGGCCTGTAATCGATTCGCCAAATTACTCATGTCAGATGATTTATTGAATAAGGTATCTGAAGTTAGCGTTGATCTGTATGGCACCTTAGCGCTCACCGGTAAGGAGCATGCCACAGACAATGCCTGTGTATTAGGCTTGATGGCAGAGACGCCCGATAAGCTCCCATCCGATGATATCCCTCAATTACTGGCCATAGTAAAAGACACCGGAGAGCTGCCATTGGCAGGCAAGCACTGGGTTTACTTCTCTTCAGAGCAACACCTTAACTTCCATAACCAAGAGACACTTCCTCTGCATCCTAATGGGTTGACGGTGACGGCTATTGATGACCATGGCGAGATCGTGTTGCAGCGTACATATTTCTCTGTCGGTGGTGGCGCAGTATTGGAAGCATTCGAGCTAGATGGCGTCATCAACACCGTGCATTAAGCTGCTTGGGTAATGATGTCGATATAGATAAAAACTTTGCAAGGTGGCGTGGTTATTTAACGCGATCACTTGCCAATTTAAGGAAACAGAATGAAAAGCATCTACACCTCCAAAGAACTCGAACATTTTTTTGCCGCAGGATTAGCTGGTACTGATGACAAGATTCAGGCCGCTATCAATCTTGAAACCAAACGACAAGAGGAGCAGATAGAGCTCATAGCGTCTGAAAACATTGTGTCGAAGGCGGTGATGGAAGCGCAGGGAACTTTATTAACCAACAAATATGCCGAGGGTTATCCAGGCCGCCGCTATTACGGTGGTTGTGAATTTGTCGATATCGTCGAGCAGTTGGCTATAGATAGAGCTAAGGCACTGTTTGGTGCAGGGTTTGTGAATGTGCAGCCTCACTCTGGCGCGCAAGCTAATGGTGCTGTTTTTCAGGCGCTGCTTCAGCCCGGTGATACGATTCTCGGCATGTCACTGGATGCTGGTGGTCACTTGACTCACGGTGCACGTCCAGCGCAGTCAGGTAAGTGGTTTAATGCCATTCAATATGGTGTGCTCCAAGATAGCTGTTCAATCGATTTTGATCAGGTAGAGATGTTGGCTCGCGAGCATAAGCCTAAGATGATCATTGCTGGAGGTTCAGCGATTCCGCGTGAGATAGATTTTGCCCGTTTCAGAGCCATTGCCGATGAAGTGGGGGCTTATCTCATGGTCGACATGGCCCATATCGCAGGTTTGATTGCCACTAACTATCATCAAAACCCCCTCCCTCACGCCCACGTTGTCACGACAACAACCCACAAAACATTGCGTGGACCCCGTGGCGGAATGGTGTTGACGAATCATGAAGATATTGCCAAGAAAATAAACTCGGCGGTATTCCCTGGTCTACAAGGTGGGCCGCTGATGCATGTGATAGCCGCTAAGGCCGTCGCACTAGGCGAAGCGTTGGAACCTGAGTTTACCCAATATATTGAGCAAGTGATCAGCAATGCCAAGACTCTCGCTAAGACCTTGCAAGAGCACGGCTGCGATATTGTCACCAATGGCACAGATACTCACCTGATGTTGGTAGACCTTAGGCCTAAAGGCTTAAAAGGGAATAAAGCGGAAGAGAGTTTAGAGCGCGCCGGGATCACCTGTAATAAGAATGGCATTCCCTTTGATACTGAAAAACCTATGGTTACGTCGGGCATACGTTTAGGCACGCCTGCGGGCACCAGTCGAGGATTCGGGCAGAGTGAGTTCACTCAAATTGGTCACTGGATTGGCGAGGTGCTCGATGGATTAGCTGCAAATCCCGATGACAACAGTCAAGTTGAGTCGACTGTGCTCAAGCAAGTACAAGCACTGTGTGCAAGATTTCCTCTGTACCGCTAATCAATTAAACAATAAAAAATAGGAATTAAGCAATGAGTTCAGTCGAGTCTAATTATAAGTTTGCCACTACTCACGAATGGGTGAAGGACAATGGCGATGGCACTGTGACAGTGGGAATATCTGAACATGCCCAAGGGTTACTTGGTGACGTGGTGTTTGTTGAGTTGCCAGAAGAGGGTGACGTGACCGTTGCCACCGAAAATTTCTCGCTGGTGGAGTCGGTTAAGGCGGCATCGGATGTCTATGCGCCAGTATCGGGCGTGATTATTGCGGTTAATGAAGCGTTGGATGATAGCCCTGAAATCGTCAATGACTCACCGTTTGAAGACGGTTGGATTGCCAAGATTAAACTCGAGAACCCGCAAGAGCTTGAGTCGCTGATGAATTTTGACTCGTATGTTGCAAGCTTAGATAGCTAAGCAGAACAACTCGATTAAACAGCTGGACTAGCTGATTTTGATGGCCAGCAATATCCTTGGGGATGAGATGAGTAATAGCAATTTATTGGCCCAACTGGGCACAGAGAACGAGTTTATCGCGCGCCATAACGGGCCCGATGAAGCGGAAAAGCAACTGATGTTAGCAACGATAGGCTGTGACTCTGTTGCGGCGCTTATCGATCAAACGGTACCAAGTAATATCAGATTGCATCAAGGCTTAGCGCTCGAACCTGCCCAGAGCGAAGCGGGGATGTTAGCGACGCTTAAGGCCATCGCTGCTAAGAATGTGATCAATAAAAGTTACATTGGCCAAGGCTATTACGATACCCATGTCCCTAAGGTTATTTTACGCAACGTGATGGAAAACCCAGGTTGGTACACGGCCTATACGCCTTACCAACCAGAGATAGCTCAAGGTCGACTCGAAGCGTTGCTGAACTATCAGCAGATGATCATTGATCTGACAGGCATGGAGCTAGCCAATGCTTCTATGTTGGATGAAGCGACAGCAGCTGCCGAAGCGATGGCACTGTGTAAACGCGCAGGAAAGAGTAAGAGTAACCTGTTTTTTGTGGCCAGTGATGTTCACCCTCAAACCTTAGATGTGATGAAAACCCGAGCCCACTGTTTTGGTTTTGATATCGTGGTGGCGCCGGCCAGTGAGCTGCCTAAGATGGAAGTATTTGGTGCCTTGCTACAATATCCAGGCACCACAGGGCAAGTGCAAAACCTTGAACAGTTGATTCAACAAGCTCAAGAAAAGAAAGCCTTAGTGGCTGTGGCGACAGATTTACTGGCGCTCACCCTGCTCAAGGCACCGGGCGAGATGGGCGCAGATGTGGTTATTGGTAGCTCACAACGTTTCGGTGTTCCCATGGGATTCGGCGGCCCTCACGCGGCATTTATGTCCACCCGAGAAAAATACAAACGGACGATCCCAGGTCGAGTGATAGGTGTATCAATCGATAGCAAAGGCAAGCAAGCTTTACGCATGGCGATGCAGACCCGTGAGCAACATATTCGCCGTGAAAAAGCGACCTCAAACATCTGTACTGCTCAGGCTTTACTGGCCAATATGGCGGCTTTCTATGCTGTTTATCATGGACCTGAAGGGTTGAAGAAGATTGGCCGACGAGTACACCATCTAACAGCCATCTTGGCTTTAGGTTTGAAAGAGACAGGTTTTAAATTAACTCATGAGGCCTTTTTCGACACGCTAACCATAGAAACCAATGAACAGACTCAAGCAATCTACCAGCGTGCTTTGGATGCTGGCCTTAACTTACGTCTACTGCCGAGCCGCTTAGGGATCAGTATTGATGAAACCACCAGCGCTGATGATATCGAAGCGCTTTGGTTGGCTATCACGGGTCAAGTCTTGCGGGTTAGCGACTTTGAAGCTCAGGCATCAAGTGATGAGTTTGCGGCGATTCCAGTGGATTGTCACCGCGAGTCACGCTACCTGACTCATAAGGTGTTTAATCAATATCACAGCGAAACATTAATGCTACGTTATTTGAAGTCACTAGAAAACAAAGATTTCTCACTCACGCATGGGATGATCCCACTTGGCTCCTGCACCATGAAGTTAAATGCAACGGCGCAGATGATCCCCGTGACCTGGCCTGAGTTGGGCCAGTTACACCCGTTTGCGCCAGCGCAGCAGACCGTGGGTTATCAAGAGATCAGCGATTCCTTGAGTGAGATGCTCAAGCGCATTACCGGTTACGATGCATTCTCCTTACAACCTAATTCAGGTGCGCAGGGGGAATATGCTGGTTTAATCGCTATTCAGAAATACCATGCTAGCCGTGGGGATCTACACCGTAATGTTTGCTTGATCCCAAGTTCAGCCCACGGTACCAATCCTGCCAGTGCGTCTATGGTGTCGATGCGGGTGGTGATTGTGGGTTGCGATGCTAAAGGCAATGTGGATATTGATGACTTGGCCGCCAAGATTGAGGAGCATGCAGAGCGTCTGTCTTGCATCATGATCACTTATCCATCGACACACGGTGTTTATGAAGGCGGTATTCGTGAGATATGTGAGCGGGTACATGCCGCTGGTGGCCAAGTGTATCTCGATGGCGCCAATATGAATGCTCAAGTGGGATTAACATCACCGGGTTTTATTGGCTCAGATGTTTCCCATCTTAATCTACACAAAACCTTCTGCATTCCACACGGTGGCGGCGGACCCGGTATGGGGCCAATCGGTGTTAAATCTCACCTTGCGCCATTTTTGCCAGGACACAGTATTCATCAAACCCCCGGCGCCATTGCGGCGACGGCCTTAGGCAGTGCTTCTATTCTGCCTATCTCGTGGGCGTATATCGCGCTGATGGGAGCTGAAGGTCTGACTCAGGCGACTGAGCTTGCGATATTGAATGCCAACTACCTGATGGAAAAGCTGCGCCCTCATTACCCTGTGCTTTATCTCGGTGAAGACGGCCGCGTTGCTCATGAGTGCATCATCGATCTGCGCCCCCTTAAAGAGAGCTCGGGGATCAGCGAAGAGGATGTGGCTAAACGCCTGATGGATTTTGGTTTCCACGCGCCGACCATGTCATTCCCTGTTGCAGGGACCTTGATGATAGAGCCGACTGAGAGTGAATCACTGATTGAACTGGACAAATTTGTTCATGCCATGGTGACGATACGTGCCGAAATCGCCAAAGTGGAAAATGGAGAGTGGACGTTAACAGATAATCCTTTGGTAAATGCTCCCCATACCATGAACGATCTGAGCCAAGATCAGTGGCATCATCCCTATTCACGCAAGGTCGCTTGTTTCCCTGGGCTTAACCAAACTCACGCCAAATTTTGGCCCAGCACCAATCGTATCGACAATGTGTATGGCGACAGAAATCTTATCTGCAGTTGCCCTGACATCGATAGCTACCGTGATTAATCACTAACCCCCAAGTTTACGTGTTTTTCCCTTTTTACGGGCTGCGTTTGCGCAGCTCTTAGGGAAGACTTACCCATTGCAATGTCAATTATTGTTGTATGTCATTGTTTTATAATGTTCAAGGATGTAAAAATGCAAAATAAAACAGTAAAACTATCACTGCTTACTTTGGCTTTAGCACTCCCAATGTCAGTGGCTCATGCTAATGATGATGGCGTGAGTAAAGAGGAGTTACAAAAAGAGCTGAATGCGATTCAGCAAAGATTGGCTGCATTGGAAGTCGATGAAAAAGTGAGTGGTGAAGCATCCAATACCAGTATTAATTTTTACGGTTCATTGCGCCCCACATTTGGCGTGACCCGTACAGACTCTGATGATGTGTGGGATGTCGGTGATGCGCTGTCTCGCTTGGGGCTTTACACAGAGCATAAAGTGAATGATTCATTGGTCGCATTTGCCCGTGGAGAGTTCAAAGTCAACATTCAAGCTAATGGAGATTTCGGTGAAGCGCGTAAGGCTTATGTCGGTATCAAGGGAGATTTTGGACGTGTGGCTATTGGTAAACAGTCATCGACTCAATATCGCATCATTGGCGATCCGGTTGATATTTTTAACCGCGCAGCAACGCCATTGGCTTATGACAGCGTGAGCCCATTTCGTGTCAATAATTTAGTGACTTACCGTAAGAGTGTTGGCGATCTGAGCTTCTCGGTGGATTCTCAATTTGATGGCAGCAGACCCGATAACGCCAGCGACTTTTTCAACACGGGACTAGAGTACAACACAGATTTCATCCGTGCAGCCTTTGCTTATTACAGCAAGGAGCTAAATGACGGCAAGGAGGAGCACACCTACGGTGCATCACTGGCGAAAAACTTCGGTCCGCTTTATGTCGCTGCTGCGTATCAGGATATAGAAGTGGATGACGTCAGCGGTTCAACTTTGGATGTTGTGGCTGCATATGCAATCACCGAGATCTATAAAGTAAAAGCTGGGATCTCGGCATTCGATGATGGTTTAAACGATCTTGTTTCTGGTGATTACACCGCCTATAACGCTACATTAGAGTGGCAAGGGACAGCTGATTTTCGTCTATTTGTTGAATACCAAAAAGTGGCATTTGATTACCGCGAAGATAACGACCAGTTGATGGTTGGCATGCGCTATGACTTTGATTACGGCTTTTAAACCCTGTATCGATTACAGGTAAAAGGGTAACCATTTACTATTCACCCCGTCTCCACCCCTTATCACTATTGCTTGTGAGTGGCTTACTCGTACCGTTCGAGTAAGCCCTTTTTATCTTAAAATACAGTCTTATTCCCCATACTAAGATGACCTCTCATTTGGTTGTGCTTAGTAAACTTAAGGTTAATAACTCTTAAGCTTACACAGAACGGATTATTTACTATTAGGATTCTTGAGAACTGCCAAAGCGAGATGATAACGCTGCTAAGCTATTGCCAGCAATAAATACAGACGCGGCAAATAAGCCGATATCTTTTAGTAAAAACTCACCAACAAAACTCAGTGTTGGAAAGCTTGCTTCTGTTGTTATGCCCGGTAAAAATATCATCATGCCCAAAGTGACGGTAAATAGTGCGATTGAAAGTAAACCACCAATAGCCGATAAAATTGGGTGTATAAAGCGGCCTAAAATCAGTAATCCAATCATGATCTCTACGCTACCAAGAAAAATCACTAATCGAAACTTAACTGTGAGTGAATGTAAATTTAGGTAGTATACTATTGTCATATAATAATACATATGATACATAATAGTGTTGGTTTGTTGTGTGTTTTTTGATCGGTCAAACCGAGACACTCTGTTTCGATAGTCAGCAGTCATTGAAACCTGTCAGTGCCAGAGGTACTAGATGTACTGCTGGTGGTTAATAACTATTATTATAAAAGGTAATATTATGAAACATTTACTTGCAACTCTGTTAGTTTGCCTAACAGCTAGCAGTGCTCAGGTTAGTGCAAAAGATAGACTAGAAGGTTTTGTTCTACGTGGTGATCACAGTGGCACGCCCGGCCAACGTAATAATTTTGATAATCCTAATGGCTCAAGTTGGGCAAATCACGTCGATGGTATAGTAGTTCAAGCCGAATGGGCACATTTACAACCTACAAAAAATGGCGCCATAAAATCAAACAACATTCTCGATCAAGCCATTTCTGCGGTAACAACTTGGAACAATGCTCATCCATCCAACAAGCTTGGCATTAAGTTAAGAGTTTTTGCTGGTATTTATTCCCCAGCATGGGTGGGATCGGAGACGGGGCAATTTTTTGCCCAATATAAAAACAGTAAGCAAGGCAATATGCCGTTTTACTGGAAAAACAAAAAGTTTCGTCCCTTGTGGAGCAATTTTCAGACTAAGTTAGGTGCAAAGTATGACAGCCACCCTCTGCTTAGAGAAGTCGCAGTTTCCGGTTGTATGACCCACAATGCCGAGACCATGTGGCGTAACCCAAGAGATAACAACCGTGATGATGGCCGTAAGAATATCGATATCATGCGTGACAATGGTCTGACGCTGGCAAAAGATGAGAACTGCTTGAAATGGCAAATTCGAGTTGCCGCCAGTAAATGGCCAAGAACTCATATTGGTATGGCGTACAACATGTGGAAGGATTATGAAAATGGGTGGGCTAAAAAACCTGCTTTTGTAAATACGCTAATGGACTACTGCCTACAACAGGCACCTGGCCGCTGTATATTAGGTAATAATTCTCTGGGTGTTACTGATATTGGTGATGAAAATAACAGTAGCGACGTTACTTATTACTTGAGACGCAAAGGTAATGCTGGTAACCCGATCTATATCCAAACTGAAACTAAAGCTGACAATATTCACAGAGCTATTAACCATGGCGCAGATCGTCTTCACGGTGCAATGGCGGAGTTACCTAAGCTCAGTGCTATGGCCAAGGTCAGTTCTACGTATCTGCAAGATGACCCTATGCAGGACGCTAGGTTGAATCTTAAAACTAACAACTAACAACTACTGTTAGGATAATAAATCTTCCAAAGGGCAGCGCCTACTAAAGTGTAGTGGGCTTGCCCTTTTTGAGTTTGTTTCATCATTTTTGTCAAAAACTGATTTATTTATAGATAGATAGATAGTACTTGAGTGCTAAATTTTATATGATAATTAACAAAAAATAACATCTTCACTGCATTTGCCTGTCACGGCAAGGCATGTCGAAGGTTTGGAGTGTCTGTGCTGCGTCTGTGTATTTTGATGATTTTTTGGTTTTCCCCTACGCTATTGGCGATGGAAAAAGCTGAGCCGAAAAGCAATGCCAACTGCATTGCCTGTCACCAACAAGAGGCCAAACACTGGCAAACATCAGATCATGCCAAGGCGATGGCCGTTGCGACACCAGAGACCGTACTCGGAGATTTTTCAGGAGCCGATGCCAGACACCACGGCCAAAAAGTTTACTTTTACCGTAAAGCAGACACCTTTTTTGCTGATGTTAGCTATGACAAAAATGATCAATACCCCGGTAACAAGAGTCAGACTTTTGAAGTGAAATACAGCTTCGGTCACTATCCACTGCAACAATATCTAGTGGATACCGATAAAGGAAAACTGCAGGTGTTGCCCTTTGCTTGGGATAGTCGGAGCAAAGTGGAGGGCGGGCAGCGTTGGTATCATAACTACCAGAGCGAAGAGATCTCGCCTAATGATAGATTACATTGGCGCCAACCTTTACAGAATTGGAACGGCATGTGCGCCGATTGCCACTCCGATGGACTTGAGCGCAACTACTCCTTGAGCAAACAAAGTTTCAACAGTAAATGGGACAACATCAACGTCGGTTGTCTCTCCTGCCATGGCGACATGTCAGCCCATTCTAATGCTCAGTCTAATATTCAGCCTTCAGCTAACGAACAAACAGGCACAAGTACAAAACTGACCGATCCCATGAGTCGCAACGATAAAGGAATGTGGCAGCGACTTCCCGGAGCCAAGATAGCGTCCTGGCAGGGGCAGCCTAGAAATAACCAATTTATGGAAACGTGCTACGCCTGTCATTCACTTCGCAGCCCGCTAACTGACGGAATTAGCCCAAATGAAAAGTTTATGGATCAATTTTCACCGCAACTGATCAACGCCCCTATGTATCATGTTGATGGTCAGATCAAAGAGGAGGTGTATGTATATGGCTCCTTTATGCAGAGTAAAATGCACAGCGCTGGCGTTAATTGCTTAGATTGTCATGATAGCCACACCATGAAGCTTAAAGCGGAGGGCAACGGCTTGTGTTTGCAATGTCACAGTCCAGAGCACTTCAATACATCGAGTCACTTAAATCATCAAGCCGGGACGCCGGGCAGTAAGTGTGTTGATTGCCACATGCCGCAAACCCGTTACATGGGAGTGGATGACCGCAGAGATCATAGTTTTAGTATTCCCCGACCAGCACTTAGTCAAAATTTAGGCACACCGAATGCCTGTAACCGTTGCCACGAAGATGAAACCGCCAGCTGGGCGAGTAGCAAGGTTAAGCAATGGTTTGGTGGTGATATGCAGCTTGAGCCGAACCGAAAAGCCTTGATGAACCTCAGAGCTGGAAAGCCTGTTACTGCTGCGCAGCACCGAAATATCATCGATGATGTCACGATCGAAGCCATTAGCCGTGCCAGTGCACTGCAGCTCTTACCCGTCACCCACACACAAATTCCCCCCGATTGGTTTAGCACTCTGGCGGGATCGCCTGAGCCATTGATCCGTTTGGCTGCGGCGGAGCAGGGCTATCTATTGTCTCAAGACGATAGAAAGAAGGGACTTACGCCCTTATTAAATGATCCGCTGCGATCGGTACGGGTTGCTGCAGCGAGAACCTTGAGAACCGATTCGAAGATAAAAGCGAATCAAGAGCTGACACGGGCGAATGAAGTTAGTGCTTGGCGAGGTGAAGGGCGATTGAATCTAGGGTTACAGTTATTGGCCACGGGGCGCTGGCAGGAAGCTGAGCAGCAACTGAGTGCGAGTATCATGACCGATCCTTACTTTGAGCCCAGCTATGTGAATCTGGCCGATATCTATCGGGCAACAGGACAAACAGCTAAGGCCAAAGGTGTTTTCGAAAATGGGCTGCAACACAACCCACAATCAGCGGATCTGAACTATGGTTTTGGGCTACACCTTATTCGTGGCAAAGATTATCTATCTGCAGAGCGATACCTTGCTCAGGCAGCTCAACTGGCACCGCCTAATACCCAGTATCAATACGTTTACTTAGTGGCGCTTGATCACAACGGTAGAACCACGGATGCGCTTAACTATCTTAAGCAGTACCTGACCATTTACCCAGCCTCTCCACAGTTAGTGGATATCGGAATTGGCTACTCTCGCAAGACCGGTAACCAGCTGATGCTGAATTACTTTCAATCATTGTAAATATAAAGAGTTGATGATTGACGTTGGGGATGAATCAAAAGAAAGCATCAGTGAGAGGAGAGATAAGGACGTTAGAAAGTAAGGTATAGATATGAGATGAAAGTGCGCATAAACGAAAGGAAAAAAGAAGCCTAAGTCACAACTGAGCAAGTCATGACTTAGGCAAAAGCACTCAAATGCTAAACCTTTATACTGATTGACATACACCGTACGTAAGATAAGCCTATTGCACCAAAAATTTACATGTCGGTTGCCTGTCCAGAAACGTTCTTCATGTAAATAAATACATCAAGTCTTGCTAGAGCAGATCTGGGCGTTTCAGCGTTGGGTTAACGCCTACTGTCAGTTGCCATTCCAATAACGTTTGTTTCAGTTGGGCCACTCGTTGAGGTTGCTGAGCAGACAAGTCTGTCGACTCACTGGGGTCAACCAAGAGATCATAAAGCTCGGTCTTGCCCGAGACAAAAGCCACCAGTTTCCAACGTTGACCAATAACTGCGGCGTAGGCATCTTCGTAGTTACGATAAAGAATCACATGCTTACGCTCAGACAGCTCACCTTTGAGCATCGGCACGATACTTTGGCCGTCGAGATCTTTTAGATCGTCGGGGTTACCGCCTGCAATGTCCACAAAGGTCGGTAGAATGTCGGTGGACAGCACCAATTGCTCAGAATTTTGAGCCTTAGGTGTGACGCCCGGCCAACGCACGAGTAAAGGCACTCTGGCGCCTCCTTCATAAAGTGCTTTGCCACTCATTTTGCCGCCTCTTAGCGGCTCATTAGTGAAGTAACCTCCCTGATCGGAATAGAAAACAACCACGGTATTGTCTGCCATTCCAGAGTCATCCAAGGCTTGTAAAATACGACCGACGGAGGTATCCAATGCTTCGACCATGGCACCAAAGTTGGCGTATTTCTTATCCAGTCCTTTATCCAAGTATTTCTGGGTTCCCGCTTTAGGGCCTTGATGTGGCGTGTGCACTGTGTAATAGAAATTGGTCAACATGAACGGCTTAGCTTTGTCGTAATTTTCGATAAAACTCACCACGTCGTCGGTTAAACGCTCTGTCAGGTATTTTCCTTTAGGAGCATCGGGGTAAGGGTTGCGATACTCCTCCCAAAACGGCGCTCGATAACTCTTTGGATGACCAGCCGTTGATACACCGAACTGCTCATCGAAGCCTTGCTTTATGGGGTAATAATCTTCAGAACCTAAATGCCATTTCCCCGAAAATGCAGTGTGATACCCCAACGGCTTAACCGCCTCGGCGATGGAGGTGACCTCTAGTGGTAAGTAGTTTCGAGACGGTTCTTGAGCGGGATCCGTTGGCAAGAGGTGAAACTCTTGGGTGGGGCGATGAAACTTATCAAAACCCAGATCTTTTTTGCCATCAGGAATATGACGAGGCATTTTCAATCTCGCAGGATGCTGACCTGTTATCACCGATGCTCGGCTTGGGCTGCAGGTTGGCGATGCCACATACGCTCTGGTAAATTCGAGGCTTTGCTGCTTCAAACTATCAATATTGGGTGTATCCCAGCGACCTGTACGGTAACCCAGATCTGTCCAGCCAAGATCATCGGCAAACAACATCAAAATATTGGGTTGATTGACATCAATGACTTCAGAAGTCTGCATTTTAGAAGCATGTATTTTAGCAGTCTCAATTTCAGGTGCGGGCGCACAAGCAGTCAGCCCTGCTGTGGTCAAAGCCAGAGCACATAACCCAGAAATTTTGGTTGGGTATTTACGGATTCTTATTGTCATTTTTATCTCCGGTTTTTGATTGTGGATCAACTTTTACAGCCTGAAAAGTCTTGGAATGATGAGCTAACATGGCCTTGCTGGACTTTTTATGGTCTCGGCGTAACTCGGATGAGTTAAACAGATGTGCTGGTGGCGTTAGCCCAGCAACGGATATTGGCGCAGGCTTATTTGCTTGCCATTCACTGATGCTATTTTTCATCTGGGCGAGTCGCTGCTGGTGGGCAGGCTCGTTGGCCAGATTGTTATGTTCGTGAGGGTCACTGACGAGATCATATAACTCTATCTCGCCGCGTTTGCCTTTTTTGGCTGGCAGGATCAGCTTAAAATTGTCCAGTCTAAACATGTAATCAGAGCGCTGAGAAAAAGCGTGATTCTTCCAATTAACCGCTTTATCCGCCGTGAGAGGTAATAGAGATTGCCCCTGCATCCCGATAGGCTTATCGATGTTGAGCATGTCGAGTAAGGTCGGCATCACATCGATACTTTCAACAATTTGTTCAACCACCTTGCCACGGTTCATCACTTTGGCGTATTGGGTATTTTTACCCGCTCGAATAATCAGAGGAATTCGGCTTGAACCTTCGTGCATCACGCCCTTGAACCATTTGCCATGCTGGCCAAGCATATTGCCATGGTCTGCACTGAACACGACGATGGTGCTATCGGCTAACCCTGAGTTATCAAGGTAGTCGAGTATCCGACCGACATTGTCATCCACATTAGTGATGTGGCCTAGATACTGGGCGGTTAAGTCCCGCATCATCTGTTCATCATCAATTAGGTGACGAGACTTGCCTTTTATCTTGTCTGCTAAAGCTTGTTTACGCTCGGTTTTGGCATGCTCAGGAATAACAGGAACAGATATCGCCTTTGGATCGTACATTGATGCATAGGGCTCAGTGGCACGATATGGACTGTGGGGTTCGTTGTAGCTAAGGAACAAGAAAAATGGCTTTGTGGTTTGCGCTTTTTGCTGTTGGGTTAGATACGTAAGGGCTTTATCTGTCAGCCAGTAGGTTTCGAAATCCTCTTTAGCGAACTGGTACTTGCCTAAATCGTGCCCCAGTGGATCCTTGGGATACAGCACGCTGCCTTTCACTGGCTTAAATGCATCATTACCGTATTTCGCAAACATGTACTGGCGATAGGTTTCTTCATGATTGGGGCCTTCGCTACTGCGAGCCCAAAAATGATCAAAGTTCCAGTCCTGCCACTCAGGATAAAAATGCAGTTTGCCAGATATTGCTGTGCTGTAACCTTCATGCTTGAGCAGGGTCGGTAAATCTACTTCGCCATCATTAGCCAAGGCTTGTTTATTGTTGTCGATGACTCCGTGTACATGAGGATAGCGTGAGGTAAAAAATGATCGTCTAGAGGGAGAGCAGATAGGCGCAACCGTGTAAGCGGTTTTGTAGTAAGTGCCTTGGGCTGCCAGCTTATCCAGATTAGGGGTTTTCACCATAGGATGGCCAGCCACGCCCATCACATCTGACTTCATTTCGTCAGTCATGATAAATAACAGATTGTCACGGGGCTCAGCGTCAGCCGCCAGCGCACTGCCAAGAGGCAGCAGGCAAGCGATGATAGATGTGGCGAGTAAATGTTTCATGAAGTTTCTACCTCAACACCGTTTTTACCTGTTTTACGTTTATTGTTATCTTCATTGATGGACACCAGCTTTTTGTCTTTAGGGAAACCAATGAAATCGTTACCCGTATGAACAAATTGAGTTGAGCGATCCACCTGCAGTGGCGCAAATCGACTTGGTTTTGTTGGATATGCATCGGATTTGATAATGGTATTATTAACGAAATTAACGCCGTGGGTGCGACTGGCTGTTAATACTCTGCCGTTGAATACCCTGAACTCATTTTGATAGATATTGATGTTTTGATGGAACGGCAAGGTTTCAGTTTTACTGCGACCAGGCACGATATCAATGGGGGCTGCATCTTTGGCATAGTTGCAGTTATCGAATACATTATTGCGGATCTCGACTGAGGTCACTGGGCCAGATTCGTACCACTTAAGGCCACCAGAGCCTATCTTGATCCCCATGCCTGGTGTATGGAAATAGTTATCTTCAATGATCACTTTACTTGGTACAGACACCAAGGCACCACGGGCGCGGTTACGTATAAATCGACTGCCGGAGATCATGACATAATCTGGTTGCCAAGTGAGATTGTCCAACACATCATCGACCTTCAGTGCCTTATCCAGTGGCTGCTTGAAGGTCACTGTCCAGTACTTCGCGTCTTTGCGAACTGTAGAAGCAATCTCATTGTCATGAAACACATTGAGGGCCAGATCGCTGAAATTCACTTTGCTGTCAGCTTCAAAAATATCAATGCCTAACTGCTGGTAATGCACCAGTTCGAAGGTTGCTGTGTGGCGGTTATGGATCTTTGCCACACGGCCATACATACCGTGGATATTGGTACCATCATCAATCTGCCCCTGAAACAGGCAATCTTTAAGGATAATATGACCACGACAGTTAACGAAGTGAGTGGCGTCCACTGTGGTGGATACGATACGGCCATTGTTCTCTCGTGGGCGTACCTGTAATCTTTCTAATTTAACCCCGTTGGCTCGCTGGGCGATAACGCCCATTGCACCAGAGTGATGAATGGTGACATCTTCAATCCAAGTATTGTCGGTGTCTTGGATAGCAAATGCAGGCCACTCACGCTTCTCCTGCATGATTAGCAAAGTATTACCAACCGTTGGCCAAGTGTTGAACTTGGTTTTCATACGAATAACACCGGGTTTGACTTCAGAGGTGACGGGCTGAATTTCACGTTGGAAATTGTCACGCGCCATGAAGGCTTGCTCCTCTTTTTTAGTATCAAACTCCAATAAGTTTTTGATAACAGGATTTTCAAACCCTTCGCCAACAAAGATGAATCGGTTGTTTTCAACTTTATAGCGGTAGCCCTTTTTAATACGTACATCGACATAGCTTTGTTTCTTGTTTACCGCTTCGATAATGCCTTCGCAGTTGAAAGGGACATCCCAATCGATAGAGAAGTTTTTGAGAGTGATACCTTTGGAACCACGCACGATTGCCGGCACCATACCGCCATGAAAAACAAAGCGAGAACCTTGTCCGTCAATAGTGACATTTTTAAAGCCCGTCAACGGAAAAGCGACCGGTTTAATGCCGTCATCATTGTTAGATAGATAATAAAAATCCTGATCGGCCAGTGTGTACCAGAAATCATAACGGCCACGGGGAAATATCAAGGTAGTGCCAGGGTTTTGTTTACAATAAGCCAGTGCTTTGCGCAGCGCTGGAATAGAGTCATCCCGTGAATTAGGCTTCAAACCAAACTCAGCAACTGAAACGAGCTTATCCTTTGCAAGAGCGGTTGAAACCGTGCCTACGCTTGTAGCCACTGCTAGCACGCCTGACATTGACTTAATAAAAGTTCGTCTTTCCATTGCTATGCTCCTCTAGTGCTTGCTGCTGGTATGTGGATGACGAGCACGGTAACCGCGACACTCGGGGCTTTGACATTTGTTTTTATAAAACTCTAGTACCTCACGAATGCCCGCATCGCTCTCAGGTGTTTGCCCTTTGTCGCCCGTCTCTTTAACCCAGTTATTGAGAATGTCGCGCATACTGATTAACTGATTTGTGTAAGCGGGGGTTGTGGCAAGGTTGTTGACTTCATGGGGATCATTTTTTAGGTCATACAGCTCTTCAGCGGGTTTTACATTGGCCATGAGCAGAGATTCAACCTCGTTAAACTGACCGCTGGCATAAGCCTTTTTATACTCTTTTACTAACGGCCACTTATCGCGATATTGAGGCTGCATATAAGGGCGTTCAGGGTGATAATTACGGATATATTTAAACGCTTCAGTGCGCACAGAGCGGATTGTCTCAAAGGTATAATCACAACGGTCTCTGGCTGAGATAATCCATGGTTGAGTTTGGTAATCAGCGGCAAAGAAGTTTTCAGTGGTCATGTATGAGGGAATGTCGATACCCGCAAGGCCTAAACTGCTGCCGCCAATATCCAAACCACGGATCTGTTCTTTACGTTCAGCGCCCAGTGCGCGTAGCTTGTCATTGCCTGCCTGCCAGCTAACAACTAAAGGCACTTGCAAACCACCGTCATACAAAAACTGTTTGTGGCGCAGTAAGCCCATGCCGTGGTCAGTGAAGAAAAACACCACGGTATTTTCCAATAGGCCATTGTCTTTCAACTCAGTCATGATCTTGCCAACATCGAGATCCGTGATATGGATATTCTCATAGTGGCGAGCCCAAGCATCACGGGTTAAAGGCTGGTCATTGTAGTAGGGCGGCAATGTCACTAAAGCGCGATCAACCTTAATCGGAGGTTTCTTCATCTTGTACTTGCCACCACGGAGTTGGATTTGACCAAAAAATGGCTTACCAGATGTGGCTAGCGTTTTCCCCCAGTCGAAATCAGGACCGTCTTGGGTTCCTTGATGACCGACTTTGGGTCCAGGATGTAAGGAGTAAAGCTGCTTACGATCGTAGGAAAAGTTGTAATCATCTTTGCCGATATTGAAGGTTTCATAGCCGTTGTCCTGAAACAATTCAGGCAGGGTTTTGTGACCTTCGGGTAATGTGATTTGGTTATAGTCGAAGCGAGAGCTGCGGTGATTATGGGTGCCTAGCGTGGTTTGCATATCACCGGTGATGATAGCGGATCTGACAGCTGAACAAACTGGGGCAGGCATGATGACCTGATCGAATCTGACTCCTTCCCCCGCCAGCTTATCAATATTAGGTGTTGGCACTGTGTTATCGCCGAAAGCGCCCATCCAATCATTCATGTCTTCAACATATATCCACAATATATTGGGACGTTTGCTTGTGTGCTTTTCTGCGACTGCGGTGGTTGTCTGGCAACCTGCCATGACTAACAGCAATGCCAATAAGGCTCCTATACGCATGCTTCTCTCCAGGATCTGTCCTTCAACGATAGTGAGGCAGTTCTCTATTTGTAGGTTATAGATACAATCATACTATTAATAATATAAATAACTATCAATACAAAAATAGAACATTTAATTAACTTTACGTTATTTGACAGGAATTATCACAGAGGTCGTTATATCAATCGGGATAAGAGGGTGTTCTTTTCAATGGAGTTTTTGTAAAATTGGCTCAAGCTTATTTGGAACTAAATCATTTAACCCGCTGATAGTGGGTTAAATGAACGCAATCTTAGATATGAAGCTTTATTGATGGCGATGCCTTGATAATTACTGAGGCGAGGCTAAGTTTCCTGATAATTGATGCTTATCTCTGTAGCGTTGGCACTCTGGGCTTTGGCAATTATCCCCAAAATAACGGAGCACTTCGGCAAGGCTCTTATCGGTTTCCGCATATTGGCCTTTATCATCGCTTTCTTGCTCCCATTGATTCAATACTTGTTGCAGCTGTGCCAGTTGTACTTGATGGGCAGGAAATGCAGCCAAATTATTAATTTCATGGGGGTCATTCTGCAGATCGTACAACTCCTCTGCAGGCTTTGCTTGTGCCATAAACAAAGATTGAATGGTGTTGAACTTACCTTGATTAAACGCCTGACGATATTCTTTGGTCATCTTCCAGCGATCGCGAAATTGAGATTGCATATAGGGGCGTTCAGGGAAGTAATTGCGGATATATTTATACCTGTTGGTTCGAACAGAACGGATGCGGTCAAAGGTCCAGTCACATCTATCCCGTGCTGAAATAACCCATTCTCTAGGGCGATAATCATCAGCAAACAGATCCCGTGTTGTCATATGTTCAGGTACTGGGATCCCTGCCAGCCCCATGCTTGCGCCAGCAATATCCAATCCACTGACAATCTCTTCACGTACTTGGCCTAAGGTTCTAATTTTGTCGTTTCCTGCTGGCCAATTCACGATTAGCGGTACCTGCAGTCCGCCGTCATACAAAAACTGTTTATGCCTGAGAAACCCCATGCCGTGATCAGAGAAGAAGAACACGGCGGTATTCTCGAGTAAGCCGTTGTCCTGTAGCTGCTTAAGGATGTCGCCCACTTGAAGGTCGGTGACATGAATATTCTCATAATGCTTAGCCCATGCATCTCGGGTTAGGGGTTGGTCGTTGTAGTAGGGTGGTAAAGTGACTGAACTGCGATCAACCACTACCGGAGGTTTCTTGATTTTTAACTTACCGCCACGCAGTTGAATTTGGCCAAAGAAGGGTTTTCCTGACTGTCCTAACCTTGTTGCCCAATCAAATTCAGCACCGTCAAAGCCCGCATGATGCCCTGGATCTGGCCCAGGCATTAGAGAATAGAAATCCCTTCTATCGTAGATAAAATTGTAATCATCTTTGCCAATATTAAAGGTCTCATACCCGTGTTGTCGGAACTGCTCAGGTACACTTGAATGGGCTAAATGTACGGGTTCATATCCAGCTCTTCCGCTGCGGTGATGATGCGCGCCTATGCTGGTTTGCATATCCCCTGCAATGATAGCTGAGCGAACAGCCGAGCAAACTGGGGCTGGCATCATCGCTTTATCAAATCGCACTCCTTGGTCAGCCAGTTTATCAATGTTGGGGGTCGGCACTGTGTGGTCGCCGTAAGCGCCCATCCAATCATTCATATCTTCAACGTAAATCCACAACACATTGGGACGTGGATTGGGTTGAGATTGACATCCAACCAGAAATAGTAATAACCACAGACAGAAGAAAAAACGCATCTTAATACTTACCTTTTGTTGCAATAAATGACACCTATAAAAAAAGCCTCAAAAGAGAGGCTTTCTTAGGTGGTAACTAACTGAATATTAGAAACTATAGCTGAAGCCAAGATGGTAACGGCGGCCATAGATATAGTTCTCGTACAGACGTTCTTCAAACCCAGCAAACTGACGCTGTTCAGATTCAGTGAGGTTGATAGCGTTAAAACTAACTGTCAGTTGTTTAGTGATGTCATAGCTGGCTGAAAAATCTAACTGGCCATAATCATCACCAAATATCACATTTTCTTGTCTGCCAGATGGCTCAATCAAATATTGACTGCGATAGTTGTAGGCTAGACGTGTGCTGAAATCATACTTCTCGTAGAACACCACGGCGTTGTAGCTGTCTTTGGATAATCCCGGCATGCCAAAACTATTGCTGACACCTTCACGATTAAAATCTGCATCACTGTCCTGATAGGTATAGTTCAGGTTAAGGCCAAAACCATTTAAGAAACCTGGTAGGTACTCAAAAATATGCTGGAAGGCAATTTCATAACCTTTAACCTTGGCGCCTGCACCGTTGGTTGGTTCAATCGTGGCAACGTCGATGTTATCTTCCAGAGTTGAGTCATGACGAAGGTCAAAGATGAACGAATCCACGTCTTTGTAAAACCCTGCAAGGGAGAGTACTGAGGCTTCATCGAAATACCATTCCAATGATAAATCATATGATGTTGCACGGTATGGATCGAGATCCGGGTTACCTTGGCGTATGGTTATTTCGCCATCACCATTTTCGCTAATTGACTTATGGGCAGAGAGATCCGACAAGGCGGGACGTGACATGACCTTAGCAACAGCGCCACGCAGTAGCAGGTCATCCGTGAGGCCTAGGGAAACGTTAAAGCTTGGTAGTACATCGCTATAGTCATTTTCTATTGTACGTTCTACATCAGTGCCATCAAGCTCTTCGCTAAGACCAATAGATTCAACATCGGTGTGGACATATCGGGCACCAATGTTACCTCTTAGAGACATATCGCCGAAGACTTCAGTGTTGTAGTCAACTCGTACATAGGCAGCCTGGGTTTTCTCGGTGACGTCATAGTTAAACTCTGGAACAGGCTCAAGCGTTAATGGTATACCTTCAGCTTGAGCAGTATCACGCAGCTTGAATAAATCTGTTTGGTTATAACTAACACTTGAGACTTCTGAATCCGAGCCTTCATACAGCCCTGTGATCGTTTTGCCTTTAAATTCATTCAGCCCATGGTTTTCAAACTTTTTGATAAAGGCTTCGTCTTTGGTGCGAGACTTGTTTTGATGCTTGAACATGGTGCCGAATTTCACATCGGTAAAGAAATCACCGTCTAAGGTTCCTGTGACATCAAATTTTACGGTCGCCTTGGTATTTTCAATATTAAACAGTTGTACCCTTAGGTTAGCGGGTTTGCTGGTGTAGATATCCGAGTTACCAGGGTTTACAAGTTCACTGGTATCGCTAATTGGTACATTCTTGGCATCTTTGTAATAGTCGATAACCGGGAAGCGACCATCTAGACGATAATCCAGATCAAACTTATGATCCGCTTCTGCAAAAGAACGGATATTGTCGTCAGTGTGACGCTCGATATGAGAATAACCGACTTCACTGGCAAGCTCCCAGTTATCGTTCAGTACATAGCTGCCACCAAAAGTGGTAGTCAGTGTTTTAGTGGTTTCTTCGTTATACCAAGCGCTATTGAATACCTGCGCACCGTCTATTTGTGAGACAATTAAAGTTCCATTTTCATTCACTACCGCTGAATCTGAACCTTTTAAAATAACAGGCTTTTTCTTCTTTTTGTTTCCAGCGATAGGGAAACGAGTTTCCAAATAGGATTCATCGCGTACTTGTGTCAGTTGGCTATAGAGGGTGTCCAGATATAGCTCAAAGGTATCTGTTGGTTGCCACTGAAGCGACAGTGTTCCACCTGTGCGAGTGCGCTCTTTTGTACCTGTTTGGTAACGAAGTCGATTCAGGTAAGAATACTCATCGCCGACTTCAGCGCCTTCAACCGCACCATCGTCTTCATTAACGATATTTTGTCGCCAGCCCCATCCACGTAAAGCATCTTCTTGCAGGGTGCGGACCGAGTGGTTAGCTGAGAGTAAAAACCCAAAGGTTTTATCTTCATTTTGGCGGCTAAGTAAAGCAGAAAGACGTGGTTCTGTTTTTTGAGTTAATTCAGAGTAATCAGCAAATGCGGTCAGTTTGGTTCGATCATCTTTAAAGTCCAGTGCACGGCGGGTCACCACGTTCACTGTGGCACCAATACCGCCTTCTTCCATATCCGCAGTGGGACTTTTAATCACCTGCAAGGCAGATACATGCTCAGAGGCAATGGAGTCAAAAGAGAACTCTCGGCCTTCACCTGATGCACTGGCCTGACTTTGGCCATTAATCGTTACATTGCTTAAACCTGGAGCAACACCACGAACACTAATCGTGGTGCCTTCACCTGAGTTACGGCCAATGGTCACGCCTGTAACACGCTGCAAAGCATCGGCAATGTTTTCATCGGGAAGTTTGCCGATATCCTCGGCAGAGATCATATCCGCCACCTGATTGGCAAAGCGTTTGTCATTGAGTGCTTTTTTCAAGCTGGACTTAATGCCCTTAACCTCAATAATTTCCATCTCTTCTTTTTTAGTTTGTTTTGTTTGCTGTTCATCTGCAGCGTTTACCAGACCGGAAGCGCTGGTCAATACGCTAAGACATGCTAGAGATACTGCACTTTTACGAAACCAAGCCATAATCTCCTCCCCTTATGTTGTTTATTTGTTATAGCAGTAAAACGCTATCTAGGCAGGTAGTGACACCCTGAACTGTTGATAATGTTTCTCGTTTTTGTGATTTGTATTATTAATATGTTAAATTGAATGAAAGATCAACAGGAGTTAACGCTTTGTATACATTTTTTAAACATAAGTGATGAGGTGTATTTGTCTGAGTTAAGCTTTAATTAGCGCAGAAAAATGCTAGTTTAAGTATATAAATTAGGTGTTTGATGGAGTGTTAGCTCAAGGGTGTTACAAGCAGTAATTGGGAGAAGTCAGTTTGAAATTATTTATTTTGGCATTAGTTATAACAAATTTAGGCGTGATGACAGCCTGGGCACATAGCGATGATAAGGTCAGTCAGCAGAAGAACAGCGAACATGTACAACCGAACGTCATTATTATCTATGCTGATGATCTCGGTATCATGGACACAGGGATTTATGGTGCCCGCCAATATGAGACGCCAAACATTAATGGGTTAGCCAGTTCAGGTGTCAGCTTCACTCAGGCTTATGCCAATGCTGCGAATTGCGCCCCAAGCCGCGCTAGCTTGATGACAGGACTCACACCTGCTGAGCACGGTATATTAACGGTTGGCAGCTCCGCCAGAGGTGAGAGTAAATACCGTAAACTGATCCCTGTACCTAACATTACCGAATTGGATTCGAGTTTGACTACGGTGGCGGATCTGTTCAAACAGCAAGGATATAGTACTGCTGTGATAGGGAAGTGGCATCTTGGCAAAGTGTCACCGGTTGAATATGGGTTTGATTACGCCAATGCCGCCTCCCATCTTGGGCACCCACCTAGCTATTTCTATCCCTATAGCAAGCGTAGACGCAAGTTAATTGGTCTTAAGGGTGAGGGGCGCAGCAATGAATTTCTCAGTGACCGCATTACCCGCGAAGCCACTCAATACATAGCGCAGCAGCAAAAACCGTTTCTACTCTACTTACCCTTTTATGCGGTGCACACTCCAATAGAAGCGCCAGAGGCTTGGCAAAAGAGTCACAAAAAGCGTGAGCAAAGCGGAGAGATAAAAAGTGCGGCTTATGCCGCGATGGTGAGTAATTTGGACAATAACGTTGGGAAAATTATTCATCAGCTCGAAGAGCAAGGGCTTAGAGATAATACTTTGGTTATCTTTGCCTCTGACAATGGCGGCTATGATCCAGCTACCTCCTCATTGCCTTTTAGAGGATATAAAAGCTCATTATTTGAAGGCGGGATCCGAGTACCTTTGGTGCTCTCTTGGCCCACGGTGTTGCCTACCGACAGTCAGAATGCCACCCCAGTGCAGATGTCTGATCTCTTCGCAGGTTTTACTCAACTTTTGTCGAGTACTTCAATGTTAACCAAGCGCGACGTAGTAGAGCCCTCTGTTGCCGACGACATCATCAGCTTAGCAAGGGAGGGCAAAGAGATACGAGATCGCAGTCTGTTTTGGCATGCCCCTGTGTATATCGACCAATTCGCTCCATACCGTGGTAACCCTGACTATCCTTATTGGAAACATACTCCCGGAGCCGCCATCCGCATGGGGGATTATAAGCTGATCCACAGTGATGAAACCGGTAAGCAACTTCTGTTTAATGTCGTCAATGACAGCAGTGAACAGAATAATCTCACGAAGCATCAACCTGAACTGGCAGCCAAAATGCTTGAGGCGTTACTGACGTGGCAAGATTCAGTGAATGCGCCGAGGGCGACTGAAGCTAATCCCGAATACCAAGCTAAAGATGCCATTAAGCTCAAGTCTATCTATGAGTAAGGCTGCTCATTGTGCTGCTAAAACCACACACTAGAGTGCAACTAATTTGCAATAAGTGTTACAAATGTAGTATTAATAATATAAATAGAAATTAAATTGGACAAAACATCATGAACCTCGCACGACATTTGTGGTTAACTCTGGCAACTGGATTGCTCCTTGGTGGATGTAATGATGCCCCTAAGGCTGCCAAAATCAGTGCTCCAGCAACCGATACGGATGCCCAGGCTGTCATTGAACCTAAATCGCTGAAACCTAATCTGGTGATTATTTACGCCGACGATCTAGGTTATGGCGATATTAGCAGTTACGGCGCTACAGGAGTTAGCACTCCTAATATTGATGCGCTCGCAGCTAAAGGGCTTAAGTTGACCGATTCTCACGCATCAGCCGCCACTTGCACTCCCTCACGTTATTCTTTGCTGACCGGTGAGCATGGTTTTCGCTCTAACGCGGCAATTTTACCGGGAGATGCACCGTTACTGATCAATCCAGAGCAAGCTACGCTACCCAAGTTACTGAAAAAGGCTGGCTATGCGACAGCGGTGATAGGTAAGTGGCATCTGGGCTTGGGATATGGCGAGGTCGACTGGAATCAGGCTGTGAAACCTGGACCATTGGAGATTGGTTTTGATTACAGCTTTTTGCTGCCAGCCACAGGTGACAGGGTACCGACGGTATTTCTGGAAAACCACCATGTTCTGAACCTCGATAGTGCCGATCCATTATCGGTGAGCTACAAAGAAAACATCGGCAATTTACCGACAGGTTTGTCACACCCTGAAATGCTACGGGTAAATGCGGATCCCCAACATAGCAATACCATTGTGAACGGTGTCAGCCGTATTGGCAGTATGGATGGCGGTGAGTCGGCGTATTGGGTAGACGAAGATTTCCCAGATGTGTTCACTGCCAAGGCAGTGGACTTTATTCGTCAGCATAAAGATCAGCCTTTCTTCCTGTTCCATTCAATGCACGATATTCATGTGCCTCGCCTACCTCATAAACGATTTCAAGGGAAAAGCGGTATGGGGCCAAGAGGTGATGCGATTGTCCAGCTAGATTGGATGACGGGGCAGATAGTGAAGGAGTTAGAAGCGCAGGGGATTGCCGATAATACCATTCTCATTTTCACCAGTGATAACGGCCCAGTGCTGGATGATGGTTATTATGACAAGGCGGTTGAAATGTTAGGCGAACACAAGCCTTCTGGTCCATTTAGAGGCGGTAAGTACAGTGCGTATGAGGCAGGAACTCGCGTACCAGCGATTGTGTACTGGCCTGGTCATGTGCAGCCCAAAGAGAGTGCGGCATTAACATCTCAAATCGATATCTACGCTTCAATGGCCAAGTTGTTGGGATTAGCGTTGGCAGAAGGGGAGGCGATGGACAGTTTGCCACAGTTGGATGCCTGGTTGGGTAATACTGATACTGGCAGAGAGTTCTTGGTGAAAGAGTCTGTTGGTACTGTGTCTTTACGTCAGGGAAACTGGAAGTATATTCGTCCATTTTTAGGTGAAGATTTACCCGCTTGGTTAAAGAACAAAGAGATTGAAGTTGGACTGCAAAAATCAGAGCAGTTGTACAACCTCAGCATGGATATCGCGGAGCAGGAAAACCTCGCGACCAGCAACATTGATAAAGTCGTTGCGATGAAGCACAAGCTCCATCAAATCATGGAAAGTGGCTATCGCTAACATGAGTTGTGTTGGTGGATAATATGTATTGATTGCAATTAGGGACCATCGGGTCCCTTTTTGTTGGCCTGTGAAAAGGTATTTCAGATGAGAGTGGCGATATGCATCAAGATGGAAAGAAGGCGGCTTTGCCTTGTACTGGTGAACGCATTGAAGGTGGATGGTCGGTTTTGTGGTGGTGTTAGAACTAAAGTCGTGGCGAAAAAAAGCCGACCATAAGGTCGGCAAACAAGGTTGGAACACCTAAAAACTAAAACTAGAATCGACTACTACTCCCTAAAAATTCCAGGGAGCATGGGGGGCACTTTGTCTCTGAGCCATAATGGCTTCTGCTTGTGCCGTTAATTGAGGGTGACTATCTGCAAGATCCACGATTTCTTCTGGATCATCCACAAGGTGGTAAAGAGCCGTTTTACCGGCGACTAACTCCTTAAGGCCTTTGACCTTGCTGAAATGGCGGATCGCTTTCCAGTCATCCATAACAACTGCCTGTGAAGGGTTACGACTGTGAAACTCCCAATAGAGGCTTTCGTGTCGTTCATCGCTATGTTCGCCTAATAATCCCGGTAAAATAGAGATCCCTTGGATATCCTCAGGTGATGGCTGCTGCAATAACTCGGCAAATGTCGGTAGCATATCCCAAAAAGCGGACAACTGATTATTCTCACTGCCCGGCTTAATTTTACTGGGCCAGCGAGCGATTAATGGCGCTCTAATCCCGCCTTCATAAAGCGTTCCTTTTTCACCACGTAAACCTGCAGTGCTATTGAAGAACTTGATGTCTGAACCGCCAGCTGTGGTGGCACCATTATCACTGGAGAAAAATACTAAGGTGTTGTCATCTAGCCCTAGCTCCTCCAACAAAGTCATCATGTCACCGACATCGCGATCCATACGGGAGATCATCGCCGCTCTTGCCGCTCGAGGTTTGGGGTGTGGTGTATAAGCCCGCGCACCACCTATTACATGAGGCGTTTCAGTAAATGCATAAGCTTCAAGCTCTGCATCAGGTATTTGCATCGCGGCGTGGGGGACAACAAAAGGAACATAGAGGAAAAAGGGTTCGCTCTGATTTTTGCGGATAAACGCCTTGGCTTTAGCGACGATTTTGTAGGGAGCATAATCCTCCCCCATATATTCTTTATGGTCATTGGAACCTTTTCGCGCTTTGGGGTGGACGTTAATCACTGGATTATTGAGCCAAACTTGCTGGTGGTTTTGCCAGAGAAAACGAGGGAAGTAATTATGCGCCTGACGTTGATCCAGATAGCCATAAAATTCATCAAACCCCATGGCGGCCGGAGCACCACTGCTCTGGGATGCCCCCAGTCCCCACTTTCCGAATGCGCCAGTGCGATATCCCGCTTGCTGGAACAGATGCGCTAATGTCGTCGCACCTTGTGGCAGAGGATATTGACCTTGATATTCAGCCGTTGCAGGGACATTCTTTTGCTGGTAATTGCCCCGCACGCCGGTGTGACCCATATCTTTCCCGGTCATCAAGCTGGCACGGGATGGCGCGCAAACTGAGCTACCTGAGTAGTGCCGAGTAAAACGCATCCCTTCACTGGCAAGGCGGTCAATATTGGGAGTGCGTATTTTCTGTTGGCCGTAGCTGGCTAAATCACCCACACCCAAATCGTCTGCCAAAAAGTAAATGACATTTGGCGGTCGCTCAGACTCTTTTGCCTGGGTCAGTTGATCTTGCTGCTTTGTCTGTACGCAGCCGGCAGTCATCAGTCCAAGCAATACAGCCACATTCAGATTAATCTGACTTCGTTTCATCACTGCTACCTTAACTGTTCTGCCAGTGTTTTATGATTTTCAAATAATGTTGATACTAAGCCTTCAGCGGCATTGGCCACATAAATGGTCTCTTCCAAGCCAAATTTCTCAAGGTATTGGCTGGAAATAGCATCAACAATTTTTGGGACATTTTCATGGTGGCATATGCATATTACGGCGCCACCAAAACCACCGCCAGTCATCCGCGTGGCACAATCTTTACCTAGAGTATGATGGCAAATTTCAACTAAACCATCGGTCGCTGGTACAGTAACCTCAAAATCCTCTCGCAATGAGCGATGAGACTCTCTCATTAACTCACTGAGTTTGCTCAGTTCATCATGTTGTAACGCCTTGGCAGCTTGCAATACTCGCTGGTTTTCACTGATGACATGTCTTGCACGCTTAAACTCGTTCATGCTCATGTTATCCCGTGCGGAATATAAGTCATCAAGGCTCGCTTGACGCAGGGTTTTAACCCCCATTTTGGCAGCGGCATTCATGCAATCAATACGGCGTTGGTTATATTCACTTTCAACTAACTTACGGGGAAAATTCGAATTAATCACCACCAATGCGAGATTGGCAGGGATCGGGTAATGCTGAATCGACAAACTCATGCAATCTATCAATAGGGCATTATTATGGCTGGCCTTGGCGGAGACGAGTTGATCCATAATGCCGCACTGGCAATTCATAAAATCATTTTCAGCCTGCTGCCCCAAAAGGGCTATTTGCTCGGAGTTCAACTGCAAGTCAAATGCCTGATTTAAAGCGCCACCTAAAGACACCTCTAGCGCTGCAGATGAGGACAACCCTGCTCCTTGAGGGACATTGGAGCTAATGAGAATATCCAAACCGCCGAATTGATGTTTGCTGTGCTGGTATACGTAAGCGATGGCGCGAACATAATTGCCCCAATGACTGGTGCCATGAGTAATAGGGGAATCCAATTCAAAGGCTTCACACTCTCCGGGATAATTGGTGGAATAGGCCATCACCAAATTGTCATTGCGACGTCGATAAGCAACGTAAGTTCTGAACTGCAACGCGCAGGGTAATACATAGCCATCGTTGTAATCAGTAAATTCACCAATTAAGTTAACCCGACCAGGGGCGCTACTTATCCCTTCAGCGGAATTGGAAAATAGTGATTCAAATTGTACCAATAGTTTTTCAATATTCACGGCTGTGTCTCCAAAGAATAATGTACAGTAACGACATCTCTCAGTAACTGCGCCGCCTTTTCTGCGGTCAAATCACGCTGACTTTCAGCCAACATTTCATAGCCCACCATGAATTTTTTCACGGTAGCGGAGCGCAACAAGGGCGGATAAAAATGGGCATGCAAGCGCCAGTGATCGTTACTCTGCAGATCCTTGGGGGCGCAATGCCATCCCATAGAGTAGGGAAAACGGCAACGGAATAGATTGTCATAACGTATGGTCAATTCTGACAATATTTGTGCCAGAGTCTGGCTTTGGTCGTTATTTAATTGCCCGATATCAACCAATGAATGCTTGGTCAATAGCAGGGTTTCGAAAGGCCATTTTGCCCAATAAGGTACTACCACTAACCAGTCGGCGTTTTCGGCGACAATGCGGCTTTTGTCTTTGATCTCCATCTGCACATAATCATCCAACAACGGGCTCTTTTTCTGGTGAAAATACGCTTCTTGGCTTGTATTGGCTTTCTCAATTTCAGATGACCTATGTTGATGAGCCCAAATTTGCCCGTGTGGGTGAGGTTGGGAGCAGCCCATGACCGCACCTTTATTTTCGAAAATATGCACACAGTTATAATGCGCCGACAGTTCAAGGTAATTTTGCTTCCAGGTGTCCACCACATGGCGGATCTCTGAGATATTCATCTGCGCCAAGGTTTTACTGTGGTCGGGTGAAAAGCATATGACTCGGCATTCTCCCGTGACCGTTTCTGACCTAGTTAACAGGGACTGCGAACTAAGTTCCGTCATATTGGCAGAGATCGGCATGATGGCACCGAAATCATTGGAAAAAACAAAGGTGTTTGGATAATTCGTGTTCACTTCACCGTTGGCGCGTTTGTTACTGGGACAAAGAGGGCAAGCGTCATCAAAAGAGGGGATGTGTTCCTCGGAGATCGCTTCCACCTCGCCCTTCCAAGGGCGGTTGTTTCTGTGGGGTGAGACAAGAACCCATTCGTCCATCAATGGGTTATAGCGTCTATGGGGTAATTCGTAGGCATTCATCATCTGCTCCCTAAATTCCACTTGGGTAGTTGGATTGCCAGCGCCACACATCAGCTGTCATCTGCGGCAAGTTACGTTCAGCTCGCCATTTAAGCGCCTGTTGTGCCAATGTAGGATCCGCATAAGAGCAGGGAATATCACCGTTACGGCGAGGAGACACGACATAAGGGATAGTTTGACCGCTCTCTTTAGCAAAACTGTGGATCATCTCCAACACGGAGTAGCCCTGGCCAGTGCCTAGGTTGTAAGCAAAAAAACCTGTGTGTCCCATCTTTGTTTGAAGTGCCCGAACGTGGCCCACAGCTAAGTCCATTACATGAATATAATCTCTAATGCCAGTTCCATCAGGGGTGGGGTAATCGCCACCAAACACCTGTAACTTATCGCGTTGCCTAACGGCGACTTGAGCAATAAAGGGCATCAAGTTATTGGGTGTTCCCAATGGGTTTTCACCAAGTAAGCCAGATTCATGGGCACCAACGGGATTGAAGTAACGCAAGGAGATTGCCTGCCATTCATGTTGAGCTGCGCAGGTATCTTTTAGCACTTGCTCTATCATCACCTTGGTCCAGCCGTAAGGGTTGGTTGCTCGAATTGGGTGAGACTCATCAATTGGGATGTAATCAGGATCGCCGTACACTGTCGCCGATGAACTGAACACAATACTGCGGATTCCGCAGTCTTCCATGGCGCTTAGTAATGACAAACTCCCCGCGACATTATTGTCGTAATAACGTCGTGGATGTTCAGTTGATTCACCGACCGCTTTTAACGCGGCAAAATGAATCACGGCTTCACATCCGTGTTGTGCCATCACTTGACGCAACAAGTCAGTATCGCGTATGTCGCCTTCTACAAACGTCAGCTTACGATTACTAATGCGGCACAGCTGCTGCAACACACCTGTGGTCGAATTCGTTAAGTTGTCATAAATAATCGGTTCGAATCCAGCATTCAGCAGCGCCAAACATGTGTGGCTGCCGATATACCCCATTCCTCCGGTGACCAAAACTTTCACCTTCACTTACCCCATTCATGTTAATTATCTTAACAATTAATTTATACTATAAATAATACAAAATAAAGCTTAACTTATTTATTTAACAAAACTGACACTTCAGAAGCGCTATAAGCCCCATGATTTAGGCTGCTACAATTTTGCAGGAGACAGTTCCATCCAGATGCTCAAGGTCTCTCCTGGTGCCAATACAACAACGCCAGTATTGCTGTCGCCATTTTGGTACCGATTAAAGCCGTCCACACACATACTCTGTGGTTCTACGCAAAAGTAATCCTCATTATCTGGGGTGAAAATTTGCAGAAACCGACAATCACTGGATGCCCGAATATCCATCTGGGTACCGCTATCTGGCCAGATGAGCTTTGCATGACCATCAAAGTCTTCAAACAAATTGTCCAAACTAGAGTGCGCTAGTGGAAACCCAGATAAGCTCGTCATGGCATAGGGGGCGGGGATCCGTGATGTCGGTATCGATTCGTCATCAACCAGCCATTGTTCGCTGCAATCAGTCATCAAGCGCACGTCGGGTGTCAAAGGAAAATAGGGGTGAAACCCAAGGCCAGCAGGCATCGATTGATCGCTGTGATTGGTCACTGTCATTTCGACACGCAGACTGTTGCCACAGAGCGTAAAAAGTTGACTGGTGAAATATTTGAAAGGCCATTTTTGCCCGTCTTCATTCTGGCTAAGTAAAATCTGATTAAGTGAAATATGTTCTATCGCCCATGGCTGCTGCCAACCAAAGCCATGAATAGCATGTGGTTCCGGTGGATGATTGGCGGTTAATTTTATTGCTTGGTCTTGCCAATGAAAATGGCCATTACGGACTCGATTGCAAAAAGGCACCATCGGGAATCCTGCCGTACTCAACACATGCTCGGCGTTATTACCTGGGCGTAAAAAGGCTTGCCAATGACCGTTTATTAAGGCTTCAAAGCTGATGATGCTGCCGCCTAAGCCTGGCGATACGCACAGACGTAAAGTGTCATTGGAAATATTGATAAGCTCAGTCATCTTTTGTTCTTATGCTAATAAACATTATCGTATTTATACTATAATTATTATGAATTGACCAGTATGGAAACAGTGGCGAAACATTCTTTACATAAGTGATGAAGTTAAACGCAGGGGAAGGGCGTATAATTGATGGGAAATTGGCTGACAATGGGACAATAAAGAGGTGGAGATAGGTGATTACAGTCAGTATCAGCGTTTATACCTCGGGCTCGGCAATCCCAGTTTTCTATCGATTTGATATACCAGCAGATCTCCCGCCATTGGCTGTTGAGCGAGTTGTTTTGAAGTGAGGCCGACTCTGGCGCTGGTGACAAAAAGAAGATCCATTGCTTCGCCTCCAAATACCGCACAGCTAGGTTGAGTCACAGGTAGATTAAGCACAAATTGAATCTCTCCAGTGGTATCATAACGAACCACTCTGCTGCCTCCCCACTGGGCATTCCATAAACCTCCTTCGCTATCTATAATCGAACCATCGGGATAAATATTGTCTGGGGTAGTCGCAAACACCTCTGCAATGCCTATTTGGCCAGTATGATGATTAAAATGGTGGCGATAAATCACGTTATGGGCAGAGTCTGCACAATACAGCCATCGATTATCAGGGCTCCAACTCAGGCCATTAAAAATCTGGTAGCCATTTCTTTGCCAATCACACTCTCCCTTGCTGACACAGTACAAACTGCCGCTATTGATAGGCGCAGTGTCAGTTTCAACCATGCTGCCACACCAAAAACGTCCAGCGGCATCAACTCTGCCATCGTTAAGGCGCTTGCCAGATAAGGCTTGCTCTGGTCTGGCAATCCACTCTAGCTGGTTACTGTGTAAACAAAAAAAGGCGAATCCAGAGGCGAATGCCGCCAAGATAAGCCCCTCTGTTTCCGTCAGTGCAAAGCTACACAATCGCTCTGGCATATGCCATTTTTCGAGTGTTCGGTGCTGGGGGTCAAAGGCGTACAGCACACACTCTTCGATGTCTGTCCACCAGACCTTTTGGCTGAGGTGATCCCATATGACCCCCTCTCCCAAAGTGTTGGCGACCGGAACTGAATACAGCAAGGTCGCCTTCATATTTTGCTCGTTACCACCAGGTTGCATACTGGCCAATCAGAATCAACGCCACTGCAATGCCGGCAATGTTATAACCGCGAGAGGTGTTGAAATCGACATCTGACAGCTCAATCACCTTAGACTGCTCTTTTTTATGTTCCATTAAAGAAACCACTATCGCTAACAAAGCACAAAGGAGGAAGACGAGTCCAACCCTGTCCATAAAGGGAAGTTCAGGCCAAAATATCTTAAACACAAAAGACAATATTGCCGAGCCGAGCGCTGCTGCTAACCCAGCATTTGCAGTGGTCTTTTTCCAGAACATACCAAACAGGAACAGGATAACAATGCCCGGTGTAAAGAAGCCTGTGAACTCTTGAATATACTGGAAAGCTTGATCGAAGCTGCCCAATAACGGTTTAGCAGTAAATAGTGCGATGACTAACGACAGCAAACTGACGACACGGCCAATTTTAACCAGATGCTTTGCGTCATGCTCCTTTTTGCTCAGTTGATTGTAGATATCCATGGTGAAGATCGTGGCAATACTGTTGGTCATGGATGCAACTGATGACACAATAGCGGCAATCACTGCGGCAAAAATAAGCCCGCGAAGCCCTTCTGGCATCATGGTCATGAGTTCTGGATACGCCCTATCGGGTCTGTCCAGCCCCGGCAGCAGCAAGTAAGCAGCAATGCCTGGTACAACTACGATAATTGGCATTAACAGCTTAAGGAAGGCGGCAAATGCGATGCCTTTTTGGCCTTCCCGTAAGTTTTTAGCTGCCAAGGTGCGTTGAATAATGTATTGATTGAATCCCCAGTAAGATAAGTTCATCACCCACATACCGCCGACCAAGACTGACAAGCCGGGCAAGTCAACATAGTGGGGGTGATCTGGCGCCAAAATCATGTCGAACTTTTCTGGTGCTTGAGTGAGAATATTACTGATCCCAGCCATAATGCCGTCACCAGCACCTAATAACTCAAGCGTGGTGTAAGTCAGGAATAAACCGCCAAATATCAGCAGTACCACCTGAATAATGTCGGTATAGGCGACGGCCTTTAATCCGCCATAGAGTGAATAGGCAATCGAGAACAAGCACAAAAAGCCCATACCGTAGAGCATGTCGACACCGGCGATAGTATTGATGGCAAGTGCACCGAGCCATAACACTGAGGTCAGGTTGACGAAGATGTACACCCCAAGCCAGAAAACAGCCATGGTTAGTCGAACTCTGAAATCAAAGCGCTGCTCTAAAAACTGCGGCATGGTGTATATCTTTTTTTGCAAAAAGATTGGCAGGAAATATTTTCCGACGATAATCAAGGTAATGGCCGCCATCCACTCGTAAGAGGCGATAGCCAGTCCGATTTTGTAACCTGAGCCTGACATGCCAATAATTTGTTCAGCTGAAATATTGGCTGCAATTAATGACGCGCCAATGGCCCACCAAGGAAGGCTATTGCCCGCAAGAAAGTAATCGTTGGCGTCTTTTTCATGGCCGGCTTTTTCTCGCGATACGAAGAACGCAATTGTGATCAGAGCCACCACATAAAAGGCAACAACAGACAGATCTAACATGGTTAATTCCATATACTTCCCCACTTGAGCATATTATTATTTAAATTTGGTCATCTGCCAGATGTATCTGGCGATATGATGGCCACGACTTACTCCTACAAAACGGCACGGTAGATGGCGGAAAATCCGCTTAAACACGTCTGTTTATCATCTATATTTCCAGTGCTAATATTTTTTATTTCCAAGCTTTTACTAAACAAGCGACATAACGACTGACTACCAATTAAGGTAATCGAGCTTAATTCCGATATGGTCCATTCAGGCGCCATTAATGCCGCTCTGACATCACTGCCAATCAACACGCCTGAAAGATAAGACTTAGCCTGCTCAGGTTTCAAATCGCCTAATACCTGTAAGGTGCGCACACTGAATAAGCCATGTACAAACTGGCCAGAATCACTATCAAGGGTGAGCCTTACACCGCGCTCAAAGGCGGTCATATCTATCTCATTGCTTTGATTCTGGATAAGCACACTTTGGTGACTTAGCAGATCGAATAATTCACCGGTGATCGCCGTTTTGAATACGGTTATCAAACCGCTTTCAACCAACACCCATTTGGTATGAGTACCGGGAAGGCACAATAGATGCTTACCTTGGCGATGGGCGTCATCGAGATTTAGCCAGCCCAACACATGGGTTTCTTCACCCCGCATTACATCTCTGTGAGCGTCTGGTTCGGCGCAACTAATGCCAGGCACCACATAGATATTGTGACCATTGGATTCAAACTGAATCACTTTTTTGGCTACGTCTTCTGGTGATGCAGGACAAAAAACATATGGCGCTTCATGCCAGCCTAAGCTGGAGCCAATATGGCCCGACATAAAAATGGGCAAAGCACCGTATTGCTTACTCCAAGGGGCTATCGCGTTACTCAGTACTGCCTCGAAGCTACGACCAACCTTAGTGACACCGGGGCCGGTTACCTGCGCCAGTACCTTGAGGCCATCGTCACTTTCAGCACATAAATATGCCCTTAAGCAACTGGCTCCCCAGTCAATCACGATTACATCAGCTTGCCCTGTCACTTATATTCTGCCTCCGTCAACCACCATGCATTGACCAGTGATAAATGTGCTGTCATCAGAGGCTAAAAAGAGAGCCAAACGTGCAATCTCCTCCGGTGTAATGCGTTTTTGTATGGCTACCATCGCCATCAATTGCTGTTCTTGTTCCGGTGATAACCACTGTTCGAGTTGACGCTCTGTGGCTACCCACCCCGGCACAATGGCATTGACCCTGATATGGTCGCTCCCGTAGTCTTTTGCCAAAGCTTTTGTCATCCCCGCAAGCCCTGCTTTCGCTGTAATGTAACCAGCCATATTTCGTTCGCCGACATAGGCCGTATTGGAGCTGAAATTGAGTATCACGCCAGACTGTGTATCTTTCATCGCATTAAAGGCGGCTTGAGATGCAAAAAATGCTGGGTGCAGATTCACTGCCATGCACTGCATCCAATCTTGCTCTTCTAACTCTGTGGCGTCATGCCGGCTATCATTGCCCACGTTATTAATCATTACGTCTAAACGGCCCAATAAAGCGGCTTGTTCAGCGATGGTTTGCTGCAGTAACTGGGTATTGGTGACATCCAGTGGTAAAAAGCGCAGCTGTTGATCGGCTTTAGGTGTCAGCTCATGCAGTAGCGTCTCACCCGCTTGGTTGTTAATATCCACAAAGACAACATTCGATCCCTGCTCGATAAATGCCTTTACAAGTGCAGCCCCGATGCCGGTAGCGCCTCCGGTTACAAATACTCCGCGTCCGCCAAGCCGATAATCAAGCTGTGAGATGGTCATAAGTTTTTCTCCTAATCAATGGCCTTAATGAAAAGCTGTATCAGCTTGTTCATTTTTGCAACTTTTTCAACTAATTAAACTTAGTTGAAAATGGCCACCTTTCGTCCACCGCACTGATAATGAATCAATAGGAATACCTTAACTCATTGCTTATTAGTAAGTTTTTAGTACTATTAAGTAGATAAATACTATTAATCACTATGTTAAATATTTTTAGTGCAATTATATTAGCAGTATTGGTATTGCTGTTCTTATCTATATTGTCATATTAATACTATATTTAACATTGAGTCAACTTATTTTCCGCTTTTAACAATAAGCGCTATACGTAAGTCTTATATTCATGAGGTTTTTTGATTTACTTGTTTTCTAGTCACTTACATCTGAGGTAGTATGAGCAAACCCTTGACGTTAATAGCATTGTCATAAAAGGGAAATGCATCAGCTATTTACATGAAAAGTAAGAGTATTATGATTCTACGTGAGAAACACAATTTAACTCATCAACTCACCCATGATCTCGGGATGGAGATTGTTAAGGGCCGTTATTCTGTAGGAAGTGGCCTACCATCGGAAGCTGAGCTCTGCTCTATATACAGTGTCAGCCGAAGTGCAACCCGTGAAGCAGTAAAAATGCTTTCAGCCAAGGGACTTATTACGTCACGCCCGAAACAAGGTATTCGCGTGATGCCAGAACACAATTGGAATCTATTTGATACTGACGTATTAAGTTGGATTTTAAGCAGTAAACCTTCCATTCAGCTTTTACATGAATTTACTCAGATGCGTGTGGCTATTGAGCCTCAGGCCTGTGCATTAGCCGCTTTGCAAGCTAACGCCGATCAGCTGCGTAATATTGAAAATGCATTGGAGAGAATGCGCGACGCCGATAATGGTTTGGATGACCCTTTAGAAGCTGATATTGCATTCCATACCGCCATTCTAGAAGCGAGCTGTAACCGCTTTTTTTACCAGTTGACTAACTTTATCGCGACTGCGTTAAGAGTGAGTATCCGTTACACCAATAAAATTAAAGGTGTGCCTGGAGCTGATGTGATCAAGCATCAACATATTCTGGATACCATTAAATCTCGAGACAGCGACGCTGCTTATAAAGCATCAAAAGAGATTTTGGATGAAGCGATTGAGCTGATTGAATCTCAGTTTATTGAGCGCACAACACCAGTGCCCGATATACAACTCAGCTAAATGAGTCGTTTGAAATAAACAGACTCGTAGTCTTAAAAACGCCACTGTATTCAGTGGCGTTTTTGTTTTTTGCGATAGATATTACCTATTCAATTAGGCTAATTCTTTCTATTCCATTATCCGTATACCACTTATCCAGCAGCGCCAGTAATTGCTTCTTTTTGTCTGGTTCACTGTTTGCTAAGTTCACTTGCTCAGCGATATCCTGTTTCAGGTTGTACAGCTCGACAGTATCTTGCTCATAAAACTTCAACAGTTTCCAATCGCCCACACGGATAGCTTCACTGGGCGTATTGCCACTGCCGTGATAATGAGGATGATGCCAAACAATAGGGCGCTGGTTCGCAATGCTAGGGTTGTTATCCAGCATCAGTAAGTCAGTGCCATCAATATCTTCGGAGGTGTTAGCGCCAGCGACTGATGCCAATGTTGGGTAAAGATCTACCGATGTTGTTAAGGTGTCGTGTTGGCTTTGCACTTGCTGACCGGGCTGATGGATCAATAATGGAATACGGATGCCGCCTTCGTATACCCAGCCTTTACCAGATCGCAGCGGCAGGTTGGCAGTCCCCGTGACTCTCGTATCTCCCTGTTTACGCGTTGAGAAGCCGCCGTTATCAGACGTTAATACCACAAGGGTGTTCTTATCTAATCCCTGTTGTTCCAGTGCTGCGAGAATACGTCCCACTGACTTATCAACTGCCCAAATCATAGACGCATATTTTGCATCAACTTGGTTAAGCTGCGTGCGGCTATTGTGTGCGTCATCAATCAAAAATGCCTTAGTGCCAGCGACGGTATCGGTTTTATCTTTGAAATATTCATACTTATCTGGCCCCGCTTCTAACGGCGTATGCACCGCGTAATAGGATAAAAGCGCAAAGAATGGCTTGTCATGATCTTGTTTAATAAAGTCGATGGTTTCATCTGTGAGTCGCTTAGTGAGATGTTCACCGGGTGTGCGGTTAGCTAAGTTGGGATTTTTGTAGGGATCGTAATAACCGCCTCGAGGAGACCCCTTGTTAAACCCACCAATATTAGTATCAAAACCCTGATCTGTTGGTAACTTGCCATCACCGCCCAAATGCCATTTCCCAGCGAAAAAGGTGCCGTAACCGCGAGATTGAAAAACCTCTGCGAGGGTAAATTCTGACAAGGGGAGATGGTCTGTTTTAAAGGGTTCCTTCAGCTTGGGATTTTTTGCCGTAAACCCAGGGAAATGAGTGGTGATTTTCAATCTACTAGGGTGCTTTCCAGTCATCAAGGCCGCTCGGGTGGGTGAGCACACGGGTGATGAGGCATAAGCTTGGGTGTACAAGCGGCTTTTTGTCGCTAAGGCATCGATATTGGGAGATTCATTATATTGGCTACCGTACGCGCCTAAATCTGTCCAGCCTAGATCGTCTATCAAAAGCACCAGCACATTTTGCGGCGCTCCAGAATTCGTCGCTGATGTTGGTAAGGAGGTTAAGGGATCCTGTTGATGGGCGCTGACCCCCATGCTGAACAGAGTGGTAAGTAATAAAGGGATCGATGTTCTCATCACTGTCTTTCCGCCTATGTGTATCAAGTAAAACCATCAAAGTTATTCGTTAGTGATTAACGCCGAACTCCATAGAGTCCGGCTATTGCAGGGTTATTTAACTTGCAGTTTTTCCCAATAACTCTCCTGCCAACCGGCAGGTTTAGCCAAGGTGTCGAACCAGACTTTATAGTCAGCAGTCAGTTGCTTCACCACCGCTGGATGCTTGCTGGCGATATCTTGTTTTTCGCCATGGTCTGAGTTCATATCAAATAGTTCAGTTGATTGACTGTCAGCCCAGTAACGTAACATCCAGTTGTCGCTGCGAACTGCCCAAGCGGGTTCAGCTGTCGATTTATCCTCTATTTTTCGTCCCTTAGCATTGCGAATAAATCCCCAGTGATGTGATAGCTGGCTGGCCCAAAATAGCTGTCTGTTATCGTCTTTTGCCTGCTTAAGCTTAGGTAGCAGGTTTTGGCCGTCGAGATTAGCCGGCAGTGATACGCCAGCTGCTGCTAATGCTGTTGGCAACAGATCCATGGAGGAGATAACAGACTCATCAACACGACCGCCTTTCACAAGGTGTTCAGGTCCCCACACCATGACTGGTACTCGGGTTCCCCCTTGCCACACTTGGCCTTTATATCCGGTAAACGGTGCATTCGATGGCAATGGAAAAGGTTTTCCGCCCGGCGCCCCATTGTCGCTGAGGAACATAATAATGGTGTTATCTAGCTGGCCATTTTTCTCAAGCTGCTTGACGATTTTGGCAACACCTTGATCCAGTGCGTACAGATAGGCATAGAAGTAATCGAGATACCTATCGCCACTATTGAAGTGTTGCTGGTACTCCTTAGGAGCGGGTTTATTTAAGGGGCCATGAACTGCGTTGTAAGCCATGTAGAGAAGGAAAGGCTTTGTTTTATCGCTATTGATAAACTCAAGTGCGTGGTCGGTTAACTGATCTGTTAAGTACCCTTCGGCTTTAACGGGCTTGCGATTCTCTTCGAGGATTTTCGACCCATAATAAGGTGTTCCTGAACGGTCAAAGCCAAAGAAGTAGTCAAAACCTCGGTCTAGCGGGTGTTGAGGTAGCTCACTTTTGCCTTTAGTCAGGTGCCACTTACCAATGGCGGCTGTACGATAGCCTGCGTTGCGAAAGTCATTGGCTAATACATTTTCAGTAACGGGTAATCCTGCTGCTTTTACATCGGCATTGTTATACACCCCAAAGCGCTGAGGGTAACGACCTGTCATCAAAGCCGCTCGGCTGGGGCCACACAAAGGACTGGGAACATAAGCATTGGTAAATCGCACGCCTTCACTGGCCAGTTGGGTCAGCATCGGCGTTGCTTTCTGGGCATACTCTCGCGCTAATGCTGGTGCGTGACGTGCGCTGTCACGTTTAAGGTTCTGTGGGTTATAGCTCTCTGCTGTCGCCAAATCCAAGTTCATTGCCACATGGCCAAACCCCATGTCATCAGCCAATACTACTACTACATTAGGTTGTGTTTGCTGTGCTGCGATAGCTGAGCTGCTAATAAGTAGAAGACCCATTGCAGACCAGCGTAACGAAGCCCTAATGCCCATGGAGGTGTTCTTAATCGTTAATTTCATTATCGGATATCCCAAATTGAGTTAACCAAATAAGTATCATTTATCATATAAAATGATCAAGTCGCTTTACCTTTTTTTACAAGTTTAACAATATCGCATTACAAGTATGGGGTAAGTTTAATCATTGGAGGGAAGAAGGATGGTTTGCAGTTGTCATGCTTAAGTTGAATATGAACAAAGATGTAGGCTAGTAAATGAAGTACACAGGCTGGTGAGGTAAGGAGGTGTTAAGTAAGCATGAATTTGAGCTGGAATAGGATTTATTACCAGCTCTACTTTTGGATTTAGCTTGCTGAAACGGTGCTATCGTGATGTTCTTTTAACTGTAGGAAGAGCACGTCTTTTAAATTAGCGCGTTGTAATTTTAGCTGATGCATATGCTCGTCATCGGTTGGGCTGCCGGCAACTTCTAGCTCACGAATGTCATAATCTAATAGGTGATATTGTTTGGATAGTGTTTGAAATGCTTCGTCTTTATGATTCAAATAAACAATGTCTTGTTTATATTCTGGGAAGTCGAAAATAAGTGCATGATTCTCATTTAACATAGGTAACCCCTGAATGGTGAAAGAAACTCGTTATTTTAGAACTGTCATCACTATAGCATTATGAAATATGAAAAAAAGTCCGTTTTGAAGATTTTAACGATCGGGTTAACACTCCTTAATTTTAGTCTGCTTGGTGTGCTCGAGCAGACACTTGTCTTATCCTTTCTGCTGGAACCCGAAGTTGCTCCATTAGGTAAACTTTAAAGTCCGCTTCATAGGGTTGCAGGTCTACTGCTTTTTGCATGCACAGTAGCCAAGCTTCACTCTCTTCAATGCCGTATTTGCCACTCTTTGAGTTCATCAATGCTACCTAAACTTGGTTTGAGTATTGAGTATATTATACCAATCAGTATAAGAAGTTGATCTACTCGGAGTCTGAGGGATCCCCTCGAATTTAATAGCATGCTTGTGGCTCCAGAATTAAGCCTTGTAGTGTTTTAATGGCTGTTCGCCAATGCAACCTCAGTAGCTTCAATTTCCTATCTTTATATG
>NZ_VKGK01000028.1 GCF_007197645.1 Shewanella hanedai
TCTTCACTCGTTGCAAGCCACATGGATGTGGTGAATGTCATTAATGCAGGAGCAATTAATGACCTTGCCTCAGGACCGCTAAACTCTCGCTGAGCGATCAAATCTTTATACTGATTGGTATAATACTAATAAAATGAGGGATACTGTTCTGGTACTCAAAATTAAATTCCTTTTACTGTAGATAACATAATGAGGATTAATTTGGCTCATATTTAGACGAATTTTGTTGAGCAATCTGTTACTGAATTTAGCTTTTGTTCTTAGCTTAGCCAACCACTGTCTTAAGCCTTAATTAGGCACTAAGGTCTTTCTTTGTGACTGACTTGAGTGTAATGCTGTTCTACCATAACATTTCCATCCTATCGATTAACATAGTTACCGTGAAACATCATTTAATTCAATGCTTACTGAAATACAAATTGACAATATCGCCTACATCATTATGATGCCCCGCAAGCAATGTAACCTTGTATAATCTTGGCAATATGGGCCATAAGTTTCTACTTCGAAACCGTAAATTTCGAAACTACAAAGAAGCAGGGTAACAGCACCTTTTTATATCAGGCGTGTGCCCCTTTCCAAGTTTTATACTTCGTCATATTGTCATTTTAAATCAACCATATTAAGTCGTAATGGATATTTAATGGACAAGTATTTTCTCCTTTCTGAACGTGGCGCCACCGTAAAAAACGAAATATACGCAGGTATCATTACCTTTCTTGCCATGAGTTATATCTTGGCGGTGAACCCAGCTATTTTGGGCAGTATTGATGGCATAGATAAAGGGGCTATATTTACTGCAACTGCATTGTCTTCGGCGATCGCAACGTTCATCATGGGCGCGTTTTCTAAATATCCCATCATGCTGGCGCCTGGTATGTCGATGAATGGTTTCTTTAAAGCCATACTACTCGGCGGCGGATTATCCTTGCTGTGGAATGAAGCACTACTGGCCATTTTCCTCTCCGGTTGTATCTATCTTGTTTTGAGCTTAACCCCTGCGCGAAAAGTGATGATAGAAGCGATCCCTGAGGATCTAAAGCTTGGGATAGCAGTGGGGCTAGGGTTGTTCGTCTCCTTCCTTGGTTTTAAAAATGCCGGCATCATTGTCAGCAATCCCATTATTCTTGTCAGCCTAGGGGACGTGTATAACCCGCAAGTCTTTATTGCCTTGTGCAGTATATTTATCGCCATCGCATGTCTGGTCAGAGACATGAAACTGGCAACGGTTATCGCATTTATCTCCTCGATTATTTTAAGCCTATTAAGCGATCATTTTCTCGGTAGTGACTTAATCAGCTTACCAACAGCAATATTCTCAGCGCCGCCAAGCCTAGCCCCCACCTTCGGTGCGATCTTCGACTTGTCGCAGTTCAGCTTACCTAAGTTGAGTGACTTGCTGTTCTTGGTCATCATTTTCTTCATTGTCGATTTCTTCGATGGGTTAAGCACCATTATTGGGGTAGGGCGTGATGCAGGGATTATTGGCAAAGATGGCAAGGTCCCCAATGCAAAGTCGGCGCTGGTGGCCGATGCTGGAGGAACCATGATCGGTGCAGTATTGGGCACAACCTCGATTACGGCTTATTCAGAGTCTGCTGTGGCATCTTCAATCGGCGCAAAGACGGGCTTGAGCGCCATTACGGTTGCAGTGTTATTTCTTATTGCGATGTTCCTGTTCCCTGTTTTCTCTATCTTTACCGTGGCAATCGTGTCTCCGGCACTGGTGATTATCGGGATCTATATGATGAAAAATTTAGCGGGAATACAGTGGCATAAGAAAGAGTCAGCGATTCCTGTATTTTTTATCATGGTCTTTAGCTTATTAACTTTCTCTCCTGCCAATGGTATGGCGATGGGGTTCATCAGTTACTGCTTCGTGATGCTTGTACAGGGTGATGGCAAAAAGGTTCATCCAATTATTTACGCACTAGCACTGCTTTTTATTACTTACTTAGCACTTTCATAACTCTGGGGACTAACATGAACTTATTAGAAAAAACGATTCTTGAGCGCGGAAAATCAGTTAACAATATAGCCCTAGATGCGAGCAGTTTTTTGACGAAACAGATCGATATCCAACTATTAGATTGGTGTGCGACTCAGTTCGCTGACTATTTTAAACGTGCCAACATTGATCGCATTTTAACCATAGAGAGTGGTGGGATTGCCATTTCGACATTAGTGGCGCTTAAACTTAATGTCCCTCTGGTGGTGATGAAGAAGAAGCGCAGTATGCTTGATCCTGAAAATATGCTCACCACACAAGTTCATAGTTTTACCAAGAATGTTACTTATGAGTTGAACTGCAACGCTGATCATATTAATGAAAATGATCGTGTTTTGTTTATTGATGATGTATTAGCACACGGCAATGCTGTTGAGGGCACGCTGGATATTATTACTCAGGTAAACGCTACCCTGGTTGGTGTTGGGATCTTATTTGAAAAGTCGTTCCAAATTGGTGCTGCTATCTTAGCTGAGAAAGGGATCGATACCTTGTCACTGGCAAAAATTAAATCACTTGAAAATGGCATCCATTTCTAGGGTTCTGTTCTGAATTATGTAGCTGTAGGGGGATATCCATCTTCTCCTACGTGCTGTATTTCTTGAAAACCTTCTCTTTTTTTTCACAAGCCTTGTCGGCTTAATCAAACAGACAAGAATTGATATTTACCTATAACTCATCACATTCAATAATAAAACTAACTCCTTCATTAGGCCTGCTTGTGCAGTCAATGGTTCCCTTCAATTTTTGAGTGACTAGGTTATAAACAATATGCATGCCTAACCCGGTTCCTCCTTGTCCGCGTTTTGTCGTGTAAAAAGGCTCAAATACCCTTGTACTGACCTCTTCAGGCATTCCTGCGCCATTATCTGTGTATATGAGTTCAATGTGTTTATTACGCTCTACTTCAATCGTGATCTCAGCTTCTCGACTGATATCAGTAAAAGCATGGGCAATAGAGTTATCGATTAAGTTGGTGACGATTTGAGCCCAGGCTCCTGGGTAAGTTTTAAATTTAAGATTATCAGGGATAATAAGGTTAACGCGTATTTTGGCTTGTTTGATTTTAGGCGAGTTACTACTGATGACCATTTCAATGTAGTCTTTCATGTCGATGTTCGTAACAACTCCATGTGATTGATCAACGGCAACCTGCTTAAAGCTTTTGATCAAAGTTGCCGCTCTATTGGTATTTCGTTGTGCAACAAGTAACTGCTCATCTGATTTGTTCATGTAAACTTCAATATCTTCAGCTGTGAGTTCACCAGTTGAATACTGTTCTTTCAAGTTTTTCAAAGTATCGAGTTGCAAACTTAAAATGGTGACGCATATTCCTAATGGTGTGTTCACTTCATGAGCAAATCCTGCGACTAAATCTCCCAAAGCTGCCATTTTCTCTGACTGAACTAGCTTTTGTTGTGTATCTTTGAGTACATCAATTGATTCCTGTAGCTCTTTTGTTCTCTGTTCGACTTTGTCTTCTAAATTTTGATTAAGTAATTTGAGTTGAGATTGGGTTTCATAGAGTTCGTGTACATTGATTAGCACACCTGCCATTCGCAATGTTTTGCCATTGTTATCACGCGATACTACTCGGCCTTTATTCATTACCCAAATCCATTGCTGGTTAATGTTTTTGAGTCTATATGCGAACTCGAAAATATCAGTTTTTCCATCCACACTGTTTTTTATCAGTGCTAACAGAGCGGCTTGATCATCCTGATGAACATTATCGACGAGTTCATTAATGTTCTCCAAAGTAATGTGCTCAGGAGTGGCGAAACCATCCAGTACATTGATTCTATTAACCTCACCACTGGCAATATTCAAATCCCAAAATTGGTCACCACTCCCCCATAACGCCATAGACAAACGCTCTTCACTTATCTTTATTTTTTCTGCAATTTTCAATTTAAAAAGATAATGCTGGTATCTTCGGTAAAAAAAGATGCCAAGAATGGATCCGATCACAATAATATAAAGTAGAAAAGCCCACCAGGTGAACCAAGGTGCAGGTAATATTTTAATATTGATAACAGATGAACTGTCACTCCAAATATTGTCCTTATTACTGCCTTTTACCCGAAAAATGTAGTCTCCTGAAGGTAAGTTGGTATAAGTGGCATGACGCAGTTTAGCATTAGATTTAATCCAATTATTATCAAACCCTTCTAATTGATACATATATTGATTTTGCATTGGATCGCCAAAATGTATTGCAGCAAAATCAATGGAAAAAACATAATCTAAATGGGTTAATGTTATGTCCTTGGTGGCTTCAATTGTATTGGTTAATGGTGATTGTTTTTCTGCGGTTGATATAGAAACACTTTCATTAAATAGAGAGAAGTCAGTGATGACTATATCGGGTTTTATTTTGTGTTCTAATAACTGATCAGGGAAAAAGGCATTGAAACCATTTATACCACCAAAATAAAGTTCACCATTCTTGGTTTTATGGCTAGAAGACAAGTTGAATTCATTGCTTTGCAGACCATCATCAACATCAAAATTTTCAAATTGATTGCTGGTTACATCTAACCGTGATAACCCTTTGTTTGTACTTACCCAGATATTTTTATCATCATCCAGTAAAATACTATAGATATTGTTATTCGGTAGTCCATTATGAATGTTGTAATGTGAAAACCTCTTTGTTTTAGTATCAAAGTGATCTAAACCTTCAGTCGTGGCTATCCATAAATGATCGTTTGCAGCCGGAATTATTGCTATAACGATATCAGAAGATAAACTATTCATGTCATTGTCATCATGATGATATTGAGTGAATGAACCATCTTTCTTATTGACATGAAAAAAACCTTCATTGTATGTCGAAACCCAAAGGCGTTCCTCACCATCATTTACAATCGAAAATGTATAATTTGCTTTCTCTCCTATAGGGAAGTGATTGAATCTTTTTGTTTCAGTGTTGAACTGCCATAAACCCGTTTCGGTGCCTAACCACAATACGACATCATCAACTTCATTTTTATATTCATGTATGGAGACGACGGTTTTGAAGGTTAAACCATCATTTAATTTTTCATCTGGTCGATAATAATTGAACTGACCGCTTTCTCTATCCATGTGGCTGAGGCCACTGAAGAAACTGCCCATCCATAGTTGGTTATTGGGATCTTCATGAATAGCATAAATTCTTCCTTTTCCCAGACTTGTTTTAATTAGCGGATTGTGTTTGTAATTAATATATTGAGACGTTTCTCGATTTAGCCCTGTTAGTTCACCATCGCCACTAAGCCACAATGTACCTGCATTATCTTCGTAGATAGAGACGGTGTACTTTTGACTAAGATTATTATCATTTCCAACACTTTGGTAGCCTGCAAATGCTTGGGGTACGCGGTCGAATATATTTGCTCCGCCGCCTGCAGTGCCTATCCATAAAAAACCATATTTATCTTCATAAATAGATAAGATAATGTTATTAGACAGTGATTTAACATTGGTTGGATCATGGTAAAAACGTGTAAAAGTATTTGTGTTAGGTTCAAATTTACTTAATCCATGGCCAGTTCCGACCCACAATACGCCAAGTGAATCTTCAAATAGACAATAATTCATATTCGCACTTAAACTCGTTGTATCATTAGGATCATGAATAAAACGTACAAATGAATCATGTTCATCATCATATTTATTTAAGCCATCATTTGTCGCAATCCAAATCTCATGCTGGCTTGTTTCATAAATACTATTGATGTTATTAGCACTGATACCGGCTCGGTTGTCGGACTCATGCTGATAATGGGCCAGTTGTTTTTTATCTGTAGAAAAACGGTATACGCCGTGTTTATTTGTACCAATCCATAATCGCCCTTTGTCATCTTCGATAACTGAGGTGATATAGGCAGACGCTAGTTTTTCAGCTTCTGGAAGAGGATTTTGATACCTATCAAATGTTTTATGGTCTCTATTTTGACGAAAAAGACCTTTGTTCGTTCCAATCCATAAATGATGTTCACTATCCTCATAGATGACTTTTACCATGTGTTCAGATCCATTAAAATTGATTTTTTCAAAGGTTCCGTCTAATGGGTTAAATAAATCCAGACCTTTGTCAGTGCCTAACCAAAGATGACCGCTGGAATCAATATATGAGGATTTTATTCTATTAGATGAGAGTAAGTTTGGTGTCTCTTTTGAATTTGAATACACTTTTGACGTATAGCCATCATAACGATTTAAACCATAATCAGTCGACAGCCAAATAAAACCTTGTTTATCTTGAACAATATCAATCACATCGCTATGTGATAGCCCATCGTTTACCGAGAAGTGCTTAAAGTTCATTATTTTTTCAATTGGAATGTCTTTCGCTATTAATGGTTTCGATTGGATTAAAACTGTGATCAATAACAAGGTTAACAAAGGTAGCAAATCAATGTTTTTACGTCTATTTACCTTCCTAGTTCCATAGTGTGGAATGTCCATATTGGTGTATCCATTTATCATTTTGAAAAAATGCTAACTTGATTCTTAAGCATTAATGCTAGCGCGTCACCCGGAATTGGTTTTTCGTATAAATAGCCTTGTGCTTCATCACAACCTAACTCAATCAATACCTTCTGTTGGAGGTTCGTTTCAACACACTCTGCAATCACCTCTAAATTGAGTTTGTGCCCCATATTGATGATCATTTCTGCAATACAAGCATCCTCTTCACTTGTATCGATATTGCGTATAAAGGAACCGTCTATTTTCAATCGATCGACTGGCAATTTTTGTAAGTAACTAAGCGAGGAGTAACCCGTACCAAAATCATCAATCGCAATCTGAACTCCGGCGTGACGTAACAGTGTTAATTTCTTGATTAATTCATCGGTATTTTTTACAGCTGTTGTTTCTGTGATTTCAAGTTCTAACTCTTTGGGGGTCATTCCCAATTCTTTGATAACACCTATGGCTTTATCAACAAAATCTTCTTCCGACATTTGTCTTGGAGAGACATTGACCGCCATTCTGATGTTATAACCTTCAGATTTCCATTGGAGGCTTTGAGCTATTGCCGTTTTTAATATCCACAAACCAATTGGAACAATTAAACCTGAATCTTCAGCGGCTTCTATAAAATCTAAAGGATAAACCAAAGTACCATCATTTTTCTGCCAGCGCACAAGCGCTTCAACACCAATTACTTGCAGTGTTTTGTAGTCGACTTGAGGTTGGTATAGCAAGAACAGCTCATTCCTATCCAGTGCTGTATGGAGTTCATTAATTGTCTTTAAGCGTGCTGTTAATTGAGCGTTCATCTCTTCACAGAACAAGCAAAAGCGTCCTCTATAACTCTCTTTCGCTCTCTTTAATGCAATACTAGTATTACTAAAAAACAGTTCAGCATCTTTATCTTGCTGGTTGAATACATTGACTCCTCCAGATAGCGATACAAGGATGTTGTTATTATCTATGCTCACTTTTGGTTTTAGTACATGCTGTACTTCAAGTAAGGTTCTACTGATTTGTTGATTATCTTTTAGCCCAAAAATCAAGCCAAATGTTCCTTTACCTAAACAAGCAATATACTTATTTTCGATTTCAATAGAGGACAATAGTGTAGAAATTAAAACAATGACTCTGTCACCTATTGTCGAGCCTAAACCGTCATTGATAACATTGAAGTCATCGATGTCGATAATGACAAGGAAAAAAGGGTTCTCCTTCTCTAACATTCTTTCAGATAAATGTTTCATTAATGAAATACGATTAGGTAAATTTGTGAGTTTGTCGGTGTATGCTAAGTCTTCAATATGTTCAAACATGCTAGCGTTGTTAAAGCCTACCGCGATATTGATACCGAAAACTTTAACTAACTGCTGGTCTAAAGCACTGACAGTATTAGAGCTTTCAATAATCACAATAATTTCATTGCTGGCTGTGGTTGGGATGTAGATAAAACTAAACCCTTGAATGAAAATGCTCTTTTTCTGTAAAATTACATTCTCTATATTCTTTTCAATATGTGGTTTACCTATGGTGGTGATAGGCTGATTGAATAAATGAGAATAATGCCCTGCAGCGGCTAAAATTGTAACTTCTTTACCTAACTCCGTTTCCTTTGAGTTTGCGCAAATAATCCCTTCAGGCTTTATGTGCAATAAAGCGCAAATATGCGTTAATATTCCAATGGAAAACTGTTTAATGCCTCGAATTGTGAGTAAAGCAGAGGAGGCATCAACCACCATCTCAAGTCCTTTTCGACTCGACTCTATCGTTTTGATTTGTTGGTAGGAACGTAATGCAGTGGTTAAACAGCTAAAAATAACATTACTGGTTAAGTCAGACTTCTCTCTATAGTCATTGATATCATATTGTTTTATTACCGACATTTCTGGAGCATAACCAGGTTGACCTGTTCTCAAAATGATCCGTACATTCATGTTATTTAACTCTTCACGAACAAACTGTACAAGTAAAAGGCCAGCATCATGACTTTCCATTACAACATCTAAAAAAATACATCCAATATCTGGGTTTTCCCTTAGTATCTGTTTAGCTGATTAACCGCTATAAGCGTGTAAGAGTTTCAGTGGATTGTCGGAGAAGGTAAAGCTATCAAGTGCCATTTTAGTCATGATATGAATATCTTCTTCATCATCGACAATTAGCACAAGCCAGGGAGTTACAACACTAGTTTCTTTTTTGCTGACGACCTCTTTAAAAACAAACTTGTTTAGTGCTTTATCCATGGAAAACTCCATTTTACTTCAATGATATATCGACAGCTTTAGGTAAAGCAGCATAATTAATCCATTTATTAATAATCCGTAATATATAGAGTATGTGAATGCTTATCAACGTTCTATGCGTTGGTAAATAGCGGCGTTACACATATGATATGAATGAAAAAACCAAGGGGAGTTTAATTTAACCTTTAAATCAAATGGTTGTGCGTGGTAGTGGTTATTGTGCATTCATGTGCCCACCATTTTGCGTGTAATATTAATGCATTTTTTTTGAATAACATATAATAATATATATTAATTAGCGAGCGATACGGAGAATGGTTTTTATAAATATAATCAGTTGATAAAGGCTATAGAATTTTTTGGATTATCAATACCTATTTTCCATGGGAAATAGAACTTATATATTAAATGATGTTTGCTAATTACATTCCCAGTATATGGAAATGTAATTAGTCTTTTAATAGGGATAATTAACTTAGTTGTCTCTGTTCAATAAGCTTTGTTTACGGCTGGTTTTTAAACGGGCTAAATATTTATCCCCAAATTGATAAAGGCTTAAACCGAATAGCACGCAGATAGCCCCTAAAATTAGTGCTGAGGTAATCACTTCATTGTTCAGGGTCGCACCTAACATCATGGCAAAAACAGGTGTGATTAATGTGACTAAAGCGACGGTACTCGCCTTAAGATTTTGCAAAATATAGAAATAGGCGATAAAACCGATGAGTGAACCAAACACACCAAGGTAGAGAATGGCATAGAGAGATCTACTATCCCAGCTATCAATGGGGAGAGTGCCGTCAAATAGTACCCAAGCTAATGCAAAAATGGGGGTGGAGAAGATCAGTGCGCCGACTGTGCTGGCAATTGGATGAATGTTTATCTTCACCGTTTTGATGAGCACACCACTTAAACTAAATAGAGAGACAGCGGTTAATATCAAAATTAGGCCAATCCAGCTATCTGACGTTAACGATACTTTGGATGAGCAAACAATCCCGAGTCCGATAAATGCAACCACAAGAGACAATGACCGCATTGGGCCGAACTTTGGCTCATTAAGGATTTTTTGTGCTAATAGGCCTGATATTAACGGAGAGAGACCGAAGATCAGTGACATGGTCCCTGAAGCCAAGTATCTGGCAGATAAATAGCTCAATAGCATACCGCCAACGATACCAATGGAGGAAACGGCATAGAGCGTTAATGCAGGCTTAGATAGTGGGAGCCGAATTCGGGTGATGAGTAACACCAAACACCCTAATATAAGGGCAATTAGCATGCGCAGTAATACCGCCATCGTTGGATGAACAGATTCGCTGCTCCACACAATTCCCAGTGGCGTAGTCGACCAAATAAGTACCACAGCTAGAAAGGCAATAGGCACCATCTTTGATAAACCAGAATGGTTAACGCTGTTGTCTGCGCTCTGTTTTGGTGCGTTTTCTGCCATGATATTTTGCTCCTCGCTCATCACTTATGATCAATAGATATAAGTGGCGTAATATATTTGAGGGCGATGTGAGAAGTTGATAGACAACCGCATTGCTGACTCATGCGGTTTAAAATGGTGGAGATTACAGTGTTACTTATTCCATTTTATCCGCTGCAGGTTTAGCCATACTAGAGTGACGAGTAATCGTTCCGTATGGTTTTGCAGTAGATAATGTTGTGTAAAAATGGAATTCATTTGTTTGACGTAACCGTTTAATAACTGAACTTCTTATAATCTAGAGATGCACAGCTTGTGTCAATGAATAAATCTCATCTTTGTTTCATTATTCATTAAACCAAAAAAACCAGAATATTGCTATTCTGGTTTTTAAATTTAGTTGCAGTGACTTAGTCTATTACATCGTAAACTAGCGGTTGCAGACTAGCTGAACTGATTCATCGTGTTGTCTTTTCCTGAAGCTTTTAGTGCTTGATCACCAGAGAAATACTCTTTGTGATCATCACCCATGTCAGAACCTGACATGTTTTGATGTTTAACACAGGCGATACCTTGACGGATCTCCTTACGTTGAACACCCGCAACATATCCCAACATACCTTGGTCACCGAAGTACTCTTTAGCCAAGTTATCAGTAGACAATGCAGCTGTGTGGTAAGTCGGCAATGTGATTAAGTGATGGAAAATACCTGCTTCACGTGCTGCATCTGCTTGGAAAGTACGGATCTTCTCATCTGCATCGATAGCAAGCTGAGTTTCATCGTAATCAATGCTCATTAAATCAGCACGGTTGTAAGATGATACATCTTGGCCGGCTTCTTTCATTGCATCGAACATCTGCTGACGGAAGTTAAGCGTCCAGTTAAATGATGGTGAGTTGTTGTATACCAGTTTGGCATTCGGAACCACTTCACGGATAGCGTTAACCATTGCGCCGATTTGTGCCACATGTGGCTTCTCTGTTTCAATCCAAAGTAGATCAGCGCCATTTTGTAAGCTAGTGATACAGTCGAGAACACAACGCTCTTCACCTGTACCTGCTCTGAACTTAAATAGACCGTTAGGTAGGCGTGCAGGCTTAACGAGTTTGTCGCCGCGCTTGAATACTACGTCACCGTTATTCAGGTTACTGGTTGATACTTCCTCAACTTCAAGGAAAGAGTTGTATTGGTCGCCTAAATCACCTGGCTCTGCAGTCACAGCGATTTTTTGAGTTAGACCAGCACCTAAAGAATCGGTACGTGCCACAATGACACCATCATCGATACCTAGCTCCAAGAAGGCGTAACGAACGGCGTTAATTTTGGCAAGAAACTCGATATGAGGCACGGTGACTTTACCATCTTGGTGTCCACACTGTTTAACATCTGACACCTGATTTTCAAGCTGAATACAACATGCGCCAGCTTCAATCATCTGCTTAGCCATTAGGTATGTGGCTTCTTCATTACCAAAACCTGCATCGATATCAGCGATAATAGGCACTACATGTGTTTCAAAGTTATCAATTTTTGCTTGTACTGCATCTTTCTCGGCGCCCTGTGCATTATCAAGTTCACGGAAAAGGCCACCAAGCTCACGGGCATCGGCTTGACGTAAAAAGGTATATAGCTCTTTAATTAAGCTCGCAACTGACGTTTTTTCATGCATTGATTGATCAGGCAGTGGCCCAAATTCGCTACGAAGCGCAGCAACCATCCAACCTGATAGGTAAAGGTAACGACGTTTAGTCGTTAACAAGTGCTTTTTAATGGCTATCATCTTTTGTTGGCCGATAAAACCATGCCAGCAACCTAATGATTGAGTGTACTGTGAACTATCTGCATCGTAATTTGCCATGTCTTCACGCATTATTTTAGCAGTGTACTTAGCTATGTCTAAACCAGTCTGAAATTGGTTCTGAGCACGCATACGAGCCACTGACTCAGGATTAATTGCATTCCATGCGCTACCTTCACTCTCTAGTAGAGTTGTAGCACTGTCGATATCTGCTCTGTAATTTGACATGGTAAGTCCCTTCTTACTAAAAATGATTAACAACGTTTGCTTCCGTTAAAAATAATAGTAATACTGGGCATCATTAGTCTAATTTATAGTTATTATCTTCGGTATTTGTTTTATGAATATATCTAGAGTCGACCTAAACCTGCTGGTGTATTTTGATGTACTGTTAAGAGAGTTGAATGTCACTCGTGCAGCGGATCAACTGGGGATCAGCCAACCGGCCATGAGTAATGGCCTTAAAAGATTACGGGTACTTTTTGATGACCCGCTGTTAATTAGAACCAGTAAAGGCATGACGCCCACCGAGCGAGCAACTGAGCTAAAACCGGTGATCCGCGAATTACTGGTGGGTTTAGAGAAGGCCGTAGAGCCAAAAGCCAAGTTTAATCCTTTTGAGAGTGAGCAAGTGTTTCGCATGATGGCATCAGATTATGCCGAAGCGACACTGATCCCGCTGTTAATCGCGCGATTACGTAATGAAGCCCCCAAAGTTATCTTAGATATCATGACTCCCAGTGATGTGAACTTTCCCGATGTAGAACAGGGGCGAGTCGACATGGTGATTAACCGTTTCGACAGTATTCCACAATCTTTTCACCAAAAAGTGCTCTGGAAAGACACCTTTAGTTGCTTAATTAATCGAAACCATGATGTGTTGAAGCACTTTAATCTTGAAAGCTACCTTGAAGCCCATCATGTGTGGGTCAGTAAAACCGGTATGGGCGTTGGTGTCGGCATGGATCCTGAAGATGTACAGCGGCTGGGTTGGGTGGATGAGGCGTTAGCTAGAATAGGTGCTAAGCGCAGGATCACAGTATTTACACGTCACTACCAAGCGGCAAGCTCATTGGCTGAAAGACAAGATCTTATTGCTACAGTTCCGAGTAAAATGGCGAGATTACAACAAGATAACAACAGGGTATCGATAGTGCCTCCTCCTTTCGATATTCCGTCCATTGAGCTAACCATGGCCTGGAGCCCGCTGCTACAACATAATCCTGCCCACAAATGGATGCGTGAGTTAATCACAGAGACAGCTCGTATTATCGACAGGTTTTAAGTGATGTTGATCGTTATGCTGTTGTAGCACTCTCTATAACAGAAGCCAGCCCACAAATGGATGTGGAATTGATGGGGGAATTACCAGAATTATTGATTTTGTTATCGTTTAGCCCCTTAGGATAAACCATTATAGTTTTCATGAATGATAATCATAAATACGATAAATTATAGAAATAGCAATTTGGTGAGATAGACTCAGATAAGCCTCTTTGTTTTGGGCCTTGTACTGTGAGCTAAATATTAGCTCTGGTTATTCATTCGATAAGGTAAAACAAAGACTATTTCATAGACAGGAGAGCAGTTATGACATCACGAGTTCAGGTTGGCAGTTTACAGGTAGCACAAGTGCTATTTGATCTGGTCAATGACAAGATCCTTCCAGGAACGGAAATCACATCAGCGCGCTTTTGGAGTAAGTTAGAAGCGATAGTGGATGATCTTAGCCCTAAAAACAGGGCGTTACTCGAAAAACGTGATGAACTGCAAGCTAAGATAGATCAATGGCACTTAAGCCAAAACTCAGTTCAAAACAAACATGATCCCATCGCTTATAAGCAATTTTTAACCGAGATAGGTTACCTAGTTGAAGAGGGGCCTGATTTCACAATCGAAACAGAGAATGTCGATAAAGAGATTGCGGAACAAGCTGGTCCTCAATTAGTGGTGCCTGTTAAAAATGCCCGATTTGCACTTAATGCTGCCAATGCGCGTTGGGGGAGTCTGTATGATGCCCTTTATGGCACCGATGCCATTAGTGATGAGGGAGGAGCTGAGAGTGGTTCGGGTTATAACCCAGCCCGAGGTGATAAAGTTATAGCATTTGCTAAGCAACATCTGGATCAATTGGCGCCTTTAGCTGTCGGTAGCCACAGTGAAGTTAGCCATTATCAGGTCGCTGATAATCAATTGTTGATCACGTTACAGGATGGCTGTGATACAGGACTTGCCAGCCCTGAAAAGTTCGTTGGTTTTGTTGGGCCGGCCAATTCACCTACCGCAATTTTGTTGAAAAATAATGGTTTGCATGTAGAGATCCAGATCGATAAAGAGCACTTCATTGGTAAAACAGACAGGGCGAGTGTGAAAGACTTGCTGGTTGAAGCCGCTGTTACAACCATTATGGACTGTGAAGATTCCGTCGCAGCAGTCGATGCCGAAGATAAGTGTGAAGTGTATGAGAACTGGCTTGGATTAATGCAGGGGAATCTCAGCGCTGAGCTGACAAAGGGCGGTAAAACGATTACTCGTGAACTTAATCAAGACAGAGAGTATCAAACCCCAGCTGGTGGTAAGTTAACCCTACCGGGTCGAAGCCTGCTGTTTATTCGTAACGTAGGTCATCTGATGACCAACAATGCCATATTAGATAGAAATGGAGATGAGATCCCTGAGGGGATCCTTGATGGTATGGTCACCGTGCTTGCTGCAATGCATGATCTTCAAGGTGATAACAACGGCCGATCAAACAGCCGCGCAGGTTCAATTAATATTGTGAAACCTAAAATGCACGGTCCTGAAGAGGTGGCTTTTACCTGTGAGCTGTTTACTTGTATCGAAGATGCACTTAAGTTGTCGAGAGACACCATTAAGCTTGGAATTATGGATGAGGAGCGCCGCACAACCGTTAACCTCAAAGAGTGTATCCGTGTTGCCAAAGAGAGAGTGGTTTTTATTAATACAGGCTTTCTTGATAGAACCGGTGATGAAATACACACGTCCATGCTAGCTGGCCCGTTTGTGCCAAAATCTATGATGAAGCAGCAAGCGTGGATTTACGCCTACGAAGATTGGAATGTCGATATTGGCCTAGCTTGTGGCCTCCCTGGCCGTGCTCAAATTGGTAAAGGGATGTGGGCCATGCCTGATGAGATGGCCAAAATGCTTGAGCAGAAGGTCGGTCATCCTAATGCAGGCGCCAATACAGCTTGGGTTCCGTCACCGAATGGCGCAAGTTTACACTCTATTCATTATCACAGAGTTAATGTGCTTGATAGGCAAAAAGAGTTAGCGACAAGGCAGCGTGCGAGTTTAGATGATATTTTAACGATCCCTTTACTTGAAAATCCAGCTGTATTGACCCGTGAAGAAATTGAGCGTGAATTAGATAACAATGTCCAAGGTATTTTAGGTTATGTGGTGCGTTGGATAGATCACGGGGTAGGTTGTTCTAAAGTGCCGGATATCAATGATGTTGGCTTAATGGAAGACAGAGCTACGCTGCGGATATCTTCGCAATATATCGCTAATTGGTTAGAACATAACATTTGTACCAAAGAGCAAGTAATCGCATCACTCAAGCGAATGGCCGTTGTAGTGGATAAACAAAACAGTGGTGATAGCGAGTATCAGAACATGGCACCGAGTTTTGATGGTATTGCGTTTAAAGCAGCCAGCGATCTTATATTTGAAGGAAAGGAGCAGCCATCGGGTTATACCGAACCATTGCTTCATGCTTATCGAATTCGAGCCAAAGCGAGATAATATTTAATTTTATTGCTAAACAGATTGGTTTGATTTCTGACTAACCTATAAAAGGGAGTGGTGTCTAAAAGACACCGCTCTCTTTTTTACATCTAACGGGAAGTTGTTAGCATTAATCACATATAGAAAGGCTAACTGATTTTTCGGGCTTCCTGTGTGTCACTAATAATTATTTGTATTTTGGCGTGCCTCACTTATCGCATTATTAAGCTCTATGCTTAATTGCTGCACGTTGTAAGCCTCCATGATTGTCTTGAGTTTTTGTACGTGTGCTACACGCTCCACATCACTTAAGATTGGAAAAATAGGATCGATATGTAAGCTATACAATTCGTTTGCTAGTCCAATTTCATTCTCATAAATGTAGGTACATCCGGCATGGGCAGCATCAGGGATATAGCCATCACTTCCACTCCATGCGCTAGTTCTGTGCTCATTACATGTTTGTAGTGTACTGAAAGCTCCTTTTAAAAATGTAGTTCCACTTACTGTCCATTTTGCCGAATAAAAATAGCCTTCATCTGAAATAGCAGCATTAGCAGTACTGCAACACGTTAGTATTGAGATAGCTGCGATCGAATTAAATATCTTGCGTGATATCTTCATTATCTTTTATCTCCAGTTATTGACTGACATCTTCTTGTTAACACATTTCAAATTAGATGAGATATTGACTCAATAACAGCAAAAACACGGGTGAAACTAGGACAAAACGGGTAGGAATAGGGTGTTAGTCAGTAATATTATCTGAGCTAAAAGAGTCATGCATGGATGAGAACGGTTAAGTCATTTCGCGCAAAAAGAGGTAGCTATGAGCGAGTTAAGGGAAAATCACACTTATTGTATGGTGTAGAGTTTCGGAAAGGTGATTTATATGGTAAATATTGGTCTTATTGACGTTATGCACTGCCAGTTGTTTGGGGTTGGCAGGTTAGATATTGAATGATGGGAATAATATGGAAGTTAAAAACAAGAGTCGTTTGATCGCTTTATTACTGACTTTTCCACCTTTTGGTTTGTTAGGTCTTGATAGGTTCTATCTTGGCTTTATTGGGTTAGGCATACTTAAGGCTATTACACTTGGTGGACTCGGTATATGGTGGTTTTTTGATGGAGCTATTTTGTTGTTTGATGCCTTTGCCTACAGCTTAGGTAAAGATACAGGGTTTAGAAAGGATGGAAGTGGCAATGAGCTAAAACATGGTCTCTCTATGTTTCGCAGAAAAAACGGCGAATGGGTAAAAGATTGGGGCGCTAAATAAACAGGGAGCCCACATGAAACTAAAATGGACCATTAAAAAGCGGCTAGAGGTGGTTTACACTGGCACGCTCAAGGTGATGAAACCCTTTACAGCTAGAGCAATACTCAAAGAGAGCGATGGCTCGATTTACGGTGAATCAATAACATATCATCATAATGGTGTTCATAGTGATGCCTTGAGTTAGGTCAAATATAGCTATTGATAGTATGAAATAGACCGACGGAAAAATCAGATATAAACATTATTGCTTCTTAAGCTATTAATAACATGAATAAATATATATTCATCATGTGCCGTCTCTATAATTCATTCTAGGGTAAAATTTTATTATCAACTTTTAAATTGCTACCTATTATTTAATTTATTATTAAGCCATTGTTATTCATGTGTATGTTTATGCTGTTGAGTTGCTTTGTAACAATGTGTAAGGGGCATGTTGATTTAAAAAAAGGTCATGTTAATAATAAACTCGGTTAACATTAGCCATAAATTATATAAGGAATTATATTTATGAATAAAATAATAGTAACGATATTGTTCTCACTTAGTTTATACGCTGCTTCGGCATTCGCATTTCCTCCCGTAGCGACTTTACATACATATTATAATGCGAGTGGTACTGAAATTGGTTGGCGATTTCTAGGATGCTCAGGTGGTAGCTCTTCAGGACAAACCAGCGGTTATGCATCAGTTGAAGTGGAAGTTATCGCTACGTGTGGTGGAAGAGGTGGCGCTGGTCGTTAAGTTAGCGATGAAGATGAACTAGACTCAAAAAGGTGGTGAATTGCTAAGCCACCATCTTTTATTAAGCTTGCCTAGGTTTACTTAGTTCGGCATCAAATGCTTTTAATCCTCCCAACAATGTTTAGGTAAAAAATGGAAACGGTTGCTCAATACAGTCAAAACAAGATATTAGTCATTCCCCAGTCCCTTTATGCGATGAGTGATATTAACGTGTTATTTCATCACGGAAACTCTGGTATTTTTTATAAAGACCTAGCACATGATTTAGTTGATGTTGAGTTCTACACCAATATTCCATGTGTTATTTATATTGAAAGCGGGCAAGAAACGATTGTTACCCCGGATAATAAAACTTACGTACTCGTTGAACAAACTGCCATTTTCTTACCTCAAGGTATTAATCTCCATTCTGATTATGTTAAATCGACGGATAACTTAAAAGCCTATTTAGTTTTCTTTGCTGATGACATCATTACTGATTTTGTGAGCTCCGTGAGAATTAAATATATTAATGAAACTGATAAAGATGAACTACTAAAAATAGATTGTGGTAGCTTAATAAAAATGTATTTCAACACAATTCAATTATTAAATAAGCAAGGTAGTCAGTCACCAGAGCTTATTAGAATTAAATTACTTGAACTTCTGCATCTGCTTTATGTATACGACCGAGGTATTTTTCAAGCCGTGCTTCACTCAAAACAAGTTTCTAGTTCACCAAAACGAAACCTTACTCGATTACTCAATAATAGCGATATATTCAAATTGACTGTCGATGAGTTAGCACATTTATCAGGGAGAAGTGTTTCAACATTCACTCGTGACTTCAAAGTCGTGTATGAAACAACACCTAAAAAATGGTTGCAAAACAAAAGATTAACTCGTGCGAATGAATTGTTGAGAGATACTGAATTGACTGTAACCCATGTGGCGGCTGACTTGGGCTATGAAAATACTTCTCATTTTATCAAGTCCTTTAAAGATAAGTATCAAGTGACTCCGAAGCAGTTTAAAAAAACAATTGATTGAAAAACGATACTTTTATGGGGTTATGAGTAGTTTGTTTTTCCTCTAGTGATTAAATATCAAATGTGAACCAATCAATGGAGATAAAAATGAACACAAGAGTTACCCTTAATTGCCAAGTTAAGCCTGATGGGCATGAAGCACTATTGCCTTTTTTAGAAAAGAATTTACCTAATGTTAGAGGTTTTGATGGCTGCATAAGTGTGAATGTATATTTTGATGAAGAGGGGGGAGAAATGCTTCTTGAGGAAGAATGGCTTTGTATTGAACAACATAAAGCCTACATCAATCATATTGAAAATAATGGGGTGTTGGGTGAACTAGCAGTATTTCTTGCCTGTGCGCCCGACATTAAATACTTTCAGAACCAAGGTATTTAGTCGATATACACGCAAAAAAACTGACAGTTGAGTAGTCCTAGTAAACGAGATATGTTGTGGGTAATGAATAGTTAGTATAGAGACAATGATGAGCAAAGGTGAAAGGTCATGAATTACAATGAATTTAATCAGTTTTGTGGTTCATTACCTGCCACGACGTATGTTGTGCAGTGGGGCAATTCACATGTATGGAAAGTCGGTGGTAAAGTGTTTGCCATTGGTGGCTGGGCAGAAGACAAACAGCCCGCGTTTACGTTTAAAACCTCAGAGGTAAATTTTGGTTTTTTAAGTGAGGTAGACGGCTATAAACCTGCTCCTTATTTTGCTAATCGCGGGATGAAATGGATACAGCAATTTAATTCTACTCAAGAAAAAGATGAGGAACTGCGGTATTACCTTACCGAATCATATCGTTTAGTGTCACTTGGCCTAACGAAAGCAAAACAGAAAGCGCTTAATTTGAATCAGGATTGATGTTGTAGACCATTTTTGTAATAGAAATAAAAACCGCCGCTCTGTCATGACAGCGCGGCGGTGTTGTTTAACTAGCTAAGCAGTCGTTTTCCTACCTACTTGTCGCTGTATTTATTGCCGTAGAAACTATCCAGTAGAACCTGTTTTAGTTCTGCTATAAGAGGGTATCTAGGATTGGCTCCAGTACACTGATCGTCAAAGGCATCTTCGGCTAACTCGTCGAGTTTAGCGAGGAAGTCGGCTTCGTTGACGCCAGCTTCTTGGATTGAAGCAGGAATGCCAATCGTCGCCTTGAGTTGTGCGATTGCTTCAAGTAATGATTCGACTTTTTCTTCATCAGTATTTCCTGCCAAGTGTAAATGTTCAGCAATTTTTGCGTAGCGACACAGTGCCTTAGGTCGATCATATTGGCTGAATGCAGCCTGTTTAGTTGGCATGTCTGTGGCATTAAAGCGGATAACATTATCAATTAACAGGGCATTAGCTAGACCGTGTGCTAGATGGAACTCAGCACCCAGTTTGTGCGCCATTGAGTGACAAATACCTAAGAAGGCATTAGCAAAAGCGATACCAGCGATAGTCGCACCGTTGTGGACTTTCTCTCTTGCAACAGGCGCGGCAGCGCCAAAGTTATATGCGTCTGGCAGGTGTTTAAACAGTAAGTCTAACGCTTGGAGTGCTTGACCGTCACTGAACTCATTGGCCATGACACTGACATAGGCTTCTAATGCGTGAGTCACTGCATCAATACCCCCAAAGGCAGTAAGTGACTTCGGCATATCCATGACCAAGTTAGGATCGACAATGGCGATGTTTGGGGTAAGTTGATAATCCGCAATCGGGTACTTCTTACCGGTTTTCTCATCGGTGACGACTGCAAATGGAGTCACTTCTGATCCTGTTCCTGAAGTTGTTGGAATCGCCACCATCTGAGCTTTAATACCCAATTTAGGAAATTTGTAGATACGCTTACGAATATCCATAAAACGCAGTGCCAAATCAGCAAAATCAACATCAGGATGTTCGTAAAGTACCCAAATAATCTTTGCAGCATCCATTGGTGAACCACCACCTAGGGCGATGATCACATCAGGTTGAAAGCTATGTGCCACTTTTGCACCTTGCTGCACAATCGCTAAAGTCGGATCGGCTTCTACTTCATAAAACACTTCAGTTTCTAAGCCCTGAGCTTTAAGGATCTTGAGTGTTTCATCACAATAGCCGTTATTGAACAGGTATTTATCTGTCACAATAAGCGCACGTTTTTTATCACTGAGCTCCTCTAGTGCAATAGGCAAGCTGCCGCGACGGAAATAGATAGATGAAGGAAGTTTGTGCCACAACATGTTTTCAGCCCTCTTAGCGACCATTTTCTTATTAATAAGGTGACTAGGTCCTACGTTTTCTGAGATGGAATTTCCGCCCCATGAACCACAACCTAAGGTCAATGATGGTGCGAGCTTGAAGTTGTACAGATCGCCAATGCCACCTTGTGAAGCTGGGGTATTAATCAGAATTCGTGCTGTCTTCATGCGGAAACCAAAGGCCATGACACGTTCAGTTTGGGTATCTTGATCTGTGTACAAACCTGATGTGTGACCGATACCGCCAAGTGTGACTAAGGCTTCAGCCTTATCAAGGGCATCTTCAAAATCAGTGGCTCGGTACATGGCTAATAGTGGTGACAGTTTTTCATGGGCGAAGGCTTCTGCATCTGAAATATCTTCTGCTTCACCAATCAAGACTTTAGTCCATTTAGGTACAGTGATACCGGCCATCTCTGCAATTTTTACAGCACTCTGTCCAACGATATCTGCGTTTAATCCACCATTTTTTAAGATCACGCCTTGCATGGCTGCAGTTTCATCTTTATTCAAGATATAACCGCCGTGGCTTGCAAAACGCTCTTTAACTGTGTCGTAAATTTCATCAACGACAATAACCGCTTGCTCTGAGGCACAGACTACGCCGTTATCGAATGTCTTTGACATTAGAATAGAGCTGACAGCACGTTTAATATCGGCGGTTTCATCAACAACTATCGGTGTGTTACCAGCACCAACCCCGATAGCAGGTTTACCTGAAGAGTAGGCGGCTTTAACCATGCCAGGGCCACCAGTAGCCAAAATCAGGTTAATTTTTTCGTGAGTCATTAACTGGTTTGATAGTGCAACACTTGGTTGGTCTATCCATCCAATGATGTCTTTAGGGGCGCCAGCTTCAACTGCTGCATCCAATACTATTCTGGCTGCGGTTGTTGTTGATTCTTTGGCTCTTGGATGTGGAGAGAAGATAATGCCGTTACGGGTTTTAAGACTGATAAGTGCTTTAAAGATGGCGGTGGATGTTGGATTGGTGGTGGGGACGATGCCGCAGATGATACCCACTGGCTCAGCGATAGTAATAGTGCCGAAGGTGTGATCTTCGCTTAAAACTCCACAGGTTTTTTCATCTTTATACTTGTTGTAAATATACTCAGAGGCGAAGTGATTCTTGATAACTTTATCTTCAATCACGCCCATACCAGTTTCATTGGCGGCCATCTTCGCTAACGAAATTCGCGCATCGGCTGCTGCTAATGCCGCGGCTCTGAAAATCTTATCAACCTGTTCTTGACTGAAGTTAGCAAATTCTGCCTGAGCATCAGCAACGCGTTGTACAAGAAGGTTTAATTCATGTTCGTTTGTAACAGTCATAATGAATTCCTTGAAAAAAATTTAGCTAAATTGTATTTAGTTAAACATTCTCCATGAGGTAAAATTACACACAAATAGCGTCTTTGACCGTGATCTCAAGCACAATTTTACCTGTAAATGTAATTAAATAACGATGTTAACGTCTTGTTTGCATATTGAGTGAGCAATCGTTAGTTTGGTTGATACATTTAGATACTTAATTTGGCCTATTGATTATTGATTGGGCTTAGATGTGAACTGACAGAAAACATTGTTCCAAGTGACTCCTTTATTGCTCTAAATCGAGCTTGTCGAGATGATTTGTGTACAGATTAAAATAATTTATCCGAAACTGTGAAATAGAGTAAAAAATCTCATTTTTACCATGAGCAATCATGGGGTAAAGTAGCGGCTTGTGCAGTGATAAGAGCATTAACGTCTTTTAGAGGCTGCTTAGCGTATTATTTTGAGGATAGGGACTTGGATTTAACACTGTATGTTAAATTTTTTCTGGGATTAGTGGCCATTATTAATCCGGTTGGACTGTTGCCGGTTTTTGTCAGCTTAACCAGTCATCAGACGTTAGCTGAACGAAATCAAACCGGAAAAGTGGCTAACTTTGCGGTGGTAGTGATCCTGCTCGTGACGATATTTGCTGGGCAGCATATTTTGAATATGTTCAGTATCTCATTGTCCGCTTTCCGTATTGCTGGCGGCTCTTTGATCGCCATGATTGCCATGTCAATGCTGCAGGGTAAGCTAGGTGAAGTAAAGCGTAACCAAGAGGAAGACAGAGAAGCGTCAGGGATGGAGTCTGTAGCGGTTGTACCATTAGCTTTGCCTTTAATGGCAGGCCCTGGTGCGATCAGTTCTGTGATCGTCTCGGCAGCAGAAAATAACACCTTGATTAACCATATCGGCATGTCTATTACCGTGATCTTATTTGGCTTAGTCAGTTTTGCCTTGTTTAGAATGGCGCCAGTGATATTTAAAATATTGGGTAAAACGGGTATCAACGTGATCACACGTTTAATGGGCTTGTTGATGCTCTCGATTGGTATCGAAGTGATTGCAGCGGGCTTTAAAGGACTTTTCCCCAGCTTAATGGGTTAGTATCATCATGCTAGATTGCCGCACAGTATCAGTCTGTGCGGTTTCCCCCTCGAATATCTCTCATCTTGATTTGCTCAATGTGACTAATAACGCTTCTCTATTTTTAATTCAACTTACCTCAGCAGTGCCGTAAAGAATGAGAAAAGCCTAACTAAAGAAGGAAAGAAGCAGAGTTTAAGCCCGAATACACTAGCCTAAGACAATTCACTGCGCATAAGCGTAAGAAGATAAATTGGAGAGTGACGTGGAACAAGCTGAAGTAAAGTCGAGTAATAAACTTGATCAAATATTGATGAATGAGCCTCCAGTATTGGTTGATCAAAGATCCATTCCAGTTTCCTCATTACGCCAAGCACTCTCTTTGGAGCTGCATAATCGACCCTCGCCTAAAGTGAGTAATCCAACGTCTGTCAGTCATGTGGCTATTCGGGTTAATTTAGAAGATCGACAAAAAGAGTATCAACATCTTAGTTCACTTTGTCATCGGTATGGCGTTAATCCTCCCTGCATTGAAGCCAGCTGTTTCTTTGAAGATTTTGGTGGGTTTGAACTGCGCTGGGAGAAACATCTTGAGTTCTCTACATACAGTTTCATCCGTAAAGGACAGGGGCAGCAACTGTTCGATGGTTATAGTATTGAGAGAGTTCCTCAACAATGGTTTGATGATTTGGTTGGGGAGCTTATCTGCGCCATTAATCTGGTATTCACTTGCGATGCGCTTTCTGAACAGAATATCTATCAGGGATTTGAGGGGCAACAGGTGATTGGAAGCCTAGTCGCTGACGGGCGTGCCCGTGTGTATTCCTCCTTTAGACTGCACAGTGATGGCTTTAGCCGAGCGATTATTCACAGTGAACAGCTTAACTCTTATCAAGCGGGAAGGCTTATTCAACGAACGCTAGAGATAGAAACCTATCAGATGCTAGCACTGCTGAGTTTACCTATAGCTCGAGAACTGTCGCCGAAAGTATCGGAGATGGAGCATGAATTGGTATTAGTTAACAAAAAAATGGCGCATTTATCACTGCATGATGACAGTGAGATGCTCGATAAACTTTCAAATTTAGCAGGCCAAACAGAGCAGCTCATTGCTGATATTAGCTATCGTTTTAGTGCCACAAATGCCTATTACGACCTTGTTTGTTCACGGTTAGCGCAACTTAACGAGCAAGATCTTGTTGGTCTGGAAAGGATCAATGAGTTTGTGACTCGGCGGTTAACGCCTGGAATTAGGACGTGTCAGGCCCTGAGTCAACGATTAGACGATCTTACCCATCGAATAGCCAGAGCGAGCAGTTTACTTAGAACACGAGTCGATTTGAGTATTGAGCAACAAAACCAACAGCTATTACATGCAATCAATCAGCGGGGAAAGGTGCAATTAAGGTTACAACAGATGGTTGAAGGAGTCTCTGTTACCGCCATGGCGTATTATTTAATGGGCTTATTGGAGTATATTTTAAATGCGTTTAACGCCTATGGTTTCCAATTTAATAAATTGATTTTAAAAGGGATCGCTGTACCTTTTTTTCTCTTCTTTGCATGGTGGCTGCTTAGGTTTGCTATGGGATACATCAAAAAAGAGCCTGAGCAGTCGTAATGAGCTCGATTAGCACTGAAAAATGACCTTAAGTGGTCATTTTTTATGTCCTTATTTATACCTACATCCTTTGGTTATCCTCCTCGATACTCATCCCTTTATCGATATTATCCTCCTTTAGCGTTACGCCTTTCGATTGCGACTAAATATGAATAATTTCGAGCAATTGGACAATGTTAGTCATTGCTAAATTACCCAATGATAGCTGCACTAATAATGAAGAATAAGGTGTGAGAAGATGAATACACAAGTTAAATTGAGTGTGATGAGCGTCGCTATCTGCATGACGGCGTTTAATGCAAATGCCGCGCTAGAAATATATGAAAATGATGGCATGTCTTTTAGCGCTGATGGGCTCGTGAACGCCTTCTATGCAAATAGCTCGATAGAGAAGACTGACGCGGCAGGGGTTAAATCTGATCGGGATCAGTCTCGTGTCAGAACGGGTTTTTTGCCGAACAATATCGGATTTAATTTTGCTAACCAGCTTTCAGATATGAAGATAGGCATGCGTTCATCATTCTGGGTATCAATCAGTGATGCAGATAATCACCGTGACGCCACCCCTGATGATTTGGGTACTGGGTCATTGATCGATATTCGTCAATTTTACGGTACCGTCAGTGGTGACTGGGGGGAGTTGCTGGTCGGTAAGGATTTTGGTTTGCTTAACCGCGCGAATATCTTAGGCGATGAGCTGCTATTGGGCTTTGGACAGACGTCGGACTTTTTCGGTCTTGTTGATGGTGGTAACGTGTCGTTTGGTAACATCAGTACCGGTTATACTTATCCATTTCCTAAATCTCAAATCACTTATCGCTCACCTGATCTCAACGGATTTAAACTGGCGGTTGGATTAATGGATCCGAATAAAATTGCCAAGAACTCTTCAGAAGAGTTACCAAGGGCTGAGGCTGAATTGGTTTACACAACAGATCTTGATAACCTTGGCCTTAAAGCTTGGGTAAGCGGGGCGGTCCAATCAAGTGAAATTGAGGATAAGAAACAAAATCAATCTGGTGTCGGCTACGGCGCGAATGTGAAATTTTCGGGATTCTCGTTAACGGCCTCTGGTTTTCAAACAAAAGGGTTAGGGCACATCGCTGGACTTGATCATCTAGTGGGCGATGATTCGATAAAAACAGATGGCTACTTAGTACAAGCGGCATATACATTAGACAGTAACCGATTTGTACTGACTTATGGTGAAACCAATGTTGAAAACACCAACAGCATTTTAGATGCAACTCATTCAAATGCTGGTATTGCCTATTTTAGAACAATACGACCTGGACTGACTGCGGTGGCTGAATACAATCAGACTAAAGCTGACGTATCTAACTCTTTGGTTGGTGAAGAGAATAACACCATATCTATCGGTGCAGTATTCACTTTCTAATCTTGAATGATCTTTAAATGGAGAGCCATCAAGGCTTTCCATTCATGATTTCACTTAGAGTTTAGGCTGGTACACAGCACTAAATAGGCCGCTTCCTACTACTAATGGATGAAGCTTTGCTATTGTATTAAGCGCTCAGTAGGATAAGTTGTGATATAGCAAAAATAATAGAGAGGCAGTGTCATGTACAAGGTCTTGATCGCAGATGATCATCCACTATTTCGAGATGCCATTGTGCACATTTTTGGGAGTAAATTTCCCGACAGCACAACTTATGAAACAGAAGATATCGCATCCACTTTAGAATTCGCAAAAAGCCATGACGATATTGACCTTATTTTACTCGATCTTAATATGCCGGGTATGTCTGGGCTGAATGGCTTGCTTGATTTAAGTAATGAGTGTCCGACCACACCCGTTGTGGTGGTGTCTGCGGAAAATAAGAAACAAGTGATCCTACAGACTATCGCGTATGGTGCAGTGGGATTTATCGCAAAATCCTCTTCTAAAGAGACAATTGCAGAAGCGATTGCGACTGTGTTTGAGGGCAACATTTACCTACCCGCTGACATTATTCGAAACCAATCTAGCCCTAACTCGAAAAAAGAGTATCAACTGCTACCTGAGATGCTCTCATCATTAACTCGTCGTCAATTGATGGTGTTGAAATGCATGACGAAAGGTGAGGCTAACAAGCAGATAGCCTATAACTTGAATGTATCTGAAACGACGGTGAAATCTCATGTCTCTTCTATATTGAAGAAACTTGGGGTGTCGAATCGAGTTCAAGCAGTGGTAGGTTGCAGCGATATCGACTTTAACCAATATTTAAAACGCTAACAGAAACCGTTAACGTCTTAACAAACCTCCATGTCGTATTTACTTTAATAAGTACAACATGGAGGTTTTTAGTTTCATTGGTTTAACTGGCTTATTGAGCAGTAAAATCCCTCTCTGTTTAGCCTTCGATTTTAACTCTTCGCTGTAATTGGCTGTGATCATCAATATGGGAAGTGCGATATCACGGCTTTCATTTATCTCAATAGCGACATCAAGTCCGTTTATGTCATCATCTAAGTGATAATCAACGATGAGAATATCAGCTTGTTCTGTTTTGATATCCACCTTTCTCACCAAGGCTTCAAGGCTCGTTGCCGTGGTGACATGGCATTGCCAACCGTTCAGGAGCTGCGACATCGCAAGACAGATGCTGGCATCGTTATCGATTAACCACACATTACGATTAGCCAAGTCAGTATTGGCCAAAGCACGACTCAGGTTGTCGTTCCTCTGTTGCATCTTGTCAATCTTCCCCAGCGGCACGCTGACCGAAAACACTGAGCCTTTGCCCTCTATCGAATTAACTTCAATAGGGTGGGCTAATACCTTAGAGAGCTTATCAACGATGGCTAGGCCTAACCCTAAACCGTTACTAAAGGCTTTTTGGGATGACTTAAGTCGCTTAAACTCTTTAAATATCTCTTTAATTTGATCTTTAGCAATACCTGCGCCATTGTCCCAAACCTGAATCGAAATTGAATCACCTTGACGTCGACAACCCAGTAAAACTTTGCCTTTATCTGTGTATCTAAAGGCATTGGATAGAAAGTTTCGTAAAATACGAGCCAATAACACACTGTCGGTATGCACAATGGCATTTAATGGGACATGGTGCAGTTCAACATCAAACTGTTCAGTGATTTGCTGATATTCATTGGCGAGGTTAGTGAGTAATTCCCCCAGATTAAAGGTGCTTTTATCTGCCTTAACCACACCAGCATCTAGCTTAGAGATATCAACTAAGGTACTGATGAGGTTCTCCAGATCATCCAATGAACTGGATATTGACCCTAATAATGAAGATGCGCTTTTGTGTGAGAGCTGCTCTGATAACGAGCTGGTAAACAGTTGAGCGGCATTAAGCGGTTGTAATAGGTCGTGACTCACAGCGGCAAGAAACTTTGTTTTCGATATGTTCGCCATTTCTGCTTCATTAATCGCAGCGGTTAAATTGGATTCCGCTAGACGACGTTCCTCAACTTCCACCTGAAGTATATCGTTCAGACTTTGCAGTTGTGAGGTTCGCTCTTTGACTCGAATATCTAACAGATCATGGGCTTTTTGCAGTGCCAATGCATTGTTTCTTCTTAAGGTAATATCACGAACCAGTACGAAAAACCCGAGTACTGTGCCAGTTGAGTCGCGATTAGGGACGTAGGATTTCAGAAGGTGGGCGGGTGCTCCAGAACTGTTTAACTCTTCAATTTCAAAGCTAACACTCTCACCTTTTAACGCACGATCCACAAAGGGTTGAAGTTGAATAAAATCACCATTGATTCGACTTTGCTCAAGCTCAAGTCCGTAGAGTTCCCCCTTTGCCCAGCCATACCAATCCACATAGACTTGGTTGGTAAATTGGAATTTCAGATCTGAGCCGACATAGGCGATCATTGCTGGTACGTTGTCAGTGATAAGCCTTAACCAGCTTTCACTTTTCTTTAAAGATTCAGCGTAGCGATGACGGGTGGTGATGTCGGTAAATGTCTTGATGAGTTTACCGTTGTTTAAACGATGATCTCTGATCTCAAGTACCGTTCCATTTGAGAGGCTTTGCACATAGTAATCATCTTCATTATTGGATTTAGGCTCAAGATCAAGTTCGGTAGAATTTTTCAGATTGGAGAAGTAGGGCATTGAGCGCAACATGTGGGGAGAGAGCTTACTCATCTCTACAAAGCGTTTGTTCCACACTTCGACTTGATCATGGCTACTGATCAATATGACCCCTTGGGAGAGGTTATCGACCAGATTTTGGAGTAATTTGGATTTTTGCGCCATGGCTTTTTCATAACGCTCACTCTCCGCGACCTTCAAAGCAGTGATGTCCGTATAGAGCATAACCCAGCCGCCTTCACGGGTGCGTCTTTCATTGAGCTGGAACCAGCGATTATCAGAGAGTTTATACACTGGACTATTGTCAGCATCGCCTGGATAAGCTTGAGAGATAACCCCACGCGTTTTTGCTAAATCTTTAAAGTCGTTTAGGTTGATACCTTCTTCGACCCGCAGGCCTGATTTTTTCCAAAAATTCACGAAATGACTGTTTTGCAGAATAATCCGTCCATCACTATCGAGTAGCACGAATGCATCTGAGATACTCTCTATTGCATCGATAAAACGCTGCCTGAAAATATTGGCTTGTTCATTGGCTAGCTTTAAGGCTCGGTTACTTCTTTCAAGTTGCGCTAAGGTTTCATTTAACGCTTGGGTTTTCTCTTTGACTTGCTCAGCGAGATGCACAGAGTGCTCAAAGGCAGCATAGGGCTCATTTTGATTACCACCCCCTTCTTCAACTCGCTTCATTAGGACTTGATTGATTTTTGCTAACTTGCTGTTCTGAAGTTTAAGCTCTGTGATCTCATCAATTAATGCTTGTTCACTCATTGAGCTCTCCAGAAATGTATACTCCGGTGAAGGTTTGATTCAGGTGCATACCGTTGATGTGTTCACCATAGGTATTAAAGCCGAAAATCCGATACTCTTGCTGCAAAGCTTTAATCTCTTCAATTAGATTTTTTTGCTCAATCTCCAGCCGCCTTAAAAAACAATCGCACGCGAGCACCAATTCAGGCTTTTTTAGCTTTTGTTCAAGCTTGGCCAGCTTGGCAGACAGAGATTCAATGATATCGTTCATCTCAACGGCACTGAGCACGATACCAGTGTCTATAGCGCAGCAGAAGGTGAGGCTAAAATCGTGTTTGTTCACCTTCTGAATTGATCGAATATAGTAGTTCTCGCCAATTTTGACCGCCAATGGGTGAAGCGAAAATACTTTGGGATTCAGATCGTCAATATCTAAACCTAAAAATCGGGCATATTCGAGCGCGGCGGGTTCTGAATTGAGTTCATAGACTGTGCGGCTTTGTGCATCGGCTTGTGTGACCACCAGCTTTTCGATTGAAGACTTAATATGGTCACAATTAAACACTTCAAACTGGCAGAGTGTGTTTACCATAATGGTTATTGCGGCTTGTTGATAAAACTGGCCTTGGTGGTAGACATGGGTATAGGCCAGATTAATATCATCACCGGCTGAACCACCAAAGTGGGGGATACCGTTTGCCGCTGAGTTTAAAATGCTGAGAAATTGCTCCTCTTTGGTCGATAAACCATCGATGAGCGTTAATAGAAACGTGTTGTTTTCTATTGGGGTTAATGCTTTATCGCTGCACTTTTCAATTAACTGATTCACTTTTGTCTGTGCGCTGATCAGATCGAAGGTTTCAATGGAATTAATGAGCTCAGTGCTAATGGCAAAAAAATCAGGTGAGAACCAAGTTGCCACAATAGAATGCTGCTCATAGCTTTCGCTAGTGAGCTCGCCAGCGGTGGTACATCCAGCGAGTTCAATATTGATAAATAGCGTATTCATTGCACTGGCAAGCGCGTCAAGAGGATAAACGACAGAGCAATAAAACAGCACGAAACCCGTTTGAGGGCGGTCCAGTTGTTCATAGATATCTTGGCTTGCGAGTAACGGTTCTTGTACTCTACTGACAGCGTATTTTGTTTTTATTTTTGTCATGTTCAAACCCTGTTGCTGACTGGCAATGATGCTAATGACTCACGTTAAATCGACCATGCTTGGGAGTCAATTAAGTGCTCAATCAAGTAGATGTTTTATAAAGTGCGCTAAGGTCTTGCTTGAGATGTTATTCAATAAAGATTCAATCCCTCGTTTGTCTCGGGTATGGCCATGTATACCTTGGGTTAACTGGCTCAATTTTTTGAGTACTTCATTGTCAAACTTTCCGTGTTTCTCTTGATAAATCTGGCGTAGCTTGTACTTGGCAAGTGATAGCGTCTCGTTTAAAAAATTAATGTCTTCAGCGATAAAACGCAACGACTCTGATAGAGTTACTAGACGCTGCTCTACATCAATATCAAAGGCGCTGTAGAAGCTCAGTACTTTACTCGTATCGCAATAAACAGAGGCAATGCTGTAACAGGTGCCTGATAACCTCGGTTGTAAAAAGTGCGAAGATGCGCCGATAACGTAGCTGGCAAGCCAAGCGGTCACTCTATTTTCATTTTTTATCGGAATATGGCACAGCCAATTCTGTTCATCCGAAGCCTGCATCCATCTTGTTACATTAACGTTAAATGCAGGGCGGTGCTCGCTTTCTTTTAACTGATCAGATGTCATTAACTTAAAACTGGATTCAACGAGCCTTTTTGGATTGTTAACGGCATCTAACTGACGATAAAGCTGATGAAAAACTTGCGGTAGATTTGGGAGGTAACAACGCTGATTTTCCGTAATGATTGCAGATAAGTCGGACAGGGTGTTGAGGGGGAGCAGTTGATCAGAATTGTTGATCAATACCAGGTTTGCTAATGACATTGTCTCGAGTTGATACTGCCTTTTGAGTATGTAGGCTAAGATGCCTGTGTTAATGCTCTGATGACATTCAACAATGAGGAATGTTGACCAAACCGTTGTGGATTCGAGAGTATATTTTGAGCTGCTAGATGCTGCTAATAACTGTTTAATCATCAAACATTCATGCTGCGGCTGCATATTCAAATGCTTACTTTGCAAGGAACCTTGAGTATCGCTGTCCATTCCCAATCCTTGCCTATCAATTTTTTGCTCAATTTCTGCCAAGTGACTGCTTAATGGTTTTACGTTGAGTTGTTCTAGTAAATTGCCATTCTCTATGTTTATTTTTGGCTGAGTATAGAGAGAGTAAAATTGGATTATTTGATTGATCTGCTCTGGATATTTGTTGTTTGAACTGTCTGGAATACTGCGCGTTGGCGTGTGAGAAGACAGATGAGCAATAATAAGGGCTTGTATCTGACCTATGTGCTGCGGGTAACAGATAACTCTTATGGCAAATTGATGCCGTGAATTGGTATCACATGAAACGGGTACCATTTTACCGTCAGCTTGGGTGACTAAATCTGACAAATCGTGAGCAATGGCATTGATATGCTTGTAGTAGCCGATATTAACCCACCAGGTATATACGGTGTGCTGAGTATTGGCGGCAAACTTGGTCGTTTGGATATTATTATCTTGAGTTGGCTCATGGTTGTTTTGTTGTCTTGTCTCGTTTTCAGCGCTGCTATCAGTGCAATGATCACCAATGGATTGCGTCAACAACATCTGCAGGGCATTGATGTCTGACGTCATGGTGATTAATTGAACATTTTCCGTTTGATAATACTTTTGGTGGTAGTGGATTATCGTATCTAACGTTAGTTGAGGTAGGCAGTCGGTGACACCACCGTGACAGTAGACTTTATGTTTTGAAGTGTCGCCCTTGAGTATTTGAATATGCTCAAGGTAGTCAGGGTTAAGCTGATAACCAAGCAGTTCACGATAAACAACTCCTGACTCGTCACCGTCAAATATCTCCTGTGTTAACTCCTCTTCAGTGATAACCGGTGATAATATCCCTGCAATAAGATAGTTTACCGCCAGCTCAAAGCTTGCTTTATCTGGGCTAGTGCAATGAAAGCAGGTCAAATCATCCAGTGTCGACGCGTTAATCCTTGCATTACTGAGAGAGGTTAATTGAAACAAGCTACTGGCTTGAGGGTAAGCTTTACTGCGTCTAAAGATTAAATGCTCAACCACATGAGCAAGTCCAGAATCATCATGACTTGGAGTTTTGATAAAAAACACCGCGCTGAATTGCTCGCTTTCAATGAGATATTCGTTATTCGGTTTGATATTAAAATGAAGAAACCCTGAAGAGTGTCGGTATTTATTGACCGACACATTAGGGATAAGCGGACTTTCTTGCTGCTGAAATTCGTTCTTCATAATTTCATCAAAGCGATATCAGCAACCCTTTTTCGATGCTTCAGTGGCGCCGTTGGGTTTTTAGCTTGTTCGATAGCCTCAGTTATCAAGTGGTGGTCGTCTGATTTACTGCAAACAGGATCCGTTCGATTCATATCACCAGTAAGCATGAAAGCTTGGCAACGGCACCCGCCAAAGTCTTTCTCTTTTTCATCACAACTTTGGCAGGGCTGAGGCATCCAACTTTCTCCCCTGAAATGGTTAAAAGAGAAGTCCTTGTGCCAGATATCTGCGATTGTTTTTTCGGTCACATTTGGGAAATCCAACGGAAGAATTTTAGCACTGTGACAAGGCAATGCACTGCCATCTGGGGTGATGGTTAAAAACGTGCTTGCCCAACCATTCATGCAGGCTTTTGGGCGATCTTCATAATAATCGGGGGTGACAAAGATAAATTGCGGCCCAGCATTGTCTTGCTGATCACGAAAACCGTTGACGGTCGCTTCTGCATGTCTGAGTTGTTGCTGAGTTGGAAGTAGGTGATCGCGATTATCAAACGCCCAGCCGTAATACTGTGCTGTAGCCAGTTCGACATAATCCGCGTTGAGTTGACAGCTTAATTCGAGGATCTGTGGGATCTGTTCAATGTTTTGTCTGGATATCACAAAATTGAGCACCATTGGATAGCCTTCTGACTTGACTATTTCAGCCATCTTTAGTTTTTGGTCGAAGGCTTTCCCTCTGCCGGCAATGGCATCATTAAGTTCAGGGTCGGCTGCTTGGAAACTGATCTGAATGTGATCTAATCCTGCCGCCTTTAGTTGTTTAATTCGTTTCTCTGTTAAGCCAATGCCAGAGGTGATCAAATTCGTATAAAAACCCGATTGACGACCATGTTCAACTAAGGTCTCCAGATCTTTTCTGAGTAACGGTTCTCCGCCTGAAAACCCAAGTTGCACTGAACCAAGTTCTCTTGCCTGAGTGAGTACATCTAGCCATGCCTCAGTGGTTAACTCATCTTCTCTTTTGCCTAAATCGGTGGGATTTGAGCAGTAAGCACAATGAAGAGGGCATTCATAAGTGAGCTCAGCTAATAACCATAATGGTGGACCTACATGAGCGTCTTTAGACATAACTTATCCATCTTTTAGCTTGAGCTGTTGCCAGAAACTCCTCAATATCGTCTCTAATGTCGCCAGCTTGAGGAAATTTTTGCTGTAATTGATGCTGGATTTCATCGACAGAGGTTAGCCCATCAATCTGCTGTAGTATTTCAGCGGCGCTGTCATTGAGTTTTACCATGCCTTCGGGATAAAGCAGCACGAAACACCCTTGTGCTTTTTCAAACTGTAAGCGAAAAAGCGTATTCATCTTTGGCACGTTTGGGGCGTGTGTCATTAAAAGATCCCTTTGTGATAAATCGGTGTATCGGCAAGTTGAGAATAGGGCGCCCGATCATATTGATAGGCTAAAGTCATTGCATCTAACATTGACCATAAGATATCGAGTTTAAACTGCAGGATATTAAGGGCATGTTCCTGCTGCTCTCTTGTAGTGAAATGCGCTAATGTGATGGCCAAGCCATGATTTACATCTCGCCGAGCTTGGGAAAGCCTCATTTGAAAATAGGTTAAGCCTTCTGATTTTATCCAAGGGTAATGCTCAGGCCATGAATTTAATCGGCTTTGGTGAATTTCAGGCGCAAACATCTCTGTTAAGGATGAACACGCGGCTTCTTGCCAAGAGGCGCGTCTAGCGAAGTTGACGTAGGCATCCACGGCAAATCGGACGCCGGGTAAGATGTATTTTTCATCTAGCATATCTTGGCTAGTCAGCCCGACAGCCTCGCCCAATGTTAGCCAAGCTTCAATGCCACCTAAGGTGTTGTCCTCAATCGAACCATCATGATCGACGATTCTCTGGATCCACATTCTGCGGGTCTTAATGTCGCGGCAATTGGCCAGTATGGCCGCGTCTTTAACGGGAATATTTATCTGGTAATAAAAGCGATTAGCCACCCACCCACGGATTTGCTCAACGCTGCATTCGCCATAGTGCATCATCTTATGGTACGGATGATGGATATGATAAAATGCACCTTTATCTTTTAGTTTTTGTTCGAATTCTTGTTGGGTCCAGGCTTGCATTATTACCTCTATATGAATATTTCCATGCCATCGGTCGCGATTTCAACTCCGTTATCAATCACGTAACGGTGTTCTGCTGACTCTTCGTTCAAGATAGGGTTGGTATTGTTAATGTGAATGAGCACTTTTCGTTTGATATCAAACTTCTTGAGTAGTGCCACAGTACCAAACTCTCCGTTAACGGGCATGTGTCCCATGTCGGAACCTAATTTATTGCTAAATCCTTTGGCGATCATCTCATCATCTAACCACAGCGTGCCATCGATTAGCGCGCACTGCGCCTCTGCAAGTATAGATTCAACAAGTGGGTTTGATTTGACGATACCGGGGGCGTAAAACAGATATTTACCTGTGTTGCTGTCGACAATTTTTAAGCCGATGTTATTTCCTGGCACAATATGATCACGATACCGAGAATAGGGAGGAGCATTAGATTCCAATGGAACAGGATAAAACTCAAGCCCTGATACCTGTTCTATGTTAAAAGCCACTTGATGATCGGTACCGATTGAATGGTGGGTGAGTCCACCGTGCCAATGGGATAGCACGTTAAAAAGTGGATAGGCACTTGAGAGGTCTTCAAAAACAACATCAGTACAATAGACAGGTAAAGGGAGGCCCTCTCTCAGTGTTAATAAGCCCGTGGTGTGATCTATTTGGCTGTCCGTCAGCAGTGCAGCTCTTATTTTTGTGCCTCTTTGACCTTCATTAGGCCATAGCTGTGGTGATTGATTGATTTGCTGGCGAATATCGGGGGAGGCGTTAATTAATACCCAGTTCTTTCCATCTGGGCTAACAGCAATAGAGGATTGAGTTCTGGCTTGAGCCTTAATTAGGCCACTGCGAACACCTTCACAATTACTACAGTGACAATTCCACTGTGGAAAACCGCCACCGGCTGCAGAGCCCAATATGAGTATTTGCATTGACTGAGTGTCCTAATTGAATTGAAAGATAGGAAAGCGTGTTAAAAAAATCCTCACTATCTTAGATTGTGAGGATTTCATGTTTAACGGTTACTGATATAAAGGGTAACTTCAAAACCTAGACGCATATCTTCAAATTTTGGTTTGGTCCACATAGCTTGTTCCTCCATTGTTATTTTATGTATTGCTAGTTCCAATATAAAAGCTGGTCAAGAATTAAAACATTATACTTTGGGTGGAAAAAAGGACGAGAAAGGCTCTACACCTTACTCAATATAATGACAGCATCGCTGTTTAACGATTTTGTTTTCTTTGGTTTATTAGTCTTGTGTCCGTATCGATTAACCACACACAGTTTTGGGCTTTCAATGGTAACGAGGCATTCTAGGCACTGGACACACTCGCTGTAATCAATGGAACCATCGTGATTTATCGCATCAATACCACACTTCTTGTTTCGACAAAGCTGACAAGGACTCCCACACTCTTTGCGCCTCTTTAACCACTTAAACAGTGGATAACGCCCAAGTAACGCGAGCCCAGCTCCGAGTGGGCAGAGATAACGGCAATAAAACTTATGGATCTTCATACTGAGCAGAAGCAGTAATACTGCATAGAGGGTAAAAGGCCAGTAGCGGACAAAATTGAGGGTGATACTGGTTTTAAAAGGTTCAACTTCAGCCATCTGTTCAGCCAAGTTAAGCGAATAAAAGGCGGTGCCGACGAGTGTAAATAGGATGAGGTACTTTAACTTGCGAGCAAGTTTGTCAGTTTTGGGGTTTAGATGTATCTGTTTGATTTTTAACTTTCCGGCCACTATTCCGATAATTTCTTGTAGTGCGCCGAAAGGGCAGAGCCAACCACAAAACAGACCTCTTCCCCAGAGGAATAAGGTAATAAAGACAAACACCCAGAGGATAAAGATAATGGGATCGAGCAGAAATACTTCTAATTGAAATCCATTCGCTGCAGAGAGTAGCAGAGTGTAAATGTTGACGACAGACAGTTGACCTTGACTATAAAATCCAAGATAGAGAAGCACGAACAGCAAAGAAAGAGCGCGAATGTTGTGAGTGAGTCGAGCATTGGCTGCTAGGGATTGCTGCTTAATAAAAACGATGATTAATAGGGTTAAATAGAGTGAGACGATGGCTATTTCTACTCGTCGACCTTTCCATATCGTGAGCCACAATGGAGTTCTTTCATTTGATACTTGCGTCTGTTTCTCAAATAACTCAGTTGGGAGTTGAATACTGGATTCAAATACATGCTGTTTCTGACTGAGAAAAGACTGATTGTAGAAGACGGATAAACCTAAAGTAAATTGCTTGTGTAGCTCGAAACCTGATTGTGACTTTATTCTAAAGACTTTCAAGTCAGTAAACTCTGGAATTAGCATGTTAAAAAATGGGTCATTAAAACTGTAAAAATCGATGTCTCGTAGATCAACTGGAAAGCTATCTTGGTTGGCACTTAAACGGTTTGAGACCGTCTGCGGTATAAATTGGTCACTGATAAATGAATATTGACCACGATTTAACAGCAGCAATGCATGCTCTCCGGGCTTTAAACTGTCCATTAGACGCTGATACTCACGATCGCCGAGTAGGTTTTTACCTATTATGGGGATATTGATGAAACCAAAATAGAGATCGATAAATCGGTCGTCAGCTTGGTTCGCATTAGCTTGAGACTGGACGTTGATCTCATTAACGAGTCCGCTTGGTAAGTTACTTAAGAGCTCAGGAGAAGATCGCCAGTGTTGCAGATAACCCCGTGCGACTAATTCGTCAAACGTTAGTGGAGCGAAAAAGTTGGGTTTGATGATGTAAGGCGATGCAGCAATAAAGCCCTCCAGTTTGGCTCTGGCGACCTTAAGCGCTGATGCTAAAATGGTGTCGTTTATCACCATGACAGAGACCGTTGCGCGGGTGATCCCATCAAAATAGGTGGCTTGTTTAGAGGTTTTGTCTTGGCTATTAATGATAAAGCGTTCTTTGACTGAGTGGCCTTGGTATTGATCCACAAACTCAAACATAGGTTGCTCACCTAGGCCATGTAGAAAAATAGGCTCATGGTGCCCTTTGACATGTAAGCCGGTGATGGCTCCTTGAGTATCAAGGCCCATTAACAGGTTGATGGATTCACCGGAAAAGCCAATAAAATCGGTCAGATCGTCGGTTTCAAAGGCATAGCCTAACAACTGGTTGAGCTGATAGACGGGAGTCACTGGCAGGTTTTCGTCAGGTAAACCGATCCGAGTTGCACTGGGGAAAAGTTGGATGAGCTCAGGAGGAATGTCGGTCACATCATTATCGGCAAAACAAAGAAAAGGGAGCGTTAACATCAACAGGAGGCAGAAGCTGGGAAAATGATGTTGTTTTAGTCTCCTTATAAATAACATGCTATGCCCCAAAAGAGTATTAGATCATATTCGCTTCCAAACACAGTGTTGATGTTTGGAAGCGTGTCACTTAATGGTTAAAAGAATCCAAGCGGGCTAGTGCTGTAACTCACGAGTAGATTCTTGGTTTGCTGATAATGATCTAGCATCATCTTGTGAGTTTCACGTCCGATCCCAGACTTCTTATAACCACCGAATGCAGCATGGGCTGGGTAGAGGTGATAACAGTTGGTCCAAACACGTCCAGCTTGTAAGCCGCGTCCCATTCTGTAGGAAAGGTTGGCATCACGAGTCCACAGACCTGCACCTAATCCGTAGGCCGAGTCATTGGCGACTGCCAGCGCTTCAGCTTCATCTTTAAACGTAGTGACAGCGATAACAGGCCCGAAGATCTCTTCTTGGAAAATCCGCATAGAGTTATCACCTTGGAGAATGGTAGGCTGGATATAAAACCCATTTTCAAGCGAATCGCCTAGCCTTTCTTGATCGCCGCCAGTCAACACTTTCGCACCTTCTTGGCTGCCTATTTTTAAGTAGCCCATGATCTTATCAAACTGCTCTTGGGAAGCTTGAGCGCCGACCATGGTTGAGGTGTCGAGTGGATTACCTCGGATGATCTCTTTGGTTTTTTGAAGCACTTTTGTCATGAATTCATCGAAGATATCTTCCTGGATCAAGGCTCTCGATGGACAAGTACACACTTCTCCTTGGTTGAAGAAACCAAGCACAAAACCTTCAGCGCATTTATCGAGATAGTCATCTTCGAATTGAGTCACGTCACTAAAGTAGATGTTAGGGGACTTACCGCCCAACTCAACTGTTGAGGGGATTAAGTTCTCTGCCGCACATTTCAAGATATGTCCACCAACGGCGGTTGATCCTGTAAAGGCTATTTTTGCAATACGCGTGCTGGTGGCCAATGCTTCACCGGCTTCTTTACCGAAGCCATTCACCACGTTAAGGACACCACCTGGGAGTAGATCGCCAATGATCTCCATTAAGACCAAAATACTGGCAGGGGTTTGCTCGGCAGGTTTAAGCACAATACAGTTACCTGCGGCGAGGGCAGGCGCCAGTTTCCACGCAGCCATTAACAGCGGGAAGTTCCATGGAATGATCTGGCCAACAACACCGAGAGGTTCATGGAAGTGGTAGGCCACGGTGTCTTTGTCGATTTCTGATAGCGTGCCTTCTTGTGCACGAATACAACCCGCATAGTAACGGAAATGATCTGAGCATAAAGGAAGGTCAGCGGCTAAGGTTTCACGCACTGGTTTGCCGTTATCCCATGTTTCCGCCACTGCGAGTGCTTCTAAGTTCTCATCAATTCGGTCTGCTATTTTAAGCAGTATGTTTGAACGCGCCTGCACCGAAGTCTCTGCCCAGCCAACTTTAGCGCTGTGAGCTGCATCTAATGCGAGCTCGATATCCTGCGCACATGAGCGAGGTATTTTACAGATCTCTTCACCGGTGACAGGAGTTGTATTACTAAAATAAATACCTTTTACGGGTGGGACCCATTTTCCACCAATAAAGTTTTCATATTGCGCTTTAAAAGAAATAACTGAATTGTCGCTACCCGGATATGCATAAATCATGTTTCACCTCGAATCTAGACCTGACAGAGTGTGTCTCTTTTCCATGGTCTTGTTTTTGTTTGCTCTGGGTTAATCCAAAACATCTTGATGAATTCATATTATCCCTGCGCTTTAAGACAAAACATGATCCCTTGGCACAAAAAAACTCATACTTTAGAAGGAAGTTAGTCTTGTTTCTTGAGTAAGCGGTCTATTTTTTTACAATTAATTCCTCATCTTAAGTAGGGAATTAGTTGTTCGAGAGGTTGGAGTTATTGAAGCGTCACTGAACGGGGATTTCGTCTGTGCCGTTAATCTGAACTTAGGAATGGTAGATAAAAAAAGGACTGTAAATACAGTCCTTTTTAGAGTAATGAATAAACTGATTAGTTGTAATTCTTGGGTAGTTTGAAGGTCCAGACGGTTCCGCCTTGGTTCAGGTGCTTAATGCGTTTAGCCACATCCCCACCCCAAAGAGGCACTGCGCCGCCCCAACCAGAGAGCACTGACACATATTGCTCGCCGTCCATATCCCAAGTGACAGGCGATCCAACAATGCCGGAACCGGTATTAAACTTATACTTAATCTCACCGGTTTGAGCATTCATGGCTAATAGGTAACCTTCTGGGTTGCCCATAAAGACAAGGTTGCCTCCGGTGGTTAATATACCTCCCCACAGTGGAGAGTAGTTTTTGTAACGCCATACTTCCTTACCTGTTTTTGGATCTATTGCTTTTAAGACACCAATATATTCTTCATTGATTGCCTTAATGGTAAAGCCAGCGCCTAGGTACGCCGCCCCTTTTTTATAGGCCGTTGGTTCATTCCAGATATCCATCTCCCACTCATTAGAAGGGACATAGAAAAGCTCTGTATCTTGGCTATAAGCCATTGGCATCCAGTTTTTCCCACCTAAGAAAGAGGGCGCTGCAACCACGGTTTTGCCTTCTTTGCCATCTTTTGAATCCATGGGATTTCCTGGACGGCCTGCTTCAACAAAGATGGGACGGCCATTTGAGTCTAAACCCGATGCCCAAGTGATCTTATCTGAGAAGGGGAAACCGCGGATAAAGTCGCCGTTTTCACGGTTAAGGACATAGAAAAAGCCATTACGATCAGCGGTAGCAGCTGCCTTAATTGTTTTACCTTTGTCTGTGTAATCAAATGGAATGAGCTCATTTACACCATCATAATCCCAGCCGTCATGCGGGGTGGTTTGAAAATGCCACACAATTTTACCCGTATCAGGATCAATGGCTAAACGTGACGCTGAGAAGTAGTTATCCCCAGGTCTAAGATGAGAGTTCCAAGGCGCAGGGTTACCTGTGCCGAAGAAGAGTAGATCCACATCAGCATCATAAGTGCCACCTAGCCAAGGCGCAGCACCACCAGATTTCCACAGATCCCCTGGCCAAGTTTGCCCTGGTTTACCGCCAGATATGCCATTCTCAATTTTTTTGCCATCTTTCCAGATGTAACCCATATGGCCTTCAACGGTCGGGCGTTCCCACACGAGTTGACCATTTAAGGCATTGTAAGCTCTAACTTTGCCGACGATACCGAACTCACCACCTGAGACACCTGTGATGATGTTGCCTTTGACGACAATTGGCGCAGCTGTGATTGAGTAACCCGCTTTGTAATCTTCAACTTTTTTCTTCCAGACGACTTTGCCTGTGTCTTTATTAAGCGCGACCAGTTTTGCATCCAGTGTGCCAAAGATAACGAGATCGCCATAGAGAGCAACACCTCGGTTAATGACATCACAACAAGGCATGATCCCATCGGGAAGTCTAGCGTCGTATTGCCAAAGTTCATCACCCGTTCTCGCATCTATGGCATAAACTCTGGAGTAAGATCCGGTGATATACATAACACCATCTTTGATCATAGGTTGTGATTCTTGACCACGTTGTTTCTCCCCCCCGAGGGAGAAAGCCCAGACAGGTCGCATCTCTTTTACTGTGCTGGTATTGATCATACTAAGCGGGCTGTATCGCTGACCTTTCAGTCCCATTCCATAAGACACGACATCATGAGTTGTCACTTGATCGTTAGCTATATCTTTATCAGTTACATTAGCACTCGCGGCACCACAGAGCGCTAATGTAATACAAAGAGATAATGATAACTTATTATTTTTGCATGTTTTTATCATTGTGTTTCCTCGCTTGACCTTTATTCAGTTACCCTAAGTTGATCGTATTTATACAAATCAAACAAAATCCTAAAGATCGTGAATTAATAGCATTGGTATTTCTTATCCTTTGACTAGCGTTTTATCTCGACGAGTTTTATTCGTGAGTTTAAGTAGGATAAATTCAGATTAAAGTGAATCTGTTTTGCCGCCTATTGAACCCCAGTAGGGATTCGTATCATCACTTAGTAGGACAACTAAGGATGACTTTTTTCAGGAAGGTAAAGATCAGGTACTTGGTAGAGCGTATGGTAATGTGCAAATATTTTTTCCATGTGGCCTTGTTTGATCATGGCCTCCACAATGTCACCGACGGCATAACCGAGTTGTCTGTGTTGGGTTTTAACGGCCATGCCAATATCCCACTGCTGACGTCCCATCATGGGGAATGCATTTTCAGCCAAGGGGTACTGTTTGGAATCAAGCGAGTGTTGAAAATGACTGATTTGGCTTCGAAGCCCCATCGCGGCATCGACTTCGCCGTTGCTCATGGCATCAAGTGCGAGGGGAATGGATGAAAAATGTTTAGCACTCTCTCGCATTCTTCCGCCAAACGCGGAAGTGAGGTAAAACTGGGGGATGGAGTCAACCTCGACACCTATATTGTGATATTGGAAAACGGCAATGGTGGAAACCGTTTCAATCTGCTTTGCGTTGTATATGATCTGCCATGACTCGGTATGATAAGGGGCAAACATATGCACTTGCTCGTGCACTAGCTCACCGATATCATCACGCATTTGCGAGTAGGCTTTGTCATAGGGAACCCGCAACATAAGGTCGGCAACACTGCGTTTTAGAAAATGGCCTTTCCAGAGGTTATTTCTGAGATCATCTTCTACATTCTCATCTGCCGTCATCCATCTCAATTTCAGTTCAACATTTAACTGCTGCGCGATGTGTTGAGCAACATCAACGTCAATTCCTTGGGGAAGGCCATCTATTTGGTAGGAGAAAGGCGCAAAATCACGGTAGATTGCTACCGTGATCTCTTTACTGTCTATGATGTCATCATAGGAACGAGCAAAACCTGTAGAGCTGAATGCTAAACTACAGATCAAGCCATATCTCAGCCAACTGCGGTTAATTCTCTTCACTAACCGACTCTAGCCAGACTTTTATTGCCCAAAGAGCCTCTTGTGTTAGGTGCTCTGTCATCTTGGGCATATAGACTGCTCCATTTCTAACAGCGCCGTTTTGAACTCGATAACCGTACCATTCATCTCCATCAATATCAGGTGCAAGCAGGCGAAGGTCTGGTGCAATGCCGCCTGAAATTCCCTCTAACCCATGGCAACGTGCGCAATTTTGATTGTAAGCTGACGCACCAACGCGAATGATGCCTGCCTGAATATCTCCACTGTGCTCACGATATGGATTAGCTTCTATCCATTCATCACCGAGCTGTGGCAGGGCTGAAGTGTCAATAGATTGCGGCGTAACAGGGCCATGGGCGGAAACATTGAACGTGCCGGCAATTAACATCATTGCCAACATGTACTTTCCCTTTAAGCGGGTTTCTCTCATCTCAATTCAACCTTCATCATTGTTATATTCTGAACTCATGGATAAATACTAACCAGCAAATGTGCTATGTCGAATTACACTTTGGCCGCAATCGTTATCCTCCTTTAGTAGGAGGTATAAAGGTTTATTAGCAATGAAAGGATTTAATTTTGTTTATTAACAGTGGCTTGAGTGTTTAAGGATGAGTGTTGGGTAGGTTTTGAACTTCGAGGTTTATTCTATATGCTGGGTTGAATGTTAAAAACTTGCCATGGTAACTATGTTGAAGAGCGTGAGTGTGGAAAATGTAACGACCTTGCTAAGAAGCTTATGTTTCTACTCGCTCCTGTATATGAATCCCATCCAAGCAGCGCCTGATAAATCAGCTTTAATTGAAATACACATTAGCTATTTAAAGTTGAATGTGTCACAAGCACCTGCACTGTCGAATGTGATTGAGCAAGCCGAAGACAGTGGTTTGCAAGGGGCACAACTGGCAATTAATGACTCAAATACGACTGGTAATTTTTTAAAGCAAGCGTTTGTGTTGCATTACAAAGATTTCAATTTAAAACAAGAATTGATGGCTCAGATAGCATTAGATGTGAAGGACGGTCAGCAGCTTTTCATTGTTGATGCGCCGATGGATACCTTGATAGAGATAAACCGTTGGGCTGAAGGCAGGCAAGTGTTGATTTTTAATGTCAATGAGTCTTCAGATCTGCTCAGGTATCAAGTGTGTTTAGCGTCTGTACTGCATACCACGCCCAGTGATGCAATGAAGTCCGATGCGATTGCTCAGTGGTTGCTTAATCGAAGGTTTAATCAAGTGTTATTACTGAGCGGAAAACGTGGTGAAGATATCGCGTTAACGGACTCATTTAAGCGTTCAGCTAAACGTTTTGGTTTAAAAATCGTGGCTGAAAAGAGTTGGAGCTTTGATACTGATCTTAGGCGAAGTGCGCAGCAGGAAGTCCCCTTGTTTACACAAACCAGAGATGACTACGATGTTGTTTACGTTGCAGATAAGTCGAAAGATTTTGCCGAATACCTACCGTTTAATACTTTTTTACCTCGCCCCATTGCCGGATCTGCTGGGCTAGAAGCTCTATCCTGGCACTTTGTGATTGAGCAGTGGGGCGCAGCGCAGCTACAAAACAGGTTTAGAGCCTTGGCAGCACGTAATATGAATGAACTGGATTTCAGTGCCTACCTCGCGGTTAGAAGTGTTGCACAAGCAGTGCATCAACAAAAAACGGCTCATTACCCTGCATTAATCACCTATATTAAGTCCAATGATTTTGAACTGGCGGCCTACAAAGGCAGAAAGCTGAGCTACCGTCATTGGAGCGGTCAATTGAGAATGCCGATGGCGTTAGTGCAACCACACGGCTTAGTATCACTTTCACCACAAACCGGTGTGCTGCATCCGAACACTGAACTGGATACGTTAGGTTTTGATATTCAAGAATCTCAATGTGATCCACAAAAGAGGTCATTATGAAGCCACCACATCTTATATTTATACTCATTGGTTTGGGGATTAATCTTATCTCTCTGACGGTCAATAGCTCGGAATACGCCTATGTGACTAACGAGAAGGATGATGATATCTCTGTGATTGATATGTCTAGTTTGAAGGTGATTAAACAGATCCCTGTCGGTCAAAGACCTCGGGGGATTATCTTTAATCATGATCAAAGCTTGGCTTACATCTGTGCGAGTGATTCAGATACGATTCAAATCTTAGACTTAGCGACAGAAGAGATTATCGGTGAGCTACCGTCAGGAGAAGATCCTGAAACAATTGCGCTCCACCCTGACGGGAAAACCATTTATACCTCCAATGAAGATGATGCACTGCTTACAGTGATCGATATAGAATCGCGCACAGTCAAAACCCAGATTGATGTCGGCGTAGAACCTGAAGGTTTAGCGGTCAGTCCAGATGGAAAAATTGTCGTAGTGACGTCGGAAACAACCAACATGGTTCATTGGATTAACACTGAAACTTATGAGAATTTTGATAATACTCTGGTTGCAGCCAGACCAAGGTCGGCGATTTTCTCAAAAGATAATAAGCAGCTTTGGGTGAGTTCAGAAATTGGTGGCGAAGTGGTTGTCATTGATGTTAATACGCGAAAAATAATCAAGACATTTACATTTGAGATCAATGGGATCCACAATGACAGAGTACAACCTGTTGGCGTTGAGTTGAGCGAAGATGGCAAGTTTGCTTTTGTCGCACTAGGGCCTGCGAATCATGTCGCCGTGATAGACAGAGAAACCTTAACCGTCGAAGATTATCTACTGGTGGGCCGTCGAGTTTGGCAGCTAGGATTTAATCATGACCAAAGCCTGTTGTTGACGACCAATGGTGTTAGTGGTGATGTCTCTGTGATTGATGTTAATAAGATGAAAGTCACTAAATCGATAAAGGTGGGCAGATATCCCTGGGGAGTAGCGATTAAGGATGTTCAATGAGTATTTTGGTTGAAAACCTCTCCTATTCTTATGGGCGTAAGCAAGTGCTTAAGGAGCTAAACTTCTCGTTAACAGCAGGGTTTAACGTGCTACTGGGACCAAACGGTGCAGGCAAGAGTACGTTGTTTTCATTGCTTACTGGTTTATTTGAAACAGGGTATGGTGAGATTAAGATCTGTAATGTTGATCTGATTGAACAAAAAAGATCGGCGCTCAGGCTTATGGGGGTGGTGTTCCAACAAAGTACCTTAGATTTGGATCTATCCGTTAAGCAAAACCTGCTCTATCACGCCTCTTTGCATGGTATTTCACCTGTATCAGCACTTAAAAATATAGAACCTATTCTTGAACAATTACAATTGTCTGAACGGTTAAATGATCGCGTCAGGCAGCTCAGTGGCGGTCATCGTCGCCGACTTGAAATAGCCCGGGCTTTGATACATCAACCTAAGGTGATATTACTCGATGAGCCTACGGTCGGGTTAGATACTGACAGTCGAGGATTGATTATTGAGCACGTGAGAGGATTGGCCCATGAGCTGGGGATCTGCATTTTGTGGGCTACCCATTTGATGGATGAAGTGAGCGGTGATGATGAGCTTATTCTATTAGACAAAGGGCAGGTTAGGGCGCAAGGGCGCTGTGATCGCCTATGCGATGATAATGACACTAAAAATGTATTTGAGCTTTACCATAAGTTAACCAGCAGTGTGGAGTTGATGTGAATATTCAACAATACCAATATTGTTTCTTCGGCGTGGTAAAGCGAGAGTTTTTACGTTTCTTGCAACAGCGTACTCGATTATTGAGCGCTTTGATCAGACCTTTACTTTGGCTGGTGGTCTTTGCTGCTGGATTTCGTGCAGCGCTTGGCGTATCGATTATGGAGCCTTATGGCACCTATATTACTTATCAGCAATATATTACCCCGGGTTTGTGCTGCATGATTGTGTTGTTCAATGGCATGCAAAGCTCGCTTTCTATGGTGTATGATCGTGAAATGGGGAGCATGAAGCTGCTTTTGATGAGTCCTTTCCCTCGACCTTTTCTACTGATGTGTAAACTCATTGCCACTGCCATTCTGTCATTAATTCAGGTTTACATTTTCTTGATTATTGCTCAGTTTGTGGATGTTGAAACGCCACTTTTAGGTTATATCACCGCGGTTCCGGCCATCTTTCTGATCGCCTTCTTCTTAGGGGCTTTAGGCTTACTTTTGTCTAATCTGATAAAGCAGTTGGAGAATTTTGCCGGTGTGATGAACTTTGTAATTTTTCCGATGTTTTTTCTTTCTAGTGCGTTATATCCACTTTGGAAAATGAAAGAGGCAAGCCTCTGGTTATATTGGCTTTGTGATTATAATCCATTCAGTTATTGCGTGGAATTGTTAAGGTTTGCCTTGTATCAGCAGTTGAACCTCGAAGCGTTCATGGTGGTCTTTATTTCGACTATTTTTGTCTCTATATTGGCTATGTTTAGCTTTGCACCAAAACGTGAAAATAGGCGCTAATGTGAACACACTTTATCCTGATATTGAACCATACACTCATGATTACTTATCGATGCCTGCCAAAAAGGGATCGGTAGTACATGAACTTTTCGTCGAACAATGCGGCAACCCAAAGGGGCTGCCGGTTATTTTCCTGCATGGTGGTCCAGGTTCTGGTTGCCGAGCATCCCACCGCTGTTTTTTCAATCCTAAGTTATATCGAATCATTTTGTTTGATCAGCGGGGCTGTGGTCGTTCACGCCCTTATGGGGGCTTAGAGAGCAATACTACTGCTCATCTGGTCGATGATATAGAACAGATAAGAGAGACATTGGCGATAGATAGCTGGGTTTTGTTTGGTGGATCTTGGGGTTCAACTTTGGGGTTAGTCTATGCACAGCATCATCCAGAACGGGTGATGACGATGATCTTACGCGGTATTTTTCTCGCAAGGCAGCATGATATTGATTGGGTTTACGCAAGCTCTGGTGCAGCGAAGATGTTTCCTGAAGCTTGGCAACAGCTGATGTCGGTGCTAACCCCCACTGAGCAGCAAACACCACTGAAGAGTCTATATCAGCATCTCGTCGGGGATGATGAATATCGGCGCTTGCAAGCACAACAGGCTTTTAATCAGTGGGAGCAACAGATTGTCACGTTAAGAGATCATAATTATCAAATATCAGATTTAGTTGATGTTGGGCCAAACCGAGGTGCAGCCGCCATGCTTCAGCTGCATTATTGCCTTAATCTTTGCTTTATGGCGCACCATCCTATTTTAGCGAATATTGATGTTATTAGAAATGTGCCAACCCATATTGTCCATGGGCGCTATGACATGGTTTGCCCAGTTGAACAGGCTTGGGAACTTGCACAGCTTTGGCCCGAAGCAAGTCTCACTGTTTTACCTTTAGCGGGACATGCAGCAGGGGAGTTAACCATGATTGACACCTTAGTGGGCTTAACAAACAAGGTTGCTAGAGATCTCTGTTGACGTTAGTCGTACCGTTTACATAATCGTATTTGATAGACATAAAAAGCGCTACTCACATAATGAGTCGCGCTTTTTTGTTTGTAACAATTGAGGTTAACTTATCTCAATCATGTCCGGCTTAGAACTTGAATTCAGCTCCGGCATAGGCGAAACGACCTTTACCACCACCGTATTTACTACTGTAATTACCTTTACCACCGATAATAAAGTCACCTTGATTATCGAAGATGTTATTTAAACCACCAAAGAAACGAATTTCGCCACTTTTAGCTAAATCCATCGTATATGAAATGGATATGTCATGTCTGAAATATGCACTAATATTATAGAACTCTGGCGCTTCTGGATTATCAATACATGTATCTTCACCCTTAGCACAAGCAGCGTCATTCATTGGAAAATATCCACCTACACCATCTTCATCCAACGGGGCATAGTAATCCTTTTGTTCATCTAAACTAGAGATTAAACTACCTTTGAATTTAGTACTCCATCGTACACGCCAGCTATCGTCGTAATACCAGGTTACAGAAGCAGATGCTTTATCTTCAAAAATACCGTTATCTAAATCACCGCTGTACTCATTAACTTGTTGCCCGTCATTGGTTTCAAAAGTTTTTGAGTATTCATATACATGAGTGTAATCAGCTTTGAATTTTAAAGAACCGTATGAGTCTAAATCATAAGAATATACAGCAGCAATATCTAAACCACGAGTTCTTAATTCATCGACATTATACGAGCGCTGTAAAATTTCAATGATATCACCTTCGTCATTACGGGTTATATCATTACAGAAACTATTAGAAGCGCCCCATGCAGTTGATGAGTTATAACATTGATCAATGATATCGGCATTATCGATTTGAGCAATGGCGTCTGAAACTGCGATATCATAATAATCTACAGCAAGATTGAAGCCTTCTAAAAATGATGGAGACATTGTTACACCAAATGTGTAGGTATCCGCTGTTTCCTCCTTTAAGTCAGGGTTACCTGTGTTTGGAGAATAACTATTATTTCCATCTTCATATTCAAAATTAGGATCTTCTGCTATCAGTGCTGCAATAGAAGGCTCTAATCGACAGTTATCATGACCTGCTTTTGTAGAGGTGGCTGTAACACCATCACAGATATCATCAAAACTGTCATAATCACCGCGTGGAGGAGACTCTAAATCTGTAATAGTTGGAGCTCGTTGAGCTCTCGAGTAATTACCACGAATAAGATAGCCTTCAGCAGGTTCCCACATTAATCCTGTTTTGTAACTTTCCACTAGTCCAGTACCAGACCAGCTGTAATCCGCAACTCTGACCGATAGTTCAGCAGATAAACTTTTAGCCGCAGTTACATCCCTAAGAAGAGGAACTGATACTTCAGCAAATGCTTCCCAGACGTCTACTTCACCACTAAAGCTAGGCACAACGTTAAATGTTATTCCGCCATATTGTTGTTCTTCACTGGTTCGTAAATCTTGTGAATCTTTACGATATTCAACACCAAATACTGACGCAACATTTCCTGCAGGCATTTCGAATAGATCACCTGCCACGTATCCAACAAGATTTAACTGTTCAATATCTGTACTGATTGTTGGATTCGAGCGGATATAGTTTGCAGCTTCAGTCGTTATTGAACCTTCGCCGAATAAGTTTAAAGGTACGCAACCATCAGCACGAGCTTCTTCGCTTGCACATTGTATTGTCGTTCCATCTGCAGCATATTCCGCATCAAGCGCATTAGCTACTTTGATTGTATTTAGTTCGTTATACCGTGTTTGCTCTTGTGTTGATTTTCCGTAGCCAACTGATACATCCCAATCCCAGTCATCGTCGAACATAGTGCCTTGAAGCCCAGCCCACGAACGAAGAGTTGTTCTGGTATTATCTGTTGTCACGTTACCGACTTCTGCAAATCGTCTGTCCCAATAGATTCTATCTTTGTACAATCCACTGTTTGCAATTTCTTCTGGAACATAAGGGTTGTCAATCGGAATATATCCAGGTCGTACTCTTCCTGGTTCTCCGGTTTCAGGATCTAATGTCAATGCATAAGCACTTTCATATTCATCTTCTGGTGATTTATTGTTTATAGATCGGTTTTCACTGTACTGCACCTGAAAATAACTTTGAATATCATCATTCAAATCGAAATTAACTTTAATGGCTGTAGAGATTGCTTCGTCAGGTACTTTGAGCATGACAAATTGATCAGTATGTATTCCGTACTTCTCTTCGTTACCCTTCCAATCATTACGCAATGTTTGACCATCATACCAAAATTGAGTGTCGTTCCTGCTTGATTCTCCAAAAACACCACCATTAATACCATCACTTCTATCGCGCCAATCTGCTTCAGTGATATCACGCATACACTGATAACCTTGCTCTGTGAGCATTTGATTACACATTTCACCATCATCATAACGATATACATTTTCTTGCTGAGCTCTGTCACGATCCCAATAGCTTAATCCGTACTGTTTATCATAGGTTGTGCTGAAATACATATAGCCTCGGCCATCCGCAAAATCAGTACCGTAATCCAAGTCTAATGTAAACTCTTTGGCTCCACCTTCAGTACTTTCACCGCCACGGGCTTTAAATGACAGCCCTTCTTTACTGTCCTGAGTAATGATATTCACAACACCTGCAACAGCATCTGAGCCGTATGCAGCCGATGCACCACCAGTAATCACTTCAACTCTTTTTACCATCCCAGAAGGGATCGTGGAAAGGCTGACATAATTACCTGAATAACTATTAGAAACAGTTCTTCTGCCATCAATCAAGGTTAATGTTCTGTTCGTTCCAAGGTCTCGTAAATCAATCGTAGATAAACCAGTATTTTGAACACTGGATTGTGAATTACTGTTACTGCTGCCTTCAGAAATTTGTGGCAGCTCTTCAACTAGAATTTCTGATAGTGAGCCAAGACCAGTGTCTTCTATGGAATCTCGACCTAATATGGCTAATGGGGTGGCAACACTGAAGCTATCTCGACGAAGACGTGAACCCGTCACGGTGATTTTCTCTTGAATTTTCTGCTCATCTGCTGTCTCTGTCGCAGCGGCTTCTAGTGTCGGTTTCTCTATTTCTTTATCATCTGCGGCGTAGGATTGAGGGGCCAAACTTAATGCGCCCCCCATGATGGCAGTTTGTATTGCTATAGTGATCAGTTTTTTATTCATCTCTCCATCCTTTTATTTTTTGTTATATTTATGTCTGCCAACGTCGCCTCTACTAAATTCTTATGAAGATGCATATGGACGACTTAATAACTGTTGGGCAGTAATCCCCGGAATAAACAATCACTCAACTCTGTGTTTCTAAACAGATAAAGCGTGGCATACAAAGTTGAAATTAAAACTCAATATACAAACACTTATTGGGTGTAACAGCATGCTAACAATTGGGTGGGTGTAGTCAAATAAGTGTTGTTATCTAAGCTGTTGAAATTTAAAGTGTAGATATTAAATAGATGTAAAAATGAGGTAAAACCGAGCCTATGTATTAAGTCGTAAAATACGATATCGCTAAACAAATATTTAACTTTGTAAGTGGCGTGATGATTTGAGTGATTAGCTGGAGAGGATGGAAAGTTAAAATTCACTATCCCAGGTAAACAATAAACTTGGGATAGCTAGATGACTATAGCTGTGTTTTTAAGCGAACACATTGCATAAAAATATCACTTATAAGTCGTGATTAAACTCGATCATGGAACCTGATTTAGGACTGAAAAGTTGCTGATGCAATCTAGCCGCATATTCATCTGTCATGCCAGAGATATAATCAGCAATGACTCTATGACTGTTAAGTCCTTGTTCTTGACTTTCACGCCATCGCTCTTGAGTGTGAATAGGAAGTAATCTTTCAGGGTCTGATTCAAAAGCCTCAAATAACTCCATGACCGTTTGCTGGCCCTTGTATTCGAGCATCTGTATCTCAGGCTTTCTAATTACGAATTTATAGACGAATTGCTTCAATACTTCTAAAGCACAAGCAAAGTGCTCATCGAGTGCAGCATTAAATCGAAGCAAAGGTTCTGTAAAGTGCTCATCTTCTTTAAGGGTTATCGCGGTAACAAATCCGTTGACTAATGTGCCGATGGCATCTTTTCTGAGGTGGTGTTGGTGAGAGAACAGCTTATCGCCAATGGTGGAGAACTCTTCTCTAATCCAACTGTCTTCATTTTTTATTAAGATACTGGCTACATCAGATTGCCACTGGCTCGCAGTCACAATACCCATGACGATGGCATCTTCAAGATCATGAACCGCATAAGCGACATCATCTGCAAGTTCCATAATGGAGCAATCTAAAGATTTAAATCTTGTCCGCTTATGTTTACCCGCTTCAGGTTCATGGCTCTCAAGAAACCTTGCTCTGTCTGGGTTAGATAAAGGTTCAAGTACCCAATCTAAAATGGCCTTATCGTCATCAAAAATACCTTTAACAGGCGGCCAGTCAGAAGGCTTGAGTTGACGAATATTACTTATCTCAACTTGTTTGCCTTTATGATGCAATGAAGAGTAGAGGGCGGGGTATTTTAGTACGCCTAACAAAGTACGACGGCACAAGTTCATGCCGTAGTATTCTGTATAGGGTTCAAGTCCGGTGAGGATCCTGAATGTTTGGCCATTACCTTCAAATCCACCATGATCTCGCATCATGTAGTTCAGCGCGACTTCACCACCATGACCAAAAGGAGGGTGGCCGATGTCATGAGCAAGACAGAGTGACTCTATTAAGCTCATAGAGTCAAATAAGTGGAGATGATCTGGCTGTTTTAGTTTTAGCTGTGCACGTATACCGGTTCCTATTTGAGAGACTTCTAGTGAATGGGTGAGTCGAGTGCGATAGAAGTCATTCATGCCAACACCTAGCACTTGGGTTTTGGCTTGCAGCCTTCTAAATGCCGCCGAGTGCAATATTCTGGCACGATCTCTCTGATAGGGACTGCGATGATCATTACGTCTCTTTTTATCTTCCATGAGACGTCTGTCATGCCATAGGGATCCGGTCATGGTTATCCTTTTTATTCTTACACTCTAATAAGTTAGAGTAGCCTGTTAATATCATCCAAGCTTAGCTTGAAACTGGGGACATAGCAGTCGACAAAATACTTTACCGCGGGATCGGAATTCTTATCTAGCGATTCTATCAAGCGCTTTCTGGCAGTATTAAATTCAGTATTGCCGGCGCGAAGTTCTTCAAGGCATTTCAGAAAAGCACAGATAGTATCCGCGGATTTGACCAGTTGTTTATACTCTCTATCGGCATGTTCACTGGTGAGTAAAGGCTCATACTCTTGCTTAAAATCATCAGGCACCATTTCAAGCAGTCTGTGCTCTGCAATGGCTTCAATTTTCTTGTATTCAGCCTCAATCTCTTTATTAAAGTATTTCACTGGCGTAGGGAGATCACCAGTTAAAATTTCACTGGCATCATGAAAGATAGCGACCGTTGCAGCCTTGTCTGGGCTAAGTTCCGTTCCAAATTTTTGATTGCTAATAATGGCGAGTGCATGTGCAACCATCGCTACTTGTAGGGAATGTTCCTGAACATTTTCGCTTCGAACATTATACATGAGTGGCCAGCGTTGAATAAGTTTCATGCGAGCAAGGTGGGCAAAAAGATGACTCATAATTTTAGGCTCTATATTGTTTTTACAACATGAAGTTACATTAGCACAGGGGCTAGTTGAAAAGGCAGATAAATATTGCCAATAAAAGGGATAATAAAACATGCTTGAATATTAAATCAATAGGGTGTCGAATAATCAATAATGTTGACAGTACTTAAACTCCGTCAAAGTGGCATTGCTGCAGCTAACTGACTAGAATTTATGTGGAGTCATTAGAACAATAATGTGATTGATGGGTTTGTCTGCAGTGTAATGTCATAGGAGCATCCAGTGAACGATTCAAAGACATATCAACTCTCTTTTTTGGATCATATGTCCTGTAACACAGAGGTGAATATTCAGGTTCTTATACCGGATCAAGTTGTGCGACTCCGTTCTCGACTTATTGGGGTTGATCCTGGTGTGACCATCATTCTAGAACTTGGTGCCGATGAGTATTGGCACAAAGCGAAAGATTTCATGCTTAATGGTCAGGAACTTATCATTCGTATCGTTAAGAGTGATGGCGCTGATGCGAACCTATTGGCGTTTAAAAGCAAAATCCAGCGGATAGAGCATAACTCAGCCTCTTGGCTGTTAATTCATTACCCTGAAGAGTTACAGAAAGTGGCGCTTAGGCATCAGTATCGAATTCCGATTAATATTGGCGCTGAGATAACATTGGCTGATACCGACAATGAAGATGACGGTTCTGAAATCGAGGCAGTGACAGGAGTATTAAGGGATATCTCTATCAAAGGTGGCGCGTTCGTCAGCCCTTGGGTGGATACTATCGTGAGTGATACTGACTATTTATTGAAGGTGGTCATATTACCGGACATGGAAACCATTGTTATCCCCATTACGATTAGAAACATGGTCTCCATAAAGCATGATGAGAACCAATGTCAGTATGGTTTCTCCATCAATAGTTCTCAAGAGAAAGCTGAGATGATAGTGCAGAGACTACTGCTGTGTCATCTGTTAACCCTGGAATAAATCCATCTAATAGCTTGATCTACAGGCATAAAAAAACGACCGGAGAGGTCGTTTTAATCTAATATTGTAGTTATTGCCTGTATCCGTCCATAAAGTCACCGAACTCGGTTAAGGCTTTCTCAAGATCTTCCTTGTGAGGAAGGAAAACCACCCGCAAGTGATCTGGCTCTGGCCAATTAAAGGCAGTGCCATGAACGAGGAGGATTTTCTTCTCTTTCAATAGATCCAGCACTAAACGCTCATCATCTCTAATATTAAACTTCTTTTGATCTAATCTTGGAAAAGCATACATGGCGCCTTTGGGGCACTTAACACTTATCCCTGGGATAGAGTTTAATAGTTCGATACAGGTGTCACGCTGCACTTTTAAACGGCCTTCATTGGCGACCAGTTCATTGATGCTCTGATATCCACCGAGTGCGGTTTGAATAGCATGTTGATTAGGCACGTTGGCGCACAAACGCATTGATGCCAACATCTCTAAGCCTTCGATGTAACTTTTAGCCGCTTTGAGGTTACCCGACAGCATCATCCAACCGACACGGAAACCTGCAGCGCGATAAGATTTAGATAATCCGTTGAAGGTTACGGTTAAAATGTCATCCGATAAGCTTGCCGCTGGAATATGCTTTGCTTCGTCATAGAGAATTTTGTCATAAATTTCATCAGCAAATAAAATCAGGTGGTGTTGTCTGCATATCTCAACCGCTTCAAGTAGAAGCTCTTTCGAGTAAACAGCACCCGTAGGGTTATTTGGATTGATGAGGACTAAAGCCCGTGTTCTTGGGGTTATTTTTGCTCGAATGTCATCAAGATCAGGGAACCAATCGGCTTCTTCATCACAGCGATAATGTTGTGCTTTACCACCAGATAGGTTAACCGCCGCAGTCCATAGAGGATAATCTGGTGAAGGAATTAGCACTTCGTCATCAGTATTAAGCAAACCTTGCATCGCCATGACGATCAGTTCTGATACGCCGTTACCAATATAGATATCCTCAATATCGACACCGAAAATACCTTGCGACTGATAATGCTGCACAATGGCCTTACGGGCAGAGAATAATCCTTTTGACTCGCAGTAACCTTGAGCGCTGGGTAAATTGAGGATCACATCCCGAACGATCTCCTCTGGGGCTTCAAAACCAAAGGGGGCAGGGTTGCCAATATTGAGTTTTAATATGCGATGACCTTCATCTTCAAGGCGGCGAGCTTCTTTATGAACAGGTCCGCGGATGTCATAACAGACTGAATCTAATTTGTTTGATTTGATAATTGGACGCATCCACAACCTCTAAAATGCTAAGTCGGTATAAGGGCTTATTCTAGCCGTGCTTAGGTAAAACATAAGTAGTGGGACAATAACGAATAATGTACTGCTTGAGAAGTACTTTACGGTGTATTTTAATGATAGAACTGAAAAATATTTTAGATTATCACGCTAAAAGAGGGGTTTTGGCATTGCCTGTTCAGGCTTTAATACTGTTTAGTTGCCTTACTTTGGTGTTTTACACCTTTTTGTTGTTTTGTATAAATAATAAAGCCAGTGCTAAACACTGGCTTTATTAAGCTTTACGAGCAAAACACCGTTAGTGTTTAGACACGCTTTTTAAATTCATTTGTACGAGTGTCGATTTCGATCATGTCACCGGTTTTAACGAAATCTGCAACACTTAATGTCGCGCCGCCAGAGACAGTTGCTGGCTTCATCACTTTACCAGAAGTATCACCACGAGCTGAAGGCTCAGTGTAAGTCACTTCACGTGCGATAGTGATAGGCAGTTCAACTGAGATAGCCTTACCTTCGTAGAAAGTAACATGACAAACATCTTCCATGCCATCAACGATGTAAGCAGCTGCATCACCTAAGTTATCTGCTTCTACATCATACTGGTTGTATTCTGAATCCATAAATACAAACATAGGATCAGCAAAATACGAATAGGTGCATTCAAGACGTTCTAGGATGATATCCTCTAACTTATCTTCACCTTTGAAAGTAGATTCAGTACTTGAGTCGATAAGTACGTTTTTCAATTTCAATTTAACGATAGCAGCGTTACGGCCTGAACGAGTTGTTTCAGTTTTCTGAACAACCCATGGGCTGCCATTTAACATGATCACGTTACCAGGACGGATTTCATGAGCAGTTTTCATTACTTTATTTCCTATTTTTTGACTTTCTATTTCAGTGCAGTATCTTAGCTATTTTTGACGAATTGAACCAGTCGAGAAGCAAGATCCGCATCATTTAATGCATGAATAGGCCATTCTTGTGCATGTTTTAACAAGGGCTTATTCACTGAATTTAGTTTTTGCCAGTAAGTGTTAACCATTTTCTTATCATCGATGTTAAACGCCAAGTTTAACTTCGACCAGATTTTAGTTATTTCTGGTGCAAGATTATCGCAGTAAACTTGCATAAAAGCTTCTAATTTTATGAGATGGTAATCATCTTCTTGAGGATAGATGTGCCAAATCATGGGTTTTGCAGCCCATTGAGCTCTCAGAAACGAATCCTCACCGCGAACGATGTTGACATCACAGCTCCATAGCAGTCTATCGAAGTCTTGCTGATCTGTCATAGGTAAGATATGTAAGGTTAAATTTTTATGCACTATCTTTTGGCCTGAGACCAAGTCTTCAACTGTGCATGGTAACCAACGAGACAAGCTGTTTAATGCTCGACCGAGAGGCAGCAGCGCATGAATTTTTTGAGGGGATGACTGCCATAACTCACACAGCGCTTCAAGGGCTGGAGTTTCATAACTGAATATACTAATAAGCATATCATCTTGCTCAATCCCAGATAGCCCTAGTTGTTCAAATAAGGCCATTTTATGATTTGGGTTTGATTGCCATCGTTCACGTTGGCTAGACAGCTCTTTCTCACAGATAAGGCCGCCAGTTTTCGATGTAAACCCAGGGAAATAAAAAAACTTTTTGAGACCACTTGTCTGCAATGAGGGCAAGGCATGACAGCCATCGACCCAAGTTTCCGCACTGAGGTATTCAAGGTTTAACCACAGTGGAGGTTTTTCACCGGCTGATTGATGTTGCTCTATGAGTCGTTCAAGAACATTGGTGGGGAGATCGCATGCAAATGCTTCGATGATCACACGCCCTGGGGAAAAAGGGATATCTAGCGGCGTGTTCCATTGCCGTATTTCTACGCCATGAAAACATTGAACTGGGTTGGCTGGATTAAGCTGAGGCAAAATATGGGAAAAGCTGTGCAGATCATCAACCCAAAGATTGATGCTCAATTGATACTCGTGGGCAAGTTGTCTGGCTAAACGCCAGGTAACGCCAATATCGCCATAATTATCGACGACAGCACAAAAGATGTCCCAATGTTGATTTTCAGATCCAGCAGTCATTTCAAGCTTACTCTCGTGCTAACGTTAGTCATACCAACTCTAATCCTTGAGAGGTGGCATAAGTCTTTTGATAAATATATGTGACCTACATGGTCTAAAGCGTTCCATACACTTCCAGACATCCCCCATATCCCTATGGGTCAGTGGAGGAACATCTAAGACCAGACACAAAGTAAATTTATATCCATCCATGGTAAATTTACATAAGTGTTCCAGACACAAAAAAGCGGCCATAAGCCGCTTTTTTACTGGTTAATATCTCATTAAAAAAGATTAATCTTCCAGTTCAGCTAAACACATCTCTTCGTAGATCTGTTTTACCCAAGCATCAACACGCTCTTCGGTTAACTCAGGCTGACGATCTTCATCAATGCCTAAACCAACAAAGTGTTTCTCATCGGCTAAGCCTTTAGATGCTTCAAAGTCATAGCTCGCGGTTGGCCAGTGACCGATGACGATACCGCCACGGGTCTCGACAATTTCATTAACCATGCCCATAGCATCGAGGAAGTACTCGGCATAATCTTCTTGATCGCCGCAACCAAAGATGGCGACTAACTTATCTTCAAAATTGATCTGCTCGAGTTCAGGGAAGAAATCATCCCAGTCACATTGAGCTTCACCGTAGTACCAAGTAGGGATACCAAAAAGAAGAAGATCATACTCTTGTATCTGTTCTTTTGTACTCTTGGCGATGTCTTTAACATCGACCATCTTCTTACCCAGCTTTTTCTGGATCATCTTGGCGACGGCTTCAGTGTTACCTGTATCGCTACCGAAAAAAAGACCTACAGTTGCCATTGTCTTTCCTATATCTAATGTGCAGTGTTTGTTATCGTTATCAGAACAGGTTAAGAGTCAACCAAGTCCTGCAATATCAATTCGATTAATTGGCTTCGACTAATTTTACTGGCCAAAGCCTTTTCATTCAAGGCGTCATACAAATCTTGTGACACCTTTAACTCTATTCGTTTTAATCCGTTAGCTCTATCGCGCTGGATCTGGTTTCGCTTGTTGACTTTTAACTGCTGGTCTCTAGGTAACGGATTACTTCTAGGACGCCCACGTCGTTTTTCTGTTGCGAACAGATCTATTGTGGTTCTGTCTGATGTTTCTTTAGCCATTTAATCAATGTTTAACCAATGCCTGAGCCTTCCCAGAACACCTGTATTAATCCCTTTGCAATAAACCCGGCACAGCCGAGAAATAACACAAGCCAAACGATGTTACGACCAAACTTAGGGACTTTGCCCTGTTTTAGCACATCATGAATGGCCATACCGATAAAGAAAAAAATCGACGCGAAAAATAGGTTTAAGCCTAACGCTTCAATCTGCCCCATATACTGAGATAACATCTAACGCTTCCTCAGGCTAAAAAATTGTCGTGAAAACAGGTTTAGACCTAAAGCTTCAATACTGAGTTCATATTTTATGATATCTCAGGCCAAAAAAACGGTCATTGAATGTAAGTTTAGACCTAAAGCTTCAATCTGCTCAATGTACTGAGATAGCATCTTACGATTACTCAGGCCAAAAAGAGGCGCGAATATACCATAGATGATGTGTACCTGCTATATGCATAAATGGCTAAACAAAGATTATTTACCTTTGTGTTTATCGATGAACTCTGACACCAGACGATTGAAAATGGTGGGTTTTTGAGCATGTAGCCAATGTCCTGCCCCCTCAATAGTTTTGGCTTGAACATTAGGGAACTGTGCCATAATCGTCTGTCTATGGTCTGCAGTGATGTAATCTGAGTCGCCACCACGAATAAATAAACACGGCCCTTTATAAACCATTTTCACTGGTACGCTGTCATTGTACCAAGCAATCATCTCAGGATAACAGTCCAGTAGGCCGTCTAAATTCATTTTCCATTTAAACCCAGTTTCATCCCGAGTGAGGTTTTTAAGTAGAAATTGCGCCGTGCCTGCATCGATACCAGATTGTAATAGCGACGAAAGCGCTTGAGAGCGATTTTCAATGTTGCTCAGGTCAACGGACCTTAGTGCATTAAAGACACTCAAATGCCTATCTTGGTAACTTACTGGGGCGATATCGGCAGCAACGACACTGATGATGCGTTCAGGAAATGACAATGCTGTCGCCAGTGCAATCTTGCCTCCCATAGAATGTCCCACCAGATGTGCTTTATCGATAAGTAGCTCATCCATAAGTTCAACCATGGCGAGTGCCAAAGCGGGGTAGCTCATGGTAGACCAGTGCGGACTCAAGCCATGGTTTGGCACATCGACACGAATTACTCGGTAGTTGGGCTCAAGACTCTTACTTAAACTATTAAGATTATCTAAGTTACCGAAAAGGCCGTGGATCAAGATCACTGCGGGGCCTTGGCCCGTAGAGATGTAGTTCATGTCAAACTCGTCGAGGTGCAAATTGATTCAACATTGTCCTTTAATGTCTTTACCTTGACAAGAATAAAGCAAGGAGAAGGGGGAGATGTGTGTTGTTTTTAAACAAATGAGAGATTTTTTCACATCTAAATCGCGTGTATATCAAAATTACGAGAAAGGGTCTTTATTATAAGCCTAAAGATGACATACACTTGTGAAACGATCGCCCAGCTAAATGTTATTGAATAAATATTTCTTTCCATAAATTAACCTTTATGGTTCGGGGCATTAATTGCAAGTAAGGAAGATGAAGAGCATGAAATATATAGAGGTTGATGAAGAGCTATATCGCCTTATTGCCAGCAAGACTGAAAGGATCGGTGAAAGTGCTTCTGAAATTTTGCGTCGGTTGTTGGGTTTAGAAGTAGCAGTCGAAGCAATAGAGGTCAAAGTTGAGCCAGAAGTGATCAGCCAACCTAGCTTGGAAGAAGTGGCTATTGTGGAAACGGTAAAACCGAACATTACCGATTTTCATTCTAGCCTTAATCAAGAAGATCTGGCGGCAGCAAAAGGAGCGGTTGGACGCTTTCTATTTATTTTAGAAGCCATGTATCTTGCCTCGCCAGACACATTCTCACAGGTATTGAAGATTAAAGGCAGAGATAGACTGTATTTCGCCACATCAAAACAATCTTTGCTTAAGGCAAGTAAATCAGCCAACCCTAAAGAAATTGGCGAAAGCGGTTACTGGGTGACCACAAATAACAATACAGCTAAAAAACGCACTATCTTAACAGAGGTTTTGCAGCAGTACGGTACAGATGAAGCTCAAATTGAGTCAATGACTGCAAGTATTTAAGTTATCGTTTTAGATGAACATATTTGATTTATAGGTAGGAGTTAGTATTGTCGATTCATGAACGAGCAGGTCAAATAGCCTTACAACAGGATTTAGTTAATATTCCTAAGCTGATGAGCCATTATTATCGGCTTAAGCCAGATATTAATGTGGTTGAAGATAAAGTGACTTTTGGGACATCAGGTCATAGAGGCAGTGCTTTTAATCGCAGTTTTAACGAGCAACACATACTCGCTATCACTCAAGCTGTGGTTGATTACCGCCTTAAAGTGGGGATAACTGGTCCACTTTATCTCGGTATTGATACCCATGCATTATCTCAAGCCGCGTACATTACTGCCATTGAGGTATTAGTGGCAAATGGTGTCAACATTATCATTCATAAAGATGATGGCTTTACTCCGACTCCTGTTATTTCACACGCTATTATTACTGCGAACCAATGTTCAGACAGTCAAGCGGATGGGCTCATTATCACCCCATCGCATAATCCTCCCCAAGATGGCGGGATAAAGTATAACCCTCCCCATGGTGGTCCCGCAGAAGGTGAGATAACTCAATGGATTGAGAATAAAGCCAACGCTTATCTGAATCAGAAGTTAGTGGGTATAAAGCGTGAAGATTATACTCAAGCCATGCTAAGTGATTACGTTCAACAGGTGGATTTAATTCAACCTTATGTTAATGACTTAATTAGTGTCATTGATATGGATGCCATCTCGAAAGCAAAACTTGAGATAGGGGTTGATCCGCTGGGAGGCTCAGGGATCTATTACTGGGCTGAAATTGCCAAACGTTATGATCTCAATATTTCACTTGTTAATGATCAAGTCGATCCAAGTTTCGGATTTATGCCACTGGATAAAGATGGCAAGATCAGAATGGATTGCTCATCAACCTATGCAATGTCTGGGCTTTTAAAGCATAAAGATAATTTCGATCTTTGTGTTGGTAACGATCCTGATTACGATCGCCATGGCATTGTTTGTCCTGGTAGTGGTTTGATGAATCCGAATCATTTTTTGGCTGTGGCCATCGACTACTTAGTCACCCACAGACCACAATGGTCTGAATCATTGATCATCGGCAAGACCTTAGTCTCCAGTGCCATGATTGATAAGGTGTGTGCTCAGCATCAACGTGTGATGAGTGAAGTACCAGTTGGGTTTAAATGGTTCGTAGATGGACTCGCTGATGCCACTTTTGCCTTCGGCGGTGAAGAGAGCGCAGGTGCTGCTTTCTTAAGACGCGATGGTACAACTTGGTGTACCGATAAAGATGGCTTTATTTTAGCCCTGTTAGCGGTGGAAATATTGGCGGTAACCGGTAAATCGCCAGCGACCCGTTATCGTGAATTAGTCGAACTTCACGGGGAGAGTTTTTATACTCGTGTAGACAGCCCAGTAAGTGCGCAAAAGAAGGCTAAATTTGCTGAGATTATTTCAGGAAATGTTAATGTCGATCTACTCGGCACTCACACCTTGGCTGGTGAAGCTATTGAAAGCGTGTTGACTAAAGCTCCTGGTAATAATGCGAATATTGGTGGCATTAAGGTGGTCACTAAGAATGCATGGTTTGCCGCTAGGCCTTCAGGTACTGAAGCACTATTCAAAATCTACGGTGAGAGCTTCGTTAGCCAAAGCCATTTAGGTGAAGTGATAAGCCAAGCGCAATCAATGATTGATGAGATGCTGTCTTAATTTCAGGCCCTAACTTCGATGTCTTAGTTATCCATTAAAGCCTCAGCATTACGCTGGGGCTTTTTTATTATAAACACCGTAAGTTCATTTCTTATCATCGCTGTGGGGGTCTTTTAGCCAGAGTGAAATGCCATGTAAATAGAAAAAGTTTTTAAAGGTAAATTATTTGAAATAACTTGGCTTTGAGTCGCCGTTAAATAGCTGACTTGTGTGTAAAATGGTAGGATACCAATCCGAGTTTCATACAATAATAAATGATCTTACCTTTTAATATCAGTATTGAGTTCGTTTCTAGGGGTAAGAGCGAATAAGGAGTATCTCGTGTTACAAGCGTTAAAACAGTCTAAAGATTTTCTACAATTCACACTTGCTCAGCCACAACATTTTGATGAAGTGGGGACTTTTATGCTTGGCTCGCACACGCAAGTCGAAGTGTGGGATACCGGTGTCATTGTATTTGAACCTGTGGAGTCTGAGCTTAAGCAGACTTCTGGCAAAGATATTGTGCTTTCTTGCGCTGTACATGGTAATGAAACGGCCCCTATTGAGTTGTGCAATGGACTTGTTAAGGCGTTGCTTGAAGAGACCTTGATTGCTAAGCAGAGAATCCTCTTTTTATTTGGTAACCCGCCAGCCATTATCAATGGCACTCGTTTTATTGATGAAAATCTAAATAGGCTCTTTAACGGAGCGCATTCAGTTGGGGAGGGCTTGATTAATCCTGAGCGGATAAGAGCGAAAAAACTTGAGTTCTATGTGGATAAATTTTTCACTTCTGAAAATGCTGCAACACATAAAATTCACTATGATCTTCATACTGCTATCCGCGGTTCCAAACATGAAAAGTTTGCTATCTATCCCTACAGGCCCGGTCGTCAATACAGTGGTGAACAGATCATGTTCCTCGAAGCATGTGGCATCGATACCGTGTTGTTTCACCATGAACCAACAACGACATTTAGTTATTTTTCATCCCTAAATTATCAAGCCGATGCATTTACCATTGAGTTAGGGAAAGTCTTGCCAATGGGCCAGAATGACATGACGCGTTTTATCGCCTTAAATGAGATGCTGACAAGACTTATCAGCGATACGCCGCTTCAGTTGTCTGAATTTAATGCCAAGTCTGTCAACCTGTATCAGGTCTGTAGAGCCATTAACAAAAACTTCGATGATTTTGAATTTACGTTTGCCAATGATGTTGAAAATTTCACTGCATTTCCAAATGGATACATACTAGCTAAAGAAGGTGGAAATGACATTAAAGTTGAGCACGAAATAGAAGCTGTTGTATTTCCTAATGCCAAAGTGCCGATTGGTCAACGCACCGTTTTGTGCCTTAAACCTGCGAGCACTGATAATATCGATAAGGCTCATAATTCTTAAAATGCACAGGAAGCTAGACCAGCCTACTGGCGGGATCTGGCTTAAATGTAAAGCTAAACATACGCAGGCAGAGCGGGTTAGTTTTTGCTAAGGTATAATCAATAGTTGATAGGTAGTTTACGTTAACGTAATGTTCTGCAACGCGTATAACAAGAACATCCTCTTTCAATGAGAGAGGACTCAAAAATGAAGCACTCAGCTGATAAGAGAATAGTATGAGCAACGCAACAAGCCATAATGAAACTGTCCATCGTGTCAGTTTTCTCGATAAGGATTCAATTAGGATCCCGATTTTAAAAATCTTACAAGCCGATGGCACAGTGTATGAAAATGCGGTGTTACCAGCTATCGATGAAACCCTAGCCCACAAAATTTATGATACTTGTGTCTTTACCCGAGTATTAGACGAGCGCATGTTAGGTGCACAACGTCAGGGGCGGATCAGCTTTTATATGACATGCACAGGCGAAGAAGCCTCGATTATTGGCAGTGCAGCTTCTTTGGATAGCGGCGATGTCATATTGGCTCAATATCGTGAGCATGCGGCATTGCGTTACCGTGGATTTACCACTGAACAGTTTATGAATCAATTGTTCAGTAATGAGAAAGATCTCGGTAAAGGCCGCCAGATGCCGATCCATTACGGCTCTGCAGAGTTGAACTATCAAACGATCTCTTCGCCATTGGCAACGCAGATCCCACAAGCAACCGGTGTTGGTTACAGCTTAAAGATGCAGGGTAAGCGAAATATCGCTATCTGCTACTTTGGTGAAGGTGCTGCTTCGGAAGGTGACTTTCATGCGGGCTTGAACATGGCCGCAGTGCTTAGCTCTCCTACCATTTTCTTTTGTCGTAATAATGGTTATGCAATCTCGACCCCAACCAGCGAACAGTTTAAAGGCAATGGTATTGCCAGCCGTGGTCCAGGTTACGGGATGCACACCATTCGTGTTGATGGTAACGATATGTTAGCTGTGCTTGCTGCAACTCAACAAGCCAGATCATATGCTATTGAAAACAATGCCCCCGTCCTTATCGAAGCCATGACCTATCGCCTTGGCGCACATTCATCATCTGACGATCCATCTGGTTATCGTTCAAAAGATGAAGAAGCGAAGTGGCAACAACATGATCCGGTTAAGCGTTTCAAATTATGGATGATCAACAAGGGTTGGTTGACTGAAAAGCAAGATGCAGCGCTATTTGAAAAGTATCGCAGTGAAGTGCTTGCAGAAGTTAAAATTGCTGAGAAGCTACCTATGTCGCATATCGACACGTTAATTGAAGATGTCTATGACACGCCGACACCACTGTTAAAACAGCAGCTTGATACTTTGAAAAAACACCTCAAGAAATATCCTAAATCATACCCAAATAGCGAAGGGAGTGTATAAGCCGTGGCCGAAATTAATATGTTACAAGCCATCAATGATGCACTTTCTATGGCAATGGAGACCGATGAAAAAGCGATATTGTTCGGTGAAGATGTGGGTCATTTTGGTGGTGTGTTTAGAGCCACTTCTGGGTTACAAGAGAAGTTTGGTCGCGATCGCTGCTTTAATACGCCATTAACTGAACAGGGTATCGCGGGTTTTGCTAACGGCTTAGCGTCTAACGGTATGACGGCAATTGCCGAAATTCAGTTTGCTGATTACATTTTTCCAGCGATAGATCAGATTGTTAATGAAACTGCCAAGTTCAGATACCGCAGCGGAAATGAGTTTAATGTTGGTGGCGTCACCTTTAGAACCCCTTATGGCGGTGGCATTGCTGGCGGACATTACCATTCTCAATCACCGGAAGCTTATTTTACGCAAACTGCGGGGCTAAAAGTGGTTGTTCCCCGTAATGCGTATCAAGCAAAAGGGCTATTACTGGCCTCTATTCGTGATAATAACCCAGTGATCTTCTTTGAACCTAAACGCTTGTATCGTGCCAATGTCGGCGAAGTGCCTGATGGCGATTACGAGATAGAGTTAGGTAAGGCTGAAGTGGTTCGTGAAGGGACAGATATTACTCTGCTTGCATGGGGCGCTCAGGTGGAGATCATCGAGAAAGCGGCTGACATGGCAAGTAAAGAGGGGATATCTTGTGAGATCATCGATCTTAGAACATTGGCCCCTTGGGATGTTGAAACCGTTGCTGAATCGGTGAAAAAAACCGGTCGCTTGCTGATTAACCATGAAGCGCCGCTCACAGGCGGTTTTGCTGGTGAAATATCTGCAACCATTCAAGAACAATGTTTCCTCTACTTGGAGTCTCCAATTAGTCGGGTGTGTGGGTTAGATACTCCTTACCCACTGATCCATGAAAAAGAGTATATGCCTGACGCGCTGAAGACTTTCGACGCCATTAAAGCATCAATAAAATTTTAGGAGCTTGGCAATGATTAAAGAGTTTATTCTGCCAGATATTGGTGAAGGCGTTGTCGAGTGTGAGCTTGTTGAATGGCTAGTCAACGAAGGCGATGTGGTTGTTGAAGATCAACCTATTGCTGATGTGATGACCGATAAAGCATTAGTTCAAATCCCTGCACCACACGCTGGTGTGATCAAAAAACTTCATTATGCTAAAGGTGAGATAGCGAAAGTTCACTTGCCATTATATTCTGTTGAAATATCAGAGGGTTTATCTTCATCTGATATTGCAGAGACTCAAGAGTTTGAGTCAAAGAGTGAGGTTTTAAGTCAGGAGTCAACGAGTCGTGTTGAATCAAATTCATCACAAACTAGCATGCAAATTCAAGAGTTTCTCCTGCCTGATATTGGTGAGGGAATTGTTGAGTGTGAGTTAGTAGAATGGTTGGTTGAAGAGGGGGACTTGGTTGTTGAAGATCAACCTATCGCCGATGTCATGACGGATAAAGCCCTAGTGCAAATCCCTGCTATTAAGACGGGTAAAATTCATAAGTTACATTACCGTAAAGGTCAGTTGGCTAAGGTTCATGAACCTTTATTTTCAGTTGAAGTTGCAATTGAGGACACTCAAATTTTGGCTGTGACTGTTGAGCCAGTAGCCGTTAGTGAGCAGGCTGTTGCACAACAGATGGTCGCACAGGGAAAAGCACTTGCTAGCCCTGCAGTGAGGCGTTTGGCACGTAGTTTAGGCATTAACATTGCGAGTGTGTCTGGCACTGGCAAGAACGGGCGTGTATACAAAGAAGATATCAGCCGTTACCAAACTGGTGTTGTTGATACTGAAAACAATGTTGTTGTAGCAGACACTAAGGTTGCGATCTCAACAGCCATTGATCGCGTCGAGCCTATTCGTGGTGTACAAGCTGTGATGGCTAGAATGATGACTGAATCAGTCACCACAATTCCACATTTTACTTATTGTGAAGAGATTGATTTAACAGAGCTTGTGAAGCTTAGAGAGAGTATGAAGAAAAAATACTCGACCGATGAGCTTAAACTCACCATGATGCCATTTTTCATGAAATCGATGTCATTAGCGTTGAAAGAGTTTCCAGTGATCAACAGTCGAGTGAATAGCGATTGCACTGAGCTGACGTATTTGTCCCAACACAATATCGGTATGGCGGTTGACTCTAAAGTGGGCTTGTTAGTGCCGAATGTCAAAGATGTGCATAATAAGTCTATCTTAGAGATTGCAGCAGAGATCACTCGTCTCACCACTGCTGCCAGAAGTGGCCGCGTGAGTCCAAATGATCTTAAAGGTGGCAGTGTGTCTATCTCTAATATTGGTGCTTTGGGTGGCACGGTAGCAACGCCAATCATCAATAAGCCAGAAGTGGCCATTGTTGCTTTAGGCAAATTGCAGGTGCTGCCGCGTTTTAATGCCAATGGTGAAGTGGAAGCGAGAAAGATCATGCAGGTAAGCTGGTCAGGGGATCATCGAGTGATTGACGGAGGTACGATTGCTCGCTTCTGTAACCTATGGAAGCTCTATTTAGAAGAGCCCCAAGAGATGCTGTTAGCAATGCAGTAAAATACCAAGATTAAACACTGATAAAGAGCGCTATAGCGCTAATGCCGATCATTTAGTGATAAATCGATCGGTTGACTGATCTTCTAGATGCTTCAGAATCCGAGTCCTACCTCTAGGTCTCGGATTTTTTTATGCAAGTATCTCAAGCTTTTGACATT
>NZ_VKGK01000029.1 GCF_007197645.1 Shewanella hanedai
ATAGACCAAACTCTCGATCTGCTATTTGCTTAATAAAGAGTATTGATAACCCCACCATCGGGCTTGTTCAACACTTGGGATAAGGACGCGGCTTCGCGCGGCCTATCCTTATTTGTTAGCATTCTTTTTAGCCAACCACTTTTTTTATAAAAAGGTTTGACTGCTTTGGTAATTTCTAAAGCAGTACCATTTCCATCATTTACCATTATATCAATATACTCATCATCACCGAGAAAGCCTTTAGTAGAAAAAGCTAAATCTTTGCTTATGGCTTCGATTATTGATTTATCATTGATGTCAGTGTGCAGAACAAGAGCTAAATGTGGTTTTTCACCTTCTCGTACGTAATGAACCTGCCCAAGATATGCTGCTTTAATTTCGCCGTTTCTAGAAGATAAGCTTTTAACTAATGATTCTATTAAGCCGTTGGGGATTTTCGAGGGAGCGCCAATTAAAACCTGCGTTCCAGAAGCAACCATTTTTTCTTCTGGTGTATTAAGGTTACCTTTGATCCATTTAATTTCATCAGGAACAAATGTTTTAACATGTGCTGTTCCAACATTTAGAGCCCAATGAAAATCTGTCCCCATCATTTCTACTATTGCGTGACCTGGCAGTGCTGCAAAACCTACTTCTCGTTGAGCCCATGAAACAAGCCTTTCTTTTGAGTCGAATAGCATTATGTATTGGTCGCCATCTGACTCAATTATTATGGGAGAAATTGTATCGTTGTCTCCGGCCCTAGTTTGTTTTTCTTCGTCTGGCGAATCTAAAGTTGGAATGAAAATAGTAGCAGTTAAAAATGCGTTATAAAAAATAGCTTCTTTACTGTTTTTTGTGGCTTCAACATACGCATGATCTAAAGGTGTCATAACAATATTTTTATCCTCAGCGTAGACAATATTTGAATTTAAAATTGTAAGTAGTAATAGTTGCTTAATCATAATGAATGCTAACGCCCGCAGCTGCGGGCGGCTTGTAGTGACGAAGGAACGAAAAGGTGCTCCGACAGCCTGCGCTTGTTATGCCTTTTGACCATGACTTAAAGCTCAGCAAAGGCTAGCTTTGCACCTAACATGGCAAATGTAGCTGAAAAAGTACGTTGTACGTATTTCATGATCTTGGGAGAACTTACAACATATGTACTGACACTGTTAGCTAACAAGCCATAAAAAATGAAAACAAACAACGTCATAGCCATGAAAACGACACCTAAAACAAGCATATTTATTAAAGGCGATGCGGCTTGTGCAGGGACAAACTGAGGAAGAAAAGCCAAGAAAAATACTGACAATTTTGGGTTTAGAATGTTGATAAGAAACCCCTTGGTGCCGACCGCGAGCATACTTGCTCTATCACCGTTATCCTCTAGAACTAATCCGCCAGTTTCTTTCCACATACCCCACGCGAGATAGAGTAAATACGCAACACCTACAAACTTTATGATTTGGAATAGTAATGCACTGGTATGGATCACAGCAGCCAATCCCAAGATACAGGCCAATAGTGAAGGAATGATGCCGGCTGTACACCCTAGCGCTGCAAATGTACTTGCACGAGCGTTCTGAAAAAGGCCTATTGAAATTGTATAAATAACACCTGTACCGGGAAGTAAAACAACTATGAGGGAGGTAATTAAAAATTCGGTGCTAATCATATGGACTCCTTAATTGAGTGAGGCATAACAGCTTATTAGCGTGAATTCCGATAAACACTCTGCTGATATCAATTATCTTACTCGACAAAGTGTTACTTATTCACAACGATTTTAACACCTTACTCGCAACATTTCCGTGAGGCAATGACAACTTAGTTCGGTGAAACCGAGAACTTAGATAATCGAGAATGATTTTGGGTCGTTATGTAAATATCTGCAGATAGAAAGTGTATATTTTTCAAACAGGTAAGATTTTATGAATTTAGAAACCGAGAATTTTGCATTTTACATAACGAGAAGCAATATTGGCATTTGGTAAAATCTGAATTATAACTGTATATACGTACAGCTTCCGAGTGTAGGTTATCAAATGAATAATTCACCATTTTTAGAGTCAGTCCGGACAGAGCTGCGGACTCGACGTTACAGCATAAAAACTGAGAATAAAAGACATTAACTTGAACGATAACACTTTATTTATCTTTAGAGGAAAAGGTAAAAAAGATCGATATAGTAAGTCAAGTCGCCAAGCAAGTGAAAGCACATACCTTCAGGCATTCATTCGCAACTCAGTTGTTGCAACATGGCTCTGATATTAGAACGGTTCAAGAATTACTTGGCCATACTGATTTAAAAACCACTGAACTCTATACTCACGTTTTAGGTACACGCTTCAGCCACACAATGAGCCCAATGGATAGATAGTCTCATTGGTTACTTAAATCAAGTGACGTTAACAGTATCAATCATGTTTCTATCATTTAAAAGTTTCAATATGGTTAAATCAAAGCGGATTAATTTAAGCTCCAGCCCTTAAGAGCAGGAGCTTCTCTGCTTTAATACCGAGCCTCGATTTGCACCATAGGTGGAATTTTATGTGCCCAAGGCTCTACAGATTCTAACTGGGCTGCCAGTGCCAATAATTGGGCTTCGCCGCCATAAGGGCCTGCGAATTGAACCCCAATAGGCAAACCATCGGCATTCCAGTGCAGTGACACTGACATCGCAGGTAAGCCCGTCATATTGAACAATGCAGTTATGGGTGATGCCTTAATGACATTCGTCACAAAGCTCTCATATAGCCGAAGGTGATCATGATCTGAACGGCAAACGTGATGAAGTCATCGTGTAGCACTTTCTCAGATAAAAAAGGGATTTAAGAGTTAAGTGAATTAAAGTTGCTGTCATTGTAAAAACGTACACACGCTATTCTCAGCGTGTGTACGTTTTCAACTTTAAGTTAGTCAATCTCGATGACTAAAATAGATTTAATTAACCTGCTCCACAGAGGTATATTTGAAACATTTCCCTTCAAACTTTATAAGTAGTAGTTTAGTCGTAAATAGCCAGCCAAATTAAATAGATCAAACAGTGAAACCACTCAAAATATAATAACGACCGAGCATGCTATGCTGATTAAAAATCACCCTGTCAAACTTCAAGCCTCTATTTTTTATCTTTAAAAAATAGATAACTGTCAGTTACTGCCTACAAAACCAAGAAAAGTCATACCGGAATGGGTGTAGACTTTAATACTAGTCAGTTCAGGATTTCAGTAATAGACGCTTAAACGGCCATTAAAAAAGCACTATAAAATCGATAGTATTTTTTGTACTTTAGAGTTAGCAGTAATAATTTACCCAGGGTCAAACACCTTGAAACTTTAATGTTTTATTTATTGAGTATTTTTGAATATTACCATTACGTTTAATCTCTTATTTATTTAATACTTTTAAATATTGCCATTATTTTTAATCTCCATTGTAGAGATTAAAACTTCTGTAAAATCAATGAGGGTTTTATGAATACTAAATACATTAAATATTATCTTGGCTTAGCGGGGGCATTTCTTTGCTTAAGCGCCCAAGGTGCTCAATCGCCTTTATCCTTATCCCAACCGGACATGTTAAAGCAAGCAGAACTACAAAAAATGCCGCCCTTGGATAACACCAAGCTTCGACAACGTGATGCACTAGAGCGAGCAACAAACACTGATAACGTGGTATTAAAATTTGCTGAGCCTATCAAGGTGGCTATCACACCAAGTGATTGGCAATCGCAACGCCACACTGAAAATGGCAAAACAAGCGATATGTCTGTCTGGAGTACCAAGATTGTCTCTTCAGGTGCATTATCTTTGAACTTCGGTTTTAGCGAATATTTTATGCCTGAAGGTGGTTCGTTACATATTTACACACCGAACCATGCTCAAAACATTCGTCCTTTCACTGCAAAGGATAATGATGACCACGGTCAACTTTGGACGCCAATGCTAAAAGGCGACACAGTCATCATTGAGGTCAATGTACCAACCAAACAACTAAAACAACTTAAGCTCACACTCAGTGCCGTTAACCACGGCTATCTGGGAGCAAACCCGAAAGACATCTATGAGACTCTATCAGGTTCTTGTAATGTCGATGTATCCTGTAGTGCTGGAGATGAATGGCGAGATCAGATCCGTTCAGCTGCTGCAATTAGTTTAGGAGGCTCTGGATTCTGTTCTGGCGGTGCTTTGAATAACACTGCAAATGATGGACGTGGATTCTTTCTAACCGCTTTTCACTGTGGCATTAATGCAGGTAACGCAGCTTCATTAGTCACCTATTGGAACTTTGAAAATAGTGTTTGCCGTGCGCCTGACAGTGGCGAGAGCGGTGGTCCGGGTGATGGTACTTTAGATCAGTTTAATACTGGTGCTATCTTCCGTGCAGGTCACTCTCCTTCTGACATGACCTTGGTCGAGCTGGATGATCCATTTGATCCTGGTCATAACGTTTTCCTTGCTGGCTGGAATGCTGCAGATGAAGCCTCAACTTCAGCTGTCGCTATTCATCACCCTAGTGTCGATGAAAAGCGCATTAGTTTTGAGAATGACGCGACCACAATCACTTCTTATAGCGGCGATGCATCACCAGGAGATGGCACCCATGTTCGTGTCATCGATTGGGACTTAGGCACAACTGAACCAGGTTCATCTGGTTCACACCTATTTGATCAAAACAAGCGCGTCATTGGACAGCTCCACGGCGGCGGTGCGGCATGTGGTAATGACCAATCTGATTGGTATGGTCGAATTCACACTTCATGGGATGGTGGCGGAACAGCCAGCACCCGTCTAAGCACTTGGCTTGACCCTGAAAGTACAGGTGAAATGGCCATAGACGGTATGAATGCAACCGATCCTGGAGATAACCAACTTCCAGTCGCGAACATCAATGGCCCATATTTAGGCTTTGTTGATACCGCGGTTGATTTCAGCAGCGCAGGTTCTGAAGATGCTGATGGCACTATCGTCAACTTCCTTTGGGGCTTTGGTGATGACAGTGATACCAGTGAACTAGAGAATCCTTCGCACGTTTATTCTGCTCGCGGAAGCTTTGAAGTATCGCTGAAAGTAACCGATGATGATGGTGCATCAAGAACAGCCTACACTCAAGCAGCCATTTTCGATCAAGGTCAGGATGAGTTGATTTCAGGCGAGTCTAGAATTGATCTCAGTGCTGAAACCAATGCACCGATTTACTTCTATATGCAAGTTCCTGCCAATGCCACTAATCTGGAGTTTGTGACAGCTGGAGAGACCGGTGATGCCGATCTGTATGTTAAGCAAGGTTCACTGCCGACATTAAGCGACTATGATTGCCGCTCATTCTCTGCAAGCAGTAACGAGACCTGTAGCTTCCCAACACCTGATGCAGATGTTTGGTATGTGATGGTCAATGCTTATGCAGCCTACGATGGACTGTCGTTGACAGGCACATTTGAAGCCGACGAGACGAATACGCCGCCAGTAGCCAGTTTCGACGCTAGCTTTAATGATGCTGATGGTACCTTTACCAGCACCAGCACCGATGCTGATGGCGACGTTGTTAGCTGGGCTTGGGATTTCGGAGATGGAAACACAGGCTCTGGAGAAAGCACCACTCACAGCTATGTCAGTTCAGGAAACTACACAGTTTCTTTAACTGTGACTGACGATGGTGATGCGCAACATACTGCGAGTCAGAGTTACGATGTCACGGTACCAGCAAGCGATATTGAAGCCTCTATCATTCGCACACTTAAATCACGCAGAGGCACTGTAATGGTTGATCTGTCTTGGGGTGGTGCAAGCGGTGATAAGGTCAGCATTTATCGTGATGATGAGATGATTGCAGAAACCAATAACGATGGCCGCTTCCGCGACCGATTTAGAACCAATGCAGACAGTCCGGACAGTGTCGACTACAAGATTTGTGACGCTTCTGGTTGTTCTGACACCATGACAGCTAGCTACTAAGTTGAATCGAAACAAGAGGAAAAGTAACACTTTTCCTCTTGTTCTTTTACTCTCAATACACTGCAACATCGATTTAGTCAAAATATAGAAACAACAATGACCCACTTCGCCTCATGAAATACTGGTGTGGTTCAATCATCAGAAGTATCAACACTAAGCACAATATCAAGACGATTTAACATTCTCCATAAGTTGCCATATCCTTTCCAAATCATGTACGTCATTTCACATAACTGCTGACGATAGTAAGCTCTTGTATCTATTGAGTCACCATAGGGCCATACTGATGTTCTTATGTGCTGGCCTATCGTGTCACTGCATAACCTCAGTCCTCAGGTTGGCTCAAACTAACTTTAGGTTTTAACGATTACCTAAAAAGGAAAGCATTATGAGTAAAGGCCAAGACAGTAAGAAAAATGTTAAAAAGAAACCTCTTTTAACAGCGAAAGAAAAGAAAGCTGCAAAAGCTTCTAAGAAACCAGCAAGCAGTTCAGTCGTTCATTAAGCATCCAATGGTCATCGAGTTTTTTCGGTGACCTTAACTACCCAGGTTTAATAATACTGTGCTCTGTTGGTGGTGGCGTAATGGTTAACACTTTTAACCCTTTAGGAGACTCAAACCTGTGCCACACACCTTGAGGCACAACTAGAAATTCACCTGACAAGAGTTTATTTTTAGATTCAATACCGTCATTTAACAGAACTAAAGTGGTTTCGCCTTCAATAACATGAACCAGCTCATCACCCGCAGGGTGTCTTTCCCACTCACTGAACCCCGAATAATCCGTGAGGTATATAGCACTTTTATCGAAATCGGTTAGCTTAATAAATGAGTCCTGCATTTGTTGATTCGAAGATTCAGGCGTTCTATTTTCAAGGCACTTAACCTTATATCAATTACATTAAATATGTTATCAATTCAGAGGCGCTCAAACTTTTCAATTCAAGACGCATTGGTGAAAGAATGGTTATTCCCTTGTCAGTCAATGCAAAGCAGAAGTGGAATGTTTGAGAGCCTCCCGCAGGGCGGGTTTCAAAGCCCTGGATGCTGTGTTGAATGATTTAGATATAGAATAACTATTAGCTTCAATCATCCGCCTGGCCTTCAGCGCTTTGAATTCCCGCTGAATGAACAGATACTTAATGTAATTGATATTATTGAACCCATCCTTGATAGAGATTGCTGACGATTTTTGCATATTCACTCCCCCATTTAGTCTCGTGGTTTTCCCCTAAGTATCAAGGCATCTAACCTGATCGACTACCATTTGGCATTGGCGTTTCTGGCATCGACAGACATGGTTTCAACTTATCGGCATAACCGATATCAAACAACATCCCTTGGGATACTTCTCCTGCCATTTTTTGCTCAGGCAGGTTCACAACAAATAGTGCTTGCTTACCTTCAATTTCGAATGGGTTTTCGCGTTCTTGCTTAATGCCAGCAAGTATAGAACGAACATGATCACCAAAATCTACAGTTAATTTCATCAGCTTATTTGATTTTTCAACTTCAGAAACCTTTGTGATCGTGCCCACTCTAATATCCAATTTTTCAAAATCGCTGAATGCGATAAGTTCTTTAATTGGGGCATACTCCATTTCAGTTCTCTCTATTTCTCTTTCTATTTATTTCTATTTCTCTAAAGCATAACGTCGCGTTAGGCGGCGAAGTCTTGCTCAGCATTTATCACGCTAACGATACAGGCTATTTTTTATAAAATTTAAACTCTATCAGGTTATTAGCAGGATCTTTGATGATGAACTTACCCGACTCACTATTATCCTCATTTGTTTTTTCATTAGGTGAAAGAACAAAAGGAATATTTTCAAACTCTACTTTATCTGCAATAGCTTGCCATTCAACCTTATCTAAAATGACACCGAAATGGTCGATAGATTGCGCTTTCATTGATTCTGTTTCTTGATGAAGTGTTAGTTGATGACCAAAAAAGATAATGTCTATCCAATCGCCTGTATCTCGGCCTTTTTTGCAGCCAAGAACATTGATATAAAACGCTTCAGCCAAGCGTAAATTAGGAACAACAAAAGATAAATGAAATGGATTATTCAATGTAATTCCTTTCTGACCATGCCTATGTGTAAAGCTTCATAATACTCAACCTACACATCCTCTATAGGTAACTCAACAGAAGATGTGAATTAATACTGACTGAAAGCGTTAGTCTAGCCACCCGTTAGATTGGCTGAAATAGGGACGAAATTTAGGAAGTCAGATAAAGAAAAAATAACCTGGGACTGGTTATCGCTTTGATAAAAGCAATAACCACGAAGAACACCGAGGCCGCGAAGAAAAGCTTAGGCTAATGTGAATCTGCGGTGCCAGCCATATTAACTATCACACCACGTCCATTTGAGCTGAAAAATGATCGCTCAGCTGCGCTTTAATGATCTTATTGGAAGCATTAACTGGCATCTGGTCGATAAAGCGGACATATCGGGGGACTTTATAGTTGGCCATCCGCGTACGGCACCAACTAATCAGTTCTGCATCATCTATTGTTTGATCTGGAATACGGACGATATAGGCGCAACCGACCTCGCCCATCCGTTCGTCGTTAACACCAATAACAGCGCATTGAGCAATGGCGTTGTGTTCAATTAATACCGCTAGAGATCTTCTAGCGGGTAACCGATTGATATAACCTCCCTCTTCAAATAAGCTCATTCCAGTTAACTAATAACCCCTCTTAATTGTTACAATCCCTGCGCAACAGCAAACAGTAGATTGAAAACAGACATACATAAAAGAGGTTAATATGAACAACGAACCAGAGAATAATAACCATCATTTCAGGTTTCACATGCCATTTTCTCGTATGTTTTCAGTGTTTGGTGATGACTGGTTTTCTTTAAAGGCTGAGGCATTTGCACGATTCTTTGGTACGCCTGTTTTTCTCATCGCGCAAACCATCATTGTTGCTACCTGGATCACCCTCAATTTAACGGGTATCGTAAAATTTGATTTATATCCTTTCATATTACTAAATTTAGCTTTTAGTCTTCAGGCTGCTTACGCTGCACCATTAATTCTTCTCGCTCAAACTCGCCAAGCAGACAGAGATAAAGTGCACGCAGAAGCCGATGCTCAACATAGAGAGTCCCTCGCATCAGCGAGTGAAGAAAGAGAAATATTTGCTAGAAAGCAATCTGAACAATTACTGCAGCTAATGGAGCGAAATAATAAGCTCACAGAGATCACAATAGGATTAAGTGAGCGAATTGAGTCGCTCACAAAGGAGATACACGGCAAATTTATTGACGAACAAAAATGATGCCTGTTCGATGTTAGCGTGTTTGAGTTTAACCACACTTTCTTAAAGTAAACATCTGGTAGCCAAACTGACCAAGATAGTTGCTGTAGATGTCGATCTCTTTACTGATGTCTTTTATTGCTTGAGAGTCTTGCATTTCTGGTTGCAGTGCTTCGACGCGCAATCTCAATGGCTCATAGTAGCTCTGCCATGCTTGGCGACTGAGCGTAAAACTATTGATGACCTCATAGCCAGCAGTTTCCATCTGTTTAACGCGAACCGCAACCGTTTGCATATCTGGATATTGATTCTTCCAGAACTCAACAGCTTCCTCATTCGGCGTATCGGTCAACCAAACTAAGTCGCTTATCATCAAAATACCCTTGTCATCAAGCAGAGGCCACCATTGAGATAACGCCTTGGTCACGCCCATAATGTACGCGCTACCTTCAGCCCATATCAGATCGAAACTCGCTTCGTTAAAAGGTAACTCTGTCATACTGGCACAAACTGTATCGAGTCGAGATCCCAAGCCATCAGCCTCAAAACGCTCTTTGAGACTTGTCAGTGCAGACTCTTCATTATCAACCGTAGTAATCGATGCAACAGTATTATTTGCCAGCACCTTAGTGGCAAGCCCTTTACCACAGCCTATTTCAAGGATCGCTTTCGGTGACTTAGATAAAGACGATAATGCTTTTAGTGTTTCACTTTCGCTACCTGGCGCCCATCGTTCAAGAGCTTCAAATATTTTCATAAAATCAGTCATATACTGTTCGTGTTCATTCATATCTTTTGACAACCATTTTAATCGCAACGCTTCTTTTTCACTGAAGCCCTGCTTCATTAACCAATCTAAATGCACATCTGGCGCTAGTGTATCCACGCTTTCATGCCATGTTCTTAGAGTGCCTTCTCCAAGCATTGCCGCAAGTAATTCTCGTGATTGCTGTTTACTATTAATTTCCGCATCTAACTTAAGCAGACGGCTTGCTAACAGTTTGCGATCAACTTTTGCTTCCAAGCACGCTTTGCACTCTTTTAGGCTTAAGCCTCCAGCCTGAAGTTTCTGAATTAAACGAATACGTTGAAGATCGTAGTCGCTGTAAATCCTATATCCATTATCCTGCCTTTGACCTTTTATCAGTCCTTGGTTTTCATAATAGAGCAGAGCAGTGCGTGATAAGCCGACTTTTACAGCAAGTTCTGATATTCGATACACAGTGATGGCTCTACTCAATGATTTGAATAGGAACACTCTAAACTATAAAGCTATAGACAGGTCAATGATAAGTTGAGCGGTGTCGATACTAGGAGTCCATTGCCGTCTAATTTAAGCAACATGTGTTTGCCAAATGATCCTTGCGAGAAATAAACATTAGAATTGATTAAGTTGTTTTTGTATGATTTTTTGGACAATAATTTCCGAAGTATTGCAGTCCGTATCTAGATACGGACCATACTGTATCAATTTATTTTCAGCATCTAAAATTTGTCTATTCTTAATAATAACAATGAATCCACCTCCTTTAATTGAGATATCAACTCCCCCCCCCTGAAGATGCTATCGATACTATTTATCTTCATCGCTACCATCTGTCATATAATCGCAATCACTAGGATAAAAATAGACACTCATGAAGGGAATAAATATGAACGATGAACCAGAAAAAAGTAATCATCATTTACGGTTTTACATACCATTTTCTCGTTTATTCTCAGTATTTGGCGATGACTGGTTTTCTTTAAAGGCCGAAAAATTTGCACGTTTTTTTGGCACACCGACTTTTCTAATCATTCAAACTATCGTGGTCGGTGGATGGGTAGCCCTGAATTTAATGGGGATCCTAACATTCGACTTGTACCCTTTTATATTATTGAACTTAGCATTTAGCCTTCAAGCTGCTTATGCAGCGCCATTAATTCTTCTGGCTCAGACTCGTCAAGCTGACAGAGATAAAGCCCATGCAGAAGCCGATGCGCTTCATCGAGAGTCCCTTGCACAGGCATCTGAACAACGAGAAATTTTTGCTAGGAAGCAATCTGAACAATTGTTGGATTTAATGGAACGAAATACCAAGCTCACAGAAATGACCATAGGCCTAAGTGAAACCATTGAGTCGCTCACAAAGGAGATACACGGCAAGTTTGTGAATGACAACGAGAAGGATTAGGGAATGCTTAAGTATGATATTACTTAAGCAGACTAAGATGTTATTGCCCCGCCGCTTAGCCATCGTTTAGACTCACCTCGAAGGCTGACGTAGCCTTACATCCGTCCTTAATCTAAAGGTGATAATATGAAATTGAAAAATATACTATTTATCTCTCTGGCTTTATCCGTTATTCCTGTCGCACAGGCAGAAGCATCAAAAGGAATAGATGTTAAAGATATGACGTGTGCCCAGTTTTTAGATGTTGATTATGCAACTGTCCCAGTCGTGGTTGGCTTCCTATATCATTACAACTTCTGGACTGGCGACACTAGTGTCATAGAGGTTGACGATCTAGATGACGTCGAAGTGGATGACGTGATTGATTATTGTCAAAAAAATCCAACAGCAAAAGCAAGTTCTGCTGTTAAAAAAGCTAAATAGCTTAAACAAGCCTGAATGAAGTTAAAACATGGCTGTCCATTCAGGCTCTTTATTTAGTTTATAAGTACCACACTAGATACTTAAATAAAAAGTATAAGCAGCCTTCGTTTGAAGGCTGCACATAAACTGGTGTTTACGACATGGCACGTAAGGCATTTCATTGGCCTGCTGGTGGTTGCCATAACTCGACCTTGTTGCCTTCAGGATCGATGACCCACGCAAACTTGCCGAACTCTGAATCTTCACGCTTATTGAGCACGTTACAGCCCTCAGTCTTCAGCACTGTAACCAAAGCATCTAGGTCTTCAACGCGGTAGTTAACCATGAATGAAGCATTGCTTGGTGCAAACTGCTCGCCACTGTCTGAACCAATACACCAGACGGTCGTGCCGCCTGTCGGCTTACCCTCCGAATCAGTCCAATTAAATGCTGTGCCGCCCCAATCCTGAACATCTACGCCGAGATGATTTTTATACCAAGCCTGCAAAGCTGCTGGATCCTTTGCCTTGAAAAAGATACCGCCGATACCCGTTACTCGCTTCATGTAAACCTCCTGTATGTACATATGGGATGACGCCAGCTCAGCAAACCTATTTCTAAGGCCACTTCTGCAAAGCTATTGATTAATTCTTACTCTAACAAAATAGTGCTGCAATAACGAGCACACTTAATTTAGAAGCGGTACATCAAAAAAACGCCAAATGTCATTGCTAATAACATTTGGCGTTCGTCCTGTGATGTGACTTTTGTCGATAAAGTTAGTCGCTAAGTTCACCGAAACGGGCGAGGTGAAAATCTCCATCACCGAGGCACATCTGCGCCACTCGGATCCGTTTCAGATACAGACCAACATCCAGTTCATCTGTAGTGGTGCTTCTGCTACGATAAGAAAGTGGGAGGTCTGGCGGTTATTTAGTTGACAGTAATTATAAAAATCAGCGCAGATACATATGCTCTCGCAATTTATTGTTAGCCATTTATTCACACTCTTTCCTTTAAAACTCATCATATCGACAGAATCGAGCTTCTGTTATAATCCCCGCATTGATACCACCCCTTGATAATTAGCCATGGTCGACGCCTTGAACACAAGCCAAACGAACTCCATAGAGCAAGCAACAGACGCTCTCTCTTTCGACAACCTTCACGCTGAGACTCCCGCACAAAAGCGTGCGCTGAGTTATGCCAACACCATTTTCCAACTATTTCATCAGGTCATGGATAAGCAACAACCAGCAGATCGCGTGGTGGGTGAGTATTTCAGAATCAATAAGAAACATGGCTCGAAAGACAGACGCGTGATCCGTGAGAGTGTGTTTGCGCTATTTCGTTGGTGGGGCTGGTTAAGCAAGTTCAATGCGCTACCTGAAACTGAGCCAAAAGAACAAGTGTGGTTCACTATTTTGACCATCAACGCCCAGCTAGAATCTCATCCTTGGCATGATTTTATTTCAGCTTGGGAAGGATTTGCTGGTATCAAGCCGTTAGAATCAGCCACACAATTTGACAGTGCTGCGCAGCGATGTGACTGGCTCAATACCCAGTTTGATTCACTTTCATTCACCCCTGATGAACTTGTACCCGATTGGTTCTGGGAAGTCTGCCCTAGCGACGACACAGAGCAACGTTTAGCATTAATAGAATCTCTGTCATCCCGCCCGCCAATCTGGGGACGCGTGCAGAATATTGACGTTCATGACGCCATAGATACGCTGACTAAAGTAGACATTGCGGCAACCGGCAGTGAGTTTTTCAGTGATAGCATCAACCTTGGTCATAAGAATATTAATCTTAACGGTTTAGCACTTTATAAAGATGGCGAGCTAGAAATTCAAGATCTCGGTTCTCAAGTTGTTGGCCAAATGTGCCAACCTAAAGCGGATGATAACTGGTGGGACACGTGCAGTGGAGCGGGGGGTAAAAGCTTGCAGCTAAGATCCCTAATGCTGCAGCAAAACAAACACGCAACAGGCACGATTATCGCTTCTGATATCCGCAGAAAACCGCTTGAAGAACTGGCTAAACGCGCAAAACGTGCCGGCTTTAAAGGGATTTCGACAGCGCCATGGAAGTCTGATGAATTACCCGTTGAACATGCTCATTTTGATGGTGTGCTGGTGGATGCACCTTGCAGTTGTACTGGTACTTGGCGACGTAATCCGGATATGCGCTGGATAGATAGTAAAGACGCAGTCATGGATAAGCCCGCTCTTCAATTAGATATCCTGGCTCGTTCAAGCCAAGCGGTGAAACATGGCGCAATCTTAGTTTATGCCACCTGCTCACTCTCCCCTTTAGAGAACGAAGCCGTGGTTAACGCATTTTTGGCATCCAATAGTGACTTCACTTTAGCGGTCACTACGCATCCATTTACCGGCAAGCAAGGCACGATGCACACAGTGATACCCTATCAGGCTGATACTGACGGTATGTTCGTCGCTCGAATGATACGTAAGTAATCGTTAATAAACAGTAACATTGAAGCGGCCTTGGGCCGCTTTTTTTTTCCTTGAAATCGCCGTAATACTCTTGTCATAAAAGCTTTTTACTATCTATAATATGCCGTTAAGTGAAGACTCTACATGCACTTAAAAACCTAGACTAAATTTTGGAATTCTAATGTCAAACTTCTACGATAATGATGATCTTCTCTGGGATAGTGAAATAAGTGACGCTCCTGAAGGCAAACAAAAAGATAAACGAAATAAGCATAACCGCAGACAGTTATCCGATCTGAAACGTCAATCACTTGATCAAGATCAGCCAAATACAGCAAACCATCGAAGAGGGTAACCCTATTAAAGATTTGATCTTACAAATTGATGGCTAAACGGCAACGTATTAGCCCTCAATCTCATTACTTTAAACATGTTACATACTCACACAAATTATTTCCTGCTTTTCCCTCCCTACAATGTCATCATGCTCCATACTCTAATACCCTAACCCACTTATAAGTAAGAGATAATCACGTTATCTATACGGTATTCTCATAAAAGGAATAAGTCTTGGAACAGATGCGCCCCGATTTTATCTATCCCTCCGGATCCATGTTAATGCACTCACCTCTTGTTCTAAATAAAGCCGATATGTACGGATTTTTTATGAAAGGCAAACAGAAAAACCTGCAAAAATCCATCGATACCAGTCTGAATCAAGTTGCTGGAAGCCGAATGTATTTTAAAGTCCTCTCCCCTTATGTATTAACAAGCTTTACCCGGGTCGATAAAGCCTATTCGGACTGTCCAGAAGACAGGGAGAAAGGCTGGATAAAAGAGACTGATATTGTCACCTGGATCATGGTTGGCAAACAGAATAGCGCCGACAGCGATGATATTAGCCATGTGTATTTTCATCCCCTGCATATCTTTGTTGATGACGCCATGGCGTTGATCAATGGCCGTGAACTCTTTGGTTACTCAAAATATATGTGTGAATATGAGATGCCAATGCCGGATCAGCCTCTGACTAAATTAAGTCTATCCGCCAAAAGTTTTAAGGTCTTCTCGCCCGAAACTGAGCTCGCTATGCATCCTCTATTAGAGGTTAATTGCGAAGCGAAAGAGGAAGATCAACTCTCTACCACCGAAGCGATAGCCAAAACCTGGCAACTATTTAAAGATCAGACTGACTTTATTCCAGATCTGAATCGATTAGGTGAAGATCAACTTTTCAGCCTACTGTTTAAACCCGCCATTGACCAAGTATTCTTAAAGCAGCTGCCGGACTCATCGGGAGATAAAGCGGTTTATCAAGCGATCACCGCCTCTCCCGCTAAAATCAACAAAGTTCACTCTGTCTCCCTCCTCGGCAACGATCTCATTGCAACCATATTTGATAATGCCAGCTTCCCGTTCAAAGAGTCACTGGGCGTGGAGTTAGGCGAGCAACATGTGTTACTCCCCTACCATGTTAACTTTGATTTTGAAGTGCCTAAGGGAGAAGTACTCGTCGATAATTCCATTATTAAAAAAGAAAAAATCGCTATTTTAGGTGGCGGTGTGGCTGCCATTACTGCTGCCGCCTGTTTAACCGAACAAGCCGGATGGCAAAACCGTTATGAGATAGATATCTATCAAATGGGTTGGCGAATTGGCGGCAAGGGAGCCAGTGGTCGTAATGCTGAATATGGGCAACGAATAGAGGAGCATGGCCTGCACATCTGGTTTGGTTTCTATCAAAACGCGTTTAACTTAATGCGCAAGGCCTATGAAGAGCTAGACCGTCCGGCTGGTAGCCCACTTGCTACCTTTTTAGACGCCTTTAAACCTCATAATTTTATCGTTCTTCAGGAAGACGTTGGTGGAGATTCTGACAGCTGGGCCATTGAGTTCCCAGAACGAAGTGGTCTACCCGGTGACAGCACCCAAACCCTCACACTGTGGAAAGTGGTTAAAGCCGCGTTTAGTTGGATCCGCCACTGGTTATCGGACATGGACGACATTCTTGATGAAGCGGAAACTGAATCGGCTAAGCCTATTCATTGGTTCAGCGAAGCCTGGTTTGAACATCTTAACGATAAGATAGATGAAACACTCGATGATGCCAGAGATAGCTTGCAGACACTGAGCAACAAGCTTGAATGCTACATCAACCGCCTTATTGGAGATGAATGTGAAGGCCATGCTCACGAGCTTGATCAAGGTCTGTTTGAAGGCGCAGTAGATAACTTTAGAGCCAGATTAAATGAGCGATTCGTCGACAAACTAGAAACAAATGATGAGCTACGCCGACTCTTTATTGCAGCCGATTTAGGCCTAACCATACTAAAAGGTATGTTTGCCGATGATGTATTCAAACTAGGATTCGATTCTATTAATGATTACGATTACCGTGAATGGCTGACTAAACATGGGGCAAACCAAACATTCACTGTCGACTCTGCACCCGTAAGAGGTTTCTACGATCTGGTATTCGCATACGAAAAAGGTAACTTCGATAAACCGAATTTGGAAGCGGGCACCATCATACGCTCTATGTTACGTATCGCCCTATGCTATCAGGGCGGTATGATGTGGAAGATGCAAGCAGGCATGGGGGATGTTGTATTCACTCCCTATTATGAAATTCTCAAACGCAGAGGCGTGAACTTCCACTTCTTTAATCGGGTCGACAACTTAGTTTGCGAAAATAACAGCATTCAGGCCATTGAGATCACTGAGCAAGTAAAATTAAAAGATAGTACGACTGAATACGATCCTTTCGTCGATGTAAAAGGGTTAAATTGTTGGCCTAGCACCCCTAATTATGATCAATTAGATCCAGAACAAGCTCAGTTACTTAAAGAGAACAATATCAACCTTGAGCATTTTTGGAGCGATTGGGAGCAGGTCTATCAAGCCAAACATAATGCGCCATTGCCCACTAAGCGACTAGAGAAAGGCATTGATTTCGACAAGGTGATCTTCGGCCTGTCTATTGGCTCTGTGCCCCAGGTTGCAAGCGAAGTGATGGCTCAGAGTCAACCATTAGCCAAAGCAGTCGAGAAAGTACAAACCGTTGCCACTCAAGCTTATCAACTTTGGCTAAATACCGATCTTGAAGGAATTGGCTGGTCTATCAAGAATGAAAATGGAGAGCAGCCAGTACTCTCTGCTTTTACTGAACCTTTCGACACGTGGGCTTCAATGGATCAACTGCTCGATAAAGAGGACTGGCAAGGTGTTGAACCTAAAAATGCCAGTTACTTCTGCTCAGCGCTTCCCGTCGAACATTATCCACCAAAGAGCGACATTAGCTTTCCTCAGCTTAAAGCCGAGGAAGCCAAATTAGGTGCCATAGGTCAGCTTAAGACACAAATTAACAAGCTTTGGGGCAATGTCGGTGATACTTTCCCTTGGGAATGGCTACACGATCCAGAAAACAGACAGGGAGAAACCAGATTCGACAGCCAGTATTGGCGGGCGAATGTAGACCCTTCTGAGCGTTATGTACTGTCAGTGAAAGGCAGCTCTCAATATCGAATTAATACTGACGGCACAGGAATAGATAACCTTTACGTCACCGGAGACTGGATTAAAACTGGCATCAATGCAGGTTGTGTTGAGGCAGCAACAATGGCGGGCATGAACACATCCAAAGCCATTTGCGGACACCCGAAGGTGATAAAGGGAGAAAAAGACTTTTAATATAAATTAAAGCGGGGCCTAGGCTCCGCTTCACACCAAGCGTTCATCTTGCAGCGTCACATTCTCGTTCTGCTTCTCTCGTCGCTTTGCCGTTTTACGTTTATACATATCTCTGTCAGCCGCTCTTAACCACTCACCTGCATCTTTCACTTCACTATTAAGCCCATAGCCAAAACTGATGCCTGTATCTTTATAAACACGCTTGGTAATTGATCCCGATAACTCTTCTACATTTTTTAATATAACAGGGAGTTGTTCCTCTGAAATGAGAATAACAAAGTTATATCCGCCAATGCGGAACAACTTAGCTCTTTCAAGAAGATCACAGCTGACTTTAAGCTCTTTAGCAGCATGGATCAGTAAACTGTCCCCCTCATGATAGCCTAAGGTGTGATTCACCTGTTTCAAGCCATCAAGATCAAGCAAAATAAGGGCTAAGTTTTTCTTCGCATTATTACCAAAGAAAGTTTCAGACTGAATACATTCATCTAACGCATGTCGATTGGGTAGCAAGGTTAATTGCTCTTGTCTGGCTTTCTCCCAAGCCACCCCTAAGGTTTCAATATAGCTTTGACGCTCTTCGGACAATAATTTGATTTTATAAGCCAACGCCAGAGATAACATCAATGCATCCACAGTTCCGCCAATTAAGGTCGCTAACTCGGCATTTTCAATAAAATCCGAAGTGAGACCCATGTTTCCAGGCAATATGATCACAGCAGGGAGAAGCAGACAAGTAAACGCAAAAATAAAGTAACGTGCAGGATAGAAGCCTTTAATCAAACAAACATTACCGCACGTAATTGCCAAGGCTATCCAGAGCATGATCAAGACAGAAGCGATAAGCGCTGTATAGGAAACCAAAAATATACTGGTAGGCAAAGCAAGAATGCAGGTCCACATCAGTAATTTACTTAAGCGCCATAACTTAGGCGAATACTCAGGGAGTTGCAGAAAGTGTTTATAAAATAAGATATTAAAGATTGGTAAACCGATAAAAAACAGATGATGGATCTCTAAATTATGAACCCCCCAAAGGTGAGCTCCAAGATGGAAAGTTAACGCCCACCCAGTAAAGTAGGTGATCACATAAAGCCCGTAATAGAGAAACGCTCTGTCTCGAATGGAGAAATAGATAAGCAAGTTATAACAAGCAATAAACAGCAAGCCGCCCAAACAGAGCATCACTAACATCGCTTCGATATCTGAACTAATTTTATACTCACCGTAAGGTTCAATATCTACCTTAGGTACAGACGAAAAGTAGCGACTTTCCATTTGGATAACAACCCAATATTCAACGCCATAATTAAGCTTAATCTCACGACCATAATTGAACAGAAACTCGTAAGGCGTGTAATACCCACTCTTGCTATGTTGCATACTGCCATCGCTACCTAATAGCGTGTAATCCAATGATTCAACAATTGAATTTTGAACATTGATAGCCCATTTAGTCTCTCTTGAATACACTTGGGTAGGCAAAATAAGCCAGTAATTACCACCGGTCAAACTAATGTGATTTGCTTTATCTAAACTAGACATCCACACAGGAACGTCACTGTACGCTTTCGGTGCAGTTTGGCCTTCTTTAGCATAAAAAAGAAAAGATTGGTCTAACGAGGGGGATCCGAAAGAGGTAAAGCTGCAGCCTATGAGGCTAAGAAATAGCAGAAAACACGCTGTTACTCTTTGGTTCATTAAATTTAAACCCTTGATTAGCAAGTACTAACTAAAAAATGAAACCAGTATGTCGAAAAGTGACTGAGTTAAAGTAAATTGATAGTTCATTACACATTCTATACCCACCACTTATTGCAGGCTTTCATTAAATAGCGGTGTCTAATACTCAATTTTTATACTTTCTCACGCTTAAACATAACATTAACAAATAGAGACAAATTCTATTAATACACACCAGATAATTCAATACAATTCTCAAGATAAAAGATATTTTCTATCTTGCGCGTCGCTGTTCAACATAAATCGATTTATTCTTCACCAATTCTTAGCCTAAGCTGGGAACATACATTGATTTAGCTAGTTATCAACAATATCCACTCCTCGCCTGCTGTAGGCTATTCAAAAGTATTCACTCTATGCACGACTCATTATTTAAGCGTAGACCTATTTATGGCGAGAGTGAGTACAGCCATCATTCTAGCTTTAATAAAATGAAAATCCCATTGCTCAAAGAGCAACGGGTAGCCGCTAAATAAAGGATATATTCGTTAACCGCACAGCCCAATTGCAGCCTGCGAGGACATTAGAAGCCGGCTCTAGCACCAATGTAAAATCCACTGTCGAAGGTCGAGTTATCGGCATAGTCATACTGGAAGCGAATGTTTCTATAACCAGCAAACAGGGCTAGGCTAGGATTTAATTGGAATTGCACTTTACTGTCTAACTCATATTGACCATCGACACTGCCAAATGACAACACCGAAGGTGCATAATAGCCTGACGCGTGGAATGATACATGTGAGCCTAAATCCATTTTATAATTGCCACCGACACCAATCGCACTTCCGTTGGGGCTTTTTTTAGCCCAAACATATGAGTACTTAGCTCCGATCTCAAAATGGTGAATACCTGCATCATGGGAGACATGCATAGCAGCTGAAGTAAGATGACCGCCATCATTAGAGTAGATATAACCTAGAACCGCATTGGTATTCTTATTCAGATCGATAGCAAGATCAGTTGAAATCACATCATCATTTAACCCAACGCTAAAATCATTAGCATAAGTCGTCGCTGAAATACATGACACAAGTAACAAGCCACTCAATAATTTTAATCGCATAAAAATCTCTAATTTACTGTTTTGCGGATAGTATCAAACTCAACAAAAACATCCACTACAACACTGTTTTTAAAGGTTATAACTGCTTAAACAAAAAACATAACGGCAAACAAGCCGCAACATACAGATCAAATAGCTCAAAATGAACAACATAAGGGCGAATTAGATAACAAGTGGAATTAACTCTATTAGGTTAGCCAAAAAGGGATATGATTTTACTTTACGCATCACAAATAAATTGCACGCAATTGATTTGCTCGCTATTATTCTGACTTTGTATCTTTCATTAGCGATTAAAAAATGGAGTAAAGAGATGTCGACATCAATTTGGGATTTTACCGTTAATAGTATTCAGGGCACGCCAGTCTCTTTTGCCGATTTTAAAGGTAAAGTGATCTTGGTCGTCAACACGGCCAGTGGTTGTGGTTTTACTCCACAATATAAAGGCTTACAGAAACTTTATGATACTTATGGTCCTGAAAAATTTGTTGTTTTAGGCTTCCCATGCAACCAGTTCGGTCAGCAAGAAAGTGCAAGTGAAGGTGAAATCCAATCTTTTTGTGAGCTCAACTTTAATGTCAGCTTTCCCCTGTTTCAAAAAATTGAAGTTAACGGAGAGAATGCAGCTCCACTGTATCAATATCTTAAATCGTCAGCTAAAGGGATCTTGGGTAGCGAAAGGATTAAATGGAATTTCACTAAATTCTTAATCGATGCCAACGGCAAGGTATTAGAGCGATATGCACCAACAACTAAACCGGAAGCAATAACAAAAAAAATTGAAGAATTATTATTGTAAATCAATTAACTAAAAATTAGATCGCAGATCTTATAAAAAAGATCGATCCTTTTTTGAACTTTTACCGTCTGGAATACTCAAAGTTTATGAGCAGCGAAGAGTTTTTTCATGTTCATCATTCTCCCTGGGGCTTCTAGCGCAGTCCCTTTGACCTACGAGGTCATAAGGCAACCTTATGGTTGCCCTTTTTTTGGCTTTTTTTTGTCGACTCCTATCCCTATAAATAAAATTTTTATCACAACAATGAACTATTTCAAACGATGGGACTCTGAGTATATGTAACACTTTTGGTGTTACGAGTTTATTGTTTTCATCATGGTTCATCACCTCCCTTTAGGGCGCTCATTTGAGTCCCAGTGAGAAGAATTAAGTTTGACTGCTAGCGCTGACAGCTTAACCATTCTACAATCTCATTCTTCAAAGAATGAAACGGCATCCCATCTCAGTTGAGATAATGGATGCCTTTTTTTTATCTATTATCCAAGCCTATCTATATAAATAGATTTCGAACTCTATTTAATTAAAATTCAAAAGCTTATCTAGCTGACTCACAATAGAAGGATGATAACCTTTACGTGCTTGGCTATAGATCTGTTTCATCTCGGTATCATAACCTGCCACTTGTAACTCGGTGAAAAGAGGCCTCACAAACTTACCTCTGCCGATACGGATCAGGTATGCAGTTAACGCGGGGAGCACAGGATCATAATGATTATGGATCGCAACCCTAAACCAGTCACAAGCGATCTCTGCATTTGTGGACTCCGTCAGTTTAAATCGCTCATCGAGTTCCATTAGCTGTAATTGTGTTTGTACCTCTGGCAGACTGTTTAAAAAATATTGCCAGTGATGAACACGCCAATCTGCCGTCTCAAATGAGTCCGCAGTCGCGCCTTTAGCCCAAAAAGAGAGTGCAGCATCAACTTTGTCTAAGCTATCGGATACTGGCGCTGTAAAACATTCTGGCATGCCACAGCCGTATACCCATTCAATAAGCTCAGCTTCTGAGATCTTATCAGCGTGATCAACCAACAACGTCGTTTTAGCGTACTCGATAAAGATCTCTGTTGTGATAGCTGCAAATGCAAAGTGTTCAACATAGGTAAACAGAAACTTATCGAATGCCTCACGTCCTATTCGTTTTTCAAGGTCGTGGACAAACATCGAGGCCTTATCATAGGTAAAGCGATTGAATGCTTCGTTTGGATCTTGTTGCTGTACATTCGCCGGTAAGTTTTGCTCAGCAAACTCAGTGGTCGCCAGCTCCTCTTTTAAACGGCCATATTCCAGCACCACTTCAAGCTCAGCTTGCTCCTTACCAAACACCGCTTCGACGATTCTATTGGTAAAGTAAGTCGTGAACCCTTCGTTCAACCAAAGATCTCGCCACGTAGCATTACTGACTAAGTTCCCAGTCCACGAGTGCGCTAACTCATGAGCAACCGTCGAAACAAGGCTTTTATCACCTGCGATCAATGTTGGGGTCATAAAGGCGAGGCGTGGGTTTTCCATGCCACCAAAGGGAAAACTAGGCGGTAGCACTAACATGTCATAACGCCCCCAAGGATATGGGCCTAACAAAGATTCAGCTATCTCTACCATCTTCTCTGTATCTTCAAACTCCTTAACCGCCGCCTCAAGTACCTGTGGCTCAGCATATACTCCCGTTCTTGGGCCAATTTGGCCAAATGCTAACTCCCCAACTGCAATAGCCAACAAGTGAGTCGGGATTGGCTTTTCCATTGAAAAAGTAAACTCACCATTTAAAGTCGCAGCCGCATCATTCATCGCACTCATCACAGCTCGCATGCCTAAGGGAACCGTTACATTCGCTTCAAACGTGATCCGTGCTTTGGGGGTATCTTGTAGTGGGATCCAACTTCTGGCATTAACGGGTTGAGATTGGCTAAATAAAAACGGCAAGGTTTTACCTGTGGTTTGCTCTGGTGCCAACCACTGAAGCCCTTCAGCATTGGGCGAGGTCACATAATGAATCGTCACTTTACTGCTTTGTGTGGAGAGTGAGACATTTAATCGCTGACCCAATATCGGATCGTCTTTATCAATGACATATGCAAGTTCAGATCCTGCAGCATCTTGTATCTGAACAATGGTTAATTCTCTTAGATCCAGCCAGAGCTCATCACAGTTTTTATCCAAGCGCTCCAGTTCAAGCGTTGCTACTCCGGCTAACTGTTTTATCTTAAAATCGACATCCAATGCCAACGATAGATGTTTTACTCTGACCTTTTCCGTATTAGAAAAAGAGTGATAGTCATGATTATTATCCCATCTGTTTAGCACTTCAATATCCTCTTAATTAACATAATTTTTAATAATACCGACAGGGAAAACAATTGCCATCGTAATTGACTTCATTTCCCTAAAGTGAAAGACTTAATGGATATTATATACAAAAACAAAAGGTAATACTCAATGAAGGCGTTTGACCTACTCCCTATCGCAGCGGTTTTATCCCTCAGCGCTTTTACAGTAGAAGCTAAGCCCATCGCTCCTATTTCTGAAATATTAACTCAAGAGCACGCCTGCAGCGATACGATAGTTATCCGCTCGCAGGCCTTAACAAAAACTCAAATAGCGCAAGCATGTCAGTTATTGGGTAAGCAGGAAGCTAAGTTTCATCAGCTTTTCAGCACTCAAGGTAAACCCGTCGCCAACGACAATAACATCAGCATGCGAGCAAACGTCTACCACTCTCGGGAAAATTACACTCAATATGTCACCGCTCATTTTGATGTGCCCAGTGACAATGGTGGCATGTTCTTAGAGGGACTCCCGCATAAAACAGGTAACCAAGCTGAGTTTGTCGCCTATGAAAAAAAAGGAGAGATTTGGAACTTAGCCCACGAATACGTGCATTATCTCGATGGTCACTTCAATCTCTATGGTGATTTTTGTGCATCACTTCATGATTCTCATAGTGCACCTGAATATTGCCCTAAACCTGCGCCACTCTTGCCTCACCTTGTGTGGTGGAGTGAAGGTTTAGGTGAATACATCTCTCAAGGTGATGACAATAAAGCAGCCATTGAATTAGCTAAAGAATCTTTAGCGGTATCAAGTGCTTACTCTCTTAGTGAGCTGTTTAATACCAGTTATGAAATGAACGGAGGCTCAGACAGAGTATACCGTTGGGGTTATTTAGCCGTTCGCTTTATGATGGAGCAACACAAGGACAAGATTGACGCCATGCTAACCTTTACTCGTAAGGGGGATTACCCAAGATACCAAGCCTTAATTAAACAGTGGGGCACTGACATGGATGCAGAGTTTCAAGCTTGGCTTCGCTCACTTTAATGCAGTAAAGCACGAATAAAAAAAATATTGGTAAATAAATTGAACCAATTGAACAAAGCTCAGTCCTATATAGTGAACCTATTGCACAGCACGATTATTTTGCTCTGTTTTTTGTTCATCATCATCTCCCTTTAAGAAGCCTATTGGCTTCTTCTAAGAAGAGATAAGACTTTGCTAGCGCACACTGGATTGAGTCATCGCCTTTAAGGTTAATAACCCACCTTCAGTGAACAGTCTGTCTCCTCTTATTTTAATATGACACATCTTTATGGCAGCCCTCGTTTGTAGGTGCTGCCATTTTTTTATCTCTCAATTGGCATTTGCGATCAATATTCGATCCTAATAACATCACTTTTCAGCTTTAACGATCTTGGGATCAAAAAAAGATCCTACATTTTGAAAATAATCTGAACTTTCTCAGCAAACAGGACTCTGACTATATGAACCGAATTTTTGTGTAAAGTTAACTTGTTATACTAACTCTGCATCTGTTTTCACTGTTCATCATCATCTCCCTTTAAGAAACCTATTGGCTTCTTCTAAGAAGAGATAAGACTTAGCTAGCGCACACCGGACTTGAGTTTCAGCCTTCACGTTGATAACCCAATTTTAGTGAATAGTCCTCTCCTCTTACTTTAATATGAAAGATCTTTGTGGCAGCCCTAAATTATAGGTGCTGCCATTTTTTTATCTTCAATTTAATGCAAATTCACCTGGAAAATTCACTTTTTCGACGAGTCAGATCCCGAGATAAAAAAAGATCCTAAATTTTGAAAATAATCTGAACTTTCTCAGCAAACAGGACTCTGACTATATGAACCGAATTTTTGTGTAAAGTTAACTTGTTTTGCTAACTCTACATCTGTTTTCATTGTTCATCATCATTCTCCTTAATTAGATAGTGTCTAGTACAGCTATCACCCTATTCCAAGTTTGGAACATGTAGCGACCTGATTAGGTCGCTTTTTTTTGTCTGTCAAAAAGTGGATATAGGCAAGGAAAACAGAAGAGGAGCTAGGCAGGCTTCAAAATTTATGCACAGGTACAAAAAAGGCCTCACAGGGAGGCCTTAGTGAAGTGTCGCTTAGTTTAAAGACGAATACCGGCTTTAGCTAAATCCTTGGCAGTCACACTGCGAGGTAACGGTACATAACCATCTTTCTCAACAATCTGCTGACCTTGCTTGGACAAAGCAAACTTCAGGAACTCTCGGTCCATAGGGGACAAGTCTTTATTCGGGTGCTTGTTCACGTAAACATAGAGGTAACGTGATAGTGGATAAGTCCCACTTGCAGCATTAGCAGCAGTCGCCTCGATGTACTTAGTGCCTTTCTTCGATATCGCTACCGCTTTTACACCCGCCGTCTTATAACCGATACCTGAGTAACCAATAGCATTAAGCGACTGAGACACCGACTGAACAACAGATGCAGAGCCTGGTTGCTCATTCACGTTGGCTTTGAAGTCACCTTTACATAAGGCTTTCTTCTTAAAATAACCGTACGTACCAGATACTGAGTTACGGCCATAAAGCTGTATATCTCTGGCTGACCAGCCACCTTCGAGTCCTACCTCACCCCAGCGCTTAACATCATTACCACCACATTTATGGGTTGCGGAAAAAAGACTATCAATCTGCTCTATGCTCAACCCTTTAATCGGATTGTCTTTATGGACAAATACAGCCAGAGCATCAATAGCAACGCGGATAGCCGTTGGCTGGTAACCATAGCGCTTCTCAAAAGCTTCCACTTCGTTAGGCTTCATTTTACGGCTCATAGGACCGAACTGAGAAGTCGCTTCAGTCAATGCTGGTGGCGCAGTTGAAGAGCCAGCGGCCTGAATTTGGATATTAACGTTAGGGTACATCTCTTTAAATTCTTCAGCCCAAAGTGTCATCATATTAGCCAAAGTATCTGAACCCACCGATGATAGGTTACCCGATACGCCACTTGTTTTTTCATAAACAGGCAGTGACTTATCGATTGCAGCGATAGAGGTTGCAGAAAACACACTCGCGACAGTTAAACTTACTGCACCGACAATTTGTTTCAATTTCATTCTTTGCTCCAGTATTAGATGTACTTGCTTGAATAAATTAATTAACAATTAAGTTGTAGCAAGTATCAATTGCCAGCATGACAAGTCTATTACTTTGATATGACACTTAGATGACAAGCCTCATCAATGATATGAGGTGGATACCAAATGTTCAGGAATAAGGAAACTAAACTCGCTTCCCTCACCCAGTTCACTGGATATCATCAATTCGCTCTGATGGTGACTCAAGGCATGCTTGGTTATCGCCAAACCCAGTCCAGTTCCTCCCTTTTGACGTGTCCGTGCACTGTCAACCCGATAGAAACGTTCAGTTAATCGTCCAATGTGTTGCGATGCGATTCCATCGCCAGTATCAGCAACAGTAAACATCGCCCCTGAAGCCACCTTTTTCCAACTCACATCAATTTTCCCACCTGGCGGTGTGTAACGGATCGCGTTTGAAATAAGGTTTGAACACGCACTGCGCAGTTCAATCTCAATACCGTACAAGTGACAGTCAGCTGCACAGGTAAAGTTGAGATCATGCTGTCCAAGAGATAATGCTTCCGCCTCCTCAGTGAGTATGCACATCATCTGCGACATATTCACTTTGACCTCCAAATTATTCTCAGCAGAATCCTCAATGCGAGACAGTACCAGTAACTGTTCAACCATAGAACGCATTCTATGCGTCTGTTGTTGCATCTGATCCATCGCCTTGGTGTTGGGAGAACCAGGTTCTGCCATCTCTTGCATCATCTCAAGGTAGCCCTGCAATACTGTCAATGGAGTCTTAAGCTCATGTGACACATTGGCCACAAAATCTTTACGCATGCTTTCGAGCTGTCTGACTCGCGTAATGTCGCGGGCGATCAATAAGAATTGGCCAGTTCCGTAACCCATGATCCGAATCTCAAGCACACGTCGCTCCGATTGTGGAGACGCTAACTCAAAGGGCTCATGGTAGATTTCGTTCTTTAAATAATTAGAAAAGTCAGGATGTCGCAGTAGGTTGTCTATCCTCTGGCCGCTGTCTAGTGGCCACACTAAACCAAGCAGCAATTGAGCCAGCTTATTACACCAAACAATGTTGTAATCAGCATCAAGCACTACCGCAGCATCGGGAAGCGCTTCCGCTCCCTGTCGAAAACGCCCCAAAAGAAAAGCTAACTGTGATACTCGTTTCCGATTTTTTCCCTGCAGACGGTAGATACCATTAAACACCCCTTCCCAACTGCCTTTCCCATTTGGAGGCGTGAGGCGTTTATCTCGCCATAGCCAAAAGTTGAGTCTTGATAGTTGGCGATAATGCCAAAAAAGCAGAGAGATGGCGCCAATAAGCAGAACCCACACGATCTCACCGACAAGGAGACCTAAAATAAAGCAGAGTACGAGGTAGGTTATTAAGCGAGATAGCAGCCGATAACCTGAATATGATTCAAACATATGTTACCAATTACATTAAATATATCCAGACCATAGGAGAAGGTGAGGCACAAGGTAATTCAAGTAACCTATCGCGCCCAACCTATTTAAACAACTTTCCAGCTTTATGTTCGAGTTGAGAAACGGTAACCCGCACCTCGAACAGTTTGAATTAAACGATCATGATTCGAAGGTTCAATGGCTTTTCTTAATCGTCTGATATGCACATCTACTGTTCGATCTTCAACATAAACATTAGTACCCCATACATTATCGAGTAACTGCTCTCGACTGTACACCCTCTCAGGGTGAGTCATGAAGAAGTGAAGCAGTCTAAACTCAGTAGGCCCCATCTCCAGCACTTGGTCACCCACGGTGACTCTGTGGCTAATAGGATCTAACATCAAGCCCTGAACATCGATTGGTTCTTCAAGACTCGTCGGAGAACTACGGCGGATCACCGCTTTAATTCTTGCCACCAGCTCCTTTGGAGAAAATGGTTTGGTGATGTAATCATCGGCCCCCACTTCCAACCCACGCACTTTATCTTCCTCCTCACCACGAGCAGTCAACATTATGATGGGGATTTGTCGCGTAAATTCATCTTGGCGTAAACGTTTAGCCAATTGAATCCCGCTACCACCGGGAAACATCCAATCCAATAAAACAAGATCGGGATAGGGTTCACAAATCATGTCTAACGCAGAGTCAAAATCTTCGGCTGCGGTAACAACAAAACCATGCTGTTCCAATACAAAAGTTAGCATTTCTCTAATCGCTAACTCATCTTCAACAATCAATATCCTAGCAGTCATAAGCGATCTTCTGTCCGATGAATGTTCACACGTCTATTATTGGTCAGTTTTATTACAAAATTATGATCATAAACGCCATTTTGTCATAAATAGAGAAAACTTGTCATAAAGTTAAACTGAATCCTTCATTCTTGATCCGCTTGAGGTGCTTTGCTTTTTATAAGCAATAAAAAAGAGGCCTAAGCCTCTTTATTTATTACTAAATGATCTGTTTAGAATTTGTGTTCTAATCCTAAACCTAAGAATTTATCATCATCTCCAGCGCCTTCATACGAACGATTGGTGTAGAAAGCAAACAACTTAGTTGGCTTACCTAACTTATAGTCACCACCAATTGACCAAGAATCACCTTTATCTTCCATATCTTGATACTGCGCTTTAAGCACTACAGCATCGATAGCATAGGCAGCACTGAACATATAACCAGTATAACTGTCGCCATTATATGGGTTAGCTTCTCCATCAGTATCTAAGGTATATACCTTCTCTTCTTGCTGATACATACCACCAAGGACTAGACCTGCTATTTTACCTTGCACAGTGGCACGAGCAACTTGGTAACCTTTAACATCTGAATCATAAGCAATCGATGCGTAGATTGGAGATTTTTTCAGTTTAGCATCGCCATACATTGCCGCTAAGCTGTATCCATCTTGCTTTAATTGGTCACTATCACCGCTAGCAGCATAAGTCACACCTAACTTTATACCGCTAAATGACGGTGAAAGATAAGTCGCTGTCTGAGCAAGGCGATTCTCACCTTTAAACAAGTTTTTCAAATCTCCAGACAGGTCATTGAATTGATCAACTTTACCTTGAGATTGCTTTAGCATCGTGTCATTACGACCAACAGATATGGCACCAAAATCACCTCTTAATCCCACAAATTGATTGCGAGCTTTAAAGTTGTTTTTGCTGTCATCGCCAGTATCCACTTCATACTCAATCGTATAAAAAGCTTCTAGTGAGCTACTAAGCTCAAATCCACCTTTAACACCTAAGCGTGAAGCGTTACTTTGAATCGTCGTTTCAGACTCACCGCTGACATCATTAGATTGAGCCGTGACGTTCAACTTACCGTAAACTGTTAATGGCTCAGCAGCATTTGCAGAAGCCAAGGTAGCAGTAGCAAGAGCGGAAGCAAGTAGTGTTTTACAAAAAGCGTTCATCATTAAATCCTTTCGACGTATCAATTCGTCTTTGGTTATTGGTTTCGATACCGAGAAGTTTGTCAGTTATATATTGCAGATATATTTCAATCAGGTTTATTTTTAATAAAACATGGTTGAACATGAATTAACTTAGTACAAGAAGTCCTTGAATACCAAGGGATGTGAACGAAAAAAAAGTTTTATGACACTTTTGTGAAATATGAATTCAGCCTAAGGTTCGATAAATATCTTTGCGGTTTACCCGAGCTCGGCAATGACTTACACTGCGCCTTTAATTTTAATTGGGCGCTCATTATGTGGTTTAAAAATCTGACTGTTTACCGTTTTAATAAACCTTTCTCTGTTGATCCAGAAGCGCTTGAAAAGTCATTGGAAGACTTCACTTTCTCTCCATGCTCAAGCCAAGACATCAGTAAATTCGGTTTCTCTAATGCCCTAGGTAAGAAAGGCATTTCACTGGTACACAGTGCGGGCGGCCGTCACCTTATCTGCGCGACAAAAGAAGATAAAATCCTTCCTGGCCAAGTCATTAAAGAAGCACTCGAAGATAAAGTTGCTCAAATTGAAGCCGAAGAAGATCGTAAATTAGCGAAGAAAGAAAAAGACGCTATGAAGGAGGAGATCATTATGACTCTACTTCCTCGTGCCTTCACAAAGCGCAGCCAAATTCATGCGCTGATCATCCCTGAAATTGAGATGATTTTAGTCGATAGCTCAAGTGCGGCTAAATCTGAAGAGCTGTTAGCGCTATTAAGAAAAGCCTTAGGTTCACTGCCTATTATTCCTTTAAGCTTTAAAACGCCTATCGAAACTCAGCTAACTGAGTGGGTAAAAGGAAACTGCACACCAGCACCTTTCATCATGCAAGATGAAGCTGAGCTTAAGACAGATTCTGATGAAGGCGGAATTGTTCGCTTTAAACAACAGGATCTGACAGAGACAGAAGTACTCGCTCATATCGAAGTGGGTAAGCAGGTACATAAACTGGCGCTACATTTCGGTCAGTCAATCGCTTTCATTCTGCAGTCTGATGCCGCTATCAAGCGTCTTAAGTTCTCTGAAGAGTTCAGAGCAGGTAATGACGAAGTAGGCACTGAAGACCCAATGGCTCGTTTGGATGCTGATTTTGCACTTATGGGTAGCGAGCTTATCGCGCTGATGAACTCATTAGTGGAAGTCCTTGGCGGCGTAGAAGACACCATTTAGGTTCATTTACGGTGCAAAAAAGGCGCTAATTAGCGCCTTTTTTATTAACGACAATTTAATAGATCAATCATCGGCCTTAAGCTTGCCCTTCTTGTCGAATGGCCAGTCTATGCCTGACCAAGCTTTGAAGAATGCTTTCTGAGCGCGACTCGGCTTCTTAACACTGACTAATTTAAGTTTACCGCTTTGGACTTCACCTAAGGTCAACGACACAGATTTAAGCTTATCGTCACTAAACAGTGTCACCTCAATATCAGCGCCTGGTTTAAAATCTTTAATTCGCGCGTCAAATCCGCCCGCAGTCACTTTAAGGCCGTTAATGGCAACAATTTCATCGCCTAGCACAATGCCAGCTTGCCAAGCAGGACCATCTCGCAGCACTTGCTGCAATGTGAGCGATTTACCGCTTATTTCCATACCAGAAAAAGCGATGGCTTTAGAGTCCTCTCCATAGCTTATCTGTAAACCAGCTTGAGATAACAGGGTAAGGAAATCTAAGGTTACAGGAGTATTTACGTGTGTCTGCCACCAGTTAGTATAATCTTCGCCCGTCAGCTGTTGTAAAATCTGCTGCACATCAGCCACCCCATAACCTGCGGGGATTTTATGATCGCGGTACAAGGCTTTATGCACATCACGGTAAGAAGATTTCAAATCCGTTTCATCTAGTAACGAGAAGTCTAATGCCATGGAGACTAAGAAGCCTTCTGAATAGATATTTGTACTGTGGTTAATCGCATAATCTCCACCCGTACTTGTCCACTGGTTAGCACTCGCTTCAGCGACAGACTGTACTTCACGACCCGGTGTTAGCTCACTTCTTGCAATGCGCTTGGCCAAGTCCTCTAAAAACTCCTGCGGGGTGATAACACCTGCGCGCAATAATAACTGACTTTGAAAATAACTGGTCGAGCCTTCTGCTATCCATAACAGCTCGCTAATATTCTCTTGTTGGTAATCATAAGGAACCAGTCCTTGGGGCCGATAAGCCTTCACATTCCAAGTATGAATAAATTCATGAGAAGCGGTTTTGATAAAGCCTAAGTAATCTTCACGTTCACGATAACTAAATCTCGGCCTTTGAATAATGGTCGAATTGAGGTGTTCTGTTGCCCCACTCGCCCCGCTAGTTGCGTGTACCATATAAACGTAGCGTTCGAAAGGATAACCGTCCCAGATGGCGTCTGCTTCACCACTGAGTTTGGTCAGATCTGTCACCATCTGCTCTACGTCATAATTCCCTTCGCCCCAGATCACCAGTTCATAGTCACGGCCATCGGCAGAAAAGCGTCTCTGCTGGTTAATGCCCGTTTCAATTGGCGAATCAACGAGCACATCGTAATTATCGGCAACAAATGTGTTGGCCTCATCGCCTGAAGCCATCCCTGAGTGGCTACGCCAATCTGATGGCACACTCATGGCAACATGAATGGGTTCATTTCTAAACTCAGGGCTATATACAAAAGTGCCACTGGCATCAAGAAATGCATGACTGGCATCAATATGCCCCACTCGCTGCCCAAGCTTATTTAAATAGAGCTGATAACTAATAGATACAGCGGTAGGCTGACTAAGCGAGACTGTCCACTCACCGTTCGCGGTACGGGACACAGGTAATTCAGCCCCATTAGCATCTTTAGCACTTAAATATCTTATCGAGTCAGCCAAAGGCAGAACCTGATATTTACCGGTTCTCCATACTGGGAGCTGAACGTTAAGCTCTGAAGCTTTCGATAAAGGGAAGTCAACGCTGACTTGGGCCAAGTGATGCTGAGATTGAGTTAAATCTATCTGATAATTGACATCTGCAAGGCTTGGGATAGAAAAAAGCAGGCTAAAAGTTAACATCGATGGAATGGCTGGTTTCACTCTTTCGTCCTTCTGTTATTATTCTTATGACATTTCGTTGACGAGTATAACACCGAAATAATGTAGAATTAGCAGGTATCGTTTCTGATCTACATTAATATTAAAACCCGTTGTTGTTAGCCCAAATGCTATTCACATGAAATTTCAATATTTAAGTAAAAATTATAGAAATTAGATGCTTATCTCGTTATATTTAACAAGATATTTGCACTAAAAGTAGATTGCTATACATTACGTGGAAAATGTTCCCTTTCTATTTTGCCTTAAACAAGTAGGACATAGTTGATAATGAAGGATTCAATGGCCAGCGCTTCTCAGGTCAACTTATTAAAGCAAAAACTGCACCTCGCTAAAGCTGCTCTTACTGAACTTGATGAAGAGCAAAATGAGAAGTTACAGACTTTATTGCAGTTTATCGGTCATTTGAGCCTTGCGTGCAAAGGGCAAAATGTCGAGCTCGACAATAAGTTAGCTAAACTCAGGCATCTGTTAACCAAGTTTGAAAGTGTCGAAGAGGCACTCCCTGAACTTGTCGATATAGAGCAGCTGTTAAAGAAGCAATATAATCATGTCATGGTGCAGCTAGAAGACAGTCGCGTCAGCCTATCTCGTGTCATACGTCAGATCCAGCGCATAGATTCAGCTCCAGAAAAGATAAAAAAAGAGATCAACTATTTCAAGAAAGATTTGGGCAAACCTTTCCACAGTTTTTGGGACTACATCCCTAAAGTAGAACAATTGGTGAGCTTCTATGAAGAGATATTAGAAGATCAACTCAGGCATGGCGAAGCCATAAAAATATCCCCGAAACACCGCCAGTTGGCCCATGAATTGTCACAGATGATCTCTGAAGTCGAATTTAGAAAACATCAAAGAGATCAAGTTCTCACCATTAAAGATAGACTCAGTAACGACATTGAAGTTGACAGCTTAATCGAAGCTTATCAAACAATTTTGACCTTGCTATTGGAAAACATTTCCCAAGAAAAATCAGCATCGCAAGAGTTTCTTTGTGCTCTCAATGACTCACTCACTGTAGTAAGGGAAGTCGTCACTGATTCATGTAATAACAGTCAGCGCAGCTTTCAACTTAAGAAGCAGATAAACCATGAGCTCTACTCACGAGTGGATAATGTTGGCGAAGCTATCATCAATATTGATGATATTCATAACTTAAAATCACAAGTGACTGAACAACTTGCCTCCATTAGGACTTCACTAGGGCGCAAAGAAGCCCTCGAAGAACGGGAACTTATCCTGCTCAAAAAATCCATGGATATACTGAAAAAAGAGGTCAATGAGCTGGGGAAAGAAGCTGCTGACTATAAAGAGCGTTTATTTGAACAGCAGAAAATTAACCTACTCGATTCGCTCACTCAATTACCTAATCGCGCTGCGCTCGAAGAACGTATGGAGCAAGAGTTCAGGCACTTTCAACGACATAAGCAGCCCTTATGGGTTGCAGTGGCCGACATTGATCATTTCAAGAATATCAACGATAGTTTTGGTCATAGCACAGGCGATAAAACACTTCAGGTTATCGCAATGGCGCTGAAAAACTCACTGAGAGATACGGAGTTTGTCGCACGATATGGCGGCGAAGAATTTGTCCTACTCATACCAGAAGTGAACGCTACTGACATTGAACAATTATTGAACAGAGTGAGAGAAAAAGTAAAAAGTATTCCCTTTAAGTTTAAAAATCAGAGAATTACAGTTACAGTATCTATAGGTGCTGCACAAATTTTGGAAAATGAGCTTATCAATGAAACCTTTGATCGAGCAGATGCAGCGCTTTACCGAGCTAAACATGAAAGCAGAGACAGAGTCATCATTGACGTGTAAGCCTATGCAGTTCATATAAATATAGGCTCGGCACCATAAGTTTGGTGCCTTCACAACACACCTTTGAACTCAAGTCAGAGCTAAGGAGTTGTTATGATTGTAAATGTCAGCCCTCGAGGTAGCATGGATCAACTTTCCCAACTGGAAGTTGATCGCCTCAAACAAAACTCGACAAGTGAGCTCTACCAACTTTATAGAAGTTGTTCACTCGCAGTACTTGCCTCCGGCCTACAAAGCGATAATGCGGAAAGCCTCTTCGGACAATTTGAAGATTTTAATATTAACGTTCTTCGCCGTGAACGTGGAATTAAGATCGAACTGATTAATCCTCCAGAAGCAGCTTTTGTTGACGGTAAAATTATTGTTGGTATCCAAGAACACCTATTCGCCGTATTACGTGACATTGTTTATCTCAGCGATAGATACGACAACCTCAAAAATATTAATTTAACCAACCCAAGCCACATCACCAATGTGGTATTCGATATTCTGAGAAATGGCCGCTCTATGCCATTAGAAGATCCAAGTATCGTGGTCTGTTGGGGCGGACACAGTATCAATGATACTGAGTTCCATTATACCCAAGACGTAGGGTATGAACTTGGGCTGCGTGAGATGAACATCTGCACCGGCTGTGGACCTGGTGCCATGGAGGGTCCCATGAAAGGGGCTGCCATAGGCCATGCCAAGCAACGGATAAGCAAAGCACGTTATATCGGCCTCACAGAGCCAAGTATTATCGCTGCCGAGCCACCCAATCAGATTGTTAACGAACTCGTCATACTGCCAGATATTGAAAAACGACTCGAAGCATTTGTGCGTCTAGGTCACGGGATTGTTATCTTCCCTGGTGGAGCAGGCACAGCAGAAGAACTGCTCTATCTCTTAGGCATATTGCTTAATAAAGAGAACCAAGGCATTCCTTTCCCATTGGTGCTTACAGGACCAAAAGAAAGTGCTGATTACTTCTTACGGATCGATGAGTTTATTGCCGCAACTTTAGGCGAAGAAGCGCAGAGTAAATATGAAATAATCATTGATGATCCTGTTCGTGTCGCTCGAATTATGAGCCATGGTATGGATATTGTTAAGGATCACAGGAAAACATCAGGTGACTCTTTTCAATATAACTGGTCACTGAAAATTGAACCCGATTTCCAGCTCCCCTTTGATCCAACCCATGAAATGATGGGCAACCTCAACTTACATTTCCAAGCTGATAAGGCTGAACTTGCAGCAAACTTAAGAAGGGCATTTTCCGGGATTGTTGCTGGTAATGTGAAAATGGAAACCATAAAAAATGTGGTTGAATATGGACCATTTGAGCTTAATGGCGACAAAACCATGATGACATTAATGGATAAGCTGCTTAAGGCCTTCGTTAAACAACAAAGAATGAAGCTCCCTGGCAGTAAATATGTACCTTGTTATAAAATAAACACCTAAATAAGCGTATATACCGAGTATTAACCTGCATAATTGATTAATACTCGGTATGCTTAATTCCTATAAATTCATTCAATAAAATAACTCTCGCGACGACTCATGAATACTTTTTTAATCATAGATGGCCTTAATTTAGTACGCCGTATTCACGCTGCTCAACCTAATGAAAATGACATTAATGGCTTGGATACTCGGGTGGGGTCAGCTTGTAAAAAGTTACTCAAACATCATCAGCCCACTCATGTCGCAGTGGTATGGGACGGCGATGCACTCTCATGGCGAAAGTCACTGTATGATGATTACAAAAAAGGCAGAAAGCCGATGCCTGAAGCGCTGGCAGCCACACTTCCAGCATTAAAGAACTACCTCAGTGAGCTTAATGTAAACTCAATTAATGCCGAGTCAGAAGCTGACGATGTTATAGCTACACTGGCGACTAAGTTGGCTCAAAACCAAGGCAAAGCCATTATTGTTTCCACAGATAAAGGCTTTACACAATTAACCCATCCTAATATCGAGCGCTGGGATCATTTTAATCAAGACTATATCACCGTAAAACAAAGAGAAGAGAAGCTCGGCGTTGAACGCAGCCAATTTATCGACTATTTGGCACTTGCTGGCGATAGTGGTAATAAGATCCCTGGCGTACCAGGAATAGGCCCAAAATCGGCAACTGAGTTATTAAAAATTTTCCGCTCTCTGACCAATATCTATGGTTCAATAGACAAAATCGGCGCTAAGCAAGCCAAGAAACTTGAAGACGGAAAACAGATGGCAAGAATGAGCTATAAACTAGTACAACTGCAAACAGACATTCCGTTGAATGCCAATTTAAGTCAGTTTAGGCTTCCTCATTAAATCAAGGCTTAACTCCTGCGAAATCAACATAGAGCTTGTAAATATCATGTTACCGATTTAACATTTACCGACTTGAGTGATACAGGTATATTGATACGCATCTTATATTTTCATTCTTTTTAGCTTTTGCTTAGACCTTAAGGACCTTGTGCATAAATGAAATCTAAACTTCCCGTCATTATCGGTTCCATTTTTGCAGCCTACTTGGCTTTTGTTGCTGTTGTCGTTGTTGTTTATGATCCAACGCCCGATGAGATGGATTGGGAAGATAGACAGACTTATATCAATGCGCAGCTCTCTGAAATCACATTGGGGCAGTCATTGGTTGAAATAAAAACCTTATTAGGTAAGGCTGATTTCAGTGAGGCTCGAGTTGCCAATGAAAATACGATACAAGTACTTTTTTATCGTACTCATCATATGAAGTCTGATGGTGAAACCACCCGAGACGAATGCACACCATTACTGTTTAAAGATCAAAAACTCATCGCTTGGGGAGAAGGTACTTACCAACAGTATCTCACCAATGGTGGTGCAACAAATACGCTTTAAACGTCTGCTGAATAGGCTAGTCCAACTAGTCTATTACCTCATTTTTTGGATTTAGTTTTGAGGTCAAAACATGATCTTGCCAGCTGCCAGCAATCTTCAAATAAGACTTCGCTAATCCCTCTTCTTCAAAGCCCAAAGATCTGAGTAATTGTCCACTTCGTTCATTATTTGGAATGTAGTTAGCCATGATTCGATGAAGCTTAAACTCATCAAAGATATAAGCTATTCCAGCTTCAAGGATTTCACGCATAATGCCTTGCCTCTCAAGCATTTTATCAATTGAATAACCGAGATAACAAGCTTGCAAGGGGCCTCGTACGATATTAGTAAAACGATACCAATCGGTATAAAGATGTGACCGCTCAGCGAGAATTTAGCGCTTCAGAGGCAAGGTCATTAATTGCTCCTGCATTAATGACATTCACCACATCCATGTGTCTTGCAACGAGTGAAGAACATAGTTGCTCTACGTTTAAGCTCGTTAACACAGTATCTGATGTGCTAAAACTCGCCTGTAAGGAGGGTTTTTGGCTGCCTACTTCTGCGTAGAATGAACTCACAAGGGAATAACCATTCCATCATCCATTCGCCTTGAATTAGTTTGCCAAAAACACTCTGAGTAGGTCACTTTCTTATACCGGTTGGTATCCCCCCAATATTTGTCCGTTAATATCAGCAGATACTAAGCCATCTCTTATATTCCCTCTAGCAACAAAATTGACGGCACCACCAGCGAAAAAAAGATCATTGCTCACTTGGAGTCTCTTACTCACTTGAGACGCCTCAAGGTAATCGTTATCTCTTTCTGGCTCCCATGGTGATAAATGCAAACGATTACGCTTATGGTAATCAATGAGTACTTGATGATCATAATGCTGCAACAGTGTCAGCGTGGTTATCTTAGGGATTTTTAGCATAAATACTCACTTATCCTTGCTGTTGAACTATCTGCCACCAGCTAGATCGACAAAGGTGCCAGTGACATAAGAAGCTTCATCTGAAAGTAACCAAGCAATTCCGCGCCCACCACCGGTGATCAATGCCACTTTCTCCATACCAACCTCTCTGAGTTTGCCCTAGGCAACTTTGTTAAATGATTAACTCATATCCAACGCCTTACCTTCTCCTGATAACGCAGATATTCGTCACCAAACTTACGCGTGAGATAAGCCTCTTCAGGTTTAATAGCAACATAATAAACACCAATACAAGAGGGAAGTACGCTTGAAATAAGCCAAACATCACTGAAATATAAGCCTAATCCCACAGGAACCGTGCAAAAAGCCAAATAGATAGGATTTCGCGAGTAGGCGTATACACCAGTCTTAATAATGGATGAGGTAGGTTGCCAAGGTTCGACTGCTGTTTTAGCTGTTTTAAATTGATATAACAGGTACAGCAACAAGGTCACTCCAACCAGTAGCAGAGCTAAACCCAAATAGGTGATTGGAGCAGTAAAAGTCAGTTCGATGGGCGCAAATAAGCTGTTTAAATAAGCCAATAACATAAACAAGATAAATATCAGCGGCGGGGGAATTTTAACGCCAGGACCATTAACATCCTTCTCCATGAGTCTCTCCTTGATATAACTCAATATTGATACTCGCCATGACGAATATTCATAACGATTAATCGAAAACAATCAAATTAGACTACACATAAATAGCTTGAATAACAAACAGCTAAAACAAAATATTCAAGGCTATAAAAAAGCCAAGTGAATTGAAATCACTCGGCTTTTTTAAATTACACAACGCTGTTAGTCGTTATCGGCATTGAAGCTTAGTCAGCTTTTTTATACTCAGTATACGCTTCACCTTGGGTCAACCAGCTCGGCGCAGGTTCCCCTTTAAGGTAATGACCAAAATACTCCGTCATGCGAATACTATAATCGAGTTTGTTTGGGTATTTTTTGAGATGATGAGGTTCATCTTCATATTGTAAAAACACCACATCTTTACCCGCACGACGCATGGCGAGGTAAAGTTCAATCCCCTGCTCCCATGGCACCGCGTCATCTTTATCACCAAACATGATCATCATCGGTGTTTTGATTCGTTCGGCATAAAAGATAGGTGAGTTCTCAATATACTTTTGTGGTGCCCTAAACAAACTATCACCGATACGGCTTTGCCCTGTCTCATACTGGAACTGACGCGCTAAACCGCTGCCGTGTCGAATTCCGCTATAAGCACTGGTCATGTTCGATACCGGAGCACCGGTAACCGCAGCCTTAAAAATATCCGTCTGCGTCACGGCAAAAGCTGTTTGATATCCGCCCCATGAATGCCCCTGAATACCTATAGCATCAGGATCTGCCACGCCCATCTCGATAATCTTCTGCACCCCAGAAGTTAACGCCTGCACCGACGAAGCACCGGGATACCCCACTTCAAAACGGATATCGGGGAGGAAAACCGCGTAACCGTTATCAACATACCAAGCAAAGTTAGGTCTATGATTGAGCTTCATCGAAGGAAAAGCATTCAATCTGTCACTCATGAAGCGATAGAAGTAAACCAGCACTGGGTAACGTTTACCTTCAACATAGTTCGTTGGCTTGATAAGCACACCATCAAGCGGCTGACCGTCACCGTTTGTCCAATGTACGAGCTCAGATTTACCCCAATTAAATTGACGTTTTTGAGCATCGAAATCGGTTTGACGTTTGGCTTTCTCTGGGGCGGAATAATCAGCGCTATAAAAATCAGGGAAGAGATCGTAACGCTCTTTTGAGAATACGATAGTCTGTGCATCTTCACTGCGCGCTAATGTCTTTAGCTTATAGTCGCCTTCCATCAACGTCGTGACACCCGAGGTGCCTAACTTCGCCTGATAATAACCATCGCCTTTGGTTCTTTCGTTGTATCCATGTAATAGCACTGCTTGATTACTGGCTAATACCGCTGGCTTATTTTCATCTTTAACTAAACCAGTAACACGATACTGAATTCCCTGCTTACGCCCTTTTCCCTCAGTCAGTTTAAAACCTTCTAAAGATGCGGTGTTCATCTGCCAAATATCGTACTTGTCATAGATGAGCAGACCAGCATCATTGTCTAACCAAGGACCAAAACCGTAACCCGGTGCAGTAGATGGATAATCATGATCTTCATCTGCAAAAGAGACGTTCAAACCTTTGGTTAGATTATGACGACGCGCTTTAGATACTTGATACAGGTACACGTCCCCCTGCTGGTAATAGACGGCGAAACGCTCATTTGGCGATAAGCTAGGTGCTTGATCGCTGGCTTGCTGAACCAAAATAGAGGTCTTGTGGCCAGTATTAAGGTCAATAAGGTAATAATCGCGATAAAAACCAGCCCAGGTGATCATCTTGCGATAAGGGATATCTGAGCTGCCGATAACAAAACGTGATTGCTCTTGCAGATCAACATAAGGCACTGAGGTGTCAGCAAGCTGCACCAAGTTATTCCCCTTAAGGTGCAATACCGCTAGGTAAGTACGCTTCTGTTCTTTCTTGTATTGTTTAATCTCATTAGGCTTGATACGGGCATCTTCTCCATGCCAAATTTTCAAACCACGTTGACCAGTAACCACCTCTTGATCAAACAGGTCGTCCTGTGTTGCTATCTTTTTAAGTTCAACTTGCTGACTCACCTGAGGCACGCGTCCAAAGAAGAGACGCTTGCTATCTTCTGAAAACCTGAGTTTAGTGTAACGATTCAGTTTCCACTCTTTAGATACTGGCGCAGATTTTACATCCCCAGTGGCAATGTTTAACAGCGAAAGGTGGTATTCACGACCATAAGGTGCTTGCTTGCTATCACCATGGGTGAAGGCGATATATTTTCCGTCTTCACTTAACGAGACTTCACCAATCTGCTGATTATTGAACTGGCGGACAATCTCTCTGGCGTTATTATCGAGCGATACCAATACCAGCTGATGTTTCTTAGCCTTAGTATCGTTACTCGCTAGCACAAGGTGCTTGCCCGCTTTGTCGAAATAAAACCGACTCACGTTCGCAATAGTCTGACTTACCCCAGTATTAAGCGCCACTAATGTTAATTCGCTGCCCTTATCGAATTTATCGACCTTTGCCTTTTTCTCTTTCTCTTTCTCTGCTGACTTATCGACAACAGTCTTGTCTTTATCATCGATTTTATCGGCTTCTTTGGGCTCAAACCAAACCGCTAAATGCGTTCCGGATTGATTAAAACTAAACTCTTTTACACGTTCAAAGCGTTGCTCTTTGCCTGTCTGAGTATCGAGCAGCGCCATGCCTGATTTCAGTTTTTTCTTCTCTTTACTCGAAGCAACTTCCTTTTCCAGCAATGGCGTATCAATAGAGAAGGCAACAAAACGGCCATCATGGCTCACTTGCGGTTTAGAGCCCCCCTTTACGATAAATTTCTTCGATGACGTCAATGATTGAACTAAACCATGGCTATCGCCACGATCCGGCGACACTTCGACAGCAAGTAGTTTACCTGTCGCAGAAATCACAGGCTGCTTTAACGATTCGAACTTCATGATACCGTTGTTCGTGATGGCTTTATGACTCAGTTGAGCGTCTGTTGCCGCATAAGCGCCAACAGAGACTATACTTGCTGAAGCAAGCAAAAATGATGCGATGGGTAATAACTTCAAAGTCTTCCTCATTTTTTATTATTGTTAGTTGAAGTAGCGTGATAATTGTTTTGGATATTAGACCAAAGTAGACTTTTTTAACCTTTAGCGATCAATCATCGCCATAAGCCCTCTTTATTGCAAGATACACTATATAAAAAAACGTGAGACTGCTCACTATTTTCTGTGAAAAATGTTTAAAAGTGTTTAAAATAAAGAGGTGAATTATAATAAATCATATTACGTCATGTCGCTGTGTCTTTTGACATGGCCAGATAATAGCAGTACAACGAAACGTTGAAGGACTCTCATGTCAAAAAGAACGATAACCGTGATCCCTGGTGATGGGATTGGCCCCAGCATTATCGATGCAGCAATAAAAATTCTCGATAAAGCTGGTTGTGATTTTGAATACGAGTTTGCAGATGCTGGTTTAACCGCCCTTGAGAAGCAAGGTGAATTATTACCTCAGCGCACTCTCGACATGATAGAGAAAAACCGTATTACTCTTAAAGGCCCTTTAACCACTCCTGTGGGCGAAGGTTTTACCTCTATCAATGTTTCACTACGTAAAAAGTTCAGCCTCTACGCCAACATTCGTCCGGTCTTGTCTTTTAAAGGCACTCAGGCTCGCTACGAGAATATCGATATCATCACAGTCCGTGAAAACACTGAAGGTATGTATTCAGGTTTAGGCCAGACTGTTTCTGAAGACGGCAGCACCGCTGAAGCGACCAGTATCATTACTCGCCAAGGTGCAGAGCAAATCACGACATTTGCTTACGAACTTGCTCGTAAAGAAAACCGTAAAAAAGTCACTATCGTACACAAAGCAAATATCATGAAGTCGACCTCAGGTTTATTCTTGAAAGTCGCTCGTGAAGTTAGCTTGCGTTACCCAGACATCATCACAGAAGAGATGATTGTTGATGCAACATGTATGAAGCTAGTCATGAACCCTGAAAACTTTGACGTGATGGTAACGACCAATCTATTTGGCGATATCCTATCTGATCTGTGTGCAGGTCTTGTTGGCGGTCTAGGAATGGCTCCTGGTGCAAACATAGGTAAAGACGCCGCAATCTTCGAAGCAGTACACGGTAGTGCTCCTGATATTGCAGGTAAAAACTTAGCTAACCCAACATCGGTTATCTTAGCGTCTATCCAGATGCTTGAGTATTTGGGGATGTCTGATAAAGCTGAGCTTATTCGCTCTGCTGTCACTGCGGTTATCGCTGAAGGCGACCGTACGACTCGTGATCTAGGTGGTACCCACGGTACAACTGATTTCACTCAAGCTGTGATCGATCGTCTGTAGATCAATAACATCTAACAGTAAAAAGGCCCTATGCTTTCGTATAGGGCCTTTTTTTTATTCAGTTGTCTTGTCGTATTAAGCTTGAGTTGGGTTCAGACTCAAGTAAACAGTCACTTCATCGCGATCATGATAAAGGTGCTTACATTTTATTGAGAAGTTCTTTATTTCATTCTCATTCAGCACGGTTGCCATCGTCTCTAGCATCGTCGTCACATCTTGATAGCGGCTTTTCATCGGCAGTTTAAGGTTAAACATCGCCTCTTTAAACCAGCCATTAATGGCCCATGCTTCAATCAGCTCCGCAACTCGCGATGGCTTTTCAATCATGTCACACACTAACCAATAGATATTCTTACGTGGTGGTTCGAAACGGAAACCATCGGCCTGATAATGTTTAACCTGTCCGGTCTCCATTAAACCTTCATCCATCGCGCCATTATCAACGGCGGCGACAAACATACCACGGCGAACCAACTGATATGTCCAACCGCCAGGGCAAGCACCTAAGTCAACGGCATTCATGCCACTGCTTAATCTCAGTTCATGCTCTTCTTCTGGAATGAAATGGATAAACGCTTCATCAAGTTTCAATGTTGAACGACTTGGTGCATCGCTGGCCATTTTCAGTCTTGGGATCCCCATTGGATAAGGCGAACTGTTGTTGCTAAAAGAAAAGCCAACATAAGCCGTACCCGACGCAATAAAGCAAACATGGATAATCGGACGACTATCACTCTCTTTTCTGAGTAAGTTACCCGCGCTCTTCAATTTCTGTCTTAACGGAACAGTGAACTTACGACAAAAAGCTGTGCGCTCTTTTGCTTCATTAGTATCGGGCGTTTCAACTCTTAACTCACCAGCATTTCTGACATCTGATAACGCTTCCATGATTGGCGTGATCCGATCGTTTTCAGGTAGGTTTTTCAGCAACTCTTTAGCAGCAAACATCTGTCTCGCAAAAATAAGCGAATCCAATTTAATTTTTTGCGCCAAGATAGTTGCATCACCAGCGTTAAAACACTGGAAAATTACATAGCCATCTTTCTTATTGGTTTTAACAAAACCACCAATATTGAGTTCTGCAGTGCGGTGTTGTATTTCAGCTGCACACTCTTTTTCATAGCCTGATCGGCAATATAAAAATAGGTTGATCATTGGAATTCCTGAAGCGAGCCAAAAGGCATATAACGCCTAAAATAACGGCCATCAAATCGATAATGGCCGCTATTCTACACTTAATGAGTGGTGAATACGATTTAAACAAGCTAAGCCTTAATCGTTGAGTTCAACCACTCTATTACGCCACACGGTAAGCGCAATCAACAACCAAGCAACTAAGAAACACACCCCACCTATTGGTGTGATTGGCCCGGTCCATTTAGCACCAAGTAAGGCGTAAACATATAAAGAACCAGAGAATAGTATAATCCCCGCGATAAACAGGTAACCCGCCCAATCGAGTAAACGAGAGCTAAACCAGTGACCCGCAAATGCAACCGCGATAAGTGCGAACGTATGATAAAACTGATACTCCACCCCTAAATTGAAGATGGCGATCATTTCCGGTGATGCTACATTTTTTAATCCATGGGCACCAAATGCGCCCAACGCCACAGAGATAAATCCACTTAATGCCGCCAACAACAGAAAACCTTTACGCATCTAGCCCCCTAATAAAACCAATACAGTAAGAAATAGCAGCGTCTAGATTAGCCTCTTCGGTCGTGCCTGACGACTTCCTCGGTACAAAACTATGATCCCCATCGGTTAACCAATGTCGCTGAGTCTTTTGCATCACTGGCCAACTTTCTACCAGCTCCTTACCGCCAAACTTATCTCGCTCTCCTTGGATCACACACAAAGGTGCCTGACACAATTCGATAGGGGCGAGTCTTGGCTCTCCGCCTTTTAATGGGATAAAGGGGTAGCCTAAACAGATGACACCATCAACGGCTGTTTGCTCAGCCACAATAGCCGCCATACGTCCACCCATTGATTTGCCCATCAACACGATACGCTTAGGGGCATATTCGGCCTTAATCGCTTCGATATGCAGATTAAAGTCTTTGAGTAATTTAGGTGCTCTGTCTGGAGGACGTCTTTTGCCATCGATTGCATTGGCGCGCATATAAGGCAAATTGAAACGGATAACACCAATGCCAGCGAGACTTAACCCTTTTGCCATCTTATTCATAAACTCAGACGACATGTTTGCGCCAGCGCCATGAGTAAAAATAACCAGCGTCTCCCCCACTTCACCGTCTATGATGCAACGGCTCTCGATCAAGTCTTGTGCTTCTAAGGAATCTTTAACCAGGAAGTAGCTCACTGCGCGACTCCTCCTCAAACATATCTAACATCCACTCTCTAAATGCGGCGATTTTACCGATATCTGAATGGTTTTGCTGACACACTAGGTAGTAAGCATCTTTACTGACTAACACTTCAGGGAAAGGACAGACGAGTCGCCCCGCTTTAATATCAGGTCTAGCAAGTACGCTATAACCTAATGCCACTCCTTGACCATGAGCAGCAGCCTGGAGCACTAACGAGGAATGACTGAAGATTGGGCCGTGGTTCACATTAATATCATTAATCCCACATTGTCGAAACCAAGCCTGCCAATCGTGTCGTCCCATATCATGTAATAAGGTGTGATATTTCAGATCACTGGGCTTCTCAAGTGGCTTAGGCCCACTGAGTAACATGGGTGAACAAACAGGAATTAACACCTCGTTTTTCAATTTATCCGCTCTTAAGCCTGACCAATTTCCCTGCCCATAATAGATGGCAACATCCACATCGTCAGACAGTGAACCACCTTCATCATCAACGGCTTTAATACGCACGTCAATATCAGGGTTCTTTTCACTAAACTTAGCTAATCTAGGTACTAACCACTGAATAGCAAAGCTAGGTGAAGTGCTGACTGTCAGTGAACCTATCGCACTTCTGGCTAACAATCGGTCTGTCGCTTCAGCTAATTGAACAAACAGATCTTTAATATCTAAAAAGTAGCTTTGTCCCTCTTCAGTGAGTAGAAGAGAACGGTTCTTTCGACGAAATAATTTTAAACCGAGATACTCCTCTAACGCCTTAATCTGATGACTGACGGCAGCTTGAGTAACGAACAACTCTTCAGCTGCCCGAGTAAAGCTGAGGTGCCTTGCTGCCGCTTCGAAAGCTTTTACTGAATTTAAGGGCGGTAAGCGTCTAGCCATAGTGATCCCGATCTCATATTTTAATTAGTTTTTCTAATCCTTATTGTTACATTTTATCGTTTGTAAAGGGAAGGCTTTTTGGTTAAATTTTGCGCCAACGAAATGACTATAGTTAGACAGCCTCTACGACGTAAATGGGGAGTGTCTGACAGCCCAAAATATCCGCCTGGAGGCGACTATACATGCTAAATCTTAAAACTGTTTTTGTTCTTGCATTCCTTTCAACTGCAACAAGCGTACAAGCTGATGAATCTACTATCGATATGACAGATCTTCATACAACAATTAGCGCACAACTCTCTGAAGGAATGGAAGTAATGCAACAAGACCTCACCGAAGATCTTAATGCACTTTTACACAGTGAAGATAAAGCTGAGACTGCAGAGGTAACGGTATTACGCGCTGAGTAATACCACCCTCAGAGAGAGATAACCAAACACCTAAAGCCGCGTTGCATGTTATGCCGCGGCTTTTTTGTGTCTGGAACACTTATGTCAATTTCCCATATTCATTTCCCTGCTACTCTGCATTTTTACGATATTCACTCCATTACTGAAAGGCCAAAAAAAGAAATAGGCTTTGTATTTGGCATTTCCTGTAGAACCTGATGTTAATTTATTGTGTGAAAACTCGAAAATATCCCTACCAGCAAAATAATCCCAAACAAGATCAACAGACATAAAAAAGCCGCAGCGATAGTCATATCGATGCGGCAATTCCAGCAACCCCTCTCACTATTAAAGCGAATGAGTTTCTAGCTTAATCTTAAGGACGATAAACTTTTACGTTCTCATAGCCCTGTTCTTGAAGATAAAGCGCCTGTAGCTTGCTCATGACCCCTCTATCACAGTAAAGCAGGTAAGTTTTACTCTTATCCAGATCAGCAAACTGAGTGGCGAGTCTAAAGAAGGGGATCGTCTTAACTTCTACACCTGAAATATTTAAAGGCGACTGCTCCTCTTCTTCAGGCGCACGAACATCGATAATCACTTCACCCGCGTTGATACCATCAACGGTTTCAGTCGCCGTGATTTTCGTCTCCATACTGGTCGCGATTTCTTTGATGTCGATCATAACGGCAGCTTCAACAACACGGTCAATAAGATCTTCTGAGAACTTAAGCTCTTCAGCTTCAATCTTTGATAATACTGCTTTTACTGTTGGACGCTGCGAGATCACACCACAATATTCAGGGATTGTTTTAGACAGATCTTCGGTCCCTATCTTACGACTGATATTGATAATATCTTGCTTATCCATGGCGATCAGTGGACGTAAAATCAGATGGTCAGTACAACGATCGATGACATTAAGATTGGTTAAGGTTTGACTTGAAACCTGCCCCATCGCTTCACCGGTGACCAATGCTTCAACGCCCATTCTTCTTGCTATTTTAGCGGCTGCACGCATCATCATACGCTTGAGGATCACTCCCATCTGGCCGTTATCTATTTTCTCTAAGATCTCGGTTACAACAGGATCGAAAGGCACAGAGATAAACTTAACCTTATGAGACTCACCATATTTCTGCCATAGATGATAAGCCACTTGCTTAACGCCTATCTCATGCTGGTCGCCACCTAAGTTAAAGAAGCAGTAATGGGTACGCGAACCACGTTTGATAAACTGATAGCTTGATACACCAGAATCGAATCCGCCTGAAATAAGCGACAATACATCCTCTTGGGTAGCCATTGGATAGCCGCCTAAGCCAGGAATACGCTTATCAACCAGATAAAGTTTGTCTTTATCTATCTCCAGGTTAATGGTCATATCTGGATTTTTCAATCTAACCCCAGCAGCCTCGGTGAACTGATTTAATCCTCCACCAACATAACGCTCAACTTCGATTGATTTAAAGTCATGATTACCCACTCGTTTAACACGAACACAGAAGGTTTTACCTGCGAGTTCATCTTTATAAACAGCTAAGGTTTGCTGGTAAATATCATCAACAGACTCAAAGGTACTTTCACTCACTTGAAGTATATGAACAATACCAGGAATACACGCTAATCTTTCTGCGAAAGCCTCGATTAAATCCAGTCTATCGTCCGGCACCAGTACCATGATTTTATCCCATTCACGCTTAACTTTAGCCGTTTCATCGACTTTTTTAAGCACGTTACGGATATTGGTTTCAAGCATCTTGGTAAAACGCATTCTTACCGGTTTGCTTTTCATCATGATTTCAGGGAACAATTTTACGATAAATTTCATCAGGTTTTCCGAGGGAGCTAAGGTCTTAAAAAATATTGGCCGCATTATACCAAGATCGTTAGAAGAATGCTTATCTAGATATAAGAGCACGTATTGTGACTTAATCGCCCTAAAAAGAAAAAAGCGCTAAGAGATATCTCTTAACGCCTTATTTGATGAGTTAAACGGAGTAAATTAAGGGCCGACCGTTATCTCATCAGACTCTATCGCCTTTCCTTGTTCAATGGCGATCTCAACTCTACGATTACGAGCGCGATTACTGCTGGTGTCATTACCAACAAGAGGATCAGTATTGGCCATTCCGACCACTTTCATCCTCCCTGCATTGAACCCTTTCACCTTGATCAGCTCATGGGCAACTGCAACGGCTCGCTTACTGGAAAGATCCCAGTTTGAACTATACAACTCATTGTTAATGTTCATATCATCAGTGTAACCAGACACAGTAATGATACCGGGAACATCTTTCAGTAACTCACCTACACGGCGAATAACCGGCTTAAACCTTGGTTGCAAGAACCCTGAACCCGATGAGAAAGCCCCCTTCTCACGGATACGAATAATAATCTGCTGACCTAATGACTCTATCTCAATCGCCCCGTCGACAATCTCAGTATTAAGCTCTTGGGCCATTTTCTTAACTTGTTCATTGATGTTGTCTTGCGCTGCCGCTTCGGCATCTGACGACTCTTTGGCTTGTGCCTCGGATTCAGCCTTAGACTCAGCAACTGACTGCTCTTGAGCTGCCGCGGCAGCTTCACCACCACGTTGCTGCCCTTGCTGTTGCTGCATACCGCCAGAGCTATCATCTTCACCCGCTTGATACTCAATAACGGGCTCAGTTATCTCGCTGGTTTGCTGATTAATCGTCTCTATTGGAGTTGGCTCAGGGCGACCAGGCCTAAACTCTAGAGCGATCACCGATGTACCTTTAGGGATATCTTTAACTTCGACTTTATTCTGAACACCAAACGCATACTTCATCGAACCGGCGATCTGTTTAAACTTTTGCACATCCATTTCAGAAAATGAAAGCAGCAATACAAAAAAGCACATCAGCAGCGACATAAGATCAGCAAAGGTCGCCAACCAAAGTGGAGCTCCGGGCGGTGGACAATTACACTTTGGTTTAGCCATGGGGCTACTCCCCGTCCGTTGTATCTACTTGTCGTTGCTTCTCAGAGATGTAATTCTTTAAAAATCCTTCAATCACACGAGGATTCTGACCATCTTGGATCGCCAACACTGCGTCCATAATCAGGTTACGATTCATCATCTCTTCGCTCATTCTAAGCCCTAACTTACCTGCAATAGGTATCGCGACCATGTTAGCCACCATTGCACCATACAGTGTGGTTAACAATGCAATGGCCATTGCAGGACCAATCGACTTAGGATCGTCCATGTTCGATAGCATTCCCACCAAGCCAACTAATGTGCCAATCATGCCCATTGCTGGTGCTACATCACCGATAGTTGAAAAGATGCTAATACCGACTTTATGGCGCTCCTCGGTCAATGCGATATCTTTTTCAAGTGCATCACGTACCACATCGCCGTCATGGCCATCCACTAACATATCAACGGCTTTTTGCATAAAACTATTGGTTATTTCAGCCTCTTCAAGCGCCAAAAAACCGCCTTTACGAGCCGCATCTGCCATCGTTACAGACTGCTCTATCAGCTCTTCAGGCTTATCGATTTTAAAAATAAAGGCTTTAGCGGCAATTTTAACTGAACCAAGAAATTGCTTCAGGTTATATTTCATCATAACCACGAAAAAGGAACCACATATAACAATCAGTACAGACGCTGCATCGATAAAAATACCGATACCACCACTCGTTGCCATTGCACCGAGAATGAATCCGAATGCACCAATGAGTCCTATCAGGGTAGCTAAATCCACAACTGCTCCTCAAATGAAACTAGCTTCGGCTCAAAATGTCCAAAACTGTAAAATGCGCGACGGCAATAAAACTAAAAATTCTTTTATAACCTTAACTTTATAACAAAGATAGAGATAAACCCATCATGAGCAGCAAATGTTATATCTAAACTCTACAAAATGTAGGGTTCAATATGCAAAAAAAGACAGTGCATCCATTGACCATAGATAAATATGAGCACTATTCTATCTTTCTCTGTCCATCAGCTTATTTATCTAAATCCATCCAGTCATTATTCTATATTTATTGTCACCAACGAAAAATCCATAAATGGCCTTGTTCGATAACCGAACATCAATGACGTTAAGGTTAAACAAACACCATTACGGTAAATCACTTTTCAATGTCTACTCTCAATTATCGGACAGCTTACACGCAAGTTTAGCTACAAATTCAAATTTTTATAAAAAAATCACAATAAAGCGTGCTGCTGGGCAAATTTAGCGCAGCGCAATTTGACCACTGCCGCTGGCTACGATACCGTGTGTCACGCTAATTTCAAGGAAACGTTATCATGGCAAAAAAACCTGAAAATCTCACTTTTGAAGAATCCCTTTGTGAACTCGAACGCATTGTTTCAGAACTTGAACAAGGCGACGTTTCCTTAGATGATGCATTAAAACAGTTTGAACGCGGTATTAAACTCGTTCGTACTAGCCAAAGTAAGTTGGAGCAAGCCCAACAGAAAGTCGCTATTTTGATGACTGACAATGAAAATGACTCGCTAACCCCCTTTGCACCCGAGGTAGAATAAGTGCTCGCTCAAGCCATCACTCAATACCAGCTGCGCGTCGACAATCAACTAACACAAGTCATCGATGCTCAAATCGTAACTGACGATAAACTGCAAGCCGCCATGAAACATGGAGTTTTATTCGGTGGCAAACGTATTCGTCCCTTTCTTGTCTACGCCATTGGCGAAATGCTTAATGTGCCATTAGAAAGACTTGATGCCTGTGCGGCCGCAATTGAATGCATACACGCTTACTCTTTGATCCATGACGATCTGCCCGCCATGGATGATGATGCTCTGCGTCGTGGGCAGCCCACTGTACATATCGCTTTTGATGAAGCGACGGCCATATTGGCCGGAGATGCGCTGCAAGCGTTAGCTTTTGACATATTAAGTCAACCCATTGATGGACTGACTCCTACACAAAATCTAGCGATGATCAGTTCACTCGCTAAAGCATCGGGTTACTCAGGGATGTGTGGTGGCCAAGCCATGGATCTTAACGCAACCGATAAGCAGATTGATTTAACCACCCTGACAAAACTACACAAACTAAAAACAGGGGCTTTAATCCGCTGCGCAGTTGAACTGCCAATGATCGCTGCTAACCTTCCTATTGAAGAACAGACACAGCTCATTACATTCGCTGAAGCAATTGGTTTGGCGTTTCAGGTACAAGATGATGTTATTGATATCATTTCCAGTACCGAAGAACTGGGTAAACCACAAGGCTCAGACAGTGATTCCAACAAGAGTACATACCCGAAACTGCTTGGATTGGCTGGTGCACAAGCGACCGCCAAAAGTTTGATACAGGATGCTCTATCAGCGCTGACAAATTTACCATACAATAGTCAGCTAATTGCCGAATTCGCCCGTTTTATCATTGAGCGAAGAGTATAATCAAGAGACCAATTATCTCGATGAGTTTGGATATTTCTCAATACCCTGTGCTTGCACAGGCTAATACCCCTGACGAGCTAAGACAGCTCCCTCAAGCCGTGCTACCACAATTAGCCGATGAGCTTAGAGGTTTCCTTTTGAAGTCAGTAGGTAAGTCTAGTGGTCATTTCGCCTCTGGACTCGGCACAGTGGAACTCACTGTGGCGCTTCACTACGTCTATAACACACCGTTCGATCGCTTAATTTGGGATGTAGGCCATCAAGCTTACCCTCATAAAATATTAACGGGTCGACGTGACAAGATGCACACCATACGTCAAAAAGGCGGGATCCATCCCTTCCCTTGGCGTGAAGAGAGCGAATACGACACCTTTAGTGTGGGACATTCAGGCACCTCAATCAGTGCAGCCCTTGCAATGGCCGTTGCTGCTGAGAGAGAAAACGCGGGACGTAAAGTTGTCGCGGTGATCGGCGATGGCGCCATGACAGGTGGTATGGTGTTTGAGGCCATGAACCATGCTGGCGATCTGCATAATGATATGCTGGTTGTACTCAACGATAATGAGATGTCTATCTCTGAAAATGTGGGTGCCCTCAATAATCATTTAGCTCAGCTGATGTCAGGACGTTTTTATACCACGATCCGTGAAAGCAGCAAAAAAGTGCTTAAAGGCATGCCTGTCATCAAAGAGATGGCTAAGCGTACCGAAGAACATTTAAAAGGCATGGTTGTTCCTGGCACCATGTTTGAAGAGCTAGGCTTTAACTATATTGGCCCTATCGATGGCCACGATGTCGATGCGCTCGTAGAAACCATGCGCAATATGCGTAACTTATCCGGTCCTCAAATTTTACATATCATGACCAAGAAAGGTCGTGGCTATGAGCCTGCGGAAAAAGATCCAATTGGTTGGCATGCCGTGCCTAAATTTGACCCATCGACTTTTGAAAAGCCAGCGTCTAAACCCAGTAACCCAACCTTCTCTCAAGTGTTCGGTAAATGGCTTTGTGATGTGGCAGAGAAAGATGACAAGGTATTAGGGATCACTCCTGCAATGCGCGAAGGTTCAGGTATGGTTGAGTTCTCTCAACGTTTTCCTAAACAGTACTTCGATGCTGCCATTGCGGAACAACATGCCGTCACCTTATCAGCTGGTTTCGCCTGTGAAGGCTTAAAGCCTGTTGTCGCTATTTACTCTACCTTTCTGCAACGCGGATACGATCAAATGATCCACGATGTCGCTTTGCAGAAACTGCCGGTACTCTTTGCTATCGACCGTGGTGGCATAGTTGGCGCTGATGGTCCGACTCACCAAGGTGCTTTCGATCTCAGCTTTATGCGTACTGTGCCGAACATGATCATCATGACACCTTCCGATGAAAATGAGTGTCGACAGATGCTCTATACCGGTTACTGTTATAACGATGGCCCTACCGCAGTGCGCTACCCAAGAGGCAGCGCCACTGGTGAACCGCAAATCGAAGAGATGACAGCCCTGCCGATTGGCAAAGGTCTGATTAAGCGCCAAGGTAAAAAAGTCGCCATTCTCAACTTTGGCACTTTGTTAGCCAGCGTATTAACAGCCGCTGAAACGTTGGATGCTACTGTCGCCGATATGCGATTTGTGAAGCCTCTCGATGTTAAGCTTATTCAAGAATTAGCTCAGTCTCACGATGTCTTAGTCACCGTTGAAGAGAATGCGATTATGGGCGGTGCAGGTTCTGGTGTGCTTGAGCTATTACAGCAACTGAAACTGCCAATGCCAGTGCTTCAATTAGGCTTGCCTGATGAGTTTATTAAGCACGGTGATTCAAATGAGATTATTGCTGAGTTAAAACTGGACGCTGCGGGTATTCTTGAACAGATAGAAGATTATTTAGCTTAACAGTGACTTGAAGTTTCAGCTTGATAAATAACTGAAGCTGATAATATTAAAACAATAGTTCACCCCCACTGAGTGCACGACGAATACAAAAAAGGACTGCAATTGCAGTCCTTTTTTATTAGGTCATCACAACACAATTACGCTTGTGTATCGACGGCCGAACCACCTTGAGAAACCATCACCATTGCAGGGCGAAGTAGGCGATCATTCAAAATATAGCCTTTCTGCATTACCATCATGACAGTATTTGCAGGAAACTCTGGGCTTGGTTGCATGCCGATAGCTTGATGATGTTCAGGATTAAAAGCTTCACCTTGTGGGTTAACCTCTTTAAGTCCAAACTTATCAACCGTGCAGACAAAGCTCTTCAATGTTAGCTCAACACCTTCGTAGATAGCCTTGCTAGCTTCAGCTTCTGCATCGGTACCATGAAGCGCACGCTCCATGTTATCAATCACAGGTAAAAGCTCATTGGCAAACTTTTCCAATGCGAATTTATGTGCTTTTTCAACATCTTGAACTGCACGGCGACGAATGTTCGCCTCTGAAGCTGCTGCACGAGTCACAGAATCTTTCTGCTCTTCGATTTTTGCATTTGCTTCAACAAGAGCCTGCTCTAACTCTTCAACACGGAAATTCGCCTGAGTCAGCTCATCCATTAAACTAGCACCATCGCTACCAGTTTCAGTTAGGATTTCACCTTCTACGGCTTCATCGACTTGGTTCTCTTTTGCATTACTCGGATCGTTGCTCATTCTAACTCCGCTAAAAATACTTTGTTTCTTCGTGCTCTGAGGATAATATGGGGATCACATTCAAGGTTTCAAGCCCTAGCACTAAGATAAATATGCCTAAAGCTTTTCAAACTATCGGTCTCATTGGTAAGCCAAATCACCATGGTACCAACCTCACCCTAAAACGATTACACCATTGGTTAAAAATGCAGGGATTCGAGATCTTAGTTGAAGAACGAGTCGCGGCAGAAATGGGACCTAATTGCCAATCCGTGGATCTATTAGAACTGGGGGAAAAGTGTGATTTAGCTATCGTCGTCGGTGGTGATGGTAACATGCTTGGCGCAGCAAGAGTCCTCGCCCGTTTCGATATTGGCGTCATCGGTGTTAACCGTGGCAATCTAGGTTTTTTAACTGATCTGCCACCAGATACATTTGAGGAGGCTTTAGGGGAAGTACTCGAAGGAAAGTTTGAAACAGAATTTCGCTTCCTACTCGAAACCCAAGTTCATCGACATGGCAATATGAAGTCCAGTAACACAGCGGTTAATGAAGCTGTCCTACACCCGGGCAAAGTTGCACATATGATTGAGTTTGAAGTCTATATTGACGATAACTTCATGTACTCACAGCGCGCCGATGGCATGATTGTCTCGACACCTACAGGTTCAACGGCTTACTCATTATCCGCTGGCGGAGCCATTTTAACACCAAATCTTGAAGCACTCATTTTAGTCCCTATGTTTCCACATACACTGTCGAGTCGACCTATCGTGGTCGATGCGGCAAGTATCATCAAATTGGTGGTATCACCCGATAATGGTGACAATCTAGAAGTCAGCTGTGACGGCCATGTGATGTTACCTGTACTACCTGGCGATGAGATCATTATCAAACGCAGCCATGAGCGTTTGAGACTCATTCATCCCAAAGGGCACAACTACTTTCATGTATTAAGAAACAAATTAGGTTGGGGCAGTAAGCTGTTTTAATTATCTCAAAAATATATACAAAAAGGCCTCATGGGTTCTACTCGTATCGTAGTCTCATGAGGCCTTGTCCATTTATAAAGTTATCTAACCTGAACTCGGGATAGAGAGTGTCAGGATAGTTTCATATATCAATTTAAAGCAGCATTTTAATCACCGCTCTTAATTCTCATATACCAAACTGTCTTGCTTGGTGCCGAGATTATTGTCTATTTCAAGGCGGAGGTTTGTACGTAATAGCTGGCTATTACTAGAAAGCCCAACACAGATAGGGGCAATAATAGCGGTACTAGGCGGCACGGCTTATCCCGAGTTCAGGTTATCTAGATTTTGCCATCGTGTAATCCAACTGTACCGTGCTTGGTGCCGCGACAGATTTACCATTAACAAACTTAGGCGCATATCGCCATTTTTGTATCACTTTAAGAGATTCAGTCTCGAAACGACTTCCTCCTTTAGAGTCGATAATTTTAGGGTCTGTGACGAAACCACTTTCATCAATAGTAAACGAGAGTTGAACCCAACCTTCTTTCCCCTTTCTTGCATATGACTTAGGGTAATTGGGGGAATGGCGGTAGAGCGGCACCTGCTCTTGATCACCTAACCAAGGACGCATACTGCCGATAGCGATACAGTGTTGAGTCGATTTACTACTCTCCCCTTCACGTTCATACAAATCGACAAGGTAAGCATGGGCCCTAAGCTCATAAGGATGATTATAATCCAGCACCGAAAACTGTTTTACCACCTCTTCTAACAGAAGAATGGTTTCTTCAGTGTTTTTCTTTTCTACAAAATTAATTGAAGCTACAGTAAAAGCTGACGTGACTCTTTTCAATGCACCTTCAGGTAGTTCATCTTTATATATGTCATGAGCTTCAAACATAAAATCTCGTACAGTGCGGTTATATTGATCAGTTCTATTTAAATGATCGAATGTAGCTTCCAGCATATCCGCATGAACCAATTTATTATCAGCCTCTTCGGTTAATTCAAGCGCTTCATAAAAAAAAGCCTTAGCTTTTTTAGCACTCGAGCTTGTTTGAGCAGCACCAACAAGTGGATCAATCAGCTCAATAGCTTCATTACCAAATTCAACTCTGTAACTGGCTAAAACCTCAAGGTAAAGATTATTGGCTTGTACATGTTGCTCCGCAATATCAGCCAGCTCTCCGGCATAATTAAACGCTAAATTCGCAAGGTTTATACTGCCCTTATCAAACTTAGCTTGCCCTAATCTATAGGTTTGCTCTGCAAGTTTACGCGCTTGTTCATCATCATTATCAGTAACAGCTTGAAGATATGCAGAGTAACTATCAGAAAACTCAGAGGCCGAAACAGGCAAGCTGCTGACACTAATAAGAGTCAAACCTAAGGTTGTTGCAAAAATTTGGCGACGCAAACGAAACCGAAACTTCATAAATATCCTTATCTACCGCTGATGAGTACCCGCAAGTCACACATCATAATCTGTACATAAATAAAACAACTTACCCTAAAGTTCCCACTTAATAAACCAGCGATTTAGAGACTCGCTTTAATGCAAATCCCATCCCATCCCAGCATAGTATTGATAGTCTCAGTTACTAAGGTGACCCTAAAGGTGACTTTTAAGGTTTATAACACTTGGGCTTATTGTCCAGTCCCAAAATCAAAATAGATATGGATTGAATCTCGAAGGCTTTTAAATGCTCAAAAATATATACAAAAAGGCCTCATGGGTTCTACTCGTATCGTAGTCTCATGAGGCTTTATTAATCTATCAACTTATCTCTTCTAGCCTAAGATTTTGCCAAAGTGTAATCCAACTGTACCTTACTTGGCGTAGCAACGGCTTTACCGTCGACAAATTTAGGGGCAAACCGCCAGCGCTTTATTGCCCTAAGAGATTCTTTCTCGAAACCACTGCCGCCCTCTGACATTACAATTTTAGGCTCTGTGACAAAACCAGACTCGTCGATAATAAAGGAGATCTGCACCATTCCCTCTCTTCCAGCTCTTGCGGCACTGATAGGATATTCAGGGGGTAAACGAAAAAGTGGAACTTGTTCTTGGCTATCTAACCAAGGGCGCATACTGCCGATTGCAATGCAATGTTGAGTAGACTTATCACTCTGCCCTTTTCTCTCATAAAGCTCAACTAGTTGCGCATGAGATGCTAATTCATAAGGGTGGCTATAATCCAACACGGAAAACTGATCCACCACTTTATTCAGCAACTCAATAGCCTGTGAGTTTTGTTTTTTAGATTTACGGATCATCCCTACAGTATAAGTAGCCTTAACACGTACTAGCGCATCTTCAGGTAGCTCTTCTTCATAAATGTCAAAAGCTCTTATGGCATATTTTTGAATTGTTCGATTATAAACCGGAGTGTGAGAAAGGTTATCAAATGCCGCCATTAAGGTGTTGGCAAGTAACATCTGATTATCAGTATCTTCGGCGATATCGATGGCATCATTAAAATACTCTCTAGCCAATTTAGGCTTTGTAGCGGTATCCGCAGCACCTAAAAGTGGATCAATAAGCTCAACAGCATCATCATCAAAATTCGCCTGATAGATCGTTAAGGCTTCGGTATAGGCTTTAAATGCTTCAGCTTTCTTTCCATTTATCTCTAAAACACTCCCCATATTCATGGCAAGGTTTCCTATATCTATGCTCCCTTTTGGATATAGGCTTTTCCCTAACTGATAGGCTTGCTCAGCATGTTTCAGTGCATCGGTATAATTTTTATCACTTACCGCAGCCTGATAAGCTGAGTAACTATCTGAAAACTCGGAAGCTGAAACTGAAAGGCTAAAGGAACTAGCAAGCGCTAATCCTAGGGTTGTTGCAAGAAACTGACGACGTAATCCAAACTGAAACTTCATAAATGTCCTTATTTATACTCAATGGGTATGAACACGTTACATATCACATACAATACAGTAACTTAAGACTCTACACTAAAAGTCCCATTTAATAAACAAGCTGTTTCGAGACTCGCTTTAACGCGAATCCCATCCAGATAATGAGCATGCTGCTACAGCAAGCTAAAGATATCCATATGCCTGTCGTACCAAAGACCCAAGCAAATAGATAGATAAGCAAAGCGATGAGTAATAATTTGGCACCGGTTAGAATAGATGCTTCTTTAGAATAATTTATCGCTTGGAAAAAGCTCGCACCAACGAGTAATAACCCCTCCATTGGTAGCCCCCAGAAATAGAGTCCCATTCCCTCAATCGCATAAGGGGTCAACTCTGGATTATCACCAGCAAAAAGATACACCACCCATTGTGGCTTGGTGTAAATGAATAACAGACCAATCGCCGCTGTCGTTAAGGTGATACCAAAGGCAATCTTTAACGTCTTGAACACCCGGTCATACCGTCCCGCCCCGGCATTAAAACTAAAGATAGGTTGGGTACCGAAGGCTATCCCTTCAAAAATCAGATAAAAGAATGCTTCTGTGTAACTCACCACACTATATGCAGCCACATGGATCGGTGAGCCTACCCATAAAAAGGCGATGTTATGTAAGGTGAGCACAATGGAGAGATAGAGGTTCATCAAGAAACTCGGCAGACCTGTTTTAAGAATATTAAAACAGTGGTCGACCTCTAATTTCATCTGCTGAACATTGATCCTTAGACGTGTCTTATCGGTGAAAAAATGCCATAAACACAATCCACCCGTCACGGCTTGAGACATCATGGTGGCAATCGCCGCCCCCACAAGCTCAAAAGGAAACACCACGATAAATAACCAGTCGAGCACAATGTTTAGGCAGCCACCTAGAATCAATACCCCGGTAACAAAACCAGGACGACCATCATTTCTTAATAGCGCAGTGAATGCGACCGAGATAATAGGAAAGTAGCCGAGTGCAAAATACCAAAACAGATAGTCATCAGCGCTGTCTAGCACAGCCCCTTCAGCACCCAAAAGTTGCAATATATCTCGAGAAAAGTAACTGCCGAAAACAGCAAAAAGTGCACCAGTGATTAGACACAGGCTAAAAGTATTACCGAGGATTTTTCTTGCCTTGGTTATCTCTCCTTGACCCAAATAGATTGAGACAAGCGCTGCACCGCCCATTCCCAACAGCGCGCCCACAGCATATAGCAAGGCTCCGACAGGATAAGCCAGCATCATGCCTGCTAAGCCTGTTTCCCCAAGATAATGGCCAACAAACATGCCATCAATCGTGACATAAATGCCAGTAACCAACATAGACAGTATGGTCGGCACCGTATAACGCCACAGAAGCTTATGTATTGGGTCATTAACCAAAGCAAAATCTTGACTTGATACCTCTTGATTCAATGCCTCTGAGTTCATTCACTATTTACCGTATGAAAAGTTACCAAATATAGAACAAGGTTCTAAAAATTTATCGCAAAATATCAAAATTTGATTCGCTTAGATATAGCAAAAAGTTGATGTGCTAACTCATCGATGGTCAGTGGCAATAAACTGATGATTTCAAACCTTGAATCCATCGCATCATCGAGCTCCATCACACTCATTTCACCATCAATCACGTTAATCCCTGCAATACCTTCATCGGTAATAAGCACGGCTTTAATCCGAGTCACCTCTAAGGATTTTATAAGCTCAATTACCTCATCAAAACGAAACTCATAACTGAGATCGAATACCCAACCACAAGCGTAAAAACCTTCACCACTGTTTTGTTTGGTTAATACCCCTCGCTCATCAAATCCGCTATCGTTTTCAACAGATTCGATATCAAAAACACTGACAGAACGCGGGCTCAATAGGCTCGTTTTCGGTGAAGAGATTTGCCTTGGTACCTTTCCAGCTCTGTCGAGTAAACTCAATAGTGCTGCAGGTAAGCTCATCTCTAAACTCGGTAATAGACTTAACGACAAATAGCTTTTCTGTTCTGAATCAGCCTCGCCAACGCTTGCATCAACATAAGCGGTTAAATCTGAATACTCATGACCAGAATAGAGATCGGATTTAGTCGCCAATATGATATCGGCGACAGCAAGTTGCTGATTAAAAATGTCATGGGTGCGATAGCGTTCATCGGAGATTTTTCTCGCGTCAACCAAGCACACGGTAGATTTAAGAGCGATGACATGTTGATAGTGAGGCTGACTTAACAGCTTAATCACCTCTTTGGGGTGCCCTAACCCCGTAGGCTCAATCAATAATCTGTCAGGCTTTGCTTTAGCGATAAGTTGATTAACGGCTACTTGCATAGGCACACTCGCCGCACAACATAAACATCCGCCCGCAACTTCACGGATCTCAATACTTTCACCACCACCTGATAACAAGGCGCCATCAATACCAATTTCACCAAACTCATTGACTAAAACAGCCCAAGTCTCCCCCTCTGGTTTACTGGCTAATAACTGCTTAATGAAGGTCGTTTTACCCACACCCAAAAAGCCAGTGATCACATTGGTAGGAATTGGTTTTAGTATCATGATTAATCTCAGGTGACATGAAAGACCCGACAGTGTAGGTGGAAACCTGACAAGTCTCAATCTCTAGTCCTTTAACAGTAAGCACAAATAAAACCCAAACATAACACCCAGGGATCATTTACATCACAATAGCGTAAAGAGTGTAAATTTTTGCGTAAAAAGTCCGCATCCAGTCTCAAAACTCACGTTGCTTTATAGTAAGCGAATTGACACCTGTATAGAATCCTTTCGAAGCTCATATAAATGAGCTCAAGATAATAATTATTACTAATAAAAATATGATGGGTCATAAAATGAAACTACTTAAAACCGCAGCTGCGGCTGCTATATCGATAGCGTTATTGTCAGGATGCAATGACGACACAACCATTATCAACCCTGTTGAACCAACACCTGATGCAACCAATGTTCGCTTCAGCACATACAACCTCTCTTTCGACCGCTCAACGTTTGAAGAGCTTGTTAAAGAGATGCAAATTACGGCTCCTGAGCAAGAAGTATTAATGCAAGGTTGGTTTGATGAAACCTTAACTGATGCAGAACTTAAAGTGGCTGAAAAGGTTATCCAGATCCGTAACGTGGCAGCCATTATTCAAACTGAGCGTCCAGCAGTATTGATGATGGGTGAGTTTAACAACGACGGTATCGCTGAGAACCAAGATGCTATCAAAGGTTTCCGCTTAAACTACCTTGCCGTACCTCAAAATGGTTTAGGAACAACATCTGATGAAAAGAAGATGCTTAAGCCTATTCAATTCGCTTACGCTGAAAACTTCTCGACTAATACAGGTCTATTAAGTGACTTCGATCTAGACAGAGATGGAAAAGTTGCACTGCCTGGCGATGCATGGGGCTTTGGCTTCTATCATGGTCAATACGCATTTGGCCTGTTATCTCAATACCCAATTGATACAGATAACATCCGTACTTTCCAAAACTTTAAATGGAAAGATATGCCGGGTGAAGTCAATCCCACTATCACTAACTGTGATGATGAGAAAAATCCAATTCCAGACGGAATGAAGTGTGGCGACGAGTGGTACTCAGCTGAAGCATGGGCAGAAAAGCCGCTTTCATCTAAAAACCATGTCGATGCACCTATTCTAATCCCAACCGCCACTGGCGAGAAAGTGGTTCATCTACTGCTATCACATCCAACTCCGCCAGTATTCGACACAGTGACTGAAAATAATAAGTTACTGAATCGTGCTGAAATCGACTTCTGGAATGATTATGTTGCTGGTGAAGACTATATCTATGACGACGCAGGCAAAAAAGGCGGCTTAGGTTTAGACGATTCGTTTGTTGTTATGGGCGATCTTAACGCCGATCCTGAAAATGGTGACGGCTTCCTTGATGCCATTCAAGATCTAATGAACCATAACCGCGTAAACACATTGGCCACAGACGGTGTCTACGCACCTAGCAGCTTCGGCTCTACGGAGTGTTATGCATTAGGCTTCTGTAAAGAGAACACCTTCCCTGAGCGAGTGACCAGTACTTTTGGTCTTCGTGTTGACCATGCCATTCCATCAAATGACCTTAACATCATCGATTCTGGTGTTTTCTGGCCTGCCACTTTCGAAGAAGGCCATATGTTGATGAATGATAAGCGCGTGGGTAAATGGGGTAACGGCAAAGATATCTCTTCTGACCACCGCTTAGTCTGGATTGAAGCCGAGCTTTAATCTCAGATAAATCGAAGTTAATAAAAGTAAGGGAGCCAATTGGCTCCCTTACTTTTAAAAATAAAGATAAACTCGCCGATACCAGCAATAGCCTACCTCTACTTTTACTTTCCCGCTCATCAAAAACATCGACATAGCAGTAAAATCTCCACCCAACACAAGGTCCAACTCTGGACTTTATTTACTTAAAGGTCTATTATTGAATCAGTCAATGATGAGAGGACCAATCATGTCTAACGCTAACGTTCAACATCAACACGTTGATATTAACTCCGCCCACACATCTAAAGTGGGTTTTAACGCTGCAGTAACCATACTTCAACACTGGGGATGCAAGACAGAGGCAATAACGAATATTCTAAGGGTTAACCGCTCATCATACTTTGCCTATAAATCAGGAAAAAAAGCCTTCGTGTTGGATAAAGATCAACTGACACGAATTAGCTATATTCTCAATATTCATGCCGCCTTGAGACAATTTTTTACCAACTCAGAAAACATCTATGGCTACATGAACATGGTCAATAATAACCCCTACTTCGAAGGCCGAAAGCCCCTTGAAATAATCGCAGCCGGTGATTTCGGTGCATTACACGAAGTCTATCATCGAGTTGATCACTTACGCAGTGGTGGATGGTCATAGTGAGTTCAACATTAACAAGTCAAAAGACCTATCGTCTGGTTAACACAAGATTTCCAGCAATCGACATCTTTGACGACTGTGCCAATGTCGATGAATTCGAGGTTTTGTACGCGATACAGAGCTTAACAAACCCAAGATTACAGAATGAAATCGGTGATCTTACGCTGTTGAATCACGACCAAATTCCATTTGGTATTAATGGCTGCTCCTATGCCACAGCTTCTTTTACCCACATAAATAGAGACGGTAGTCGGTTCTCTAATGGCGATTTTGGGGTTTTATATCTAGCTGACACCATGGAAACCGCTATCGCAGAAACCCGATATCATGTCCAAAAGATGTTATCCCTTATCGAAGGACTGCATTTTGACATGATAGTGATGAAAGGTTTGTCTTGTACCATCAGCGGCGAGTTAATCGATATTAGAGCCAACACAATTGCAGAGATGCAAGCTACCGATATTTATCATCATAGTGATTACAGTGCATCGCAGAATTTAGGCTTTAAAAACCGTAAACAAAGAGTTGAAGGATTGCACTACACCAGTGTGCGAAATCCAATGTCTTGTTGTTACGCCCTGTTTACCCCTAAAAGAGTTGAAGAGATCATTCAATCTACACATTACGAATATGTGTGGGACGGTAAATCAGTAGAGGTAAGAGGCATAACAGCAATTTGGTAAACTTGTCGGATAACAAGTTTCAAATATCTTTTTAGGAATTGGTTTCATTGAGCTGGTTTGGTACTTGTGTGTTTTACTAATACCATAGCTAAATTGGTATTTATTGCTTGCAGCAGGTGCTGTGCAGGGATGCACCAATGTCGCAGTGGCAGGATGCCAAAGAGCGACCTGATGTGCAGATACTCCAGTGAGACGGTGAATAGAAACGTTAAGTTTCTGAGCTAATGAACGAGAGACAAGGATGTCGAACTGGCCTTTAGATAGGATATCATTCAAGTACAGTCCCTGTAGCCTCTACGACAGCATCTGACCTATATGGATATAGGAAATGCCTGAAAATGTAGGGAACATTTTTGGCCATGCCACCAACGCCCTCACCCGCATCTACACCTGAGTGTTTATCTCTTCGATTTAGGCTTTGTCGTTATTACTCATTTCTAGACAAAAGCTTGCTGACTTGCCTGATAGCAAGTTTCAAATATCTTCTTAGTTGGGCTCATTTGGCAGAATTCATATTTGGTTATTCCCTGATAAGCATACCTTTGTTGATATCTATTGCTTGCAGCATCCCTAATGTGTAAATACTTCTATGACACGGCGCAAGTATATCCCTATAGCCTCTACGACAGCGTCCATGCTGTCAAAGGTCATAGCCGCATTCACACCTGATTCTTTATCTCTTCGATTTAGGTTCTTCTAGTAGCTAGCTCATTTTTGTCGGATAGGCGGCACTTGTTACCAAGTACCGCCCTCCTAAGAACCGTACATGCAACTTTCACTGCATACGGCTCAAGCCTCCACTAAGGCGTATTCTGTTACCCAGCACCCTATATTGC
>NZ_VKGK01000002.1 GCF_007197645.1 Shewanella hanedai
CACGGATAAGCCCTTGCCATTCGCTAGTAGTTAACGTTTAATAACAGCATGTTATTGAACGGTGACCTTCCTACAGAGGACTTTCACCTCATTAGTTCATGCCCATGCTGGGCGTACACAAGAAATTAAACAAGGACAAAAAACAGTTGGCTTTTGCTCCTTCGTCGCTTATTTTAGCCAACAATTTTTTGCCTGTTAATTAGGCGTTACCGTTTATCCACTTGCCATACTTTCCCTAATAAGAGTCATCACTTTAAGAATTTTGACTCTAAACCATTTCTGTCCAGAAATGAGTTATAACCAACAACTTCACAACTGTGATCACCAAGGGACTTTGTCGTACAAAACCTAAATCGAAGAGATAAGCAATTAGGTGTGAACGCGGCTGCGACCTTCGACAGCATGGCCGTTCTATGACATCCATGTCACCACGGCATTTGTGAATCCATTCACATCAGATGCTGTCGTAGAGCCCACAGGGATTGTGCTTGCGGCGTGTCGCAGAAGTGTTTACACATTAAACGAGCCGCAGGCTATAGATTAGATATGAAATCGTGGTTGATCATAAGTAAACCAAACAGCAAACCTGTTCAATGAACCCAACCTAAAAGATATTTGAAACTTGCTATCAAGCAAGTCAGCAAATTGTTGTCCAAAAGCGAGTTACAACTCAAAGGTTTTCACCACGGAGGGCCACGGAGAAAGACAATAGCCAGAACAATGTACTTGAAGCATTTATCTCTTGAACTTATCGCAGCGAAGCGCTCTAGCAGTGAGCTTGCGAACGACCTCGCAGGCACGCAGTGCCGTCCTAGTAGGGCGCAGCCCGTCCTTCTCAGCTTTACGTTCGAGAAGAAGCAGTTAACTTTTCTGCTAATCGAGTCGCGTTTCTTGCTGTCATGCCATAGATTGAAAGCTGTGGGTTGGCTCCCAAGCTGGTAGGGAATATTGACCCGTCCATGACTGAGAGATTTTCATAGTAATGAGACTCGCCATAACTATTAACCATCGCCATCTGAGTATCTTCTCCCATAGGACAGCCACCCATCACATGTGCGGAGGCGACTACAGTTTTCAATGGTGCTAATTCCATATTTTCAATCACTGACTTGGCTTCTTGCCAACTATTTAAGTACGGCATACCTTCGCTGATAGGTAAAACCTGTTTAGCCCCAGCAGCAAACTGTAACTCAGCCATGCTGGCAAATGCTCGTCTCGCTGAATGCCAGAAAGCATCGGTCAGTGGATAATCGAGTGAGAAACCCGTGTCCGTTAAGTGCACTTGTCCACCTTGGCTATCAGGGTGGTAACCATCACGCACCAGCGCAATCGTCACTTGCAGTTGATTAAAGTTTTCCATCAAGGCTGCGTGACTTTTACCATAACCAATTGTCTTTGTAGAGATAAGTATTGGATGAACCGGCGGAACTTCCAATTTATAACCCAGCTCACCGACTGCGCCATCGCGCCAAACAAACTCATCACTGTAGATAGATTGTGGCGCACCACTGTGGCCGTTAATCGGGTCGTCAAACAGGGCACCGCTCAACAAGGTTGGATGTAAGAAAGTGCGCTTACCCAACAGTTGATGCGGGTCAACAACACCTGAGCGCATCAGAATGGTTGGTGTGTGTATCGCACCAGCAGATAGAATGTAGTGTTTAGCCTTAAAGCTCAACTCTATTGCTGTTGGCTTTAACTGCTCATCAAGTGCTATCGCCTTAATGCCCGTGATCTTGCCATTAAGGTGTTCAAGCTTCATCACCTTCGTTCGACTCACTAGCGTCGCCCCAAGGTCGAGCGCAGCAGGAATCGTCGTCACCAACATAGATTGCTTGGCATTAACCGGACACCCCATGCCACAGTAGCCAGTGTTCCAGCAGCCTTTGACGTTGCGCTTAATAACAGTGAAATCCCAGTTCAGTTTTTCACAACCTGTCTTTAGTGCTTGATTATTGCGGTTCAACTCATATTTCCATTCGGAAATATTCAGTCGTTTTTCCATCTTCTCAAACCAAGGATCAAGCTCTGCTCGAGAAAGACCTGTGACGGATTTATCCTTGGCCCAATACTCTAATGCTGGCGTGGGTGTACGAATAGAGGTCGTCCAGTTTACCGTGGTAGATCCACCGACAGCGCGGCCTTGAAAGATGCCGATGGCTTTATCTTTTGTTTTCATGCCTGCCGCTTGATGATAGAGATTCGGGTAAGCGCGTCTCTCCTCCATATTAAAGCTTTTGGATGATTTAAGCGGGCCTCCTTCCACAATAATCACTGAGAGTCCTGCCTGAGTTAAGATCTCTGCTGCAACACCACCTCCGGCGCCACTGCCAACGATGACGACATCGGCCTCAAGGGTTTTCCCTTCTCTTAACTGACTCGCATCAATGTGTTTCCACCCCGACGCTAGGCCTTCTTCTATGGGATCTTGTATAGCCACCGCATCTACCTCCAAGCACAAATGTTATTATTATTTTCTCTATCTTTTTTGTTTTCTATTCTTCAAAAAAAGTAGGTTTAGCGTAATTGAGATGACCCCAGTGTTCGGGAAATGAATAGTAGCTTGCTAACACCAACTCCCTTAATCCCTGGTAAGCCGTCACCAGTAGATCTAAGAAACTGTTCCGCCAATATTCCAACATGGCGATCAATTCATTGGGAGAGCGCATCATTAGCGGCGTCATACTGCCAGTTAATACCAGTAGCCCTAACCTCTGTTCCAACATACCCAGCAACTCTTCGAGCTCATCTTGCCCCTCTTGAGGCAAATAGGTGATCGTTTGGGATATGGCATCGAGCGTTCTATTTTGGGCTGCAACCCGCATTGACTCAACATTAGGTAATGCGTCTTCTAGAAATACCGGAAGTAGCACGCTAAATAACAACCTGTGCTCATTATCCAGTGCCTTATTCACCCGAATATGTTCAGGAGAATAGATACTCAAGCCCAGCGCCAATGTCGCAGTGCCCACCAGCGCGGTAGTTAAAAAAGTACGTCGTTCCATGCTCAACCCTTAAGATGATGATGTATTGAGGTTTTATACCGATAACAGACTACTAAACTATCAAGTGAGCTTAAGCTATTGGCTATTTATGCTACAATCATTCCCATATAATTAAACACACGTTTTAATTTTCAGCAATAGCCAAAAGTGATCATGACTAATTTCTTACCTCCCTGGTGGGCCAGAAACCCCCATATCCAAACGATTTTACCTCTATTAACTAAGGTGGACAGACCAGAGTTACGTCGAGAGCGCTTTGAACTCCAAGATGGGGATTTTATCGATCTCGACTGGTTGAGTACGCCTAAAGAGGGAGAAGCAATACTGGTTATCATCCACGGGCTTGAGGGAAGTGCAGAATCGCACTATGTTCGTAGGCTGCTTCATGACTGTAATAAACGTGGTCTTTGTGCCTTGGTTCATCACCATAGAAGTTGCTCCGGTGAATCCAACCGACTCGCAAGAAGCTATCACAGTGGTGATACTCAAGATTTACAAGAAAACCTTCAGCATCTAAAACTCAGGTTCCCGACCTCGCCTCTGCTGGCCGTTGGTTACAGCTTAGGGGGTAATGTGCTCACCAAATATCTCGGTGAACAGGGAGAGAATAGCTTACTCAAGCGCGGCGCTGTGATATCGGCGCCTCTAAAGTTATCCGCCTGTGCTAAACGCTTAGAAAAAGGCTTTTCGAAGGTGTATCAAAGCTACTTAATCAAGCAGTTACAGCAAAAAGTCACAGATAAAGTCAAAGATGATTCTCTGCGAGACGCTATGCCTGTATCCTTAGCGCAAATTAGCCAGCTCGATACTTTTTACGCATTTGATCATAGGGTGACAGCACCTCTTCATGGCTTTACTGGTGTCGATGATTATTATCAAAAATCCAGTGGTATCGATTACCTAGCCACCATAAGACAACCGACCTTAGTGCTTCACGCGGCAGACGATCCTTTTATGACCGCAGATGTGATCCCGACTGAAGATAAGATCTCATCTCATGTCACTTACGAGCTGCATGATCAAGGTGGCCATGTTGGATTCATTAATGGCGGTAACCCGTTTAAACCTAAGTACTATCTAGAACAGAGAATACTTAATTTTTTATTATCACCAGAGTAAAACGAAATGCTTGTTCCATATGATTCATTAGTGCAGCTTCCAACTGAAACCTTCGAGGCATTGATTAAAGAGTACCTTTTTACTCAACTCGAAGATGGCAGCTTCTCAAACACAGATGCGGACGGGCTAAAAACCGCCATAGTTCAATGTAAGCAGGCACTTAAACAGGGTGTGCTGGTGGTGGAGTTTAGTGAAGAAGATGAATCGATTGCGATTCGACAACGAGAGCAATTAGGCCATTAAAATCTACACGATCAGAGCGGTCAAGTTTGACCTTTGACCACTGATTATCGTATAAATAGAGATTCGCTACTCGATAGCTATTCGCCTTTACAGCTTCCATCTAGGAAAATTAATGTCAGCAAAACATCCCATTATCGCAGTAACTGGCTCCTCAGGGGCAGGTACCACGACAACAACACGGGCCTTCAAGCATATATTTCGCCAACTAGGGATCAATGCTGCGACGGTTGAGGGAGACAGTTTTCATCATTATACCCGTCCAGAGATGGAGCTGAAGATACGCCAAGCCCAAACGGACAATAAGAGCATCAGCTACTTTGGCCCCGAAGCCAATGATTTTGGTAAGTTAGAGCAGTGTTTTAGTGACTATAGTGCAACAGGCCAAGGTGAGACTCGTGCTTACTTGCACACCTTTGATGAGGCAGTTCCCTTTAACCAGATGCCAGGTACATTTACCCAGTGGCATTCTCTGCCTGAAAATACCGATATGCTCTACTACGAAGGGCTTCATGGTGGGGTTAAAACCGATTCCTGTAATGTTGCCGAGCATGTGGATCTGCTTATCGGCATGGTTCCGATCGTTAACTTGGAATGGATCCAGAAGATCATTCGCGATACATCAGACAGGGGCCACAGTCGTGAAAAAGTGATGGGGTCGATCGTGCGTAGCATGGATGATTACATCAACCATATGACGCCTCAATTCTCCCGTACTCACATCAACTTTCAGCGAGTACCGACTGTCGATACCTCGAACCCTTTCAGTGCTAAGAGCATTCCAACCTTAGATGAGAGCTTTGTGGTGATCCGTTTTCGTGGCATCAAAAATGTCGATTTCCCCTATTATCTGAAAATGATCGATGGCTCTTTTATGTCTCGAATTAATACCTTAGTGGTTCCAGGTGGGAAAATGTCATTGGCGATGGAATTAATTCTGACCCCGCTTATTCGGGATCTACTCGAGAAGCGTAAACAGCTGCTATCACTGGACAGTGAATAGAGTCGGATTGTGAATAGGATAAGATTTGCTTAAGCTTTGTTTAAGCATGTTCTTGTAGACTTTATCTCGTCGGGATTTCAGGCGAAAGACTGATGAGTTAGCATGCTCTTGGGAGTAAATTCCCCCATCTTGATCTGTTTGTTCTCTTGAGTATGCTGACTATTCTTTTCAAAGAAGGCCCTAGGATAAAACAAGTTCCTAGGTTCTAGACCCTCTTAGTAAATTCCACTTTTAATGCTTTATCTAACTCTTGGTTTACAAAAAAGCTTGAGTATGCTGGCTATTCTTTCAAAGAAGGCCCTAGGATAAAACAAATTCCTAGGTTCTAAAACCTCAAGCCTTTTCCAAGAAAGCCCTAGGATAAACCTAGCACCTAGCACCTAGCACCTAGCACCTCAAGCCTAGCCCCAGAAATAAAAAACCAGCCTCAAATTGAGACTGGCTTTATCATAATGTCGATTATTCTTACTCTAGCGTTATCTAGCTCGCTTAGCCCCTAGGCGGTACACGAGCAAGTAGAGCACGGGTAAGATAACCAATGTCAGTAATGTTGAAGAGACAATGCCGCCTATTACAACGGTCGCTAATGGACGCTGTACTTCTGCACCTGTTCCCACGTTAATCGCCATAGGAACAAAACCTAAACTGGCCACCAGAGCCGTCATCAATACCGGACGTAATCGCTGACTTGCGCCCTGCTTAATCGCATCGATAAGCTCTAGCCCTTTGAGTTTAAGCTCCTTAATAAAACTCAACATAACCACACCATTAAGCACTGCGATTCCAGACAGCGCAATGAAGCCAATGGCGGCTGAAATAGAGAGCGGCATATCTCTGAACACTAAGGCCATCACACCACCCGTTAACGCAAGCGGCACACCACTGAAGATAATCAGTGAGTCCCTGATTGAACCAAAAGCGCTATAGAGCAAGCCAAAGATTAGTAGCAGCGTCAGCGGCACCAAGATCATTAATCGGTTTGATGCCGATTCCAACTGCTCAAAGGTGCCACCATATTCACTCCAATAACCGCTAGGTAGATCCAATTCTTCACTCATCAAGGCTTTAGTATCATGAATAAAGGATCCCAGATCCCTACCTTCAACGTTAGCGGTCACCACCACATGACGTTTACCACTTTGGCGGTTTATCTGGTTTGGCCCCACTTTAAACTGGATATCAGCCACCTCTCCCAGAGGCACATAACTAAGATCAGGATTAAGATCCGCAGGAAGTGCAATAGGCAGACTCTCCAACGCCCTGAGATCTTGGCTGAAATGATCCTGCATACGAACCACCAGCTTAAAGCGACGATCCCCTTCATAGATCAGACCCACAGGCACACCCGACACAGCGGTTTGCAGTGCTTGTTGCACATCCACTATCGTCAAGCCTAACAAGGCTAAATGATCACGGTTAGGCTCGATAGAAAGCGTCGGTAAGCCTGACATCTGCTCGACACGCACATCTTTCGCTCCCTCGATTTTATGAAAGAGCGCTTGAGCGCGATCGCCTGCAGCCTTCAGTGTATCGAGATCGTCACCATAGATCCGCAAAGCTACATCCGCTCTGACGCCGGCAATCAACTCGTTAAAACGCATCTCAATAGGCTGTGTAAACTCATAGTTATTACCAGGGACTTGCTCAACATGTTCCCTAAGCTCATCAATAAACTGCGCTTTGCTCTTGGTTGGATCTGCCCACTCAGAACGCGGTTTGATGATCAAAATGGTATCAGCAACACTAGGCGGCATCGGATCGGTTGCCACTTCTGGTGTGCCTATTTTTGAAAATACCCGCTCCACTTCATCGAGTTCATTGATGACCAGCTCCAGCTTCTTCTGCATCTCAGTAGATTGCTCAAGGCCAGTCCCCGTGATACGCATGGCATGCATGGCAATATCACCTTCATCGAGTTTAGGTAAAAACTCAGAACCTAAACGGGTCATCTGGTAGCCTGTCACAGCAATCAAACCGATTGCGGTTAGCAAGATAACGGCTGGTCGTTTCAGCGAGAAAAACAACACTGGCTCATAGACACTGCGCGCCTTCGCCATCAAGAAGTTTTCTTTCTCGTTTACCTTACCTTTTACAAACAGAGCAATGGCAGCCGGAACAAATGTCACCGACAGAATAAGGGCACCGATAAGCGCGGCAACCACAGTAAAGGCCATCGGGTGGAACATCTTACCCTCAACACCACTCAGGGCGAAAATAGGCAGATACACCAGCATGATGATCAATACACCAAATACCGCAGGACGGAATACCTCTTTAGTTGCCTCAAAGACGACTTTAAGACGCTCCTCCAATGACAGTAATCTGCCATATTGATGTTGTGCCATCCCGAGTCGACGCAGGGCATTTTCGACGATAATCACCGCACCATCGACAATAATACCGAAATCGATAGCCCCAAGACTCATCAAGTTGCCTGACACCCGATTAGCGGTCATTCCCGTAATGGCGAACAACATACTTAACGGGATCACCAAGGCTGCGATCAAAGCAGCACGAAAGTTCCCCAACAGAGCAAACAGCACCACAATAACCAGTACCGCACCTTCAAACAGGTTCTTCTGTACTGTTTCAATGGTCTGATCAACTAAGCTGGTTCGGTCATAGACAGCTTCTGCCACAATCCCCTCAGGTAAGCTGGCATTCACCTCGGCGAGCTTATCGCCCACCTCTTTGGCCACCACGCGACTATTTTCGCCCAGTAACATAAACGCGGTACCCAATACGGTCTCTTCACCATTTTGAGTTGCGGCGCCAGTTCTTAACTGCTTACCATAAAACACCTCAGCCAGATCGCCGACCCGCACAGGTGCATCGTCACGCTTAGTCACAACAACCTGACGGATCTGCTCGAGATCCTTTAATTGCCCAGGGGATCGAACTAACCACTGCTCACCATTTCTTTCTATATACCCAGCACCGGCATTGCGGTTGTTAAGTTCAAGGGCGGTGATCAGCTCATTGACGGTCACTTTAAATGCCAATAGCTTGCCGGGATCCGGAGCGACTTGATATTCACGCTCGTAACCACCTAAGCTGTTGATCTCAGTCACACCCGGCACCTTGACCAGCTGTGGACGTATGATCCAGTCCTGGATCGTACGCAGATCTTCAGCGTTATAAGCGGTGCCGTCCTCTTTTAACGCGCCATCTAACGCACGTATCGAGTAGGTAAATACTTCACCTAGACCACTACTGACAGGTCCAAGCGCAGGTTCAGCATCTTTAGGTAATTCACCACGGATCCCCTGTAATCGTTCGGCAATTTGTTGTCTTGCCCAATAGATATCAGTGCCCTCATCGAAGATCACTGTGATCTGAGATAATCCATAACGGGAAATTGAGCGGGTATGATCCAAGTTAGGGATCCCCGCCATGGCATTTTCAATCACGTAGGTTAGACGCTGCTCAGATTCCAGCGGCGAGTATCCCGCAATGGCGGTATTAATCTGTACCTGAACATTCGTGATGTCAGGAACTGCATCGATCGGTAGCTTAAAGGTGTTATAGATGCCGAGCAAAGCCACAAGCACAGTTATCGCCAATACCAGCAGCCGTCTCTTTAATGCAAAGGAGATGATTGTATCCATGATTATCGGCTCCTAGTGCACATGCTTAGCGGCATTTTTCATAATATCAGCCTTGAGCAAATAGCTATTTTCAGTGACATATTCACTATTAAGTTCAAGCCCTTCTAGCACTTCGGTATACACACCATCACTCTCACCTAAGGTCAGCATACGCACCTCGAAGGTGTTGCCATGTTTGACAAATACAGCGGGCTTATCCATAAAGGTTTGCAGTGCATCGACACGTACAGCTAACGGTACCTGTTTACTTCGGGTTTCTATCGCAGCTTGTATGTGCATGCCAGGACGCCAGTGACCATGGTCATTATTAATCACAGCACGGACACGGGCGATATGCCCCCCAGTCATCATTGGTGCAATATAGCTGATAGTGCTACTGGCAGATGCACTGCTGTGCTCACCACTTTCTGTATGTTGATCACTTCCTGACCCTTGATCACTCCCTGCACCTTGATCATTATGATCATCGCCAATCGTCACCTTTTGACCCAGTGATAACTTTTCGATGTTTTTAGGGAAAGCTGACAGATCGATCCAGACCGATGACAAATCGCTGATACGCACTAACGCACGATTGTAGGTATTGTCACCCAAGCTCAGCAGCTGCTCAGTCACCTGACCACCAGCGGGGCTCTTGACCTCATAGCGTTGCAATGTACTTGAGTTTCGTACTGTCGCAATCACCTGACCTTTCAACACGCTATCACCAATGCTGACATGCAACTGCTCAATTACGCCGGCATAAGGTGCGGTAACATTAAACTGCTTAGCGGTTATTGGTGCTACGATGCCGAACAAAGTATCGGTAAACAGTAATTCCTGCTTGCCCGCTTGGTGTGTCTCAACTCCAAATAGTGCTAACAGCCTATCGTTAATCTCTGTACGTCCGGTGTAATTCTCATAGTGCCAATCATAAGATTCCCCTTTAAAGCCTGCATGCACCTCAACTTCAAAAGAGTGTGGCTCTGCAATACTCACAGTACTGACCAAATAATCATCTTCTGCTGTAAAGCTAACCTTATCTGTTTGACCACCAAGGCGATTGAGAAGAAGCTCAAGATCAACCGTTGTCGGATCCACCTTCTCCTCTTTGTAGTAAGCGTAGATACGCATCTCTGGCGGGATACCCGACTCAGCCATGGTAACTTCAATTTCAAACTCACCAGCATGAAGTAAACGGCCACCATGGGGGCCTTCGGGAACATGCTCCTCTTCCTCTTCATTCCCATGTCCGTGGTCGCCGCTGGCCCACGCAGAGTTGATAGGGAATAGCATTGACGTAAAAGCCATTACAGCCATAAAAATCGATAAAAATGCATTGGATTTGAGATTCATTATTTGTTCTCCTGCGCCGACATAGGCTCAGTGTTTAACCCTTTGTTTAGGTAACTTATTGAATGAGGGTATGAATAAGAGTTAACGCTTAACAGCGCCGCTGTCATCGGTTGACCTGTGATGCGTTCCAGTTCGAGCTTTTGCTGATAAACAGCCACCTTAGCGTCGATAAGTTCTCGTTCAACATTGAAAAGTTCAGATTGTGCATCCACCAGTTGTAACACCGTCACTTGCCCGGTCTGGTACGCACTTTGGGTCTCTGTTAGCAGACGTTGAGCCAGAGGTAAGAGCTCCTCACGCAACAAAGAAGCTTGTCGAGCATTGTTGACCATGACCTGATGAATTTCGAGTAACGTCAGTTTGAGCTGAGTTCGAGCCAGTTTTTGCTGCTCCATCGCCTTATCTTCATTCGCTTTCGCTGCAAGAATATTGCCCTGATTTGGATTGGAGAGTGGAATAGGCATTGAGAAGTTAACCATCAAGGCACCGTCATCGAAACCATCATAACCACGTACGCCAACACCCAAGGTGATATCATATTGAGCCTTAGATTCTTCCATACGGCGTTTGGCATACATCAAGCGCTCAACACTCAGTAACTGCAGATATTGAGGCGCGGTTTCAATGGCATTGAGCACACTAGCAGCGGTTGGAATATCGGTGAGTATATCCAGCTTCCCCTCAATACGATCAAAATGAACCTCACCAGCCCAGCTAAGTGCTAACCTCTGCTTAGCGACTTGTGTGTCGCCTACAAGTTGTTGCTGAACAGCTTTAGCGCGCATCAATCTCAACTGCATCTTACTCACATCAGCCTGTGCAACTGCACCCGCTTTAGCCCGTGACGCAATGGTGTTTAGTGCCTTTCCTTCAATCTCAATACGCTGAAGATTCCAATCCTGTAACGCTTGGAGACGCAACACTTGATAGTAATTTCGAGTTGCTTGCGCCAAAATATCCAGACGCAATATTTCATATTCCGTGAGTGTTTGACGTTCGCCAGCCTCCGCAAAATCAATCCGTCTTTGACGTTTATCTCCCAGCTCAATCAGTTGGCTTAGCCCTAAGCTGACCTCTGCATTGTCCAGCCCCTGCTTATCGCCTGTTCCCAATATGTTTTCAAGTTCAACCGATAACTCAGGGTTAGGCGTAATACCCGCCTGTAAAACCAAAGCTTCATTGACCCTTAACTCATAGGGAAAGATTTGTAACTGCGGATTGGAAAGTAAGGTTTTTTCAAGCACCCAAGGCAGCGTAATAACACTGCTATTGGTTTTCGGCATTGTCTCTGCTTGTACAAACCCCATACTGACGACCAGCGACAGTCCACACAAAATCACTGTAACCAACCCGCGTTGGCAGGCCACAAGTGTGATCTCTAAATATCTCTTCACGAGAGTAACTCCAGTTAATTAACCTGCGCGTTTATGAAGGTGAGAAAGCCCAAGGACAGCTCTACAAAAACCTGATAAATCAACGGTGCAGATCGATTGATTTCGGGTCATTAGTTCCGGCTCAAAACATCAAAAAGATGTACAACGAATATCAGCAGTTCACTCGATAATGTTATCGGTGATTCATGCCGTTACGTCTGAGTTTGGCCCTAAGACTCAATCAAAAATTAAGACTAAATATTGTAATAAATACTAATCGGTATAACTGAATTTATACGTGTGGCGGGGGAATAGGAGGAGCGTAGCTTCTATTTTGGTATTGAAGAACAAAGAGGTATGTATCTTGGCCTGAATTTCGTTTAGTCAAAAACCTTAACTCTTCAGGTGGATGACATGAGGTATGAAAGTCATCATCATGCCCATCTTGTTCAGACACCGTCCTTGCATGCGCACAAGAATCCCCTACTTGATGACAACAAGAATCTTGCTCTTCACTCTCTGACTGCATTTGAGCTTGTGGCGCCTCTTGTGAAGTGTGCTCATTAATATGAATATCCGATGCAACGCAGGTAGGGAAAAGTTGCGACACGAAAACCACCAGTAAAAGAACCAGTGTCAACTTAGATTGCATGATCTGTGTTGAAGCTTTAATGCTAAACAAGCTGTGTTTCCGATATCTAAAGAGTAATGACGTTAAACCAATGGTGTAATATACCAATCAGTATAAGAAGTTGATCTACTCAGAGTGTTTTTTGGCAAACTAATTCAAGGCGAATGGATGACATAATGGTTGTTCCCTTATGAGTTCATTCAACGCAGAAGTAGGCAGCCAAAAACACTCCTTACAGGCGAGTTTTAGCAGTTCTGATGCTGTGTTAACGAGCTTAACCGTAGAATAACTATGCTCTTCACTCGCTGCCTTGCCTCAGGACCGCTAAACTCTCGCTGAGCGATCAAATCTTTATACTGATTGGTATTAAACCAGAGTCTGATTTTCAGTTCTAGATAAATAACAGCAATATACAACCTGAGCAGCAAAAGAGATGGGATAAACGTGAGCAAGGTGGCAAAAGAGCACTCTCAAGAAAGACAAGTGCACTTTGAGGTCTCTTTTATTCGTTCATTAAAGGGACTGACTCACGAAAAGGTTTATTCTGTTCATAGATTTGCAAACGCTGCTCGAACTCATCAGAGCGATCGACATGCTCACTCAACTTTAATGCATCGATGGCTTTATGTTGAGTCAAAATTGCCGAATTGAAGTCACCTGTTTCGGCATAAGCGGCTGCAAGGTTATCTAAATTGGTGGGATCTTCTTTATCTCCCTCAACTAAGCTTCGTGCCAGTTTAAGCGCTTTTTCACCATTTCGGTATTTAGCTTCCGGACACGTTGCTAAGATCCACGCTACGTTCCCCAATGACACTACATCACCTACCGCACTAAATCGTTCGACCGCTTTGCCACAATTACGTTGAACGCCCTCGCCCCCAGCGGCATAGATAAAGCCCAATCTGAACTCTGCCCATTTACTGCCTTGCTCACTTAGCGCCAGATACCAATGCTCTGCTACCGTCAAATCACGGGCGACGATATTCCCTTCAAAAGAGAGATCGGCGAGAGTTTGCTGAGCTTTGACATGTCCCTGCTCTGCGGCCAATGATACCCACTTGATCCCGAGCTGCTGATCTTGCTCAACAAAACGTCCAGAAAGATACATTAAGCCCAATAGAAACTGTGCCTCTTGATCTCCATGTGTCGCTTTAAGTTCGATGTGAGCAAATTTACTGGCAGCCACCTCTGTGGCGGGTTGGGGAATTGAAAAAGCATACGCTGCAGTGCTCATTACAGAGGTAATGACAAGTCCAGCACTAATGATTAACGAATGATATTTCACACACAACTCCTACGAAATAAACAAACAGGAAAGAGGGGGAGCCCTGTAACGACAAAGCGAGAACCAGTATACAAAATATAAATATAAATAAAACCATTACAAAATAAGTCTTTTTTATAAATAAGATAAAATTCGACGATACGAACGAGGTAAAAGCACAAATGGCGACTCTGTTTATAAGACAACTAAAGAACAAACAAGTTCTTACCTAAATTCATGTAAGATGTGACTCGCTCAGCATTGTTACACCATTCACCGTATCTTTATGCTTTATTAGTTGACTTATATCACTAATGTATCAAAATATTCGCCAATTTATACCTAGCAACTTCCAGCATAAATAGCATATTAGTTACATTCATTTTGTCTAAATTTAGACCTCCCTCTAAGTTTTACGGACTTAATTGACGTAAACTGCTTATTTAGCATATTCTTGTATTTAATTTAAACAGTCGAGGAACATAGGCATGGCTCTTATTGGTAAGCCTAAACCAGATCCTACTTTGGAATGGTTTTTATCACACTGTCACATTCATAAGTATCCAGCCAAAAGTACTTTGATCCACGCTGGTGAAGAGTCAGATACTCTTTACTATATCGTCAAAGGCTCAGTCGCTGTTTTAATCAAAGATGAAGAAGGTAAAGAGATGATCCTCTCTTACCTAAACCAGGGCGACTTTATTGGCGAACTTGGTTTGTTTGAAGAGCAAGCTGAGCGTACTGCTTGGGTTCGCGCCAAACAGCCTTGTGAAATTGCAGAAATTTCTTACAAGAAATTTAAGCAGTTGATCCAGGTAAATCCTGAAATTTTGATGAAGCTTTCTTCTCAGATGGCTTACCGTCTGCACAGTACAAGTCAAAAAGTCGGTGATTTAGCCTTCCTTGACGTTGCTGGAAGAATTGCCCAAACGCTATTACATTTGGCAAAACAGCCTGATGCGATGACTCATCCAGACGGCATGCAAATTAAGATCACTCGTCAAGAGATTGGTCAAATTGTGGGTTGTTCACGTGAAACTGTTGGTCGTATTCTGAAGATGCTTGAAGAGCAAAGTTTGATCCAAGCTCACGGTAAAACAATCGTAGTATACGGTACTCGCTAAGCTAACATTAAGTTAGATTTAAGATAGCTTCGCTAAAGTGGCCTGAGATAATCTCAGGCCATTTTTTTGGAGAAAATGCTAATGACAAGAGCTCAATTATTTGGCTTATTAGCTCTTGCGACCTTACTGCCTATAACATCTCTTGCTACCACACTAATCGAGCTTGAACATAATCAAGCGAAAGAGTTAGTCAGTACGGGAAAAATCCTCTCTCTCGATGTCACCTTAACCAAGACTGAGTCTTTCTGTTTTGGGAAACTTATTGATGCCCATCTGTATCAAGACAAAGGAAAATGGCGTTATGATTTGCAAATTAAGGCACAACGTGGCCAAATCATAGATCTAAGCTTGGATGCCAGCACTGGACAACCTAATCCTAATAAATCATTGCCAAGTGAATGCCGTGCTTTTGAAAAATAGTCCCTGGTAACACCAACTCCTTTGATACCTTTTATTGACAGGTTCCTATGAAACTACTGCTCGTTGAAGATAATGAATTACTGGTTGCAGAACTAGAGAAGCAATTGAAGCAGGCCGGGTACGTCACTGATGTAACCGATAAGGCCGCCGAAGCCGATTATCTGCTTAAAGAGACCAATTATGATTGTGTGATATTGGATATTGGTCTGCCAGACGATAATGGTTTGGACCTGTTGAGCCGATGGCGTAACCAAGGCATCAATACCCCTGTTATTATGCTGACGGCAAGAAGCCAATGGCACGAAAAAGTCGAAGGCTTTAATGCCGGCGCAGATGATTACTTAGGTAAACCTTTCCATACTCAAGAGCTATTGGTCAGAATCAACGCCTTAATACAAAGAGCTCACGGTAAAGCCAACTCCCCCTCTAAAGAACTCAGCTTTGCTGGTGTGACGTTAGATGAAGATCAGCAGACTGTGGTGGTTAAAGAGGAGAGATTTGAACTTACCGCCATGGAATTTAGACTGCTAAAGATATTTATCATGTCGCCTAAAAAGCTTCTCTCTAAAGCTCAACTCACAGATAAGCTATATCAGTTTGATGATGAAAAAGAGAGTAACGTAGTCGAGGTTTATGTCACTCACCTACGCAAAAAGCTCGGTAAAACCAGCATTGAGACACGTCGTGGCCAAGGATATATCTTCCACGGCATCAGAGAATGATATCAATCAAGACTAAACTCAGCCTTTGGTTAACGGGTTTAGTCATCTTATCTACCGCAGTTGGCATCATTTTTTTCGAAACCATGCTGCGTCAGGCCTTTCATGATTCCATTATCGCCCGCTTACAGGAAGATATTGAGCAAGTCATGCTGGCGACACATCTTGATGGCGAGCAGTTAGAAATAGATCAGAGCCAACTTTCTGGATTTTATAAACCTGTATTTTCAGGACGATACTATCAACTTGATCTTGCCGATCTTGAGATCCGATCTCGCTCTTTATGGGATCAAAAACTCGATATCGAAAAACTTGCGCTTGGGGAAACCCGTGTGTGGCAAGCCAAAGGGCCTCTGAATCACGATATACAGCTTCTCTCCATCGGTCTGAGATCCGACTCAATGGATGTTGGAGCCACTTTAACCGTAGCTCAAGACTTAAGTATCGGACGTAAGGTTTTTACCCAAATTTACGGCACTAAATTTGGCGTCAACTTGGGTATGTTATTGGCGATGATTGCCGGTATTTTCTTAGTGTTAAGGCAATCTTTTAAGCCTATCAACCAGATACAAGATGCACTCTCTAGACTCCGAGAAGGAGACATCACCTCCCTAGAGGTCAACGACCTTCCTTCAGAGCTACGCCCCCTCGCGTCCACTTACAATGACCTATTAACTTACTCAAGTAAGCAAATGGAGCGCAGTCGTAACAATATCGGTAACCTCAGCCATGGGCTAAAAACCCCACTGGCCGTTATGCAGCAACAAGTGGAAGTATTAGGATTAAAAGATCCTGACTCTGCGATCGCATTACAAAACCAACTAGACCTTATTCATAAGATGATAGAAAGAAAGTTAGCCACCGCGCGGATCACTGGTGATATGTTGCCTGCGGCCCAGATGCAACTTCCTAAAGATATTCAAGACTTGGCTAAAACCTTAAACAAGGTTCATTTCAATAAGCAGATCACCTGCAAGTTCAACATTCCCGAAACCATTACCCGACTTCCGATACATCGTGAAGATGGAATGGAACTTATCGGAAACTTACTCGACAACGCGCATAAATGGGCAAAAGAGTACGTGGAAGTGACTGTCTGCACTGACGATAATTGTAATAAGGGAATTAGTCTAACCATTGAAGATGATGGACCCGGCGTTGCAGATAATGAGTTAAGTCTGCTCACTAATCGAGGTAAGCGCTTGGATGAAGATACCATGGGTCATGGCCTTGGACTCTCGATTGTTAAAGATATTGCCGAACAGTACGAGATAAAACTCACCTTTACCAAAAGCATGAAACAGGGAGGCTTGAGGGTAAAGTTGGAGTTCTAATGCAAAAAGCCGTCACTCTGGACGGCCTCTTATACCAATGTTTAGTTTACATCGAGTGCTTAACTTACATTTGTACTTTCAAAAATCTTGTCAGCAGAAGCTGCGACAAAGCCAGTATAAAGCTCACCATCAGCCTTAGGGTAACGCAGCGCAAACTCATAGAAACAGCTAGGAATCGACTTCTGAACGTCTTTAAAGCTAACTTCTATCTTATCTGCCATCGTTGAAGATTGCTCAAGCAAGACTTCAGCCGATCCTTTCACTTCACCGCCAGCCGAATTCAACACGAAATCCCCTTTTTTCAAGGTCTCATTCACATCTAGAATAGTTGAGTATCCAGGAAGGTGATTGATTGAGACTGTAAAGTGATTCGCTCGGTAACCAAAAGCTGCTACCCAAGCCGCATACTCGCTCTCGGCAAGTAGTGCTTCATAAGTGGTAAAATCCAGATCCCAATGACGTCCTGAATAAAGGAAGTTATCAGCAGTCGTTGCGTCGATATCGATCTGTTCAACTAAACCTTTAATAATACCTTGTAGCTGTGGGCTAAACTCTTCAACCATCAACTCAGAGATAAAGACCTTAGGCTGAGTTGGATCTGGGTGTTCGAAATGCTTAGCTTTTAGCTTTTTCGCTTCGAAGTTGTAATCGCCACTGTCTACATATCCCAAGCTTTCAAAATGAGCAGCTAAAACCGTTAAGTTTACCTTCTCAATATTGAACGTACGCAAGGCAATATGATCATTGATGATGGTCTCCCCTTTTGACAGGAGTTGATGAACCTTAGCAGCAGAAGGCGTCATCTCAATATAATCATTCCAAAGTGATTTAAATAGCTTGTTAACATCGGTGTGCATCAATTTATTCCTTAACGGCATCGCGAGCCAATCACCGACCTAGGTCAGTCCTGGTATTATTGTTATCACGATATAAGTACAGCGAGAGTAAAGTGGTTTAAACCTATCTGACTTTCTGTACCATTTATAAATATGGGAGCCACCTTACGATGCCTCCCATTACTTTTAACAACTTTCAGTATTAGATACTTAAACCTGGGCTTAGGCTCGCTGGTAGGCTAACAGTATCAGCCTCAACAGAAGCAACTGGATAAGCACAGTAATCGGCAGCATAAAATGCACTCGCTCTGTGGTTACCCGATGCGCCAACACCACCAAATGGTGCAGCACCCGATGCGCCAGTGATCTGCTTGTTCCAGTTCACGATACCTGCACGAATACGCGCTAAGAAGTATTCGTAATCGTCACGACTGTCCGCAAGAATACCGGCAGATAGACCATAGCGAGTCTTGTTTGCTAGCTTAATAGCTTCATCAAAGTCGGTGTAACGAACCACCTGCAGCAGAGGCCCAAAGTACTCTTCATCTGGCAGTTCAATCACTTGAGTAACATCAATCAAACCCGGTGAGACTAAACCCGTACCTGCTTCAAGATGCGTCAATTCAACCAGAGAGTGAGCGCCTAATTTAAGTAGGTTATCTTGCGCTTGTACCATGCCTTTCGCCGCCACTTCTGAAATCATGGATCCCATAAATGGCTGAGGTTGAGTATTCCAAGCTCCCACTTGAATACGCTTAACCGCGGCAGCTAGCTCAAGTAATAACGCATCACCTTCAGCGCCTTTTTCAACATAGAGACGACGCGCACAAGTACAACGTTGACCCGAAGAGATATACGCTGACTGAATGATGTCATGGACTGCAGCCTTAGTATCTTTAACACCTTTGATGATTAGCGGGTTATTGCCGCCCATCTCTAAGGCTAAAATCTTACCCGGCTCACCAGCGTATTGCTGATGTAAAATATGACCAGTACGAGAGCTTCCCGTAAAGAACAGACCATCTATCTGTGGGTGTGATGCTAACGCTTTACCTGTTTCAACTTCACCTTGGACTAAGTTAACAACACCGGCTGGTAATCCCGCTTTTTCCCAACACTTAAGCATGAGTTCAGCGACTTTAGGCGTCAGCTCTGATGGCTTAAAAACCACGGTATTACCCGCAAGGAGTGCTGGCACGATATGGCCATTTGGCAAGTGACCAGGGAAGTTATATGGGCCAAATACGGCAACTACACCGTGAGGCTTATGGCGTAAAACGGCGCGTCCAGCAGGAATATCGTTCTCAGTGCTGCCAGTACGCTCTTTATAAGCCGCCACTGAAAGGCCTATTTTACCTATCATGGCGCCAGCCTCTGTGGCTGTCTCCCATTGAGGCTTGCCAGTTTCTTGGGCAATAACTTCAGCTATCTCGGCCTTGTTCGCTTCAAGCTGAGCACGGTAAGCTTCAACGATCGCCAGACGACCTTCAAATCCAAGCATAAACCAATCGAACTGTACTTCACGAGCTGCTTCAACTGCGGTGTTGACCTGATCTGCTGTTGCAGTTTTGCTGCTCCAGATCACTTCATTGTTCGCGGGATTTTTAGATGTCACATCGTGACCTAAACCAGTGATCCACTGGCCGTTTATAAATTGAGTCATTATTTGTTTCCTACAAAGCCAAAATACGGATTTGCTCACCTTGCTTAACCAGCAAGCCAGCTGCTAATTCAGGTGAGATGACAACCTCATCACTTTCTTGACTAACAAGCAGTGTTGAAGATGTCGCACGATAGTTCGCCAACTGTGTGTTTGAGATAACATAGCTAGTGTCTGATGCTGGTTGCACGCCAATAGTTACCGTCAATAAACGGCTCTCTCTAACCGAACGGATATCATTAATATTACATTCGACCGTGGGACCACCATCGAAAATATCCACATAACCACGGCATCTGAATCCTTCAGCTTGGAGCAAATTCAACGCTGGACGTGTGTTAGTATGCACTTCACCAATCACCTTTTGCGCGGCTTCTGGTAACAGACATACATAGACCGCATTTTTAGGCATCATCTCAGCCATAAAGCCTTTCTGACCAAGGCCTGAAAGATAATCCGCTTCAACGAAATCTATTCCTAAGAAATGCTTTTGCAGCCAATCATAAAATGGGGAGTTCCCATCTTTATCACTTTCACCACGCATTTCAGCAATCACGGTTTCACCGAATCGCTGCTTATGTTGGGCTAAAAACAGGAATCGACTACGGGACAACATGCGACCATTGTTATTTTTACGGTATGAACCACGTAAAAATAGCGTACACAACTCAGCTGCACCGGTGTAATCGTGACATAAGGTTAGGGTCTCAACCTCATTTCTAACGTCAATCTGTTCTGAATGATATACCTCAGTACCGAGCCTGTAATGGTAGAAAGCATCGACCATTCCAACAGCAGCTTCGATACCACATGTTCCGACGACTTCACCAGTTTCGGTGTCTTCAAGCACCATGAGATAACCTTCATCAAAAGGTTTATTCACTTCTTTAAGAAATGAAGCTTCTACTCTGGCTATCTTGCTTTTAAGCAGCTCTTCATTGACAGGCAATGATGTAAACCCGTGACCGGATTCTTCAGCTATTTGATACAGCGCTTCAAAGTCGCTAGATCTTATGGGACGTATTATTAACATCTCTGAGCCTCCTCACTTTCACTCTCCTCTTCCCCCTTCCTTGCTCTAATTAAGGCAAGTTTAAATAGGTTAAGATTCAAGCATTCCTAATGACAAAAAAAGAGTGTTGAACACTTCAACACTCGGTATGTCAATTAGGCTGCAACGACTTTAGCTACAGCACGCTCAAAGCGAACTAGCCCTTCGGCGATATCAGTTTCAGGAATAACCAGAGAAGGAGTGAAACGTATTACGTTAGCACCAGCAACTAGGCACATTAAGCCTTCACCCACTGATGCAACGAGGAACTCTTTTGCACGTCCTTGATATTTGTCATTCAATACAGCACCAAGCAGTAAACCCTGTCCACGAACTTCAGAGAAAACCTGGTATTTATCATTAATCTTGTTAAGACCTTCACGAAGCAACTTCTCACGAAGCTTAACGCCGTTAAGGACTTCAGGAGTGTTTACAACATCCAAAACTGCATTACCGATAGCACAGGCAAGTGCATTACCACCATAAGTCGATCCGTGAGTACCTATTTTAAGGTGATCAGCAATCTCTTTAGTCGTCAGCATCGCCGCGATTGGGAATCCGCCACCTAGGGCTTTAGCCGTGGTCAGAATGTCAGGCACAACATCGCCGCGCATGTAGGCATATAGTTCGCCCAAACGACCCACACCAGTTTGTACTTCATCAAAGACCAATAGCGCGTTGTGCTTATCACACAGGGCACGCACTGCTTTTAGGAATTCTGGATCGGCGTCGATAATTCCACCTTCACCTTGAAGTGGCTCCATCATGACCGCGCAGGTTTTATCAGAGAATACAGCTTCTAGTGCAGCAATATCATTGAAAGGAACATGAGTAATGCTTTGTGGCTTTGGACCAAAACCATCAGAGTAAGCCGCTTGGCCACCGACACTTACGGTAAAGAAAGTACGACCATGGAAAGCTCTATCGAATGCGATGATTTGATCTTTCTCTGCACCAAACTTATCCATAGCGTAACGACGCGCAAGCTTAAGTGCTGCTTCGTTTGCTTCTGCACCTGAGTTAGCAAAATAGACACGATCGGCAAAAGTCGCATCCACTAACTTAGTCGCAAGTGCTAAAGCTGGCTCGTTGGTCATTACATTAGACAGGTGCCAAAGCTTCTCGCCCTGCTCTTTCAGTGCACCAACCAAAGCTGGGTGACAATGACCCAGACAGTTAACGGCAATACCACCCGCAAAATCGATAAACTCATTACCCTCTTGATCCCAAACTCGGCTTCCTTCTCCACGAACAGGAATAACAGCCGAAGGCGCATAATTAGGCACCATCACTTCATCAAACTGGGCTCTTGTCAGGGTCTTGTTTACGCTCATACCTTCTCATCCTTTATTGTTGTGATGGCTCTGAAAGCCACTATGCCCGCCTTTTTCTTTATAAAAACTCATGATGGCGGTGCTAATTTTTATTACTTAATAGACATTAATAGCGAAAATGTGATCAAAACGCCAGTTTCTTACACCCAACTAAGATCTATTGCACACATTTATTGCATAAAGAGTTGAGTTTAAGAATTATACAAGCGTTTATAACGGGGGTTTCGAGCATAATTAGTCATAAAAAAAGTTATTCGAAACCATTTCCGCTAACTATTCACCAAACATGCATAGTTAACGAGTGAATAGTATTAAATACACCAAAGTTAACCGCTAATTAGTATATGTTTAAAGCTTATACCCAAACAACTTCAAGATGCAGGATTCAGCATGTCGAGAAGTGACAGAGTTCAAGGCACGAAATTGCTGGACTAGTTATTCTAATTCACTTTTTCATAACGCAGAAACATGTTGCTTCTCGCCGTGCCCTTCGGGAGTTCCCGTAGAATATCTGCACTGTGTTAGTGATATCAATAAGGGAATAGCCATTATCCTCAATCACTGCCTTGTTCAGCTATCCTACGGGAGCTCTGAAACGAGCATCTTGAGGTAGCTTGGGTATAAACCCCGCCCCCTGCTGTGTCACCACGACTTTTAAGGCTGATAAATGCTAAGAGAAGGGATCAGATAATATTTAACTTTCGATAATTTTGACCTTTGAGCCTGATTAGCTCTTGCTCGCTCAACTCATAATAGTCGAACATAATGCGCTTCTCTTGCGGGTTTATCAGCTTCATCTCTTCTAATAGCACCACTTTAGCGTAGCAGTTTGCTCTGGCAACAATAGACGCATTTTCAGAGAGATCTTTATAACTCAAGTTATTATCTAACTCTGCCATTACTGACGTCATAGGGCTGTCACTAAAATTTAACTGCTGCAGTAGCTGCCAGTTCAATCTATCGCCGTGCTCTATCACTAACTCATATACTTTCTGTGATGGAAACTCCGTCACTAAAACAGCATCATAAAGCTCTTTATCTCTACTATTATTGGCTTCCCCCAACCAGAGTCCCCATGTTTCCTCAAACAATAAGGTACTATTTTTTAATACTACAGAGGGCCCTAACTGGCTTAACAGAGTACAGATATAGACAAATATGCTGTCTTTTTCATGCAGCTTTCCCAGTGCCTGAGCAGCAATCGCACTCACCATGGAATAACGCCACAACTTACGAGTCGTCCACAGCAAGTTTGCATGTCCTGAAGGCAACCAATTTCTTAAGCAAAAATGCGGGATCAACAACTTGATATTTTCGATGCCGATAAAGTTAAGCACCAATTTTAAGTCTGTCAGTTTCACATCAGACCCTTTTGGGCGTCGATGTCTGAATGAGGTGCTGTTAACGATATTGAGAAGATCGCGGACTAACCATGATTCGTTTGCAATTAATGGGCGAAGGCGATTGATATCGATGTTACTCCCCTGTAGGAGCTCCAACATCAACAATTGAGATTCATTAACTCCGGCACTTTTTATAACAGCATCAGCCGAAGCTAACCTGTGATTAACGGCGTTACTTACTGTTTTAATTAGCTGCTCTGATACTCGCTCAAAAACTTGTTTTGCTTCTATCTGTTTAGCTAATCGCTCTAATACAGCTTCTCGTTCTATAGCCAGTTTGTTAGCATCATCCTCTAACTCAGCATCCAATTCATCAAACATGGAATCAGATTTTTGTTTTCCCACGATCAACTGTTTATAAAGTCTATGCTCTATTTCAATAACCTTACCTGGCCTAACTCCACCTGCCACTGATATAGCCACTGTCTATTTTTCCTCAAAAAGGTCTAAGTGATAATTTAGCACCTTTATTAACAATATTTATACATTGCCGATAAATAACGAGCCTAGCAACACCCAAGCCCATTAAGTTGATGGGGAGTTTTACTTCCTCCCCCAATGGATTTAGAAATAAAAAAGCCTCCGTTCAGAGGCTTATATTTCTAGACCTTACTTGAGCTCTTCATTGAATAGTTTATAGATCCTACGGTATTCATCTAACCAACTTGATGGTTCTTTAAAGCCGTGTGGCTCAACAGGGTAGATAGCAGTTTCAAACATAGGTTTTTCCAGCTCGATCAAACGCTGCACTAAACGAACACTGTCTTGGAAAAAGACATTGTCATCGAGTACTCCACTCATAATCAGTAATCGTTTTTGCAGACCCTGAGCGTGCTCAATTGGCGAGCTACGTTCGTAAGCGATAGGATCGACATCTGGTGTGTTTAGAATATTTGAAGTGTACGGGGCATTATAATGCGCCCAGTCAGTAACCGGACGTAAAGCAGCTCCTGCTTGAAATAACTCTGGCTCGTTAAAGAGCGCCATAAAGGTCAGGAAGCCACCGTATGAACCGCCATAAGTACCAACCTTATTAGCGTCAACATTAGCATTTGCCGCCATCCAGCTTACGCCATCTTTTAGATCTTCAACCTCAGGCGTGCCCATTTGGCGATATACAGCCGTACGCCAATCACGTCCATACCCTTTTGAACCGCGATAATCCATATCCATCACCACATAACCCTGTTGGGTAAGCAAGTTATGGAACATAAACTCTCGGAAGTAACCTGAGAAGCCGTAATGTGCATTTTGCAGGTAACCAGCACCATGATTAAAGATCACCGCAGGATACTTGTCTGCTTGGCTCTTATCATACCCTTGTGGTAGGTAGACTCGGGCATACACGTCATCAGCACCATGGCTTGACGGCACAGTAACAACCTCTGGCGCTTGCCAAGGATAACGTTTGAAAGCATCACTGGTGTATGAGGTCATCTTTTTAAGATCGCCGCCGATAGGCTGCAGATAAAGTTCACTCGGCTCTGTACGACGTGAAGCATTGAGTAGCAAATTATTACCATCTGGACTCAAACTGTAATCAAGCTGTCCATCCCACTGCGTTAACTGCTCATCTTTACCTGTATTGATCTCCACGCGATAGACATTGTCGATACCTGGATGACTTTTATTGGCCTTGTAATAGATAAACTGGGCTTTGGGCCCAAGAGTGATATCACTAACGACGTATTGACCTTGAGTTAAAGGCTCAGCTTCTTTACCTTCACGCTTAAGATAGAGGTGAGAGTAACCGGTTTCTTCAGACAAATAATAGAGATCGTCGGTAGCGGGCAACCAACCAAACTGATTGAAGTTATAGTTAATCCAAGCGTCATCATGCAATCTGTGTTCAGTGTTAAGCGAGCCTTTATCCAGATCTAATGTTGCTATCCAGCGGTCTTTATTATCGACTGCCTCAAGCATGACAGCCACTTTGTTATCCGCTTCTTGCCACTGAATCGCGCTCTGCTCCCATCCCCAATCTTGTATTAATTGAATTTTACGTGGCGCACGCTCACTCTTATAAGATTCACCCTTCGCCTTGGCATTTTCGGCCTTTACTTTAGCGAGCACATCTTCATCGAAACCTTCAAGCCCTTCGATAGTGATTGCACGTTCAGTGTGAGTGTCGAGATCCAACAAGACTAGGCGCTCACCCGGATTCTTATCTTCCGCTACACGCGCTCTAGCAGGTACGGCATCAACATACCCATCTTTACCAAGATAGTTAGGCATGATGTCGTGTTCGCCACGCCAGCTATATCCTTTATCGATTAATGAAAGCAGAACATATCGTCCATCTGGTGAAAGGCTTAAGTCAGAGACCGTTTCACTGTCTCCCAAATACCAAACCTTGCTTGCCAGTGTTGGATCTTGTTCAGCTAATTCAGCCTTATATTGCTCTCTCTTTTTATCATTATCATGCTGCTGAGACACATACTTGATCAGCCTGTGTTGCTGCTTAGCAATGTAACTTGATGGGTCTTCCACGCCTTTTGGTTTGGCAGACATCTTTATGCTGGCTATTTGCTCATGCATACCCGTGTAGTTATGAATACGATAGATATCATCTCCCTGCCAATAAGCGATATCGCCATTATTTAGGAAACGTACGCCATTAACAGGTGAGTTTTGTCTGGTTAACTGTGAAATTAAGCCCGAACTCAGTTGCTTTACAAAGACGTTACCTTGATAGATATAAGCTTTTTTAGTTTTTTTGTTATCAAGTACGCCATATTTCTGAGATGCTTTATGTAATTCATTGAGCGTCAACTGCGTTGCTTTATCGCCATTCAATGCTTGTTCATAGTAGTTTTTAACTGGATTGCCGTGAGCTTGTCGAACGAAAAAGATAGACTGACTATCATCCCCCCAATACGCCCCTTTAGCCAATATTCCCATCCAGTCTGGATTAGCCATGATCTGCTTTAGGCTTAGTGCTTCATTAACCTTAGGAGGACTGGCGAGTAAAACCTGACTTTGCTGTTGGGTAACTTGTTCGTTTATCGTTTGTTCACTTGAGGTTGCCGTACAGCCACTTAAGATGGCAATAGCTAGGACACTTAGTCCCGAATGTCTTATCAGACTCGTCATTGTGCTTCCTTTTATTTTTCAATGATCATGACTATCTAAAACAGAGGGTCATACTGCGTCATTGATATTATTTTGCGATATTTATATCACAAAACAGCCTCATTTTAGTGAGGAAAATAAGGAAATCTTGTAACAAGCTAAGAAAAGTGAAGCTCTAAAAGGGTAAAGATAAAAAAGAACGGTATTAACTTAAGTTGAGAAAATTCTGTAATAACTCATGCCCTTGCTCAGTAAGCACAGACTCAGGATGAAACTGCACCCCATAAATCGGTAAACGAATATGGCTCATGGCCATGATCTCACGCCCATGAACCTCGTCATCAAACCACGCATCAAGCGTAAAGTCATCGGGCAATGATTCGACTAACAAAGAGTGATAACGCGTCACCGTCAGAGGGTTATTCAACTCACTAAAAAGCCGCTCTCCCAGATGAGTAATACAGCTGGTTTTACCATGCATGACCCGCTTAGCACGTATCACTTGAGCACCAAAAACTTGTGCAATCGCTTGGTGTCCTAAACACACGCCGAGGATTGGTAGCTTTCCTGCAAAATATTCAATGGTGGCTAATGATATTCCCGCTTCATTTGGGCTACGAGGCCCAGGGGAAATAACAATGTGAGTCGGGGCTAACATTTCTATCTCGGCGATGGTGATCTCATCATTTCGCTTAACCACAACCTCTTGACCAAGCTGCTGGAAATATTGCACTAAGTTAAATGTGAAAGAGTCATAGTTATCGATCATCAAAAGCATAAATCGGTCCGAAATGTAAAACGCTGATAGTAGGGTAATTGGCGGCAGATGCTAACACAGAGTCCCATATGGATCACCACACATGGCATAAAAACAACTATGCTTAATCTTAGATAAACAAGAGCGATAATAATGCCGAGCCTATCGTCCCTTTTTCTTAAGCTATTAACCTTAGGCTGCCAACATTGCAGCAGTAAAACCTTAGAGCGCAAGGTCATACAAGTGAACCTTGGCGTGATGGTAAGTGCTGCCACAATTCTTATTTTTGATGTACTTTTTTACCTGACGGGAAACTGGACTGTATTTTACTCAGGGTTGATACAAACTCCCTTCTTACTTTTATTGCCTTTAGTATGGTGGCTTAATCATTCAGGGAGATTTTTCTTAGCCAGATGGGCCATTTTTATCATTGTAATGTCAGATACTGCCGTCACTCTTTTTTTAGCCCAAGGCACCATATTTCTGATCCACTACTACTTTTTACTATTTGCCATTATACCCGCAGCATTCTTCGAGATAGCGCAGTGGCGCTCCTCCGCATTACTCTTTATTGCCAACCTTAGCCTCTACTGCTTTTTCCAGATCAATGGCTGGCCATCACTGCCTGAAATATATGAACTACAAGCACAGCAGCTCAACCTGTTGAGAGTCATTATGGTGGGTTCAAGCGTATTTACGATTATCTTACTGTTGCTAATAAGTGAGCGTTACTCAGAATTAAATGAGATCTACCTTGAGAGACTGGCTAACACTGATCCTTTGACCTCTCTCAATAATCGTCGCCATTTCATTGATAACTTTCAACAGATACTGTTAAAGCAGCTAGATCAACAGCAACTAGCCTTAGCGATCATTGATATTGACCACTTTAAACGCATAAATGATACAGGTGGGCATGATGCGGGCGATGAGGCTCTCAAGCACGTAAGCCACCTTTTAAAGGAACATATAGGCGACAGTGGATTACTCGCTAGAGTCGGAGGAGAAGAGTTTGCCATGGTGTACATAGACACTGAATCCGCCACCCCCATAAACAGAGCCAACACTCTTTTACTCAAACTAGAAAACTCACCTTTTTATTATGCCGACCAAAAATACAAAATCACCGCATCTATTGGTCTGTGCATCTTCACTGGACAACACAACTTAGACCACGTTATTAAGGAAGCGGATGATGCCTTATATTCGGCGAAGAGCAGAGGAAGAAACAGGCAAGAGACTAGAAATATTGCATAAAAAAAGCCAGTCATGTGACTGGCTTATTTCTATTAGCTAAAAGTTACTTAACTAACGTGAGATGACCTCGACGCTTTGGATCTGGTGTTTCAGGGCCATCATCAGTCTCTTCATCTTTTGCTGCATCAACAACAGATAAACCTGGCTCAAGCTCCTCACCTTCAAGTTGATATGCATCTTCTAAATCAAAAACGGTGCCGGCACCATTTTCTCTGGCATAGATAGCAACTATCGCAGCCATAGGAAGAACAACTTGTTGAGGTACACCACCAAAACGTGCATTGAACTCAATATACTCATGTCCTATCTGTAGGTTAGCTACAGCAGAAGAGGTAATGTTAAGTACAATTTGACCATCTTTCACATATTGTTGTGGAACCTGAGTACCAGGAACATAAGCATCAACAACCACATGTGGAGTCAGCTCGTTATCCATTAACCAGTCATAATATGCTTGCAGCAAGTATGGACGATTCGGGGTCATAGGCATCATTTAATCACCCATGCGCATTTCGCGCTCGGCCTCAGTTAATGACGCTTTAAATGATTCACGATCAAACAGACGTGTCATATACGCTTTAACTTCTTTAGCTGTGCGAGTATCGAGTTCGATGCCAAGTACAGGTAAACGCCATAGTAATGGGCCTAAGTAGCAATCTGCTAAACCAAAATCTTCCGCCATAAAATATGGCATCTCATTAAATATCGGTGCGATAGACGTTAAGCCTTCTTGCAACTCTTTACGAGCAGCATCAGCACGGTCACCACTGCGGATACGGTCCACTAATGAATACCAATCCTTTTGGATACGGTGCATCATCAAACGTGTACGTCCACGAGATACAGGATAGACAGGCATTAGAGGTGGGTGAGGGAAGCGCTCATCCAAGTACTCCATGATAATACGTGAGTTATAAAGCACTAATTCACGATCAACCAAAGTCGGCACTGTGTTGTAAGGGTTCAATTCGATTAAATCTTCAGGCATATCATTTGGTTCAACCTGAAGTACATCAACTGTAACTCCTTTTTCAGCTAAGACGATACGAACTTGATGACTATATAGATCGTCAGCACCTGAATACAGGGTCATGATTGAGCGTTTATTGGCAGCAACAGCCATTGATACCCTCCGAGATTTAATGAAAAAAGCAAAAAAACAAAAAGCAAAACGAGGGGCAAAGCCCCTCGTTTACAGTATGCGAATGATGCATTCTAACCTTTCTAAGGGTTAGTGTACATCTTTCCAGTACTCTTTCTTTAGCAAGTAAGCTATCACGAAGAAGATAAACAAGAAGCCCATCACCCACCAACCTAAGCTTTCACGCTCAAGTTTAACTGGGTCACCCGAATAAACGAGAAATCCAGTAATGTCGCGAACAACTTGATCATATTCTTCAGCCGTTAACTTTCCGCCAGTAGCGACTAAGCTACCATCTTCTTGCTTAACAGGAAGGCCTTGCAGTTCTTGCAATACATGCGGCATGCCTACAGCTGGGAACACGGTATTATTGACACCGAAAGGACGATTCTCATCATGATAGAATCCCTTCAAATATGAATAAATCCAATCTTCTCCACGCACACGAGCCACTAAAGTAAGATCCGGTGGCGAAGCACCAAACCATTTAGCTGCATCGGCAGTTGGAATCGCATTTTCCATCAAACTACCAGGCTTGACGCTGTCATCGAACATATACTTAGCACGCATATCATCGAGAGGAATGCCTAAGTCATTCGCAACACGATCATAACGTTGATACTGAGTGCTGTGACAACCTGCACAATAGAGTTGGAAGTTATCCAATCCACGTTGCAGTGACTCTTTATCATGCAGATCAATGTTCGCGCTTTCTAGCGTGACATGTGAACCACCGGCTGCAAAAGCAAGTGTAGGAATTAAGGTAACTAATGCAATAATCAATTTTTTCATTAGTGAGTCAACCTCTCTGGAACAGGCTTAGTCTTCTCGTTCTTACTGTATATCCAAAGGAATACGAAGAAACCGAAGTAAGTCAGAGTAAAGACACGAGCTGCGATGGTTAATGCAGGTGTAGCCGCAACAGCACCTAAATAACCAAGAACCACGAAAGACACTGCAAACTGAGCGATGTTCAGCTTATGAGTCAGACTACGGTAACGAACAGACTTAACCTTACAACGGTCTAACCAAGGCAATACAAACAGCACTGCTATCGCAAGTCCCATACCGATAACACCTAATAATTTATCAGGGATCGCACGCAAGATTGCATAGAAAGGTGTGAAATACCAAACTGGGGCAATATGCTCAGGAGTCTTCATTGGATTAGCTGCTTCGAAGTTTGGCTTTTCAAGGAAATAACCGCCACCTTCAGGCATAAAGAACAACACATAACAGAAGACTATCAGGAAGCCAGCGACGCCCATAATATCTTTAACAGTGTAGTAAGGGTGGAATGGGATACCATCGATAGGCCAGCCATTCTCATCTTTGTTCTTCTTAATCTCAATACCGTCAGGGTTGTTTGATCCCACTTCATGCAATGCAATTAAGTGTAAGAAAACTAAAACAACCAGCACTAAAGGTAATGCAATAACGTGCAGTGCAAAGAAGCGGTTCAGCGTTGCTCCAGAGACGACAAAGTCACCACGAATCCACAATGTTAGGTCATCACCAATAACGGGAATGGCTCCAAACAAGGAGATAATTACCTGCGCTCCCCAGTAGGACATTTGGCCCCACGGTAGCAAGTAGCCCATAAAGGCTTCAGCCATTAGCACCAAGAATATCAACATGCCGAAAAGCCATAGTAACTCTCTAGGCTTCTGGTATGAACCGTAAATTAGACCACGGAACATGTGCAGATAGATGACCACAAAAAACGCCGAGGCGCCTGTTGAGTGCATATAACGTAATAACCAACCATACTCGACATCACGCATGATGTATTCGATTGAAGCAAACGCACCTTCAGCCGTTGGGACGTAATTCATGGTCAGCCAGATCCCTGTTAGTAACTGGTTTACCAGAACTAACATGGCTAGCGAGCCAAAAAAGTACCAAAAATTAAAGTTAGTAGGTGTTGCATATTGACCAACATGACGGTTGTAGGTAGCCGTCATAGGTATACGAGCATCAATCCAATCAACTATATTCTTAACCATTACGCAGCCCCTTGGTCAACACCGATCAAGACATTTCTGTCATCGATGTATTGATGAGGTGGAACAACTAAGTTCAACGGAGCTGGCACACCTTGGAATACTCGACCAGCCATATCAAACTTAGAACCATGACATGGACAGAAAAAACCAGAAGGTACACCTTCAACCTGCTCACCAAAAGTATCTGGTAAATAGGTAGGAGAACAACCTAAGTGAGTACAAAGCCCCACTGCGATAAAGAACTCAGGATTGATTGAACGTCCGGCATTCTGGGCATAAACAGGTTGCTGTTCTTCCACTGATGCAGGATCGCGAAGTTGATCATCTAATGTCGCTAGATTCTCAAGGATCTCTTCAGTACGGCGTACAACCCATACAGGCTTTCCACGCCACTCAACACGGATCAATTGACCCGGCTCTACTTTACTTATGTTTACTTCAACCGGTGCGCCTGCAGCTTTCGCTTTGGCACTCGGATTCCATGACTTTATAAAAGGTACCGCTACAGCTACGGCACCCACACCACCTACTACGGCGGTTGCTGCGGTCAGAAATCTGCGACGTCCGGTATCGACTGGCGCATTGCTCATCCACTTATCTCCAGAGAGTGTTGGAATTTTTGTTTTAAATTTTCGGAATTTGGTGTTTACCCCAAAACTAAAAAAAAGAACTTGAGGTGGTACTCATTATAGCCAAAAATCAGAAGCAGATCATAGTAAAACAGAGAACAAAGTTAACTATGTTAGCAAAATAGCTATCTTAGCTTAAAAAACACACGTTATAAGTGAGGTTTTAAAGATATTTCAACAAAAAGAAAGGATAAAAATAAATAGTATTCATCGCTAAATTAGGGAGTTAGATATGATAAGCAAAAAAAAGCTCGGCCTAAGCCGAGCTTTTAATTAAAAGGACTTTATTTACCTTGGGAGCTGTTCATGTATTTAAAGAACTCACTATCAGGCTCTAAAATCATGACATTTGAACCATCAGCAAAACTCGCCTTATAAGCTTCTAAGCTACGGAGAAAGCTGTAAAATTCTGCATCCTTGGAATAGGCATCAGCGTAAATCTTAGCTGATTGCGCATCACCTTCACCTTTTACTTCTAATGCTTTACGTTCAGCATCTGCAATTTGAATAGTAACTGATGCATCTGTTTTAGCACGAATAATTTCAGATTGTTCCATACCTTGCGCTCTGTGCTCTTTCGCTACAGCGGTACGTTCTGCACGCATACGCTGGTAGATACTTGAACTTACGTTTGCAGGTAAGTTAATCTGTTTTACTCTGACATCAACCACTTCAATACCCAAATCTGCGGCACTTTCAGCAGCATTAACTAAGGCATCTTGTTGCAGTTCATCACGGCTACCCGAAACAATCTCTTTAATCGTGCGACGACCAAACTCGGTACGAAGATCGTTATTGATCTTACGTTGAAGCAGTGATTCGGCAGTTGCTTTAATACCGCCACCAGTAGAAAGATAGTATTTCTCATAGTCAAATATTCTCCACTTCACGTAAGAATCAACCATAAGGTCTTTCTTTTCTGAAGTAACGAATCTGTCAGCCGCGCCATCCATAGTTTGGATACGTGAATCAAGAAACTTAATCTTATCTATCATAGGCAGTTTAATGTGAAGACCTGGCTCATAGATACGAGTGACGCCTTCATCTTTTAAAATCTTACCAAAGCGTGAAACAATGGCTTTCTCGCCTTCATTAACGATCAAAATGGAGGACAAAAGTACAGCGACAAGTACTGCTGCAATAATTGCGACTAATCTTCCCATTTTTTAGTTCCTCCCTTGACGTTCGCCACGTGATGGACGTGAGTCAGTTGGCATACTGTTTTTACTCACCGTATTACTTGACGAATTAAGCGAAGAATTTGAGCTTACCTTACGAGGCTTACTGTCAGACTGGCTGTTCTGCATCAACTTATCTAAAGGTAAGTACATCATGTTGTTGCTACTCTTAGAGTCAACCAACACTTTGCTTGTCCCTTTCATAACTTCTTGCATAGAGTCCAGGTACAGACGCTCACGAGTCACTTCTGGTGCAGCTTTATACTGAGGCAGTAACAGCTCGAAACGAGCAATTTTACCTTTAGCCTCTAGGATTTCACGTTCTTTATAAGCGTTAGCTTGCTGCTCCATGCGTTGAACTTGACCACGAGCCTTTGGCTCGATAGCTCTTGCATAAGCTTCAGCTTCACGAATAAAGCGCTGTTCATCTTCCTGAGCTGAGATAGCATCATCAAAAGCGTCTTTAACTTCTTCCGGCGGACGTGCGGGCAAGAAGTTAACATCTTCAATCTGAATACCTAGCTTGTATGGCTCGATAATACGCTCAACTTCAGCCCAAGTATCACGACGGATTTGATCACGACCAGTTGTCAGGATGTCATCCATTTTATTGTGACCAACAACATAGCGCAGAGCACTGTCCGTTGCTTCACGTAAACTGGCGTTGGCATCAACAGCGCTAAACAGGAAGTTATAAGCATCGACAACACGGTATTGCACATCGAGTTCGACTAAAACCACATTCTCATCAGCAGTAAGCATGCTTCCTGAGGCAGGGATTGAACGAACAGTGTTTACGTTGACTGGGAAGACTTCATCAATGAAAGTTGCCTTCCATTGTAAACCAGGCTCAACTTCACCGACATACTTACCAAATCTGAGTTCAACACCTTTTTCCGCTTCTTTCACAGTATAGAAACCTGATAGCCCCCATACAGCAACAGCGATACCCAAAACAATAACTAAGCTGAACGAGCTGAAGCTCGGGCCTGAACCATTGCCTTTTCCGCCGCCAAAGCGTTTAGAGATATTGCGAAAAACTTCATCTAGGTCCGGTGGTCCCTTATCGTTTCCACTTTTATTTCCCCAAGGGTCTTTACCCTTGTTACCGGGCTCATTCCAAGCCATTTAGCACTCCACAGGTGTATGAAATAAATGAGATCACTAAAAACTACTCTGCTGTCGAATATTCAACAACAAACGCCTCTAACTCTCCTTCGCTCTGCTTCACAAGTCGACGCCAATCGGCCTCTAACAAGCGCACAGACAAGATACAGTTCCCCAGATCGTCATATTCTTTCTGCTGTATCACATCAAGTCGGTATAACTGACCAAGATAATGTCCAGCAGTTGCTGGAATTTCTAAGTCTAATGTTAAAGTCGTCTTTCCAACAATGCTGTTGATAGCTTCCTTTAATAATTCTAGACCTTGTTGTTTTTGAGCTGAAACCCACACTCTAATGGGGACGCCTTCATCATCATAATCGATTTTAGGGCAAACCTCATCCAACAAGTCAATCTTATTGCAAACAATAAGTTGTGGAACGTCTTCGGCACCGATCTCCTTGAGTACAAGTTGAACTTGCTCGAAGTTGTCCGCCATATTGTCATCATGACAATCAACAATATGGAGTAGTAGTTCAGCTTGACGTGTTTCTTGCAATGTAGCCTTAAACGCCGCCACTAAGTCATGTGGCAAATGACGAATAAAACCTACTGTATCAGCCAGAATAATATTACCATCTTCCAGATCTAACTTTCTTAAAGTCGGATCTAAAGTAGCAAAAAGCTGATCTGCTGCATACACATCTGACGCTGTAAGAGAGTTGAATAGAGTCGATTTACCTGCGTTGGTATAACCAACTAATGAAACCGTCGCTAAATCACTACGATTTCTGGCCCTTCGACTCTGTTCACGTTGTTTATCTACTTTTGCTAAACGCTTATTGATGGTGCTAATCCTACCTCGGAGTAGACGTCTATCGGTTTCGAGCTGAGTCTCCCCAGGTCCTCGCATACCAATACCACCTTTCTGGCGTTCCAGATGAGTCCAGCCACGTATAAGGCGAGTCGACATATGGCGTAACTGCGCTAGCTCTACCTGTAACTTTCCTTCGTACGTACGTGCTCTCTGTGCAAAAATATCTAAAATGAGCGTGGTACGGTCTAACACTCGACATTGGCAAACCAGCTCAAGGTTTCTCTCTTGAGCTGGGCTCAGTGCATGATTAAAAATCACCACATTCGCTTCTGTCGCAGCAACCATAGCAGCTAATTCGTCAGCCTTACCCGAGCCTACAAAAAACTTTCGGTCCGGCGAACGACGGCTTCCTGTTATCACTCCAATACACTGGGCACCAGCCGACTCAACTAAAAGTTGAAGCTCGACCAAATCTTCCCTACGTTCCTCATCGGAGAACTCAATATGGACAAGAACCGCGTTTTCTCCCGCCTCATAACGATCAAACAAAAAGCAAACTCCTTATCAATGATTACTCGCTAGTGTCATCAGTCTGACCATTAAAACCACCAGCTGGTGTTGGTGCAGGTGTAGCATGATGCGCACTCACGTTAAAAGGGCGTGCTGGAACAACAGTAGAAATAGCATGCTTGTATACCATTTGACTGACCGTGTTTTTCAGCAAAATAACAAATTGATCAAATGACTCAACCTGTCCTTGTAGTTTGATGCCATTAACAAGATAAATAGAAACAGGAACGCGTTCACGGCGCAGTGCGTTCAAAAACGGGTCTTGTAAAGATTGCCCCTTAGCCATTTTGTAATTTCCTTTTTATTAAAAATAAGTAGTAAAACTAATACAACATAACTTTTATTTAGTTTTAGTATTATATAGCAAGGACTAACTTGCTAGCGACAATGTCGCAATACAGTGGTCAGATTTGAGTCTACTCCACTTTCTAGCCAATTTAGCTCAGGCCACCCTCTCAACCATGTTAATTGACGTTTAGCTAATTGCCTAGTAGCAACTATCGCTTTTTCAACCATATTATCATAGTCATACTCGCCATCTAGGTATTGCCAACATTGTCTGTAGCCAACACACCTCATCGAAGGCAGGTCTATATGCAGCTCATTTCGTTCCCTGAGCGACTGCACTTCCTCAACGAATCCTTGATTTAACATCAATTTGAATCTTTCTTCTATAGAAAGATGTAACACTTTTCGATCTTTTGGCGAAATAGCAAATTGAACAACGTCGTAAGGCAGAGGTTCTGCCTTAATTTTCGTGAGTTCAGTGAGCGATTTGCCACTAATTCTGTACACTTCGATAGCCCTAGATAATCGTTGCGGATCATTAGGGTGAATACGTTCAGCTGAAACAGGATCTATCCGCTTAAGTTCATCATGCAGATACTGCCACCCATGCTCCTCTGATTCAATTTTTATCTGCACTCTAATCGAATCATCTGCCGCTGGAAGCGGTGATAAGCCTTCTAATAATGCCTTAAAATACATCATCGTCCCACCGACAAGTAGTGGGGTTTTTCCTTTAGCTAGAATATCTTCTATCGCCAACAAGGCATCACATCTAAAATCCGCAGCTGAATAGCTCTCTAACGGATCCCGAATATTAATGAGCCTATGGGGAGCCTTACTCAACTCTTCAGCTGTGGGCTTTGCACTTCCGATATCCATCCCTCGATAGATAAGAGCAGAATCTACCGAGATAATCTCACAATTATGCTGCTCGACCAGCTCTATAGCTAGCGCTGTTTTACCCGAAGCAGTTGGACCCATTAATGTTAAGATCTGGGGTAAAACACGATCACTTGTGTGTGTAGACGCACTATCTTCAGTCACTCGGTTACTCTTCTAGCCAAGACAACCAAGGTAAAACCTTAGCCTTCTGTGTTAATTCATGCTGGATATCTTTGTCCAACATACTCAATGCCTGCCAGGTTTCTACCACTGACTCAAATCTTGCCTTGTCTTGAGCGACTAGCCAAGAGGCTAAAGCCTCATCACTGGGTTCTTCGAACCTAAGCCACTGCAATAGTTCAGGGATCACTGTAACTAACTGACTCTGTCTTAAATATGGGGGCACTTTTTTTATAATCAACTGCCCTAGGCGGATTGTTATTTCAATTCCTAACTTTCTGAGTAGCAGCTCTCTTTCATCAATAGTCTTCAGCCAATCCTCATCGAACTTAATTGAAACAGGCATAAGCAAAGGCTGACTGATTAACCCAACGGCTATTTTGTCCAAAATGTCCCTTTTAACAAGCCAATTTGCAATTGTCTCTATTGATAATAAAGATAACTCATCCCCTGTAACGCGCACCCAATATTTACCCGCTAAGACTGGAGGCATTTGACTCACTAAATCATTATCGGCCGCACTAGGCGTTCTCTGAAGCTCTGGGGTCTTTAATAATCGAGTATAGGTTGCAATTTCACTCGCCGAAGGCAGCTCTGCTTGAGCACGAGATGAAGCATCGCTACCTCTTAAATAGGAAGGCTGCGAACTTGATTGACCAAATGAAGTATTCGGCGCACCTCTTTGCTCCCCGCCAGAATGAGCCAAATAACTTGACGGAGTCACTTCAGCGACACGACTCTCTGACAAAGGTTTACTCTGGTAGCTATCTTGAACTGATTCCTTCAATTTTTTCTCAGGAAACTGCAGTGAAGTTTGAGTCACTTGAATCAATGCCGATTGCAACGCTTGCAAAATATAGTCATGAACATAGCGGCTTTGATGAAACCTAACTTCATGCTTTGCTGGGTGGACATTAACATCCACTTGATTGGGCTCAATCTCTAACATCAACACATAAGAGGTTTGCTCACCCGTTCCGTATTCAGAAAAAGCCTGCCTTACAGCGTGACTCACTAAACGATCGCGGATCAATCTGCCATTTACATAGAAAAACTGAGTATCACTGTTTGGAGAATCAAAATATGGTGATTGAATAAAACCACTTAACTTCAACCCTTCATGTTGTGAATTAATCTCGAGTGCTTGTTCAGCAAAGGCTTTGCCACTGACTTGAGCTAAACGCATTAAGTACTGGTCTTGATTATTAGCAGGACGATAATTACGAACCTGCTTACCATTGTGCTTTAACGTAAAGTGGATCTCTGGTTTTACCAAAGCAATACGCTTAAGCCACTCATCAATATGAGTAAACTCAGTTTTATCACTTTTGAGGAATCGTCTTCGCGCAGGGGTATTAAAGAAAAGATCAACGGCTTCGATACTTGTACCTACTGGATGAGCCGCCGGTATAATCTTTACCGCCATATCAGAGCCTTCTGTGTAGGCTTGCCAGGCTTCAGTTTGTTCAGCAGTGCGTGAGGTTAAGGTCAATCGAGAAACTGAGCTAATACTTGCGAGCGCTTCACCTCGAAACCCAAAACTCAAAATAGCATCAAGATCGTCTAAAGAGCTCAACTTTGAGGTGGCGTGTCTAGATAGCGCTAAAGCTAATTCAGACTTGATGATCCCAGAACCATTGTCCTGGATCTTTATCAGCTTGCTGCCCCCTTTATCGATCTCGATATCAACTCGGGTTGCGCCAGCATCTAAGCTGTTCTCTACCAACTCTTTAATCACTGAGGCTGGTCGTTCGACAACCTCACCAGCAGCGATTTGGTTTGCCAATTGTGGCGATAGGATCTGTATAGTCATATCTTTTATCTTAAATAGTTAAGCTCAGCGGCAAATATGCCCCTAAGCCTATAACAAACTATGCTCTAGGAATAACCAATTTTTGACCAATTCGCAGGGTATTTGTCTTCAAACCATTGGCCTGCTTGATACTAATGATCGAAACTTGGTACTTATGGGCTATCACAGATAAAGATTCCCCTTTACGCACATTATGCTTAATTGATCCTTTACTCGCCATCAAAGAGTTGACTGGCGGATTGGACTCAAAGTATTTAAGCACACCTTTGTGTACCGCATTTGCGATATTATTCTGATGATCTCGCTGCGTTAGTAGTCTTTCCTCTTTATGGTTGGAAATAAAGCCTGTTTCAACCAAAATCGAGGGGATATCAGGGGATTTCAATACGGCAAAACTAGCCGACTCAGGCTTGTACTTGTGTAACTTAGTCACTTTGCCCAAGTTTGACAGCACATCATCAGCAATATTGTGGCTAATGGCCATCGATCTGTCCATGGACATGTCAAGCAATGTCATGGCTAAATACTGTTCATTATCAGTATTTTGAATTATTTCGCCGGCGCCGCCTAATAGTTCTGAGTGTTTTTCTCTATGCTCAAGCCAGCGACCAATCTCACTGTTTGCTCGCCTCATCGATAACACCCACACTGAAGCTCCTCTAGGTTGAGGTGATGTAAATGCGTCAGCATGTATTGAAATTAATAGATCGGCTTTACTGTTGCGAGCAATGTCAGATCGTTTATTCAGATTGACAAAATAATCGCCTGAACGAGTCATCACAGCCTTCATTCCGGGCGTCGCATTAATCTTAGCTTCAACTTTCTTTGCGATCTGCAGCACCACTTGCTTCTCGTAGATACCCGACGGTCCTATTGAACCAGGATCATCACCTCCATGGCCTGCATCTATCGCCACGATAATATCTCTAAGCTTAACTTTAGGCTTACTGTTACTTACCGCAGGTTTCGAGCCACTGGCATCAAGATCGACCACTAGTCTGTTGCCATAAGGAGCTGTCGGAGACAAAGAGAATAAATTTGATTTAACCGGTTTTGTCAAATCAATAACCAGTCTTAAGGTCCCTTTAGAGGGTGGCTTACTTATCCGAACTCTTTTTACTAATTTACTGTTATTAGCCAACTTACTAAGGTTGAAAGAGGTTGAAGTACCTTTAAGATCAACAACCAAACGGTAGGGGTTGGATAATGTAAAATGCGTAAAATTAGGCGCATGACTTAGATCAAAAACAACTCGAGTCGATTCCGGCGCAGCCCAAACCCGCACTCCATTGAGCTTATTAGCACTGTGAACAAAAAAAGATGAACAGAGAGTGAGTGACAATAAGAGAAACTGTAAAATCGACGCTATTTTTATCATTATTATTTGAATTTACTCAGTAACAATTGACCTTTTTCTGAACCCGATACGATCTCAACTTCACGACCTTCACCCACATATTTTATGTGACAACTGATATCGGCATCAGGTATTGCTCCATGACCACGATCTGGCCACTCTACGATACAAATACTATTTTCAGTGAAATAATCTCTGATCCCCATATATTCGAGCTCTTCAGGATCACTTAATCGATAAAGATCAAAATGAAATAAATCAACACCAGCCAGTTCGTAAGGCTCAACCAAGGCATAAGTCGGGCTCTTAACCGCTCCCTCGTGGCCAAATGCTTGAATTAACCCACGGCTCAAGGTCGTTTTCCCCGCTCCAAGCTCTCCGGAAAGATTTAAAATCAACGGTGGTGTAATAATTGCCGCTAAACGTCGCCCTAATTCGACGGTATCTAGCTCATTAGCCAAGTAGACATTAACTGATGCCATGGTATCTTTCATTAAACCCAAAGTTATTTCGAACCTGCTACTTTATACCAATTAGCTTACTAGCTAAACAGCTTTCATTCAATTGAAGTAAAACTTTACTTAAATTCTAAAGATTATTAACTAAGTATTTAATATCTGTCATTAAGTCACCCGATACAGCCGTTTCATCCTCCCCCATAGCAGTAAAATCTGTCGAACTTTATCTCGTTTATGACCCCATCAATCGTTCAAAAAACAGGGTGAATTTACATAGTCTACAAGCTGAAATATCTAACAACCTCTTTCCAAATAAAGATAATAACAAGACGAAATAACTCACTTTTCAGCTTAGTAAAGGCGGGGTTGGTTCCATATCCATCAAGATCGTTAATAGTAAGGCGAGCATTAGGAGTCAATCTAAGTAGGATAATTGTGTGTTAAATTCGTAAAGGGAAAGAAGTGTCACTACACTGAGAGGAGGCGATAAATGAACTAGCACTTATCACTATGGAGCAAAAGGATGAAGCTCATTACCTTGGCCATTTTAGCACTATCTTTACTGCTGATTAGCCAACCATTACACTCAAAAATTTTAATACAGGCATTACTGATTATCTGCATTATTTTGGTTGCTTTTGGCATATATAAAGCCGTTATTCAGCTCGACAAAGATAAGGATTGAATAGTAGAAAGAACCGTTAAATGCCATTCTGAATGATATTACTCATGCAAAGAAGGTCCCCTAAGGCACCCCGTCGCTTCATAATTTACATTGGATCTAACCTAGAGCAGTTAAAGATCATCCATTCTAATAGAGCTGTGTACCAATCGCTGTTGTTGAATTTTTTCAACACGCACCAAATCGTTTAGCGCACCAGCAATCTCATTTGACGAAGAGTGCTCTGCAGTTTTTTGCAGTAGATCAATTAAACGATTATCAAGATCAAGATGGGTTTCTAAAATATCCTCCACAGACATATTTGCAGTCAGGGTAATATCGTTACATCTTCTTATAAAATCTTCAAAAGTAATGCCTTTATACCAAGTGTCCAATACTTTCTTTGGCGCCTCATCTATATAGTTTTCCAACTGTTCTGCCACACTATTTTGATGCTGTCTAAAATACACCAGCATCATTTTCACACGAGAAGAGTCTGCGTCGGTTAATAATCTGCCATACAAATTGGCCATCTCATGTCGGCAAGTCGCAACATAACTGAGTAGTTCGCTGAGCTGTTGAAATCGCATTGCTGTTATCTCCCTAAGCTTCGTCAAGTAAACTGACTTAATGAAATATCATTATGCAGTTAAAGAACTTGTGAATATTTGAACAGGTTCAAACTTTATGACCTTTCAAGGCTCAAACATTAACGCTTGTTAATGAACTTAGGAGTTCATCACGCTAAATACTCATAAAGTGATCTGAGTACCTTTCACGTCTTTGATGAGGCATTGAAATAGATAATTTGCATGTCAGAGAGTTCCCCACCCCAGAGTCAACACTTAAATATTCAGTATCAACTTATGCGCGATATGGAATTGCCAAATATTTCACAAAATTCAAATGTGCTTGGAGATTTTCAGAAGCTTGGAGCTTATGATTACTAGGAGTTTGAAATCGAGAGGAAGATTGGAGCGACCTTTCTTTCATAAAGAGTGGTTCGAACCGCCTTATGTTTCGAGATACGGCTATACCTTGGCAAAAAAAGGTATCAACATTTTCTACTAACACAACTGAGCTAATGTTGCGTAATCTTAAAATAATAGTGGAACTTAGGAATAATTTTGAGTTTGAAACAGAGAGGAAGATTGGAGCGACCTTTCTTTTCATAAAGAGTGGTTCGAACCGCCTTATGTTTCGAGATACGGCTATACCTTGGCAAAAAGAAGGTATCAACATCTTCTACTAACACAACTGAGCTAATGTTGCGTAATCTTAAAATAATAGTGGAACTTAGGAATAATTTGGAGTTTGAAACAGAGAGGAAGATTGGAGCGACATATCGGGTTCGAACCGATGACCTATACCTTGGCAAGGTATCGCTCTACCAACTGAGCTAATGTCGCGTAATCTTTTAAACTTGAGCGACCATTCTTTTGTAAAGAGTGGGTTCAGACCGATGACCTCTACCTTGGAAAAAAAGGTATCAACTCTTTCGAGTAAATCAACTGAGCGAATTTCGCTTTTAAACTAAATGTGGAGCGACATATCGGGTTCGAACCGATGACCTATACCTTGGCAAGGTATCGCTCTACCAACTGAGCTAATGTCGCTTAAATCTTTTCGAACAACCTTAGCTGTAATCATCAACAAAGGTATCGTCTTTCACCTTCATCAACTGAGCTAATATTGCTTAAAACTTTTTAATTCAAAGAATTGGGTCATTCTTCAAATTGTAATTTGGAGCGACATATCGGGTTCGAACCGATGACCTATACCTTGGCAAGGTATCGCTCTACCAACTGAGCTAATGTCGCTTAAATCTTTTCGAACAACGTTAGCTGTCATCATCAACAAGGTATCGTCTTTCACCTTCATCAACTGAGCTAATGTCGCTTAAAACTTTTTAATTTAAAGAATTTGGTAAGTCTTTAAATTGTAATTTGGAGCGACATATCGGGTTCGAACCGATGACCTATACCTTGGCAAGGTATCGCTCTACCAACTGAGCTAATGTCGCAATTTGTTTATTAGAGAGGTTAACGCTATCGCCAATTATTCTCTGATATCGACTCTTATCTGCTACAGCAGTAGAGTTGAGGCCGCATTATATGAGAATTTCATATTGCTGCAACCCCTTCTTGAAAATAAATTGACTGATTGGTCAAATTTTAAATACTTTTGCTCGATAATACTGCAATTCAGCGATAGATTCCTGAATATCGATCAATGCTTTGTGGGTTCCTAGCTTGGTAAAGCCATTCATCACCTCTGGTTCCCAGCGACGAACGAGCTCTTTTACGGTACTGACATCTATATTTCGATAATGAAAGAAATCTTCCAGCTCCGACATATATAGAGTCATAAAACGACGATCTTGGCCTACACTGTTGCCACACATTGGAGAATCTCCTTTAGTGACATACTGAGAAAGAAACTTAATGGTCATTGCAACAGCTTGCTCTTCGGTAAATTGACTCGAGCGAACTCGCTCCACCAAACCGGACTCACCATGGTGCTTTTGGTTCCAATCATCCATCTTCGCGAGTTGCTCATCAGATTGATGTATAGCAATGACTGGCCCTTCAGCGACGATGTTGAGCTCTTTGTCTGTCACTATTGTTGCAATCTCAATGATTCTATCGACTACAGGATCTAGCCCTGTCATCTCCAAATCGACCCAAATGAGATTGTTTGCATCTGCAGCCATAAATCTGCCTTTTTCCCTGTTTGCCTAAATTCAGGCTTTTTTGTTTAAGACCGTGTATCATACTGCTTTTTTAAGCGACACAAAATAACCTATTTAACGATGACAAAACTGTGAGTAAAAAGAAACCCCTAAGTCAAGGTCAGCGACGCCGTATGCGAGCCAATCAAGAAAAACGACTGCAACGGCGAGATTCGGGGAACAGTACCCCTGAGTTACAGGATAGTTCACTTGGGCCAGAACAGCTCGGAACTGTTATATCTCGTTTTGGACAACACGCCGATATTGAAACAGAATCAGGCCAAGTTGTGCGCTGTAATATGCGTAGAAACATTCAAAGTTTAGTCACTGGCGATAAAGTTATCGCTAGATTTGCTCAAGATGTAGAAACTGGGATCGCGGGTGTTGTAGAAGCTGTTCACCCCCGTCACTCCTCACTTTCTCGCCCTGATATGTATGACGGCATTAAGATCATTGCTGCCAATATTGACCAGATATTGATAGTATCCTCGGTTGTGCCTAGCTTTACAACCCAGATAATAGATCGCTACCTCGTCGCTGCAGAAGACACCCAAATTAATCCCGTAATTATTTTGAATAAAATAGATCTAATTTCGTCTGATGAACGAGATTCTATTGAAGCAGCGCTCCAACGGTATCGTGACATCGGTTATCAAGTACTGAAGGTGAGCAGTAAAACTGGCGAAGGTGTTGATCAAATAAAGGCATTACTCGATAAGAAAGTGAGTGTATTTGTCGGTCAATCTGGAGTAGGAAAATCATCACTAATAAACTCTATGATGCCCGACGCAGAACTCCTTATTGGTGATATTTCTGAAAACTCAGGCCTAGGACAACACACGACAACCACAGCGAAACTACTCCACTTTGCAAGTGGTGGAGATCTTATTGACTCCCCAGGTGTTCGTGAGTTTGCGTTATGGCACCTTCCTGCCGAAAGAGTCGGTTGGTGCTTCATTGAATTTAGAGACTATCTTGGTACGTGTAAATTCAGAGATTGCAAACATAAAAACGATCCGGGCTGCGCCATCACTCAAGCCTTTAATGAAGGTCTTATCGCCGAAGACAGGTATAACAACTACCACAAAATTATCGGCAGCTTAGATGAACAACGCCATGCTCGACACTTTAGAGCAGACACTGACGATTAATCAGATAGCGACAAAAATGAAGGGAACTAATAAGTGGATAAAGTAAAAATTGCGCTGCAATACATGATGCCTAAGCATTTAATCTCTCGCCTTGTCGGTAAGTTAGCGGCTGCGGAAATGGGAAGCGTAACGACTGCTGCAATAAAATGGTTTATTAAACAGTACAAAATTGACATGGGTGAGGCTGCTCAGAGCTCACCTGAAGCATATCGTACCTTTAATGACTTTTTTACACGCGCTCTGAAGTCAGGCATACGCCCTATTTCTGAAGATAAAGATTACATTGTCCACCCTGTGGATGGCGCAGTAAGCCAGTGCGGTCCAATAAATCACGGCCAAATATTTCAAGCAAAAGGTCATGAGTATTCATCACTTGCCCTTTTAGGCGACCAAGCCGACGATGCTAAACGATTTGAAGAGGGTGATTTTGCCACCATCTATCTAGCCCCAAAGGACTATCATAGAATTCACATGCCGATTAAAGGCACGTTATCAAAGATGACCTATGTGCCTGGAGATCTGTTTTCAGTCAACCCATTAACAGCTGAAAATGTACCAGGGTTATTCGCCAGAAATGAGCGCGTTGTCGCTATCTTTGAAACTGAGATAGGGCCTATTGCTATGGTACTTGTCGGCGCCACGATTGTTGCCAGCATAGAAACCATTTGGGCTGGTACCGTCACACCGCCAACAGGTAAAAAAGTATTTACTTGGGAGTACCCAACTGAAGGGCCGGATGCGCTCACTTTAGAAAAAGGGGCTGAAATGGGTAGATTCAAACTTGGCAGCACTGTGGTCATGCTTTTCGCTAAAGACGCATTAGATGAATTTGCAGATGGCGTGATGCCAAAATCAGTTACACGTATGGGCCAACCATTCGCAAAAATTGAAGATTAATGTCTCCAGCTGAAAGCAATAGGCAGTCAGGTTTATTAGAGTTACACATTGCAGTGCTGCTATTTGGTGGCACTGCACTCTTTTCAAAACTCATTCCCCTTAATGCATTAGACATCACAATTTTGCGCTGTGCTGTTGCAGCCCTTGTTTTAGCTTTAATCGTAAAAGTCAGTAAAAACAGATTACGTCTCAACTCGTCAAAAGATTATTTTATCGCTATTGGGTTAGGCATTGTCGTCAGCTTGCACTGGGTAACCTATTTTGCATCGATGCTATTGTCTTCCGTTGCGATCGGTATGATTGCCTTTTTTACCTATCCGGTAATGACCGTTTTAATAGAACCTTTTTTTACAGGCAACAGAATAAACAGAGCCGATATTGTCAGTGGTTTAATTGTTCTGCTTGGAGTCATGCTCCTCATTCCAGAGGCAAGTCTAGGCAATGATGTTACTTTAGGGATCGCATTAGGCATTCTATCAGCCGTATTTTTTACTGCTAGAAACTTACTGCATAAAAAATACTTCTCTGCTTATTCCGGTCCTAAAGCCATGTTCTATCAAACTGGGGTCGCGGTGTTTTTTCTTGCCCCATGGAACACGATAGAGGTAAGCCAAATAGAGATGAATGTATGGTGGATGGTTCTCCTACTCGGTGTTGTATTTACTGCAGCTCCCCATGCTCTATTTACCGCAGCACTGCGCCACTTAAGTGCTAAGACAGTCAGTTTAGTCTCTTGCCTCCAACCTTTTTATGGCGCAATGTTAGCGTTAATATTCCTTGGGGAAGACTTAGATATAAAGACATCAATAGGGGGTATCATGGTTGTTGCTACTGCGATATTCGAGACTCAACAGAGTCGTAAAAAACAGAAGCTATAACATTAAGGCTTTTCCAATTTTGCTAGCCCCTCCCCTCTATGTATAAAGATTAAATTTATTGAAAATAAATCGCCAACGATACAATATTCCGTTTTATTGGTAATATAGCGTTAATCGATTTCCCAACCAGCATCTTGTTATGTTTCTAGCTATTCGTTCTATTTTACTGCTCATCGTTTTCATCTTTTCCGTTACCACTAGCGCAGCGAACCCTTTAGACATAAACAAACGCTTAGGATTAAACCAATCTCAAGCCGGAGAACTGACAGCTGAGGAAAAACTAACCCACTTAGAACGTGCTACCCATGAACTTGTTGAAGTAGAGCAGAGCTATTTAGATACAATTAATAATTATCAAAGTCACAAATTGAGCATTGAGTATCAATTACAAGAAGCTCAGGCGCCATTAACCTGGTCAAAAAACCAAGACTTCACACAACAAGCCTCATTGGCATATTTAAGATTGTCTGAGCTAAAAGAGATTGAAGCCGAACTCAACGCCAAAATTACAACTCTCCTCAAGGAACATAACCAGCTTCCCAGCAAGATAACCAGCGCAAGAAAGACCTTATTAGCCCACAACAAAAATAAAATACAAGAAACGGGCACCATAGAGCAAAAGTTACTTACTGCGCAACGGCAGCTGTATATTCAAACACTTTCAACACTCGAAGCCGAACTTGCAAGCAGTCAAAAGCGCATCAGTCTTAATCAGCTGCAAATGCAGCTTGTTAGAAAACAATTATCTCAGCAAGAGAGCTTAATTGAAGCGATCAATAGCGAGATGGCTGAACAGCGTCAGCAAAAAACTGACTCCACCATAGCCAAGAGTCTTATCGAAACATCTAATGAAACGAATCCGTTAACTCAAGAGTTGAGCCGGAAAAACCGTGAGTACGTGGATGAATTAAAATCATTAACCCAACGCACTAATCAAGCGGTTAAACAACAAGAAAATGCTGAAAACCTATATCAACAACAAGCTAAACAACTCACCAATATCCAACAGCAAATCAGTTGGATTAAATTAAACTCGGCCTTTGGTGAGCGTTTTTTACAGATTCTCCAATCGCTTCCGGCTCCTCCAGATCAAGACAAACTACAAACACTTATTGCTAATAGCAGGCTAGTTAAATATCAATTAGAGCAAGATCAGACGTTAAATAACCAACAAATTCTATCGTCAGGCTCATTTACTCTTCTTCAGAACCAGCTACTAGAATCACAACACGATTTGTTGAACCAGCTGCTTCAAGGGTATGAGTTGTATTTGAGTGAACTCGCCGATCTAAGAATCGTCTACGAACAACTTACTCAGCAAAACCTAACCCTCAAAAGTACGCTCAACGAGCACCTATTTTGGGTACCGAATGCAAACTCAATGGGGAAGTTGTGGTTCACTGATGTACTGCAAAGCACCCAATGGCTTATTAGCCAGAGCCCGATAACACAAGTATCGACATCTATCAGTGTTCAAAGTGAACTCTGGTCATGGTGGCTAATACTATTAATTATCAGTTTTATTGCTCAAGACATTTTGACTCCAAAGTTTCATAAAGCCATGATTCAGGATGTGACATTTGTAGGGAATGTAACTCAAGATAGTTTCTTCTATACCTTAATGGCGCTAATCAACACATTAATGTACAGCATCATCATCCCTTCTCCGGTCATACTTGCCGGCGCAATCATGTTGAAGTCGGAACTCAATATCGTTTCAGCCATCGGCATGGGAATATTGGCTATAGGTTTAGTTTTCTTTGTGTATCGCTTTACCTATTTACTCGCCCTGAATAATGGTTTGCTCATTGGTCACTTCAAAGGACATGAAGGGATTATTCGTCAAGGTCAGGTAAAGCTAAAATCATTTGTAATCATGACCATCCCTTTCTTCGGGATAATGGGATTTACAGAGGTTATAAACAATTCTGTATTAAGAAACAGTATTGGCAGAGGAGCTTTTATCATCTTCTGTATTTTATTGCTTATGTTCTACAAAGAGATAGTGTCACTGTCCAAAAAAGAGCACCTGACCCTTCAAGATGGTAAGAATAAGAAATTACTGCAGCGGTTTATCTGGTCTGTACTCATTCTCGTGCCACCGATATGTGCAGTACTGGCTTTCAGGGGATACTACTACACAGCTTTCCAGATGCTGTTGCAGTTACAGATGTCTTTGTTACTCTCTCTTGGCTTTATGTTGGTTTACCAACTCATAAAACGTTGGATGTTAATTGAGCGTAGACGTATCGCATTTGATCGCGCTAAAGCGCGACGAGCTGAAATATTATCTCAACGAGAGAAAGGTGAAGAAGCACTCAATAATAATGACTCTCTTGATACCTACGAAGAGCCTCAAGTTGATTTAGAGACCATTTCCAGTCAATCCCTTGGATTAGTCCGCTCACTACTCATTTTAGCCTTCCTAGTAATTCTGGTCGGATTGTGGACCCAAACTCATACAGCACTCTTCTCTTTACTCGATGGAGTCACGTTATGGACCAGTAACACGACAATTAATGGTATAGAACAACCGCTACCTATCACTTTAAAATCCTTGCTATTAGGGCTGATCATTGTCGGCTTCTCACTCATGATCGCCACCAATTTACCAGGCCTCATCGAACTGACCATTTTACAAAGACTGGATCTGACTCAAGGTACTGGCTTTGCTATTACGACAGTCAGTCGTTACTTGGTCATATTCTTCGGTATATTGAGCGGTTTCTCCACTTTAGGCATGGAATGGTCAAAGCTGCAGTGGCTCATTGCTGCACTCTCCCTAGGCCTAGGTTTTGGCTTGCAAGAGATCTTCGCAAACTTTATCTCAGGCCTAATAATATTATTTGAAAAGCCAGTACGAATTGGCGACACAGTGACGATACGCGACCTAACAGGAACAGTAAGCAAGATTCAAATTCGTGCCACGACTATTATCGACTGGGATAGAAAAGAGATCATTATCCCCAACAAAGCGTTTATTACAGAACAGCTAATTAACTGGTCGCTTTCTGATCCGATAACCCGAGTTATTGTCTATGTTTCCGTGGCACGAGATTCAGATCCTGCCCGTGTAGAAGCTTCACTATATCAAGCCGTGAAGATGTGTGATGAAGCGCTGGCAATTCCAGAGCCAGAGGTTTGGTTTGCTGGATTTGGTAAACACACTCAAGATTATGAAGTTAGAGCTTATGCAAAAGACATGAATACGCGATGGCCACTTCGCCATAAATTGCATAAAGAGATCAGTAAAAAACTGCGTGAAAATAACCTCGAATTGGCTTTCCCACAGCTGGAAGTTCATATTAATAATACCCATAACAAAGACACTCAAGGAATCATTAGAACCTAATGATTATTTTTGCACACAGAGGAGCGAGCGGCTACGCGCCTGAAAACACTTTAGCCGCCATGGAAAAAGCTATTGAATTAGGCGTAAAGGCCATTGAGTTGGATATTCATAGTGTTGAAGGAGAGTTATATGTCTATCACGATAGAAGACTCGATCGCCTCAGCAGTGGTAAAGGTATCATTGATCAAGTATCTAGAGACTACCTTAATACTGTTTCAGTGCACAATGAACCAATACCAACTCTTATGACCGTAATGGCTTACTTAAGTAAGCACGATTGTATGGTGAATATTGAATTAAAAGGAATGACCTGTTTAGCCCCATTCATTGCCCTTTATCCCACACTGTTAAATGAATTAAACTTTAAAACAGAACAACTCCTTATTTCATCGTTCCACCATAGATTTCTGCTGGAATTTCGCGAGGCTTTTCCTAACGCTTACATCGCCCCCTTAATTGAAGGCGTACAACTTGACAACACTTATGCAGCATTACGATTGGGCGCACATTCAATCAACTTAAGCCTAAGCTTTATCAATCAAGAGCTTATCAATGAAGCGCACGCTAAAGGATTAAAAGTGTTTGTATATACCGTCGATTACAAGGATGATATTAAAATGCTATCAAATATGGGGGTTGATGGTATATTTACTAATTACCCTGATAGAGCGTTCAAAATTCTAGAGGAAAGAAGGTAATCACGCCTAAACTTTATTTAAGTAAACTCTAACTTGGCGATTTTTCTGTACCCAATACCTATACACAAACTATTAAGATCACAGACCATAACAGCCATGGAGCAGGCAGTTTTGCCATGCTCTAGCTAGTAGTGGGCAGTCGGTCACGATTTGTATCGTCACAAGAAAGATAGGTACGTTTACAAAACTAAACTTACCTAGAGTGAAAGAGCAGAAAAATAATCTAGCCTTAAATTCTATTGGCATCAGCCTAAATAATGGCAAATAAACAAGCTACAATTGATATAGACAACGAGCTCAATCAAGGATGTAGCAAATTAGTAACTTGATGAAACATTGAAATAATATGCTACACAATCAGGTCTATTAATAAACTGAGTTTAAAATAATTGGAGAAAGTATGAGACACAAGTTGCTATTACTCACTAGTAATAATGAACGCTACCGGGAGTTGCTTTCCTCTTGCCACCTGCCCGAGATCGTTTTACTTGGTGATGAAACTAGCAATATTTTAGAAGCCAACATTTGGCTAGCAGAACCTGCGCTAGCTGCACCTTTACTCCCTCATGCTAAGAACTTAACTTGGATGCAGTCGACCATTGCTGGCGTAGACGCTTTAGTAAAACCTCGACAACGGAAGGATTATCAGTTGACCAATGTCAGAGGGGTTTTCGGTCCTCTCATGAGTGAATATCTTTTCGGGTATCTACTGGCACATCAGCGTGAACATCAAAAATATAAAAACCAACAAGCAGAAAAAATTTGGCTTCCTGGTAACTTTAAAACCTTGCAAGGCCAAAACTTGCTTCTTTTGGGTACTGGCAATATAGCGAAACATCTTGCTAAAACAGCCAAGCATTTTGGTATGAACGTCACAGGGATAAATCGAGGCGCTAAACCAACACAAGGATTCGATAAGGTCGATACTTTAGCCAATATCTCTCATCACCTTACTCAAGCCGATGCTGTCGCCAGTATATTACCTAGCACTTCACAGACTAGAGGCTCGCTCAATGCCGAGCTTCTCTCCCTTATGAAACCTGGCGCTATCTTTTTTAATCTAGGCCGAGGGGATGTACTGGATCTTGATGCACTCTACATGCAGTTAACTAAAAATAACGATCAACATGCCATATTAGATGTCTTCAACCAAGAGCCCTTGCCAAAAGAACACCCTATCTGGACACTGGATAACGTGATCATTACACCACATATCGCAGCACCAAGCTTTCCAGAACAAGTCGTAGAGATATTTTCTAACAATTATCACAAGTTACTTCAGGGTGAACAATTATCCCATGAGGTAAACTTCGCTCGAGGCTATTAACGTTAAAACAGCTGCGCGAGTTTAATTCTAGGCACTTCAGAATAGAAATGGTTACTTTCTTTTAATCGAAAACAACGAAATGAACTAACGAAAATCCTTTTAAGAAGGGGATGAATACGATCCATTCTGCGTTATTGATTTTACCAAGTGAGTAACCAATAGCTACAATCAATATAATCACCATGGATGATGTGAATGTGAGTCATACACAACTATATGAATATAGGAGGTAGAGTAACGCAGGGGCAGTTACTGAGGATGCTAGAACTGAGGAGCACATTGTAAACCTTACCTAGAGCACATTAAATCCCCACTGAATCCTGCACTTCCAAATAGTTTAGTTATAGAGCACGAACTTCAAGCTTGACTACATTCAATAGGCATTCAGCCGAAGAGTATTCTGTTTTTGTACTTGTAAAAAAATAGGAAAAGCCTTAGCTTTCCCTATTTTTATCATCATATTCTCTCGTTTGAGTTCGCGTTAGAGTGTTTGTTCCTGACTACGCTTAAGGAACTGCTCTACTAATGCTTTCTGAGAGTTGATATTTGCCACCACAACATGATTCAATTCTACCATCTCGTTACCTAAATCATTAGATGAGCCATTTAACTGAGATATATTCACCATACTACGATTAACTTCATTTGAGACGCTGGACTGCTCCTCGACGGCGCTCGCGATGTGATGGGTCATATCTGAAATAGAGACAATTGCCTCTTTAATTGTTCTCAATGCATTACCAGCTTGTGCGGCTTGATCGACACACTGTGTCGCCGAGTCTGCGCCTTGATGCATACTCTGTACAGCCTTTGCTGTCCCTTGCTGCAACAGGTTAATCATAGTCTGAATTTCAGTTGTAGAGTCATGAGTTCGCTTAGCCAACGCCCTAACCTCATCTGCGACAACCGCAAAACCTCGTCCCTGCTCACCAGCTCTTGCAGCCTCAATAGCCGCATTTAGTGCGAGTAAATTCGTTTGCTCTGCAATACTTTGAATCACATCAAGAACAGTACCAATGCCTTTACTCTGCTCCTCGAGGTCTGTGATAACCAATGAGGTTTCAGTTAGCTGAGTTGACATCAACTCTATAGAAGCTATCGTCTGTGTCACAATAGCATCTCCCGCATTAGCCTCATCAGAAGCCGATTGAGATGAATTCGCTGCATCGGAACAATTTGAAGCCATATCACCTAAAGTCGCAGTCATTTGCTGCATTGCAGTAGCAACCTGTTCTACTTCAAGGGTTAATGAATCACTATTACTCTTGACCTCTTCACCTTTACTCACTGACTCAGTTGCTTTAGAAGCAGATTGTTCACATGAATCAAGAGCACGGCCCAACATCGCTTTCATTTCAGATGACTGCATTCTTAACGCTAACTCTATCTGAGCAACGTCATCTGTGTGACCAGTATAAAGGTAAGACATTAACGGATTAGTATAGATGGCCTTACATTGATCAATAATGGTCTTATATCGCGCCAATAAAACATTCAAGCCAGCCACTAAGATGACAGCCGTCAGTGCAAACAAACCAATACCAAGCATGCCAGATTCAATTGCAACGTATAGCATTGGCAATAGAGCAATAACGGCAAGCGTCATCAGCTTACTTGGTAAGCTCATTACTCGCTTTAATTTAGCAACACTGCCCTTGTCGTTTAGCTCTTTGTACGCTGATTCAGCTCGAGTGATCTGCTCGGATGAAGGTTTGGTTCGTACCGACTGATACTCAACCACCTTCCCGCCTTCCGATATGGGGGTAACAAATGCATCCACCCAATAATGGTCTCCATTACCACAGCGGTTTTTAACCATTCCTTTCCAAGGATGCCCCCCCTTAATCGTACTCCACATGTCTTCAAATGCCGCTGGGGGCATGTCAGGATGGCGCACCATGTTATGAGGTTCACCAACCATTTGATCTAAGGGGTAGCCTGCAACATCACAAAATGAAGGGTTTGCATATTTAATGATACTGCTGGTATCAGTTGTCGACAGTAGTATCCAATTGGCTGGATAATCGTAATTTTTTTGAGTGACGGGTAAATTTTGTCTCATGCATAGCTCCACTAAAATAGTGTTATCTTTTCTTTACTTGCCCACCATAGTAACTACTACTGATGAAAAAAACGACATTCCACGCTAAATTGATACGAAAAAACGATTCATAATGCTGCAAGTAGGTTTGAATTAAACTTTTTACTATTAATAAATATAGTTCACTGTTATTAAAAATGAGTCACTAGTTTTCGTAGTAAATAAAAATCACCAGCTATTGGCATTGAGAATCATTTTCATTTATACTTGTATTAATAAATATTTCAGGTGCCAATCAATGTACGTTTGTCTTTGCCATGCTGTGACCGATACTCAGATCAAAGAAGCTGTCAGCCAAGGTGATGGCTCATTAAGTGATGTGAAAAAACGCTTAGGTGTCGGTGATCAATGTGGTAAATGTGTCAAAATGGCTACTCAAATAATCCAAAGACAATTAGATGTTGAGCCAAACTACTATGAAGTAGCCTGACATTGCCTACAACCTATACAAAAAAAGCTGCCATTGGCAGCTTTTTTTGTACTATATAAATTGATATTACTCTGGTAACACAGGAGAACCCTCACCAAGTTCAACACTATCAACACGTTGAAGTCCTCTTGGAAGTTTAGCCCCACGTCTACCTCGCTCACCTCTGTAATGCTCAAGATCACTTGGCTTAAGAGTCAGCTTTCGTTTACCGGCCCAAAGTGTCACGCTAGTATCTTCTGGTACAACATACAGATGCATCAGCAGCTCCTCACGAGCCTTAGCACGCTCTCCAGGTATACCGATAATCTTATTCCCTTTACCTTTAGACAACTGAGGTAAAGCCTCCATCGAAAATAGCAGCATTCTGCCTTCGTTGGTTATGGCCAAAATTGATTCAGGTTTAGATCTGTCGACTAATTTAGGTGTGATAACTTTCGAATTAGCTGGCAGTGTCAGTAATGCCTTACCCGCCTTATTTCTAGATATCATATCCTTATAGGAACCAACGAACCCATATCCAGCATCGGAAGCTAGCAGATAGAATTTGCCTTCATCACCCAGCAGTACATGCTCCATAATCTCACCAGGAGAAAGGTTAAATCGAGTCGTGATCGGTTCGCCCTGACTTCGGGCAGAAGGCAGAGTATGGGTTTCTGTGGCAAATGCTCGACCGGTCGAACCGATAAATACACTGGTTTGATTGCTTCTTCCCATTGCCGAGCAGAGGAAGTTATCACCAGATTTATAAGATAGAGCTGTTGCGTCGATATCATGCCCTTTAGCACAACGTACCCAACCTTTTTCTGACAAGACTACCGTAACAGCTTCCACTGGCGCTAACTCATGTTCAGTTAATGCCTTAGACTCTCCACGCTCAATTAAAGGAGAGCGCCTGTCATCACCGTAGGTTTCACCGTCTTTTATCAGCTCTTTTTTGATCAGCGTCTTCATTCGTCTGTCAGAACTTAACAACAACTGAAGTTTATCTCGTTCAATTTCCAGCTCTGATTGCTCGCCCTTAATCTTAAACTCTTCAAGCTTTGCCAAATGACGTAGCTTAAGATCAAGAATCGCGTCAGCCTGCAACTCAGATAATTCATAACGAGACATCAACTCCGCTTTGGGGTCTTCCTCATAACGAATGATTTCAATAACTTCATCGATATTCAAAAAAGCGATCATTAACGCATCAAGAATATGTAATCTAGACAAGATCTTATCAAGTCGATGTTGAACGCGACGTGTCACAGTGTTGAAACGATATTCCAACCATTCAGTCAATATCTGCAGCAGGCCTTTTACCTGTGGTCGGCCATTTAGCCCTAGAATATTCAGGTTAACACGGAAAAATTTCTCTAAATCGGTTGTTGCAAATAGATGAGCCATCACCTGATCACAATCCACTCTATTCGAGCGAGGCACCACGATCATTCGAACTGGATTTTCATGATCAGACTCATCTCTAAGGTCGACCACCATAGGCAGTTTTTTAGCCTGCATTTGGCTCGCTATCTGCTCTAAGATTTTGCCACTACTCGCCTGATGAGGTAAAGCCGTGATCACAATCTCGCCGTTTTCAATCGCATAAACGGCACGCATCTTTATCGAGCCGCGGCCTGTTTCATAAATCTTTACGATATCTGCAGCCGGAGTAATGATCTCAGCTTCAGTCGGATAATCAGGCCCAGGGACAAACTCCATTATTTTGGCTAAATCAGCTTTAGGATTATCAAGCAGCTCAACACAAGCTGACACTAATTCACGGGTATTGTGTGGCGGCACATCTGTCGCCATACCAACGGCAATACCAGTAATACCGTTAAGTAAAATATGCGGTAAACGAGACGGAAGCACCAAAGGCTCCTTCATCGTACCGTCGAAATTCACGCCCCAATCTACTGTTCCCTGACCTAATTCACTAAGCAAAACCTCAGAAAACTTAGAGAGACGGGCTTCGGTATAACGCATCGCAGCAAAAGATTTAGGATCATCGGGTGCTCCCCAGTTACCTTGACCATCAACCAAAGGGTAACGGTAGGAGAATGGTTGAGCCATCAACACCATCGCTTCATAACAAGCACTATCACCATGGGGATGGTATTTACCCAATACATCACCAACAGTACGCGCTGATTTCTTATGCTTAGACTGAGCAGATAATCCCAGTTCACTCATGGCATAGATAATACGACGTTGCACAGGCTTAAGCCCGTCACCGATGTGTGGCAACGCACGGTCCATGATGACGTACATGGAGTAGTTTAAGTAAGCATCTTCCGTGAAGCGGCGCATCGGCATTTGCTCAACGCCGTCGAGGCTCAAATCTATCGCATCACTCATTATTCATTATCCTGTTTTGGCTCAGGTTCAATCTTTTCATTAATAGGTTCTTTGTAAAATAAACGATAAATATTGCCTTTCAGATCATCAGAGATGTACATGGCTCCATCTGGAGCCGTCAATAGAGAGTAAGGTCTGGCAACAGGAAACTCTCCATCTAAAAAGCTAATAAGGGTACTTCTATTCACTACCTTGTTATTTTCAATCTCAAGCATCACCACTTGATAACCAATTTTACTGGAACGATTCCAAGAACCGTTTTCAGCAACAAACATCTGATTATGATATTTTTCAGGAAATTGTTTACCACGGTAAAAATGCAGTCCCATAGGAGCTACATGGGCAGGAAGTTCAAAATTAGGCAACGTAATCTTTAAATTTTTTGGTTTCTCGTAGGCGGGTTCAAGTACAGATGAAGCATGGAGATAGGGGAAGCCATAGTGAGCGCCTATCTCTTCAACACGATTAATCTCATCCGGTGGTAACCTGTCTCCCATCCAATCTCTACCGAGATCGGCAAACCACAAACTGCTATCTTCAGGAGACCAATCAAAACCAGTCACATTCCGGATCCCTAACGCAATCTGCTCGCTACTGCCGGTCTTAATATCGATAGCAATAATGCTGCCGAAAGGGTCTTCAGCTACACACACATTACATGGGGCACCAATGGAGACGTATAAGCGCCCGTCGGGACCAAAATTGAGTGCTCGATGACTCTTCTTGGTCTTGCCGGGCAAGCGATCGTAAACCTCTTTGCCCCTACCAGGACGCCTTAATCGATTTTCGATATCGACAAAGCGAACAATACGCTCCTCTACAGCAGCATAAAGATCACCATTATAAAAAGCGATTGCTTCAGGATTATCAAGCCCCTTCGCAACCACATAACGCTTATCAACACGACCATCTTGATTGCTATCGACTAATGCGAGTATGGTGCCTTTTTTATAGGAACCAACAAACAACGTACCTTTATCTCCTAATGCCATCTGTTTGGCATCACCGAGATCTGAGGCATAGAGCGTTAGGCCAAAGCCTTTAGAAACTGTGATCATTTTAGGCTGTGAGGCAGCCTGTATCGACAGGCTAAAAAGCCCAGAGATACAAGCCCAAAACAAGTAAGTCCACCTATGATTCTTTGTCTGATTCAACAACATTATTATTATATAAGCCTAATTCAATATTGATTGGCACAATAAACGGTCTAAAAGTCGGCTAGGTCACCCTTAGTTTCTAACCAAATCTTACGATCTCCAGAACGTTTTTTAGCAAGTAACATATCCATAAGAGCCATCGTATCATCTATATCATCGATGGTTAACTGCACAAGCCTACGCGTATTAGGGTCCATTGTAGTCTCTCTGAGTTGAAGTGGATTCATCTCACCTAGTCCTTTAAAGCGAGTCACCTGAACCTTGCCTTTCTTTTTATCCGCGATGATGCGATCTAAGATACCTTCCTTTTCCGCTTCATCAAGTGCATAAAAGACCTCTTTACCCACGTCAATACGGAACAGTGGTGGCATAGCGACATAAATATGTCCGTGTTCCACCAACACCTTATAGTGCTTCATAAACAGCGCGCACAATAGAGTCGCAATGTGCAGTCCGTCAGAATCCGCATCGGCTAATATACATATTTTACCGTATCTTAGCTCAGAGATATCTTCACAATCAGGATCACACCCGATGGCGACAGAGATATCGTGAACCTCTTGAGATGCCAATACTTGGCTGGCATCCACTTCCCATGTATTTAAAATCTTGCCTCGAAGCGGCATGATTGCTTGAAACTCGCGATCTCGAGCTTGTTTTGCACTCCCGCCCGCAGAGTCTCCTTCGACTAAAAAGAGCTCGCCTCGCATCGGGTCTTGACCACTACAATCTGTCAGTTTCCCTGGTAATGCAGGTCCTGAAGTGACTTTTTTACGCGCCACTTTTTTAGCTGACTTTAGACGCTTTTGTGCATTGTTAATGCACATATCTGCCAGCGCTTCAGCAAGCGTCGTGTGAGTATTCAGCCAAAGACTGAAAGAATCTCTTAGAACTCCTGATACAAATGCAGAACATTGACGACTCGACAATTTCTCTTTTGTTTGACCTGCAAATTGTGGATCTTGCATCTTTACCGACAGGATAAAACTACAGCGATCCCAAATGTCTTCAGGGGTTAACTTAATCCCTCTTGGGATCAAGTTACGGAATTCACAAAACTCCCGCATAGAGTCCAGCAAGCCCTGCCTGAAACCATTAACATGAGTGCCGCCTAATGGCGTTGGAATCAAGTTAACATAGCTTTCATTAAGGTAATCACCGCCTTCCGGCAACCAAGTTATCGCCCAATCAACCGCTTCATTATTACCTTTCATAGCACCAACAAAAGGCTCTTCCGGTAACATTAATGAATCTTTAGTTGAGGCAATCAAATAATCTGTTAATCCACTTTCATAGTACCATTCAGTGGTTTCATCAGTTTGCTTATTAACGAACTTAATCTTTAATCCAGGACATAAAATGGCCTTGGCTCTTAACAGATAAGTCAATTTAGGAATCGAGAAGTTTGCGGAATCAAAATAACTTGGTGTTGGCCAAAAGTGAACCCGTGTACCTGTATTACGTCGGCCACAAGTTCCTGTTTCGGTTAGATCTTCAACCTTATCACCATGCTCGAATGCCATCTCGTAAACGATGCCATTTCGACGCACGCTTATTTCAACTCGACTAGACAAGGCGTTTACAACAGAGATACCGACTCCATGTAGACCACCGGAGAATTGATAGCTGTCATTAGAGAATTTACCACCAGCATGGAGTTTCGTTAAGATAAGCTCCACACCTGGAATACCCTCTTCTGGGTGTATATCGACAGGCATACCACGGCCATCATCGATAACCTCAAGAGAGTTATCTTTATGTAAAATAACTTCAATTTTAGTTGCGTGCCCCGCCAATGCTTCATCGACGCTGTTATCGATGACTTCCTGACCCAAGTGGTTGGGGCGCGTGGTATCGGTATACATACCAGGGCGGCGTTTTACAGGATCCAGTCCATTTAGAACTTCAATTGCATTTGAGGTATATTGATTTGTCATGGCACACATATTTTATAGTTATTAAGGCCATGTTGCGGCCCTGAATGGTTATTTGTCAAGAAACAGAAATTGACAGATCCTTTGTAACTTCTCTTCATAGCCGATAAAGCTATGATCACCGCCTGCTTCGAGTAAGATTTGGCAACAATGATATTTCTGAACGGCTTGTCGATAATCAAGTACTTCATCACCCGACTGCAGTAACACTAAAAAGCGATCAGGATTTAGGATCACTTGGGTATTAAATTCTTTTACATCATCTTTATGCTTAGCGACAACTTGATAATGCTCATCAGTATAAGGGTTATATTGGGGCCCTATAAACTCATCGAACAACTCAAATGGTTTGACAGCAGGGTTAATCAGTACGCCTCGCCCACCGTATTTCTCGACCAAGTAACTGACGTAATAGCCGCCAAGAGATGAACCAATAAAGGTCAGAGCCTCGCCTTTTGCTAATGCTAACTCAACAATCGAAGATAACAAGGTCATGCCATCTGTAGGGTCAGAAGGTAATTGAGGCTGATGGAAAATGATATCAGGATAAAATTCAGCCATAAACTGAGCTGTCACTAACCCCTTTTCTGATAAAGGAGAACTATTAAACCCATGTATATAGAGCAGCATAATTCCTCATACATAAGATTATGCAAACGCCATATAATCATATGATATCAATTTAATTGAATTTCAAAAACTCACAAAAGATCAAGAGGAATGCTAACACTTGCTTGAGTATCTACCAAGTACATAGGTAAATTAAGTCGCTCTAAACCATAAATTTGCTGTAAAACAGCGTTACTCTACACCTCTAATAACCGTTAGCACTGTTATCCGGTGAAAAATGCTCACCTGGTACCCGATAAATATTGGTTTCGATACTGCCATCAGCGTTAAGTTCAAGTAGACGGTAACCTGGCTGAAGTGCATCCAAGGCAAAATAGGAAGATTTAGGTTTAAACTGAATACAGGTAGACGGTGTTGCCATGAGTTGTATTGGACCAAAGTGTCCTGAATATTCTTTGTCTATCTGCTGATGCACGTGCCCCCATAGTAAACCTTTCACTTGTGGAAGCAGAGCTACTTGTTCAAGAAACTCATTACCGTTACTCATCCAATGCTGATCCAACCAAGCACAATTAACCAAAATAGGGTTATGGTGCATCACAAGTAAGATGTGACGCTCAGGCTCATCCTCGGCAGCCGATTTGATAAGCTCAAGCTCAGACTCTGACATAAAGCCACCAGGCTTACCGTGAACAGTTGAGTCCAGCATAATAATTTGCCAGCTGCCGGCGAGAATACGTCTTTTACCTGAAATTTTAGGGCCCTGCATATTCAATCGCATGATCCTAGGATCATCATGATTACCCGGCAAATAATGACAAGGAAGGCCTAACGGAGAAATGGCTTTGACAAAGTTATGGTATGACGCTGCAGAGTAATCTTGACTGATATCTCCAGATGCTAGCATGAAGTCAGCAGAGCAATGATCTGCACCTATGGTGTCCAGAACCGCTTGCAAACTAAGGGCTGTATTCACTCCTAATAGCTGAGCATCATGATCGGCAAACAGGTGGGGATCCGTAACTTGTACGATCTTCACGCTGGCTTCAACATCAATGGAATAAGAGATGGCCTCTTCTAACACATTCTAACCCTAAGATTTTGACAGACAATTGGTACTCATATGACCACCAATCTTTAATAATTCTTCCAGAAAAGCATTCACTTGATACTTCTCGTCACGATGGTACATACGTATATTTGGATAATCATATACTGGACTTAGCTGAGAAATCTGTCGACTAGTTAACACTTCTGCTAATTTAGCATCATGATAAACACGAACTGTTACACAAGGTACATGAATATAGTCAGATTTACCTACGCTCCTTGAGATCTCAATCAACTGGGTATAATTAGTATTCTCAATTAAGCGAACACTCAAACTGCCCATCTTATCTTCAACCAACCAGTTATCGCCTTGACTAGCCTGATCAGGTAACCACTTCAATATATAAAAGTAGTTTCGCCCACAAAGAGCTAAAAACTTATTGATGTCGGGTTGATACCTCTTATGGTTCAACTGGCCCTTTTGAGGGTTTACCATCTTACTCAATACTATCTCCTCACCTCACTGAGGTTTCAGGGTTATTTTGTAGGCAAAGATAGTTCAACTCAAGCCATTGAAGCCCTATTACTGTCGATGCATTATTAATTATACCATCTTTAACTAAAGTGAAAGCCTCTACCCGACTCATGACATGCACCTGTATATCTTCATTTTCATCATCGAGTCCATGAACACCTTTAGCCAAGCTCGCATCGACATCAGCCCAAAAGAAGTCAAACTTTTCACTTGTACCACCAGGGCTGGCAAAATAGCTAGAAACTAAGTGCACCTGTTTCGCTTTAAGCCCTGATTCCTCTAACAGCTCTCTGTGGGCAACATCCTTTGACTCTTCTCCGGGCTCAATCATCCCTGCGACTAATTCGAACAACCAAGGTGTTTGCCCTGAGTGAATAACGGGAATACGTATCTGTTCAATCAACACCACTTGGTCTGTTTTAGGATCATAAGGAAGAACCACAACAGCGTTGCCTCGCTCAAACACTTCTCGTTTAACTTCCCCGCTCCAACCACCTTTGAATAATTTATGCTTAAATCGATATTCATCCATGGTAAAGAAACCATTAAATACGTTCGTAACTTCCAACAACTCGATATCTTGACGATTAAATCTCTGTTTCATTCCCATACCTCTATTTATCCAGTCATACACAAACCTGAATGAAAAATAATAAAAAATACCTACAACACAAGACTAGCGCCAATTTAGAGAGAAAAAACATAATTAAAATCAAAAACTGTTACACTTCCAAGTTGACTTAAAAACAGGTAATTTCTTAATATCTATCTTTAAAAGATTATCACCATTAAGTTTAGATGTATCGGGAAGCGTCGGGAAGCGCAAACCGCCTCTCATTTATGTGTGAGGTATCATTTAGCTCTACGCAGTTAATTTGCTCCTCCAGTGGAGGATTTTGTCTAAAAAGGACAACTAATGAAATTCAAGATCCGAACGATATGTGCAGCCCTTACGCTTGCAGCAGCAACCTCAGCGGTTCAGGCCGATGACTTATTGCAGATATATCAACAAGCTTTAACCAGCGATCCTATTGCGCAACAAGCCCAAGCTCAACGTAATGCACTCTATGAGAAAATAGAAGAAAATCGCGCACCTTTACTGCCAACTATCAGCGCAAGCATAGGTTATGGTAAAAGCTGGCACGATGAAGAGAATCAAGCACAAACTGATGCAAGCGGACTCAATGGCGGTGTAACCCTAAATCAAGTCATTTATGACCATAGCGCTTGGGTTGGTTTAAGTTTAGCAGAGCTTGCCGCTTCTCAGGCTGACTCAGTTTACGCTTCAGCTCTACAAACCTTAATTATTCGTGTCACCAATGCATATTTTGACGTGCTTTCAGCGAAAGATGACTACGAATTTAAAGGGTCTGAAAAACGCGCTATCGAACGTCAACTAGAGCAAACCAAACAAAGATTTGCGGTAGGCCTAACGGCTATAACAGATGTACATGAAGCTCAAGCACAGTACGATCTGTCTCGCGCATCTGAGATTTTAGCTGAAAACCAGCTAAACAATAGCTACGAAGCACTACGTGAGATCACCGGTGTTGAACATAAATCTATCGATATTTTAGACACGCTGCGTTTTACTGCAATAACGCCATCGCCAGCACTTCCAAGTGATTGGTTAAAAATGGCCGAAACCAATAGTGTCGATTTAATGACAAACCGTATTGGAAAAGACATAGCCAAAGAGACCATCTCTCTTTATAAAGCGGGCCACATGCCTTCTTTAAGCTTAAATGCAGGTTACAAAACCAACATAGAGCAAAAAAGTAACAGCAATAGTCAGAATGATTTTGATGATGCCAATGTTGCACTACAACTCAGCATCCCTCTTTTCCAAGGCTTTAAAGTTGACTCTCAAGTCAACCAAGCTCAATACCAATTCGTAGAAGCCAGCGAAAAGTTAGAGCAAAGCCATCGTAAAGTCGTTAAAGATATACGTAACAACTTTAATAACGTGGGCGCATCAATCAGCTCTATCAAAGCATATGAGCAATCAGTGGTTTCATCTGAAAGCGCGCTCAATGCAACTCAAGCAGGTTTTGAAGTAGGTACACGTACGATTGTTGATGTACTAAACCGTACCCGAGACCTTTATGATTCAAAGCGTCAGTTGTCAGATGCACGTTATAGCTACATCAAGTCGATTCTGGCACTGAAACAAGCGGCAGGTACTCTAAACGAAGATGACGTTATCACCATCAACAGCGGGCTAATAGCACCGACTGTAACGCCATAACCGTCCGATGTCAGTTTGGCTATTACAGCAAACGTTAGACAATAAAAAACCGCCAACTCATTCGAAGAGCTGGCGGTTTTTTATATCTTTAGCAAGGAGGGATTAGAAAACTAATTCTACACCTGCAAAATAGCCATTGAATTGAGAGTTTACACTCACGCCATCAAAGTCATTCACATCGAAGTTAAAGTCACGGTAACCAACACGCAGCTTAGTATCAAGCGCAACACCGTCAAACTCCCAACCTAGGCCGACAGAGTAATCGTACACACTGGTCTCATCGACACCTAACATCACTTCAGCAAAGCCGTATAGGCCTAAACCAGGAATGCCCACTTGTGCATCAGCGTAAGCCATCACAATGCCGCCATCGAGATCTTTCTCAGATGATACACGGCCTTGGGTTGCGGTGTGGTTAACACGCAATGAACCGCTCATCTTCTTATAGGCAGCACCTAAATCCAATGCAACCAAATCATTATCTAACAGCTCATAATAGAGAACGAAGTCTGTATTACTTAAATTTGTGCTGGTGTTTACATCACCACTAAAGGTTGTTCCACCAAAGTCAAAACCATCAACCGTAGCACTGCCATCGGCATCTAAACGGTTTTCACGGATCTTAACGTTAGGAATTAACGGAATTGGATGCTCAATCGCAACCCAAAAACTGCCTTGCGATGAAGAGCTGTAATTAAAATCTTGCTGTGCTTGGCCATTCTCAGCAAAAGTACCGCTAGTATCAGCTTGCCAATAATCGCCACCCACTTTAAAACCAACAAGTGTTGCAGCCTGTGCAGAGGTGACAGCTACAGAACCCAATAGCGCACATGCTAGAATTGTCTTTTTCATTTTGTAATTAACCTTTCGTCAATAAGTTATTTAAATCAATTACCGCTGCGTTAGCGCGGGAAATATAGTTAGCCATCACCAACGAGTGATTTGCTACAAGCCCAAAACCAGAACCATTTAACACAATAGGACTCCAAACGGCTTGCTGTGTTTCTTCCAGTTCACGAATAATCTGTTGTAAACTGACTTCTGCATTCTTCTTTTGCAATACATCGGCAAAGTCGACTTCAATCGCTTTCATAAAGTTGAGCAGCGCCCAACTCGCTCCACGCGTCTCATAGAAGACATCGTCAATCTGCCACCAACTTGTTTTTATCTGTCTACTACCAAGGTTTGGGGTAGACTGTGACGCTTCACTATCGCCCGCAAGATCGGTATTCAAACGCTCTTGTCCAACGCTCGCAGACAAACGCTGAGACATGCTGCCTAAACGTTTCTGAACCTCTTTCAGCCACTCATTTAAATTATCTGCACGCGCATAAAATTGTGCGTCTCGATTATTTACGTCGCCAATTTTAGCACGATAAACTTTCAGTAACTTAATGGCCTCTTTATATTCGCCTTCGGCACTGGGAACCAACCAACTCGTATGCTCAATATTAAGTTTAGAATGGGCGGCAAGGAGATCTTTGTCTGCAGTGGATTGCGATTGAGAGCGACTAAACTCTTTACGCATAATTAAGGCAAGATCTCTCGCTTGCTCCAACGCCCCGAACTCAAATGCAGGCATGTTGTCCATAAAAATGGCAGGAGGTAAAATATCATTGGATAACCAGCCGCCGTTCTTACCTAATAAAGTCTCCATGGTTAATATTAATGAGGTTGTAGTAGCATAACCAACCACCTCATCGCCGTTTGCGACAATTAACTCTTGGGGCTCAATGACATCTGGCTCGATGCTCGCCCAAACACTGACAAAATAACCGATTAAAAGTATCAGTACGGCAATGCCAGCACCTTTTTTCCATGTCATTTGCATCTATTGCGCTCCTTTATATTCCAAATATCATTAATGATGATGCTCATGGCCATCCATTTTACCCATACCTTGCTTACTTACCTTTAAGCTAATCGGTAACTTGCTGCCATCATCAAACTGTAAAATGAGTTCTACACTGTCACCTGTGACCAGTGGCTGATTTAGCCCTAATAACATCACATGCTCACCTGACTGACTCAAAGTTAACGTACCGTGCTCAGGAACCTCAAAGCTTGGTACCTGACGCATCTTAACCATGCCATCTTCTTCCAACACGGTATGCAATTGTGCTTCGTTAGCAAAGGCCACTTCAACACCAATCAAATTAATACTAGGCCCATGATTCATCAAGGTAAAATAAGCTGCGCTATTGGGAACGCTGGGGGGCATAGCTCTAACATGCCCATCCACTAGCATAACATTAGCTAAAGAGGAGAAAGAGATTGACATCAAGGCGACTAAGTTAAACACTTGTTTGAATATTTGTTTCAATGTAATAAACTCCATTTAACCCCATTCGTCTAAGAGGATACAACGACATGAGTACAATTCAGGTTCAGGATGAGCAAGGCGTTAGAATCATTACCATTAACCGCCCTGAAAAGCGTAACGCACTCAGCCTTGAGATGTATACTAGCCTCACAGAATACCTTATCCAAGGTGAGTCGGACAACGCAATTCATGCCTTTTTAATCAAAGGCCAAGCAGATTGTTTCACTTCAGGCAATGATGTTACTGACTTTTTAACAAATAGTAACTTGGATGCAGAACATCCTGCTTTTCGTTTTTTATTTAGCCTCTTAGACCTAACTAAACCCATTGTAGCCGCAGTGACGGGGGCTGCAGTCGGTATCGGCACAACCTTATTACTTCATTGCGATCTCGTTTATGCTGCACCATCTGCAAAATTTCAGTTACCTTTTATTAATTTAGCGCTTGTGCCTGAAGCTGGTGCAAGTTTGCTGCTACCCCAGCTTGTTGGCTTACAAAAAGCATCTGAACTTTTACTCCTCGGGGAGAGTTTCAACGCTGAAACCGCCAAGTCACTCAATATTATCAATGAGCAGATATCCGATGACATGATATTTGAATACTCGTTATCTAAAGCCATTAAACTTGCTGGTCAGCCTCCTCAAGCATTACAAGCAACCCGTGCCTTACTTCGCCCCAATAAAGAATTGGTTCGAGCACAGATGGAGATGGAACTTAAAGAGTTTGAAATAAGATTAAAAAGTGATGAAGCTAAGATGCGATTTCAGGCTTTCCTGAAAAAATAGTGACCGAGTTATGAATGGTTAAGCTAGTCTATTTCGCTAGCTTGGCTCACACCCCATGTAGCAAGCAGAAGCAGTAACACTGGCCAGAAAAGTGAAAAACCTGCAAAAATCATAATTAATGCAGCGGTAATACATAATGCAGAGATTAACGCGATAAAGCTGAATGCCAAGACTAACCAAAGTACTGTCACCATTAACACCACTCCAGTGAAAGCAATACTCCACACTCTCTCACTCATCCAAAATACTGGTTCAGAGCTTAAAACAGCTCCAGTGAAAAATTGGGCCGTTCCCCAAGTTTGTACCGCCGCAATCAAAATACTTACAGCCAAAATGACGATACTGAATCCAATAAGTAGATCCAAAACTCTTTTCATTGTTAATTTACGTTTCAATTTCACAATCGATACACTCGTATATATACCGAGGCCACACCCGATTTATTGAATTGATGACAAGTACTAGTAGCCACTTTTCTGCCATTTAGGTAACACTAAAGCCAATACAAAGTAGATCAATAACCCCAATCCTGGATTCATTACGACCGCTAAAGCCCAAATAACTCGAGTCCACAAACAAGACCAATCAAACTTGTCAGCCATCATAGCTGCAACGCCACATACCAAACTATCAGGTCGCTTCATCCGCTCTATATAACCACTTAAAGAATCTAAACTACTCATAAATATCTCCATTCACCTTAAGAACCCGTCCCTAACAAATTTCATTGTCAGGTTTATATTTTGTGCCAATTAAACCCGCAAACAATTAACGAGCAAAGTACAAAACTCAATACCGGGATAAATAACAGGGCCGCGATTTGCGACGTAAATAACATCATTACTCTTCAACCATCGCACTTGTGATCACTGCTTCTTTCGGTTCTTGAGCGAGTTGATTCGCTTCATCAGCTTCATTACTATCAAACATGCTTGATGATAATTGCGTCTGCAGTGACATACTTAGCTCTCGTTGAGCTAACTGCATCATGTCTTGCATCTGTGCTGCAATATTTTGCTCAATGTTGCTGGTTAAATCTGCTGGGATAAGTGTATCCGCATTGGCTGTTGCACTCGCGCCCATTAGCACTGCAGCGACTAGAGATGTTTTTGCTATTTTACCGATAGTTGAATTAAACATGATTCCTTCCTCTCTATGATTTAAGTAATTTGTAGAGTGTTTCACTCTTTCACATAGAAGGTATTGCGAGTAGCGTGCCAACTTTCACGAAGACATGCAAGACATTGTTTTATAACTAAAAAACAATTCAACCTCGACCTTGTAAAACAAAAATGCAATTAAGCTTGTTTAGCTTTTAGTAAATTTCACCACGGGCTGGTTAATTTTACTAACATAGAAAAACGCACATAAAAAAACCGCCATAAATGGCGGTTTTTTTATGTTATACAATTTAAGAAATCATATTTTTTCTTGCTTGTTCAATGACTTCTATTCCAGAACCAGGCTTGTGAGCATTCTCACTAATATAGCGTCGCCAGATCCGAGAACCTGCCTCTCCCTGAAATAACCCGGTCATATGACGAGTAATATGATTTAAGCGACCACCGGCTTGCAGGTGTTTCTCTATATAAGGAATAAATTTCTCTAAAACAGCATCTCGACTTAAAACAGGCTTTTCAATACCACAAAGTTGTTGATCAATCTCAGCCAGCATATAAGGATTCTGATACGCTTCACGGCCCACCATCACACCATCCAATTTCGTTAGGTGTGTTTTACACTCCTCTAACGACTTAATGCCACCATTGATTGAGATACTCAACTCAGGGTAATCTCCCTTAAGACGATAAACTCTATCGTAATCCAGCGGTGGAATTTCACGGTTCTCTTTTGGGCTCAAACCCTGAAGCCAGGCTTTTCTAGCATGGATGATAAAAGCATCACAACCCGAATCTCGGACCGTTTCAACAAATTCAGTTAAAAACTCATAGCTATCTTGATCGTCGATACCGATACGAGTTTTGACTGTGACTGGAATATCAGCAACGGCTCGCATTGCGTTCACACATTCAGCCACAAGTGCAGGCTCTTCCATCAAACAAGCACCAAAACGTCCGCTCTGCACTCTGTCTGAAGGACAGCCTACATTCAAATTTATCTCATCATAGCCCCGTTCAGCCGCAAGCTTGGCACAAATGGCAAGATCATGGACATTAGAGCCCCCAAGTTGTAGCGCTAAAGGATGCTCCTCTTCGTTATAAGCCAGGTAATCTCCTTTACCATGAATAATCGCCCCAGTAGTGACCATCTCGGTATAAAGAAGTAGCTCTGCCGACATCAAACGGGCTAGATAACGATAATGCCTATCGGTCCAATCCAGCATCGGCGCAATTGAGAAGGTTCTATTTAGTGGTTTCATTGGTGTTGCTGGCTTACAGCCTAATTTACTTGATGCTATCATTTATTCCGAGTTGCCCTGAATTGCCTGTAATTTCGTCGAGTTTCGTTGTATGGTGTCCCATATGGGCCCCTCAATGGGGTAGGACGATTTGGCGAAATTCACTGATATGGCATCTTTTACAATAGAGAAACGAGCAAAAGCAAGCGGCGAGTTTAGTTACCGTTGTACTGTGCGCGTCAAAGAATCTGGCGAAATTATACATCGAGAGTCAAAAACTTTCAGTAAAAAAGATGTCGCTCGCACCTGGGGAAAAACTCGATGTGATACAATTGAGCATCATGGGGCACTCAATAAACACAAAGTGGTGCCCCTTGGGGCCCTGTTAAATTTATACTTTGAAGATCATGACTTGTGGAATAAAACCGGCCGAACAAAACGCTATGTCATTAAAATGCTTATTGACTGCGATATCTGCAAAATTAAAAGCGACTCTTTGAAAACCAGCGATCTAATTGAGCACTGTAAAAATAGGCGGGCTGCGGGTGCAGGCCCTGCAACTATTTATCACGACATCGCTTATCTTCGCAGTGTAATGAAAAAGGCTTTACCCGTTTGGGATATTACAGCCAATTATCAAATTTTTGAAGATGCAGTCCCCGTTCTCATCGAAATGGGTTTAGTCGGGAAAAGTCAAAAACGTACACGCCGCCCTACTGAGAACGAGCTCGAAAAACTTAAAGATGGCCTGCAAGCAAGAATGGATTACCGTCCCAATGGCATTACTCGGATCCCTTTTATCGATATCTTGGATTTCAGTATTCTAACTTGCATGCGGATTGGTGAGGTCTGTAAATTACGCTGGGAAGATTTAAACCAAGATCATAAAACCATTTTAGTTCGTGATAGAAAAGACCCTAGGAAAAAAGCCGGTAATCACATGATTGTGCCTTTGCTTGCTGGCTCATTTGATATTGCTAAGCGTCAAGCAGAGAATGACGTTTTTATATTTCCCTATAACCCTAAATCTGTAACAGCTGGTTTTCAGCGTGTACGTAACGAACTTGGCATAGAAGATCTTCGCTATCACGATTTGAGAAGAGAAGGAGCAAGCCGATTATTTGAAAAGGGTTACTCTATCGAAGAAGTGGCTCAAGTAACTGGTCATAGGAACTTAAACATACTCTGGCAGGTTTACACCCAGCTGTTCCCGCACAAACTACATGATAAATTTGCTAATTAATCATGTAGTCTTTTGAGACTTGGGTTCGAGCCAAGCTTCCTCCACCCATAACGAAGAAAGGCTAACCTTAATAATCTATACTTTCACATTATTTTCAATATATTATGATTTATCCACCTTCCCTTAGAACACCTAAGCCCCCTATTTTACTAACTCACGGTCACACTTCAATGGAGTAAAAATGCCTCAATGGTGACAGTAAAGTTATAGCGCGCCGTTTGACTCGTAGAATCCCTCCTATTGATTCAGCCTAAAGTGATCACTCTAAGCTAATTGTACCCCTTGTGAGTTACAGGCGATAAGCAACGCAGATAAGTAACAAGCCAGTTGACCTACTTTTACTAATAGGTAAATGACAATTAATGATTACTTTAAGATAAGACATAAATATCCATTGCTCACATTTTAATTTACCGAACTCGTTTATTCAGCATGACTCTGATAGAGTGCTTATCAATCAATGACTTTTCCAAGGCAGGGCTTAGATATTAGGCTTATTAAATGTGCTTTTTGTCAAAGATGGAGATAATTATCTCTGCAATAATGAGGCGCTACTGGTCGCTCATCAGAAGAAAATGATGAAGAACATTATTCGCGAACAATGCCCTTTAGCGCAAGTAGAAAAATTGAGTTTATGAAACCTCATGGAAAACATGGAAATGAGGGATTTATTTAGCTTAGATGTACTCGGTTTTGAACAGTTTGTTTATATTTTTCAATATAATGTGTTGTCACATATTCAAGACTCCGGTTCGGGATTTTACATTATATCTAAAGATGAGATGCTGATTTTTAGCTCTTAAAGTCTCAGCCGCAGGCTGATTTTGTTTAATCTTTTGCTGTTTGTTCACCTGTTAGTGTTAGCCCCTCCAAATATATCTCCTTTAGATATCATGAAGCTCAACTAAACTTTTTCAAGAGTTCCACGTTTAAAAAAGAGATACTGGGGTCAGCACTTTTGGGCGAGGGGGTTTTCTGTGTCACTGCCGGAGAGTTAACGAAGGAAATGATTAATGAGTATTTGGAGCATCATTTCGAACGAAAAACAGAAGATGATTTTGATGTTGAATGAACAGATGGGCTTCCTTAGCAGGAATGCTGGACTTTCAGTCCAGGTGCTTTAACCCACCGTATTTAGACGGTGGGTGTTTAGTTTCTCTAAACTATATTAGTCACAGAAACCTAACTCTTCCCAATAGTCTTTATTATATAGATGTTGATTATCCGCAGCTGTAACAGCTTTAAATGCACTTCCAGAGTATTTAACAACAGCACCAGTGTTGTATGAACCAGACCAATCAAATTCCTGTAAGCCTCTACATTTATTCAATTTAACAGTATGTGTCTCCCAATTATAATCACCACTAGAACTACCATCATAAATTGATGCGCCTGAAGAGCATACTTCTTTATTTTCACCATAAGCTGCCGGGTAATCAATACAGACTTTATGTAGATTAAATCCGATAGGCGGCGTTCTATCGCCCCCCATTTTTTCAGATAATCGATATTGACCATTAGAGCTTACCACCACAGCTGCTGAGTAATGATAAAGAATTCCTGGTGCATCTTGTACATAGAAATCGACAGTTGAAGGGCGACCAAGTGCCACCCAAACATCATTTAGTATATGGACTTTGCTTTTTGGTGCTACGGTTCCCCAGTTTGATACCATTTTCAAGCCAAGTTCTACGTTGTGAACTTCCTCAGCCTGAACAGGAGAAGTTAGTGCAAATACAGCAGGTAAAGCTAAAATTGATGATCCAAATTTAATTTTCATAATATAATTCTTTAATTTGAATGAACTCTGTTCCTCTCTATTTGATTTTTCATACCCGTAGCATACTTCACTCATATTTATTCCTTAAAAGATTAATTATAAACTTCAGACGTTCTTCCATTCACCACGAAGTATACATATGAATAAACATTAATACACACAAATACACACAGATATGCACAAACAGATACAAATACATACAAGTACACATAATCATACACATGATAAATCCCTGGGACATTTTTTGACGTTACTATGATTCAACAACTCAAGAAATGAGCCTGCAACCTAAGTAAGAAAAAAACATAGGTAATGTATAAGCTTTTAGATGTTATTTTCGCGCATTTTGGAGAAACTATTAATTAGGAGATACGTAGGGGCCAGTGTGAACTTTATGTAATATGCGATACCTTTCTTAACCCCAAACTCATCAGCTAGAGTCGAAGCTCTAGCTGATTTATGTCCAATTATGATTTAGGTGTGTGAGATCACTCTGACTCCTCCCTCAGTTCTGATGACAAGCCGTTATCATTTTTGATAATGACAAATTTTTAGTTATCAAATATGACAACTAAAAGCAGTGAGCAACAACAATAAGGACAAGGCTATATATGCTGATACTGTGCCTTTGAGGATTTCATCGCAGTAAAACAGCCAACAAAAAGACCCAAAACCACAATAATGGGACCTATATGAATACACCATTCAACATGAAGACGTGGTTCATCGCGATTCGCATTTTCGACGGTGTAAGCTAACGCTGCCATTGATATCTACTTTGGCCGATGTAATACAATATGCCCTTGCTTGGTGACAAGATTATGCTGCTCCATTTTAGCCAGGAACAATCCAGTGTCATTAATAAGGTCAATGAGTTTAGTGACGTGATCAGACTCTAAGAACAGTGATACAGGCGCTACCTGCTCGCCAGACTCGATAAATCCATTCTCTACATGCTCTTGCAGCATATAAATCATATTAGGCACTCGCTGTGTCTCGCTGGGACTGCTTAAGAAACGACTAGGAAATCCTAGGCCACTTTCTATGATGGAGAGTAAGTTAAACAAACGCTTTGCATCGGTGGCATTCTTGTCGTGACGCAATGACAAATTACGCAACTCGATGAGCTTAGCTTCAAGATCACAACTCTCAGTTCTCGCTAATGCAAGCAGTCTTCGGATCTCTTTCTTACTCGCCTGATAGCGTTTAACTTTTATCATTGGTTTGAGATAACGCACCAAGATCTCATTACGTCTAATTTTCGGTGTAAAACGACTTGTTTCAGCAGTCGTCAGATAGAGATGTAGGAGACAGTTATCGATAACATCACAAAAAATATCCCTAGTGTTCAATTTGTAGGTTTCTTAGTTTTAAAACAATGACTAACCTTATCATTATGGGTCTTTTGAGGCTATTTTAAACTCAACTCTCGAAATGATAAAATTGACTAATTATTGAGATTTGAGATCTAGCACTTTTCCCCCTGCAGATACTTGCATCCCATATTACTTTTACATGGAGGTTGTTCGTATTACAAGCATAGAGAAATCAACATAGATACTTCTTGGGTATCAACTTTAGAGACCAAAACAGTAGCGTTTTTCTCGCACCAGCCTCCTCAGCACTCCAGTAACCAATTGATACACATGAGTATCAATAAGTGTAGTATGCTAAAGTCTCGTAAAAAAGACTTACACTCCACGTTAATAAAGTAACGTAACCATTAATATATTTATCAGGTCAATTATTCTAGGCGTGTATGTTATGTACGATTTGATTAACTACGTGAAACTTAAATAGTCAAACGTCAATTCGTAATTTATAGCGATACAAACAGGGAGAACAAGCCTAATAAATCTAGAATGTAATGGTAAATAACCTCGCAAAATTTTTAATTAGCACATGTCTTGATAAGGATTATTTATGACAAGTAGAATATTGGGTTATGTTTGTATGACCCTATTATTATGTACACTCAATGCAAATGCTGTTGGGAAACGACCTATCGATTCAGACAGACCTGATGATCCCTATGTAAGTGATTTAGTCGATATAGGTGTTCCTTTAGGTGGGGTAGATGTACGTATCTATAATCCGGAAACAGATAGTTTTGATGACACATATATAGCGGGACCACGATATACTCACTTTGGTAAAGTTGATGAATTCCTTTTTCCTACCTTTAAAAATGGAATGAGAACAGAGTATTTAGTCCAAGATACTCACTCTTTGGGTACGTCCAGCAACCAAAGTTATGATGTTGTAGATATCCAAAACCCCTTACCTAACGGCTCTGTTTTTTCTTCAGTCCCCAGTGACTCAACAATTCTACGACACGCATATGCAGAAGGTGTTTTCCCGATAAAAATGGGATCAGGAATGATTCACCGAAACAGAATTATTGCGCGACCGCAAATGTATACATTTGTTTTGCACACCTCAAGAAACAACATTACGCTTTCCCAACGAGATGAGAATGGTCATGCATATTTAGTAAACCTATCTCTTTATGGAGGAGTTGATTTCCCTGAAGCTAACAATGCTGAATTACGTCTTGGTAACAAAATGCAAGCAGTATTCGCCGACACCGATGGGAATGGTGAAGATGACACTTTAGCTATTGAATATTATGGGAAAATTTACGTTTGGAATATAACTAATTTTCTTTGGCATGATGATTATAAGTATATTGAAAATTATGTACAAAGTTACACTATTGACAAAATGAATTTCGCTACAGACTCTTCTTCTGATTACGTTGCTTCGTTATCAGTAGGGAAGGTTCATCCAGAAAAAAAAGGTGAACAATTAATTTACCTTTATGCTTACAAATACATAAGTGAGCAGCGTTATCCCTCTAATAGTAGAATGAATGTCTTGAAAGTTATTTCATTGGGAAGCACTGGTTATCGAACAATATTCTCTATGGACAATGTAGGTATTAATAGTTTGATAGAGCAGTACCGAGGGAAAGATTTTGGTGAGGCTAACTATACAACTGCAACTGTTACTAATTTCTCTAATACAGATAAACCTCAAATTGCTTTAGGGGGAGTATATTATCAACTTAGAGGTAGCTTTGGGGATTATACATATCAAACTATTAGTGTCTTAGAATTAAGTAACGTAGGCAATGACGAATTAGTTGTATCCGATATTCCATCGGTATTTAAATGGTCTACAGATCTCAGTGTTTCGACGATGTATAAACAGAACAGTATTGCAGCGGCAGATATGATCGGTTTAGGCCAAGATTATCTTGCTTTCAGTAACCAGATTTTTGCTTATGACCCCAGTGCCGATTCTAAAATGACGTCTATAAAAACGGTTAATACCGGCTCATATTCAGAAGTTTATATGGAATGGGTTAGCGGTAACTTTGCCGATGACTACAACGAATTCCTTTATGTTGATGATGAAGCTAGGTTAAAGACCATAGATGGTTCTGATCTTAACTATCGCGCTGAGGGAGAAGAACTTATTCTTGTTCATGTAAATAGAGATTATGGCAAATATTCATTACGTAGGTATGAACTGTTTGATATAGACTCAGGTATTTTTGATGATTTAATGGATAATGGTTCTATTGTTAGGAGTTCAGTCGGTGTTGGGCCAGATGATTATCTATCTCCAATTTTACACTACACACCTGTTAAAACAATAAACAGCGGATACAACTATGATTTTCCTGGACTATATGCTGGCAATACTGATTATGATTTAGGTACTGCGGAGTATGCGGATATACATACTGTAAGGATATCGCCACCTATATTGAACACAGCAATTGAGACGGTCCCATATTACTCAGCTATTGCCAACGAACAAAGGTCTACAGTCTCAGTGGCTTATACAACTGACTCTGTTGCGATAGAGGGGTATGAATACCGCAATGGATTTGGTGCAAGTATTTCTGCAGAGTTCGGCGGTGACGTAGGTCCAGGTTTCAAAATTGGGTTTGAAAGCGCTTTCAGTAAATCGACTTATAGTGGGCAGGGTATTGTTACCGCTGGGGGTGTCGGTTTTACTGCCCATTCAGGTCTTAATATGCTCGTTTTCGATTTTATACCTATGGATGTATTTACCTACACGATTACAGGGACTCCTAACATACCTGGTGGCGCTTTAGTTGGTGATCCCATTGAATTCAATGTTATTAGAGAGCCAATTCGCTTTTCAACTAGTCACCGAGATTGGTCTGCTGCAATGGACAACCTAGGAAACCCATTCTCAAGTTATGACCATGTCTTTGACGGTGAATTGGGGGTTCCGTCTTCTTATCTCAATAAATCAGAGTTACAAGTGCAGTATCCATATCGTTATCCAGACAGCAATTATCAAATGGGTGTGAGTAGATCTATGGGAACTCGTCTTAGTATTACTGAAACGACAGGTCGCGCCTATGAAGACATAACATCTAAAGCGCATGACTTTGATTTTACATTTGGTTTATCTTACAGTGCGAAAATTGCTAAGTTTGAAACTTCCTCTACATACAGCCATGGGTTTACAAACAGCGTATATAAATATACAGCAACAATGATAAGCGCGTCCGGTGAAATTGATGGTTTTCCACAAGCAGAAAGTGATAAATTCACTCCATATACAGTAGGTAGTTATATGGCCGAAGTTACATCTGAAAATGAGCCTCAATACTTAAAAGTAGGTTACTATTTAAAATAATTTATAGGAGTTATGCCTCTTACTTAAATTATACGGTTCTAGAACTGGACAAGATAAAGGGGTCAGAACGAACTAGAGCTTTTGAATAAACCAAGTTACCTTTTCTAATCAATATCAACTCAATTAGACTCACTGCTCTAGCACATTTCTGTCCAGGAATGTGCTAGAGCTAACACTCTAATACATGTGATCACCAAGGGACTTTGTCGTGCAACGGTGAAAGAATCCACTTTGGGATTTAGGATCCAATTCAATTTATCTTTCAGTTTGAAAATCCGCTAAGACTCTGTTTTTAATTAATTATTTACTCTGAACTCACATTGCTTAAATTAGGTAAACTCCACGTAATCGAGACGAAACCCTGTGTATATGCGGGTTTCACGGCTTCCCCTCCCTTCCTTTCGCATCAACAAAACTGAAAAAAACTGAAAAAAACTGCGATCCTTTCAGATCTCCGATCCTTGCAAAGACCTTGTAGCGGCGCGGGCTGGAGATATGAACTGTAGTAATAGAAAACTGAAAAAAAATGGCAACAAAAAGCCCGCAGGAGGGTGAGGAAGAGTGCGGATTCCGTGGCGTTAGTTATCTGTGGTGCTAGTTTCCGTGACTAAACTGACAGTACTGCAATCGTTAATGCTTACCGTAGACAATAGGCAAAGACACTGGTTCTGTTGTACTCAGGCGCAATCAGCAGATCAAATGCTATAAAGCCAAAGATGTCATTTGGGTACGCCAGTATGACTCAGTACACAAAATGTATAGTTGCCCTGATGAATCTTGGCGGGCTGTACTTCTCAGCAAAGAGCCTACCCAGTGAAATCATGCACACGTTTTTCTGTTTTATCCTTCATGATTCCTTGAGTGTGAAGTGAAATTTAAGATCAGATTATATGTCCTCTCTAAGCTATCTCACCTTGCTAAGACTAAGACTTTGATAGTCAAATATAATTATACATAACATCGATATATGTAAAATTTAGCCTAAGAACAAATGATTTATATAACAAACATTATCACTCCAACCTTATAACACTGTTCAAAAACACAGTGCTATGGAGTAAACTAAGCAAATTGAAAAAATTGGGAGATTATGATGCAAGTTCATTGTACTGCTTGTGGTGAAAAGGCGATTATCGGCAAGACTAATCGCTTAAGTTTAGCCCATGCCGACCTGTATTGTTCATGCACTGACCCTGAATGTGGTCATACGTTTGTTGCGAACTTAAGCTTTAGTCACACCTTAAGCCCCAGTGCAAAATCGACAACAGCTATTGTCTCTGAGCTGTTTCGTGCCCTATCCCCTGTTCAGCGTCAGCAGATTCAACAAGAGCTGAACCTTCTTTAACATTATATAAGTCGGGTTCCCTGTACATAGCTAACACATCAGCAAGGATAGCATTACACACATCCTTTTTAGCTTCAGTACCTAGCTCTGGAAATAGTCCATTCAGTAAGTCTACTTTCTGAAACAACATAGATTTTTCTGTCATAACTCAATTTTCCATAATTGACACATCAACAACTGTGTCTCATCAATTATTCATGCATGTAAAAACGTGTCCCCCATTGTTTAACCCAATAAATACAGCCGGTACATTCACGTAACTCGAACTTATTAACGTAAAACTCATTTATTGTGGTACGACAGGAAAAGTCATCTCTTAGAAATAATCAAACTCACTCACTTCTTCATCAAACAACCTCTCAAACTGCAACTGGCCATCACTTACCCACCAAATTCGGCCAGCATCAGTAAAGATCCTTAAGCCACTGCGGAGCTGATCAAGCGTATATTTATCGACAACACCGTGAGAGGCGAGATATCGCAATACCTCTTCAGAGAATTCAGCTTTATTGCATCCGAAATGGTCTCCCAAAACGGCATCTGTACAGTTATTCCCACAAGTCCGAGTATCGCCGCTGTCGCGACTCTTCAATCCAGAACCAAGCGGTTGCTTCCACTTGGGCATGGGTTTCTTATCCTCTTTGTTCTCAATAGCGTCATTTTCACTAAAGATAAGCGCACGTTCGGCTTTGAGCTTTTTATAGTTCACCTTCTCATCGTCATTCATGGCTCTAATGGTCCACTTCTCACCACGAGTGATTAACGATCTGACCTTGCTTTCACCATCAGCTTTCGTGGCCATGGCACACAACCCAAGTACTCGCTTGGTCATTTCACCAAACTCATTGCCGCATTCAGTCTCTTCATATTCCAGCTTGATTGGATTAACAGCCAAGGCCTGTTCAAAGACTTTCCAGTTTGATGAATCTGCCGCCGCTCTGGCGAGCTCTATTTCAGGGGGCTGCGGGCACTCTTTTAACTTTCTTAGTTCACGCCACACTTGCACAGAAGAAGAACCAAAGAATTGAAACTGCCGCAGACGATAACGGCTTGCCCACGCCGCCGCATTTTCAGCACCCGCGCTTGCCGCTAAACCAGATTCAAAATCTAGCTCGCCTTGCATGTGCTCACCTTTAATGTTTTTCGACAGGTACTTAATGATGTAGCCAACCGCTGAGCCTTTGGTTTTATCAACAGGTTCAATCTTTAAGCGATGTTCAGCAGCGCCGTCTTCATCACCGTCGACCTCAAAGGCATACTTTTCGAGTATCGCTTTAAGCACATCGGCATGTTCTGGATGGACGAAAATCAACATGTGCCAATGGGGCGTACTATCTTTGTGGGGTTCGGTGACTCGTAGCCCTTGAATTTTAATTTTGCGATATGACAATGCAGAGCGGATTTTTCGAAATTGCCCAGACAAATAAGCTTGGGTATATTGGGCGTTCTCACAATTCCACTTGCCTGAATTAAAATGATATTTACTTGGCGCGGTTAACGTCACCATTAAGCCAACTTTGCCCTGTTCTTCGGCAATCTCTTCAAGCCCGCGCGCCCTAACAATCAATTCAACAAAACGATTAGCTGGATTAGCGTTACCAGCCATCGCCGCATCGATAAGCGGTATGATCACCCCCGCCTCTGATTCAATCATGGTGCTCTCTAGCCATTCACGGCCACTCTTTTGCTGCTCACACCATTCATTAAAACTGTCACGGCTCAAATAAGGGCTGTCTTCACCGACGAGGCCTGCTGCAACATTCAAATGCTCACAGCACAAATCACGTAACGAACCCAATTGGTTAAGCCACCACTTAGGGCTAGTCATGCGTAAAATGGCACACTCTGCCGCCTCGATAATCTGATTACGTTTCACATCAGCATAATAAGGGGGATTAACTTGCCACTGTTTACACACTGCAGCTGCAGCGTCATAGGCTTTTAAAAAAGCGATATCACCATGGTTCTGGCTGGCCGCGTCTTTCACTTCATCAAGGACGGTTAAGGCCAAACGGTTCGCCACATCTTTGAGCCGTTTACTTTTACGATATTTGATTAACTCGAACCCACCGTAGTGAGTAGTTCGCTTATCGTTACTTTCGTTAATGTGCTTTGAGGTGAATTTATCGAAACTACCAATATTGTGAAACGGGTACTTGAGCCAAACCTTGTTGATAAAATCAGTCGTCTTTCTCAAATATATATTGGCGCTACGAATGTTGGCCATACCGTCTTTTTTGGTGAGTCGGCGTTGATACTCATCGCTAATCTTAATACTGATTTTATTAGGCAGATGACTCAGACGGGCATTGGCAAAACTGCGGTTGCTGTTAAGTACCGCGTGGTTGGGTGAAACGTCATCGAGTAATTCATTAACTTCTTTGAGTGCCTGGCGCGCATTCGCTCCCTTTGGCAGTTCAGTCGATTTATAACCATCAAGAAAGTGTCGCTCTTGGTACTGCTCCGCTGATAACAGCTGTATTTTTTGAATGTGCTGATAGTCAGCAACAAACACGCACTTGCGCCCTTTAGGCGGGATTTTTACAAATCCAGAAAAAAGAGCCAAGGGCTGAGGTGATAATGTAGGAAAAGGCATTACACCCCCTCAAAACCGTGATGAAGCTTGGCTTTCTCTAAAGTGCGACGGATCCCTTTGGCAAAGTTGGTCAGGTCATTGCCCAAAGCTTGCCAATACAAGCAATCAAGCGCACCGGAGTACTTGGCAATCTTCATCATATTGGTGCTATATCTCAAGCTCCCGTTATCAATAAAAACTTGTATCTCTGCGGCAAGAGATTGCTTGTTGGTACGAAAATGCCTAAGTAAATGCTGGAATGCTGCGCTGCTCATGCTGCAGCCCTCGCGAACTTTCCTTCTTTAATCGCCTTTCCCATTGCTGCTAGCATTAACCAGTTAAGTGCTTGAAGTGATTTACAAACAAAATCATCTGGCAGGATAACGCCAGATAAATTGTGCATTGCACTTATCGCATCCATATGGCGCTCTGCTATTGAATGCTGTCCCTCATCAATGGCGCAATTAAAACTATCAAAGTGCATTTTTAACAGCCTTAAAAAGTATTCCCTACCTACAAAACCACTGTCTAACACCGAGGTTTGATTAAGTGCACTCATATCAGGCCGACCGTTGAATTTGGTTAACGTGAATGTTGTTTCGGATAGCAATTAATCGAACGTTAAGCGTTTTTGCTATTGATAGATCAAGTGATTCAGCAACGATCTGCAATGACTCGATCACCGATTCGGCAACGATGGGCTCTATCGGATAGGAGGAATGATTTAAAGCGTTAATAACCCTGTTCGCTTCATTGCGAATTGCGGTGTCAGTTGTTAAACTCTGTGTTGTCGGTTTCATAATGTATATCCTTGAAGATCTATTGATTGATTCGACACGGCCACATCCGGTGCAACGGAAGTGGCTTTTTTATGCATGGGATTTACGGGTGGGTTTAACATTAAATTCATCTCGACTTAGTAAGCTCTCACCAAACGACTTACCTAAATTTCTTAGGGCGATAATGGATAAACGGATCTGATTTCGTTCTTCGAAAGTCATCGCTTCTAGAGGGATATTTATGTGGGTACTCGGCCTGATACGGGCACCAAATAACACTATCGCTTTTTGCTGTTCAGTGAGCTTGCTGTATTGACTCGCTGCACAGCTTCTACCTAGAATGGTCCTAATATCACTGAATCTATCTTTCGTGGTGAGGGTGTAGATGTTGTTAACTACGTTGGTTATTGACGGCGTTAATGCTGTAACTTGATCATTTTTTAAAGTGTTCATATCTGTTCCTTTAAAATTTGGTTTATTGTTTAGCAAGCTGAATAACATCCCAGTCAGATTTTGATTCCTGATAGCACTTATCAACATGAGCCGCTAAGTCAGCAACTTTAACCAAGGACGGCGAACGTTCTGAATCACGTAATTTGAAAGTAGGTACGGGTAAGTCTTTCGCCTTCGCTTTTTGCTCCGCAGTTTTCGGTGTATAGCCGAAGAACTCTTCACAAATAATTTTTAGTTCAACTGTTGGTGACTCAAATCGAGCCAATAACGCAAAAGAAGTATTCATATTCTTTCCTACATTAAGCCAGGCATCGGCATTGTTTGCAGTGCATCGCTTGCGACGGTTAATACCGGAATAGCTTGAAACTTTTGCTCAACGTCATGGACAAAAATAGCCAGTTCTTCCATCACATATGTCGCGCGTCTCACCGTTTCATGACGCATCCGCTCAGTGATTCGCTTTGTTGTTTTTACATCAAGAGCTAGTGCACCCAGTTGCGCCGCATTGACGGTAATATCTAACGCCCTATCGGTTAACTCATGCTGACTGGCTGAACCTAATTCCACTAACGACACAGAAACAGCACAATCTAAGTCCAACAACACCCCATCGATAATGCAACGGTTGCCACTGGAACGAGTAATAGCCACCAACTCAACCACCGATAATTTATGTGGTTGCTCTAAACACAGCTTGTTACGCAATATCTGCGCGCTGGAGATCTCTGCCTTTGCTGCAACTGACTTTAAATTCTCATCTGCAGCAAATTGACGAAGTGCCCCATTCAAATGACATGACTTAGTATTCATTTGTGTACTAGAATTGATCGTATACATAGATAGGAAACTCCATTTTGCTATTGTTAACTCTTCAAATGAGTAATTAACTTACTTGATTCGCGTCTTCTATAAGCGCTTTCTGGTCAGCTAATCTAAGTTCTGCCGCTTCAATCACAAGCGCTTGAACATTGATTAATGGTTTACTGCGTGGGTCATTCTTGGGGCGGGTAGGCAGACGGCCTTCGTAAACCATTTTCTTAACGGTGTTGTAAGGCAGACCTGATGCGCGGGCATACTCCGCATAGGTGAGATAAGGTGTTGTAACCTGTAGAGTAATATTAACCATTGTGGTACCTTTTATTTGTTAGCCCGTGTTGAATCTTGGTGGATCCACGAGCACCTCAATTTGAATAAGATTATTGATCATACAGATATGAATATCAACAATTGTAGCGAAATAGTGTTAAATAAGATGAAAAAGCCACTAGAAGTCGAAGGTGGTAAAGTCTTTGTGAACAGACTTGTTCATTTATTTGGTTTAAGAAGCAAGGTTGAACTTTCTGAGTTAATTGGTGTGTCTACTGGTTCGCTTGCTACATGGCAGACCCGCAACGTAGTTCCTTATGAACTAGCTATCAGATTGCATTTGGCGACAGGGGTGTCATTAGAGTATTTATTGTTTGAAGAGTTAAAGGGTAATTACGATGTAATGCTATACGCTCCTAATCACATCACTCAACCCAACTATGCCAACATAAAACACAACCTAAACATCTTTCGTTATTCTATTTGTCAGCCCATAAACTACTATGGTGGCGCTGTATTGATAGAGCGCTTAGTTTCTATTTTTAAAGTCAGCAGTAAAAAAGAAATGGGCGAATTATTTAGCGTTAGCGTGGGAACACTATCTACTTGGCACACCAGAAAGATAGCTCCACATGAGTTGCTATGCAGAATTCATCTTGCTACCGGTATCTCAATGCATTTTTTGTGTTTTGGTAGAGAGTGGGAAGAAGGCCAACAACAGAGAAGTATAAACCTTCCTTCAAGCAGTGAAGCGTCTAATAAGGGCATGTTAGATAATGGCTTGCAGTCATGCGAACAGACCTACGAACTCGACAATGGACAGTTAAAATTAAGTTCCAAGTATGTAGCTAATGATTTATTTTGGTCAAAAATTGGTATCAACCCACCTTCAGACATGGTTGTTATTGGCCTATCTGAGTTATATTTTATTAATGTAACTTTTAAAAAAGTGACCAAAGGCCAGTACTTATTTGCCATCAACGACAACTATCAGATAGGCGAACTGCGACAGCTGCCCGATGGTAATATCTACCTCATCGATGGCCAAGACAAATATCCGTTTAACACAGACACCACCAAGATCCACGGCAAGGTGGTATCAATTTTACAAAGCGTTTAATAAGGATGTTGTATGAGTGAAATACAGAACCCACTGAGCCCAAGATTAGGAATGACTATCTTTCAGGTATATAAGGACGTTTCACTCTATCGATAACGACTTAGAGCAATCACTTACCTGTTGAACTGCAAAACTGATTTTGGGGCAAATTGTCTTAGAGCGATCGCGCTAAGACGTAGCTAGACAGAAATTGGTTGGATTATTTACTCTATCAAGGCTTGTAGGTATTAGGAAAAGTATGGAGTTCGCCGCGTTAAGGTGATAAGCAATGCTATCACCTTAACATAAACATTGCGCCGTAAAAACGAAACCTAAACTTGAACGTAAAATCGTAAGTGTTAGGAATTACTCTAGAATGCTTGTAAAAGGAAAGTTAAGACTTGTCTACGACGGCAGCCTTTTTGATTGCTTCATCAACTAACCTTTTGAAACTTCTGAGCATTAAGTGTGTTTGATAGTCTGATACTACTACACCAACTGCGTCAGCGAACTCTTTTTGGTTATCTGCTACATAATGGTTCTTCTCGTGTACAACCGTTATTGGATACCCCCCATTTGACCGCTTAACTTTCATTAAACTCTTTTTAACATCAGTTTTTTCATGTTTGATAAAAATGTAGTTATAACCGGTCAGCTCACGAGACTTAGGAAACCCTACTGAATGCAACGCTAATATGTCTATCGCACTTCGGTGAATCGCTGTGTTATTATTCTCTTTTTTGTATTCGACATCTTCTTCAAACTTGATATCTAATGCTAAGAAACTAGACAAAGAATGGCCCAACTTTTCATACACCTCTTCAATTTCGTTCTTGTTTTGTTGGACTAAATCTGCTGCGTCTTTACCTTGAATTAAGAGTTCATCGAAATTAAATGACATGTGTTATTACCTCATACTCTTGTTATTTCGCAAACGACTGGAAGGTGATCAATAAAATTATTACTGTCTTCAAAATCTGTGAGTAGTACTTCCGGTGTTAATATCTGTGTTCTGAATTCATTAAGATGCCAATAGCTATTATTAAGGAAACTACCTGATACAATTATTTGGTCATAAGAATGCCAAATAGTGCCTAAAAACTGTTTATACTTATGGCTACCTGAACGATATGTTTTGGCAGTACCAGCATGGCTATACTTGTATTCTGAAACAATACTTCGCCAGAACGGATTATAGAAATACTCTTTGGGATACTTTTTTACCGCGTCATGGCAACGGTTCGCTTTCAAGTGATTGTTGAGACTTGCATCATAAGGGTTATCGTTAAAGTCACCCATTACTATAACATCATTGCCTGCATCCATAATCTCTATTGCGTCGTTATAAACAATATCTGCAGCCGTAATCCTTTTAGCTTCTCCATCACCATTTAAGCGGCTAGCCCAATGGCACAAATATATATAAATAACTTTTGAGTCATCAATGTTTTCAACTTCTACTAATTGTGCTGCTTTTACAGTGTTGCCAGTTAAAAACTTAGAAAGTGTTCTATTGTGCCGGACTTTTACCTTTGAATGCTTATATATAACAGCTATATCAAACCTCGTCCGACCAACTGTATGTGTGAGATCCAATAGAGTTACATCTTCTAAGTTCAGGTTATCAGAAAGATATCTAACATCCTCAGCAGAGACTTCGCATAAAGCTAAGAAATCACAAGAACTCTCACACATTAATGTTTCAATATGAGCAAGTATAGTCAGATAGGTTGTAGCGTTTGCTTTACTTTTAGCTTTTAGTGCTGAAGGAGATAACGCAACATTCCACCAACCAAATCTTAGATTATAAAGCAGCATTTATAACTACCAAATTGAAAAATTGCATTTTATCCTTTTGTTGTATATGGGTAAATTAGTTTTGCATTTAATGCTACTAGGTTACCTCAACGAAAAACAGCCTCCGGCTACGTCCAATACAATTGCCGAAATACTGTTTGGCATTAACTTTTTGATTTTAATTAATATGATTGGATTTTAAACGCCAGATTCCGCTTCATTCAATCAGCAGGGTGAGAGCGTGAATGTTTTTCGAACACGAGCTGAGTGTTTTTCCTGCATAATTTGCACATAAAGCACTCAACACAACAAGACGTGAGTAGCTAAAGGTTCGAAAAATAATCTAAGAGTTCAAAAATCACTCACTCGTGATCTTACCCAAATTTAATCAGCTTGTCACTCGCCCTTTGGATAAACTTTTGTAGGGGAAATCAACATTAACAATATGAGAATGAGCTTTTACTCTAACTGGTAATGGGGCAAAAATGAGCTAGAGATTTGGCTCTAGCTCATGAGGTTTTGATTAGAAAAAGTATGGTTATCTGGAATGCGATAACAACATAAGAACTGTCGCGACGGTACACGACCTATCCTTATTTTTAATACCTAAATCGAGTCGTAATATTAATTGTGAACATACCAATAGGCTTCGTTATTTGCTGTGAATGCTTCAGCTAAGAGTCGATCTTCTGCTGGTTGCTTTCGTATCAAGAAATTGTGTAAATCTATCATACTCATGCTGTTACCAATCGGTGCCGAGTGATTTAGTTTGTACCACCCAAAATCAGCTTTTGAAACATCTATTGTTTCTACGCCATTAATTATCGTAATATTTTCGCCCGCTTGCCCTAATCTGATATCACGGTTAATTGTTTTGGAAAGCCATAGTGCTTTATCTTTTGAAGAGGCATAAAGTGCAACCCTCTCAAACGCTGATTTAACATAAGTAAAATAGTTATTAATAAACGCAGACTTAGGTATGTCAGGAGAAGCTAAAGCTAACGAGTCAAAATTAGCTACTTGTGAATTCAGCTGCTTTAACGCTTTAACTAAACAATATGTTCCCATGCTATGAGCTATGATTGAAATGTTCTTAATACCAAGCTCAGATACGTCCACTATGAGTTTGGCTAAGCAGTCAACAGATTGGTCAACTCTCTCTTTATCACCACTATAAGCTAGCGGATTAGCGTGCGATGGCCAACTATATAATAATAAAGGGTTTTTATATTTAAAATCATTTTTTATTTGTGCTGATTTAAATAATGCACTTTTAAAGTCAACATTATAACCATGTATAAAAAGAATCAAACTTTCACCTGAAGTTTTTGAGGTTAAACTTTCTCTAAACTCTTTGAAACTAAGCTCCTCAGTGTGATCAACTGTAAAATGTTTCCCTTTTTTTTCTCCCAACTTGACGTTTAGGACACTAAGAGGTTTTTCTATTTTTCCAAACTTATGGGTTTCTGGTATTGAAATTTTTGCTATGCCATAGCAAGTAGCAATACCAATATCACTTGAGAACATTCTCGCATCATTTACTTTGACGCGATTAGTTGCGAAGTGCACATCTACAATTTTCTCAGTAGATTCACTTATATCTTCTCCATGTTCAATAGCTCTTGAAGCAACCTTATTACTGCTTGAACAAATCTTACGATTCTGTAGTGTTGTAAGTTCAATATCAATTTTTGTAGAGTACTTGCTACGCTTGACGTTGCTCCACCCTTTGCGCGGTGGAGTATAGTCATGTATATCTTCATCAAGGAAGAGTAATAAATCTGCAACGATTGGAAGAAGGTAGGAAATATGATTATATGAACGATAGTCGCTGGTTTTGAAACTCATACTGCCCAGTACTTCTGCTACCAAGTTATAAAATTTCCAGACGCCAACTTTTATAGTATTTTGATTTTTATTTATTATAGCAATACAGCCATGCTCATAATTGACATAAAATGGGATGCTTTTTGACAGTGTATAATATTCTCTACATTTAAGTTTATCTAAAAACGTCCCAACAATTTGTGGACTTATTTCCATAACCAATTACCTTTTATTACACGTTGCGAACTTCACAGCTCTAATTCTGAGACATAGTGTCGCTTTTTTATATGAGTAACTTAATGAAGAGTCTACAACTCTAGGGGCTTACCACTTACACAATTATTGAAACTGCTTACAATAAAAAATCTAAGCTTAACTTGAGTAGTTTGTCACTATATTTAATAAGAACAAGAACAACAGTGATAACTAAAGGAAACCAACTATAAAATATATACCACAGTAAACGATGCTTTCGCTTTTCTATGCTTTTCTCGAGTTTCCTTTTCATGGTGCTTATATCTTGAACAACCTCCTCATACTTCAACCTCTCGGCACCTTTAGAGCTTAGTTTCTTAAAAACGAACTCCATACTATCGGTTATCTGACTCAATCGTGCTATTTGGTCGCACAACATCCAATGTGTGAATAACGAAGTAAAAAATATACCACCTACAACAAAAACATACGCCTCAAAGGTATTAACTTTCGCAAGCATACCCATACCAATTAGTACTGCTGGGATCGCATATATTTTGGTCTGAATATCTCCTAGAACAGCTTGTATTTTTTCCGCATATTCAAAATATTTTTCTTCAACTTTGTCATGAAATTCACTTAGCGCGAAATTGTGAATGAACACTTCGTAGTGCTCATCATACGATGTTTTCAGCCGTTCAATATTTTCAAATACCAGTAAAACATATTCTCTTTGAGGAGTTTCAATTGTCAGCTTTTTGAGCAACTCAACGAATGCGAGTTTGAAAAAATTTCTCTTTTCTTCAATATTTAAGTCTTGCCGCCCTTCGGAGTTAATCAGAGCCTTAAAATCTCCAATAGGAGAAATATCTAAAGATAGCAGTTCTTCCGTTATTGCCACGCTAAACTCAAACGGTTTGACGAACTTGTCTTCATCAGTTTTTAGAATAAAATATTGAGATTCCCCCTTGTTTGACACATTGACAATATCAGCCACATTTCTAAAAAGAGAAAGCCACTCTTGAATCATCTCTAACTTAGATAATAATAGGGTAGTCTCATCAACATTACTCTGATGCTCTGAATTGATGACGTAAAACAATGTTGGAAGAGCGGCTCCACGTGCCAACTGAACTGAGAACTTACTAATTAATTCTTGTTCACTTTGAACAAAGCACATTCTGTTACCAGAATCATCTGATTTAAGTGTTAAATTAATCTTTGTACAATTTGCGCCAACTGACCAATCACATACAGCTGCATAGTCAATTTCAATGTCAAATTCATTAAAAGCCCAGCGGTTCTGGTATAGGAACGTTAAGTGGTCAACATGTGATTGAGTTAAGCTAAAGTTATCATCAACTTTAATCCAATTTAAATTTGGAGCAGCAACGTTCGGTAAACTTTTAAACAAGTCTACTAAATGGTTAAAAACCGATGCTATTGTTGCTCTTTCAGTTGTCATTATGAGTTGCTGTTAAGCTCTTGTTCTATAGCCTGTATAAATTCACGAGATAGATCTTTGAGGATAAGTTTATCGCCATTAGGATCGAATAATATAGGCTTATGCTCATCTGCTTCGCAGGTTGTCACACCGAGGGACTGCCTGTCGAAGTTTACTGAAACATTAGCGCTGGAAAACGAAATTCTAGACATGCTCTCCACTGCACCTTTCACAGCATTAAAATGGTCAGGTAATTGCCAATCTTCTGTTTTCGCAAATTCTAAAAAGCCGTCTCTTGCTTCATCAGCGACATCCTCAGGTAAAAATGCATTTGCTATTTCGTTTATGCGTTGCAATGTTACCACTGAGCCAAGATTATCTTTAAAATAATTAACCAACATTGTATCAGCTGACTTTAGCGTGCTAGCACTATCGGTATATTGTTTAAGGTATGCCTCTAACGCTTTTGGTGATTTTTTAACTGCAACTGTTGGTGTCACATTATCAGTACAAGAAAACGCTGATTGGAAATAGTCGCTAGGCTCTCCCTTTTTACTGATAAAACCTAAATAACTTTGTATTACACTCGTAGCACCAATACTACTTTGGTAATTGTTAACATTAACCTCGAGCGCTTGATATAACTTACTTATATCAACATGAACATTGAGTTGCGGAATTAAATCGGTTAATTTTACACCTTTAGTGTTTTTTATCATCGCAATTAATAAGCGATTACAACCTCGATAATTATACTCAATAAAACATATATAGCCTCCTGTTCCTGATGTGCCAGACATGTTACTAGCCAATCGCGTCATAGAGTTTGAAGTTAGTAATGTAAATTGATCATCAGATGAATCGCTTTCTGTATAGCTTATCAATTCAGTAGGAAATGCTCCTCCTTGCCTAAACTTACCCCACATTACTGACGTTTTTTTAATATATACATCTGCAATATCTTGAGCTAAGCCCAATACTATAGGATCCTCTAAATCAAGTAAGTTTGGTGCCATCGAAGGATCTTGATTTTTGATTAGTTCATGAATAATGAAATGTGAGACTATTACTGACATACAAACATCCCTTTGATATTTATCTTAGCCAAATCACAAGTTAGGCCATGCTCTAAGCCCCTCAGTATTATTTTCTTCATCTCTTCTATTGAGTTTAATCTGCTTGGATTTTTCTTTTTTAGCAACCAACCAACCTTCAAGTAATTGATTTTCATATTCTTTTGTCGACCCCGTACATTAAATAGATATATCAGCTGTGTGCAGTAAATCGAGGGAAGTGATAATGCTGGCTTCCTTGCCTCGATGGGTGGTTTTGTAGGACGTTTAACTAACAACATTACTTGAAAACCTAAACCGAAACCGTGTGTTAGCTCGTAATGTTACTTCAAAAAACAATAACTAAGACACCCATTGTTAAATCTAACTGATTGGGTGTTTTTTGGGGAAAGCTTTCGTTGCAAAGCGTGAAAAACAGCTATAATATTGATACAAATCAATCGCTTGCGCTGTTACACCTGCTTTTTCTGAAATAGAGTGAGTGCTGCTAGCTTATCTACATCCCTTAATGGCTACTTTCATGAGTAGCCTGCGTTCCCCTAACTGCAAACACAATAACCTACTTTTGTTATGGGTTTCAATATGCAGACCGTTATTTCATTGAAAAATATAGTTTTTAGCTGATAGGAATAAATGAGGTCAGTGTAAAATTTAGCTAGGTTTATAAGTTTGTGTCATTAATCAAAATGATTAAAGCAGAAATCACAAATGATGCAACCTTTGGCGCAAGCCTTTCATCCATAATTCGATAAGTTTTTGTATATCAAACCTCTATTAATCAAAAACTGATGAAATCATCTGTCAACTCACTTTGGGGCAGAAATGTCTTAGAGTGATCGCTCTAAGACATAAGTGGACATAAATGAGTCAGAGCTTAAGCTCTGAAAATAACTATTCGCATTAAGGAAAATATGGGGATAAGGATAGGTCGCGGCTACGCGCGGCCTATCCTTATCTGTTATATTTATTTTAACCACCCATATATGATATTTCTCTGTATACACCAATTCTCAATTTTATGATGAAAGTATCTTGAACCCTGGTCAATTTCAATTTTAGCAATATACTTACGCGCTTGTTTAAGTGTGCCCGCAGCGCACTCTTGAACAAGTTGGATTGGACCTACATGAAATTCTTCACTCCATGGTTGGCCATTTGTAGAGTGTTTACTTACGTTGCAACCGCTAGGAGAAAACTGATTCATTGTTAGTTCTTTCTGAGTTTCAATTTCTACATTGCTTCTAAAAGCATCAGTTTGCGAAGCATCGAACACAATTCGACCGATATTACTAGAGATGACACTAGGATCATCTTCTAGCTTTTTCCTTTCGATATTTTGAAGATTTTTATCCACCTGTAGCCTAACGTTTGATTCGTGTACTACTTCGCCATATTTATTATTAGAGTGAACGGGATGTATTTTGGAATTTGCTCTCAAGTAAAAGTAGTCAAGTGTAACTCTAACCGTTTGGTCACATCTCCGGTGATTTAAATTTTTATTTCTTGTTAAGCTAATCCCATCAGTTAGTTCACCGTTAAAATAAAATGTTGTATGGGCAGAAATCTCATTTTTATCAATGAAACTTTCAAAATTCACTCTATCGACATAGTAAAAAAGTTTAGTCATAAACTGTGTATGGAACTCTCAATTATCCAAAATAAATATAACGCCAAGCTCAACTGCGTGCTCCTGCATTACTCTACTTCCTGAATCCGTTCAGTCGTGTGCGGAGCCGCATGCAGGGTAGTGTGGGGGCTGGAGGCTAGATATCTCCGGCTACCTGATTAGAAATCGCTCGGACAACTCCATCATTTCATTAATTGAATAATTCTTTACTTCAGCACTAACATTGATGAGTAAATTTAACTTTTCGGGGATTTCTAGGTCATCAGAATATATAGTAACACTTGCAGATATTTGGCATGAATCTGTAATTTTCACGCACAGACATTCAGAGCAGACTAGAGAATCTTTAGATTGTAGTTTCCCAAAATCAAAATTAGCACGATACCCTTCTGCAATAGTCTTTATGCTTAAGTCATAAATAGCAGGAGCCCTATTATAATTATGTAAAGATGGATAGCCAGTTTCTGGTTCTGGACGTTCCGGCACTCGACACTCATGAAAAACAACGCTACCTTCCGGTAATCCTTGGAAATCTACGACTGCCCTTACGTCTCGTGCAACTAGGTTCCCGTCATTTTTCACCCCGATTTTGAGAGTGAAAAATGATTGAACCTGCCTAAAGTACTCTGCGAACTCAGAGTAATACTCTCTGTTCTTACCACCTAAAAGAGAGGAGGATAATGCAAAGTGTCGGAATTGAGGTGGGTAGTCAATCTCTCCATATTTCGGAAACTCGTCTTTGCCTGGTATTTTCGCCAGAAGTACCGACTCATCAATGCTATCCAGCTGTATTTCATCATGCTCACCACTAACAATAAAAACTTCTAATTTCGGTGATTTTTTGACCTCCCCATTGTCACTTGATCCCATACTCGCTATTTCGTCAGGAAGTGCAATCGACGTGGATGACCCTCTCCTTACATAAACCGTGTTAGCCTTGAGGCTAGCAAAATCCTTTTTAAGGAAAACTGGTCTGCTTTGAACCGGTATAGTGATGAGGGCTATTTTTTTACCTTCCATTTCTGTTGTTAGGTACGAGAAATGTATTGGTTTGTTAATTTTTGACTGAATGAACTGCTGCAATTGTGCGTCATCAAGATCGTCAGAGATACCCTCAATTAGAGACTTTCCCCCTTTAAGCTCTTTAACTCCGATAAGTATGTACGCATCTGAACGCCTCCAAGCATTTGAGAATGCGACAATATCTTTTAGGAGTTCAGCCTTTTCCCAGTCTTGAGCCTTTACAAACTTATATTGCTCAGACTTGAAGTCAAGAGTGGTGCTTTCCTCTTCATATAGAAGGCTATTGATAAGTTCTTCAGTGCTCATAAATTTCCAACGTTTGTATAACGTACATGCGCGTTTATCAACTCAGACCAGTAAAAATCTTGCACTGGCTTCCCTTTGGTTATCAAACCCTACTTCATTTCGTTTAGATCAATTTACGAGTAAAGCGTGCATGTGCATTTGATGCTACCTCTGCCTGTAACCTAACTCTACACGAATGCTAGCCTACTGTTTTATCAAAACTTATTCAATATCAATGCTAGTAAACCGTGCTCAATTTTTACTAAATGTCAATAACACTGTATAAAAGACAATATTCAAAAGAAATATCTAGAAGTACGGTGACAAAAAGTAGGGTAAAACGGACGGCAGAGAAAATGGAAAATTAAAGGCCCTAAAACGTTTTGGGGCAAAAACGTCTTAGAGTGATCGCTCTAAGACGTAACTGGACAGAAATGGGTTATAGCTAGGAGTCTAAAGGTGGTTCTTAGGAGCCGGAAAGTATGGTAATCAAAAAAGTTTACACTGACCCCACATATCATATAGCGTGCCTAGTTAAGCTACCTAAGGCTTGTCGTTTTATTGTTGTTTTGCTAAAGACTTCATCAGCGCAATCGCCCTTACTAATTAGTTTCGTTACATATGAATAACTAATCATTGGTGATAACGATCTGTACGCTGCCATGATACTTGGGTACCAGTTATTATGTACAGTTATGGGTTTCGATATATTGAAACAGCCCAGACCTACAATTGTAGAGCGATCAAGGTTAATTATCTTTTTATTCGCTTGACTAACAGTTGCTGAAAAATCTAACACATCATAAGTTCTCGCACCTTTGGAGGCTTTACCAAGTACTAATCTGAATTCTTTATCGCAGTCCTTGAGCTTGATTACTTGACAAACTTTCCCCCTTGATAGTTCGTAGCTGTTATAACCATCCCAGTCCATTGTTGCGCCCTTAGAAAAGTGACTATGATTAACTTCTGTCATATTTTCAACTCTACCATTCTTTACAACAACATCCTCACGATGGATTGAGACTTGCTGCTCATTTGCTGAGAAGTAGTAATCAAGTCGCTGCTGTTCAGCTAGTTCTCGTTGTTTCTCGTTTAGTTTACTTTGCTCTTCTTCGTTGCTCCTTGTGGCAGTCACTCCGACATCATAAAGTTCGCCAGTAATGCATCCGGTAATTTTATTTATCTCATAGCAATCAACTATAGCGTCGCGCCTAACTCCTTCATTTGATAGTTCATCTCGTAACATTAAGAACATCTGTTTATTGTCCATAATATTACTGTTTTTTGCGATTTCTTTGGCTTTTGCAAGAATGTTTTGTTTGCCTTTGATTACCATTGCTCCTCCTCCTTGGTTTGCTTACTTAAACACAGTGAAAATGATCGATTGAGTTCACTTCAAAGCGAGTAATTGTTCGCTCGGTAATAACAGTAGAGCTTTATTCACCCTATTTAACTTTTAAACTGCGAAACTCATTTTGGGGCATAAATGCGTTATAGCTTAAGCTCTAATGCATCATTACCATTTTCCATCTGCGCTAATTATACATCTGACTACATCGGTGTAAAGTTGGGTGTGATTTTATTTTGATTAACTTTGATTCAGTATTTGATAAATCGAACTGCAACCGATAAGACAAAATAGGGGAAATGGATAGGGTATGTGTGTACCTAAAATTGGCTGCTGACTCGTTTTGGGGCATTAATGTGTCAGCTAGATCCCACGGAACGGTATCAATATAAAAGGCGTTGAGCTCAGCATTATATTTACCCGCTTCCTACCGTTGTGTGTGTCTTCATGTGGAAAAGCTGGGACAGAAAGGCACTGTCCTCAGCTTTACGCACAATCAGCCTAGTTAACTTTTGTGGTGGTGTGAGTTTGCGCTCAATAAGGTTTCTTTTTAAAAGATAAAGCGGGATAAATTTATGTTTTCAGCTTCAATTTAACACTCTGTATATTGTGCGCATAACGTTATGACCACTCAATCAAAATCACTACTGAACGCCTCAAAACTATACGTTTACCTCTTTGAAAAGCGCTAGAACTCAAATTTCAATAATTGGTCAATTTCACCACTTCGAGAGTTGAGTTAAAAATAGCCTCCAAAGACCCATAATGATAAAACTAGTCATTGTTTTAACACTAAGAAATTTAAAAATTGAACATTAGGGATATTTTTTGTGATGTGATCGATAACGGCCTCCTACATCTCTATCTGACAGCCGCTGAAACCAGTCGGTTTACAACACCGAAAGTTAGACGTAATAAAATTAATTAAGACATCCACTCTTATTTCTGCCTAGTTGCATCTCATTTCAGATGACTGACTCGGATGATTTGTCGCATCAATCATTGTGAAAGATGAATCTATCCTCTAAACATTTAACTATCTATAAAGTATCGACTATTTACCTGAAATTCAAACATGAAAAGTGCCAAACGGCGGTCTGGTTATAGAGTGAACACTCTGATTTATAGAGTTATGATGCGTTATCTAGCCATCTGTGACAATTAGCGGCTCCTTGCCTTCGTTTACGCTCAGAATGCTCGCAATAAGCATCAAGCTCTTGAAGCGTACCTACGGCGCCTTTAAATAGTTTGGTAAATTCGCTGGTGATTTTCAGCCAGTTTTCTTGAGGGATATTAAGCCTATCGAGCAACTGTTGTGAATTTTCGCTAATCGCCCCACGTTTATCACTTCTGATTATTCGCCCAGTATCATCAACAAGTTACAGATAATCCTTGGCATTAAACGTTAATCCTTTGGTCATATCTTTACGCTCATCCCCCACAAACGGTAACAAGGAGCTTGGTTGCTCACCTTTCATGGCGGATTTAATGCGTCTTTGAATGCTGGTGAAATCGGAAGTGTCTGGCGTTTTGGCTATTTTTACTCGTATTGGATTGAGGTCTACATATGCCATGCAAGCCAGAACAGCGGTTTCATCAAGTAACGCCTGGGACTTGAACTTTCCCTCCCAGAATCGGCCTTTACACTTATCTTCAGCATTGGCCTTACGGGCAATAGGCTCGTTCAATGCTCGCAACTCTTTTGAAAACGTTAGCACGAGATATCCATCAACCTTATACGATACTCTTTAACCCGTTTATTGATGATGATTTGTTGATAGGATTCAAGTGTTTCACCTTTAATAAAGTCATGATTAAGGCTATCGCCTTTGAACAACTTTTGCCATTGAGACACCACTTCTATATCTGACCAGATTCGAATCAAATCAAATCAGCATCTACTCGCAATACCAGATGTAGATGATTACTCATTACGACATAGGCACAGATATCGATAGCGAACACTGCCGCTAATTCTAACAGTCGATTTTCAACCCAACTTCGTCTATGCTCATATGATTGACCAGTATAACGATCAACTCCACACAAAAAAGCCTTTCTAACACAACGAGATACACAGTGATAATAGGATGTATCTTCCAAACTAACTAATGCTTTTCTTGGTGTTGGCATAACAAATCCTCCTCAACAACTCTTACCTAAGCTTAGTCAAGGGATCTGCTTCTAACAATTCTGGGTGTCTCGATAAGATGGCTCTAACTCCTTACTGCGGCTTTGAATCTACGGGTGTGAGTTAGAATGCTGATGAAATCAGACATTAGATGGTTTCCTTAATTGAGGCTTACCCCCCCCCCTATTAGGAACGGGGGCCTTGATCTTTTGCTGTTTGTGCTCATAATTTGAGTGAGTAGGTTACTGCTTTTCATTGGATAGTCTGTTCTATTTCTGCTTTCTACATTTGCTGAGCAAGAATGATCAACCAACGAATAAGTTTACTGTATATATTTATGCTGAAAATATAACTATATTGTAGATATTATTTTGTAGCAGAAATGTAATCCTTCTGGTTGGAGCTTAATTGTATAGCTGCTAATTCAGTTTTTTTGAGGGTATTTAAATGCGGTTTCTACATAAAGTTGTTATTGCTGTAAGTTTGATTTTATCTTTATCTCTAGGCTCTTTATCAACTTATCAATATTTTAAAATTAAACGCCAATTAGAGAAGCAAGTGACTAGCAGTGTGGCTGAGCTTGCTGGTTCAATGAATAGCAATATTGAAGCTATGATGGCAGAAAAAGCCGACTTAACCGCCTATGCTGTATCTTTATTACAAACAAACCTGTCAGATAAGCGCTTTTTAGAGGTGTTAAGTCAGCCTGTGATTAAAAAGCATTTTCTTTTAGCGGGAATGGGGCTGGAAACGGGACATTTTGTTGGAAATGATCCGCAGTGGAACCCTGGATCGAATTATGATCCTCGTAAGAGAATGTGGTATCAAGAAGCTAAGAGGTTAGGTAAACCATTATTTACAGAGCCCTACGCTGATGCATCCAGTGGAGAAATCCTTGTGTCTGCGTCGATACCTTTGTTTGAAAATGGTCAGTTCAAAGGTGCATTATTTACTGACATTAGCCTTGAAAGTTTAGCTGAAATTAGTAATCAAGCCGATCTATTTGGTGCTGGTTATGCTTTTATTGTCGGCGAAAAAGGTAACTTTATAGCTCACCCAGATACGGCCCAAAATGGCAAATCTATGAATGGATATTTTGATAAGTCGCTCGATACCAGTAAAAGAAATACCAGAATAGAGCTTGATGGCCGTATGCATTCGGTGAGCTTTAGTTCACTTACTGGACTGGATTGGACCCTAGGAATAGTTCTGGATGAGGGAGTCATTTATGCGGCAGCCAATGAGCTTAGAAATGATGCGATCTTATATTCCTTGCTCTCATTGATTATTGCAATACTGCTTATGAGTTGGATTCTTAGTCGCTTGATGAAACCTTTGGAAGTTTTAAATGAAGCTATGGCTGATGTTGCGACTGGAGATGGAGATTTAACTCGAAGGTTAAGCACTGATTCTGATGTTGAGTTTGCCACATTGGCGGATAACTTTAACCGTTTTGTCATCAAGCTTCAGGAATTGATTCAGCAAGTAAAATCGATTGGCGATGAAGTTAGCTCAGGATCTGAGAGTATTGCTACTGGATCAGGCTTTGCGACAAAAGCCATGGCACTTCAAGCTCAAGAGGTGGAGCAATTGGCTACGGCTATGCATGAGATGGCGATGACTGCATCAGAAGTGGCACAAAATGCTCAGGGGGCAACCTCTGCTGTGCGTCAAGCTGATTGTGCTGTTACTGACGGTACTAAAGCGGTGCTAGAAACTACAGATTCAATTGAAATACTTGCTAAGCAAATAGAGCAAGCAGCTGTTGCGGTTAAAGAGCTGGAGTCTGACACTGTTAGTATTGAATCAATATTAGGTGTGATTAGTGAGATCGCAGGACAAACAAATCTGCTGGCGCTAAATGCTGCAATTGAAGCAGCAAGAGCGGGTGAGTCTGGTCGAGGGTTTGCTGTGGTGGCTGATGAGGTGCGTACTTTAGCTGCTCGAACACAAGAGTCCACCTCTGAGATAAAGGAGAAGATAGAGAAGTTACAGTCTGGTGTTGCAGGTGTTGTTAAAGTGATGGCAGAGAGTCGCAGCACCACTTCTGCTACCGTTGAAAAAGCAAAAATGGCAAATGAAACGTTAAATGATATCCGTAACAGTATTAAAGAGATCACCGATATGAATTTGCAGATCGCCACTGCTGCAGAAGAGCAGAGTCATGTTGCCGAAGATATGAATAAAAATACGACCAATATAAGAGATCTATCTTTGGAGGTTGCCGATAATGCGGAACAGTCCAATGTCTCTTCAAATGTACAGCTTGAGCACGTTAAACAGCAGCAGGCTTTGCTTAATCAGTTTTCTGTTTAATGATAAAACATAGTCAAGAAACTCACTCTTTACTCTATGAGGGGGTTGTTACTATCCCGTCGAAAATCAACCTTTATTTAATTAATTATTGATATTTAAGGATTTTATCTAAGTGTAAACTTAAGATCTACTTTAAGTTTACGTAAATTTGAACCTACAAAAGTGTAACTTTAAGGTCGACATATTAATTATTTACACTGTAACCCCAGTCCTCTTTGACCCTAATGCCGATTTCGAGGGGATGGGCGCAAAACCCCTTCATGTGGCGGAGGGGTTTTATTAGGGTAGCTGTGTGTCTGAATTATAAAATCTAGATGAATAGGGATAAGATAATGATGAAACTAATGACGGCACTGCCTTTTGGTTTATGTGCTTTAAGCATGAGTGTTAGTGCAGCAGAAACACCTACACTTGAACAACAAGTTGATGCATTAAATAAACGAATTGAACAGTTAGAGGGAAGTTCAATTAGCCCTTCACAATTTGAAAATAGCCAAGTCAGCCTCTATGGCTCCTTCAGACCAACCTTAGTCTATAACGCTGAGAAAGGTAACGACAAAGATGACTGGGATATTGGTGATGCACTCTCTAGAATTGGCATCAAGGCCAGCACCGAATTTGCCGAGGGCTGGAGCGCAATAGCCCAAGGAGAGTGGAGTGTTGATATCGCTAACAACGGTAACTTGGGCAATGCACGCCTAGCGTACCTAGGTATTGCCTCCCCTTATGGCCAAGTCGCCTTCGGTAAGCAAAGACCTGCGCAGTACACTTTAGTTGAAGAGTACCTCGACATCTTCAATCATGCATCTAGCCCTTTTGCCTTCGACAGTAACGGTCCATTTTTTGTCAATAATTTTGCGACCTACAAACTCAACCTAAATGAGTTTACTTTTATGGCTGCAGCACAAGTTAATGGCGACAAAGACACTCATCTGTATAACTCGGGGTTGGCGTTTGACAATAATAACTTGCACATAGGCATCGCTTACCTAGATCAAAACACAAGCGACGTGTTTGGTGGTACTGACGTCGATGGCGATAAGGATACATGGGCAGGTTCTGTTGCCTACAGCTTCGACAACGGCCTTTACTTAGCTGCTGCCTATGCTGATGTCGATTACAGTTATGATATTGCGGGGCTGAGTAAGAGTGGTAGTACGTTAGACACGGCAGTAGCCTATCCCATCGCTGAACATTATAAAGTTAAACTCGGTTATTTTGATTATGACGACGGTAAAAGTGCACTGCTAACCCAAAGTTACGACGGTTATAACACCACGTTAGAGTGGAACCCAGTGGATAATATTCGCCTTCATTTAGAATATTTAGTGCGTAACTATGATCAGAAAAATGATGATCAAACCATCACTATCGGTTTTAGATATGACTTTAATCTTGTATGGGGTAACGGTAATTAAGCACTGCTAAATTAAAACCGGAATAGGATACGAAGACCTATTCCGGTTTTGTTAATACAGATACAGCACTGAGCTTAGCAACTAGGCGCCCGTTCGTAATACGTGTAATAAAACATCTTATCGAGACACCCAGAATTGTTAGAAGCAGATCCCTTGACTAAGCTTAGGTATGAGTTGTTGAGGAGGATTTGTTATGCCAACACCAAGGAAAGCATTAGTTAGTTTGGAGGATACACCCTATTATCACTGTGTACCTCGTTGTGTTAGAAAGGCTTTTTTGTGCGGCGTTGATCGTTATACTGGTCAATCATATGAGCATAGACGAAGTTGGGTTGAAAATCGACTGTTAGAATTAGCGGCTGTGTTCGCTATCGATATCTGTGCCTATGTCGTGATGAGTAATCATCTACATCTGGTATTGCGAGTTGATGCTGATTTGGTTCGAATTTGGTCAGATATAGAAGTGGTATCTCAATGGTAAAAGTTGTTCAAAGGCGATAGCCTTAATCATGACTTTATTAAAGGTGAAACACTTGAATCCTATCAACAAATCATCATCAATAAACGGGTTAAAGAGTATCGTATAAGGTTGATGGATATCTCGTGCTAACGTTTTCAAAAGAGTTGCGAGCATTGAACGAGCCTATTGCCCGTAAGGCCAATGCTGAAGATAAGTGTAAAGGCCGATTCTGGGAGGGAAAGTTCAAGTCCCAGGCGTTACTTGATGAAACCGCTGTTCTGGCTTGCATGGCATATGTAGACCTCAATCCAATACGAGTAAAAATAGCCAAAACGCCAGACACTTCCGATTTCACCAGCATTCAAAGACGCATTAAATCCGCCATGAAAGGTGAGCAACCAAGCTCCTTGTTACCGTTTGTGGGGGATGAGCGTAAAGATATGACCAAAGGATTAACGTTTAATGCCAAGGATTATCTGCAACTTGTTGATGATGCTGGGCGAATAATCAGAAGTGATAAACGTGGGGCGATTACCCAAAATTCACAACAGTTACTCGATAGGCTTAATATCCCTCAAGAAAACTGGCTGAAAATCACCAGCGAATTTACCAAACTATTTAAAGGCGCCGTAGGTACGCTTCAAGAGCTTGATGCTTATTGCGAACACTCTGAGCGTAAACGAAGGCAAGGAGCTGCAAACTGCCGCCGGTGGTTAGATAGCGCACAATAACTCTACAATTCACCTATCGACTCAGTAACCAGACAACCGTCTGGCACTTTTCATGTTTGAATTTCAGATAAATAGTTGAATGTTTAGAGGATAGATTCATCTTTCACAATGATTGATTGCGACTAATCATCCGAGTCAGTCATCTGAAATGAGATGCAACTAGGCAGAAATAAGAGTGGATGTCTTAATTAATTCTCGTCGTGTTAGAAAGTAAATAGTAGCCATCACTGTCATCACGAGGGCAGAACTGACGGGGCTGAATGTGGCTGTGTTTGGGCTTCGGGGTCAGGTCTTGAGTTTTGCCTATCTATTAGAGAAAAAGTATCTTAATTTGCTTCTAACCCCTAATTCAGTCTGCCCCTTTATTCTCATATTTCTATTTCTGGATGCCACTTTTTTATGATAACCAAGGCTGTAAACGCCGAACTTCACAATTAAGTAATAAAGTGGCATCGAGATTATTCAATATTTAATCCAAATCTGTATATGCGTACCTAAAAGAGTATTGACATTATATCCACTTCCATATCGAGGTGACCGGGGAAATAAAATTTCCAACCTTTTGAGATGAGGTCATCAAAGAGCAACCTTAAGCGTTTTAGAGTCATACAGTGTGACTGGATAGCATCAACCCCGTAAATATACTCATCAATCCCCAAGGCTGGCGCACTAAATTTACAACGATAATCGCTCATTCCCGAAATTGGGTCTAGCTCCGGTATACCTAACTCAATAGTCAAGAGTAACTCTTTTTCATCGGGTTTTATTGCTACGTATTCAGTACTTATCAAAAACAATCCTCCTATGATAGCCATTTTTATAATCACTAGGATACAGCTACAGCACTTACTTAAAAGTATAATCAGTGGCTTAGTTCGCGATAACGAAAATTCGGTTGCTATATGCAGTGTATTTTACCATTATTATAATCGTTCGCCGTCTCGGATCACTTTTTGTAGGGCAAAATCATATCAACGAAATTCGAACGAGCTTTTACTTTGAGTAACTTTGGGGTAAAAGCGACTTAAGCTGATTGCTCAAATCGGTTAATGCTCACAACGGCCATAAAAATACCTTCAATACAAAAATGGGGTCCACGCTGGGACCCCATTTTTATTCTATATTTTTATATGGTGCCCCTATTGAGCCCCTCAATCAATCAGAAGCCTCATAAAACCTTAAAAACGGTCCAATCCAGCATAGGAGCGATAGAGAAGGTACGGCTGAGAGGTTTGATAGTTGATTCCATGATTTGCGACGACATATGAGTAACCAATAAATAAACAGGGCAAACGAGCTTAGCGGCGCATTTTACACTGACAGAATTCAATTATAAAGCTGTACTCTAGGGCAAAATAGCCTAATCTTTATTAGAGTAGCTTTTACAAAGGCCTAAACGAGTCCAATATCCATTTCAGTGCGGGGAAATTAGTTATGAACGTAAATTTTATTAACCCTTTTCTTGAGGCGTTAATTAACGTCATCTCAACAATGGCAAATATGCAGCTAACTCCAGGTAAACCGGGGATAAAGAAAGACAATCTTGCCAAAGGCGATGTGTCTGGTCTTATTGGCATGGTTGGACCGCAAACAAAGGGCTCACTCTCTATCACTTTCGAGTTAAAACTCATTCTTGAAATTATGCAAAATATGTTGGGGGAAAACCCAGGTATGATGAACGAGGAGATAACCGATCTTGTTGGTGAAATTACCAATATGGTCACTGGTGGAGCTAAAAATCAACTCGGTGATAAGGGCTATGATTTTGACATGGCCACTCCAGTCGTCGTATCGGGAATAGGCCACACAATTTCACATAAAGCCAATGGCAAAAAAATTATCATGCCTTTTTCTAGTCCACATGGCAGTGCATTTATCGAAATATGCTTCGAGGACGTCAGCCAAGAATCAGCGACTGCTGTAAAAACTGAAGAAACTAAAGGTGCAGACAAAAGTACAGATCCTAGTGCATAGTACCAAAATTAAACCTAAGCAGAATCTCAAATCTGCTCAGGAAAGAACATTGATAAGCTAGGACGATGAGCACGCTAATACAAAGTTAGAATGGTTGATTAACCATGACCCAAAACTGGCGTTCATCACCGCTATAAGCAAACTCTGTTCTTACCACGACACCCTCAACCTCAAAACGCATACCAGCACCTAAGGTCCACTTCATATCTTGGTGCAATTCATTAAAGTCAAACTGATCACTTACCTGACCCGCCTCTGCAAACACGACCCATTGCCACCAAGGGACGTTGTAGAGATTGAAAATTGGCAGAGTTTGAAGTGGTTGCCACTTAGGTTGCATTCTATATTCACTTGAATAGAGCACAGCACTTCGACCCACAAATTGCTTGCTTGAATAACCACGTAAACTGTCAAAGCCACCTAAACTGACCCCAGCAAAAGAAGGAGGTCGGTGATAATCTCCAGATGCTATATCGCCATCATTCCAAGTAGGGGTATCGGCCACATAAAGGTTAAGCGCCAACGTCTGCTCATCGAACCAGCTATTTTCTCCAAGGGAAAAGAAAGCACTTTGCTCAAACTCCCAAGTTGTCCAACTTTCTCTATCACTCTTACCATTCTCTGAACCATTGGCACCAAAATCACGGCTGAACGTTAAACTAGTACGCCCACCAGTATGGCTATTTTTACCATTATCGCGGTTATCCCAATCCAGCTTTAGCTTTACCCCTTGAGCTTTAGTGGGTAAGTCATCATAGCCCACAAGCTCACGAGTCTGAATAAACGGTGTTAACGTAATACTTGAAACTCCAGACTCTCTAGGATCCCAACTAATATTCTTTCTCGCAGGAATGAGACTTCTGGCCGCGCCTTGTGAACCTCTCCCCCATGGTAGAACATACTTTAAATGCAGTTTCGCGTAGGTCTCATCGCCAACGGTTACAACCCTGTCTGTCGGTACACCGACTTTGCCATTAGCACCTTGCGTCCCTTCAGTGCCAGAGGGAACAAAATAGACGCCTTGCTTATAATTCGCACGGTAGTATTCCCCTGAAAATAGCCATTGATCTAGCTTAGGGAGCTGATAATTGTTTATCCCAAGGTAAGTCAACCAACTATCATTCTTACTATAAAGCCCGATGCCGAATAGCGAAGCTTGCGCTTGGCCTGCATGCTTAAGTACACCAGCAACACCCAAAGTTGCACTTAAGTTTTCAGTCGAAAAAATGAAAGGAACAGCTGCAAAATCAGCTTCATAAACACTTTCCTGATCTTTTTTTGAAGACACATCCTCAGACTTGGCTACGCCAGAGTCGAGTATTTCATCATCAATAGGATTAGATTCCGCCGCGCAGGCGTAAGACAGACTAGAGGCACAGCAAAGTGCCAATATGATTAGATAATGGGTCATTTATTTAAGCAACACTTCCACTCAATAATGAGCTCATGCTCATAAAATTGATACGACTAAGAAGATAAATTTAGTTAGTTATTCCAAGCAAACTGCCACTCTAGGGGTCAACTTGGTGACTAATTCATAAGCGATTGTACCTATGTGTTCAGCTACCTCTTCTACGGGCAAGGCTTTTCCCCATAAAATGGCATCATCACCGATACTGTCTTTGGCATCTTTACCCAGATCCACAGTCAACATATCCATAGAAACACGGCCAACGACTGGAACGCGACGCCCATTAATCCATACTGGTGTGCCTTCTGGTGCATTACGGGGATAACCATCACCGTAACCAATGGCAACAACACCAAGTCGAGTGTCCTCTTTAGCATACCAATAACAACCATAGCCCACAGGTTCACCCGCCTTATGATCCCTAACCGCTATGAGTTGAGAAACCAACGCCATAGCAGGTTCTAGACCATGATTCAGCCCCAAATCCCCCATAACGGGTGAAACACCATAGAGGGCTATTCCAGGACGGATCCAATCGGCTTGGCTGTCAGGCCAATATAAGGTACCTGCCGAGTTCGCCAGTGTACGGTAACCCGGTGAATTTTTTGTCAATGCTTCAAAAACCGCTAACTGATCAACGGTCATTGAATTATCCGGTTCATCAGCACAAGCAAAGTGGGACATGATATGGATAGGTTTGGCAACTTGAGGACAAGCCTCAAGTCTGGCATACACACTAGCAAACTGTTCGGGAGTAAAACCCAATCGATGCATACCAGAGTCGAGTTTTAGCCATACTGTAACAGGCTTAGACAAAGAGGCATTTTCCAGCATCTCCAGCTGTACTTCATTATGGATAACAGTATCGATATCGTGCTCAACTAAGGTCATTAGATCCACTTGCCTAAAGAAACCTTCTAGCAAAACAAGCTTTGCTTTTACCCCACCCGCTCTAAGTGCGAGTGCTTCTTCTAGGCGAGCAAGACCAAAGCCATCAGCTTCTGTAAGGCAGTTGGCAACATTCATTAGACCATGGCCGTAACCATTCGCTTTAACGACCGCCATAACTCTACTGTTAGGCGCAATTTGGCGCAAACGCGCCAAATTATCTTTGAGCGCTTGAGCACTTATCTCTGCACGGGGAAAGGGTTTCAAACCATAACCTTAATTTATTGGATAGCAAATATTGTTAACATGTCATGAATCTATGTTTAATCCTCTTCGAACTGAGGACCTGCATAGTTATCAAAACGAGAGAACTGGCCTTGGAAAGTTAATGCAACACGCCCAATCGGACCGTTACGTTGCTTACCAATAATGATTTCAGCCACGCCTTTATGCTCAGAGTCATCGTTATAAACTTCATCACGATAGATAAACATAATAAGGTCGGCATCCTGCTCGATCGCACCAGATTCACGAAGATCTGAGTTAATCGGACGTTTATCAGCACGTTGCTCCAATGAACGGTTAAGCTGTGAAAGAGCGATCACAGGGATCTCTAACTCTTTTGCGAGCGCCTTCAAAGAGCGCGATATCTCAGAAATTTCCAAGGTACGATTATCTTTAAGCGCTGGCACCTGCATTAATTGCAAGTAATCGATCATGATCATCGATAAGCCGCCATGTTCACGAGCTATACGACGTGCTCGACTTCGAACATCCGTCGGGGTCAAACCTGAACCATCATCGATGTACATCTTGCCTTGCTCAAGCATGATCCCCATGGTTGAGGATACGCGAGCCCAGTCATCATCATCGAGCTGACCAGTACGGATCTTAGTTTGATCGACACGTCCCAGTGATGCCAACATACGCATCATGATCTGTTCTGAAGGCATCTCGAGACTGAAGATGAGTACAGGTTTATCTTCATTAAGCGCTGCCTGCTCACACAAGTTCATCGCAAAGGTAGTCTTACCCATAGATGGACGCGCAGCAACGATAATTAAGTCACCCGATTGGAAACCCGCTGTCATCTTATCTAAGTCATTAAAACCGCTCGATACCCCAGTCACACCGTTGGTTGGGTTATTATAAAGCTGCTCAATTTTATCGACGGTCTTTTCGAGAATCGTCTTGATCCCTTCAGGACCTTCGTTCGCATTGGCACGAGATTCAGCAATCTTGAAAACCTTAGTCTCGGCAAGATCTAACAGCTCACTGGAGTTTCGGCCTTCAGGGTTAAAACCTGCATCGGCAATCTCATTGGCGACCTTGATCATGTCACGTACAACCGCACGCTCACGAACAATGCCAGCATAAGAAAGTATGTTACCGGCACTTGGTGTATTTTTTGCAATCTCGCCTAAGTAGGCAAAACCGCCAGCATCTTCTAATTGATCTTCAACTTCTAACTGCTCAGAAACCGTGATCAGATCGATAGGATTACCTATCCCAGTCAAAGTCCCCATTGCGGTAAAGATCATACGATGTGAACGAGAGTAAAAATCTTCTGCCACAACAGCTTCACTCACTCTATCCCACGCGTCAGAGTCGAGCATCAAACCGCCCAATACAGACTGCTCCGCCTCTAATGAGTGCGGTGGCATTTTGAGTGCATCCATCTGGATATCTCTAGGCTTCTTTTTGGCCTTGAAGGCACCTTGTTGTGACATTTAATCTCCAAATTCCCAACAGTTAAACAAAATATGGTATAAAACCGGGTCAAGCAAAAGGAACGTTTACGTTCCAATCCAAACAACAATAAAAATAAGGAAAGAACATGCGTAATGCATTGATCTCAGCAGTTTTGCTGTCTTCAGGTGTCGTATTGGCATCGAGTGCCGCATTTGCCGATGAGGGCCAATGGCAACCTTATCAGATACCATCTATTGCAGATAAACTCAGTGAACGCGGCATAAAAATTCCGGCGAAGCAACTTGCCGATCTAACACAGTATCCAATGAACGCTGTTGTCGGGCTCGGGTATTGTACCGCCAGTTTCGTATCCCCCCAAGGCTTAGTTGTCACAAACCATCACTGTGCCTATCGTGCGATCCAATATAACAGTAAAAAAGAGCATAATTACATCGCAGATGGCTTTTTAGCTAACAGTAAAAATCAAGAACCAAGTGCAGGGCCTAACGAGCGTCTTTACATCACTGAAGCGGTCACGGATGTCTCAAAGACGATCACAGCAAGCCTCAGCCAAGATCCATTAATTCGCTACGAAGAGATACAGTCTAACCGTAAATCTTTGATTAAAGAGTGCGAAAGCGATGATAATTATCGCTGTTCAGTGCGCAGTTTCCACAGTGGCCTTGAATATTACCTCATCAAACAATTAATCATCCGTGATGTACGTCTTGTGTACGCCCCACCGATGAGTGTTGGCGCATTTGGCGGCGATGTGGATAACTATGAATATCCACGTCACTCAGGAGATTTCACCTTTCTACGTGCCTACGTAGGCAAGGATGGCCAACCAGCTGCTTACTCAAAAGACAATGTGCCTTTTACGCCTAAAAGCTACCTCAAGATCAACGCCGATGGTGTTAAAGCTGGTGATGGTGTTTTTGTTGCTGGTTACCCTGGATCTACAAGTCGTTATCGCTTAACCAGCGAACTGCAATTTGCGAGCGACTGGCTCTACCCTACATTGGCGAGCCGCTATCAACTGCGTATCGACACCATAGAAGCCATGGGCGATGCTGACGGTGAAGTCGAAATAAAATATGCTGGCACACTCGCCTCAATGGCCAACCGTATGAAAAAATACAATGGTCTACTTGATGGATTTAAAGCCACTGATATCACTGGCATTAAACAAACCCGTGAAGATGACTTTCTCACATGGCTTGCCGCTGATAACACTTATCAGACATATCAAACTCAATTTGATCAGCTTGAAACCCTGCTAGATAAAAAACGCATTAATATGCAAACACGCCACTACTTCGAAAATGCCCAATCAAGTGACTTATTGAGTGCAGCCAATAAACTCTATCGCTTGGCTAAAGAGAAAACGAAACCCGACAGTGAGCGTGAAGAAGGATACCAAGAACGCGATACCAAAATGTTTAAGGCACGGCTAAAGCGGATTGATTCAAGCTTCGACATCACTGTTGATAAAACCCTTTGGCAACAGGACTTACAAGCTTATATGGCGCAAGAGCATCGCGTTGCGGCACTAGATGCTATGTTAAGTGGCAATGATAATCTAGCCAGCTTGTCTGATAAACTCGAAGGACTGTATGCACTGACCACATTAACCGATCAAGATAAGCGTCTTGCATGGATGAATGCGAGCACCACCGCATTTGAAACCAGCTCTGATCCTTTTATCAGACTCGCTGTTGCTCTGTACGATACCAATATGGCACAAGAAAAAGAGAAGAAGACCCTTTTAGGCGAACTATCTCAAGCCAGACCAGGTTATATGAAAGCCATTATTGCTTATAACAAAGCCAATGACTGGCCAGTATACCCTGATGCAAACGGCACCTTACGTATCACTTATGGCATGGTCGATGGCTATCAATCTCGCGATGCCCTCTACAAGCAACCGTTCACTCGCTTAGAAGGCATAACCGCTAAACACACAGGTATAGAACCCTTTAATGCACCTAAAAAGGTGTTAGATGCCATTAAAGAACAACGCTACGGTAGTCATAAAGTTGCGTCGGTGATTGAAGACCCAAGCAGTTGGATCTGTAAACTCTTCTCATGTTTAGATAAACCTGAAGAGTTCAACTCTGTCCCCGTGAACTTCCTCTCCAGTGTCGATACCACTGGCGGTAACTCAGGTTCACCGGTATTCAATGGGAACGGAGAGTTGGTCGGCCTTAACTTCGATTCAACCTATGAAGCTATCACCAAGGATTGGTTCTTTAACCCAACCATCACCCGTGCAGTCCACGTGGATATCCGCTACATCCTCTGGATGATGGACGAAGTCGACCACGCAGATAACCTGATTGAAGAATTAGACTTAGTGCGTAACTAATACTATCAATTTGTACACGTTCACCAATCATAAATATAGCCACCTACGGGTGGTTTTTTATTACTCACAATAGCAGCGAGATAAGGCAAAGCGAAGCCAACGAGTATCGAACTCTTCGCTATATTTCAGACATAAAAAAACACCGCCTAATCAGATTAGTGCGGTGTTCTCCATGTAAAGCTTTACATCAATACCTAAGTATTAAACGCTTAGCTTTAAGCAAATATTAGTCTTCTGCAACAACAGAAATCTTAACAAAAGCTTTAACTTCAGTGTGAACTTGAACTTCAATTTCGAATTCACCAGTAGTGCGTAAAGCACCTAGTGGAAGACGAACTTCGCTCTTAGCAAGTTCAACACCAGCAGCTGTAACTGCATCAGCGATATCACGGTTACCAATTGAACCGAATAGCTTACCTTCGTCACCAGCTTTAGAAGCGATAACAACACCTTCAAGTGCGTTGAGTTTCTCAGCGCGCTCGTTAGCAGCAGTAAGGCCAGCAGCTAACTTAGCTTCTAATTCAGCACGACGTGCTTCAAAGACTTCAGTGTTAGCAGCATTAGCAACAACAGCTTTACCTTGTGGCAGAAGGAAGTTACGTGCGTAACCTGCTTTAACTGCAACTTGGTCACCTAGGTTTCCTAGGTTTGCGATTTTATCAAGTAAAATAACGTTCATTATTAATTCCTCTAAATTATTGCAGTATTACTGATGTAAATCAGTGTACGGCAGTAGAGAAAGATAACGAGCACGCTTAATAGCGCGAGCTAGTTGACGTTGATATTTAGCGTTCGTACCAGTGATACGACTTGGAACAATTTTACCACTTTCGGTAACATAATTCTTTAGAGTAACGATATCTTTGTAATCGATCTCAGTTACACCTTCTGCAGTAAAACGGCAGAACTTGCGACGACGGAAATAACGTGCCATGTGACAGTCTCCTAAGTTTTCAATTCGACATTTTCAGCGTGTAATACCAAACGATTTTGGCCATTTCGACTCTGTTGAAGAGCGATAAAGCCTTGCACCTCGATATCCACACCGGCCTTCAGTTTATCTGCAACGCTTTCAAAGCGTTCGCCACTAAATATCACTTGCATCTGACAGTATACGTTTCTTAGCATTTCTGCTTCGAGACACTGCGATTTATGTTCCAACATGATCACACTATGTGCGATACCTGATGGGCTGTGAAAGCTTCTGGAACGCGTAATGGTTCCCGATAACACCAAATGATTCGTGGCCACAGAAAAACTTACTCAGCTGTGTTTTCAGCAGCTTCTTCAGTAACTTCTTCAGTTGCTTCAGCAGGCGTACGACGCTCACCTTCGCTTGAACGACGTGAATCACGCTCGTCTTTAGCTTTAGCCATTGGAGATGCTTCAGTGATAGCAGCTTTAGTACGCATAACCATGTTACGCAGTACAGCGTCGTTGAAACGGAAAGCTGTCTCAAGTTCTTCAACCGACTCAGCAGTTGCTTCTACGTTCATAAGAACATAGTGAGCTTTATGCAGTTCGATTATTGGGTAAGCCAGTTGACGACGGCCCCAATCTTCTAAACGATGAATTTGACCGCCAGCTTGGGTAATTACACCCGTGTAACGTTCAATCATACCAGGTACTTGTTCACTCTGATCAGGGTGAACCAAAAATACGATTTCATAATGACGCATATTTTTGCTCCTTACGGTTATCTAGCCTCGTTATTGGCTCAGTCAAACCAAATTGAGGCAAGGAACTAATTAAAGTGACTGATTTAAGCCGCGGAATCATACATAAGAAATCAACGTTACTCAAGCTAATTCTTTAGATAACCTAAATTCAGCTTAGATAATCACTTTGCCGAAAAGAGGCAATATAGGTATGATGTTGGAACGCCAAAAATTGCTCTCCCGCATTAAAGAATAATAGTAAGAATAATAAGAATGTTTAAAGCGATCGCAGTACTACTTTTTTTGACCTTCCCTATTACCACCTGGGCCTTAGTGCCACCAGACTATCAAGAGCCGCCAAGCGACTTTACTGCTGAGATTGAAGCAGGATTTCAGCTCAACACAGGTAATACTGAATCGAGTAGTTTTAACGGTCGAACTAAACTGGTTTACGACACAAGCAAAACCAAACAAGAAGCAACATTCAAAGCTTATTTCGCGGCAGATGATGAGAAAACAACCTCAGAGAAGTACGACATTCAACTTCAGTCTAACTACAAGCTAAACAGCGACTGGGGAGGATACGTATTTGGTCGTGGCGATTTCACTTCAGACAGATTTGGTAGTTACACCCAGATATCGACCTTGTCTTCTGGTTATGGTTTCGACGCCATTTCAAATCTCAACACCAGCCTAAGCTTAGAAGTTGGCCCAGGTTACCGATATAACATGCCGATTGAAACAGAATCAGAGCCCGATCCTGAAGCCAATGCAGACATCATCATACGAACCGCGATTAAGTTTGAGCAGAAACTGCAAGAATACACCACTTTAAATGCCGATCTCACCGCTGAAGCTGGCGAAGACAATAGTACCCTCACACTGGACATGAACTACAAAAATACGCTATTCCAAGACTGGGCCTTTAAGATTGGCGTCAACGTTAAATACACTGACATCGTCCCTGAAGGCACCAAGCAAACTGATACTATCACCACGTTCAACTTGCTCTATACCTTCCAATAGCAGGTTCGTTGTAAGTGCTAGCTGGCTCCTTTCTGATGCCAGTTAGACGCTGACAGGAGAATATCTAAAGGAGAGGAGAGAGAGAATGATGGTTATGGGGTATCGGCAGAAACAGGATGGTTTCAAACTCAGCTCAGTTACCGATATGCCGATTTCGAATATGGCGGTCAACACCAATTCAATTTAAAAATCAATTTTTACTTGGCGCACATTCAGCAATTGAACTGAATATCTCCTATCGAGACTGGAAACAACTCGGCCAAATGGATTATCAACTTGGATATAGATACCGTTTTTAATCTGCTTGAGTCAACAAAGTAAATAGAATCAAAAATAGATTCTATTTACTTGTTACTCCAAGCTCTATTTCTTTTCTAGGCGTTCTTTAAGGTTCAATGCAGCGTCAGCTGCTAGTAAACGCATAAACTCAGAACCATTGCTTTGTGCATCACCTCCAGCTCCGATGACGATTTCAGGCACCAAACGACTATTACCTAAACTGTTAAACAAAGCCGTCTGAATTTGAATCTCTGCTTTTAGAGTTTGATCAAAGACATATTTAGGATCAAGCGCAGCAGACTTAGCACGTTGACGCGCTTCCGCTAACACATCCATACCAAGAGCTTCTAGACGTTGCTGTTTTAATATCTCTGCTTGTTCTAACGCTAATTCAGCTTTAACGGCTACACGTTGCTGAGCAGAAATAATCGCATTCGCTTTTACTCTCTCAGCATCGATTTGTTCCTTAATTTTCAACTTCTCTGATTCAGCCCTTTGCTTGGCAATAGCTTGCTCACCAAGAGCCACTTCAGTACGGGCTTGTTGCTCCGCTTTTTTCAAGTTTTGTCGTGCTAGCGCTTCATCTGCAGCGGCTTGTTTCTGCGCTTCAAGCCTAGAGTTAACTTTACTTTCATAATCAATGTCGATAATACTGGCATCGACAACCGTGATCCCGTATGACCCTAAAATAGGAGCATTACGCAGTTTATTTCCTTTGCCGTCTTGCTTAATTTTTATCGTAACACGCTGCTGTTTGCTCAAGTTATTGAGTTCATCAGTTCCCTCATTACGATTCGAACCAAATGTTTGCTCTGTGACAAAAATGCCATTGACCAGTTGATCTGAGAAATCTTGACTTAATTGACCATTGCCACCTGAATAGTGTTGCTCAACTGACATCATTCTAGCTGACGCCTTCACATTTTCAGTTGTCGCACGCAGTAATAAATTTGAAATTAACGTGTCTTGAGAACCAAATTCTTCATGAATTTTAAGCAATCCCTTCAACTGACCAGACTCATTAGCAGGTACATTACCCGGTAATCTAAAACGTGCGACACCTCTCGCGTCACCAGTGGTCGTATCAAGAAAACGAATGGGGATTAACGATACCAATGCACTCGCAGTTGCGCCCTCATCACCGGTAAAATTAATTGAGATCACTTTGTTATAAGCAGACACAGTACCAAAGGCTTTGAAATAAGGTCCAGCTTGATTTATTACGGTTAGATTTCCGGTAAAAGCAGATTGATGAACCAATCGCTCATCTGCTTCATTCCAAGCAATCATTTGTGAAACTAAAATAGCAATAACGACTAAAACCGTAATAAATGCTGATATTAAAATAATGTTGCGACGTCCAATACGACGGACTAGATTTGGTTTAGTCTCTTGCACCTGACTCTCCATGTGTATTGCTCTCCATATTTAATTTCTTTTTGACAAAGTAGATGATCTCTTTCTCGCTCAATTGAGCACAGAAACTGCCAGACCTATGTAGGTCGATAAAGGTTGCCAGTATGTCTTCTTTGCTTTGTGCCGTTTTATCTTCATTTTCTTGATATTGATTTTTTTCGATAAGTTGAGTGATTAACTCATCAACAACCGTATCTTCATCAAATAACACATTATATTCTTGCGCCCTCTTTACTCGCCCCCTATGCATATTGCGATAGATGACATAAAGCGCTGCGCACAAGATAATAATGAGTGCACTTAACCCTGTAATATAAAAAAACATAATTTCAACTTATGGTGTTTTGAATATTTGGTTTTGTCGAATTACACATACACTTGCACACATATGTTACGACAATCGTCATTTTACAGGTTTAAAATGTAAAAAACAGGGTAGACTTGGTATCCCCTACTGATTAGCAAACTAAAACAAAGTGTAATTCAGTTTCTAGCCAAAACAGGAAGCTTTAGAGGAGACAAGGGATGCTCAAATCGATTTTCATGTCGCTACCCAAGAATCTGGCACTTCGGAGCTTGGTTATTTTCATGGCTATAGCTTTGCCATATATAGGCCTATTTTACACCGGAATAATCTCGCAATTACCCGAGCTTTGGATGTTTATTTTATGGCTGGTAGCTTCAATTGTTTTCGGATTTGTCTCTGATGAAAATGGCCTAAAAAATCCATTTATCAGATAACTAATTTCAACAGTCTTTTAGATTGGATTCACCGTGTTAAATGCGGAGCTTAGCAATACTCCGATACCATTACGGTTATAGGTCTCTATTACTTGTAACTCTGCTTAGTAATGCACAAACCTTTTCTTTGATCTTTCATTTCTCATTTTACACGTTATGATGCGCCTCCCTAACACATTTGAAGATCGCCACAATGCGTCACATCATTACTGTTTTCGCTTTTATGTTTGCTATTATTTCGCCTAACGTTAACGCAGAGGATCAACTGCAGCCCATCGCAATTATGGGTGCTATGGATGCTGAAATAGAAAAACTACTGCCAGAGATCAAACAACGCCAAACTCACACCATTGCTAAAAACACATACTATACTGGTCAAATTCAGGGTAAACCTGTTGTTGTTACCCGCTCAGGTGTCGGTAAAGTTAATGCTGCAATCACCACCTATGTATTGATCAATCATTTCAACTCAAGCAGCATTATCTTCACTGGTATCGCTGGCGCTGCAGGGCCAGAATTGAATGTCGCTGATGTGGTTATCTCTACCGCCCTCGTTCAACACGATGTTGACTTAACCGCATTTGGCGCACCAAAAGGCCAACTAGACGGACATGATGATCGCTACTTCTATGCCGATAAAAAGTTGCAAAATATTGCTTTAGAAGCAGCTAAAAAAGTGGTCGGCAAAGATCGTATTCACTCAGGTATTATCGCCACAGGTGATCAGTTTATTGCTGATAAAGCCGTTGTGAGCATGCTACTCGAAGAATTTAATGCTATCGCCGTCGAGATGGAAGGTGCAGCCGTCGCACAAGTAGCCGATATGTTTGATATCCCACTTGTAGTTATCCGCACTATCTCCGACAAAGCTGATGGCTCCGCCCATCTAGTGTATGAAGAAGCCAAACAAGTCACCGCCGATAACTCAGTCGCTATCACGTTAAACATGATCAGCAAACTGTAACCTTCACTTAGCCTCTTAGCCTCTTAGTCTCTTAGTCTCTTAGTCTCTTAGTCTCTTAGTCACATACATATTTGGGTAGACAGATCAGCGTTACAAGTTAAATCTAACGCAGATTACCAGAATAGAAATTGACGAATAAAACTCAATCGAAGAGATAAATAAGCTAGTGCTAGATGCGCCTGCGAGTTTCGGCAGCATGGATGCTGCCGTAAAGCCCACATGGATGTGCTTGGGGCGTCTCGCAGAAGTAACTGCACATAAGCACGCTGCAAGCGATTAGTACCAATATCATTACAGGCAGATAATCCGTCATCAAATACTAAAAAACAGAGCCAATGGATTTCCTTGCATGGGGCACTGACATTAATGTACCAGACACAAAAATGCCGATGAGGAGTAATCCGCATCGGCATTCAATATCACTGTGGGATACAGACTCCCAAAATGACAATAGTTAAGTTTTCAGAAACTTAACTTAATCGCTGGCGTACAGCCTCAAACAAGCAAATTCCACTCGCAACAGAGACGTTCAAGCTAGACACCGACCCTGACATTGGAATCGATGCAATTGAATCGCAACCTTCACGAGTTAAACGGCGTAAGCCTTTATCTTCAGCACCCATAGCAATCGCTAGCGGCCCTTTAAGATCAGTCTTGTACAAGTCGCTATCAGCTTCACCAGCCGCGCCCACAATCCAGATCCCTTTATCTTGCAGGCTCTTCATGGTGCGCGCTAAGTTAGTCACTTGGAATAAAGGCACAACTTCAGCTGCACCACACGCCACTTTGCTCACTGTTGGCGTTAAGCCTACAGAGTTATCTCTCGGAACGATCACACCATGTGCACCTGCAGCATCCGCATTTCGTAGACACGCACCTAGGTTGTGAGGGTCTGTCACGCCATCCAAAATCAGGAAGAAAGGCATGTCTGTTTTCTCAACCAAAGTAAGAAGATCTTTCTCGTTGAGTTGTTTAACGGGCTTTACTCTTGCGAGCACACCTTGGTGTTGTCCGTTATCTGATTTTTCATCAAGTACTTTACGTGCTGATGTTTGCACTGCAACACCAAACTCTGCAGCGGTCTGAACCAACGCAGTTAATCTTTGATCATCACGACCAGCTTGTACCCACATTTCGATCACGCGCTCTGGACTGTGCTTTAATACTGCTTCAACAGCGTGTATTCCAAAGGTGATATCTTGTTTTTTCATTAATGACTATCTCTATTACTTAGCTTTGCTTTTGGCCGTGCTCTTTTTTGCTGAAGGCTTTTTAGCCTTCGACTTCTTAGCTGCCGATTTTGTTTTCGTGCCTGACTTCTTTGCTCCACCACTTGGGTTCGCTTTGCCTGAATCTTTGCTCTTTTCACCAGAGGCTTTACCTGCTCCCGCTTTTGAGCGAGAACCGCGTCGCTTAGGCTTATCACCTTTTTCCGCTTTGCCTAACTTGGCGCCTTCGGCATTCACACGCTCTCTAGCAGTCATTGGCTTCTTGCCACGGCTTGGACGTTTGGATTTACCCTCTTCACCCGCCATCATCAGCTCTATCTGACGATCATCTAAGTTAACACCTGCGACCTTAACGGTAACGGCATCACCAAGCTGATAGATTTGACCTGAGGCTTCACCCACAAGACGCTGACGCATATTGTCATACTGGAAGTAGTCACTGCCTAGACTTGAGATATGCACTAAGCCGTCGATAAATAGCTTATCTAAACGAACAAACATACCGAAGTGAGTCACTGAAGCGATCACAGCTTCAAACGTGTCACCAACGTGATCTTGCATAAATTCGCATTTCAGCCAATCACTCACATCACGGGTTGCTTCGTCTGCACGACGTTCAGTGGTTGAACACTCAACACCTAACAAATCTAACTCTTCGAGTTGATAGTTATAGCCGCCATCCGGTGTCCACTTCTCTTTTCCTTCACCGGCTTCTTTCGCTAATAGATAACGGATGACACGGTGCAAAATAAGATCAGGGTAACGACGAATTGGCGAAGTAAAATGAGAGTATGCCTCTAGCGCTAAACCAAAATGACCTTCATTATCTGGCGTATATGTTGCCTGCTTCATGGATCTGAGCAGCATAATCTGGATCAGTTCAGCATCCGGTCTGTCAGCAATCTTCTCCATGATAGCCTGATAATCTTTAGGCGTTGGATCAAGGCCGCCATCCATCGTCAAGCCACGCTCTTTAAGGAAATCTTTGAAGTTCGTGAGTTTCTGCTCTGATGGTGACTCATGCACTCGATAAAGGACTTCGCCCTTATGCTTTTTAACGAACTTTGCCGAGGCAACGTTCGCTAAGATCATGCATTCTTCAATGATCTTATGGGCTTGATTACGAGTGCTCGGCACAATGCTGTCGATCTTACGATCCGCATTAAACACAAATTTAGTTTCGGTGGTTTCAAATGCAATCGCACCACGTTCAGCTCGAGTTTCATCAAGGGTCAGATACAAAGATTGCAGAGCCTGAAGATGTGGCAATATCGGCTTAAGCTTATCACTCACCTCTCCACCTTCAAGCATATCAGCAACTTGAGTGTAAGTTAGACGAGCATGAGAGTGCATCACAGCAGGATAAAACTTATAACCCGACAGTTTACCCGCAGCAGAGATGGTCATCTCAGCCACCATACATAGGCGATCAACCTCTGGCATCAATGAGCATAATCCGTTAGAGATTTTCTCGGGAAGCATTGGGATCACTTGCGATGGGAAATATACTGAGTTACCACGAGCGCGAGCTTCTTTATCGAGTGCAGACTCTGTGCGCACGTAATGGCTCACATCAGCGATAGCAACCCATAAACGCCAGCCGCCACTTTTTTTCTTTTCAGCATAAACCGCATCATCGAAATCGCGAGCATCTTCACCGTCAATGGTCACTAAAGGCAGATCACGCAGATCGACACGACCTTTTTTATCCTCTTCGGTCACTTCATCGGGAATAGCACGTAGCTTTTTCTCAATAAGGCTAGACCAGGTATGAGGCAGATCGTAATTGCGCAGCGCAATTTCAATTTCCATGCCTGGCGCCATCTGCTGACCGAGTACTTCAGTCACTTTACCTGCGGCTTTGACATAACGGCCTGGGCGGCGAGTCAGTTCAAGCACAACGATATCTCCCTGACGAGCACCATTTCGGTCTTCATCTGGGATCAAAATTTCTTGAGTAATACGTCTGTCGTCGGCAATAACAAATGCCATACCAGAGTCAAGATGAAAGCGCCCTACAAGCGCCGCAGCTCTTTGCTCAACTAAACGTACTATTCTGGCTTCGCGACGTCCTTTGCGATCAACACCAGCTTTTTGCGCCAGCACTTTATCGCCATGGAAGTACATCAACATGTCACGGTTATTAATAAAGAGGTCATCACCGCCCTCTTCAAGCTTCAGGAAGCCGAAGCCATCCTTATGCCCTATGATGGTGCCGGTTAGCAGGTCCATTCTCTCTGGCAACCCATAAGATTGACCACGGGTAAACACTAGCTCACCGTCACGCTCCATAGCGCGAAGTCGACGTCTTAATGCTTCAAGCTGTTCTTCACCTTCAAGCTTGAGTGCTGCGGCTATTCGTTCACGGTTAAGGGGTGATGTTTCAGAGCGCAAGTAATCTAAAATATACTCGCGGCTAGGAATAGGGTTTTCATAATTTTGTTGTTCACGCTTTAAATGCGGATCTTTGATCATTCAATATCTCAAATTCATACCTAGAACTCTATCTAGGTCATACAAATAAAATTGTATTAATTATCGGGATTTCAGGTGCTCCAACTTGATCCTGGCAACGATGCTAGGCGGTATTTTCTGTTCAAGCACCTTCAATAATTCGTAGGCTTCTTTTTTGGTCGCCTCATCGCTAAATATGCCGTTATATAGCCAGTGGTATCCCGTTTCAAAATCTCTGTAGCTACCATACCCTTCACCAAACAGTCTCACTAATAACACGCGAGCGGGTAGATCACCACTGGCCGCAGCAGGTAACACATACTGGACGGCGCGATTTTTATCTTGGAATACAAACGTACCATGGTAATAGTATTCGGCAATTCTCACCATGGCTTCGGCACTGCCTTGAGCCACAGCGTCTCTCATTAAGGCCATTCCCCTCTGAGGATTGGCTTTCACGCATGTGCCATAGTTCAACATTTCGCCCCAGAGATATTGATAAAGTGGCTGTTTCAACACTTCGGCTCTGGCTTCAATATCCTGAACTAACTGACAGTCATCGCTTACTACACGGGCAAGATACTGTTTACTGCGAATAAGCTCAATTAACTGCTCTTGGCTATAGATATCTACAGCCTCAGTTTCAGCATGGCTTGGCAAAGGAGTCACGAGTGTCAGCAGCATAATAAATGCAGACCGTGGCAAATTTGCTATAAAACCTATTAACTCTTTTCTTAACATGGCTTTTCCCACAAAAATATTATCTATGTAAGTAGCGATGAGATAAAACACTCTAAAATATTAAGTACTTTATATCATCCATACTTACCATTCCCTATCCTTAATAGGTCATCGGCAGTATAGCCCATTTCTTAAGGGCAACTAAATTTCTCTCTATTAACACGTAAACAAAGCAATAACGAAGATTTATATCCATCCCTGGTAAATCTTCATAAATGTTCCTGACATAAAGAAGATTTATATCCATCCCTAGTAAATCTTCATAAATGTTCCTGACATAAAGAAGATTTATATCCATCCCTAGTAAATCTTCATAAATGTTCCTGACATAAAAAGACCGCTTGCGCGGCCTCTAAACAATTAACTAAACGGATTCACCAGAATCATGGTCTCGTTTCTATCGGGACCCGTTGAGATAATATCAATTGGCGTATCGAGTAACTCTTCAAGACGCTTGATATAGTTCAAAGCTGCTTGTGGCAGTTGCTCTAAAGATGTCGCACCGACAGTCACTTCACTCCAGCCTGGCATTGTTTCAAGTACAGGTGTCACCATCTCGTAGCCTTCGGCTGCAAGTGGAGTCACTGTAGCGACAGTGCCATCTGGATATTGGTAACCGACACAGATCTTAACTTCTTCAAGACCGTCTAGAACATCTAGCTTAGTCAGGCAGAAACCACTGATACTGTTAATCTGTACCGCACGCTTCATTGCTACAGCGTCTAACCAACCTGGACGACGTTTACGACCAGTAGTCGCACCGAACTCGTGACCTTTAACACCAAGATAATCACCAATTTCGTCTTTCAACTCTGTTGGGAAAGGACCTGCACCAACACGTGTGGTGTAAGCCTTCATGATGCCTAAGACGTAGTCTAGGTGACGTGGGCCAAATCCAGAACCTGTCGCAACACCACCTGCAGTAGTATTTGAAGAAGTTACAAACGGATAAGTACCGTGGTCGATATCAAGCAATGTGCCTTGTGCGCCTTCAAATAGAATTGGCTCACCAGCTTTACGTGCCTGATCAAGAAGTTCAGTAACGTCAACACACATGCTCTTCAGGTAATCAGCGATAGCGAGCGCATCTTTCAATGTCTCTTCGTAATCGACTGCATCACACTTGTAGTATTCGGTTAGCATAAAGTTGTGATAAGACATCACCTCTTTTAGCTTCTCTGCAAATAGCTCTGCGTTAAACAGATCGCCAACACGAAGACCGCGGCGTGAAACCTTATCTTCATAAGCAGGACCGATACCACGACCCGTTGTACCAATAGCTTTGTTACCTCGAGCTTTTTCACGGGCAACATCTAGAGCACAATGGAATGGAAGGATGAGTGGACATGCTTCAGAGATAAGTAGACGTTCCTCAACAGGAACTCCACGCTCTTTAAGCATATTGATCTCTGTCATCAGCGCGTCTGGTGCAAGCACCACACCGTTACCAATAATGCATTTTACATTATCGCGTAAGATCCCTGATGGAATAAGATGGAGAACGGTTTTTTCGCCGTCGATGACAAGAGTGTGACCCGCATTGTGGCCACCTTGGTATCGAACAACATATTTTGCCTGTTCGGTAAGTAGATCGACTATCTTACCCTTTCCTTCGTCACCCCATTGGGTGCCGAGAACTACGACGTTTTTGCCCATTATTTGCTGCACGGTAGTGGTTAAAACGGGATTTTAGCAGATCTATAGGGGCGGTAGGCAAGTCATTTATGAAAAAATAATCAACAAAACCACACCAGCGGTTACTAAACCACCACCTAAACGTTGCAGAAGCTGCTGATTTTGATTCGAAATATCTTTCAAATATGCTCTCCAACGATTAGGAAACAAAAGCGGCCCAATCCCTTCAATAATAAGCACGATCCCTAGTGCAAGCATGATTAACTGGAAAGACATAATAGTGAGTTCCTAATAGTAAACAATCTGTATCGACTTTTGCATATTTTAGCCAAAACCATTCAGAATGATATAAATTTCAGGCAATAAAAAACCCAGCATAAGCTGGGTTTTTTGTATTCTGAAAGCGAAAATTAACGCTTAGAGAACTGTGGCTTACGACGTGCTTTACGTAGACCAACTTTCTTACGCTCAACTTTACGAGCATCACGGGTAACGAAACCAGCAGCACGTAGAGATGGACGTAGTGACTCATCAAGTTCCATCAACGCACGGGTAATACCGTGACGTATTGCGCCTGCTTGGCCAGTGTTACCACCGCCCTTTACAGTAACAACGATGTCTAACTTGTCAGTCATTTCAACTAGCTCAAGTGGCTGACGAACAACCATACGAGAAGTTTCACGACCGAAATATTGATCAAGAGGAAGCTTGTTAACAATAATGTTACCAGTTCCTACTTTCGCAAATACGCGAGCTGTAGATGTTTTGCGACGGCCTGTGCCGTAGTACTGAGTTGCAGCCATTAGCTTAATCCCGTTTAGATATCAAGAACTTGAGGTTGTTGTGCAGCGTGGTTATGTTCTGTACCAGCGTAAACTTTAAGTTTACGGAACATGGCACGTCCTAAAGGACCTTTAGGTAACATACCCTTAACCGCTTTCTCGATGATCATTTCAGGCTTATGAGCTTGCAACTTTTCAAAAGTGATTTGCTTAATACCACCAATGAAACCCGAATGCGAGTAGTACACTTTGCCTTTCGCTTTATTACCAGTAACAGTAACTTTCTCAGCGTTAATAACGATGATGTAGTCACCGGTGTCAACATGAGGCGTATACTCTGGCTTGTGCTTACCACGTAGACGTGATGCAATTTCAGTAGCGATACGACCCAAAGTTTTACCTTCAGCGTCGACGACGAACCACTCGCGAGTGACTGTCTCTGGTGTAGCAGTAAAAGTAGTCTTCATTTTACAAAAACCCAATGTTAAAATTCTGTCTCAAATGCTCTATCAATTATTTGATAAAACACAAATAGTGCCATTCCCCGCCCCTTCGAGCAAAGAATTAGGCTTTACAACTTCCATCATATAGACGGAGTAACGAGGGCAGGTGGCGGATTATAGACAAAGCTGAGCTAAAAATCACCTAATTTTTACAATGTAGGTAATTTAAATCGATCTTTACCGTTATCTCATTCATAACAGTGGTCAACAGCCCCGTTTTTAATGTTACGGAAGGTGCTCTAAAGCGAGGTAATCATGGGACTGCATCTCCGTTAACCGTGAACGACAGCGTCTGAATTCAAAGGTCAATAAACCTTGGATATAGATATCTTCAAGGGAGACTTCAGCAGAGAGGATTAGCTTAACATTACGTTCATAAAACTCATCCACCATCGCCAAAAACCGGCGTGAAATATCATCCCCAGTCAGCTTATCTCCCATCTGCTCTACGCCGCTGAGTAACACCGTATGGTAGAGACACGCCAGTTCCATATAATCGCGCTGACTTCTGGGGCCATCACACAAATCTCTGAAATTAATCAGCAACACGCCCTGAGCTTGTTGTCTAATGGCAATATTACGTCCATCAATATCGATTTCGGCCGTTGAAACTTCTGACTCTGGTGCTAATTTTTCAAAATAACTAAGCAGGTTTTTATCAGCCTGAGTATCAAGGGGGAAATGATAAATCTCCGCTTGTTCTAAGGTACGTAATCGGTAATCGATACCTGAATCAACATTTAACACTTGGCAGTTTTTATTAATTAATTCAATCGCTGGCAAAAATCGAGCGCGCTGCAAGCCATTGCGATATAACTCATCGGGAATGATATTAGAGGTTGCGACTAACGCGACTCCCTCTTTAAATAATGCTTGAAATAAGGTGCCCAGTAACATGGCATCGGTAATGTCCGAAACAAAAAATTCATCAAAGCAGATGACCTGATATTTTTCTGACATCTGTTTAGCAATAACAAGCAGCGGGTCTCTTTGCCCCTTTAAATTATCGAGGTCGAGATGCACTTGATGCATAAAACGATGAAAGTGAGCCCTGAGTTTTTTATCTCCAGGGAGTGAATCATAGAAGGTATCCATCAGATAGGTTTTACCACGCCCAACCCCTCCCCACAGATACAAGCCTTGAACGGTTTGCGCCTTGGCACCGAGAAAAGAGAAAAACTTACTCAGACCTGCAGGTTTACTATTTAGATGTTGGATCTCATCAAAAACCCGTTGCAGACTTTTTACTGCTTGCTCTTGCGCCGGATCAGGGGAAAAATCATCACGGGTGAGGTCTTGCTGGTAATGTTGCCAAGGCGTTAGATGGGGCACGTCTAATGATCTCTTCTATCTTAAAAATTCGTCTAAATGGTATCATGCCAAGAATCACCAATGTTAATATTGTTTCAATCATCAGTTTCGATGAAAAATACAGAGGATTCATCTATGGAATGGCCGTTAGTTGTTGCCACTTTTATATTAGGTATCGTTTTAGGTTATGTGATCAGATCTATTTTTGCCAAGAATACTGAGTCAAATGGCAAAGATGAAGTACTGGAACAAACGCGTTTAGAGCTGAGTCAGCATAAACAAGAAGTCACCGACCATTTTGAAGATCATTATCAGCAACTTGCTGAGCTTACTGAGCAGCTCAATAAGGTCAACAAGCAGTGGAATGAAGCCGCTAACACATTAGCACCCAAAAACAGTCTTAAGCCTTTGGCCACTTTTGGTGCCAATAAGGCCGAAGAGACAAAGCAAGACGCCAACGCACTAGACGATAAAGAGCACCTGCTAGACGAACAAGAGACTGACAGCATCATTATAGTGAATCAAAATCATTAATCTTTGTTAATAAAGGTGAACTTTCATTACATTGATTAGGTCGGACTTTGTAATAATTGATCTGTGATCACTGCTTGAAAAAGCATTAATATTCTTTAATATTCCTAGGTGATCACATATCCATATCTGACATTGGAGCCATGAATTGATGAAAACGAAATTAAGCTTACTCTCAGCCGCCCTGTTAACGGTCTCTCTTACTTTGACTCCAGCCATCTCTCAAGCAGCGATCCCTATTTCTGTTAATGGCGATGCCATTCCAAGCCTCGCCCCTATGCTAGAGCGAACAACTCCAGCGGTTGTTGCTGTTGCAGTTGAAGGCACCCACGTATCTAAACAGAAAATCCCTGATGCCTTTCGTTATTTCTTTGGCCCTAATGCGCCACAAGAACAAGTTCAGGAGCGTCCTTTTCGTGGACTTGGCTCAGGTGTGATCATCGATGCTAAAAAAGGCTATATCGTCACCAACAACCATGTGATTGAAGGTGCTGATGAGATCTTGATTGGTCTTCATGACGGTCGAGAAGTTGAAGCAACCCTGATTGGTGCCGACGCTGAATCTGACATTGCACTGCTACAGATTAAGGCCAAAAACTTAGTTGCCGTAAAACGTGCTGATTCAGACGAGCTTAGAGTCGGTGATTTTGCTGTTGCTATCGGTAACCCCTTTGGTCTTGGACAAACCGTTACATCAGGTATTGTCAGTGCCATGGGCCGTAGCGGCTTAGGTATCGAGATGCTTGAGAACTTTATTCAAACCGATGCAGCGATTAACAGCGGTAACTCTGGCGGCGCCTTAGTTAATCTTAATGGCGACCTTATCGGTATCAACACTGCGATTGTCGCCCCCGGTGGCGGTAACGTGGGGATTGGTTTTGCAATTCCCGCTAATATGGTCAATAACTTAGTCGACCAAATTATTGAGCATGGTGAAGTGCGCCGCGGCGTACTCGGCGTGTCTGGTAGAGATTTAACTAACGAGCTTGCACAGGCGTTTGGACTCGATACGCAACATGGTGGTTTTGTCGATCAGGTCATGGAAGATAGTGCTGCCGATAAAGCTGGCATCAAGGCTGGTGATATCATCGTCAGTGTTAATGATCGTAAAATTAAGAGCTTCCAAGAGTTGCGTGCAAAAGTCGCCACAATGGGCGCGGGCGCTAAAGTTAAATTTGGCTTGATCCGCGATGGTGATTCAAAAACAGTATCAGCAACACTTGGCGAAGCTAGCCAAACCACTGAAACCTCAGCCGGAGCTGTACACCCAATGCTTGCAGGGGCGACACTTGAAAATGGCGATGATGGTGTCGAAATCACTGATCTTGCACAAAACTCACCCGCTGCGGCTAGCGGCTTACAAAAAGGCGACATCATTGTCGGCGTAAACCGCAATTCTATCGATGATCTCAGCGCGCTTAAAGCTAAGCTTAAAGAGCAGCAAGGTACGGTGGCACTGAAAGTACAACGCGGTAATAACAGTCTTTTCTTAGTCCTAAGATAAAACTAAAGATTGACGGTTATCACTCGATGTTAGCCGTCAATCCTCTCATGCTTATTAAGTACAATCGTGTTAATCTAATGCAAATTTTGCTTAACTCTCTCAAATATGGCTATAAAAGACACATTATTATACGTCGCTAAGGCAGTCACTTTTGGCCTTATCATGGCTGCAGTTTTTCTTTTCGTCACTCCACTGCTCACCAATAACTCTTCAGACCTCTTTTTCCAAAAACGTGGTGATAACGGTTTTGAACTCTCTTTTTCTAAAGCCGTCAGACGAGCAGCCCCAGCAGTTGTAAACATCTACAGCCTGAGTGTTAATCGCAATCAACCGCTAAATTCTGGATCGCTTCAAGGTCTGGGCTCTGGCGTCATCATGAGCAAAGAGGGTTACATCCTCACCAATTATCATGTTATCAAGCAAGCCGATGAGATTGTTGTCGCGCTACAGGATGGCCGCAAATTCACCTCTGAAGTGGTAGGTTCCGATCCGGTTACCGATCTTGCTGTACTGAAAGTTGAAGTGAAGGTTGAGGGGAATACACTCCCTATCGTGCCGGTAAACTTAGGTGCACCAGCCCAGGTCGGCGATGTCGTCTTAGCCATTGGTAATCCCTACAACTTAGGGCAAACCATTACTCAAGGCATTATCAGCGCAACGGGGCGTAATGGCTTAAGTTCTGGTTACTTAGATTTTCTACAAACTGATGCTGCCATTAATGCCGGTAATTCAGGTGGGGCGCTTATTGACACCAGCGGTCAACTTATCGGGATCAATACCGCCGCTTTTCAGGTCGGTGGTGAAGGTGGCGGTCATGGCATTAACTTCGCAATTCCAATCAAACTAGCCCATAGCATTATGGGTAAACTGATTAAAGATGGACGCGTCATACGTGGTGCGCTGGGTATAACAGGGGAACCTGTTGGACCTGTGATAGCGCAAATTCTCAACCTGCCGGATCTGGCTGGTGTGGTTATCACGGCAGTTGACCCTAACGGCCCAGCCGCAAAAGCTCAATTACAACCCCGAGATGTCATCACCAAATTTGAAGGTGAACTTGTTCCTGGTGTTGAGATGCTGATGGACAGAATTGCCGAATCAACACCTAATCAACAAGTCACAATGACCATTATCCGTAAAGGTAAGGTCTATGATGTGCCAGTGACGATAGGTGAAAATGTGGCTGAAGATGCCGAATAGTGTTTACCGCTAAAACAAAAAGCCACTAGGTCAACTAGTGGCTTTCACGTTAAATCTTAAATAAATAGTTGTTAGCTTACACGAACAACTTGTCCACCTAAGCCTTTGAACTTATCTTCGATATGTTCATAGCCACGATCAAGATGATAAATACGATCGACAATGGTTGTGCCATCGGCCACTAAGCCTGCAATAACCAAACTCGCAGAAGCTCTCAAATCCGTTGCCATCACTTGAGCACCGTTAAGTCTCTCTATGCCTTGGATGATACAAGTATTCCCTTCCAGCTCCATATTTGCGCCCATACGGATAAGCTCAGGCACATGCATAAAGCGGTTTTCGAATATGGTTTCAGTGATCGTTGAGGTTCCCTCAGCTAACACATTCAACAAACAGAACTGCGCCTGCATATCAGTCGGAAAACCTGGATAAGGTACTGTCTTTATATTGACAGCCTGAGGACGCTTACCTTGCATATCCAGCTCAATCCAATCGCTGCCCGTGGTGATCGTTGCGCCAGCATCTTCAAGCTTAGCCAGTACCGCTTCAAGGGTCGAAGGATCAGCATCAACACAACGTATTTTGCCCCGCGTTACTGCTGCTGCAATTAAGAAGCTGCCAGTCTCGATTCTGTCTGGCATCACACGGTAATGACAACCTTGCAAAGATTCCACACCCTGAATACGAATTGAGTCAGTGCCAGCACCTTCAATTTTAGCGCCCATGGCAATCAAACAATTTGCTAAATCGACCACTTCAGGCTCACGAGCAGCATTTTCAATGACCGTCTCACCTTCGGCAAGTGTGGCAGCCATCAGTAAGTTTTCAGTCGCGCCAACGCTAATCATATCCATAAAGATATGCGCGCCTTTAAGACGACCGTCAACTCGAGCCTTGATATAGCCCTCTTCGACTTCAATCTTTGCGCCCATCTGCTCTAAACCTTGAAGGTGAAGATTCACAGGACGCGCACCGATGGCACAACCACCAGGCAGCGACACATCAGCGGTACCAAAGCGAGCTAGCAAAGGACCCAAAATTAGGATCGATGCACGCATGGTTTTAACTAAGTCATAAGGCGCGCAAAAGTTATTTAGCGAGGCCGTTGAAATACGCACTTCACTGTTATCAGTGCGGGTCACTTCTGCACCAAGACAACGCAATAATTCGCAACTGGTATTCACATCTCTAAGATTGGGTACATTGCTTACAATAAAATCGGTTTCAGCTAAAACACCCGCCATTAAAATAGGCAGTGCGGCATTCTTAGCGCCCGATATTACAACATTACCGGCAAGCGCTTTGCTTGCCTCAATTTTTAATTTATCCACTTTAACTCTCAGATTACATGTTAAATACTTTTTCACGCTTCCATTGTGTCGGCGTGAAAGCATTGATCGTTAGCGCATGCAGTTCACCGCTAGTGATACGATCCATTAATGGTCCGTAAATGGTCTGCTGCTGCTTTACTCGTCCCATGCCGTCAAAACATTCACCGACGGCGACGATTTTATAATGGGTACCGGCTTGAGTCACATGAACTTCATCTAATGAAAGTGCATTCAATAACAACTGCTCGATCTCTTTAAGTTTTGCAGCTTCGTCGTTAACTTGTTCTGTTTCGTTAGAATTCATGTATCTATCTACCTTGTTTGGCTTCTTCGCTGAAGAAGAGTTCTAAATCATATAAATCAATTAGTTTTGAGAGTTGCTTTGAAGGAGAAACGAAGCTTAAGCTGCGCTTCTCAGTTCTTGCTAAACTCATCAACTCCAAAATAAAGGCGATTCCGGCACTGTCACTGTATGAGAGTGTGGAGAGATCGATGGTCTCTACGCCTTTATTTAATAGTGAGTGTCTCTGTTGCCACAGTGCTGGCACTTCTGCTTGGGACAAGCGCCCGCTAATCTGACACACTGCGCCTTGCTGAATAAAATCGACCATTTAAGCCTGCTTATCCGACGCACGCTGGATTGACGTTTTAGTGCGTTCCTCAAGTTCAGTGATCACCGTTTCAATTCCTTTTTGACGGATCAAGTTCGAAATCTCTGCACTTTTCGATGCCAGTAAGCTTACGCCCTCTGCCACAAGATCAAACGCCTTCCAGCTACCGTCTTTAAGACGACGAACTCTGAATTGAAGTTTAATCGGTGGTCGACCCACATCGACAATCTGTACGTCCACATTAACCATTTTCTCTTTACTGAAATCCGCTGCTCGAGCAAAACTCACCTTTTGATCGGTGTACTCAGTAAATGCCTGCGCATAAGTCGAGATTAGGTAACCTTTAAACGCTTCAACAAACCGTTTACGTTGATCTTTACTTGTCTGCTTTAAATACGTTCCCATCACCTTGTAAGAGGCATATTTCGTATCGATATAAGGCATCAACTCATCCGATACTATCACCTTAAGGTGGTCAGGATTGGTCTCAATAATGGCAATATCATGATGAAATCTGTCAAAGGTATTATTGGCAACGGTTTCCACCATAGCATAGGGATCCATGCTGTTCACTTCAGACTCTTCGCTATGTGCTGACACACTGACAGCCACGAATGCGAGTGAAACGGCGAGCTTGTATATACAATTAAACATTCTCATTCATTAATCCTTTGATGATGCACTATATAAAAATTGGCCAATCAACTCCTCTAACACAAGTGCAGAGTGAGTATCATCGATGCGGTCACCATCGACTAGCATGGCGATATCGTCGTCGATAAAGCCAGGAGTAAGGCCTAAAAACTGTTCCCCTAATAAACCTGATGTCAAAATTGAAAGACTACTGGTTTCAGGAAACTGATTAAACTGCTTATCCATAGCAAGTTTAACCACAGGGACTAGCTCAGCAGGATCAAGGGTTATCTCACTCACTCGCCCCACAACAACGCCACCCACTTTTACCGGTGAACGCACCTTCAGCCCGCCAATATTACTGAATTTTGCGTATAGAGTGTAATTACTGCTATTCGATTTAACTTCGACATTCGCAACATTAAACACCAAGACTAAAAATGCAGCTAAGCCTGATAAAATAAACAAGCCCACCAATAATTCGATTTTACGCGTCAACATACTTTTATTTCCACTCTATGTTTGAATACCATCGTGCTGATACTCATGTTCATCCATTAACGACCAAACATCAGTGCTGTAAGCAAGAAGTCCAACGCCAACACAGCCAAACTAGACTGTACAACCGTTTGCGTCGTTGCTTTGCTTATCCCCTCAGGGTTTGGTATCACTTGATAGCCACGATACAGGGCAATCCAAGTGACTACGACAGCAAATACGATACTCTTAATTAAACAGTTGACGATATCTTGTCGCCACTCAACTGATGCCTGCAAAATAGACCAGAAACTGCCACTATCTATGCCCTTCCATTCAACCCCGACAATATGCCCGCCATATATCCCCACCGCAGTGAAGATAAGTGCTAGCAAGGGTAAACTCACCACACCAGCCCAAAAACGCGGTGCAATGATCTGTCTTAGCGGATCAATGGCCATCATCTCTAAACTAGACAGCTGCTCAGTACTTTTCATCAAACCAATTTCGGCGGTGAGTGCAGAGCCCGCGCGTCCCGCAAATAAAAGTGCCGTCACCACCGGTCCTAGTTCGCGAAGCAAACTGAGCGCAACCATAGGTCCTAAGCTCTCTTCAGTACCGAAGCCAACAAGAATATTATACCCTTGTAATGCCAGAACCATGCCGATAAAAAGCCCTGAGACAAATATCAGCACCATAGATTGCACGCCAACAACGTATAATTGCTTAACGAACAAAGAGAAATCTTTTGCTCTTGGTTTACGGGCAATGGCTCCCCATAACATTAAACCTGCACGGCCAAGGCCCATGATCAGTTCAATGCCCGACCGCCCCAAGTTTGCGACTTTATCTAGCAAACTCATTTTTTACCCCACACAGGGCATTGCCTGAATGTGGCTGAACATAGATTCAATATCATCATCTTATCCAAGCAAATCCTTTTGATAATCTTGAGCTGGAAAATGAAAAGGCACAGGCCCATCAGGCTCGCCACCAATAAACTGCTTTAACTGCTCAATTTCAGACGCTTTCAGCTCAGCAGGTGTTCCCTGGGCTATCACCCGTTTATCAGCCATCACATACACATAATCAGCAATGCTGAGCACCTCCTGCACATCGTGTGATATCACGACTGAGGTCAGTTGTAATGCATCAGACAGCTCACGAATTAGCTTAACTAAAACCCCCATTGAGATAGGATCTTGCCCTGCAAAAGGTTCATCGTACATCACCATTTCAGGTTCAAGAGCAATAGCCCTTGCTAATGCAACTCTGCGCTGCATGCCACCAGAGAGTTCATTAGGCATCATCTTTGCTGCACCGCGCAAGCCCACCGCCTCAAGCTTCATTAAGACAATACGCTTAATAATCATTTCCGGTAGACCTGAATGTTCCCGCAAGGCAAATGCGACATTATCGAACACGTTCATGTCAGTAAAAAGTGCCCCACTTTGGAACAGCATGCTCATGCGCTTACGCAATTCGAACAACTCTTCTCGGCGACACTTATTCACATCGACATCATCAAATAACACTTTGCCGGTATCGGGTGTCAGTTGCCCGCCCATTAACTTAAGCAAAGTGGTTTTTCCGATGCCACTGGGACCCATAATAGCCGTGACCTTCCCTCTAGGAATAGACAGGCTAACGTCATCAAAAATTACATGTTCACCACGGCTAAAACTCAAATTGTGGATTTCAACCAATGGTTTTGGCTCAGTTATCACCTTGTGCTCCATCATGTCTCCATTCCACTTAAAGTGAGTTAACTGTCCAATTCAACAGCCTAACGAAAGAAAAAGAGACAAATTGTACGTAATTGACCTATTAGGCACAACTGAATCAACACTATCTTGTCGCAATACTTTCAATTTTGCTCAATTCCAGCGAAAATGTGCATCTGACTCTTTTACTGAAGTTAATTGATGCTATTTAATATTTTCATGCTTATCGCTGGATTAATCGCGCTAGTTTGGAGCGCTGACAAATTCGTCTACGGTGCTGCTGCTTTTGCAAGAAATCTTGGTCTTCCTCCTATGTTAATCGGATTAACCATTGTCGCCATGGGCAGTTCAGCGCCTGAAATGTTCGTCGCAGCGACCGCTTCAATGGAAGGAATGACAGATACAGCCATTGGAAATGTTTTAGGATCTAACGTCGCAAATATCACGCTAATTTTAGGTCTCACGGCACTGCTGGGCGCCATCGCCGTCAGCTCGCAAACCTTAAAACGTGAAATCCCTCTAATGATCATTGCCACCGCAATCGCAGGCTACTTCCTGCATGATGGCATGCTGACCCGTATAGAAGGATTTATGTTGTTGGGACTCTTCTTTATGCTGATGGGCTACTTTATCTGGCATGCTGTCACCAATAAAAAACAACATGTGCAAGATGATGAAGACGACAGTGAGGTGCCAAAAGGTGTGCCCACATCCAAAGCCATAATGTGGTTAGTTGTCGGCATCGTCCTTCTGCCTCTGTCTGCAGATTGGATGGTGCAGGGCGCCGTTGGTATCGCAAAAGCCTACCATTTGTCTGACTTAGTGATAGGGTTAACCATTATTGCCATCGGTACCAGTCTTCCTGAACTTGCCGCATGTGTTGCGGGTGTGCTCAAAAAAGAGGATGATCTGGCAATTGGCAATATTGTAGGCTCAAACCTATTTAATATTTTAGCTGTATTGGCCATTCCGGGGATTATCGCCCCAGGTGTCGTTGATGCAGCAGCCAGTACCCGTGACTTTTACATGGTGCTGGCAACTAGCAGCGCGCTGGCAGTATTTATATTGTTAAGCGGTCGAGCGAGATCCTTAAAGCGCTGGCATGGTGTGGTATTACTCTGCACCTTTATCGCATATCAGTTAGTCCTGTTTCAGGTTTAACTAAATCGATTTTTGGTAAAATAAGCTGACATATTTTATTAAGCTTAACCTAAACATAGATAGCCTTGAACAAATAGAGAGATCAAGATGGTAGATGTAACTCAACTTCGCCAATGGGGTAGAAATGTTATCGACATCGAGCGTAATGCACTCGATAACCTATACCAATATGTCGACTCTGATGAGTTCTCCCAAGCCTGTAAGCTCATCCTTAATTGCACTGGCAAAGTCATTGTTATGGGCATGGGAAAATCAGGACATATCGGCAATAAAATTTCGGCAACATTGGCCAGCACTGGAACACCCGCTTTCTTTGTTCACCCAGGTGAAGCAAGCCATGGTGACCTAGGTGTGCTAAGTGAAAATGATATTATCTTGGCCATCTCAAATTCAGGTGAGGCCCATGAAATACTCACATTAATGCCGGTCATTAAACGTATGGGACTGCCATTTATCGCCTGTACTGGAAACCCAGACTCCAACATGGCCAAGTTATCTGTGGTGCATCTGTGTATAGAGGTACCAGAAGAAGCCTGCCCTCTAGGCTTAGCCCCTACATCTAGCACAACAGCAACATTAGTCATGGGCGATGCTTTGGCAGTTGCACTTTTGCAAGCAAGAGGCTTCACCAAAGATGATTTTGCCCTCTCCCATCCGGGTGGAAGCTTAGGACGAAAGTTACTGCTCAAGGTGAGTGATGTCATGCATAAAGGCAAAGAGTTGCCCTCAGTTGAGCATGATATCTGTATTACAGAAGCCCTCTATGAGATCTCTAAAAAGAGTCTAGGTATGACGGCGGTTGTCGATGGTGATAACAAGCTAGTGGGCATCTTTACCGATGGTGATTTAAGGCGTGTTATCGATAGCGAAGTTAACCTGCGCACAACCTCTATCAGTGATGTAATGTCTAAAGGCTGTATCACAGTGTCTGCTGATATCTTAGCGGCGGCAGCATTGAAAGTGATGGAAGATAAAGACATCAATGGCTTGATCGTGATCGATGCTGAGCAGCATCCTATCGGGGCGTTAAACATGCTCGATATGGTCAAGGCCGGCGTGATTTAGTGCAGCTAGTTTAATAGAGCATTAGCTCTTTCTTTACGAATACAAGCCAGCTTAATAAAATGGCAAAGCGACTTTATCGATGCAATGAATATGCTAGATATGGCGATAATGGAGATTCTTTAATATGTCACACCAAGGTTTTTACGGCCCTATAGAGGATGATGTTTGGCAGAAGGCCAGCAAAATCAAACTGCTCATTTGTGACGTTGATGGGGTATTTTCCGACGGTTTAGTCTATATGAGTAATACTGGCGATGAGCTAAAAACCTTTCACACCCGTGACGGTTATGGGGTTAGATCTCTGCTCACCAGTAATATTCCAGTGGCTATTATAACGGGTAGAAAGTCAAAAATAGTCGAAGACCGCATGACTGCACTGGGGATCACTCATATTTATCAAGGTGTCGATAACAAACTGGTTCCTTATCAAGAACTGCTGACTCTATATCAGGTAAGCCCTGAAGAGGTCGCCTATATCGGTGATGATATGGTCGACTTGCCCGTGATGAAGCAAGTGGGATTATCAGTGTGCGTCGCTGACGGCCACCCTTATGTAAAACAAGGTGCCGATTTTGTCACCCATATTAAAGGCGGCCATGGCGCCCTGCGTGAATTAACCGATTTACTGTTGCTTAGCCAAAATAAATTTGAGACAGCTCATGGAATGAGTATATGAATAGAGTCACCCTCGCCATTGTCATCTTTTTTGGCACAGCCCTAGCGCTCTACTGGCAGGTGCAATCTAAGCGTGGAGAAACAGAATTAACCGTTGATGTTAGTTCCCGCCCTGATTACATTGCAGATAACCTCAAAAGTGTTGAGTATAATGAGCTTGGCTTGGTGAACAGCCGTGTGAGTGCTAAACACATGGAACACTATGAAGAAGATAATATGACTTACTTCACCGATCCTATCTATCTAGTGTACCCTGAACAAGGTCAGGCACAATGGCAGCTGCAATCGACGAAGGGCACCATGAATAAAGGTTCGGGAAAAGTGATACTCGAGAACAATGTTATTATCAAGGCCATAGACTCACAAGAACCGATTCAATCAATAGAAACCAGTTATCTCGAATTAGATCTCAATACGATGATCATGACGTCAGATAAGGATATCTACATTACTGGTAGCGATTTTCTTATTCAAGGGGTTGGCTTGTATGCCGACCTCAACGCTGAAAGCGTTAAATTGACCAGCCAAGTACAAGGCACATATTCAACACACTAATTTAGCATTATCTAGGCAATAAATAGACGCGTTCTAGATGATTAGCATTGACAAATGTTCAGTCAAACTGAAGGGATATATGAAGCATAATACCGGTATCATCACAGTTTTCCTCTGCCTGTTCAGCTTTAACAGCTTAGCAAAAGTGGATGATTTAAAACAAGAAGTAAAAATTTCCGCTGCGAGTCAAGAAGCCGATATTAAAAATAACCAGATCATCTTTAATGGCCCAGTTGAAGTGACTCAAGGTTCTGTAAAAATAAACGCCGATAAGCTCAGAGCTTATACCAAAGAGGGAGCCGGTGGCCGAATTTTAGTGGCAACAGGTAACCCTGCGACTTATTCACAGATAATGGAAGATGGTCGTCTAGCGAGTGCCAGTGCAAAAGAGATCCTCTATGAGCTATCTAAGCGCACTTTGATTTTGAAAGGCAATGCAACACTCGAGCAAGACGGTAGTCAGGTCACTGGCGATCAAATACGCTATAACATCGCCAAACAGCAACTCATCGCTGAGAGTTCAGGTAATGATCGTGTTATCACTATTATTCAACCTGAAAATTATCAGGAAGATAGTAAGTCTGACACAAAGACAGAGCCTTCAAAATCTCCGTCTGAAGTACAAGATGAACAGCCAAAGACACAAGAAGATCCTGCATTAAAAGCTCAGGAGATCAAATGAGTTCTTTGACATTAAAGGCGGTAAATTTAGCCAAAAGCTATAAAAGTCGTGCTGTAGTACAAGACGTCAGCTTAACCGTCAAAACAGGCCAGATTGTTGGCTTGTTAGGTCCTAATGGTGCCGGAAAAACCACAACTTTTTATATGGTCGTAGGTTTAGTGCAAAGCGATAAAGGTCGTATCTTTATCGACGATGATGATCTGACACTCGATCCTATGCATTTGCGTGCCCGTAAAGGCATTGGATACTTGCCACAAGAAGCGAGTATCTTCAGAAAATTGTCGGTCAGAGACAATATCATGGCGGTACTGCAAACCCGAGATGAGCTAGATAACAATGAACGGGAAGAGCAGTTAGAGCACCTACTGGAAGAGTTTCATATTACTCACATTCGAGATAGCCAAGGTATGTCGCTATCTGGTGGTGAACGTCGACGCGTAGAGATCGCTAGAGCCCTAGCCGCAAATCCTAAGTTTATCCTACTCGATGAGCCTTTTGCTGGTGTCGATCCTATCTCCGTAATCGACATTAAGAAAATTATCTTACAGTTAAAAAGTCGAGGCCTAGGTGTGCTCATTACTGACCATAACGTGCGGGAAACATTAGACGTTTGTGAGCATGCTTATATCGTAAGCCATGGAAACCTAATTGCCGAAGGAACACCCGCGGAAATCTTAGACAATCAGCAAGTACGAGCTGTGTACTTAGGTGAACAATTCAAGCTATAGTTAATTTAGGGAATAGATTCCCCCCCTAGAAAATAGATATGATATATCGTTATTGGTCATTCTAATGAAGTGAATTTAGGAAGCAAAGACTTCCAAAAATAACTCCTGCAGGCTTTCTCATTTTATAAGTACAATGAAGGGAATAGCAGTACATGAAAGCGTCACTCCAGCTCAAAATGGGTCAGCACTTAACCATGACTCCCCAGCTCCAGCAGGCCATACGCCTGTTGCAGCTCTCGTCACTGGAACTGCAACAAGAGATCCAACAAGCATTAGATTCCAATCCACTACTTGAATTGGATGAAGAGCAGGTCGATGTCACAGCTGAGATGACTAATCCCAAGAGTAATGATGAAACTGATTTTAGTGCTTCACCTGAAGCCTCTGCCGATAAAGATAACTCGACACTGGAAACGTCCGAAGCCTTAGCACAAGATTCAATGCCTGAAGATCTGCCTATGGATACCACCTGGGACGAACTCTATACGGCAAGCCCAAATTCCAGTTCAGGGGCCATGCGAGACGACGATCTCCCCTACCAAGGTGAAACCAGCGAAGGTTTATACGAACACCTTGAGTGGCAAAAAAACTTAACCCCATTTTCAGATAATGATCTCGCTATCGCCACCGCCATTATTGATGCTATCGATGAGCGTGGTTACCTCACACAAAATACCGACGATATCTTGGAAGCCATGGGCGATCCCGAAATTGAACTTGATGAGGTAGAAGCAGTACTCAAACGCATCCAGCATTTTGATCCTATTGGCGTTGCCTCCCGAGATCTCAGTGAATGCCTCTTTATTCAGCTTGCACAGTACGCAGACACCACTCCTCATATTGACAATGCCAGACTCTTAATTAAAGAACATTTGGATCTTATCGCCGGCCGTGACTTCCGCCTCTTAATGCGAAAAACCAAACTAAAAGAAGATGAGTTAAAGCAAGCCATAGAGTTGATCCAAACTTTAAACCCTCGTCCAGGATTACTCATTACTCCAAACCGTGATGAATATGTGATCCCCGATGTCACAGTGACCAAGAAAAAAGGTCGTTGGATAGTTGAACTCAACCCAGACTATTTGCCAAAAATTAATGTAAACCAACATTATGCATCCATGGCTCGCAGTACTAAGAGTCAAGCTGACAGCCAGTTTATTCGTGGGCATTTGCAAGAAGCTAAATGGTTTATCAAAAGTTTAGAGAGTCGAAGTGATACGCTACTTAAGGTGTCGAACTGCATTGTTAAGTTCCAGCAAGGTTTCTTCGAATACGGCGAAGAAGCGATGAAGCCTATGGTGCTAAATGATATCGCTGAAGAGGTCGAAATGCATGAATCGACCATTTCACGCGTCACCACCCAAAAGTACATGCACACGCCAAGAGGCATATTTGAGCTGAAGTATTTCTTCTCAAGTCATGTGGGTACCGACGACGGTGGCGAATGTTCATCAACCGCAATTCGCGCTTTTATTAAAAAACTTGTCGCCGCAGAAAACCAACAGAAACCGTTAAGTGACAGTAAGATGGCGCTACTTTTAGCCGAACAGGGCATTAAAGTCGCAAGGCGAACCATAGCCAAGTACCGTGAAGCCTTGCTAATACCACCATCAAACCAAAGAAAGAGCTTGTAGAATATTGTTGAAAACGTAGGTATTTATGTGTTGAGGTTAATCATTGTGGCATGAGTCTGATGCCTAAATATGCAATGTAAACCTCTAATCGACGAACGTGTTTATTAACACAATCGAACCCGGAGGAGTATTTCTATGCAAATTAACGTAACAGGTCATCATATCGAAATCACAACATCTCTTCGCCAATATGTTGAAGAAAAGTTTTCAAAGCTTGAACGACATTTCGATCAGATCAATAATGTGCACGTTATTTTAAATGTTCAGAAAATGCAGCAGATAGCAGAAGCGAAATTACACCTAGCAGGTGGTGACGTTTTTGCTATGTCGGAACGCACTGACATGTATGCCGCAATCGACTCCCTGATTGACAAGCTCGACCGTCAGGTAATTAAACATAAAGAGAAGCAACTAAAACACTAATAATGGAATTAAGCACCATCCTGCAGCCGGAATGTACAACTTGCGCCACTCCGGGCAGTAAGAAAAAGGTACTGGAACTTATCAGCGATCTAGCCGCTGTCCAGTACCCAAGCCTTTCCTCTCAAGAGATTTTTGAAAGTCTTTTAGCCAGAGAGAAAATGGGCAGCACAGGTATAGGTAACGGCATAGCTATTCCACATGGAAGGTTAGCCAATATTAGTCAACCCGTTGCAGTACTCATAAAGTGCGAGGAGCCAATTCCTTTCGACTCAATTGATAAACAGCCGGTAGATATACTATTTGCACTATTAGTTCCAGCTGATCAATGTGAGCAGCACTTAAGCACCTTATCTGCCATGGCAGAGAAGCTTAATGACAAACTAATTTTGAAGCAGTTACGAAAAACACAAGATGAGTCAGAACTTTACCAGGTGATAACGCAATGAAACTTGTTATGGTATCCGGTCGATCCGGGTCGGGGAAATCTGTTGCCCTACGGGTATTAGAAGATCTAGGATACTATTGTGTCGACAACTTACCTCTACCACTGATGGACACATTACTTGAGCAGCTCAAAGGCAGCACAGAGCTTGTCGCTATCAGTGTCGATGTTCGTAATATGCATGAGACCGAGTTAGAGAAACAACTTTCGCATCTGCCTGAAGGGACTGAACTATTGAGTTTTTTCCTAAATTCAAGCGATGAAGTTCTACTCAAACGTTACAGTGAAACCCGTCGTCTTCACCCGCTATCAAGAAGTAAAACCTCACTCAAAGAGGCGATAGATCTTGAAAGAGTGCTACTAGAGCCCGTCTCTAAACTTGTCGACCATTATATTGATACCTCAAACCTGAATATTTACGATCTCAGTAATCAAGTCAGAGAGATCTTATTAGGCAGCGTCGATAAAGAGTTAGTCATTAACTTCGAATCTTTTGGGTTCAAATATGGCATGCCCGCAGAAGCTGACTTTATGTTTGATGTCAGATTCTTACCCAATCCTCATTGGGAACCGGAACTCAGACCGATGACAGGCCTTGATGAACCTGTGCAACTTTTCCTGAGCCAACAGCCCACGGTTAATAAGTTTATCTGGCAAATTGAGAACCTATTAGAAACCTGGTTGCCGCATTTAGAGCGAAACAATCGCAGTTATCTCACCATTGCTATTGGGTGTACTGGCGGCCAGCATCGTTCAGTCTACGTCACTGAGCAGTTAGCTAAACTCTTTAGTCAAAGCAAACATACAGTTCAAGCTCGCCACCGTGAATTAATCAATGACTAAACTCGAACGCCAAGTTACCATCTGTAATAAGCTTGGCCTCCACGCCCGTGCTGCAACGAAACTTGCAATACTCGCCTCGGAGTTCGATGCCCAAGTCACCATCATACAAGGTGATAAAAAAGCCTCTGCAGCGAGTGTATTAGGCTTATTAATGTTAGAAACCGGCATAGGTAAAACCATTACCTTACTCGGAGAAGGTCAAGACGCAAAAGCAGCACTTGATGCTATTTGTGCCCTAGTTGACGCCAAATTTGATGAAGCTAGCTAAACCTCACCACTAAAGATCTCAGCAAAACACCGTAAATCTGTATTTAGCCCTAAATATAGACAGTTCAGAGGGGCCCGGCTATGCCAATTGAAGTATTAGATAATGCGCTTACCGATCAACGATTAAATCAGCTCACTCAAGCCCTAGGTAGCGGCATGTTTGTCCATGTCAGAAATATGCTCCATGATATGGCAGCCTCGGACATTGCTTTTATTCTCGAATCGTCCCCTCCCAGAACACGTCAGGTTTTATGGCAGTTAATCGATCAAGATCAAACCGGTGAGATCCTCGATGAACTAGGTGAAGAACTCAAAGATAACCTGATAAAACAGATGAGTCCTGAGCGCGTTGCAAAAGCAGCCGCCCGCATGGACACAGATGACCTCGCGTATATCTTACGTAGCCTGCCAGACAGTGTGTTTAAACAAGTTTTGAACTCCATGAGCAGTCAAGACAGAGTCAGAGTTGAACAAGCACTCTCGTATCCTGATGATACCGCAGGCAGTATCATGAATACCGATACTGTCACGCTACGACCCGATGTTAACATCGATGTGATCCTACGGTATTTAAGGATCAGAGGTAAACTGCCTGAAGCCACTGACACTTTATATGTGGTTGATAAACATGATCGGTTACTCGGTGGTGTAGAGCTTGCGGATCTGCTGACTTGCGATCCTAATTCATCTATTCGAGCTATTATGGATGCCAAGCTAGAAGGTATTCCTGTCGGCATGTCTGATAACGAAGTGGCTCAACTGTTTGAACGACATGACTGGATATCCGCACCGGTTATCGGCGATGACAACCAACTTCTTGGCCGTATTACCATCGATGATGTGGTTGACGTTATTAGGGAAAATGCCGAACATTCCATGATGGGAATGGCAGGTATGGATGATGACGCAGATACCTTCGGTCCAGTCTTAAAAAGTACGCTTCAGCGCTCACTTTGGCTGACCATCAACCTATTTGCCGCATTATTAGCAGCTTCTGTCAGTAATATGTTCGAAGGGACAATCGAGCAGTTCGCGACCATTGCTATTTTGATGACAATCGTCCCAAGTATGGGCGGTGTAGCAGGCAATCAAACCTTAGCCTTGGTGATACGTGGTCTCGCCTTAGGTCAGATAGGTAAAAGTAACTCTCGCTGGCTTATCGGTAAAGAGTTGGCGATTGGTTTCCTCAACGGCATCCTCTGGTCAGTGCTTGTCTTTATCGCTATCTGGCTCTGGAAAGATGATATTGCGTTAGGCGCACTCATTGGCGGCGCCATGTTAATCAACATGACTGTTGCAGGGCTTGCTGGCGCCTGTATTCCTTTACTGCTTAAAAAGATGAAAATCGATCCGGCTCTCGCAGGTGGCATGGTACTCACGACGGTCACTGATATTATTGGTCTGTTTGCCTTCCTAGGTTTAGCGACCATATTCCTGCTTAATTAAATTACGATTACTAAGCTAAAAGGGAGCCAGCGGCTCCCTTTTTTCAATTTTAGAGTAGCGGGGCATCGAAGCCATACTTAGCCAAAATTGTTTGCCCCTCGTGTGACAAAATATACATGGCTAACTCAGCTGACTCATCCTGAGCATTATCTAGCACCATTAACCCATAATTAGCCCCCACTGACAGTGAGTCTGGAATGGCCAGAATCTGCAACGATGGCAGCTCTTTTTGTGCCAATACGGCATTAGTGCAATAAGTTAAAAAGATATCAGCTCGGTTATTTTCCATCACCCAAGCGTAAGGGTTTCTTCCTTTAGGTGCTTGAGCTGAATCAGCGCCTCCGGTCAGTTGCAATGCCTTACTCTCTAAACGTGCTTGAGCACCCGGTACCAAGGTCTCAGCCTTAGCAAACAACTTCCACGCATAATCCCCCGCCGGATCAGCTTTAGGCGTCGACGTGCCTAACCGAATCTTATTGTTGAGTATGGTATTAAGCAGATCTGAACTAGACACCTCAATCTCTGGCTGCGCCATCGCGCACAGCTTATTACGAGCAAACATCACCACGGGTCCGCCTTTATTCGCCTGTTTGAGTGCGTTGGGGTGTTTCATGTTTGCAGAAGCATAAAGGTCTACCCTCTCTCCGGCTTCAATACGTTTACGCAATAACCCTGAAGGTGCGTACTGAGCATGAATCTGTTCTCCCCCTTGTTGAGCATAAGATTCAACAATCTCGTTCATCGCCTTTTTCAAGCTTCCCGCCGCCCTGAGTTCAATCGTACCTGGCTGCTCAATTTCCGCCGCGGTTAACATCAAAGGTGACAACAGCACCAAACTAACAATCCATCTATTCATTCCATTTACCTTACTCTCTTTAATTATGGCCACATCAAGCCATAACCCGCATAGGGCAACAAGTGCATCTGAGATGAACTTTGGTAAAGTGAGAATCAGATCGCGTGCTTTTATTCAGGTGAAGACAAAATGTCGCATTTTCAAGACACAAAAAAGCTGCCATAAGGCAGCTTCTAATAATCACAATACATGATCTATTTTAAGAGAGTGGACTCAAAATAATTTCCACACGACGATTCTGTGCTCGTCCTTCTTTATTCGCATTAGATGCAATAGGTTGGGCTTCACCCATACCGTTAGATTTTACTCTGGCATACTTCACTTTTTGAGACACTAGATAATCGGCCACTTCAACAGCACGAACCTTAGACAGCCTCAAATTGTAAGACTCAGAACCTGAGCTATCTGTGTAACCAAGTACATTTAATCGTGTCTTATCATATTCTTTAGCGACAAGCGCCACGCTGTTCAGCACATTCTTTGCCGCTGGACTCAAATCGGTCTGATCGACACCGAATGTCACCTCATTAGGCATATTCAATACGATATTGTCGCCACTGCGGGTAACACTCACACCCGTCGATTGAAGCTGTTTTCTTAACTCAGCTTCTTGAGTATCCATGTAGTAACCGATACCACCACCTAGCGCAGCACCAGATGCGGCACCAATCAATGCACCTTTACCTCGATCGCTTTTACTTGATGAAACAACACCAATCGCCGCACCAGCGATAGCGCCAATGATCGCTCCGTTGGTCGCTTTGGCATTTTGTGATTCATTACTATAAGGATTGGTTGTTTGGCAGCCAGACAGCGCGACAAGTGAACAGGCTAACATTGCTTTTACAGCAAATGAGGTTTTCAAGTTTTTCATGTTTACTCCAAGCTAGCATAGAACAGAAATAAGCAATTAATTCCGTTCAGATAATACCAACTTATAACGAATAGAAAATGGTTCAACCATTAAAGGCTGAAGCATTGTCGCACATACCAGCGGCAGATCAATCAAGAATAAAACACCACATGAATTTCGACAAAACGTTCACAGAACCATGTAATAATACCGATTAATATAATGCATAAACCTGAGAATCAAATGCCTCGTACAAAACTGCTAGTTATCGAAGACAATGCTGATGTTGCCGGTATATTAGCGGACTACTTTGATGCACAAGGCGCTGACGTCGACTTTGCCACCAATGGCGAGTTGGGTTATCAATTAGCGATAAAAGAAAGCTTCGACGTGATTATCTTAGATGTCATGCTTCCTAAAATGGATGGGTTAACCTTAGCCAAAAAACTCAGAGAAGTAGGCTGTGCCACTCCCATCATCATGTTGACCGCACTGGACGATAAAAACGATCTTCTCAGTGGATTCTCATCCGGTGCTGATGACTATTTAGCTAAACCTTTTGATCTTGATGTGCTTAATGCCCGTGTGACAGCACTGCTGAATAGGCACAGAGGTAATGTCGCTATCAGCTCTTTACGCTATGGTCCTTTGGAATTAAATACCGCGGAGCATCAGTTATACCGCTCAGGTCACAAGATAGCCTTGACTCCTATCGGCTATCAAATTTTGCAGATGTTGATCAAACGGGCACCCAACTTGGTCAAACGAGAAGAGATCATCGATGAACTATGGGGCGACACGCCGCCCAGTAATGACATATTGCGCAGTCATATGTATCAGTTACGAAGCCAAGTGGATAAGCCGTTCGATGCACCAATATTAGTCACTATTCCCAAAATAGGCTTTAAGCTAGAGCTGCAGGACTAACGATGCCGCTAATAAACGCTGACCAACGATCCGCGAATACACTGACACAAAAACTCAGTGTCTATTTTGCTTCAATAGCCATTCTTGTTGCTGCGTTATTATTTATTTTTAGCCAAACAGTACTTTACTGGCTAGAAGATGAATTAAACAGAAGGATCCTAGAGCAGAGTGCCACCCCAGCAATGGTGCAATTTATCAAAGGAGAAACCCCGCCTCTAATCATTGCCAACAATATCACCGCTTACAACAACCCTGACGAGCTCCCCAGCAAGTACAAATATTTATCTAATTATCCTTTGGGTTTCCTCGATGAGATCTCTCATGACGGCAAGGATGAACTCTTTATTTACCGCACCGAGTATCTTCATCATGACAAGATCATCCCTTTGCTGCTCATCATGGATGCAGAGCAAGCAGAGCTTTCAGAAAGCGAGTGGCGCAACATTAATCTCATCTCTATTCTGGTCATGTTCCTGCTTTTCATTCTATTTGGCTATGCGATCGCTAAACTCACAAGCCGCTTAATCACCCCGATCAAACAATTGAGTAAACAGCTTAAATCAGACAAGGCAGGACTCCCATTTACCGTGTCCTCAAGCTCTGTCACTGAATTTAAAGAGCTGGCCTCTAGCCTTAACTATTATCGCTCCCAAAACGAATTACTCATCCGCCAAGAGCAAGCATTTGCAAAATATGCTAGCCATGAATTAAGAACCCCACTAACAATTATTCAAGGCGCGACAAAACTGCTTGAATTGGAAGGCAACGCGACCTTTAATAACAGACAAAGGACAAGGATAGCCAAAGCCACCACAGACATGAATCACACCATCGAAGCGCTATTAAGCCTAGTTAAACATGAACGGGAAAACGACAGCCACATTAGTCGGATATTGCAGCGGGCAGAGATAGAGCAAACGATTGAATATCTTCAACCATTAGCAGACTCAAAATCAATCACGATTGAACTCATTGTTGTCGCAGAGCCAAAGATCCACCCCAACATCGCCGTGGTGCGGATGTTGCTGAGCAATTTACTGCAAAATTCAATCAACGCCAGTGATTCAGGGGTGATCACAATAGAAGTTCAAGCTAACTGCATACAAGTCATCGATGAGGGACGCGGACTCAATGACACTGAGCAAAGTAAAGATGGTCATGGCTTGGGATTACTTATTGTCGATGCGATCTGCGATCGTTATGCATGGAAACTGTCTTTATTACCGGGGAGTAAATCGGGTTGTATTGCCAAACTCGATTTCCCGAGTTGTCATGAGATTGTCCATTAAGTGTTGAAAGATCATCTGAGCGATGAGGAAATAGCGCATAACTGCACATGATAAAGCGGCAGTATCATGAGCAAAAGCCATCGTTAACTATGGCTATAACTCAATAACACTGCCCACAAGCTTACTCTGACATGATCACTTTAAACTGATTTAACAATGTTTCGTCATCTTGGCGACCATATTTAATCAAAATATCATCTTTCCCGTCCTCGTTAAGATCAGCAATCGACAGCATATCGCCCTCTTTAGGAAGACTCACCTTTAACTTCTCTCCTCGCTTGCTGATTAAGGTTCTACTCGATTCACCTAAGAACACCTCTAAGTTATCATCCCCATCAGACAAGAGCAGATCTTGTCGCTTATCGCCATTAAAATCAGCCAGCTTAATCACAGGTTGACCACTCTCACCCGATGTTAGACTAAAACTAAGCTCCACATCTTTAGACATATTCGGCTTCTCTTTAAAACGTCTATTCTCATCCATTCTAAATAGATAGACATCTTGATCTATGCTGCCAGAGATTAACGCACCAATAATTTGAGAAAGGCCGATATCAAAACCTGACACCATCACCTCTAGTTTTTCATCGTTATCAATATCGATAAACTCAAATCCAGTTAACGTCCCCTCAGCATGGATCACACTGTTAGGTTCAATCGGAAAGACCAATTTCCCCTCTTTGTTCTCACCAAGAAATATCTCGTAATCGTTAACTCTATCCAGCACGCCAGAGCTTTTTGTATACCTAAGCACAAGATCAGTGATCCCATCATTATCAATATCTTTGATCTCCTCAACCTTACGATATACCAATGAACTTTGATCTAAACTATCCCCAAAAGCATCTTTTTTAAGCCACCAATCCACCCCACTTATCGCTTGTCTCATCGGGTGATAATTGGCTGTTGTCGAGAAACTGCCTTCATTCGTTTGGTAGTAACTTTCTAAGGCTCCTTCCCCTATTTTTACGATATCTTTTCGCCCATCAAGGTTCATGTCGGCCAGGTATAGCTTAGATGCACTGTAATTAACGCTCTTTTCATAAACATTTACGAAAGGTTGAATAGGTAAAGATTGAGCAACAAATCCCCCCTCTTCTTGTGCAAGTAGTAAGGTAATATCCGTAAAATTAGTGATCACAACATCAGCCTGGTTATCGCCATTAAGATCTCTGACAAAGTTCCCTCGACTAATATAATCTGCCCGCGATTTAAGTGTCATCGGGGTAATGTCAGCGATTTTCTTAAAAGGTGCGGATTTATCAGTAGGCACTAACTGCAGTAAATGTTCGCTGGACTGAAAATAGACTTGATCCCTACCCCCCTCATTTTCGCTAATATCAAAAGTATGAAATGACACAGGTAACATGAATTTATTCGCTAAGCTGTATTGCATAGAGGTAGGATTTAACGTGTATACCCCCAGCCATTTCTGTTGGTTGTCATCGACGCCAAATGCCAATAACTCCTTGCCTGCATCTGGCAAAACATCAACAGGAAGTAAGGAATGAGTCAGCTTAAAGGGTGCTTGAATTACCTGTTCAGTAAACACTAAATCTTGATTATCACCCGCCGCCATAGCATTGAATGAATAACCTGCTAGCCCGACACCGCTAACCAATATAAATGCTAAATCAGTTAGCTTTCCTGTACTTTTTACCATTGACGCCAAACTCCCTTCTGGTGAATACCTACGTGATAAAAATAGGTAAGAGTCCCTAATCTATCGACTCTGACGCAAAAAGGAAGTTCAGGTTTACGCTCTGTTACAAACTAGATCGAATACACCAAGCCACTTCTTCCAAGTTAACCTCATATACTTTCAACCTAGTGCCACCGAATATGCTTTCAACCTTGCACTAATAAAGGATTGCTTATGATTAAATATACTCTCTAATGCTAAAAACATAATCTTAAACCAAGGATAAGCCCATTCAGCGAATGAAACAGGGTATAGTTTACAAAAAAAGAACAAACTACTGACATGGAAGAATAACAATGTTTAAGAAAAGTGTAATCGGTTTGAGTGTCCTTTTGGCACTTGTGGCTTGTGGGAACGACAATGACACCACATCCACAGCTCAAGACTCAGTTAGCCCACAAAAACCAGTACAAGCGACTCAATCTAGTCCCAAAATAGTACTAGATGCCAAAGTAGACGCGTTCGTCAACGAGTTCATGAGCAAGCAACCTGCGCAAGCGACCTCCTTAAACCTCTCTAAAGAAACCGCTGGAGATTTTCAACGTCGACTACCCGATTACTCCACAAACGGCATGCAGGCAATGCAAAAGGAGATGAGCTTAATCGCCTCTCAACTCGCCAATATCGCAACCGATACATTTTCAGATGATGACAATCGCCACCTCACCGTTAATCAGGTTATCGCCAACTACTACGCCGGTGATAAAGCATTCGGCGCGGGGTACATCGATGTTTGGGCGGGTCACCTTCCCTATATCGTTAACCAGATCAATGGTCCGCTCATCGACATACCAGTGATTTTAAGCGACCAACAGAGCGTCACCAATATTGAGGAAGCACAGGATTACCTTGCCCGCTTAGAGGCATTAGCGGTCATGGTTAATCAGGTAAAAGCCAAGGTTATAGATGATGCAGAAAAGGGCGTGATACTCCCTAAGCCATTATTCACCAACATGTTAAAGTTTCTCTCTAACTTTGTCGCCAGCCCAGCTAGCGAGCATACTTTAGTCACCAGTTTTAATGAGAAACTAAATGCCATTGAATCATTAGACAAGCAACAACAGTTAGATTTCATTGAATCTGCAAGTCATATTGTTTCCCAGAAAATATACCCAGCCTACCGCGAAGTCGATAGCCTAATGAGAGAGCTTCAGGAGAAAGCACCTGAAAATGTCGGCATATGGGCGCAACCTAATGGTGACGATTTCTATCAGCATGGGATCACTTATTTGGCCGACTCAACGCTTACTGCCGACGAGATCCATCAAATAGGCGTCGCCGAAGTCACACGTATTACCGCCGAAATGGACAGTATTTTAAAGGCAAACGGTTACAGCGAAGGGACTGTTGGCGAGCGCATGATTCAATTGAATAATGAGCCCCGCTTCCTCTATGAGAACTCCGATGACGGCCGTGCACAACTGCTCAGTGACCTAAGTCGAGATATCGAACTTGTCATGGCAAAAGCCCCACAACTGTTTTCAACTTTGCCGCCACAAAAGGTTGTGGTTAAGCGCGTTCCTGTTGAGGTCGAAGCTGGTGCAGCTGGAGGCGCTTACGTACCTCCAGCACTTGATGGCAGTCGCGATGGTGTTTACCTTATTAACCTGAAGGATATGACCTCAATCGCTAAGTTCGACCTGAAAACATTAACCTACCATGAGGCAGTACCTGGGCATCACTTCCAGATAGCGCTCAATATGCTGCAAACTGATATTGGGTTGATGCGTCAAAATGCGTCCTTTAATGCCTATATTGAAGGTTGGGCGCTCTACTCAGAACAAGTCGCTTTTGAAATGGGCATGTATGAGAACGATCCTTGGGGTAACTTAGGTCGCCTTAAAGCTGAAGCGTATCGGGCAGCACGATTGGTCGTCGATACTGGACTGCACCATAAAAAATGGACACGTCAGCAAGCCATTGAATACTTTGCCCAAGCAACGGGGGCGACTCAAGCGAATGTCACCTCAGCCATCGACCGTTACATCGCTTGGCCGGGACAAGCACTGGGTTACAAATTAGGAATGCTAAAATTGGTCGAACTCAGATCTAAGGCTAAACAAGCTATGGGTGAGCAGTTTGATATCCGCCAATTCCATGACCTGATATTACTGCCTGGCGCTCGCCCTATGAGTGTTGTCGAAGCCGATGTCGATCGCTGGATTGCTCAACACGGCAAAACCACCAGCTAGACCAATGTCATCGCTAAATGGCTCCTTGAGTGACCTCAATCAACTCAAGGAGCACCTCTTCTTTTCGCACACTAAACGGTTAAAAATAATTCACTTCGCGGCTCCGTAGAGTGATCACCATCACATTTTAATCCTCTTTTCAGTGAGAGAATGCGCGCCCTTAAATAGCGAAATCAATTCAAGTTCTTTCATATGCACTCCTCGTCAGTAAGCCATAACAGCTCTTCATTTAAGGGCAATGCACTCGCAGCCTTCTCGTTTTTGTTATGGGGCTTAATGCCGCTGTATTATCAATTCCTGCCCGATGCGAATATTAATGAACTGCTGGCCTTTAGGATCCTTTTCTCAGTCCCCTTTATGGCACTGGTTTTTCTTCTATTGGGGCGACGTATGCCTTCAATATCACAGCTGAAATCTGACAAAAAGTCAGTGGTACTGTGTGGACTCGCATCGCTTATCATGTGTGTCTCTTGGTATAGCTTTACTTGGGCTATCACCCATGGACAAGTGTTAGCCGCCAGCCTAGGGTTTTTCATTAATCCTCTGTTCGCTATCGGACTCGGCGTACTTTTTCTGGGGGATAAATTAACCGCAGCGCAGAAAGCGGCGGTGGTATTGGGAAGCTGTGGCATCAGTTATATGGTCTACAGCTACGGGGAACTGCCCTGGCTTGCACTGAGCATGGGCGGCTTCTTTGCGCTATATGGCCTATGTAAAAAGTTTATCCGCTTCGATTCTCTGACTTCAGTCACTCTCGAAGCCATCTGGCTATTGCCCTTTGCGACGGCTTATCTGATCTGGCTATGGAGTTCAGATCAAAGTGTCGCCATATCATCGGCGTTATCCGGGGAAGTCTCAGTACTCCTGCTCTACATCGGCACTGCACCACTGACTTTATTGCCTTTGGTCTTTTTTGCGCTAGCCATCAGAGCCACCAGCTTGTCTATGATAGGCCTAATGCAATATATCGAACCTAGCTTGCACTTCCTTTTAGCCGTGCTGCTGTTTAACGAGCATTTCGATCACGTCAAAGTGGTTAGCTTCGCATTGATCTGGACAGGTCTATTGCTATGTTCGCTTGAAGCACTTCCAGCACTGAAGCATTCCTCTCGTAAAGCGCTGAAAAGGTAACTATGACTCGGCGAGTGTTTTTAAAATTTCATCTACAACTTGTTGGCTAAATATCATCGACATATGTAGATAAACATTAAATTGCTTGTTCACTGCTACTATTCATCTGTCAGTAAGTCTCAATTTTAACGCCGATTTTAGCGAGTAATTTTGCTATCATTGCGCAGCGGCAACGGCCTGCAATCAATATTAGCCATTTAAACGAGTTATTTACCATGTCTATCTCTACATTTTTAGCTTCAGCTCTCGAAAAGCGTCACCCGTTACTTGCCCAAGCTAAGACAAACAACACAGATTGTTACCGTGTATTTCATGGCACAGTTGAAGGTGTAAATGGCCTAAACATAGATAGGTACGGTGAAGCGTGGTTAATACAAACTTTTCATCAAACACTCAGTGAGCTAGAGCTAACAGAGATTCGAGATGCGTTAACCCAAGTCGAAGCCCTGCCGATTATCTACAACGATCGCTCCGATAAAAACTCTCGTGTCATGAACCAACTTGACGTTTGTAGCGAAGACATCGCCAATCAATCGCTAGTGATGCATGAAAATGGCATTAAATTCACCTCTAAACTTCGCCATGAAGGGCAAGATCCGCTGCTGTTTTTAGATATGCGTGTCGGCCGTGAATACGTCAAAGCCAACAGTCACAACAAAACCGTGCTCAACCTGTTCTCATACACCTGTGGCATAGGCACCGCCGCTGCTGTTGGCGGAGCAAAACGTGTGGTCAATATCGATTTCTCATCGTTCGCCTTAGAAGCTGGCCGCAAAAATGCTGAACTTAATGGTGTGTCTGAGGTTTGTCAGTTTATCCAAAGCGATGCCTTCCCTGCACTACGCCAACTCGCCGGACTTAAAGTCGCGGGTCGTCGTAATCAAAAGCTGCCCGCTTACCCTAAAATGACATCCACACAGTTTGATCTGGTTTTCCTCGACCCACCACGTTTTGCCAAAAGTGCCTTCGGTACGGTGGATCTGATCAATGATTATCAAGGTCTATTTAAACCCGCCATGTTAACCACCAAGAAAGGTGGCACCATCGTCTGCTGTAACAATGTCGCTAAAGTTGAGCGTCAGGCTTGGTTTGATAGCTTGGTCAAATGTGTCGAAAAACAGGGACGTGCTGTTGTCAGCCACCAGTGGTTAGACTGCCATGAAGACTTCCCTTCATTTGATGGTAATCACCCATTGAAAATGGTGGCGTTAACTTTAGGTTAAAGCCTTTAGTTCCAGTGTTGGATGACTTGTCGGATAACAAATTGGTTCTACTTGTCGGATAACAAGTTTCAAGTATCTTTGAAGTTGGGTTCATTGGGCAGGTTTGGTATTTGGTTTGTTTACTGAATACCATAACTTCAATGGTATTTATTGCTTGCAGCAGGCCTATGTGCAGATACTTCAGTGACACGGTGAATAGAAACTTTAAGTTTCTGAGCTTATGAACGAGAGACAAGGATGTCGAACTGGCCTTTAGATAGGATATCATTCAAGTACAATCCCTGTAGTCTCTACGATGACATCCATGTCATCGAAGCTCACTGCCGCATCTACACCCGAGTGTTTATCTCTTCGATTAAGGTTTAACGCTTCTGAAAAGGCTAAAAACTATTGATTAAAACCAGCGAAAAACTAACATTTTCAATTAATTTTAGCCGTTTAAATGTGCATCCTTTAAGCCCATTACACCTAAGTTTTAGTTTTATTAACACACTCAAAAGTTACTGTTGCCTTAGGATAATTACCTAAAATATAAGGCCCTGGATTTTCATGAGTATTAACAAGTTTTAAAACCTTCCCTAAGCTGCTACAAAAACGACTACCTTCGCCTAAAGCTTCAGCAAGTAAAGGTTCATCTCCAGACGGGAATGCACCTTCTTGTCTTGATATTACATAGGTGTTTTCACCAGCTGGTGTTGGACCAATAGTTTTAGTAGCACAACCAGAGATCGATAAGATAGCTACAAAAGAGAAGAATACTTTCTTAAACATTTACGCTCCATGCTTTAGTTGAATAATTTAATTAAACACAATATGTCTTAGATTTATAACCGCTTATCCAATATAACTACTATAAACATTCCTATCGGTTTGATTGCTTAGGTGAGATTAAAACATGCAACCATTTGCTATAAAAGAATTATTCTAAATTATACAAAGGAAAACTATTAAGGCTTTCCAATAAGAGATACGTGGGTGTTTATAAATCCGAATAACACTTTTGGCGCGATTCCAATTGCCGTTGCAGGCTTAAGTTATCCCCATTGGAAGTTGCCGAAATACGTAATTCAAAATGCTGTAGAGGCATCATGGATGATGGTTCAGGCTCGGAGCTACATGGATGTAGCATCTGAGCCGTTAAGCTATTTTGATTGGAGTATGAGGCATGTACTCAATGCATGTAACTTCGCTGGGGCGTCATAGGTGGATGCAAGGAGGATGAGGACGAGCAGTCCTCCTTGCCCGGTGTGGTATGGAATACCACGACTTTAATTTCAAACGAAGTTTGAACAAAAGAATCCAAACCAATACAAATTCAAATTCAAATTCAAATTCAAATTCAAATTCAACCAAAAACTAAAACCAAACCAAACCAAACCAAAAAATGTAATTAGTCTTCATTCGAAGGTTAAATTAATCACCACTAACTGTTGCCTCATATCGATAATGCCCTGTGATTTGATAATCAAACAGCATATCTTCAAGTATTGGGCCTGAACCGATATTGTGTACCACGTAAGGCTTTTCTTTATCACCAACGTCTTGGTTAACTATGATGCCGATATGTGGAAGATTACCTGGTAGCATCCAAGTCACAATATCCCCAGAACGGTATGCTTTCGCATTCTGGCTGATTGGCAATACCGTGCCATGACGCGTAAAAAAGGTTTGCAGATTTGGTACACGACGATGATCAATATTGCTATCAGGACGTGATAACCCCCATATTCTTTTTGATGGATATTCGGAGAAGTTTGCCAGCATATCCTCATGAACTAACGCTTGAAGATCTACGTTCAATTGCCGGTAGCTGCGAATAATGACATCGGTACATACACCAATATTTGCAGGAACATCGCCATTGGGATAGCTGATGCTATGGTAAGCACCATCATACCTCACACTATGCTTGGTTCTTTCTAAAGCCGCATAAACCAAGTCTGGAGCTGATGCACCTGCATAAACCGTGGGGGAGCATAGTAAAGCCAATACTAGTGTTAGCCGTTTCATGATGGTTCCTCAAATAGTAGGTTTTAACTATATAAGTCCATGCTGCTTTATATTCCCCCTAAATTGCAAATCGTTCACTCTGAATTAAACGATAAACACATCACCCAATCCCTAAACTCAGCCAGAAATTAAAAATCAAACCAAGAAAAATGTAATCAGTCTTCATTCGAAGAACTGTTTATAAACCTCCTAAAGTGAGCTTCATAGGGTCTAATAGCACCTCTAATTCCCCTCGCGGAATATCAGTCTCCTCTTCGGCTACATCGAGTACTGATCGACCCTCCTTGTAGGCTTTCTTGGCAATGTCGGCAGCTTTGGCATATCCAATTATCGGGTTCAAAGCGGTGACTAAGATGGGGTTACGTGCCAACGCTTTCTGCAACTGCTGCTCATTGACAGTGAAAGTGGCTATCGCTTTGTCTGCCAATAGATAACTGACATTGGCAAGTAAGTTGATACTCGACAGCAGGTTGTCGGCAATCATAGGCAACATGACGTTCAATTCAAAATTACCTGACTGGCCACCAATAGTGATTGCGCTGTCGTTACCGATAACCTGTGCGGCGACCATCGTGGTGGCTTCAGGGATCACTGGGTTCACCTTGCCAGGCATGATTGATGAACCTGGCTGCAACGCTTGAAGTTCAATCTCACCTAACCCTGCTAATGGCCCTGAGTTCATCCAACGGAGATCGTTAGCTATCTTCATCATCGACACCGCCGTGGTTTTTAGCTGCCCCGACAAGGCAACGGCGATATCTTGAGTGCCTATGTGACTGAAAAAATTGCTCGCGGGGGTAAAGGGTAAACCGGTTGATTCACCGAGCAGACGAGTAAACTCGGCGGCGAAATCCTTGTGGGCATTGATGCCGGTTCCCACCGCTGTGCCTCCCTGTGCGAGGCTGTGTAATTTAGGTCTTATCCCATCTATCAATTCGATATTTTGCTCTATCTGACTCGCCCAGCTCAACAAGCTTTGACTCATACGTACGGGCATTGCATCCATCAGATGAGTTCGACCTGTCTTCACATGATGATCCACCTCTTGGGCTTTTTGCTTAATCACTGTCAACAGATGCTTAAGGGCGGGTAAAAGGTGTCCCTCTAGCTCCATCGCTGCGCTGATATGAATACAAGATGGAATGATATCGTTGCTGCTTTGACCATAATTGACATGATCATTCGCACCGACGGCTTGCCCCGCTATTTTAGAAGCTAGAGTGGCCAAGACCTCATTCGCATTCATGTTCGAGCTTGTACCTGAGCCAGTCTGAAACACATCAACAGGGAAGTGTTGCATCATGTTCTGATCGTTAAGCAGTTGACTCACAGCAGCAGAGATAGCGTCAGCCATCGTTTGTGGTAACAAGTCTAATTTGGCATTAGCTTGAGCCGCAGCAGACTTGGCCATGAGTAGGGATTTAATAAAGGCCTTAGGTAAAGTTCGACCACTGATAGGAAAGTTATTCACTGCTCGCTGTGTTTGGGCACCATAGAGCGCATCTGCTGGCACCTGAAGCCCACCCATGCTGTCTTTTTCAATACGTGTATTCATGATCTATCTATCCACCCTAATTGCCGTTTGATATGCATAGCACTATTTTTGGTGAGCCACTTCATTGCGCTAAACCTGGCTTAAAGAACTCGCTCGTCACTCTTAACTCATAGAAGAGCTTTTCTAGCTCTTGCTTTTGAGCGTCACAGTCCACCAGCCTCGACAACACACTCAACGGCTTATAGATGTTATCTAAACACCAAAGTCGCCAGTGGCCTGCAAGCATGTCATCAGATAGAGTATCGAGCAATAATCGGTACTCTGCGACATGAAGAGACCAGGCCGCATGCTTACATGCGCCCATCAAAGCTTCCTCCATGGAAAACCAGATCAACACCAAACTTGGATTATCAACCTCTTCAGCATGTCGTATCTTATGGCGCAGCACATTTATCGCAGGATCTTGACGTTCAAATTGTGGGAAGCATTGGCACATATAAACCACTTAATGAGAATAACAACTAATCTCATTAAGTGGTTTTACGTATGATATGTCAACGATATTTACTCTACTGACAAGCATTTGAGTATCGCTTCGATTTAGCACCACTGTGACGAGAATGAATGAGGGCTAAGGCTCTTACTCATTGAGGGGGATTAGGCAATAAAAGCAATTGATAACCACTTAACTTGTAACGTCATCAAGCCTACTTTGTAGCTCATCGCCTTCAACAAGATGAATATTTGTCGTGTAGTAATCCAGACTATATTCAATATTTAACGAAAAATATAAGCTTTGTTTAAGATGAGCTTTTATCGCCGTTTCTATTTCACGGCTTAAATTTTGGGTAAAAACGTTATCTCGATGAGGTTTTGTTAATAACGATACTGTGACCAGCACATGGCTGTATTTATACTGAGAGCAAGGGTAAGCTCTTGATTTACACTCCCCTGCGCTCATGTCATTTTGATTGATGGTTTTCTCGACCGCATCAAAGATCTTGTGGGTATCGATGTCTAAATTGTCAGAATATTTAATTTCTACGTGAGGCATACAAATAGGTTCCTTTGCTGCATGACAGCTTATTCAATCGCAGCAAGATAATATCATCAGCCTTCATGCGAAGGCCGACTTATTCCTTGTGCTCTTCTTTATGAGACTTGGCGTACAAATTAGCAAAAGGTTGGGCAGTTAGCCCGTGGGCTAAAATGCTCATTAACACGGTCAAGGTCACGACAGCGTAGATAGTTTCATACCCTTCCATGGTGCCTATCTCATGGACAACGATTAATACATACAGGATTGAAGCGATGCCTCGCGGGCCAAACCATGCAATAAACGCCATGGTCGCCAGATCCAATTTAGCACCAATCAAACAGATCATCACAGGCAGTATTCTCAACACTGTCAGACTTAAAAATGCATATAAGACAACGTCGAAAGTGATGTAAGGCAAGGTGAGTGGGACAAAAACTAAGCCAAACAAAAAGAAGCTCATGAGTACAAATAACTCACCTTCAGTTTCGGTAAAATCTTCAATATGTTGTCTGGTCTTCTCACAGGTATTCCCCGCATACAAACCTGCAAAAAAGGCAGCGATGAATCCATTTCCACCAAATGACTCAGCCAAATAGAAAGACAAAATAGCTAACGCTATGGGAATGAGGTTTTCGTAACTCAGCTCCATCCAGCGCTTCTCTACAGACTTCATGGTCAGCTTAGTGCCTAAGTAGCCAACGGCTCCGCCAACCAAGGCACCAAATATGATCTGTTCAACCACATAGCCCATCCAGCCGTTATCTTGGGCTTCTGTTAAACCACTAAGAATCATTGCGACCGCAGTCAACACGATGGGAAACACGATGCCGTCGTTTAAGCCACTCTCAACGTTAATACTCAAGCGGATCCTTTCTGGCACTTTAGGATCGGTTACCACAGCCTTACCCAATGCAGCATCAGTTGGCGTCAGCAATAATGCCAGCAGTAGCAGATAAGTCAGCGGTTCTTCAGGGAAGATAAGCATAGCAACATAAGTTCCAACCACAATGGTGATAGGTAAACCGATAAATAACAGGCGAGCGGGAATTTTCCATGACTGCTTTAACAACTTAAAATCCAACAGAGCTGCATCGGCAAACAACACCAGCACCAAGGCTATCTCGACGATTATTTTCACAAAACCAGAATCGACTTCCACCTGCGTAAGATTCAAGCCTAAGGGCGAAAGTAGTAAGCCAAAGCTAGTAAAAACCATTGGGCCGGAGATGTTAAGTCGAGATAGAGCTTTAGAGATATAGCCATAAAGCAATACCAGCAAAGCAATAATCAAAATTACGATATGGTCGTCCATGTTCACCTTTGAAAACGATACAATGATATTGAATTTACGTTGAATTTAAGCAGTTACAACTTCAGGGGCATAGATTAACAAATATGCGCTGACTTAGCATGTGCTGAATACCAGCAACGAGCCCCTCCGACATTAAAATACGTTCATTAAAACTTCCCCTTTCGACGTTTGAAACCACTGCAGGTCTCGTCAATAACACGATGTCATTGCGACTAAGTGATCAAAGAATAATGGTGCAGTGATCAAATGTTAAGCAGTTACCGTACGACAAGTTGTTTAATCATTCAAAAAACTATATTGTTATTATTAAGTTAAAGTTTAGTGATTTTAAATCGTATCTAAAAAACTACGATGTACTAATGTTTAACTTGTATATGTAAAGGGCAAACTAGTCGAAAGGCTAAGACGCAAAGCTACCGGTTTAAGGGTTGTTAAAACCTATGACAGCGGGGCCACCATAGCTTTATTAACAGTTTAGAATGGATCATAACTGTCTATATTTTCTGCTTGGTTGCAGCCCTTTTCGTTAATAATTTCTAACGAATAGGATATAAAACATGTCGAATAACATTCTTTCCTTGGCTTCCTCGGAAAAGCAACATTTCTCACCTCTTCACTCTCGCGTAAAAACCACTTATATCGCCAGCATAGTGGCTAGCCTTTTAGCTTCAGGCACTGCTTACGCGACTGAACAAGTCATCAACCCCACCACCGCACCAGCGAATTTACAGGTGTTTAATAACAATGATTTCCCCAGTGATTTAGAAGGCAGTTTAGCTGCATCGGTATCGTTTGCTCAAAGCCAAATTATGCCATCAAAACATGGGGTAGAGGGAGATGTTCAACCCTATTTAGCAGCCCTGCGAACCACATTGCTGATGTTCAAACCCAAGCAAAAGGATCTCAATACAGCAACACCACTGAGTGTTACAGCGACGAATAGCCAAGGTCAGTTTCTGGGTACAATGCGCCTCAACCCGCCTAACCAACTACCTAAAACAGTCTATGCCATTGACGGAGCACCTGAAGGTGAACTCGATTTTACTCCGGTAGCTGGAGCCTCAACCGTCATTCATTCAGCTTCGGAAATGGCTAAACTTAATGATCCTAGCGCGGCGTACTTAGAGACAAGCCTAACAGACAATAACTTAGTCGAAATCATTACCGCTAATGGTGTGTGGACTCGGGATATTTACTTGCCAAATTCAGCATCAATGGCAGATAAAGTCGTCAAGGTGACCTCAAGAGCTGGATACTCATCAACCATAAAATACAGCAACCGCTCTACCGTTCTGACAACAGGAAACACACTGGTATTTAAATACTTAAGTGGCCAATGGATCCTTGAAGGTGAATTAGAAAATAACAAATTAGTTTATGCCGTTAACACTTGGAGTCTCAAACTGCCACCAAACTGGATTCAACCAGGCATGACGATGCAGTTCTCTCATGGTGAGCTATCAGGCAAATTAAGTGACGTAAAAGTTGGCGCGCCTTCAGAGTTACTTATCCACACCATTGATGTCGGAATGTTAACTGAGCCCCGCGGCGCTTTTCACTTTGCCAATGATGCCTTGGCACAACGTGAGTATTTCCAAACTGTGCCAGTGAGCCGTATGACAGTTAGCCAATATGAATCTTTATACTTACCTGAAGTGATGTTGCCAAACGGCACCTTACTGACCGACTTCGATCCAAGTACCGGAGGCTGGCACAGTGGCACAATGCGTCAACGAATTGGGAAAGAGCTCATCTCTATCGGCATTGATAACGCCAATTATGGGATCAACAGCTCCATTGGTGAGGGCGAAAGTGGCCATCCCTATTTAGCCTCACAATTAGCGGCTCATAACACTCGCGGGAATTATGAGAACGGAGTCGTCACTCACGGTGGCTCCGGTGGTGGCGGGATAGTGACGTTAGACTCCTCTTTGGGTAATGAGTTTAGCCACGAAATCGGACACAACTTCAATATGGGTCATTACCCAGGAGGCTTCGATGGTTCGATTCACCGCCAAGCAGATGCCGTTAATTCCACTTGGGGTTGGGATGCAGATCTGAATAAGTTTATTCCGAACATGTCATCTAAGAAAAGTAATCAAAGCGCGTGCCTAAATGGCATGTGCCAAGCCCCCTTCGAGGGTCGCTCATTCGGTTCAGATTCTATGGCTGGCGGCGCTCCCATGTCGATGATGAACCGATTCACGCTCTACACGCCTTATACCGCGGCTAATATTCAACGTAATCTAGAGTCTAAAATTGTTTTTTCAGCCGATTCCAATACTGGTTTTAAAAAATGGGATGCTGTCACTGAAACAATGACCGATTATCAACACCGAGTGATGGATGGAGAGCAGATAAATGCATCTATCAACCATTTATCGGAAGCCTATCTGTCGGGGTTATTTAACGACCATGCGTTAGTTAACATTGGGATGTACAACGGAAATTGGGCAAAGAACATCAATGTCCCCATAGCTTCTGAGCTTAACAAAGGCCGTGCTATCACGATAAACCACAAAGCGGGTTACAACAGTTATCTATACATCAATGACACGTCGGTTCTTATCTACAATGGATTGAACATATCCTATGTCTCTGACGGCATAACATGGAATGAAGCAGAGGCTCCTGATCTGACCATAGCAAAAGCGCCCACTTCCTTTGGTATACCTATTACCACGCTTGTGGGTTATTACGATCCCCAAGGGATATTGCCGAGCTACATTTACCCTGCCCTGCATGGTTCATACGGTTTTACCTACAGCAATGACAATGAGCGCCTAACAGCAAATGATTGTCAGCTGAATGTAGAGACGAGTAATGGGCAGTCTTTAAACTTTAAGCTGTCAGCCGTTCGCATCAATGGTACTACCATGAACAAATTCCATGTGAATATACCTGAAGCGCAGCAGCCAGAACGTGCAGCCATTGTGTGCAAAGGAGACACCTTAGTCGCAAAGTTAATTGACCCAGTTAAAACTTCGTTGTCTTACACGGTGAATGGCTATGATAAAGATGAAACCTATCATCAATGGGGAGATTTTGATCGAATAGGCACCCTTGGCGATCTGTACGTCTACGACAACCCTTACAATGGAGATAAGGAGTTATTCAAACTATCTGGATTAGGTAGCGACGCCCGCTATTGGTATTTCCCAACCAATAAAACCAATAATCGATTCTGGACATATATCTCCACCATCAATTAAGTTTTAGTTAGCTTTTGTAATGGTCAATAGCCCATCGCTACTGGCCATTTTTTATTTGTGACCACCAGTGATAAATTACTATAAAAGCAAAACTCCCAAGCTTCACCACTGAGGACACGGAGAGAATCAAAAGCTGATCACAACAACTCAAGCCAAATCGAAGCGAAACTCTTGCTTTAAATCATCAGGTGTAGATGCGGCTGTGACCGTCCGTGACATGGCCGCTCAATGACATCCATGTCACCTCGGCATTTGTGAATCCATTCACATCAGATGCGGCCGTAAAGCCCACAGGGATTGTACTTGAATAACATCCTTGTCTAACAGCCAGTTCGGCATCCTTGCCTCTCGTTCATAACCTCATGGCTACGCCATATTCACCGTGTCACAGAAGTAACTACACATTAGCTCACAGCAGGTGATAAGTAACAATGAAGGTTAAACTTAAAACGAACCTCCCAATACCAATTCAGCCAGACACTAAAACCTAAACCTAAACCTAAACCAAACCCTAAACCAAAAATGAAAATGAAATCAGCCTTCATTCGAAGGCCTCCCACTTATGGTGTCACGATATTAAACACGCCTTTAGGTTTATCAAGCAGCCCAAAGAAGCTAACCAGATCCAATTTGCTGCCCTCGATATTTAGCTCATCGGAAAATAGAATATCCGATGCGCTTGCACTGCCGATGATGATATCGACAAACAACTCATGGCTAATGTTCAACGTTGCATTCGCTTGTGGATTTTTCGGTGCTTTTCTATGATTTAATACGGCATTTTTCAGCTCTAACACATAGTTCTCATTCAGATCCGTAAAGTGGATATTCAGTAAAAACTCCTCTCCAAAAGCCTCTGGCCCTATGACTCTTGACGCCATAGATTGCATGAAGTTCTCGACTGGCGATCGCAGTAAGATCTGTTTCATCGACACCAGATCGATGCCTTTCTCGGGACTACCATTACGTAATTCATACGCTGCAGAGAGATACACATCTCGCCAAGGAGCAGACTCGGCCTGATAACCTAACTGATCATAGGTGTTAGCCAATAACGCTTTGGCCGCACTATTGTCGCTGTCAGCAAACACCAAGTGATTGAGCAACTCGGCGGCCCAACGGTAACTTCCTTCTAAGTAAGCGGCTTCAGCGTGCTTTAAGACCGCGTCAGCACCTCCCATTACTGCCACATACTTAATTGCGGCACTTTCTTCAGGCAGAGGGTCTAAATTCACAGGGTTGGCGTCATACCAACCAAGATAAGCTTGATAAACCGCTTTGGCATTGTGTTTGGTCGTACCATAGTAACCTCGACTCGAAAAAGTATTCGATAACGAAGGCGGCATCTGGATCGCTTCTGCTATCTCACTCGGCGTCAAACCAGCATTGAGCATGCGCACCGATTGGTCATGGATATATTTATAGGTATCTCTTTGTTTCTCGAGGAAATCATCAATCGCTTCTCCTCCCCAAATAGGCCAATGATGGCTGCCAAAGTAGACCTTAGCCTCTCGTTGACTCATTAACGCCTCATCAATTGAACGACTCCACTGCAACGCATCTCTGACTTTAGCGCCCCTTAGGGTATAGAGATTATGCATGGTCTTAGAGACCAGCTCTGCTCCACAATAAGCCTCTTGCTCGGGAAGGTAGAAAGTAAACTCGGCAGGGGCTTCTGAGCCAGATACAATTTGGAAATCGAATTGAACCCCATCGATTTGATGTGACTCATCGATTTCAACCGAAATTGTTGGCGCTAAAATACCAAAGGTACCAAAAGCAGGCTCTTTGCCTAGGCCTGAATCGATATGCCCTCTTTCGTTGCGGGGCAGACGTTTACCGTACATAAACATTGCACGGCGAACCATGGCGGTGCCCGCCATCACATTCTCACTGGTTGCCTCATGCATAAATCCTGCAGGGGCGACAATATCAATGCCAGCCAACTCTGTTTGAATATCCCCTTTAAAAAGCCCTAAAGCGCCGCCGAAGTGATCCATATGGCTGTGCGTGAACACGATGGCAGAGATGGGTTTTTCACCCAGCTCTTGATTCACAAATTCAATAGCGACTCGGGCAGTTTCAGCTGTTGTCAGTGGATCAACGATGATCCATCCCGTCTTACCTTCAATAATCGTCATATTGGCCAGATCGAAACCGCGTATCTGGTACACCCCTTTGGTCACCTCAAACAAACCTTGAATGTTATTAAGGCTAGCCTGTCGCCATAGACTAGGGTTTACGCTCGTCGGCGCTTCCCCTTCAATAAAGTCATATTCGGGTGTATTCCAAATCGTCTCCCCTTGTGATCCACTGACGTTAAGATCTGGAAGACTGGCAATGAAGCCACGCTTTGCATCAGTGAAGTCTTGGGTATCTTCAAAAGGTAATTGATCTAACACCTGACGATTAGCATCAATGGTATAGATCGATGCAGCAGAGAAACCGTTTGCATCTATGCTCGTTAGCTCGCTCCCACTTATCGGTGTATTATCTGGCTGACAGCCCACCAAAAACAAACCCACACTGCAGGGAAGCAGTAATCGACACAGAGGATTAGCCCTTATGGTCCCTATTCTTTTTTGGGTACTGCCCTTTATATTCAGGCTTGGATCTATCGCGATACATGGAGGAAGGTTCGACATTTTGCTAGGTTCTCTTTCATAACAAGTAAACCCAACCTATTACATATCGACAACACTCAGGTTATCATTTTACGCCAACCATCACACTTGAACGATACTCGCTTGGGCTGACTCCATACCAAACATGAAAGGCTCGAGTGAAGTTACTTAAGCTACTATAGCCAAGTTTATCGGCCAACTGAGTGACACTAATCTCACTATTTTTCAGGTAGTAATGGGCAAGTTCTTTGCGTTTATTTCCGAGTAGATATCGGAAATTGGTTCCTTCCAGTTTTAGATAACGGCTTAGGGAACGTTCGCTAATATTATAGATTGTTGCGATTTGCTCAGCAGTTGGCTCAGCCACCACTAACATGGCGTGTATCGCTTGAGAGGTCTTCTCTTGCCAAGTGAGTGCCTGCATCATATTCAGGTATTGACGGACTCGATGCTCATTTTCAGCAGCCTGTTCAGGGTTAGCCATGAAAGTGGGCTTTTCAAGTATCCCTCTGTCCATCCACAAGCAGTTTTCCTGCCTGTTAAACGACACCGGCGCCTTAAAGCTATCTAGCCAAGGCCTTGGATCTTTGGGTTCAGCGCGCATCAGATCCACACGATGAGTAAAGCACGAGTCACCAATCATCAAGTCGCCATAGTGCATCAAGGTCGAAAAAAACGCATCTATCGCCATATGGCTTATCTCTACGCCATCAAGCGGGGTGATAGTAAAACCAATTAATTGCGGCGTTCGCTGTAACTTGATGCCGGCAGAATTACTTATTAGCGCATAGTAACTGGGCAATTTTTCAAAGGCTTGGGCCAAAGTATCCGATGTCATCATCAAGAAGCCTAAGGCCCTAAAATGCATTGGATACGCATATTGCCCAACACTCAGACCAAATGCCGCTGACTGCGTAACTTTTTCAACATCACCCCAAAATTGAGTCATGCGCTCAATGGCAATACGTGACTCTGGCGCTGACTCTAGTTCCTGCAGAGATAAACCCGCCCCTTCAAATACCGGTTGAGGGTCAATACCCGCAGCATCTAATGTCCGAGCAACGGCTAATGACCAAGCAGCTATCGTGGTGTACTTTGCCTTTGGCTCACTAGCCAAGCCACACTCCATCGAAGTGCTCACCAACGTCGCATCAGCAGGTTTTGATTTCATTATTCGATGTTGACCGGCGATCTAAGCATATGAAATTCATATTCATCCTCATCGACTAAGGTAAAGCCTAAACGTAAATAAAGCGCTTTGGCCGGATTCGCCTTTAAGACAGTTAGAGCCACGGGCTTATTTGCACCGACAGACCATTGAATCACTCGTTCCAACACCATTTTACCGATGCCATAACCTTGATGAGTCGGAGTGATCTGCAGCTGCATGACTTCAACCTTGTCAATCTGCTCTCGAAACTTCAATGTACCAACAGCTTCCTCTTCAATAAGGATCAGATAGGAGCAATCATACTCTTCATTAAGTCGATTTAAATGCTCCTCCTGAGTCAAAAAGATCCCAGCTTCTTCTAAATGCTCCACCATAGTCGCAACTCTTAAAGCCAATAAAAACCCGCGATCTTCAGCGCTCGCCTGCACCAAATTGAAATCCATAAATCAACACTCCCTAAAAGCAATTTTTTATCCATTGCTTTTAGGCTAACAGCTTTGCTCTCATATTTCCCCTCTTAGACAAAACCAACAAACAAACACCAACAAATAACAGTTAGAGCAACCAAGTGGCACCTAACCCACTTTAAAGAGCACCTAAAAGCAATTTAATGGCACTTTTACACGTTAAAAAATAAATAACAAAAACAACCAAAATCACTAACAATTAGAAAAAATGTAATTATTCAATAAAGAAATTCATTAAATTTAATATCTAAAAAAGTAAAAAATATTTATTTAAAAACAACGGTATAAATAAACATGCAAAAAAATTAATCTTTACATTAATTTATCTTCTTTACTTCTTTAATAAATGGGAATACATTCGCAAAAAATAACCAATGACCAATTAAAACCGTCCCGACACGCATAGAGCCACTAAGCTATATTAAGTGCAGACTAATGAAGGTAAACGTGAACGTAAATAGCTGTGAGCCAGTCAAAAATAGCACTTTCGTCCCAGTAGTGGGATTGTCGTTTTTTGCTGTCGCGTCCGGATTCTTAATGAGCCTTATTCCTCTCTCATTATCTTCATTCGGTCTTGATGAGTCGCTCGTTCCTTGGCTTGCCAGTATTTTTTACTTTGGCCTGCTCATCGGTGCAACTTGCATAGAAAGCGTCGTGGCAAAAACTGGGCACAGAGTGGCATTTATCCTGTTTTTGTCCTTGTTGATCTCGACTATTGTCTTAATGCTCAGCCTTCCAAGCGCAGCAACTTGGTTACTGGCGCGATTTATTGCAGGTTTTGCTGTTGCAGGTATCTTCGTTGTCGTCGAGTCTTGGTTACTGATGGCTGATAGCGCAAAACAAAGAGCTAAGCGTTTAGGTCTATACATGACCTCTCTCTATGGCGGCAGCGCTTTAGGCCAACTGGGTATTGGCCCTGTCGGAATCGATGGAGTATTACCTTATTTATTCGTGCTAGGGCTACTCATGCTGGCAATATTGCCTCCGCTATTGATTAAAAGCGGGCAGCCTAAAAACGAACACAACCTGAAAATGAAGCTCAGTGAAATAAAGAAGCTTAGCCGCCCTGCGATATTAGGCTGTCTCGTTTCAGGACTGTTGCTTGGACCAATATACGGGTTAATGCCCGTTTATATTACCAATCAGACCGGTTCAGCAGAGCAAACTGGAATTCTAATGGCCACTATCATTTTAGGTGGCATGTTAGTCCAACCACTTGTGAGCTATTTATCGCCTAAGATGAGCAAAAGCTTATTGATGGCACTATTTTGTTTGTTCGGTGCACTCGCTGTAATGGGCATTTTAGAATCAAAGTCATTTATGGTGCTCAGTGCAAGCTACTTACTACTAGGCGCTTGTAGTTTCGCGCTATACCCAATCGCCATCACGCTTGCTTGTGATGCGATACAGATGGAAAAAATAGTCTCAGCAACGGAGATAATGCTGTTGAGCTACAGTATTGGCTCAGTGTTAGGCCCTTTATTGGCGTCGAATCTATCTGATTCCCCCAATGCTTTGATCTTCTATTTAGGCGGTTGCTTAATTACCACTTGCCTCTATATGTTTATTAAGAGCAGTGAAAAAATCCACACTGGGCAGACCCCCATTGCTGGCGCTTAATTCTAAGACGTAAAAAAGGGAGGCTTAACAGCCTCCTTTTTATTCCTTCTATTCACCCTATCTACCTCACTCATCCCCTGAGAAAACTCCACTTTTATCCAATGCTAAAAAGTTAAACATGTAGTAGCAACGCAAATCAGAGTCTCACATTTGCGACACTCGACCAACTCCAAATTTTTAACCATCTGATAAATTTACTGATCTTTTTTGGTTCGGAAATTGCCTTATCTATCTATTAGAAGATGCAAATTACGCAAGAAAAAATATTCGAATGTAATGAGCAAATGCGAATTCAAATCAAAATAAAAGTGGTAGGTAACAACTATGAGTCAGCAAACATTCCCAGATTTTGACACCTTGATGAAAATGGCAAAAAACAATCCAGAACAACTTGAACATTTACTCAGGGAAGAAGTTAACGAAGTGATAGGCAGTGCATCGGAGCAGCATCACCATCGTCTTAGAGGATTACAGTTTCAAGTGGATGCTCAGCGCATAATAGCTAAAAACCCAATGGACTCTTGTATCCGTATTTCACAGATGATGCACCAATCTTTAGGTGAACTGCATACGACACTTAATGAATTTTCCGAGCAACACGATCACAGCAATTGGGTTTTAAATGATCTGTCAGATAAACAACATGATGTTAGGGACATTATTCATTTCCAACAAAACAAACAATCCCCTGAAGCAACATGATTTTCTAGCATCTCCTAAAGTGGGTAAGCATTGGAACGCTAATGCCCACTTTAACAATCAGCGAGTAACACAATGGGAAGGTTTCAAAAGATGATGAAACCTTAACTCATGGGGCTTTATCATTGACCTGTTCACACTCTATACCATCAGCCAAAAAACTATATTAACTCCTCTCATTTCAATAAATTCCCCTCCCCATTTCATGACTTTTCTACACTTAAAACAAAATTACTTACACAAAATAAGTGGCATTCATATTCTTGACTATAATTTGAACAAGTGTTGATAAATAAAATATTTCAAACCAAAAATTCAGACACTTTAGCGAGAAGTAACTGACATGGAAATGTCACCACGATCTTCCTTTAGACATGATACCGATTAAGAGGTAAACAGACATGACCGGGTTTATAAAAAACTTCTTCTCTTCATCAAATAAGCCATCTGCCGCCGATGAAGAACGCGATAAGCTAAGAGAAAAAAAGGTGCAAGAAGCCATCACTGCAGCGGGTAACAAAGCCGTTGAAAAAGTTCTCGGTCAATCTGTAGATTCTGTGATCATGATAAATGATCAGAATATTGTTACTTTTATCAATGATTCTGCAATGAAAATGTGGGGATACACCAAAGAGGAGGTGATCGGAAAGAACGTAAAAATGCTCGTTCCTAAAGAGATCCAATCCAACCATGATAACTTTGTGAATAAAAATAGACGTACCCGCGAAGATATCATTGTCGGTACCAGCCGCGATGTAGAACTGGTACGTAAAGACGGTTCAAAAACATGGATAAACCTCGCCCTTTCCAGATTAGAAAGTGATGATGGTGTTGGTTACGTTGGCTTCGCTCGAGATATCAGTGCACGACGTCAAGCTAGAGAAACCATGCAACAAGTACTTGAACAGGCTCTCGATGGCGTCATTAGCATAGACAGCAATAACATCGTCACTTTCATGAACTCAGCCGCTGAAAAACTATGGGGTATATCCAGAGAGACCGTTATTGGCAACAACGTGAAAATGCTGGTGCCTAATGAGATAAAAGCTAGCCACGATTCTTTAGTTAATGCCAATCGCAGTACAGGGATTAATAAGATCGTCGGAACCAGCCGAGATATAGACTTAACCCGCCCCGACGGTGACACCATTCAGGCAAATCTATCCCTATGTAAAGTAGAGGTTGGTGGAGAGATAGGATACACCGCATTTGTACGTGACATTACCGAAGCTAAATTGGCACAGGAAGCGATAGATCAAACATTAGAGCAAGCCTTAGACAGCGTAGTCTCTATAGATGACCACAATATTGTCACCATGTTCAATAAGGCTGCAGAAGAGCTATGGGGCTATAAACGACATGAGGTTATTGGCCAAAATGTCAAAATGTTAGTGCCGATGGAGCTTCAGGCCAACCATGACAACTTAGTCAATGCGAACCGAAATACAGGCATCAACAAAATTGTCGGCACTGTCCGTGAAGTCCCCGTATTCTGTAAAGATGGCAGTAAGAAATGGGGATCGCTTTCACTTTCAAAAGTCGAAGTCAGCGGGCGAATTTTATACACAGCCTTCCTAAGGGATGTCACCGAAGAGGTAGAGATGCGCGATGGCATGAATGAGATCATGGCCAATGTCGCCAAGTCCAGCAGTGAGATCGCCGATATCGCTAAAGTGATCGATGGGATCTCAAATCAAACCAACTTACTCGCACTCAATGCCGCCATTGAAGCTGCACGCGCCGGAGAACATGGACGAGGATTCGCAGTGGTTGCTGATGAAGTTCGCCAACTGGCCTCTCGCTCATCAGAATCTGTAACTGAGATAAACAAACTTTCCGAAGAAACTCAGCGATTCTTACAAGACCTCGCCGTCAATCTAAAACTCGATCAATCATAATGCACTAAAAAGTCCCTCTCACTGACTCAAGTGAGAGGGGCTTTTTTTACTCAAAAATCAATAAGCGGCCATAGCTCAGCTAGTAGATTTTATTAGCCATAAACGCACAAATATGCCGTTTGAACCGAGACTTTCACTTGAAACTTAGCGTCTCCCACCACATCAAACTTATCGCCCGCTTTGAAAGTCTGCCATTCATCATTGTCAGGCAATAACACGGTCAATGCTCCAGATATAACATGCATCACTTCTGGTGCCGCCGTACCGAACTCATAATCACCCGCTTCCATCACGCCGACTGACGCTGGTTTGTCTTCGCCTTGAAAACCAATGGACTTAACCTGCCCTTCAAAATATTCATTTACGGCTAACATGTTATCTCTCTCAAATAGAATAATCTTACTCGCGAGATATACCATAAAACTGGGTCATTGGCAGTAAAGCTTTGGCTCAGTAATTCTAAAACAGTGACTACACAATCAGATCGCTAAATCCAGTACACTAAAAATGCAGATCTTTAGCTTTTTGTGAACTTATAGATAAACCTATCCGTTTTACCACGGGTCTCATCTTCGAACACATTCACCGATCTATTGTCATCAGGGTTTCTAAGATAAAAAGCTTCCTCAACGAGTTTAAAACCAGCTTCTTCCATCTGATATTTGACGATATTGGAATCAATTCTGTGGGTTGAATTTGGCGCGTCATAACCAGAACCTTTTACCGCCTCATGATCAAAATGATAAATACGCCGTTGTCCTTCAGCGAGGCTCTTATCTTGGCTAACGCCGCTTTATGATCAACGGCCTGTTGACGAAACTCGGTTTTCTTACCAGTAAAAGTGAGCGATGAACGATAGTGATCCCGTTGCCATTGTTACAGAGCATTACAACCTCTTAATCTCCCTAGCACACATACAAAACCCAAGTGATTGATATTATTTGTGACACACGAGGTAAAAGAGCGGAGTTAACGATGAGCTAAGTTCGTAAAATTTTGGAACCCCGCCCAAAACACATGACTAAACAACTGCCTAACTGTATACTGCTACATCGACAACGCAGTGACTCATTGATCTTCACATTTAATACTTTAGTTCTTTCTATATAAGCCTTTGCCACAACTGTGTTCTTCATCACGATTTTCACTCTTTATAACTAATAACATTCGCGATGTATGTATATTGAAAACGCTCAACATAAGCTTGATACCATTAGGCTTTTTTTACACTAGAGAAACAATTATATTCAGTCATCAATTAATTTGAGAGTAGTATGAATAACGATAATAAAGATGCCACACCAGGTTTAAACCGTCGAAGTTTTTTAAAAACATCTACAGGATTAGCACTTGCCGGTGCGGGCACTATGATGTTTCCATCAGTTGCTGCAGCCAAAGGAGATGAGCAAGAACTAACACAATTTAGAGGCCACAATTCAGATAAACGGTTATGGAAAAAGGTTCGCAAAGAGTTTGTACTCAATAAGCGCACTACTTACATGAACGTAGGCACATCAGGCTCTATGCCAAAGAGCATTTTAAAGTCTTACGCCCGTACCAATGAGATGATTTCAGCTAATCCTTGGCAAAGTAACGTACCGACAATTGAGTTAGCAAAACAGGTTGCACCTGGGTTTGGTGCTTATGACCACGAACTGGTATTAAACCGTAATACCACTGACGGAATGAACAGCATTATTAATGGTCTTCAATTTGAAGAAGGCGATGTCATTCTAACCACACATCATGAGCACGGTGCTGTAAAAATACCGCTTAAGCATGTTAGTGATCGTTATAATGTTGAAGTTGTAGAGATTGAGATCCCTGTATATACAGGCAATAACACCGTATCTGAAGATGACTTCGTTAATGTATTTGCAGATGCTGTTGCTGAGTACGGTAACCGAGTACGCCTGATTGTCTTCTCTCACATCACCTACACCACTGGCACCACCTTGCCAGCCAAGCGTATCTGTCAGGAAGTCGCTATTCCAAATCGCATTGTGACTCTCATCGATGGCGCACATACTCCAGGTATGCTTAACCTCGATTTCCATGATATTGACTGCGACTTCTACTCAGGTGCAGGCCATAAATGGCAATGTGGTCCAGGCGCAACAGGTATCCTTTATGTTCGTGACAATGCGCAGCGTTTAGCCGAATACTGGAGTGACCGCAACACTCCACTTTGGTGCATCAACTCGTCATCTTCCTCTACAGAGCTACAAGCTAAACTGCAATCAGTAGGTCAAGATAACTATCCAGCTAAGCAAGCCTTAGCCGATTGCTGTGTCATGTGGGAAGAGATTGGTCGAGACGTCATTGAAGAACGCGTACTGGATCTAAGTGAGCTATGTAAGGAAGAGCTATTCGACACCTTCCCGTTTGCAAACTTCTATGCGCCTAACATTCGTGAACTATCAAGCGGTTTAACCACCTTTAACCCTTTTTATGATCAACATGACGGCGAGCTTTTAACCGAGTTCCGCGATCGTTTACACGAAGAATATGGCTATATTGTACGTACAACCTCTTTCTACAATAAGAAAGATGACATGCAAAAAATCCACACCATTCGTATCTCGACTCACCTATTCCACGATGAAGATGATGTGGAAGGATTAGTGAAAGCGATGAAACGACTATATCGAAATATGGTGTAATCAACCTTCTGATTAACCATAAAAAACGGCCTTGAGACATACTCAAGGCCGTTTTATTATCTGGTTAGTGATGCCTATCGATATTGGCTTTTATGCGATGGCGCTGCAAACCTCTTGGTCCAAAAGCTGCTGTGTAAATACCTCTGCAGTAACAGGGCGGCTAAAGAGGAACCCTTGACCAAACTCACAACCATGACTCTGCAAGAATTCAACTTGGTGCTCATCTTCAATCCCTTCGGCGACGACTTTTAACTCCAAGGATTTAGCCATCGCTAGAATCGCCGTTACCAGCGCTCTGTCCGCTTTACTTGACGCCATCTTATTAATAAAAGCCCGATCAATTTTCAATTTAGAAAATGAGAACTTCTGCAAGTAACTCAGCGCAGAATAGCCAGTACCAAAATCATCGATTGAAAGCTCAACACCCAACTGTTTAAGATAGGCCAGCATGTTCATTAAGGTATTATCCTCCTCAATCAACAAGCCTTCTGTCACCTCCATATCTAACTTGTCAGCAGGTAAACCAGTTTGCGCCAACACCTCTACAATTCTGGCCTGTAACTGCTCACAATAGCGGAACTGCACACTGGAGAAATTGATCGCGATTTTAATCGGACTGATTTTTTGCCAATGTGCGGCTTGCTCACAGGCCGTCATTAACACAATATCTCCAAGCTTATGAATTAAGCCATTTTTCTCCGATAGAGGAATAAATTCTTCCGGAGAAACAACCCCTAACTCACTGTCAGTCCAACGCATCAGCGCTTCGGCGCCAACGATTCTGCCACTGGCGAGATCTAAAATGGGTTGATAGTAAATTTCAATCTCATCCGAGTTTATCGCCTGATGTAAACGCCCATTAAGGGTCAATTTACGCTGCACATCTAGGTTCATATTCTCGTTATAAAAACTGAAGCCATTACGTCCCGCATCTTTAGCACGATACAACGCAATGTCGGCCTTCTTGAGCAATGTGGCTGCACTGTTTCCATCTTGCGGGTAAATAGACATACCAATGCTCGTAGATACAAAGAACTCATGGCCATCAATCTCGAATCCTTGTTCAAAGAGCCCGAGTATTAAACTTGCCTGCATTTTTGCCATATCTTGGTGGGACAACTCAGGAATAATAATTAAGAACTCATCCCCACCAAATCTTGCGACGGTATCGCTATTTCGCACTGAATTTAACAAGCGTTTACTGGTTTGCTTTAAGAGATCATCTCCCGCCTGATGCCCCACAGTATCATTGACTTGTTTAAAGTTATCCAGATCCAAAAACATCACCAACACCTTAGTCTGATTAGACTGAGCTGTAGTAATTGCTTTGTCTAGCTTAGTCATACTATGAGTTCGATTCGATAACCCTGTCAGTTCGTCATGAGCAGCTTGATAAGCCAATTTATTCTCTGACGTTTTACGCTTTTTAACCTCATCGACAAGCAACATATTCTGATTCGTCAGCTCCTGCTGCTGCTCTGATGAGACTACTATTTGGGTTTGTAATACTAAATTCGCGTTATTGACCCGCATTAAATAGAGTAATCCCAGCATGACTGGCACTGCCAACAAAGATATCGCCGCAATAAACCAAGCCGAGGTAAAAATATCCTGTTCATTAACAGGCTCAAACCAACTCTTTAATTTAAAAGGAGTGCCACTAATATCTTTCTCAAAATAGATATCGTGAGCTGAAGTATTAGTGTGACTTTGTAGCTCTGTGGATTGAATAGATGCACTCGTCATACCCCGTAATGCAGGCTTAGACCCAGCTAGAGGCTTAAGCGAATTCCACACTAATATGTCACCAAGCGGTGTCATCAGCTTTAAACAACTACCACTACTGACATGCTCTTGGGTTGAGAGTTGGTGGGTGACGACATCATTATTGATCTCAGCAATCAAGACTCCCACAGGTTTACCCTGAAGATATATCGTGCTGAGCAAGGTGATCGAAGGCCCATTAGGAGTCGATAGCATTACAATTTTAGTGCCTGTATGCTCCATTAGTTTCATTGGGATCTGACTGACATCAAATAGTGCATTGGGATCGGTATCGGCTATCACCGTTTCACCAAAGCCAACAACCAGCAGCCTTTGATAGATTTGATGATGATCTATCTCACTCGTTTCAACAAAAGTATTGATTGTCTTCCTAAGATTAAACAAGCTCGACCCGAGCCCGTACTGCAATGACATGCCAGCTGCCAAATTTGAAAAGTAGGTATTGAATTCGATATTGGTAGCAAGGTTTGCGATATTTTCTTGGCTCACATCGAAAAAGAAACTCAAATTATCAGTGTAATTACTGACTTTAAGATCCAAGGCATTATTTTGAGACTCTTGTAACCGGCTTTGACCTAAATTCGTCACTGTCAGGATTAAAAAGAGATAAGCAGTTAAGAGAATGCCAGCGACAATAATGGCAGTTCGACGGTTAAACCATTTCTTTATATTCATAATATCAATTAGGATTCTATCGCAGATGAAAAGTAGTCTTGGTAATAATGGAACACGCTTGGATAGTATTTTTTAATGAGCTTTTTGTAACTTCCATCGGCTTTAATCTGTTTTAAATACTCATTAAACGCTTCTCTTAACTTAGGCGAGTCTTTTCTAAATCCCATCGCCATTCTTTGCTCTTCAGACATAGGACCAATCACCTTTATCTGACTCGGCCACTTTTCCAATGCTATGAGTGAATCGGCGATATCTAGCAACGTCATTTCCGCTTCTTTATTTAAGATAGCTGGCACCATTTCATTAAGCTGCAGTCGCTTAGCGGGTAATATCACATTGGCACCTGTGGCATAAAGGTCATACAGATCAGGATCGAGGCACGACTGCTTCATTGCGAGCACATCTCTACCATAAATTAATGCTTTAACAGCGGTAATGTCGTAACTCATTGAGCCAGTAGGAACGATAGGATCAAGTTCGGACTCTGTGCGAGCAATTAACCAAACAGCGGAGGGGAAGTAATCATCAGAGAAATCAATAATCTCTTTGCGCCAATCTAAAATGGTCACACCGTGAGCCATCACATCGCCTTCAATGACTTGCTGTTCAGAATACACAACTTGATTATCGATAAACTGACCATTACGCCCAGTTAGCTTGCCAAAAACATTATTCCAAGTCGCGGGGATAAACTGATATTCAACCCCCAGATGCTTTGCAAAATTTTGCATCAACTCAATATCTAAACCACTGTGAGAATTCTTGCTACCTTCGGTATACTGAGTGACAAAACTCGCATAGGGGACACCAAGATGACGAAGTACTCCCTCCGCTTGGATCTCTTCCAAATCTCGCGCCATCACTTGAATCGAAATGCCACCTAAGAAGATCAAAAAAAGGCACTTTGTGATTAACTTAGATAGAGCAAAAAGTCGCATTATTGATATCTCTTTGTTTGTTTTGGAAATAAGACAAATTCGGCAAGCAGTATACATTTCAAGCCTATATTTACAACGATACCACCCTCACTTTGAGACATCTTGAACAGAAAAAAACCTGCTGAAATCCAGTCATAACAATACAGCTTAAAGTCGCCAAATTAATCACATAGAGTTGGATACAAATACAACAATTGATCAAGATTTAAGCACTTAAGTTAACTATGATTAACAACATGAGTAGTCAACTGTACAGTTAGTTTGAAAATAATACAAATACTAACATCAATAACATTTTAATGACGCTATAATAGTGCTCCAATTCCAGCCGAAAAAACTATTGGGCTACAATCACCTTCTCAACAATAATCATCTCCTGTGGCACATCATCATGACCATCTTTGGAGGTAGTTTTCACTTTCGCCATCTTGTTAATCACATCCATACCGACGCTTACCTGACCAAAAACGGCATAACCCCAGCCTAAATTGGTGGTGGTGGTATAATCTAAAAATGCGTTATCTGCCAAATTAATAAAGAACTGTCCCGTGGCCGAATGCGGCGCATCGGTTCGCGCCATTGCCAGTGTGCCGATCACATTCTTTAGTCCCTTGTTGGCTTCATTGACAATAGCCGCTCGCGTGGGCTTCTCATCCATGTCAGCAGTAAAGCCGCCCCCCTGTATCATGAACCCCTTAATCACCCGATGAAAAATAGTCCCATCATAAAAACCTTCCTCGCAATATCTCAGAAAGTTCTTTGCACTCACAGGCGCATGTTCAAAATCGAGTTCAATCTCGATATCACCAAAATTGGTGGTAAAAATAATCATAGAGATCCTTATTTCAACTGGAATAAATTAAGTCGACTAACACCAATAGCCAAACATCATCCTCACTTAAACACCGTAAGGGAAAGCCTCACCTTAATGATGAGGCTAGTGTTATCACTAATATATAGCGACTGGTTTATTGCACAAACCACGCATCTTTCCATGCGCTACCCGTTCCAGGTGCATAGTGAGTTGCAGATCCACCACACCAACCACTGTTAGGCCATGGACGACATTGATAGACGCCACCAGCATTGGTCACCACATCACCAGCTTGATACTGAGTGCCTGACACGTACTCAGGATAATCACCACCTTCACCGTCTTCTTCAGTCAAGTTCACTGCGACCCGATACATGAGGTTGCCAGCTTTAGCCTCAACCAATACCTCGTAGCTGCCCGCTGTTAAGTTAGCAGCCGATAACGTTAGTGATCCCTCACTGCTTAACTCAATCTCAGCCTGAGCAAAAGTGTCACTGCCTTGCACTAGGCTTGCGCTCACCATCATGGTTTGGCTCACACTAACCGAGAAGTGGATATCAACCGCGCCTTGTTCGAGCTGGTAACGAGAAGCGAGCCCAGTCACATCCAGTGTTGGCTTTACAACAGGTGGAATACCACTGTCGCAATCGCTGTCACCTTTTGAGGTCCAAACACCCCATTCACCGGTCGTGCCAGGCTCGTTACCCTGCGTCCACCAACCTGCAAGCCAACTCTGGCTGTGATGACTGACAGTCTCACCGCCAAGGTAAACCTTAGTGCCATCCCATGCGTTATCACAAACAGCACCTTGCTCTTTAACCGTCACGATGCGTTCAGCACGAGAGACTTGCCCAGCACTATCAGTCACTCGGTACATCAGTGGATACTGGCCGATATGATCGCTATTAACCTCACCTTCAACGGAGATATTTGCCGTTAAATCACCATCTTCAGCATCAATAGCACTGACGCCTGCCATGGCATTAAATACGCTGCCTAAGGTAATCGTGATATCGGCAACGCCAGAGAACTCAGGTTTGGTGTTATACACCTCAACAGTACGAACTTGTTCAGTGACATTGTCGTCGCTATCAGCAACCTTATATGTCAGCGGGTACAACCCTAACTCATGAGTATTAACCGCACCCTCTATTTGAATATCTGCACTGATATCACCATCTTCCATATCGCGAGCATTGACCCCTGCTAAGGCATCAAAATGGCCACCAAGCTTGACTCGAGTATCACTCAAGCCAGAAAAAATAGGTTTACCGTTATCCGGCTCTGGCGGAAGAATATCTTGACCATGAATAAACGGACCATATGCCTTAATAAATGACTCTTGGTAAGTTTGCCCAGCGGAGTTCTGTCCCATGTCCCAGTTAATGGACCATGTCATCACACCCCGTAAAGGCTGACCTTGCTGCTTTAATTGATTGAATGCGGCATATAACTTCTGCGGATCTGGAATAAATCCAGTTGCAGCAGCGTCGATATTGGTAGGAATACCAAACACTAATTTATCGTGAGGGATTTGAGTAAATCCGTTAGTGCCGTTAGCCAGAGCATCTGCAATGTGGTAAATAAATTCCTGCTTAAGGTTATCGTTATTTTGAGCTATCCAGCCCAAACCTTCGATATAGATACCATCGCCACCTTGATTATAAAATTGGGGGTTTATCCAATCATAATAACCGTCTAATGCAGTAATGTAGGGGACATACTTGCCGCCACTGGTGAGATAAGGAAACTCTGGCGCCATGGTGATCAAGAAGTTTTTGTTCTGAGCACGGTAGTAATCTTTAACGATGCGCAGTGCGGTAGGAATAACCACCTGATTATCGGCTGCTGTCACCGCAGCTTGCTCTAAATCAATATCGAGTCCATCGAAACCATACTGTTCAACAAGACGGATAATTTCATCGGCTAAATCTTGCTCTTGACCAAGTCGCAACTCAATATGAGCATCCGCACCACCAAGGGCAATCAAGACGGAACGTCCCTGACGGTTAAGCTCACTAATTTGGTCGATAAACTGACTTTCGGTTAAACCAATTTCAGGATCAAGCTTGAAGGTAGGAATGGTGCCAACGGCGCCATAAACTTTCATAAAAGACACATCAACAACGTTGTATTGCGGATCGATGTCAGCAAGTGACACACAAGGGGCAACGCCACCTTTATAACCCGCACCACCGCACCAGTTATGCCAATAGCCAACAACCACACCAGACTCTGGATTCACCATATCACTACCATTGGCTACAGCCGGTAACGACAAGGAGCTAATTGCCAATGCAATGCCAGATCCAACGAGATTGAGAGTAAACGATTTCATTAAACTATGCCTTTTCATTCAATAGAGAAAAGTGACAGGCATGCCTACGGCGCAACCTACGTCACTTGAGGTAACCCCACTACCCTAGGGTTATACCCCTTAGGCTGGATGCTTTGCGTCACATGCTTTCACATGTTTTGCCTTTTCATCAAATGCGGTATTGCACCAATAAAAATCTTGATGATTATTATCTTTAATACTTATTTTGTAAATGAAAATCCATTTAAAAAACACGCGGTTCATTAGGATATCTCATTCATTAACATGAGCGGATAATAAAAGTGTTAGTAAGCCGCTATCCACCCAAACCTGTATTCTTGCTCGATATCACAAATTAGTTAACTATCTGATAATTTGAACTAAAAAACTTTTCCTGCAAGGTTGATTTAACTGATAATAGCCGCAGCTAGCATGACTGATAACAGGGTTATCAATGACGCTACTCTGCAAATAAATATTAAAAAATCTGCTTTCCAAGGAACTGTATTAATGAAAAAAACGCTTCTTACTGCTCTGTGTATGATTTCTCCTTTTGCGTTTTCAGCAAATGAAGTGGTGTACTTACACTACGATGAAACTGTTGATGGGGCTAATGATTACCAGAATCATATTAAGATTAATGTAGATTTATCTGGTAATCTAATTATTGGTAAAACTGAAGATGGATCAATTATTTCTGGGGTTGTTGAAAATGCATCTAATAGTTATATAGGCTCTGGTGATAAGCCAAGGTTTAGATTCGAGATCCATCAGGGTGATACCAGAAACTGGTATTTTGGCCGTATCGAGAATAACTACTGGGAAGGTGTATGGTATGGACCAAGTGGTCAACAAGGTGACTTTACTTTCCATTCAGATGTATTAACTAAAGATATTCCTACGTTCAAGAATATAACCTCTTACTATGCTGATAATATTTTTGATGTAGGCGATAATAGTGTAAATAATACACTAAATTCAAATTTTCTAGTCGATACTGATAATCTTGAACCCATTTATGAAGCTGAATTTTCCCCTAATACAGGTATTTTCGTGCAAACCGACACTGGGTTTGGTGGAACACCTTTTCCGATGTCATTCTATTTAGACTTTAACAAGCCACTAAAACTTAAAACCTTTAGATTGGGTTCCTTTAATAATGGTGAAGGCACTAGATTAACTTCATTCACTGTTGATGCTTGGAAAGATGGAGTTTGGGAAACTGTAGGAAGCTATCAGTTCGCCCCGATTGAAATAGCCCCTTTCTATCAACGACAGGAGTTTACCTTACCTCATACCACATATACTGACAGAATCAGAATCTCAGCTAAGGGAACATCAGATCTCTCTGCTGGTGGCAAAGTGGTCATGTGGGGATTGTCATTTAAATAGTTCCCTAATCACTTCGATAAGCTTATATGAAACTAACCTCTGCATGCGCGAGGTTAGTTTTATCACAAATGTCAGTGTTTACTAACTTTTGTCATTAATTGTTTGATGCTCAATCACTAAGCCTTCGACTTCATCGTGTATTTTTTGATCACGAGAGCCCATATGTACCAACTGCTTACCCTGCACCCTAGAAAGCTTAACCATATCTTGGCATACATCACACACCAAGAAGTAATCAGGGGTGAAGCGCCAAACCGTAATGAAAAACAATGACGCTAATTCGGTTTCCTTGTACAAGCTCCATTGCCTTTCCTCACCACAGCGTTGGCAATGGCAAGTCATTAAAGGCTCTATCAACTCATACTTTTTGTCCATGCCGACAAGAAATAACATGCTCAATCTCCATTAAATTACACCGATTTAGCCAATGATTTATTGTCTATTGAAACATAAAAATGAGCCTCGGGTAAGCAATCTCACACTAAGTAGTTGCAACCTGTTTGATTTACCAATAGGCAAGAAAAGGCCAGGGTTAATGCTAATTACCGTAAATGAAGGAGCATGCTTATTAACATAATCTTATGAATAATTAGATATTAGTGTTTATAAAATGACTCAACATTAAGTTAAAATATTTAGTTACATTATCTTCAAATGGTACATATAATAAAGTCAATACCGGAAATAATATATATAATTACCTTTTAAATAAAAACCCTTACCTAATAACCTATGATTAACTTGAATATAATATTTCGTGATACATTCGTTATAAAATACATCACTCCACGTGAAGTATAATATTTTTTTAGCCGTAGAATCATCCCACGTTATTAATATTAGTAGTAAGGGATTATTTTGGATATATATGTTAAACATAAAAAATTCAATATAAAGCAGACTCTATTATTTGCTTTATTATTAAATACATCGATGGTAACTCACGCTGAGGAGGTTAAAAAAAATAGCATTGATGATTATCTTACATTAGGCACCACTGACAGTATTTATGGCAGTGATGATTTTTACGCGCATGATAGAACTCAAATTGGCAATCAAATAAAAACCTTTATTCCCCCCTTATTAACTCCCGCAGTCACTCAACATGCGTATGTTTTACCACCAGGAGCGTTCCGGTTAGATTTCTCTCAACGGTATATCTCTTTGGATGGAAATGATTTTTTTAAAGATGGAACCCCTAATACTGATGTATTCAGTAATTTTGAAGTTAATCGGCAGTTATCCGATCTCGATCTATTTTATGGCTTCGATTTAAACACAAAGTACCTCCATAGCTTTACACTACGAGTTAACATACCCTACCGTACTGTAGAAACAAACGGCTCAGTTAACCCTAATGGCCAACCCTTCATCAGCTTAGAAAATGCCGGTAGCTCTTCTCATATCGGTGACGTTGGTGTCTTTTTAAAAAAGAAAATTCTCGATCAAGCCAATAGTGGCTTTGGTTTAGCCATGGTTGGCGCTGTTTTCTTACCCACTGGTAGCAACGAAGCAACTTTTGGCAGTAATGGTCGAATTAGTGCTCGACGTCCACAGCCTCCCAACACTGTCGCAGCCCAAGGTTTTGACGCCGTACAACGGGCAAATGTTGCCAATGGTACTTGGGGAGATGGTCGCTGTTTCTTCAGAAATTTCAATATTGATAATAGGGAGCTGTGTAATAACAATCCCGCTTTTAGCGCACCTTCTGCCGCAGTACAAAGCTTCGCGCCAGGTGGCAGCAACTTCGACAACTCCTTTGTTGGAGACTTCCCCTTTAACAATGGTGTTTTTGGTCGGTTTTCAGCAGATGGTCGCCTGCCTTCCATTTTACAGTCAGGAACGGGATCGACCAGTTTCTTAGTGGGGGCTTTTTTAACGAAGCAATTCTCGGAGAATAGCTTCATTGGACGCTCGGCATTACACGGTGGATTTAGCCATAAATTTGTTTCAGAAGATGATGGAATAGACCCTGGTGATATCACCACCTATTTCACCTCTTTCGTTAAACCTATCTACAAGGATTACTTGTCGCTGGATTTAAGCTTAATCGCTTTCGATCGCGAAGAAGACACCTACGCTGGCAATATTCCAGAGCCAGAAATTCATACCTGTGTCGCCGAAGATCTTGGCGTGATCAGCAACTGTGGCAGTGTGGGTGAAGAGGCCTTTGTGTTTGATGTTGGCCATCGTCCTGGATTTTCAGGTGGATTAACGGGGTTTGTCGCACCGTCTCTAATTTTTAGCCCTAATCCTCAATTGCGTTTCACCCTTTCATCACTCTTCCGCGTTATTGAACCTGATTTAGGTCCTGCACCAGAAGCTGTTTTCCGTTTCTCTATCAGTACGATTCTTTAAGCTAAGGAAGCGCATAAAATGAAAAATAAACAATTTATTATCAAGATATTTTGTATTTCTATCGCCAGTGCATTTATCACCCAAGCATTAGCTAAGAACTACATATTAACGCCTGATCAGCGAACCGTGACGATTAAAGGCGGCTTCTCGCAACCTGACTTGTCGCAATATCGTTCAAGCATTGACAGCAAAATCATTGATCGTACTTTCTATACCAATGAAGCGACCTTCATGGCAAATGAAGGTTATAAAACCGGAATGGAAGGCTATAACGACATGGTGAAAGCCAGCTTTCCTATTGCCTATAAAAGAGCATTTCAATGGGTCACAGCCCGTGAAATGTACTTCTATGCGCGCTATTTACTGGATTATATTGGCGGACGTAGCCACTCTGGTGTGCATATGGTGCATGGTCCATATTTCAGCATGAAAGCAGACAAGCACAGCCAGTTTAACAAATTAGTGCGTGACCGAGGTGAGCGTCAATTTTCAAACAAAGACATTCTATTAGGGATGGATTTACCCCTTGTATATCAACGAACTGGATTCCCACGCGTGTTCGATGATATTCAACCAACCTACTTACAATACAAGTCGGTACAACCTTTTTTCACTGGTCAGTTAGACAATACCGACAGTTTCGACGACCCAATAAGTGGCAAAAAAGGAGGCTGGGGAGTCCCTAATACCTACTTCAACGACTTGCCTCAACGCTTTGATCATGGCGACATGGACACCACCTTTAACTTAGGTGCCATGGGACAGTTCGTAAAACGCCGATCACAATGGTTAGACCGATTCTTCCAAGCCAATCACAGGGGCACAACCCATATATCCAAGCATAAAGAGGTGCCGCTATTAGGTAATGATGCTGAAGAGGGCATGCGTGGTTGGGGGCTCACCATGAGTGCCTTGAACGCCATGCTGCAGGTTAAATCATCCATGTTTACCGATGGTGAAAAACTCATCGGCGTCAATACCGATACCTATGATCCTAAAAATGGCTTTAAATACCTTCCCCATGAAATAAAGCCAAACCTATTATGGGTGGGAGACATTCCAGAGCGGGTTTGGGCCATGGATATCCAAGACCCAAGTAGCCAATTATGGGATCAAGCATCTTGGGTATGGGCAACGTCAGCCTATGCTGTCGCTGCAAATCGCCGTGGTGACTTTTTCACGGATAACCCCCCAGTAGATGGCGGTTTAGTCGAAAAACGTACAGGGTTACTGGCCGAATCAATTGGTAATGCCGTCTTTAGTAACATTCAAGCAATGCACACAGATAACAATATACTTGTGTCTCAATGGCATCCGGAAGAAGGTAAAGGCTCAACCATTACATTAAAAGATATGGCAATGGCACTGGTCGCCATCAATGATATGGCACAGTCATGGCAAAATATGGCGCGTAAACCAGAGCTGGTTCAACAAGCAAAAACACTACTGGTCAATAACGCGGACTTTTTAGTTAAAGTGCAAAATCCTAATGGCAGTTTTAACAGTAGTTACAGCACATCAGGGCAAGCACAGGGGAAAAATGGTCTTGCTGTATCGCAATTTGAAGGGATCCGAGCATTAATTGCAGCCTATTACTCCAGTCGTGATGATAAATATCTCACTGCAGCACGAAAAGCCTACAACCATGTTAACCGCGATTACTGGCAAGTCAAAGATGGGGTTTATCGCAGTGAGTTAAACAATGATATTGCCACCGTCACCCCTTATTCAGTGGGCGTTACCATGGCAGCCTTACGTGAAGTGATGTTTACCACCCCAAGCTATTTGCTTGAAGACCAAGTAGAACACATGACACGTTGGTGGGTTCAAACCGTTAACCAAAGCGGCTTATTGTTGTCAGAGCACCAATCCACCGGTGAGGTTTTCACTGGATATGGTACAGGCGATGACGATGCTGATGGCATCCCCTATGTGAGTAAAGCACATGGTGAATACGGCGCAGCTCCTGTTATGGCCGCTGTTGTGAAAATTAACCTTGGTTCAGCATCAAATGCCGCGTTTAATGCTATCGAAGGTGATACTTACCAAGGCGATAATCTTGACCATGTCGCCATGAACTTTTCACTGGCGCAGCATCCCTCACTTAAACATGCACCCCAGTTAGCACTCACCAACCAAGGTGTTGAGGGTTTAGTAAACCGTTCGGATCTGGTGCGTACTGACGGTTCGCACATTCCGTTGCAACCATCAAAGCCCATACTTATCGGTAAAGGCACACAACATGACCTAAGCGGTAAGCAAATTTTTGAAGCAAACTGCATGCTTTGTCATGGCCAAAACGGTGAAGGCATTGATGGCAAACCGTTGAAGAACTTTATGGGATACCCTGCGGCGACAATGGAAGCGTTCGTTTTTTCTGGTAACCCCACCGCATCAATGCCCGCTTTTGGTATTGGTAATAATGACAAAGTCGGTGGCACGCTGACCAAAGACGAAATTAAACGGGTTGTCAGCTATGTACAAAGCAATAGCTTTAAGCATAACTACGCTGAATCGCAAAAAGGCCACATCATTAAAGGCTTTCAGGCGAAGGATATTTGGTTCTATCTATCTCGTTATAATGTGCAACATCGAGGAGAAAAAATGATTGATGCCAGCATTGCTCAGCAATACATAGAACAAATGCAAAATCCAGCCAAGGTCAAAGCGGCTCAATATGAAAACATTCAACGCAGTAAGCCTGATGCAGACGTGACTCAAGCCGATATGCCTCAGTAGGCATTCACATTGAACAATGCACTCTTTGTCATCCGTTAAGCAGAAAGTAGCTTGCTGTTTACCCAGCACGCTACTTTTTGCCATATCTTAGACGAATAAAATCAGGCCAATGCTTTATGACGCCAGCATCAGTATAGGGTATACTCCGCTCGCTCAATCTATATCGATTGCATCCAGCTTTGATTAGCGTTTATGCAGGTTCACCCTAAGGCCATTTCTACCTATCTACGTTTCCACATCTCGAAGTTTCCACATCTCGAAGTTTCCACATCTCGAAGTTTCCACATCTCGAAGTTTCCACATCTCGAAGTTTTCACATCTCGAAGTTTTCACATCTCGAAGTTTTCACATCTCGAAGTTTTCACATCTCGAAGTTTTCACATCTCGAAGTTTTCACATCTCGAAGTTTTCACATCTCGAAGTTTCCACATCTCGAAGTTTCCACATCTCGAAGTTTCCACATCTCGAAGTTTCCACATCTCGAAGTTTACACATCTCGAAGTTTACACATCTCGAAGTTTACACATCTCGAAATTTACACATCTCGAAATTTACACATCTCGAAGTTTACACATCTCGAAGCTTACACATCTCGAAGCTTACACATTTCCACATTTTCAAGAGAATAATTTTCATAAATTCTTAAATAAAAACAAAATATAAAAGGAATAAAATGAAAATAACCATAATTGGAGCTGGCAATGCTGGTTCTGCTTGTGCGTTTATGGCTGCCGAGGCAGGACATAAAGTCAGATTACTGAAGACATCGAACAATATTACTCATGATGATCATTTTGAAACAATGGTCAAAAATAAGGGCATATATTGCATCGATAACACCAAAAAAGGACATTTTACAGATAGCGCAGATGATGCCGAAAAAACCTTTCAACCATTAGAACTGATAACTCGAGACCCTAAAGAAGCGATTGAGGGGGCGGATGTGATCATGATTTTTATTCAAACCACTTACCATCCTCATTTAGCAAAGCGAATCGCAAAATATTTCACTGATGACCAACTTGTCATCTCAATTCCAGGCTATGCAGGCAGCATCTTCTATAGTCAGTTTTGCGAGAACAATCCGATATTTGCCGAAGGGGAATCAACCCCTAATGACGCAAGAGTCGTTGAACCTGGTACTGTAAAAGTGTTATTTAAGAACGCCAGAAACTCGCTAGCATTCTTCCCTGCAACAAGAATGGCAGAAGGGATGGCGATAGCATCTCGCTTGTTTCCAGCCTACGATCTTGAAATCAGTAACGCTCGAAAACATATCTTCGATTCAGCACTGCATAATCCCAATATTATTGTTCACACAATCGGGCAGTATGTTATGTATCCCATGCTGGAATATTGTGCCAAGCATCATCCTGATGAAGTGCCATATATGTACAGAGATGCACTTTCGACGGACATGGCTTGGTTAATGATAGAGAAATTGGACGCTGAGAAAATGGCGGTATTAAGCGCCCTAGGATGTGAACCTATTCCTTATCTAGAAGCATGCTTATTCAGGAATGAAGAAGATCTTAACCAAGATCCTAGAGAGGTGTTTGAAAGCTATAAAATATCATCACCTCCAGGCCCTTATAGTTTCGATAACCGATACGTCACTGAAGATGTGCCTATGGGGCTGGTTTTATTATCCTCATTAGGTGAAAAGTTAGGTATCGACATGCCTGAATGTAATCGTTTAATTGAGATGTGCAGTGGCATTCTATCAAGGGATTTCTATGCCGAAGGCAGGACATTAGCTTCGTTAGGGTTAGCGGAACTAACGAAAGAGGAGTTACTGCAATTTGTCGAAACTGATGGTCAAAAGAGCCTTTTAACCATGCCAGTGTGAGTACACAGCATTAAGCCTTAAAATAGAAAGGGTCAGGTTAAAAGTTGACGAGCATCCCACTTGTTCAAAAGTTGACTCTGACCCCGTATATATCTCACATCTAACGCTCTAAAATCAATCTAAAGCCAGATACCATGGGGCTTGCAATGCATCTTATGCTAAAATCCGCTCTCAGCTTTATGAATGTTTAATACCAATCAGTATAAAGATGTGATCGCTCAGCGAGAATTTAGCGATTCAGAGGCAAGGACATTAATTGCTCCTGCATTAACGACATTCAGAACATCCATGTTCTTTGCAACGAGTGTAGAGCATAGTTATTCTACGTTTAAGCTCGTTAACACAGCATCAGAAGCGCTAAAACTCGCCCTTTGGGTGTGTTTTTGACTACCTACTTCTGCGTTGAATGAACTCACAAGGGAATAACCATTCCGTCATTCATTCGCCTTGAACTAGTTTGCCAAAAGCCGCACTGAGTAGATCACTTTCTTATACTGATTGGTATAGATCTCATTTGTTTGACTGAACCTAGTGTTTAACTGATGAGGAAATAAAAGATGAGTAAATTAAACGCTGAAGAGCGTAAAGCACGAGATAACGAACGTTTTTCACAGCGAGTTGATGAGCGCAGAACAAAAGGCGAAGACGTTGTTGCCTATGCACTTGCCAACAAGAAAGCCTATAAATTTTTGACTAAAGATGAGAAATTCGAGCTTAAGCAAAGACAAATAGCACTTCAAAATGAAGTACAACTGACTGAGCAAGAAAAGCAGAAGCTTAGAGATGAGCAAGAGTTAGAAAAGGTTCAAGCGGCATTTACCGAACAGTAAAACAGCCATATTGATTATGGATGCGGTGTTAAAAGCAAGTTAGATATCGCAAGATTGAGTCAGGGATCCACAAACATACGATTAGACTCGTTGGGATCCCTCAGACTTTTAGCCTATTTTATACCATGCAACTACTGCACCCACTGTATTAGCTCATTAGCGCCTCTCACAGCAAACTGCCTTTTAATTAAGCTTCCTGACGCATCAAAGAGTAATAGCTCCGCTTGGCCAGCTCGGTGTTTAGCTATCAGCTGCTGCCCCTCTGGAGTGCCCACTCTGGCGAGTAAAAAAAGCACGTTATCATCAAGCAGTGCACGCGCTTCATTCATCTGCTCTGTTTGGCTGCTACTCACCGCCAGATTGGGATCATAGACAAACACCAGCACAGGCTTACCAGCACCGATCTCCTCAAAGGTCGACTTAAACCCTTTTGGCATCATCATTAACAACAACCAAAAAAGCAGCACTATAGATAAGATGACACCTATCGCAATCCAAGGCTTACGACGAGTCGAATGTGAATTATCTGTACCCATGATGACAAAACCCTCTGTTAACTGTTTAAGTAGATGACTAAGCAACCCATTGTAATCAACATAACTGAGGTTAATATTAAATAACCTGAATTCTTTATACGTTACATCACTTGTTTCAATTCGACAGTTATCTGCATTAACGCTAACTTAACATTTGTCGTATGATAGGTTTCAAGCTTATTTCAATCAAAACAAAAAAGGGAAGACCACACGGATGGTAAACAATAAAGCGTTCATGGCGTTAACTAAATTCAATTTAAAGTCTTCTCTGCAATTATCCTTAGCAGCGACAATCGCACTCACAATGAGCTTGCCAACCCTCGCACAAGATACCCTGTTAATCGCAGATGCTTACGTCGATGTCCTCGAAGGGAAAACCATTAAAGACGTGGCTATCGTGATTAGCGACAATCAGATAAGCAAAATAACCAAACAGTCAAAAATCCCAACGGATAATGATTACAAGCTCGTCGATCTAAGCGGTAAAACCCTGCTCCCTGGTGTTATGGACATGCATGTTCACCTAGCCGGTGATGCTGAGGATAATTTCTTAGCTGCGCAAAATTATTCGATTCCCCGCCAAACTGTAAAAGCGGTCAAGAATGCCGAGATAACCTTAATGGCAGGCTTTACCACAGTACGAGACTTAGGCGCTTCAGGCTATGCAGTAATAGCAACCCGTGACGGCATCAACGCAGGTGAAATTCCAGGACCAAGAATTTGGGCGGTAGGCAATCCTATTAGTATTACCGGCGGACATTGTGACGATAATTTCTCTGCCCCAGAAAAGCAGTCAATAGCACAAGGTGTCGCAGATGGACCTTGGGCAATACGCGCCAAAGTCCGAGAGAATATTAAATACGGTGCCAATGCCATTAAAGTCTGTGCCACTGGCGGCGTATTTTCTAAAGGGACTAAGGTCGGCGTTCAACAGCTAACCTATGAAGAGATAAAATCTGCCGCCGATGAAGCCCATATGCGTGGAGTGATCATTGCCTCACACGCCCATGGCACCAGTGGTATTAAAGAATCAATCAGAGCCGGAGTCGACAGCATCGAGCATTGCAGCTTTATGGACGATGAAGCAATCAACATGGCCATTAAAGCGGGTACCTACCTGTCTTGCGATATCTACAATACCGAATACACCCTCGCCTTTGGCGCAGCCAATGGTGTCCCGGAAGAGAATATCAACAAAGAAAAGCTCGTCTCACAAGCCCAGCGTGACAGCTTTAGAAAAGCAGTCAAAGCAGGCGCTAACATGGTGTTTGGCTCTGATGCTGCTGTCTATCCCCATGGTGATAACGGCAACCAATTCTCACGCATGGTTAAATTTGGCATGACCCCAGCTCAAGCTCTGCAAGCTGCGACGGTTAACAGTGCTGCTTTACTTAAGCAAGACAACATGGGGCAAATAAAAGTGGGATTCTTAGCTGACATCATCGCCGTCGAAGGCGATCCGTTAGAGAATATTAGCTTGATGGAAAACGTGACCTTCGTGATGAAGGATGGGCAAATCTTTAAACACTTAACCAGCGAATAAACACTCGTAGTTTAAACAGTCAATACACAAACAAGCAGAGTGTTCAGCTTCACTCTGCTTTAATCCTTGCCGTTCCAAAAGTTGTCATCCTAATCTCTTGCTCGATAATCAATAAAAACGCAGGGCAAAAGTAATTGGATATAAATGCCCTGACATGGTTTATCTTTTCGGCCTAAGGTTTTCTATGATCTGCGCATCGAGCGAAGAACATAGTTGCTCTACGTTTAAGCATCGGATGCACTAAAACTCGCCTTTCAGGAGTGTTTTGGCTGCCTACTTCTGCGTTGACTAAACTCACAAGGGCATAACCATTCTATCATCCATTATTCTCGGATTTAAAAACAACGGTCGTATTTTCCCCACTTTTGCTGTTTCTCCTAGAGAAGTAGTACTCTTTCATGTCGGGTGTGAAGCTACCACCCCAATCTCGATGCTCTGTAGAAAAATACTAGGGGCGAAAACTTCAGGCGTTAAGCCTGGTGGTGTTTGCCCAATATAAGGGCCTTCGAGTACTGAAGCCTCATCATGAGCATGGCTTCCGCTACTCATTATCAGTACCGAAAGAGCAAAAACATAAGCAGATTTCATGGTGACTCCTTATTTAGCAAACGCGGGTAGGATGATTTTTGAAACCTGAGTCATGATGGTATCTGCATCATCAGCACCTGTTATCACAATAATGAGATCAAGCTCAGCAACTGTAATAATGCGTTGCCCGCCACCACCCCACGCTAAATTGGCATCATAGTTTTTATCGCCGATGGTTATATTGGTTTGATACCAAAAATAGCCGTAGAAGAAATTTTTGGGATGCCAATCTTCAGTCGCCTTAGTCACGCTACTGGTGGCCTTAGCTAAATAATCTGCGGATATGAGTTGCTCGCCCTGCCATTTGCCTTTGTTAATGACCAAGGTGCCCCACTTGACCATAGCCCTTGATGTCATGCTCACACGCTGACCCGCTTCTGGTAGCCCGCTTACACCAGTCTGCCAGCGATAGTTGCTGATACCCATTTTGTCGAGAAGCTCATTTTTAATAAACGCTTTAGCCGTCCCCGGCACCACGGCCTCGATTACTTGCATCACCAAGTTTGATTGGCCGCCGCCATATTTAAATATCTGAGACTTTGCGGTGATAGGCGCGCTACTCTCAAGAAAAGCTTGAACTTCGCCTTGACCCTTTAGTCGACTGGGAGTTTTCTCGAACTCTTCCCTTTGTTCATCACTGATGCGAATGCCAGAGCTCATGATCAATGCTTGGTGCAACGTGATCTTTTCTGCACCATCGACGAATGTTGTTGGGTCCAGGTCCTTAAGAAAGCTGACCAAGGGCTTGTCCAAATCGGCCATGGTCAAATACCCCATCTGGATAGCACGACCAAGCGCTAGACTGGTATAGGATTTAGTCGTTGACGACTGAAAATGCGGCAGATTAACACGAGCACGCTGATAATATGATTCAAAGAGGAGTTTGCCCTTGTGGGCAATGAGTAGGCTGTCGTAGCCACCGTGCCTACTGTCGGCGATTTCTTGGGCCAGCATGACAATCTTATTTTTATTACCGCCATCAACGCCTAATTCGCCAACGGCAATACCATCTTTTCTATCGGCTGGAGTTGTATCAATATAGGCTTTTTTGAGAAAAGGCATATCCCAGAATGAGATTTGAGCCTCAGCGGCTGTGGCCTCTGGCGCGAGGTCTGCACTGTCTTCAGCACTTGCTGCCACAAAGCTACTCATGCCGCCAAGGAGCACTACTGCGATGACTCTTTTGAATTTCAAGTTGATGGTCATGTTAATCCTTCAAATTGTTAATGCCTCTATCCAAGGCAAAATAATGGCTTGTGGCTTATAGCTTGGGTCTTAGAGTTTCAATTATCTTTGCATCCACCCAGTAGATATCCACATCCATGTTGTCGTAATTAGTGCCATTATCTATACGTCGATTAAAGAGTAGGTATTTGCCGTCTGGCGTAACACTCGCGTAAGCATCCCATTTATCGGAATTAACCTTATCGCCCATATTGATAGCTGGGCCCCATGAACCATCCTTTTGTCGAAAACTGATATAAAGATCTGAGTCTCCGTAATTGCCTTTACGTTTACTGTCCCAAATGAGGTAACTTTCGTCTGGCGCGATAAAAGGGTGAGCTGTGTACGTCCCTGAATTGACCATTGAGTCCATGAGTATCGGAGCTTGACGCTTGCCGTCCTTAAGCGTCGATATACGAATGACATCCTTGCTTTTATAATCGTCAAACACATAAGTGCCCTTGGCGGAGGCAGATAGGCGCATAATGCCCCAGTCTTTTTTATCAAACATTGGCCCAAGGCTTTGACGCTCTGACCAACCATCGCCAATGCGATCCCTGTAGCCTTCTGCCATGTGCCAGCGTTTGCCGTCAGGCGAGAATACCGTTTCGCCGATACGTGGAACCTCTAGGTACTTCTTCCAGATATTGTTTTCCTGGCGGAAGCCTATCACCACCGCAGGAGTCTTATCCCCATTGTCAGTCGTGAAGTAAAACTCTTTCATGCCGGGTGCAAACACCCCTTCAAGCTCCCATCCATCTTTCGAGATGATACCTGGTGCAAATGGCTCTGCAGTCATGCCTGGTGGGGTTTGCCCCATATAAGGGCCTTCTAAAATTGGCCAGCCTTCTTGGCCATAGCATTTGCTGATCATCGCTAATACAGCAAGCAACAGTGCAATTAACAGAGATATTGGTTTCATTTTTAATTCCTTTTTTGCCAATTTGATAACCAAGCCCACCGTGTATTCCTGTCATGGCAAACACGGTCAGGTAACGACTCACAATCACTACTTTTTGCGATAAACATTTAACGCGATAGTTAATGAAGTAAGAGTCCTAAATTCAACCAATTGAAACTAAAACACTTGAAGTTAATATGATTTTTACCTGACGTCTTCATGATAATGTAAAAGCCCATTGTTATCAGTTGGTTACAAAGTTGTACTCAATAGGTGTGGCAGGTATGCTGGATAGGAGTTGGAATAGGCTAGCGTGATTTCTTCGTTTAGAGTCACTTTCGAGTATCAGCTTTCATCCTAAATAGAGGTTATATGTCAGAGCAATACTGGGTTGGTGATTTTTTTATCGATTTATCCAGAAATCAAATCACGAAAAATAATCAATCGGAAACTCTTGCTCCCAAAGCCTTAGCAGTGCTCACCCACTTGGCTGAAAATCGGGGTAAAGTAGTAAGCCATGACGAATTGTTAGCGAAAGTCTGGCAAGGCACTGTAGTCTCAACCAATACGCTACAAAGAAGCATTGCCCAATTAAGAAAGGCACTGGGTGACGATGGAAAAGTTCAAGTCTATATCAAGACCCATGCTAAACAGGGATACAGTTTAGAGTGTGATGTTCGCTGGCATGATAGTGCCAACTCAACAAACGCTGAATCGGTTAACCTCAATGAAACTCAAGAAGCTATCCTTGATGAAATTTGTGTTGACGAGATCGGTGTTGAGGGGGATGACGCTAATAGCGATATTAATCACCCCGCCAAGTTAGCCCCTAATGCTGTAGAAAACGCAGCAAAAACTCAAACATCTTCAAGATCCCGTTTAATGTCGATGGCCATCATTATCGGTATTATCATGCTGACTTTTGTTGGATATCAATCTCTCGCTCCCGAGCAACCCCCACAATTATCCTTTGGGGAACTGCGCGCACTTACCGCTACAGATAACAAAGAGAGTGCTGGTATTTATTCGCCTGACGGTCGATACATTGTTTACCATCGTTATTCAGAAGAGTTTTGTATAAACAACCTTTGGGCCAAGGATACCAAAACACAGGAGGAGTTTAGGCTAACCGAGAACTTAGATACATATGGCAGTCACAGCTTTTCTGAAGACGGCCAGAAACTGGCTTTTGTTCAATCTATCGACTGTAGTCAACCGATCACACAGAAAAAATGTTACAAACTCATGAGCTTGGATTTTAACAAGGCACTGAACTCGCCTCAGCCTCTACATGAATTAATGGAATGTAAATATTCAAAAATACAAAGACCCAAATGGTTGAATAATGACAACATCGCTTTATTACAAAAGGCGTCAGATCGTTGGAAGTTAATCAATTACTCCGTCAGCGAAGATGAAAGCCAAGTCATATATGAAATCAATGATGGCACCATCATCTATTACGATTATTCAATCACAGACGGTTTGTTTGCTCTCACAACAATCCATCATGATGGCCATTATTACATTGAAATAGTTAGCACTGATGGTCAGCTTGTATCGAGTCATCGAATCAATAAGCCCAAAGAGATACCAAGATTCAGGCATATCTATCCCAACTTTTCTCCCTTTGAAAACCTGCTCGTTTTTAGTACTGGTAGGCAGCTCTTTACACTGTCATACGAAGGTCAAATCAGTAAGGTCAGCTTGCCGCTTGATGAACCCATAGGCTCACCCGTATTTCATCCTAATGGTGATCGAATGGTGGTGATTAAAGGGCGTTACGATAGTGATATTGTATCTGTGTCACTCTCACAGATAGCAAATACACTAACTGCGACATCACAAGACAAAGAACTCACTATTTTAGAGCGTTCAACAGCTGGTGAGGACAATGCAATATTTCAACCGGGCGGCGAGTTAATTGCTTATAAGTCAGAGCGTTCGGGCGAAGAGCAAGTGTGGATCACCGATGGTGAAGGTTCACGACAGATCAGCCACTTCCCTATGGATACATACATCTTTGGCATGGAGTGGGCTGCAGACGGACAAAGCCTTTTAGTGAATGCCAACGACATGCTGACTCAAATTGACCTGGATTCAAATCATAAAACCTTGCCATTGGAATACCCTGTTGTACGTCTTTTTCAATGGGACAGCCAAAAGCACACCGCTTTGATGCATATACGTATCAAAGGGATATTAAAATCTGTAGAGCTTAATTTAACTAATTCCGCCATACGCATGATTAATGACAAACCGGTTTCTTGGGCAACAAAAGATGATAATGGTCAACTCATCTACCTCGATCACATGGAACGATTCTGGCGTTCAGGAGCTGTTGAAGATGAGCTTATTCAAGCGCTAGATGACCAAGGAAGTGGTAAGCGATTCGTGGTAGAAGACGGTGTCATTTATGGTATCAATGATGATTTTCAATTGTGGTCATATGCTCTGGACGCAGACAAATTTGAAATCATCGGAGAGTCACCTAAAAATGTAGACTATTTAACCGACATCAATCAGACACAGCTTTTGATGACAATACGGGCTTTTTCAAAAAAAGAGGTCGCTGAACTCTACTTAAGCAAATAAACAAGTAGAGAGAATCGATTGTTCATTGTCTTCTAAGGACAATCAGCTGACAGGTCAATTGTGAGCAGGTTAATAGAAGACTCTTTATTCAGCAAGCACTCGGTGGACAGACAACGATCGCTAGAGTGCTACAACTTGGGAACGGATAAAACTTACTCTTACCCAGCTTATTTGAATGCTCAATTCTCAACAACAAAGTGTAACTTCGTACACCTTTCGGTTGGCTAAGCCGAGAAACGCTCCAAAAGTGTCACTTGTTACACTATGCAATAGATTTAGCCATTAGCTCAAAATGCCCCCTAAGAATCAGAGCGCTATTAATAATAGTGATGATTCGTTTGTTTAGTGTCTTAGCTGAATTCTCAGAGGTACTCCTCCGCTTCTCTTCACGGGTTATGCATCATGTTGCAGTTGTTCTAAGTATGTTTCCATCACGTTACTAATACCGCTTTATTTAGTGTAGGAAATTATATTAATAAAAAATATTTCTGTAGTAAAAAACAGCACTTAATTTTAGTTTTTAGTCAAAATTGTTCTATTTAGATCATTAAATATCAACAAGATATATCATTACTAACTAATTCAGGAGATCAGTGTTCAAGACGTGCTTTGCTAAGATATAAATATTACCAAACCACAGCGATTAATAGTAATAGCCTAATCGTGTCGTGAGCTAGTTTATTGTTTCTAATTAGTTTAAATGCTGATTTAATTTTAGCGTTCTATTTTATGAACTATGTTTTGATTTTGCATGTATGTTTATATGACGTTTACTTATGAACGCAATCGCAACCATTGTGACAAAAAATAACTAAAGGTTTTATTTTTGTGTAACTAAACGATGTTTGGTTGTGTAGTTGTAGTTGGGCTTGAGCTGAAAAATATGGCTAGATTTGATTATTCACCGTCTGTTATACCTTTATATTTATTACATTTTTTAATTTTATTACTTAATTTCCTTTTACTGTTAATTTCTTCTTCATTTTAATTGTTAACGGCTATTTTAAGAAATACATTGTTCACTTTACTTCGTTACTTTTTTTATTTAATTTGCCTGCGAATTTATTGATATTAAGCATTACAGCTTGATATTCCCTACTTCATTTAAGAGTTCACTACCGGGATCTTAAGTGATGATGACTTTAATAAAAAATAATAAAATGGTTTTGGAGTGAACATGAAATTGAGTACTAAAAAGCTTCTGCTTGTCTCAAGCATTGCTGCAGCATTAGTGGGTTGTAACAGCTCATCAGACAACAATGATAACGTGAACAATAGCACTATCAGCGTTCGTTTGATGGAAACCACTGACATCCATACAAACGTAATGCCATACAACTACTTTGTCAGCAAAGAAGCCAACGAAACCAAGTTACCTGAATGGGGCTTAGCACGTACCTCTTTGGTTATCGAAGCGACACGTGATGAAGTTCAAAATAGCATGCTGTTTGATAATGGCGATTTGATCCAAGGTAGCCCGATGGGCGACTATATGGCTTCGCTTGGTACTGAGCACGTTAAAGAGAATACCCATCCTGTTTACAAAGCAATGAACCAATTGCAATACGATGCCGCTAACTTAGGTAACCATGAATTTAACTACGGTCTTGAGTTCCTTGATGAGTCACTTAAAGGTTCAAAATTCCCGTATGTGAGTGCCAACGTATGGAAAGTTGATAACTCGCTAGAGAAAGTCAGCAATGCAGCTGAAGAGTGTGAAGTTCGCATCACTGAAGAGTTCTATGACACAGCTGAACACAGATATCAGCCATACGTGATCTTAGATCGTGAATTCCAAAGCAGTAACGGTGATTACCACACCATTAAAGTCGGTGTCATTGGCTTTACCCCACCAAATATTATGGGTTGGGATGCATCATTACTAAAATGTAATGTCATGGTGTCTGATATCAAGAAAACAGCTGAACATTATGTGCCTAAAATGAAAGCAGAAGGCGCAGACATTATTGTTGCCATTCCTCACTCAGGCTTAAATGATAATGACAATGAGTTTGCTGAAAACGCAACATTACACCTTGCCTATGTAGATGATATTGATGCAATCATGTTTGGCCATGACCATCGTGAGTTCCCAAATACAACGGGTGAATACGGTGAAATTGAAGGTGTAGATGCAAAGCTTGGATTAATTAATGGTGTTCCAGCTGTTATGCCAGGTTTCTGGGGTGCTAAGTTAGGCGTTATTGATTTAACGCTAACAACTAAAGATGACGGAAAAAGCTGGGCTGTTGACCATACTAAATCAACTTCAGAGCTGCGTTCACTAGTACCAAACGGCTCAGACCAAATCATCGAAGATTTAGTGGCAGATGAGCATCAAGGCACGATTGATTACATGTCTACCTCTATTGCTTCAATCGATGTGAACATGAACAGTTTCTTCCCACAAGTGGTACCTGATTTGTCTATTCAGGTCGTTAACGAAGCCCAACTGCATCAGTTAATAAAGTGGAAAGAAGCAGGTGAATTTGCCAATGCATCTCAAGACGCTATCTTCTTGTCTGTTTCTGCGCCATTTAAGTCTGGTCGTAATGGTCCACAAGATTTCACTAACATTCAAGAAGGTGAGTTAACTAACGCATCTGTTGCTGATATCTATGTGTTTGATAACAATACACCAGCAGTGTTAAAGATGACTGGTTCTGATATGAAGAACTGGATTGAGTGGGTTAACTCGAATGCCTACAACAGCCTACCTTTAGCAGCTGGCGAACGATTCCTAAATGAATCATTCCCTGGTTATAACTTTGACGTATTCTTTGGTGGCTTTAGCCAATCAGGTGAAGGCTTACTTAAGTACACTGTTAACGTTGAAAATGAATCAAAGTACATCAATATTAATGGCTTTGAGCATGACGTGACAGAGAATAAGCAGGTAACAAACCTGACCTATAACGGCGTTGAAATTGCTGACGATGCTGAAATTTATGTCATCACTAACAACTACCGTGCATCTAATAAGAGCATGCCAGGTGTAGATAAAGCTGTTCTAGTTAAAGAAGAAGCTGCATTTAATAACCGTGAGTTAGTGCAATTCTACCTAGAAGATTCTCTAGCTGAGAACCAAGGCGATGCTTCATTGGCATTCCCTAATGCTGAAGTGTTCCAACTTGTAGCACCAAATACTAAGAGCGTTTGGTTTACATCGGCAACACTTGATGAAGCTTTCCGTTGTGTTGACAATGGAATCACTGGCCTTTCTACAGATAAAGAAGAAGGCACTAAAGCGGGCTCTGAAGGCTTTACTAAGTTCCACTTTAACTTTGACTACAACGGAGAGTTCAACTGTGCGGCTAAAGCTCAGTAATTTAAACGACTCTAAACCAAGTTAGCTTAAACGCTGTGATTAAACTAAACCCCCTACTTAGCAATAAGTAGGGGGTTTTATGTTTATATTCAGGCTGATGAGAGATGAAGTTATTAAATATGGCTCAGCCAATTTAAGTTCAAGAAAGACAGGGCAGCCATATCTTTATAAAATACATAACTAGGTATATTGATTCAATAGCTAAACAGGTAACAGTTAACCCAAGCTAAAACTCATTTATTTCAGTAGCTTTTTTACACAAAGGCCAGATAAAATACGTTCAATTATTATCAAGCTGCTAGCCCTCGCTAACCGAGAGAGTTAAAGCAGTTGAATGGATGCTGTTGATAAATGATTCTCAAGACGAAGCGACTTCAAAATACCAAAACACCGCAAACTGTGGCAGGTCAAAAACAGGAGCAGAACGTTGCCTTCTTTTTACGTCGAGCCTACAAAGACCATAAGCAAGTGCTGGTCATCAATGACTTTAAGTTCACTTTTAACGATGAAATAGCCCAGATTGACCACCTGATTATCTACCCTTACGGCTTTGTGTTGATCGAATCAAAAAGCATTAAAGGACATGTCAAAGTTAACAAACAAGGTGAATGGACTAGAAGTCATAGCAGTCAGTGGCAAGGAATGGCATCGCCCATCAAACAAGTGGAGTTGCAACAGGCTTTATTAAAAGAGCTACTACGCGCACATAAAAGCGAGATATTAAGTAAGTTACTCGGTATAAAACAGCAGGGATTCAACATGCGCTGTTGGGATCAACTCTGCGCCATCTCCAGCGATGCCGTTATCGACAGAAAAACTATGTCGGCAGCGGTCTCAGACAAACTAGTAAAGTCGGAGTTTCTAGTAGAAAAGCTCAACAAGATAATGAACTTAAAGAATAAGTTTTTACGCGTAGTCAACTTCACCGATACCCGCCCAGACTTCAATCCCGCAGAGCTAGACTCTATCGGCGTGTTTTTAATTGAGCAGCATATCGCACCTAAAACAGCATCCACTAAACCTGCACCAATCATCGCCGCCATGAAGAATGAGGCGCCCCCCCCCAAAAAAAACTCAAGTCAACCTACAAGCTCTAAATAACAAACAAACAACTCAAATCACTTTACGCTGTAAACATTGCGGAGAATCAACGAATTACAGCCCAATGTATGGCAAATTCGGCTATTACATACATTGCAATCAATGCACTAAAAACACGCCGATGAAACAAGCCTGCCCACAGTGCAGCAGTAAGAATACCAGAGTGAAGAAAAGCAAAGAGACCTACACCTTAAGCTGCCAAGAGTGTGGTTGGGGAACTGGGTTGATCTACTAACTTTCAGGTAAAGGGTTCTGCCCCGTTATCTCATAATTTAAATAGGCTTTTGAAAATGTCACAAGTTGCACAGGTTGTAGAATGGGTAAACCAAGACGGAAAGCCACTTTGGTGGCGTCACGCTATACGCTTAGCTTTAGGTCATGGAGAGATCAAACCTGAATTTGTTGATGTCTTATATAACCTTGCAAAGATGGAGTTTGGACTCTTACAAAAAGATGAGATCTACCCATCAAATATATCACCAGTGGGAGTAATGGGGTTCGGTGTTGAAGAACACCCTATAAATCTACTTTCTCTCGGTATGGTTCGGAACGTTTCATCTCTTGTACCAGACCAAAACCTAAACTTCGACCCTAATGGTTTAACAGTCGTCTATGGGGACAATGGTGCAGGTAAATCTAGCTATGCAAAAATCCTAAAAAGCGCGTGTCTAACTCGTGGCGATGTCCCTAATATTCTTACAAATGTTTTCAAACCATCAACTGAAAATCCTCAAGCTACACTGAGTTTTAGTACAGCAGGTAGCGCACCTACCCCCTTTATTTGGGAAAAGGATGGTGATGAAAGTCCAGAGTTAAAGTCCATTCGTATTTTTGATTCTAAGTCAGCAGTACATTACATATCCAAAGAAGATAGCGTTGAGTACAAACCAGCAGAACTCAAGTTACTTGATGAGCTAGTAAGTGTTTGTCTTGAGGTGAAAAGAAGACTTTTAGGTGAACAGAAGCATCATTCAGCACCGCACCCAATATTTGGATATAACCCATCGACTAAAGTTAATGCGTTTGTACAGTCACTAAATAATTTGCCTATTGCAGAATCAACAACAACTTTAGACTCTCACTGTGCAACAGATGAAGAAATAGCTCAAATAGAACCCTTAAAGCTAGAAATTGTCGAGTTAACAGGTAAAACGCCAGATCAATTAAAAAAGGAACTTGCAGGTAAGTACGGTCATCGAGAACCCCTATATAAATTCATTAATAATTTGGTATTTCAGCTTAGTGACGGCAACTTAAGCGAAATAGGACGATTGTATGATGAACAGAAATCCAAAGTCGCTGCGGCAGAAACCATAAGGAGAACGACTCTCACAGGTTTACCTATTGGGGGAATTGGTGCTGAAGTTTGGAAACAAATGTGGAGGCATGTTGAAGGTTTTATAACTAGTCAAAATGGTTCCTTCCCTCCAGTTGCAGGTGAGAATTGCCCGACTTGTTTACAGGTTATAGATACTGCAACAGCTGAACGTATGAAGGCATTCCACAATTACTTACAAGATCAGTCTCAAGTTGAAGCTCAAAAAGCAACTCAAGCATATCAAGCTCGTATACAGTTTATTCAAAACCTATCTTTCGATTTATCACCCTTCGCTGGAATTCTAACTGAAATCGAAGCCATAAAACCTGAAGTGATGGCCGCTTTAGGCGAACTGATGGGCCAACTAACCAAGCGCAGAGAATCTGTCCTAGCTACCACTCCATGTTTTATCCAGCCGCCGCTAATTCTTAGTGTACCAAGCTGGTTGAAAGCACAGTTGGATTCTCTCAAAGCTAAGATTGAAAGCGTGGCCGATGATGGTTCATTAGCTAGATCGCTTGCAGAAAAGAACTCACGACTGCTGGAGTTACAGGATAGACAAACAATACGCCAACAAAAACAATCCGTCTTAAATGAGATCAACAGACTTTACACTTTTCAGATGTTTCAAAATGCTATAGCTAGTGTTGTACTCACGAGAGTAACTTCGTTTACATCTGTACTTAGTAATGCAGGTGCAATAGGTCAGTTAAAAGGTGTATTTGAAAGCGAGTTGTCAGTATTAGGTTTTAAATCTTTTCCTGTCGAAACTAAAACTCGTGGTTCAGCAGGTGAGCAGAAGTTGAAGTTGGCTATTTCGAATATAACCTCTACAAAGATCTCAGATATAGCCAGTGAGGGTGAACAAAAATGTATTGCCTTGGCAGGCTTTATGTCCGAGTTAACAATCGATAATCGTAAGTCAGCAATTATCTTTGATGACCCTGTAAACTCACTAGACCACAAATGGCGTAGGTTGTTTGCAAAACGGATAGCCGTAGAATCTCTGCACCGTCAGGTAATTGTATTAACGCACGATTTACCATTTCTAGTCATGTTGAGAGAAGCAGCAACAGAGACTTCGTTTAACTTATTACATATTGCTAAGAGAGGCCCATATTCTGGTTTCCCTGTTGGCCGTCTACCATGGGATGTAACGTCCACAAGAGAACGAATAGCTTCCCTACGTCAGCAAGTTGATGTTCTAAGAGCATACTGTAAAGATTTAGAGAACTTCATAGAGGAAGACTATAAAGAGAAAGCTAGATACGTCTATGGGAAGTTGCGAACCACTTTAGAGCGACTCATTGAAGAGTGGCTAATTGGCGATATTGTTCAACGTTTCAGTAGAGATGTCCGAGTAACGATGATCGCTAAGCTGTTGAAAATTAGCGAGTCAGAAATAGCTTTTATTACTGCCATCTATGACAAATGTTGTTGCTTCCTTGATGCCCACGATAACCCAGCTAATGCAGGTGTAGTGCCTATGCCTGACATTGACGAACTAAATCAAGACATCGAAGATTTGGCTGCATTTTTTAAGGAAGTAAAAAATAGCAGAAAGTAACCTTATCATCACCTCACTAATCTTGAACGAAAAGTTCTAGCTTTTGTAAAGCGATTAGCCATTAAAAACCCGACACGGTTTCCAGTCTCGGGTTTTCTTTTTAGGTGTTGTTCTTATCTTTCAACCAAGAGCTCAGGCCTATGGGGTAGACGTTTTTACGTAGGATAAATCGCTTTAGAGCAAGGCTTTTTGGCGCGACGTGTAGTCTTTTGAGCTCTCAACTATTAAGAGCGGCAAAGGAGCGCAACCACTATCTCCTAAAAGCAAAAAGCCCCGATACTGTTAAGTATCGGGGCTTTCATTCATTTGGCTTTAAGCTTTTAGGCTATAGACCAGCAATGCATTTTACGCAGTATAAATCGAGTTAGAACAAGGCGCTTTACCACGACGTTTAGCTTTCTTAAACGAGTGGTGAAGCAACACAGTTATCACCGATTTAGGCTAGTAAAATTACATCATGCCGCCCATTCCACCCATACCGCCCATACCGCCACCCATGCCGCCCATATCACCAGCGCCATCTTCTTGTGGTGCATCACCAACCATTGCTTCGGTTGTGATCATTAGGCCTGCAATAGATGCTGCGAACTGTAGTGCACAACGGGTTACTTTAGTTGGGTCTAGGATACCCATCTCTAGCATGTCACCGTATGTGTCGTTACCTGCATTGTAACCGTAGTTACCAGTACCGATTTTAACGTTGTTAGCAACAACTGAACCTTCTTCACCCGCGTTAGTCGCGATTTGACGAAGTGGTGCTTCCATAGCGCGTAGTGCGATAATCACACCGTGCTTCTGGTCTTCATTGATAACCTCAACATCACCAATCTTGCTAGCAACACGTACCAGTGCAACACCACCACCAGCAACCACACCCTCTTCAACAGCAGCGCGAGTCGCGTGTAATGCATCTTCTACACGGGCTTTCTTCTCTTTCATTTCAACTTCAGTGGCTGCGCCAACTTTGATAACAGCTACGCCGCCAGCAAGTTTAGCCATACGCTCTTGAAGCTTCTCTTTGTCATAGTCAGATGTTGATTCATCAGCTTGAAGCTTGATTTGTGCAACACGTGATTGGATCTGCTCTTGCTCACCAGTACCGTCGATGATTGTAGTGTCATCTTTAGTGATGATAACGCGCTTAGCAGTACCAAGATCTTCTAGCGTGGCTTTTTCAAGTTCTAGACCAATCTCTTCAGCGATAACAGTACCGCCAGTTAAGATTGCGATATCTTGTAGCATCGCTTTACGACGATCACCGAAACCAGGTGCTTTAACAGCTGCGACTTTAACGATACCGCGCATGTTGTTCACAACTAGCGTCGCTAGTGCTTCGCCTTCAACGTCTTCTGCAACGATAAGCAGTGGCTTACCTGTTTTAGCTAGACCTTCAAGGATAGGTAGCAATTCGCGGATGTTAGAAATTTTCTTATCAACAAGTAGGATGAATGGACTTTCTAGCTCTACGCTACTGGTCTCAGGCTTGTTGATGAAGTATGGAGATAGGTAACCACGGTCAAACTGCATACCTTCAACGACGTCTAGTTCGTTTTCAAGTGCTTGACCTTCTTCTACAGTGATCACGCCAGCTTTACCGACTTTTTCCATTGCAGTTGCAATGATTTCGCCGATTGATTCGTCAGAGTTAGCTGAAATAGTCGCAACTTGTGCAATGGCTTTAGACTCTGAACACTCTTGAGATAGTTTTTTAAGCTCAGCAACTGCAGCGATAACCGCTTTGTCGATGCCGCGCTTAAGATCCATTGGGTTCATGCCAGCAGCAACAGCTTTTAGGCCTTCAGTTACGATAGCTTGAGCAAGTACGGTAGCAGTAGTTGTACCGTCACCCGCTGCGTCATTGGCTTTAGAAGCAACTTCTTTAACCATCTGTGCGCCCATGTTTTCGAACTTGTCTGCAAGTTCGATCTCTTTAGCGACAGATACACCATCTTTAGTGATTAGCGGAGCACCGAAGCTCTTGTCTAATACTACGTTACGACCTTTTGGGCCTAAGGTTACTTTAACTGCGTTTGCGAGTACGTTAACGCCTGCAAGCATTTTTACACGTGCATCGTTACCAAATAATACGTCTTTAGCTGCCATCTTTGATTGTCCTTTAATTCTTTTTTTAATTACCTGCGGCGTTGACCACCCCAGGCATTGGAAAAGTCTCTAAACGAAGTGATTTAGCTCACTACAGCCATTAGATCAGATTCTGAAAGAATCAGAACTTCTTCACCATCAATTTTTTCTTTCTTAACGCCGTAACCTTCGTTGAAGATAACGATGTCGCCCACTTTAACGTCAAGTGGTTGTACTGAACCATTTTCAAGAATTCGGCCATTGCCTACTGCAAGAACTTCACCACGAGTTGATTGCTCAGCAGCACTACCGGTAAGTACAATCCCACCCGCTGACTTTGATTCAACTTCAGAACGCTTAACTATGACACGATCATGTAATGGACGAATATTCATCTATGGATGCTCCTAATGATTTTTTAGCCCAACAAAGGTTGGCAAGTATAATAAATACAGTAAATAAAATTAAGTCAACTTTTTACTGCTTGACGTTCGATATATGGGGGTGATCTGGTTCAGAACCAAGGGCTTTACAAAAAAAAGTCCATTTTTTTTAACTTGGCTTTATAAATGCGAGGTCAATCCTGATAGAATTGCCCTCCTTCAGTAATAAGGCAAAACTTTCCCATGAGAGACAGACACGGGCTGCTTACTCAGCCAATTGGTCGTGTACTGCTAAATATGAGCCTACCGAACCTGATTGGTGTGTTAACCATTCTGGGGTTCAGTCTCGTCGACACGTTTTTTATCAGTCAATTAGGCACTGAATCTCTCGCGGCGATTAGCTTTACTTTTCCTGTTACTTTGGTCATTTCAAGCATCGCGATTGGCATAGGCGCCGGAGTCTCGACCAATTTAGGCCGACTTATCGGTAGCGGACAAGCCCCTAAAGCTAAGGTGTTCCTGCACGACTCTTTATTGCTGACCTTTATCTTAACCGGGTTTATCTCCTTGCTGGGCAGTCTGTGTATCGAGCCGCTGTTTAGCCTACTTGGGGCTAATGACTCAAGTCTGCCGTTAATCCATGACTATATGTTCATTTGGTATTTCGGTGCGCCCTTATTAGTGATGTTAATGGTGGGCAACCAAGGCCTACGTGCCACTGGCGATACTAAGTCACCCGCTAAAATCATGATGCTAGCGGCACTGATCAATTTGATTTTAGATCCTCTGCTTATTTTCGGCATAGGGCCGTTTCCTCGCTTAGAGATAGAAGGCGCGGCGATTGCCACGGTGATCTCTTGGATGGTCGCCCTGTCGCTATCGGGTTATCTGTTGATATTTAAACGCCATCTGGTGGAGTTTGCTGGCTTCAATATCACTCGACTTCGACATAACTGGAAAAAGCTCGCCCATATTGCTCAGCCAGCGGCCTTGATGAACCTGATGAATCCACTGGCCAATGCCATGATTATGGCCATGCTAGCCCGTATCGACCACGGTGCTGTGGCAGCGTTTGGCGCCGGAACACGTTTAGAGTCGGTACTGTTGGTGGTTGTGATGGCCCTTTCGTCCAGCTTAGTGCCTTTTATCGCGCAAAATTTAGGGGCCGGTCAAACTGACAGAGCCCGTGAAGCTCTGTTGTTATCGCTTAAATTTGTACTGATTTTTCAAACCTTGCTCTATCTGCCGCTGTATTTCTTTGCTGGTACCATTGCCCAGCTTTTCAGCAGCGATCCTCAGGTAGTTGAGTGGTTAACCTTTTATATTATTATGCTGCCAGTGGCTTATGGCCCATTGGGCGTGGTGATTTTGTTGGCCACCTCACTTAATGCTTATCACAGACCCATGTGCTCACTGGTATTGAATCTGTGTCGTCTGTTCTTAGTCATGCTGCCATTGGCCGCTTTAGGCTCATATTTAGGCGGCGTAAAAGGCTTGCTACTGGCACTGCCAATTACCAATACCGCACTCGGCATCGCCTGTTATATATTGGCAACGAAGATCTCTGAACCTGTAAAAACCGAACCATCATTGGCATAAAAATATCCACCAGCCAACAATCGTCAATTCAGCAAGGAAATAGTATGCAGGCCAGTCATCAAGTATTCATAGACACTAGCTTCAGCGAAGACGATCTGCAAGATGCTATCTTTGAAGACTGTCAGTTTTATCGCTGTGACTTTGGCCGCGCGGATCTAAGTGATGCCAGTTTTATTCAATGTAAATTCGTCGAACAAGGCGATGACCAAGGTTGTCGGTTTAACTACGCCACCTTAACCAACACCAGCTTTAAACAGTGCAACTTGAGCATGGCCAGCTTCACTGGCGCTAAGTGTTTTGGCATTGAGCTTCGGGAGTGTAACCTGCAGGGAGCCGATTTTGGCCGCGCCAGTTTTGCCAACCATATCACCCACAAAACCTTCTTCTGCTCGGCCTACATTACCGCCTGCAATCTGGCTTACGCTAACTTCGAAGGGGCACTGCTGGAAAAATGTGAACTGATGGACAATCGCTGGCGTGGGGCTAACTTATTAGGGTCTTCGATGAAGGGCTCTGATCTCAGCGGTGGTGACTTTTCCCAATCGCAATGGGGCACATTTGAATTATCGGGCTGTAACTTATGCCGTATTGAACTTGATGGGCTTGACCCTCGTAATGTAAAGCTTGAAGGGGTGATGATAAACCAGTGGCAGCAAGAGCTACTGCTAGCACCACTGGGTCTTATTATTACAACTGATTGATAGCTGCTCAGTAATAACTGAGCATGAAAATGGAAACCCTATGAATAAAGCAATGAAAGCCGCCCTTATCTCCGCTTTTGTCTGTCCCGGCGGTGGTCATTTTTATCTAAAGCGCTATAACACGGGCACGTTACTCTCAACTGTCACTCTCGGGGCCTTAGTTTACCTGCTTGTTCAAGCGGTTGCGCGAGCCCAAGATATCTCAGATAAGATTGCCAATGGACAGATCCCGTTAGATCTTAGCGTCATCTACCCACTTATCACTCAGCAACCCGCCGCCGAGCAAGCGCTTTATAATAACATTGCCACTTTCGCATTAATTATCTCTTGGCTAGTCGGTGTCATCGATGCGTACTGGCTGGGTGCCATTGCAGATAAAGCTGAAAACTAACACTCTAACAAACTCAAAAGGGGCCAAACATAGCTATGTTTGGCCCCTTTTAATTTCAGGACGGGACACGCGTTAAATCAACAGCCGTGCTTTAAGGATGAAGTCTTTGAAAAATCATGTTGAGTTGAAGGCAAACTGACCTTGTACAGGTGAGCGGGCTGATTTTTTGGAAATTGGTATTCATTGCTCGCTGCTGCTGTTTTAGAAAAATCGTGTCGGCTGGATGACTGAACTAACTGATTTCCCGACGCTGCTTTATTTTTGGAAAAGTCATAGCTGGCTTTCGCCGCAGCCGTTTTAGAAAAATCAGGCTTCTCAGCCAAAGCTGATGTAGATGCAAAGGCAAGTACTGCAGACAAGGTCACGCTGGTTAACAACTTCATGTAGAACTCCAATCTTATTGACCACAAATTATTAACACCACTTTAACGCAAATTTGCCCTGCGGTGAATGTGCGAGTCCCATTTCATACAAAGTGTTACATGACCTATAATGTAAAATTCAATATAAACAGATGGTTGAACTTATGCGGAATAATGAGAGTGAGCAATGAAGTGTTATAAGATCGCAGAGATAAGGAAAGAAACCAGAGTCGAGCGACGAGTTACTCGGCTCTAGTGTTTTATTTAATCATATTTATGCCTGTATCAGATTGGCGATCCAGGTGGCATGGTTAACGGCTCAGATATCAGTTTGAATTCAGGCTCCTTCATCCCTTCTTCAACACCTTCGGCTAACCAGGCAAAGTGTGCAGCCTCATAGGCGCTAACACGTTTAACCTTACGCTTTAACTGCTTGAGTGTTGCAGCTAAGCGACCAGCTAACTGTGCTTTCACTTCAGGACGCGTTTGCTTGTTGTGATAGGCAGACAGTAATTCATCAAGAAGAACGGTATTCACTCGCATCCAAACACCGAGTTCTGCTCCCGTTGGAATATCTTCATACAAAGTGGCGCCGAGCAGTTTATCGACTAAGTCAGGCACCGAAATCTGTTCTTTATCATTCAGGTAAGCTTGATTAACACGGTTTAAACGCTCAGATGTAAACAGCTGCGATAGCGTATGTCGGCTCAAGACTTCAGCCATGCCCAAGGGATCGTTGATAACCCCTAAGCCAGAATCAAAACTCTCACGACTGTTTCGATAGTTGCCCGACTTAGGCACCAAGGCTTCCTGCAGAGATTGCGATATCACCAATTGCTCTGGGGATAAGGTCGTCAGTAATGCTTCTAGCGCATCAAGTTGCAGTTGTGGTGCCAAATAGTGCCAGGCTTCGCCATCCACCCCTTCGCCATAACTGTAATCTGTGCCACCAATGAACTTCGCAGCAGCTTCTATCTGGTAACGGGTCAGTAGATAGATAGGCACAAAAATGTCACTCAGCTCACCAGAGGGCTGGTTTTTAAGCAGAGCAAGCTGAGAGAAATCATTGATGGCTTTAGCGCGTACCTCTCCCAAGCGAACCAGTTCAGCTACGGGATCGCTGCCATTGTCCCACAAACTCGCATAGGCATTACTGGCACTCTTAGCGCGGGAATCTGCTTCGCCGATATAACGTAGCCCTTCACTTTGCGCCTGCTTTATCAATGCTGGCAACTGAGCCGATTCTTCTTTTGCATCTGTGTATTCGCCGTAACCATATTCAACGATATAGCGATCCCATGCCCCCACACCGATGTCATAAGGCGCTGAGATATCAATGTTGCCATCGACTAAGGCTATTTTGGGATGGGGATAATCCATCACAGAGGCATTGTCATTTGTTGATGCAGCGAAGTTATGATCAAAACCTAAGGTGTGACCCACTTCATGAGCCGAGAGCTGACGAATGCGATCCAAAGAGAGCTTCATTGCCGCATCTTCTGCAGCGGCTCTGTCTTCCCACCCAGCGGTTAAACCACGGGCGATCAAATGATCCTGACGCACACGCTGGCTGCCTAAAGTGACATGGCCTTTGATGATCTCGCCTGTTCTAGGATCGGTCACTGCGCTGCCATAAGACCAACCGCGAGTCGCACGATGCACCCATTGGATCATGTTGTAACGTACATCTTGTGGATCGGCATCTTCAGGAAGCAATTCAACTTTAAAACCATTGATGAAACCTGCTTGTGTAAACGCCTCCTCCCACCAGCTCGCGCCTTCGAGCAGAGCGCTGCGGATCGGTTCTGGCACACCGGGATCCAAATAATATGTAATAGGGGTCACCACCTCACTAGGCGCTGATCCAGGGGTGACTTTTTGCAGACGATGACGCAATAGATGACGTTGACGAATGTCTTCATTCACCTGCGTACCATAATCCAAATATTCGTCTGAGAGGTAACCACTCATAGGATGGTAATCTCGTGGAACGTAACCTTCATCGGGTAACTGAATAAACGAGTAACGCACTCGAACCGACAAATGATTAGCATCTGGTGTTACTTGGGCGACATGATCACCGGCTTTTTTACTGTTAAATGACAGGAGTACATCGACATCGCTGTTACGCTCGAAAGACTTAACCCCTTCTGGAAGGATCAAGGAGCGATCGGCATCCAGTTGATAACTTCCCTGCTCTGTTGCTTCAAGTCTTGATGAGATCCCGTGCAGATCATTAATCACCAGATCGTTGATCGCCACTAGGTCGCGCTTTCCATCCAGAATTTTACCGCGCCACAATACCGATTCAGCGAAAGCCTCTTTTACAGCTCGCAGCTCTGCACTATTGTCGCTACTTGCTCGATACTGAGTATTGAGCTGTTTCAATATCAGATAAGGACCATGGCGTTCAAACTGCACTAAACGAGTGTAACCTAGCTGGCCTCGATCGAGTCCAATATCATTGGATCCAACACCGTGGGGTAAGCTGGTTAGTAATAGAAATGGCTGGTTAAGTTTGTCCACCTCAAGGTAGAGATCCCCTGAGGCATTAGCGTAATAAAGATTGGTAAAACCGGTAGCCGCCTGACTCTTTTTGATTAATGTGGCGGTATTGACTGGTGCTGCAATGACATTAACAACGGGCGCAGACATAAGGGCAACTGCCAGTGCAATATTAAAGGGCTTCATTTTATCTCCTTGAATAGGGTCACACAGCTTTTTTAAATTATTGTTTTCAGCTGTATTGTTAGATAGTTAGCGCCACCTAATAAATAGCAACATCATTAGGTAAGTCTGTATTTTGAATACTCCATGGTAACAGCAATCACCTCAGTCTCAAGTGCTATTATTTCCTTATCTCCTAAAGCAACAAAGGGGAGATATTCCTAAGAACACTCCCCTTTGATGGCGATATGAAAATCTGAGTTGCTAGCTCACCTGATCTTTCTGCTTAATCCAATAGCTTAATGTATCAAACAGTTCATTTAGCACAATTGGCTTAGTGATGTGCGCATTCATCCCCGCAGACAGACTCTTCTCTCTGTCACCCGACATCGCATGAGCGGTCATGGCAATAACAGGAAGTTCAGACTGACTGTAATGCTTACGCAACTCTCTGGTCGCTGTTAAGCCATCCATAACTGGCATCTGAATATCCATCAGAACGGCATCGTACTGTTTCTCTTCAATCATATCCAAAGCAATTTGGCCGTTATCAGCCACATCGACCTCATAGCCCGCGCTTTTTAGCAGCTCAGTTGCGACCTGCTGATTGATAAAGTTATCTTCGACTAGCAATACTTGCCCAGTGACCTCATCATCCACGGCCTCTGTGATTAACTCCTTCACTGGATTCAGTTTAGGTTTATCGATAAAGGCTGAGATAATTTCATCAAACAACGCCGAGGCTTTAAATGGCTTTTGCAGCATGGCGTAGATATCTGACTTCTCCACATCCTCTTTTAATGGCTCTGCGGCATAACCCGTCATCATGATGATAATTGGCCGTTTATCCAGACGGCCATCGGCTACCATACGGTCCAACTCTTCAATCACGGCGATACCATCCATCTCTGGCATCATCCAATCGAGCAATAACAAGTCAACCGAACTCTTACTGAGTTTATAAATCGCCTCGGAGCCACTAGCAGCAGTATCAACGTCGAATTTGAACCCTTGCATGATGGTCGAATAGATCTGCAATGCAGTCGGGTTATCGTCCACCACTAAAGTTTTAAGACTGCCTAACTTGTCAGGCACAATCATAGGTTTAACTTCAGCTTCTTCGGCGATCTCAAAGCTAATGGTAAAACTGAAGGTACTTCCTTCTCCCATCTCACTTTGCACTTGCATGGTGCCACCCATCATTGACACTAAGTGTTTACTGATAGAAAGCCCTAGACCTGTACCGCCGTACTTGCGCGTCGTCGAACCATCGGCCTGAGCAAAGGCATCGAACAAGCTTTCCTGCTGCTCTTTACTGATACCAATACCGGTATCGCGCACCCAAAACTTCAGCGTAATGCGATGATCTCGCTCTCCGACATCTTCACATCCCAACTCAATTTCACCACTTTGGGTAAATTTAACGGCATTGGAGAGCATGTTGATCAGCACCTGACCCAGACGCAAAGGGTCGCCTTCTAGAATCAAACCTGCAGTAACGGGGGCATAAAGCAGCAGTTCAACGCCCTTCTCTTGGGCTTTTAACGCGTTAAGATCCAAAGCATGATCAAGCACTTTATCTAACGGGAAGGAGACACGTTCTAGCTCCAACTTACCCGCTTCAATTTTAGAGAAATCAAGAATGTCATTGATGATTCTAAGCAGTGACTGAGCCGAGAAACCCGCCTTATCCAGATAATCCTCTTGTTGTGGAGTCAACGAGGTACGTTGTGCTAGCTGTAACATACCAATAATGGCGTTCATCGGCGTACGGATCTCGTGGCTCATGTTCGCCAGGAATTCACTCTTATACAGGTTCGCTGATTCTGCGTCCTGTTTGGCCTCAAGCATCACCACTTCGTTACTCTTATGGCGAGTAATATCCTTATGGGTGCCCACCATACGCTTAGGTTCATTATTGGCGGTAAACTCGACTACTCGTCCACGGGACAGTAGCCAATGGTATTCACCACTCTTGCCCTTCATTCTAAATTCGATGTCGAATGCGCCAATAGGATCTGACAAGTACTCCTCACGATACTCTTCAACACGAATACGATCGTCAGGGTGGATCAGTGAGTCTATGGTTGATACTAATGCCGGAAACTCATTACTTTTATAACCGAGCATTGAGTAGTAAGCCGGATTACAGATGATCTGTTCCGAGTCGAGATACCAATCCCACAAGCCATCTTCAACGGCGTCCATCGCCAAGTGATAACGCTCTTCTGACAGCCTTAATTGCTCGGCAGATTCATACTCACGCGTCACATCACGCCATACCGCAATCAAGCCGAGTAGTTCACCTCTGCGATTATAAAACGGTATTTTGAGGGTATCTAACAGAACAGGTTTACCCGCTAACTCGACCTTCTCTTGATAACGCAATGGCGTACGTTCAGACAGAACGCGTTCATCTTCTGCTTTGATCCGCACTGATTGCTCTTCGGAGGTGAGCTTGATGCTCTCCTGACCGATCATCTCGCTTTCGGTATAACCCAACATCCGCTCGGCAGACTTGTTACAGCCGAGGTATTTACCTTCTCGGTCTTTAAATACAATCGCTTCAGGAATGGAGTCGAGCAATGAACGTAATAGAGCATATTCGCGCTCACGACGTTCAGTGGTCTCTTTAAGTCGCTCAGTACGCCTTGCCACCAATTTATCTAGACGACGATTTTGCTCGGCAAGGTGACGAGTATACTGCTGGTTCTCTTCAAAAATTCGACTCACGAGTTGAAACCAAGGCTCCCAACCTAAAGTCATCTTCTCAGGCGGTTTTCTTGGTGCTTGTGAGCACCCCTCAAGGTGAGTCAGCAGTTGAGATGCGGGGTTGACGAAGGAACGACGAGTCTGCCAGTGAACAATGGTCACCAATATAGACAAGGCCAATACCACTAAAATAAACGTCAGCTCCAACTTTTCCCACGAGTCTTTAAACAGCGCATCTTCTCTTTGCAGATATAGGAGGCGCCAAGGCACATTCTGCAAAGCCACTGAATTGATATAGTAACCGTTACGAATTACCCCTTCATGGGCATCGAACAGTTCAGACTCGGGCAGTGAATGCAGCTCAGAAGGGATCTTCTGGCTGATATGATAGACGCGTCCCATATCGGTACTGTCATCACCACTATGGGAGAGAATATTGTTCTTTTGATCCAGCAGAATCACCGTGCCAGGCATCTTAAAATAGAGACGAATCTGTCTCGCAAGCGATGACAGAGTCATGTCCAAATTAATCGAACCGATAAACTCATCTTGTAGGTAGATAGGCACACCCAAGGTGGTTAGCAGCTCTTTATTATTGGGATCGACATAGGCAGGGCTCCAAAACACACTACGTTGTGGGTTCATTGCTGGAGTCGCTAACTGAAATTGATTTTTATTGAGTAGTTCTTCACGAAATCGTTGTTCATCAGCAGGCCAAGGATAATAAGACATGATCCTGCGTTTTGAGATGTAGTAGATAGAGGAGGCTTTGGGTGCTGCTTCAGTCGCAACAGGGAAAGAGAGTGACAGCTCGAACAACATCTCAAGCTCTTGATAGAATTTATCACTGCGCCCATTAAGCGAACCCGCACCAGTGATGCGACCCATGTTAGTAAAAGGCTCACCGGTTTTGGCGTAACTGGGCTCTAAGGTAAAATATTGGCCACTTTCATTAAACTTTTCATACTGGGGTAATCTGTCGGTACGAACCAATTCACCGAGCTTTAAATGATCGATAGCAACGTTACGCAGACTTTTTACCGCACGAATACTGGACTCTAATAGCAGATCAACTTGCAGAACATGACGCTCAACTTGCTCCTCTCTCTTGTCCAACAACTGATTTTTTTCACGCTCAAAGAAAAACCAAGCCGTGATCAAAGACATGATGATCACACCAATATAGGTATAAAAAACAGCGCGGTTATAGTTTTTCTGTATCGGTGACTTCAGTTGAAGATCCGGCTCAGTCGGTTTCATTGTTGACCCTTGAGTAACACAACGCACTCGGGCATCTGCCTGCCAGAGCTATAAAATTCAATATAAATATCAATTGATATATAGTATCAGGAAGATAGGTGAATGGAACACACAATATTCCTGATACTTGTTAACCGAGCGATCGGTGTAGAAAAGCCTAATGCCGTTTGTTAAAGCGTTAATGAATCCGTTACCTAAACACGACAAACTGGATAAAAATGATACATCAGTGTATACCCACCAATATCATGCCTAATCAATAGAAAGTAAAAAGGCCTCTACGAGTCTAAAAGTCAGAGGCCTAATCAAAGAGTTTAAAGAGGGTTAGAGATTCTCTTCGGCAAACTCCGCGAGGCGAGAACGAACCACGCCATTAAGATAAATATTTGCACTTCCTTCGAAGTTTTTAAACCGCTCAACAATATAAGTTAAGCCAGATGTGACTGCGGTGAGGTAGTTGGTATCAATCTGAGCTAAGTTACCGCTACAGATTAATTTAGTCCCCTCTCCCATCCGGGTGATCATGGTCTTAATCTGAGATGCTGTCAGATTTTGACACTCATCGAGGATGACCACCGAGTTCTGAATCGAGCGACCACGCATAAAGTTAATCGACTTAAACTGAATATTGGCCTTATCCATGATGTAGTTCATGCTACCACTCGGATTGACATCATTTTTATGCAGCACCTCTAAGGTATCAGTGATAGCTGCAAGCCAAGGTGCCATTTTCTCCTCTTCGGTACCGGGTAAAAAGCCAATAGATTCAGCAATTTCAGGGGTGTTACGGGTCACGATAATCTTATCGTATAAGCCACGTTCTACCACCATTTCAAGCGCGGCAGCTATTGCTAAGAGTGTTTTACCACACCCAGCAGGGCCCGTTAATATGACCAGATCAATGTCCGGATCCAGCAAGGCTTGCATTGCCATACCTTGATAGATATTTTTTGGACGGATCCCCCAAGCATCGAGATTTAACAACCTGTCTTTACCCAAATCAAGTAAATGCAGATCTGTATCCGTTTTCTCCGTTATACGGCTACAAAAGTTGGAATCCTTATCCATTAGGTATTGGTTTACATAAAAATTCTCTTCACCTACCTCTGAGATAGGCACGGTATGTACGGTATGACGCCCTAACGTTTCTGTTGTCACATGCTCTTTTCGTTGCCAAAAGTCACCATCAACTTGGTGGAAACCTTTAGTTAGGAAACGAATATCGTCGATCAGTTGATCCGTACGATAATCTTCGACCACTAATATGCCGGCACCTTTAGCTTTCAGGCGCATATTAATGTCTTTGGTGACAAGTACGACGGTGCGAGGTTGGTGGATTTGTTGTAGGTGTAGCGCAGTATTGATGATGCGATTATCGTTATTATCCCCGGGAAGGGATGCTTGTGTCATCTCAAGTTGATGGTCAGGGAAAATGGCTAATGATCCAGATGCATCCCCATGATCTTCACGCCTTGGTAGCTTTACGCCCTGAATTATCGCTTCAGGTGTGGTAGTTCCTCCGAGAATATCTTCTAATGCTCTGATTGCCACTCGAGCATCTCGACTTACATCTCTTTTTCTGTCCTTAATCTGATCCAGTTCTTCCAGAACGGTCATCGGGACTACTACATCGTGTTCCTTAAATGAATAAATGGCTAAAGGTTCATGTAGTAATACATTGGTATCCAGTACAAACAACTTTCTGTCGTCTTGTTCCATGGCGCCTCCATAATTTCCATTAAACTCTCGTTGAAATACGGGTCGATGCTCTCCTTGTTATGTAAGTAAAAAGATGTTCATTTATAGCCTAGCTATAATTCAAACCTACCTTAGCCTAAGCCACTAAACAATTAATTTTTATAAAAAATAATTGTTACTAAAAAACTTTTCCTGAAAATCTATACTCACACTATTAAGTATAGCTTCAATAACTTACTTGTGAGTTCCTACTTTTAAACTTTACGAATTTATATGACGATTCGATGACAAACAGATGACAAATTGATTCCTAATATCACGTCTGTATAATTAACCATCAACTATTGAGGCGCTGGCGAGACAAACGGCCAAGATTAGCGTTCGACATAAATACGCTTAATGTTATAACATACGCGCCCTTCGTGATTTACCCTGTAGATGAGAATATAAGTAATGCCCTTTTCCTTAGGTCAACGCTGGATAAGTGACACCGAATCTGAACTTGGTTTAGGTACTGTCGTCGCTGTGGAAGGCCGCATGGTCACTGTGATGTTTTCAGCAACTGATGAGAACCGTATGTTCTCACGTGCCGATGCGCCGTTAACACGTGTTATTTTTAATCCGGGCGATAAAGCTGAAAGCCATGAAGGCTGGAGTTTGACCGTTAGTGAAGTTGAAGAGAAAGATAATCTTATTATCTACCATGGTATTCATTGTGAAACCGGTGAGCAGGTCAGCTTACGAGAGACACTGCTGAACCACAATATTCGTTTCAATAAGCCCCAAGACCGATTGTTTGCTGGGCAGATCGATCGCCTGGAGCGTTTCGGTGTTCGCTACCAATGTCAGCAACTCAGGCATAAACTTGCCACCTCAGATCTGCTTGGTCTACAAGGTCCAAGAGTCGGCCTAATTCCCCATCAACAGTGGATTGCCCATGAAGTGGGTCGTCGATTTGCTCCGCGAGTATTACTCGCCGATGAAGTTGGACTAGGTAAAACCATTGAGGCAGGCCTTATTATTCATCAGCAACTGCTGACTGGCCGCGCCGAACGTATTCTCGTGATTGTGCCAGATACGCTGCGTCATCAGTGGTTGGTTGAAATGCTGCGTCGCTTTAACCTTAAATTCTCAGTTTTCGATGAAGACAGATGCGTTGAGGCTTATGCCGATAACGACAATCCGTTTTATACCGAACAACTGGTCATCTGTTCATTGGAATTACTGCGTAAGAAGCGACGTTTAGATCAAGCGTTAGATGCCGATTGGGATCTGATGATTGTCGATGAAGCTCATCATCTTGAATGGACTGAAGATGCGCCCAGCCGCGCTTACCGCATTATCGAAGCCTTAAGCGAAGTCGTACCTGGCGTATTGTTATTGACCGCGACACCAGATCAATTAGGCCACCAGAGCCACTTTGCTCGCTTACGCTTGCTCGATCCTGATCGTTTCTATGATTACGAGGCTTTCTTAAAAGAGGAAGCTAACTATGCCGATGTCGCCACCACTGCAGATGCACTTGCTGGTAATGAACCTCTACCACAAGAGCTGATTGATAGCCTGAAAACACTTTTATCTGAAAAAGATATCAGTGCTAGCCTTGCGCTGATTCAGGCCACTGACGGCGATGTAGATGCTCAGCAAGCCACGCGTGATGGTCTGCTACAAGATCTACTCGACAGACACGGCACAGGACGCGTTCTATATCGTAACAGCCGCGCCTCAGTCAAAGGCTTCCCGACACGTATATTTAACGCTTATCCGCAGAAAATGCCGGCACAGTATGTCACTGCTGCACGCGTGGGTGCCATGATGAATGGCCATTTAGATACGGCAGGAAAAGTTAAACAAGCACTGAGTCCAGAGAAGATTTACCAAGACTTCGAAAGCTCAAGCGCCAGCTGGTGGAAATTTGACCCTCGCGTTGATTGGCTTATCGATTTCTTAAAAACTCATCGCAGAGAAAAAGTGCTTATCATTGCTAGCCAAGCTGAAACAGCGCTTAGTCTAGAAGAAGCACTGCGTACACGTGAAGGTATACAGGCCACTGTTTTCCACGAAGGAATGTCGATTATCGAACGCGATAAAGCCGGCGCATACTTCGCACAGGAAACTGGTGGTGCTCAAGCCCTCATCTGTTCTGAAATTGGTTCTGAAGGTCGTAACTTCCAGTTTGCAAGTCACTTGATCTTGTTCGATCTGCCTTTGAATCCAGATCTGCTCGAACAACGCATAGGTCGTTTGGATCGTATTGGACAGAATAACGATGTCTCGATCCATGTGCCTTACCTAGAAAGTACCGCACAAGAATGTTTAATGCAGTGGTACCACAAAGGGCTTAACGCATTCGAACAAACTTGCCCAAGTGGCCATATTCTGTTTAACGAGTTCTCAGAATCACTTCTTAATGTGCTAATAAGCCAAGATAAAGAAGTGCTAGAGCAAGTGTTAAATGACACTCAGACTCGATATGCAGAGCTGAAGTCCGTCATGGAACAAGGTCGCGATAAGTTACTTGAAATTAACTCTCACGGCGGCGAGCGCGCCAACAAGCTAGTGAAAGAGCTGGCCAAGCGTGACGAAGATACCAACCTCATCGGTTCAGTGATCCGTCTATGGGACATTATCGGCGTTGATCAAGAAGACTGTGGAGAGAACGCTATCGTGCTACGCCCGAGTGAACATATGATGTTCCCGACGTATCCAGGTCTGCCTGAAGACGGCATTACCGTGACTTTCGACAGAGAGATGGCACTTTCTCGTGATGATATTGCTCTGATCACTCAAGAGCACCCTATCGTGCAAACAGGTCTGGATCTGATAACATCGTCAGAAACTGGCACCACGAGCGTCGCGGTGTTGAAAAACAAGTCTCTGCCTGCGGGAACTATCTTTCTCGAATTGATATACATGGCTGATGCGTCTGCACCTAAATCAAGCCAGCTTTATCGTTATCTGCCACCGACTCCAGTGCGTGTGTTATTGGATAAAAATGGCAATAACTTAGCTGAAAATGTCAGTTATGACAGTTTCAATAAGCAACTTAGTGCGGTGAATCGTCATATTGCCAGTAAGCTTGTAAATGCGTCACAGAGCATTTTGCATCCACTATTTGCTAAAGGTGAAGAGTTCGCCGCTACAGAGCTTAAACTGCTAGCAGACAGCGCTCGTATTAAGATGACTTCTCAACTGACAGGTGAACTGGAACGTTTAGAAGCACTCAAAGCCGTTAACCCGAATATCCGTGATGAGGAGATTGAGCATTTGCACCAGCAGATGACCGAACTTAACACCTATTTGGACGGGGCTATATTGCAGCTCGACGCCATACGCCTAATCTTGGTTAGTCACGCCTAACTAATTATTTAGCATAAGCACTTTCTCTAGGCCCCTTAACTATTTATAGTTAAGGGGCCTTTTTATTATCGGCTCATGGTTCTGTTATACTTGAGCAGCACGCAAATTGATTCACACTAAGAGACGCTTCGATGAAAGTAAGCCAAACACTTCACTTCTTCTCCCTGTCCTCTTTATTAATAGGCTTCATGCTTCTCAGTACATTTAGCATAAACAGCTGGGCCGCCGAACAAGTCACTAGCCATCCCAAGTATAACTACCTTGAAAGTGAAGAGGTCATCCTCATTGAAGTCGGCAAACAAAAATCAGAAGTCTTAGTACGTAGTTGGGTCGGTAAGAAGGAACTCGGTGCGGCAATTCTGTTCTCCAACCCCGGCATGAACGCCGATTCCGCAGGACTACAAGCATTTTTAAGACGAGAACTGCCCCATACAGGTTGGGCAACGATCGCCATCACACCACCAAAGAAGGTATCAAGGCTGAACTTTTCCACTTCACCGGAGAATATTTCGAAAGCGGGTGAGGGAAAATTCAATCCAAACAATGCCGAACGCACACCGCAATACTCAAAAGCACAATGGGAAAAAATCCGAGAAAAGCAGGAAACCTTCATTACCAACACAATGAATAAACTTGATGAGATAGGCACTCCCTACCCAGGGAAAAGGATACTGATTGCCACCAATCAAGGGGCTGGATTCGTCATCTCAATGCTAAGTAAAAACATGTTAGCCAAACCCGATATTTTAGTGCTTATCAATCCCTTTATGGGCACGACACATGAGAATCTGGGTCTTCCTAAACTACTAGCAACATTAGATATTCCTGTGCTCGATATCCAGTCTGCAGACGGCCATGTCGCCTCTCAGAAGACCACAACAGATCGACGCCTGCTTTCCCCTCAAAATGAACCCTATCGCTACAGACAGCAATTGATGTTGTTAAACCTCGATCATGCAGAGGCTTGGCAAACCTGCTTAGATTTAATCGAAGGCTTTGCCCACCGCGTTAATAATCCGTATTAAGAGAGGTGGGCTGAAAACGAAAACACGCTCAAAGTAATACCAACTACATTAAATGTGTTATCAATTCAGAGGCACTCAAACTTTTCAATTCAAGGCGCATTGATGAAAGAATGGTTATCCCCCTTGTAAGTCAATGGAAAGCAAAAGTGGAATGTTTGAGAGCCTCCCGCAGGGCGGGTTTCAAAGCCCTGGATGCAGTGTTGAATGATTTAGATATACGACTGCATGGATGCAGAAGGTAGGGCGAAGCAGGATGCCAGAGCCGAGAATAACTATTAGCTTCAATCATCCGCTAGCCACATGGATGTGGCGAATGTCTGTATTGCAGGAGCAAATACAGACCTTGCCTTCAGCGCTTTGAATTCCCGCGGAATGAACAGATACTTAATGTAATTGGTATACTACTTATCTTTGGTTAACATCAAAGAGAGTGCCACCAACACGATAATAATTCCCATATAGAGTAGTTCTAACATGCTCTGTGGTTTCATCTCGATAAAATAGGAGAATAGCTTGATGATAAGCATCATCAAGATAACCTTGCCAAGTTTGCTCTTAAGTGAATCAATACTGCTTATGACTAATATTTTCCCACCTGCTTTGCTCTTCTCTGCAGCCTCTAAATTATTGATAAAAAGCTCATAAAGTCCAAAAGCAAAAATCAACAATACTGCGCCGAGTAAGAAGGTATCTAAGATCTCAACCACCACCATAATGAGATCATTACGTACGTCATGCCCACCGGTAAAGATATACACCCAGATAAGATCTAGCATATGGATGACATCTTTCAACCCCATCACAAAGATGACAAATGCCGCCACGATACAGGCTAATACGCCTAACATGACCGACAGGCGGCTACTCCACAACATACGCTCAAATAAGTTTCGCATTGGTAAATCCAAACCATGACAAGGAAATGAATCCCGATCTTAAAGGCTAATATTCCTTTGACTACAATGAGATAAATACAATGTGATCTTACTCACTATTTATAATGACAAATTAAGATAGGTCACCAGCCAGACTGACGATCTCGATACTTTGTCTTTACCTCAACTCCTTTTACATCCTCACTATTCCGCTTAGCCGCAATGAGCCTATTTTTCCCCATAAGTAATCTAATCTGACTGATAGATTCACGAGATAATAGGCGCCTGACACTGGCAGTCCAGCTCTTGTTAATACTCATCTTAATCGCCGCGTTCGCATCGGGAGAAGTATTACTGATCTCGTCAGCAAGCGCTTTGGCTCGGGCCATAGGCGTGGTGGATATCTCAGTGACCAAACCTTTTTCGAGTGATTCCTCTGCCGATAGCACCTTAGCCGTCATGGTCAATAACATCGCCTGATCTTTACCTACCAGCTCTCTGAGTGATACAAATCCGGCCATATCAGGTACTAAGCCCCATTTAGCCTCCATAATTGATAACTTCGCGTCAGGGGATACAATACGAATATCGGCACCAAGCGCGATCTGCATTCCTCCGCCGAAACAGCAACCTTCAATAACCGCGATCACAGGAATAGGCAAGTTTCGCCAACCACAGGAGACTCTTTGAGCTAAATTAGCGTTACCCGGTAACCATTTAAAAAGTAAGCTGACAGCCTGCAAAGGTGAATTCAATACGCTTTTTACATCCAGACCCGAACTGAAATTGCCAGCCGAACCCGATAAGATAACGATCTTGATAGTACGATCTTTTTTTAGGTCGGAGATCACGCTATCTAATTCTTTAAACATTTGAAAATTGAGTGCATTATATTTTTCAGGACGTGTTAACGTTACGTACGCAATCCCCATTTTTCGCTCTAACTGAACGAACTCACCTACCGCCATGCCCTTCTCCTTTCAAACTGGTCAGCCCAGTGTCCAGATTAACATATTTGGCATATTTACCTAATAGAGATAACATACAAAGAAAGTTTGACTATCGTCAAAAAAATGACATTATAATTAAGCCTTTCTGGTCATACTGATAGACAATAGTGTAATAGATAATGCTTACCCCTATCGATTGTCTTAGGCAGCAAATATTTTACACAATATTTTTGTTCAACAAAACTGAATGAAAGTGATTAATTAGAAGCAATTTATGAGATTCAGCTTAGACTGAACTTTAAAAACAAAAACAGATACTGCAATATTTTTCAACGATTGAACGGGCGAGTTCACTAATAAGTGTTATCTTTGAATATATGGGCAGATTAGGACGTTAAAAGAAAAATGCCAATCCCAGTACTCATATGTGATGATTCAGCACTAGCCAGAAAGCAGATGGCCAGAACGCTCCCTAAAGGTTGGGAAGTGGATATTACCTTTGCCAAAAACGGCGCAGAAGGTATTGAAGCGATTAAAGCCGGTAAAGGTGAGATTGTTTTTCTCGATCTAAATATGCCTGTAATGGATGGTTACGAGGTGTTAGAGATCATCCAAAGAGAGGACCTCCCCGCACTCGTTATCGTCGTCTCCGGCGATATTCAAATCAAGGCACACGAAAGAGTCAAAGCACTAGGTGCCTTAGACTTTATTCAAAAGCCGGTAAGTGCCGACTCCATCAGTAACATACTTCAAGAGTACGGGATCTTAACTGTCGCCCTCGACGAAGGCGTAGCCGATAGCCCAATGATCAAGGTTGATCTACGGGATGCCTGTCAGGAGATAGCCAATGTCGCCATGGGGCGAGCTGCGGATCTACTCGCTAAACTCCTTGATGTGTTCGTGCTCTTACCTATTCCGAATGTCAACGTCCTCGAAGTCAGTGAATTAACCATGACGCTAAAGGCCACGGAGGAGCACAGTAAAGTGTCTGCTCTGTGTCAGGGATTTATTGGCGCAGGTATCGCAGGCGAAGCCCTACTCCTGTTCCATGACTCCTCTTTTAAAGATATGGCTAAACTGATGGGCCTTGCGAATCCTGAAGATATCAATACCGAGATGGAAGTGATGATCGATACCGGTAATGTATTGATCGGCGCCTTCCTAAACGGGATCTCTGAGCAACTGCACATGAAATTCAGCCAGAGTCACCCTGTCGTACTGGGTCGTCACTGTACCGTTAACGACCTCATTCATGACAATTCAGAGAAATGGTCTCGCACCTTAGCGATGGAGATAAACTACCGGATTGAGGATCATGATATTCAGTGTGATCTTCTTTTACTGTTTACTGAAGACTCACTACCGACGCTTAATTTTAAGCTCGGTTACCTGTTAGATTAAGTTGGATTCAGTCTATGTCATATGACCAAAGCGCAATGAACGAACTCCACTGGCTGATCGATATGGTTCAGACCATTGAGGTTGGTTTGGTTGTCCTTGATAAGAACTTTGATATCCAGCTTTGGAATGGTTTTATGGAAAACCACAGCGGCGTTTCACCAAATTCCATCAAGGGAAAAAACCTATTTGATCAATTTGAAGGTCTTCCAGCAAATTGGTTAAAACAGAAAATGGAATCGGTTTTTTTACTTAAGAATCGCGCTTTTATTAGCTGGGAACAACGTCCCTATATCTTTCAGTTTAAAAACTACCGTCCAATCACAGGTAGAGCAGACTTCATGTACCAAAATGTCACCTTGCTCCCTCTATCTTCACTCACAGGCCAGATCACTCATATCAGTATGATCATTTACGATGTCACTGATGTTGCAATCAATAAGCTGCAAGTAAAAGGCGTGAATGAGCGTCTAGAGCACCTAAGTCAGACTGATGGTCTCACTCAGCTTAATAATCGCCGCTATTGGCAGCAATGCATGCAGAAAGAGTTTGATAGACATGCACGTTATGGTGACGAAACCAGTCTGGTTATGTTTGATATCGATGACTTTAAGAAGGTCAATGATAATTACGGCCACACCATAGGCGATAAAGTCATTCAGCATATCTCACACCTTCTAACCCAGTCTTTGCGTGAAACTGATTGTGCTGGCCGTTATGGTGGCGAAGAGTTTTCAGTGGTATTAGCAAAGACATCGGCAAACGATGCATTACTATTTGCAGAGCGACTAAGAAAGAAGATTGAAGAGACTGCGCTGGTCTATGAGAACCAATCCATTAATGTGACGGTTAGTATCGGGATATGTGACATACAAGCTGAACTGGAAAACAGTGGTCAATGGCTTAACTTTGCCGATGAGGCACTGTATTCCGCCAAGGAGTCAGGACGAAACAAGTGCGTTATCTACAAGCCGAAAACAGCTTAAGTAAATAGCAATATGCAGCACGCACCCAATAAAAATGCCCATCAAGATGGGCATTTTTATTGATAAAAGAAACCGCTTATATCAATTGATATTAATGCAGTGGATTTTTCTTCTTCTCTTGTGCTTCGAAGTCGTCATCTTCATAATCATCGTCTTCAAACTCACCATCTTCGAAATCCTCTTCACGGATCTCTTCACCGTTTTCATCAATGAAATACGTGCCCCAACCGTCATAATCCACTTTATGTTTAGCAGCAAGCAGTAAGAGTGACTCACATGCTTTATCCAGCAAGTCCACATCCAACAAGTGATGAGCAATGGCGTCGAAACACAAGATCACAGATCCATCTTCAAGCTCAACCTCTTCGGCATCACTGACTTCAAAACCCGCTTTGAATGCATCAACGGCCGCTTTTTCTAAACGGTCAAAGTTGTCCGATGCAAAATGATGTTCAATTGTGTACTCAGCACTAGTGTTAGAACCATCATCTAAGATAGCCGTAACAATCTCCTGATTTTCTTGTTTCTGCGCTTTAAGTAAACGATCAATTGACATAGGTAACTCCAAATAAAAAATCTGCAAAGATTATACACGATAAACAAGTGTAAATTTAAGGATAGCGAGACAAAAAAGCCCCCTGAAGCGGGGGCCTAATTTAATCTAATAAGATCAAAGGATGATAGATTACTTTGCCATTAAGGCTGAAGCTTCTTGATCCAACTGAGTTAAACGATTCGACATCATAGCGTGGATACGTTTAGACAACTCCTTTACCTGAGACTTAGCCAAACCTTTAGTTTCGATTGGATCCATCATCTCGATAATAACCACACCATTATTCCAACGATTAAGTTTTATATGGCTTTGATTTGATGCCAACACAGGTACCATAGCCACTCCCGCATCTATTGCAGTATGAAATGCACCAGATTTAAAAGGCAATAAGCCCTTGCCACGAGAGCGCGTACCTTCCGGAAATATCCAGATAGATAAGCACTTATCTTTAATCTTTTTGGCGGTTTGCGCCATGGTTTCAAACGCTCTATTGCGGTTTTTTCTGTCAATTAGAATATTACCGGACAACCAGTAAATCTGACCAAAAAAAGGCACCCAAGCTAAACTCTTCTTTCCAAGACTGACCGTCCCTTTCGGTACTGCCGCAGTATGGGTAAACATATCGAAATTATTCTGATGATTTGCCAAAAAGACACAAGGCTCAGTCGTCGCTACGCTAGGTTTACGTACTATGACCTTGATACCTAATACTGGCGCAGCATAGGAGAAAATTTTAGCGAACATGTGTACATTGTCACGATGTCTCGGTCTTAATAAACAAACAAGACCACCAAAAACAAATGCTAGCAGTAACATAACTGCTAAAACTAACGTTCTTAAGATTAAAAGCACAACTTACTCCCTTGGTACCAATGGCGACAGTATAGCCAGCAAGCTGAAACGACTCAATCAAATATTTTATACCAATCTATACTTCGTCATACACTTGTAGCCTGAACACGTATACTCATCAAACAAGGGAGTTTAACCGCTCAACATTAATCCTATTTTAATTCTGGGTTAATTTATTTTTCTCTGCATCAACCACCGCTAACTTACCAAGCATTAACCTAAAGACTATCGCACTCACTGCCAACGTGGCCACGATAGCCGCGCCGCTGGGGAGATCGAAACGAGCCGAAAGAATAAGCCCAAAGATATAGCCAACCAAACCAACTAAATAAGCAGTGGGCAATCTGTATTTTACCTTGAATTTGTTAACTGCTAACGCTGGTAATATCAAGGTACTGAACACGAGATACACCCCCACTAACTCAACAGAGAGCGTGATCACTAGTGCAAACATGATATAGAAACCTCTGCCATCAAGCAGTGCAGGCTTAACGTAAATCAAACTCAAAATACCAACAGAAACAACAGCAGGTAATATCAATTGCGACCAGTTGACCCAAAGGATCTGGCCTGACATCAGCTGCTTCAACATCTCTGCACCGTGGGGATCATTTGAGAGCATCAACATCGCAGCTACTGCGGCTAGAACATAAAAGCACCCGATAATGGCTTCTAACTCATCTGCCATTCGTTTCGACAACCAAGCAATAAAACCAGCTCCAGCAAGTGCAAACAGTGCAGGCATCCACACATTAGAAAATGGTAAATGCTCAATGTCATGATTAAGGTGAGCCACTATGGCCCCTAAAGCAGCCACTTGTGCAATGGCTAAATCAATAAAGATAATGCCCCGTTTCAATACCTGTTGACCAAGTACGACATGGGTAGACAAGACTAAAATACCTGCGACAAAGGCAGGAAGTAAAATGGAGAGTAAATCAGTATCAAACATCATTAATACTCTTTAGTAGTATAGAAATAGGTATCGCCCCGAAGAGGGGCAATACCTTAACAAATCCACTATTTAGCGGGGTTGATACTGAAGCAACAGATCAATAGCGCTGTCATACAGCGTAAACAGATCTTGGCTCTGATCATTACCACCAACAGACATAGGTAAGATCTGCACAGGTAAGTTCGCACGCTCACCTAACCACTCAGCCCCTCGCTCACTTTGATAAGACGCCACAATGATAGCCATTATGTCACCAGCTTCAGCACGCTTAAGCAAACTCGCCAGATGGCTACTACTAGGTGGCAAACCAGGTTTAGGTTCCAGATCACCAACCTGCTCTATTCCAATCCAGTCAAACAGATAGCGGAAACTAGAGTGATACGCTATCACCTTCTTTCCCTTTAGCGGCGCAGCTTTAGTTTCCCATTTTGAGGTAGCTTGAGCCCACTTATCACTGAATTTGCTTAAGGCAGCTTTATATTGTTCCTGTGAAGCTGGATCGAGGGAAATTAGCTTAGCGGTCAAAGCCTCAGCCACCTTTAACATCCTCTGTGGAGAAAAATGCAGGTGTGGATTCCCCTTAGCATGTACATCACCCATGCTACGATCGACAGACTCAAGCTTATCCAAGGTATTCACATGTTCAGCAGCAAAGAACAGCCCTTGATCTGTTGAACGCACCTTGGCATTAGACGACTTCATCTGCAACATAGGCAGCCAACCAACTTCAAGATCTGCACCAGCACAAATAGCGAGATCAGCTTGGCGCATCTTAGCGATTAAGCTAGGTCTTGCCTGAACTTGATGAGGATCTTGCATCGCGGTCGTCGCCGAATATATCTTAGCATCAGGCGCTAACTCTTTCGCTAATGCTGCGTATTCAGGCTCACACGCAAAAATATTAAGTTTGGCATTAGCCAAGCTCGAATAGCTTACGCTTAACGTAAGCATCACTACTTTAGCGAGATTAGAATTGATGCGCACCGTGAGCCCCCAGAGTCATAACATATTGAAGAGTAATAACGTTATCATCTTCGATACCGAAGTAGTTCGTCCCTTGTTGATTGGTGTACTGTAGGCGTACCGTAGAAAAATGACTGTGATGCCATGCTAGACTCACTTCCGCTTCCTTTAATTTTTCAGGATGGAAATGATCCCCATGAAGCTCCTGAACATCTGTTTGACCATATCGAACACCGGCAGACCAATTGGGACTAAACTGATACACACTGCTTAGATACCAACCCTGCATATCATCAACGCTGCCAGCTGAGTGCTCTTCATGATGCTCCTCTTCTATCGGTGCAAAATCAGTGACTTTAAAGTACTCGCCACTGATTGTCAGGTGCTGGTATTTGTAATTACCATCTGGTGCCCACTTATAAACAAAATCAGCAATATAGGTATTTTCACCGGTAAACGTAGCACTATGATTATGCCCTTCGTGACCTGCTTCGGCCTCTGCATGCTCCTCATGTTCACCTTCAACCATGCGGCCGTTTTCATTACGCATGTAACTCAAGCCTGCCTGCCATGAACCATGACCAATATCACCACCAATCTTAGTGTACGCGGTATAGATACCGATATCTTTATAGTCGCGTTCTGCATGTACTTCATCATGCTCATCATGTCCGCCATGCTCTTCATGTGCACCACCAGCAGCTGCACGCATACTGTCACCTTTAAAGCTCTCAACCCCCATGGTCCAATAAAGATCCGTCGGCGCCACATAGTTAAGTCGAACACCATCATCGAAGTAGTGACTTCCTAAAAATGCTCGGTACACAGCTGGACGATCAGAAAATGCATCTGTATGCACATGCTGATTATTCAGGTACCCCACATCCGATAAGAAACGTCCAGCTCGAATGGAGAATCCACCAGGCATAGCAAGAGTTTGAATAAATGCTTCTTCAATCCCTAGCTCAGTTTCACCTTCATGCATTTCAACAACGGCGGTTAATTTACCGTAAAACATATCGTCAATATTCGCACTCAATGCTAATTCTGTATGGCCCAAGCCAAAACCTTCTACACGCTCCGCCATCGGACGTTCGGTATTCTGATAATAACCATCAAGGACGGCACTGATAGCCGGATTTGTCAGAGTTGGATTTTCAGCAAAAGCAGAAGTAGAAATTAGCGCACAGGCAGCAGCCACGTGTGATACGCGGAAATTAGTCATTCTCATTATTTTTCTCCAAAATACAGCCGTTCACAGTTATTTATTCAACTGTTAACAAAATCAAAAACTTAAATAGGTAAATACTAAATTTAGGTCATTAAATTGATATCAATCCGTACAGTGGTTTTGAATATTTAGATCTATAACTTCAACGATTTAAATCAAAAATAGCAGTAATTCAGATAGAATTACCCTCTGTTTAATTTAGTCATAGTTAAATAGATCATAGACAGACAAGAACACTCAAAATTGATATTAAGCTGATACGGGAGGAGCACGACTGCGGAAGAAACTGGTGTGTTCAGAGGTTTGCTCATCGATGACAAAAAGACTAACTTCATAGGTCTGAAGATTAACAGTCAGGTCAAAATGGTGAGTAGGCAGTAACTTGTTTAGCTGATGTTTATGGAAGCAGAGCGTACAGTGATTTTGAGCTCCACCATCATCGATGTGCTCTACACTATGGGCAGAAGCGGCAAACGACAGGCAGATCAATAGGGCTGAAAGCCATATTGCTATACCTCGTCTAACGCTATTTTTCACCATAAAAAGACACCATCAACACCAAAAGTACACAAAATCGTGCTCAATTTGATACAAACCGTAGACTAAGTCAAGTTACGCTTATAATTTACATCATCAAGCTTTACAACTTGACCTAATAAAATCCGATCAGAGTCACTTTATAACAGTAATGAATTAATGCTGACTTAAGGCGATATCGCTAAGATTATGGCATTCAAACTCTCGGCTAATACCGATGGGATCCGAATCAGCTAGCTTAAATGGAGTAATTAACATGTTAGAATTTTTGCGCGAAAACGGTAAAATGCTCTTTTGGGTTACCCTATTCTTTATCGCTATTGGCGGTGGGATCTACTACGTGGATGTCGCACTTGAAGCACAAGTTCAGGTTATCGAGTAATCTAGCTAGGATATTGGTCATCACTGTATTTAACAATGCCTAGATGTAAAAACGCAGTCACCGCCTTAATGCTTAAAATAGGCGCTATTACCTAAATAAAGAGAGTCTTACCAAGGCAGACCATTAAGATTGATCTGTTTAGGCGAGAATCGAACCTCCTTACTAAGTATCATGGCATTTGAATCATATAATCGAATGCCATCTGGTTGCTCAAAATAGAGATCACAATCTACCTTATACCAGCCCTTAATTAGCGGTACTTCTGCCTTTGCTCACTATCATCGACATACACTTTTTCCGGGGCTTCGATCACTTTTAAGTGATCCATCATATGACTCACCAATAACACCATGGTTGAAATAATCGCTATAGGAGTCGTTAAACTACGCATATCAGGGGTAAAATAGCCATAAATTAACGCTGCAATACCAAGATAGAAACCTACCATTTTAAGCAGAGAAAGCACGGGGCTTTTTCCTAACCAAGCATCACAGTGAGGGCATTGGATCTGCGCATTAAATCTTTTTCCACGTTGATTTTTAACTTCATTCACGCCAAAAAACTTACTACAATTGGTGCACAACACGGCATAACTCTCTAGAAGAACGACGAAGATAGGCCCAGAGTTTAACAGAATCCACGTTAGAAAGAACGCATCGACTTTCCTCAACTCTATTTCAACTCAAAAGCATGAATGCCACTCAAGACACCGTATATTTCGTTAAATTAACATGACGAATGACCCCTATTAAATAACGGAATTTACACTCACAAAGAGTGGGGATAGAATAGCAAAAAATTTTATACTAGGAATTTATCTATGCATCGCATCATCGCCTTGATAATGCTTGCTATTGTTGGACTAAGTAGTCCATCAGTCCAAGCGGACTCATCCAACATCTCTAACGAACTCACATCGTTGCAGACCTCGATTCAGCAAGATGTGGCTCAATTGAGCAAAACCCACGGTGAACTTGCTAATTTCACTGAATATAGAATTAAGCAGAATACTGAACTGCTACATGAACAACTCAAAGAGTTAATGGGTGAACCAAATCTAAATAAGGAGATGCTCAAGCCATTCATTGAGAGCCACCTCATATTTATTGGTAAAGTTGATACCTATTTTAAAAATAAAATCAGCAAGCTTCAAAATCAACTTGGCAAGGGCGATGATAATAAGATCATGATGCAGCTTTCTCTATTGGAAGCTGAACGCGATCAACAGTTGCAAGCCTATTTAGAAGTACTTGAATGGGCTAAGACCTTAGGCCTTAACACCGGCGATAAAACCGCGCTGTTAACAAAAAGCCTTATTGCCCGAGCGAATGGCTTTAATAGCTTTGTACAGTTCACACAGGACAAGTTAAAGCTTGCTATAAAAGAGGTGAGCCTTGCAGGTAAAGATGTCACAGCAGAGCAAACACTCAATGTAACAGACCTAAAAGAACGCTTATCTCACGCAAGTTCTAGCTTAGGTGTGGCTATCAACCTCCTTGATACCTTAGGTCAGAATACGTCTGATATGAAAGAGACGTTATTTAAAAGCTCTGGTGATATTACTCAAGATGTACTGAATATGGATGTTGCAAGCAGCCTATTCGAACAGTGGCTCACTTCAGTACAAGATTACTTGATTGAAAATGGTCCGGGTATTGTCTTCAAACTGTTTATTTTTATCTTGATTTTGTTCGCGGCAGGCATGATAAGCAAAGCCGTTCGAAAGTTAGTAAAAAGAGCGGTCAGTAACTCTAAGCTGAAAGTGAGCATACTGCTGCAAGAGTTTTTCATCTCGCTATCAGGAAAAGCCACCTTCACTTTAGGCGTCTTAATCGCTCTTTCTCAGTTAGGAATCGAATTAGCGCCTCTGCTTGCTGGTTTTGGTGTTGCGGGTGTCATTATCGGTTTTGCACTGCAAGATACGCTATCTAACTTTGCTTCAGGCATGATGATTTTGGTCTATCGACCTTATGACGTGGGTGATCTAATTAATGCCGCAGGTGTCACCGGTAAAGTTAGTCATATGAGCTTAGTCTCAACAACAATTAAGACACTGGACAATCAAAGACTCATTATCCCAAACAACAAAATTTGGGGCGATACCATTAATAACATTACCGTCGAACATCAACGTCGTGTGGATATGACTTTTGGTATAGGTTACAGCGATGATATTGAAAAGACTGAAAAGGTATTGGCTGAGATCATTATGGCTCACCCGAAAGTCCTTAAGAGCCCTGAGCCAACGATTAAGCTTCACACCTTAGGTGAATCATCAGTCGACTTCATTGTTCGTCCATGGGCAAAACCTGAAGATTATTGGGATGTATATTGGGATATTACGCGCACTGTGAAAATGCGCTTCGATGCTGAGAAGATCAGTATTCCTTTCCCACAACGCGATATTCACGTTTACCAGAAGTAAATACTTAAGCTCCTAGGATCTATAAAATCCTAGGAGCTTTTTTTTATGCTAGACCAACAATCTCATCTTGATCATTGATATCAATATTCAAATAACCAGGTCTTATCCCCAAGCCTGGCATCGTCATTACCTTCCCTACTAATGCAGTTATAAAACCAGCACCAGCATTTATCTTTAATTGAGTAATAGGTAATTCAAACCCTTTAGGAACGCCTTTAATGGCAGGATCATGGCTAATTGATAGCGGAGTCTTTGCAATACAAACAGATAAATGATCCAAGCCCATCGCTTGAATCTGCACGAGTTGCTCCTTGGCTTCATTCGACAACCTCATCCCTTTCGCACCATAACCTGATTCCGCAATACTGAGCAGCTTAGCCTCAATGCTACTATTGGTTTGATAAAGAAAACGAAAAGCAGAATTCTGCGCTGTCGCAGCCACAACCTTGCGGGCTAAAGCCTCGGTTCCACTGGCGCCTAAGCTAAAGGCATTACTGATTTCACAACCAAAAGCGCCTGCCTGCATCACTGCATTCTTAAGCCAATCTAACTCTTCCTGGGTGTCTGTAGGAAATCGATTAAGCGCCACAACCACAGGGATCCCGTATTGACTGACATTATCCATGTGCCATTTTAGGTTTAAGAAACCCGCTTCAAGACGCGCCTGATCCGGCAGATTAATATCACGTTCAGAATCTAGCCCAGAGTTGGCTTTGAGTGCTTTTAACGTCGCCACAAGTACTGCGGCATCAGGGGTTTTACCTGACTCTCTGACCTTAATATTACAGAATTTCTCAAAGCCCATGTCTGAGCCAAATCCACCTTCGGTAACAACAATATCCGCCAATTTAAGTGCGATTCTATCGGCAATAATCGAAGAGTTACCATGGGCGATATTAGCAAAGGGACCCGCATGCACTAAACAAGGATCGCCGGTAAGTGTTTGCATCAATGTCGGCTTAATAGCCTCTGTCATAATGACCGTCATCGCGCCTGCCACCCCCAACATTTCGGCAGTAATTGGCTCGCCATGCTTATCCATAGCCAGTACCAATCGACCAATGCGATGACGCATATCTTTTAAATCATGACTCAACGCCAAAATCGCCATCAGTTCAGAGGCAGCGGTAATATCAAAACCTGAATCATGAACTGGGCCATTGAGTTCACCAAGCCCCACTGTGATGGTACGCAAACTCCGCTCATTATGATCAACCACCCTGCGCCAAAGGATCTGCTCAGGGTCGATATTTAACGGCGACAGTCCTGATTGATGAGCAAACTCATCAGCCGATAATCTTGATTCATGAAAGAGCCGCGCATCAATCGCTGCAGCAGCTAAATTATGAGCACTGCTCACCGCATGGATATCGCCAGTGAGGTGAAGGTTCATCTCCTCCATCGGGATCACTTGTGAATATCCACCACCCGCAGCGCCGCCTTTAATACCGAAAACAGGCCCCATACTGGGCTGACGAATACACGCGCAGGCTTTCTTTCCTATTGCGTTCAAGCCTTGAGTCAATCCAATGCTCGTTACAGTCTTCCCCTCACCGAAAGGAGTAGGCGTTACTGCTGTAACGATCACCAATTTGCCGTCTAAATTATCCTGAATGCGATCGAGTATAGACAGGTTAACTTTGGCCTTAGCTTCGCCAAACAAAGAGAGCTCAGCAGTTTCAATGCCAAATTTAGTTGCTATATCTGTGATATGTTGAGGTTTAGCAAGACGAGAGATTTCAATATCTGTGAGCATTCTGTGGCTCCTATAAATAGAGAATAATAAGTAGGGTAGATGGTTGCGTCGAATATTAGGCGATCCCAAAGAAGAGAAGAATAGATAAAATGAATTTATGATGCTTAATTAGGCTTTTATGAATCTAAATCAAAAAAATGTGATCTAACCAAGAAAGGGAAAATAATGAGTGATTTATTTAAGATGTCAGATTTTATCGCAGGTTTTTGGAGGTTAGCGAGTTGGAACTACACTCCTCAACAAAGACTGACACTAATCGAGCAGTATATTGATTTAGGTGTAACCACAATGGATCACGCTGACATCTACGGGCAGCTTCAATGTGAAAGCCTTTTTGGTGAAGCTTTATCGATCAAGCCCAGCTTAAGATCAGAGATCAAATTAATCAGTAAGTACGGTATAAAGCCCGCTTTTGAGTGTACGCCTGAGCGCTACGTCAACCATTACGACACCAGTGAACAACACATATTATCCTCTGTGGACAACTCTCTAACGAGACTGCACACAGATCATCTTGATCTACTATTAATTCACCGCCCCGACCCATTAATGAATGCCGATGAGGTTGCTAGAACATTTAAACTACTCCAACAATCGGGCAAAGTTTTACACTTTGGCGTGTCGAATTTCAGTACTCATCAATTTGAACTATTACAGTCGAAATTGGCCCCAATGAATATTCAGCTCTCGACAAATCAAGTTGAAATATCCCCCATCAATATGAATAGTTTACATGATGGTACACTAGATCTATGTCAGCAAAATAGGATATCTCCTATGGCTTGGTCTTGTTTAGGTGGAGGCGATATATTTACCAGCCAAAGTGCACAGGCAGTAAGATTGAGAACTGTACTTACTCGAATTGCTGATCACAACGAAACTCAGGACATCAGCCAAATTATCTATGCTTGGATTCGTGCGCTCCCCTCACAGCCTAAACCCATTATTGGCAGTGGCAAGATTGAGCGGATACAAAGTGCAATGTCATCTAAAAATATCCGACTGGATAAGCAAGAATGGTTCAGTATTTGGGAGGCATCAACCGGACACAGCGTGCCTTAATGAAAAAGGCGCCATAGGCGCCTTCTCAATTCAACCAGAAATCAGTGTTTATAGAAAACTGATTGAGCCAGACAAATGGGGGCGTCGGCCACGAGCATCTCTTAACTCAAACACCAATGCATCTTCGTTATTTTCAGCCACAAAACTGACATCCGATGGCATAAACAAAGGGAGTTTAAAAGCCACGTCAACCCTACAAGCACGCTCACCGATTTGCGGCATCATCTCCGCTATACAACGCGCTTTTGACCACATACCATGAGCAAGCACGCGATCAAATCCAAACCGTTTAGACAGCATAGGATGAAGATGAATCAAGTTATAATCGCCTGAGGCTTTAGCGTATTTACGGCCAAGATCATCAGCCAGTGACCAAGACTGTGGAGCCTCCCAAGCCATCGCATTCGCCTTCGGTGGGCGAACACGGCGAGTCGCACTTTCAACTCGATATAAGTAAGTAGAGAGTGATTCCCACACCAATTCGCCATCGACTCTAGCACGAGAAACGAGTTCAAATTCAAGTCCAGCATCCGTTAGCTGGCTGCTAACCAAAGCGCACTCTAAATCAAACTTCTCATCGACATTTAACTGCCTATGCTGAGTGATGCTATTTTTTAAGTGAATCATCCCGAGCAGGGGAAAAGTGATCGCTTTATGGGTAAAGATAAACGCATGAAGACGAAACGCCATCACGTACAGGTAGGTTAAAGGTAGTCTTGTACCATTAAACTCAAATCCACACACTGCAGCGTAATCGCTAACATTTTTTGCAGATAACTCAACGTTCGTGGTACGAACTTGGATCTGAGGCAGCGCTTCCTCATCCCATCCTGGCTTACGATCAAAAAAGATCTTACGATACAAGGACAATAATGAAGGCATCGCTTTTAACTCAACCAAATACTCTTTTTCAACGCTCACCAAACCGTTCAAATTTCAACTCTCTGCACAGATATCAGGCCAGCGAGTATACCCAAAATGAATAAGTTTGTCCTAGATTTGAGGTAACACATTAGGTATCAATAAGATAGGAGGTCACAAGTAACAACTAGGAACTAAAAAGATTCAGTTCCCTTTAAAATTAACCGAAAAAATACTAATCGAAAAGCTCAACTTTGCTTTCAGTCTGATCCTTAATTATCCCTTTAACGTAAGCTATCTCTTCAGTTTCAACTCGCTTAATAACACTCGATGGTAGACGTTTGAGTAAGACCTTGCCGCTATTAGGATGGAAAAGGACTTTACGAGGCCAGGGGCCACCAAGATCTTCAGCCACAATCTCAATACCTTCCATATCAAGGTAGCTTTTTACAAACTCAATATTTGATTGCCCAACATTAAGTACTGTCTCTTTGCACATTTGAGCGCCACCAAATATTTTAGCTTTTAGCCTTTTACGTTGCCCACCTAAGGTCAGAATTCCATTAATCAGCTGTTCCATCGCAAAATTGCCATAACGGCATGAGTAACTTGTTAGTTCATGCCAGTTTTCGTTTAACTCTCTTTCTGGCAACAGAAAATGATTTAATCCACCAATACCAAGCAAGGGATCCCAGATGCAGGCTGCGACACAGGAGCCCAGTCGAGTAAAAACATATTCATCTTGAGCTGTAATATAAAAACAACCAGGATCGACGCGCGCAATGATTTTATTATGCTTGCTGTCCCATTTCCTAGGGATCTCTTCAAAACCTTTAGTTGCTGGGGGGATAACCAGATTTGCCATTCAGCCTCCTTGCTGGTGAGCTAAGTGATTATAAGAGTCGATAAATTAAAGGTTTTCACCATCAAGTATAGACAAGATAATACTGGTTAACTCAGCTTTATACTGTCACCAGTATTTCCAAGCGCCCTATCTATGCTTACTGGCAAGTATGCTTCCAACAGTTACTCACCTCTCCACCAGCCTTAAGTAATTCTTGCACAATGCTTTTAGGACCAACAACATGACCTGCACCGACCAGAATAAACATAGGTTGAGGCGTGCTCTCAGCTTCCATCAAATGACGAATTTTCTTCGTCATTCCGATATTACGCTGCCATAGAATCAACTCGATCATCTGACGATCGTCGCTGTCGTTCAACTGCCCTTCCATCAGTTTATTTAACTGCTGCTCGTCACCACTTCGCCATGCACTAACCAAGGAAAGCATCTCATCATCAGGGGCTTGAATCGCTTCTGCTACCATCTCCCACTGCTTACTATTACTAAACGATGACATCAATTGAAATTGAAATTCGGCACTTTCAAGCTCTAAAAGAGGTCGGCCTTTGTTTTGAGAAATAAACCTCTGTTCCACGCCATAGTCGACGGTGTAACCTAAAGCGGCAAAACGTCCCATGCCGAACTGCATCGATTGCAACCAAGGAGAGAAACCTACCATGGCCGCACACATTTTCTCTCTTGTTTTACAGTAGCTATCAAGCAGTGCTTGGGTTTTCACATCAGCTACCGATGACGTTAAGCCATACTGATTAATTAAGGCGCTAATATCGGCATTATCGGTATCCGCCTCAACAACTAGAGAGCTGGCAGCATTAAATATTGATTCTATTTGAGGATCCATGGGGTAGAAATCAGCTTTCCCCACATGCATAGAACCTAATAGATAGGCCGTTTTTCCTTTATATTCAATTTTGTAAAATGGAGGTCTATCTTCAGGATCTGCTTGCACCGAAAAGGAGAAAGCCAAACAAGCTCCCCACATTAGAACAAGTATTCTACTCAACTTACTTGTTGCCATCTTCTTCGCCCCTTATAATCACGACAATTAAACAATTTCTGTAATGAGAGGCTGTAATGCCACACGCACGAGTTCATGAACAACTTAAAGATAATTTACTAGCAGCCTATCGTAAATCTATCGATGCCGATGGCAAACTCGACGAACTAAAAAAAGCAGGTCATGTAAAATTCAATACCATTTTTACTCAAGACCAAGGGTTTTCAACCCTAAGTAATCGCTTTAAGCCTTATGTTGAAGAGCTTGCCCTAGAACTTGATCAAATGCCAACTGATGCACAAGCACTGCCTATAGCACTTGAAAAAATTGTAAGAAAGCTTGGCGTATTACTACAGACTTTACAGGCTTTTAAAGATCAAGCTAAGTAAAACCATCCCATAAAATAAGCGAAGTAATCTGGCTTAAGCTGTCATCTTACTGTCATTCTAGTGTCATATGCTCCCTTCAGCGTTAATCAAAGGAGGTGAGCATGTCTGCAATCGATTTAGGGAAAGAGCTTAATAAAGTCATTGATAAAAAACTGATTAATGCTCTATTTCAACCCATTTTCAACATCAACAATCATAGTTTACATGGTTATGAAGCATTAAGTAGAGGACCAGAACATAGCCCTCTGCACTCTCCAGTCCCTCTATTTCAGACAGCAGAAAGCCAAGGCCAACTATTGGAACTAGAAGGTTTATGTCGCAGCATCTCTATCAATCAATTTAAGACAAAAAAACTCGCTGGTAAACTCTTCATCAACATCTCACCTAAAGCACTGTTAGATCCTAATCACGCTAAAGGGATGACACTGAGCTTAGTGCAAGAGTTAGGGATCTCGCCGTCACAAGTCGTCATAGAGCTGTCGGAGCAATATCCCGCAGACGACATTGATATGCTCAAGTCTTGTCTCAATCATTATCGCAATCAAGGGTTCTTAACCGCCATTGATGATCTGGGTACCGGCTATTCCGGTTTGCGACTCTGGTCTGAACTGGCCCCTGATTACGTTAAAATCGATCGTCACTTTATCAATCAGATAGATCAATCCACCGTTAAACAAGAATTTGTCCGCTCTATTATAGAGCTTTGCCAAAACCTCAGCTGCCAAGTGATCGCTGAAGGAATAGAAACTCACAAAGAGTTGGCCATATTGAAGCAACTCGGCATTGTCTATTGTCAGGGTTATCTACTTGGCTACCCAGCCAAAAATCCTAACGATAGTATTCAGGCACATATTCATCAGGATCCGGTGAGAAAACAGCTCCGTTATACCGAATCTGCCGAGAGCCTTTGTCACCAAGCTAAAACCGTGTCTTCTGAGACAAAGTTAAAGCAGATAAGCGACATCTTTATCTCTCAGCCCGCTTTGCAATGCATCGTCATAATGAGTCAAAATCAGCCTCAAGGCTTAATCAGTCGTGCCCAACTGTTGGAGCTGTTCAGCACCCCTTATGGGCGTGCGCTTCATGAAAACAGGAGCGCTGTAGAAGTGATGAATACGCAAGTGGTGACCGTTGATGCATCGACGCCGATATCCCAAGTCAGTCAATCTCTTACTGAGCAAAATAGTAATTTAATGGCACAAGAGTTTATTATTATGCGTAACGATAAACTGCTAGGAATTGGCCACACTAAAGATCTACTTCAACTACTCACAGAGCAGAGAATTAAAATCGCTCGGCACGCGAATCCCCTCTCTGGCTTGCCAGGGAATATTCCCATCCAAGAGGAGATGAAACGATTAAAATTGCAGAAAAAGCCCTTCTACCTCGCCTATTTCGATCTGAATAACTTCAAGCCTTATAACGATATCTATGGTTTTTGCCGGGGTGATGAGATTATTTTAGAGGTTTCAAAAATTCTAGAGGCACACCATAGCGGCGATCACTTTATCGGCCACGTTGGCGGAGATGACTTCGTGATTATCAGCACCAGTCACGACATAGAAAACCTATGCCAACAAGTGCTTATCGAGTTTAACCTAAGTAAAAAGCTGTTTTATTCTGACATTCACTGGCAAACACAAAGTATGCAAGCAGAGGATCGCCAAGGGAACTCCTGCCAATTTGAGCTTATAGGACTATGCGTTGGCTTACTTCCACCAACAATCACTTCTAACTCAAGCCCTCATGAACTTTCGCTCTATAGTGCACAGGCAAAAAAACAGGCTAAAAAAGCGGTGAGCTCTTTTAGCCTGTTAGAAAAAGTAGTATGAAGAATTATAGCTTTGGTGCGACTGTTTTCTTGAGCCAGTCAGTCAGGAGTTTAGATTCATATTTGGTGGCTTTATCGCTCATTCGGCCAGCCGATTGCATAAACCCTAAATCTTTTAACTTTTCATCGCCAACCATAATCACCTTGCCGTCTTCAGTCACGCTGTATGTAAAGGTGATACGTGGGGGGTAGATATCCTTTACGACACGAATATCATTACTGGTTGCACCAAATGTCGGCCTAACATCACCAGCCAGATCGAGATCGGTGACTTGCAGTTCGAGCTTTTGATTCGGTTTTAATACTTTAACCGCCTCTTTGTTTAAGTTCTTGGTCAAAGTTTCAAAAGTGCGCATCTCAAAACGTGACTGAATATCTCCAACGGCTTCCACATCGCGAAAGCTCTTGGGATCTTTCCACTCTATTTTAACCACCCCATTTTCAGTAACAGGGTTTTCAACTTTATCGGTAGCGGCAAGTGCTGCACCAGAAGCCATTGCTCCCGCTAATAATAAATACGTTAACTTCATATGAACCTCCAAAGGTTATTGGCCACTAAACTTCTGCCATAAAGTGTACGATTAATAACCTGAATATTAGCTTAATGCAAAACAATTAATGTCTAGCCAGTTGTATAATTCGATAAACCCACATATCGATAACATATTAGCATCAATGTACTTTTTTGATAAAAGCTGTATCGAAATACAACAAGTAGACATAGAATTACCAACTTAGTTCGCTGCACCATAAAGCTGATAAATGAAAAATATACAAACAACGCTGCTAACCATGGTTATATTCCTAATATTAGGTATCACCCTATACTTGGTTAGCCCTCCAAAATCAGCAAAGGAAGTGAAAACTTGGTCTTCATTTGTCTACCCTGCAGGGTATGAATCAGGCAGATATAAGAAAGTCGACAACTTTAGCGATTATGCCTCATGCAAGACTTACTCAATCGACAGCTCAATAAAGTTTGATCAATCTCCATGGGAATGTGGTCTCAGATGTAAGTTCGATTCGGGTCGGCAAGGGTTTCAATGTGAAACAATGAAAAGTAAGTAACCTCTATTGATAAAATCCATTATTCTTTAGGGGTTCAGCAAGCATTCAAGTTATCTCAATTAAACTCTGCTCCAATATTTTAGGGAAACTCCCGAGCACATTGGAGCACATGAACTCGATGAGGAAGAGCTTGGAATGTCGCAGCTTGACTGCAATGAATATGAGGTAGAACAAGGTCAGAAACCCTGTGCAAACTAAAGAAAGGACATTTTGGAGACCAGAAAGCGAGGAGGAACCTCGCTTCTGCTTTGAATCCTACAATCCTCAATTAAAAAGGAAAACGTTGACTCAATTGAGGGTAGGTACTTTTCAGTAACTTCTTCTTAGTTGAAAATTTCTTACCTTGAGGAGACACCATTCCTGATGGCACAAAAGGCAATTCATCTCCGTTTCTATCCTCAAAAATTTGTCCAGCGATCAGATCATATTCATCGAGAAAAGGATAGGCGTAACCGTCTTTTTCAGGCCACTGTGACAATGTACCCAACGCATCAGGAGCGTCGATCACTTTGTCATACCACTCTTTGCCTAATGAAATGAGGAAGCAGCGAAACTCAGCAAAAGCATATTCAGATTCACAGCCTGTGATAATGTAAGCAGCGCCCCACATTGACCAGAAATAAGAGCGTCGCATCTGCTGGCCAAAAATTTTATCAAACTCGACTAATTCATCATCACTTAATGGCTCAAGTTTAGCTTTTAAATTATCAGCTAAACTAATCTGATCTTGCTCCGGTGTCGTTCTTGTCACCAGCTGCCAAAACTCTGCTTCAGTCATATCTATCTCATCAAGGTAAACTCAGCCCTATTCTAACTAATTCATCTTATCAGAGCAGTAAAATTCATACTCTATTGGGCAAGACAAACAAACTTTGACTCTATCGGTTGATTTTTTTACACTCCCCCAAATATTCAGCCTGACGAGTTATGTAATGAAAAAACCCACATTCGCCCTCAGCCTCATTATGATCTTGTATGCAGTACTTGCGGCGATTGCAACATGGCGAGCCATCAATATCCAAGTGTTCGATCTCTTTTCATTTGGTGTTGTACCGGTTTTATTTGGCTTAGTGTTAAGAAGCAGTTGGGCAAGTATCGCTTTTAAAGTCTATTTAGCGATCCAAACCTTAGGATTAACAGCCTTAGCAGGCACCGCCATTATCGCTTATCAAATATCTCCGCAAGATGTAAAAGTGGTATTCAATAATGTTGAGATACCGGTGCCTTTAATCGCAATCACGGCGAGTTTAGCGTTAGCATTTCAATTTTGGGTCGCTTTTTCTCCGTCCACCAAGAGATACTTATCAGCCACCTCAGAATAAAAACGTCTATAAAGTTCGCGAACTTAGCGTCAATATCGGCCAACAATCAGCCAGAGAACACTTTCTGTGCATATTTTCGCCTTAAAGAGGCAAGAAGCGGCTTAAAGCGCTTTTAATATCAGATGTCTTATGGCATGTTAGTGACTGCAATTACAACGAATACTGTGTGATTGGTATAATTTAATCTACGGAAAGAAGAGACTATTCAAATGAATAAGACTGAACTTGTTGCAAAAATGGCTGAGCGTGCAGAACTGACTAAAACAGAAGCTGCTCGCGCACTAAAATCTTTTGAAGAGACGGTTACAGAAGCGATGAAAAACGGTGATAAGATTTCTATCGTTGGATTTGGTTCTTTCGAAACTTCTAGTCGCGCTGCTCGTACTGGCCGTAACCCACAAACGGGTAAAGAGATTCAAATCCCTGCCGCCACAGTACCAAAGTTTAAAGCCGGTAAAACATTGAAAGACAGCGTTAACTAAATACGCCTTTTATTGTGATAAATAAAAACCTCTTAATTAGAGGTTTTTTTGTGCCTTTTATTTTTAAAACTGCTCCTCTCCCACTAATTCAGCCCCTCCCCGTTGCACTAGATAAGTGCAACTTTGTACCATTTTCAACCACTTTGACGCAAAAACTCACGCTTACATTTATAAGTTCATGTTATTCATCTATAAAAAAAGTGGCACATTACTCGCAATCCATAACGTAAATCCACTGCAGCAACATATAAGCCGCAGAGATATGATCTTTCACTATGGGGAATAAAGATGAAACTAGCACTAACCAGCACACTAATAGCTTCAAGCATACTAACCAGCTTTTGTGCATACGCTGACGTAACCGCAAATATAGGCGCAACGTCTAACTATCTTTGGCGTGGAGTAAGTCAAACTCAAGATGCAGTTGCTGTACAGGGAGGAGTTGACTACGAGCATGACAGTGGCTTTTACTTAGGAAGCTGGGCTTCTAATGTGGATTTTAGCGATGATACCAGCTATGAACTCGATTTTTACACTGGGTATGCCGGCACGATAGGTGAAGAGTTTGGTTATGACATAGGTTACCTTTACTACGCCTATCCAGACAGTGATTCAAATATCGATTTTGGTGAACTTAGCGCCGCGGTGAGCTGGAAATGGTTTACCTTAAGCTACTCACATGTTGTCAACGCAGGCAGCGATGTGGCCAGTGAACCATTAGATAATAAAGACATGGGATATCTTGACGCCAGTGTAAGTATCCCTCTCTCAGATACATTATCGATTGCGGCGCACTATGGATACTCTTCTGGCGATATCGTTACCGCGTGGTTTGGAGCTAGTCACTACTCTGATTATTCAATATCGCTCAATAAAGAGACCGATATAGGCGACATCAACTTTACGCTCAGCGACACAGATCTCAATGGTGATGATCCAAAAGTCATTCTAGGTTATAGCTACAGTTTCGACCTATAAAGCATTTAACATGCATACCCACCTTGTATGAAGAAAGTGACATAGAACAAGGTGGGTTCGAGCTTAACAAGCTGAAACCTACGTCATACAATTTAGTTAACTAACTGAATTAATGTTGTTTAATAATAAATAACATCGCGATAAACTCATCAAAAATATTTTCATCTCATCCATCAAAATTGCTAACTAGATCTCACTTTTTCTCAGCGGAGCCTGATATCTTCCTCATCAGCGCTTACTAATATGAAGTTTGCATTCCCGTTATCATTTAGTGAATGTTTTAAACTTGCAGCGCAAACAAATAACCAATCCCGACATGATTTTAAATGTCATTTTTACCTGTTAGCAAACTAAAAGTGCCAAAGGTATTTAACAAGTAAGGAGTTCGTTATGGCTCAAATGATTGAACTTGCGCCCGACGATGTAGAAATAGAAGCCGTTGCTCAACCATCAAGAAGAGAGATGGATGATATCGTACACCGACGTTCAGTAAAGAAGCGTTTAGAAGATCTGCTAGCAGATGCTGAACTGCAACGCGCTATGGGTGGAGATTTTTACTAATCCACCTCTCGATGACTGAATCTAGGCATAGACCTAGATTCAGACATAAGATCACTATTTGAATATTTCAACAGCTATCGATTTAGAGGTTGGCGTCCAGCTTAAATCTCCAACACTCTCCAACGGCACTAGCGGATTCGTTTCAGGATAATACGCAGCAACGTTGCCCCGCGGAATATCATACTCAATCAAAGTAAAATCAGAAACCTGACGTAGCTTACTATCAGGCCAAAGTGAGTTGATATTCACACTGTCCATATGTGCTAGTCCTAAAAGTGCGATATCTTCAGCATTCATCATCACCACTCTACGCTGACCATAGACGCCTCTGTATCTGTCATCTAAACCATAAATGGTCGTATTGTATTGGTCATGTGAACGTAAGGTCTGCAGGACAAAAACAGGCCTATCGGTTAACCCATAAACAGATTCAGGCACAATCGAATCAGGTAATTCATGGGTCATAAACTCGGCTTTATGGCTCACGGTATTCCATACATATCGAGCCGCTGGATTGCCTAAATAGAAGCCACCTGGCTGTTGGATTTTATTGTTAAAATCTGCAAAACCGGGGAGCACATCAGCGATTTTGTCACGGATATTGTCATAGTCGGCAATCATCTCAGACCAATCCACTAACTCCTCACCTAACGTCGCTTTAGCGATACCGGCGATGATTGCAGGCTCAGATAACATCTCTCCCAATTCGCTTTCAACCACTCCAGCAGAGGCGTGTACCATGCTAAATGAATCTTCAACGGTCACCTTTTGAGGACCACTTGCCTGCATATCAATATCAGTGCGTCCCAAACAAGGTAAAATCAGCGCCTGTTTACCCGGCACCAAATGTGTTCTGTTCAGCTTAGTCGCGATATGCACCGTTAAATCACAGCGACTTAACGCCTCTTCAGTCAAATCAGTATCAGGAGCGGCGGCGGCAAAGTTGCCGCCTAATCCGATAAAGACTTTGCTCTCACCCGACAACATTGCATGAATCGCCTGCACCACATTATGCCCAGACTCAGCCGGAGGAGAAAAACCAAACACACGCTCAAGACTTGCCAGAAAAACCTTATTCGGCTTTTCGTTAATGCCAACCGTTCTGTCGCCCTGCACATTACTGTGGCCACGAACAGGACACAAGCCAGCACCAGGCTTACCTAGCTGCCCTCTTAATAACTGTAAATTGACCAACTCTTGAATCGTTTGCACCGAATGTTTATGTTGAGTGAGCCCCATGGCCCAGGTGCAAATAACACGCTCAGATTTAAGGTGAACTTTAGCCGCTTGCTCCAGTTGCGCCTGAGAAAGCCCTGACTGTTCGATGATTTTATTCCAATTAGTGTTCTCAACCACCTCAAGGTAGCGCTCAATCCCCTGACTATGCTCAGAGGTAAACGCATCATCAAACACGCCACTTCCTCCGCTCGCTTTATCATCCTTGTCCATCGCAATCATCGCTTTGACCATGCCTCTGATCGCAGCCATATCGCCACCCAGCTTAGGAGTAAAGTAGACACTACTGATAGGGGTTGAGCCATGAGTGACCATCTCAACTTTATCCTGAGGATTTGCAAAGCGTTCTAAACCACGCTCTTTTAGGGTGTTAAACGTAATGATTTGCGCACCGCGGCGAGACGCTTTATGCAGTGTGTCCAGCATTCTGGGATGGTTGCTACCTGGGTTTTGACCAAATACAAAAATAGCATCAGCATGCTCAAAATCATCTAAGGTTACCGTACCTTTGCCCACGCCAATAGAGGCGGTCAGTGCAACACCAGTGGCTTCATGGCACATGTTAGAACAGTCTGGAAAGTTATTGGTGCCATACAGCCTGACAAATAACTGATAAAGAAAAGCAGCCTCATTACTTGTGCGGCCAGAGGTGTAAAATTCAGCCTGATTTGGACTCGCTAATCCATTTAAGGTGCTCGCAATTAGCTCAAAAGCATCTGCCCATGAGATTGATTCATAATGGTCTGAATCCGAATTATAGGCCACTGGCTCCGCGAGTCGCCCTTGGGACTCTAAAAAATAGCCATCTTGTAACTTAAGCTGACTGACACTGTGCTGCTGAAAAAACTCAGCAGTCACTCGTTTACTGGTTGCCTCCCAGTTCACCGCTTTGGCGCCATTCTCGCAAAATTTAAAATGCCCTTGCTCACGGCTCTCACCCCAAGCACATCCGGGGCAATCAAAACCATAATCTTGATTGGTTTTCAGTAAGTTTCGAATGTTATTAGCAAGGTTTTCACTCTTAATCAGGTGCTTTGCCGTACTGGCTAACGCTCCCCATCCACCTGCGGCTTGATCATATTTTGCTATTCTTTTTTTTGTCATGATATCTACTCGCTAGATTAAATGCCTTTGGTATAGACTCTTGGGGCGTCATTTTTGGTCAGGTGAAGCAAATTAATGTTATGTTTCTCAGCCCAAGAGACTGCCAAACTTGTAGGCGCAGACAAGCACACTAAGGTAGAAAATCCGGTGCGGGCTATTTTTTGAATCAACTCATAACTACAGCGACTCGTCATCACGATAAAGCCTGCGTCTGGCTCAAGTTTAGTCGCCACAAGATGGCCAATCAGTTTATCCAGCGCATTATGGCGACCCACATCTTCTCGGCAGGCTTTTACCTCACCACTATGGCTAACAAAAAAAGCGGCATGCAGCGCCCCTGAGACTTGTCCATGTCGCTGCCACTCCCTTAACTTTGGCGCTAAGTGAGTTAATACTGTCAAATCAGGCAATGCACCTCTAACCACGGGGCTTGCTGGTATCAGCAGGTTTTCCAATGCTTCCTGCCCACAAATTCCACATCCCGTTCGGCCACTCAACTGACGTCGTTGCCGTTTAAGCTGTGTAAAATCTCTCTCGTGAATAGTGACATTGGCTTCAATTCCCACCTCGGTCACGCGGTAATCGATATCTTTGAGGCTCGCGGCTGAAGAGATGATGTTTTCGGACAGGGAAAAACCTAAGATAAAGTCGTCTAACTCTACAGGTGTCACCATCATCACCGCATGATTCACCCCCTTGTAACTGATAGCCAACGCAACCTCAGTCACCAAATCAGCACTGTCAGTTTGTTCACTATCAAGGTATTGAAAATCTAATGAGCTACTCGCTGAACATTGATATTCTGCTCCATCTTGAGTCACTTATTCTTGGTCCATTAGCAATAGTCGAAATACACTACACACCTTTAACATCTTAGAGTCAAGAGATAACAACCACATCCAACCACTATCAAACAAAGCAGTTAACAACATGATTTATATATAAAATAGACTTATCAACTGTTAAGAATAACTTATCAGTTTTCAGATTATGGTAGTGATACCAATCGATATAAGAAAGTGATCTACTCAGAGTGTTTTTTGGCAAGCTAATTCAAGGCGAATGAATGACGCAATGGCTATTCCCTTGTGAGTTAATTCAACGCAGAAGGAGGCAACCAAAAACACTCCTTATCAGGCGAGTTTTAGCGCCTCCGATACGGCGTTAACGAGCTTAAACGTAGAATAACTATGTTTCTCACTCGTTGCCTTGCCTCAGAAGCGCTAAACTCTCGCTGAGCGATCACATCTTTATACCGATTGGTATAGAGGGAGAAAGGAATTTGAAATTCACGCTTTAGCTGCAACCATAGCTCTTAGTGATAAAATTTAGATTGGAGGCTAACTTTACTGAAAATAACGAAAAGGAACTGTGACAAAAAACGCCAAAAGTTGGCTCATGCTTAAAAGGGATTAAAGTTTCAAAAGTAATATTTAAACCGTTTTTCACATACCATGACGATTCTGTTACTTAGCATTGGAACGAATAAAATCAACTGTAAAACCTTTCTCTTTTGCGTCACTGACGATCACCATCATGCTATTCGCTTCAGTGGATTTATATTCAATACGTTTAGGAAAGTCATGATTTAAGTTTTCAAAAATAGCATTTCCATCTGCACATTTAATAAGTTTAAAAGCAACTGGCAATGGGTTATGACTGACTTTTGCAAGATAAAACACTGACTGAGACATCTCAACCATTCTCAATGATTCAGTGGCCTTAAGCTTTCCCTCACTGTAAGTTGCCCCCTCTCCATCAAAAGTTATCTCGCTTACCTTACCCCAAGATTCCGTAATCACGGAACCTTGATTTGTAGACTCCCAAGCTCCTAAAACCCAAGCCACATCTTTCAAAGAGTGACAGGTATTCGCACTGGATAAGAAAGGAATAAATAATAAGGTGAATATCAATAAGCTCTTCATAATGAGACTTCCCTGAGAACTAACTAACATCAAAACACTAATAACAAAAAGTGCATTCTAGTCATTGCACAAAATTCTTATTCTGGGTAACCCGTTATATCTCTAATTTTGCTGTAAAAAGGCTGTAGCTTCTTGTAGATATTGAGATAGATCTCCCGATAGAGCCTCTGGTACATCACATAGTGTTCCCTATTAGGTTCGAAACGCTCACCTTCATGGACCATGGCGTTGATAGCGGTATCAAAGTCAGCATAGAGCCCAAGTCCGACAGCCGCATCGATGGCGGCGCCGAGTCCAGAGGTCTCGATGGTATGAGCTCGAACCGTGGGTAAACCAAAAATATCGGCGGCGATCTGCATGGCTGCATCACTCTGTGCTCCGCCGCCAGACACCCTTAACTCTTTCACCTTGAAACCACTTTTTTTCTCTATCGCTTCCAAGCCCTCTTTGAGACCAAAAGCGAGCCCTTCGAGGATCGCACGGTAGAGATGTGCTCGGGTATGCAAGTCACCAAAACCTATCACCGCTCCTTTAGCTTCGGGGCCAGGTTGCTTCACTCCGGGGCCCCAATAAGGTTGTAACATCAGTCCCATCGATCCCGGCGGCACACTGTTAACTAATTCATCAAACAGGGCTTCGGCTTCTATTCCAGCCTCTTCTGCTTTCGCCTGCTCTATGTGTGCAAATTGTTCTTTAAACCAGCTTACCATCCAGAAACCGCGATAAAGCATCACTTCACTGCAAAAAGCACCGGTGATCGCCGATGGATAAGCAGGAAGAAAGCGCACCGCTTCGGTATAGCGTTTCATGGTGACATTAATCGTGGCGGTAGTGCCGAAACTTAAGCAGCCTACATAGGCACTTTGACCACCTGAACCCAGCACTTCACAGGCCTTATCTGCCGCCGCGGCGATAACCGTTAATCCCTTGGGGATCCCAGTTTGCTCACAGGCCAATTCAGTGATCTCGCCAATCTTATCGCCGGGCTTAACCAAATTGAGAAGCTGATCTCGCCTGACATTCAGCGCGCGCCATTTCCAATCCCATTTTGGCGCCCATCTGTGCTTCTTATAATCGAAGGGTAAATACCCCACCTGAGATCCTGTCGAATCGGCCCATTCTCCTGTCAGTCGATGATGAAAAAAACCCGATAAAAACGCAAACTTATGAGTTTGATCCCACAGATCTCGCCTCTCGATATAGAGCCAATTTGGCTGAGCGCGACTCCTAAAGTTCGCGATCGTTTCACTTAATCCCAGTAGATTAAACAGCTGATCCCAGATCCCCCCTAAACGTGGTAGTGGTTCAGCTTTGCGTTGATCTAACCAGAGGATCGCTGGATGCAGCGGCACACCTTGCTTATCCAAAGGCAACATGGTGCCACGCTGTGTGGTCACCGACATGCCCTTGATCCTGCGCTTATCGATCCCTTGTTGCCATAGCGCCTGACAAGCATCACACACATTCTGCCAGTAATAATCACCGCTTTGCTCACACCAACCGGATTGAGGCGATTCATAGGGGATCAATTTGATCTGTGACTTAGCGATCAATTGCCCACTCAGATCAAAGACTAAAGCACGGACACTCTGCGTGCCATTGTCGATCGTTAAGATCCAATCAGCTTCAACCTCAGAATCCTGCTCGATCCGATCGCTGCTTTTGTTATGATCTATCACAGGCGATCACCTTCTGCTTGCTTGATCGGCAGCTGATAGCTTCGATTAAATATCTGCTCGAAACGATCCCACTCCTGATCAGCCTTGGTACTCGACCACCCCAGATATCGGCAGCAAAGTGACAAGATAGCCTCACGATAACGGGATATATCACGACCGAGCAAAAGTGCTAGGCGAGTACGGCGCAGTAAAAGGTCGTCCAGATGCACCACACTCTCGTTTGCAATTGACCATTCAAGCTCTCGCCACTGACAACGGCTAATTCCTATCATGTCATCGTTATCCATCGCAGCAATTTGAGGTGCAAAATAGCCAAAATAACCAGTCAGATGCTTATCTGCATAACCTTGGGTCACTTGACTAAATGGGGCTTTTTTCAATTCAGTAAACAGTTCAGGTAACTGCTCACTCACTTTCTCAAGGGTCTCTTTTGCCATTAGGTGATAACTCGTTAGCTTACCGCCAGTGACAGAGATTAATCCCAGTTTTGACCAGATAATATGCTCACGGGATTCTTTCGAAGGCGCCTTATCTTTAGACTCACTGAAAATAGGCCGTACTCCACTCCAACTGCTGATAACATCCGCCTCCTCTATACCTTGCTTGGGGAAATAGTGCCGAGCCAACCCCAGCAGGTAGTCCACTTCCTCTTGAGCAATCCCTGGTTCGTCATCCAGATCCCCTTGATGATCTAAATCTGTGGTGCCGATAACACTACAACCTTGCCAAGGATAGATATAAACAGGGCGGCCATCTTGAGGGTGATAAAAGGTGATGCAAGCGGAAACAGGCAAACGTTCAAAGGGCAACACCAGATGACTGCCTCTTAATGGTCTTAATCCACCTTGTTCTAATGGGTGCAATTCTGCCGCCCAACAGCCTGTGGCATTGATGACACATTTAGCCATTAACCTATGGCAACCCCCATCCAAACTAAGCTCGATCCCGCGGATCCGTCCGCCCTCCTCTACCAATCCGTTCACCTTGGCATAATTAAGCGCCTGACCTCCTGCGAGTACTCCATCTTGCAGGGATCGCAGTACCAAACGAGCATCGTCGGTCACTCCATCTGCAAACAAACTGACACCGCTTATCCCATCGAATTCGAGTTCAGATAACCAAGATTTGGCGCTATCCATACTGAGTGGTTTATGATGTTTACTGCCTGCCAACTTGTCATAAACAGACAACACTTGATGAAAAATTGCGGCAGAGGGGAAATCTCCCTGTTTATGCAGCATCAAATAGGGCATCAAATCAACCAGTCCCGGCAATTCAGCCAGCATAGACTCACGCTCTCTGGCCGCATCTCGGGTCATTTTCCATTGACCACTAGCCAAATAACGCAAGCCACCGTGCACCATTTTTGAGGAGCGACTCGACGTGCCCCAGGCAAAATCCTGCTGTTCGACTAATAGCACCTTAGCCCCTTGACTGGCGGCAAGATGAAAAATGCCCGCTCCAGTGATCCCACCGCCTATGATGATCAGATCGTATTGATCGCCTCGATCTTCAGCAATTGCGGCCCTTGCCTCTTTTGCTGCCTGACTAAGAGTATTCATTGATCTGGCTTCGTTAGTTTCTGGATCGTTTCAGTCGGAATCGCTTTAAATAACTTACCCGGATTTAACTGGCCTTCGGGATCGAAGGATCTGAAATAGCTTTGCAAAGAGTTGACCACTCGCTCACCTTTCTCCTCAATTAGATAAGCGGCATGATCGCTTCCTACTCCGTGTTGATGGCTGATGGTGCCATTACTCTCAACAATCAACATTGATGTTGTCGACTTTAATTTCTGCCAGCGGGTATAGGTCTCATCATAACTGTCAGATACAGGAAACAGATACGTGGTATAGATGCTGGCCCCATCGCTATAAAGGTGTGACAGATGAGAAAACACATGCACCTTGCTTTTGGAATCGTCAGCAGTATCACACTCGGCTAATCCTTCCCTAAGGCTTTGTTCTATCTTCTGGGTCAAGGGTGCGATATTAGACCAATTAGTCGCAGTCTCTAGTGTGTCGATGGCATAACCCATCTGCCACAAAGTCTCTCTGAGGTATGGAAAAGCAAAACGTTTATGAGCCCATTTCTTGCCTAATCTCTGGCCAGTATTGACGCCCTTAAATTGGGAAATAACGGCTTTCAAACGCTTATAACTCTGCTTATTCGCCTGTTTATCCCCTGTTATTCCGTAGACCAACATGCATTTATCATCACTCACGCCTTTAAGGGAAAGCAGTTTAGCCAGCCAATGACGTTGAGTTTGGGTCGCCGATAAATAGAGCTGAGTTCTAGTCTCGACACTATTGCTGACTCTAAGCATCGACAGAGGCAACCCCTGCTGAATCGCTTCTCTGGCGCAAGCTATTCCTTGCTCCCAGTTAGGCATAAAGGCCACCCCAAAATACTCCTCTTCAGGTAAGCGACTGACCCTGACTTTGACCTCAGTTAAGATGCCTAAATGGCCTTCAGATCCCAACACCAATTGGCGCCAATCTGGCCCCGCCGATGAAGCCGGTAGCGTCGGAATATCGACTTTACCTTCAAAGGTCTCGATCTCCCCTCCGGCAAACAGGTTTTCGATACGCCCATAACCCAAAGATTGCTGACCACTGGAGCGGGTGACCACCCAACCACCTAAGGTAGAAAGCTCAAACGATTGAGGAAAGTGTCCTAAGGTAAAGCCTTGAGCTTGCAGTTGGGACTCCAAAAACGGCCCCTTAACTCCAGCGCCAAATGTGGCTATTTGATCGATGCGATCGATATCGATCAACCGATTCATCTTGCTCATTGAAACCGTTAGCACAGGCTTATCACCAACACATGGGGTGATATGTCCCACCACCGAAGTACCGCCACCGTAAGGGATCAACTGCCAGCCTTTTGCTTTCGCTTCTGCCATCAGAATGCGGATATCTTCACTGCTTCTCGGAAAGGCCACTGCATCGGGAAAGAGATTAAACTCACCACTTTTCATGGCTAGCCAGTCTGGGAGGCTCTGGCCACGGGCATGGCGCAATCGCACCTCGGTATCTAGCGTGTAGAGCTCACTCTCATCGAGTCGGGACTCTGGCACCTTAGCAAGCACCTCATCCAGAGTCGCGACAGGCAAAGGCTTAACCGAACCTAACGTCTCGGTGATAAAAGTGGCACCATCGGGGGTGAGCGCCAAGCTTTTCTCCTTGTCTCCCCACCCATTCCATTGACGATTATCCTGAAGTGACTTGCTCATAATGATTGACCGATTTGCATACAGATGGTTTTATCCTACAATGTTGCAACAATTTGTCAGTGACATATATGGACAAGATGAACAATAAAAGCGCAAAGTATCGCGACTCGAATAATCTGAATGCGAGTTTACAACGGCTGAAGATACTGGGCTCTGATGAGTAACATACCGCGAGTAAAACCCCATAGCGCCTTGGCTTTGGGTACGACCTCGATACCGCCTGTTCAGCAATTTCTGCAAGCGGCCAGACACTGTAAAGTGGATATTATGGCGTCGCTTGCACAGGCGGAGATTGATCAAACCGCTCTCTACCACACAGATGCAAGAATAAGTGGTGAGCAGTTCCAACAGTTACTTCACTCCTTGATTGAACACTCCAATCACCCTCTATTTGGTCTTTATAGTGCCCGCTTTATTCAGCCGGATCGATTCTATATTTTGGGGCAAATAGGACTTAACTCCAGTAACTTTTCCCAAGCGATTAAACAAGCTATGCCGCTGGAAAAACTTGTCGGAGATATGGGGATCACCGAACTAAGGGAACATCCTCAGGGGCTAAAAATGGTGTGGCATTGCCAATACAGCCACCCGTTAGTCATCCCTCATCTTATCGATAATGTGCTCGCATCTTGGGTAAATTTTGCTCGTTTTCTGATGGAAGATAATAATGCCTCTCCCATTGAGATAAAACTGCAAAGACCGCAGCCACAACCGCGCGAAGTCAATGAATACCAAACCCTTTTTGGTTGCACCGTTCACTTTCAGCAGAGCGAGAATTCGATACTGATAGACAAAACAACCTTGCTCCGTCCGCTTCCCAGTGGTAATAAGCGTCGTCTGTCGCAACTGATGAATAGCGCTAAATTGAGGCTGGAACATGTAGGTAAAGCTGACCAACTTGAGCTTGCCGTCGCCCGAGTCATTCGCCAACGCTTACCACAGGGGAAGATTAACCGAGAACAGGTGGCCAATCAGCTTCACTTAACAGGAAGAACTCTGCAGCGTAAGTTGCTGCAACAAGGTATTAGCTACCAAGTGCTTGTGGATAATGTCCGTCATGAAATGGCCGATTATTGGCTTAGTTGCAGCGATTTATCAGCAGGCGAAATAGCGTTAGAACTGGGTTATAGCGACGTCAGTGTTTTTTTTCGTGCCTACAAGCTCTGGAGCGGACACACACCAGGAGTAGTAAGAAGTATCGTGAAGTGAGTCTGCATTATTTTTGCCAATAAAAAAGCGCCTTTCGGCGCTTTTTTAATAACAACAACTGCTGCTGTTAGGTTCCAGCTTTCGCCTTCTCTTTCTCGTCATCTTGACGCTTTTCGATAAAGTACTCACGAGTCAGAGCAAATACCACAGGGCTCAATAGCACCAATGCAATCAAGTTAGGAATCGCCATCATGGCATTGAGCGTGTCAGCCAGTAGCCAGATGAAATCCAGAGAACTTATCGCCCCTAGAGGCACAACCAAAATCCATAAGATTCTAAATGGTTTTACCGCCTTAACACCCAACAAGTACTGAACACATTTTTCACTGTATACGCTCCAGCCCAAAATCGTGGTGAAAGCAAACACAGATAGCGCAATTGCCACAATGTAGTTACCCATAGGCAAGGCCGTTGAGAATGCCAGCGACGTTAATGAAGCCCCGTTCTCACCTGAGGTCCATGCCCCTGAAACAATAATGGCCAAACCTGTGATACTACACACGATCAAGGTGTCGATGAATGTACCCAACATCGCCACTAATCCCTGACCCACTGGGCTGTTAGTCTGCGCCGAAGCATGAGCAATTGGCGCACTACCTAGACCAGCTTCATTTGAGAACACACCACGAGCCACACCAAAGCGGATAGCTGCCCACACTGCAGCACCAGCAAAACCACCTTGAGCCGCAACAGGGTTAAAGGCACTATGCACAATAAGCACAATCGCATCTGGAATGGCGGCAGCATTGACCACTAATACCGCCAAACCTGCAGCGATATAAAACAGAGTCATTAAGGGAACCAGCTTACCTGCCACATCGGCGATACGTTTAATCCCCCCCATCAACACAGCACCCACCAGCACCATAAGCACTAGGCCGGTCACCCAAGTTGGTACGCCAAAGTTGCTGCTTAACGCATCGGCAACTGAATTCGACTGAACGGTATTACCAATGCCGAAACCAGCAAATGAACCAAACAGAGCAAACGCCGTCCCTAACCAGGTCCATTTACTCCCTAGGCCATTTTTAATGTAATACATGGGACCACCAATGTGATTACCATGATCATCGACTTCACGGTATTTCACTGCTAATACCGCCTCAGCAAACTTAGTCGCCATCCCCACCAGCGCGGTACACCACATCCAGAAAAGCGCACCAGGACCACCAATAAAGATAGCGGTTGCCACACCGGCAATGTTACCAGTACCAATTGTGGCGGATAACGAGGTCATCAAGGCATTAAAGGGACTGATCTCTCCTTCTACTTTCTTATCCTTATCAGGGATCCGACCAGACCAAAGTAGTTTAAAACCGGTACCCAGTTTTAAAATTGGCATGAGTTTTAACCCTATAGAGAGAAATAAACCCACACCTAAAATCAAGACAAGCATGGGAGTTCCCCACACAAAGCCATTGATCATACTGACAAACTCAGTAATTCCTTCCATTCAAACCTCGTTGATGCTTATCATTATTATTTTATTAATTCCGTGAACTAACGCCCGGAATTTATCATTTGATATTCAGAGTACAACGAAAAGAGCACAAAATGAAAGGGGGATCTTTATGAGGAGAAATTAGGGTCATGGCAAACCCGAAACAAGGACGAGCACCTCGTACCTTTATTGGCTTTTACATGTAGAGAGCTTGGGCTGTCAGCAGTTGTTCGTTTACAAAAGTGCTCACTCAACATAGGGGTTCAAGCCCAGCTTCTTAAACTTGATAGAGTTCAAGAGACTGGGTAGATATTACTCCTGGAATGGGAATGTTTAATGGGAGTGTCCCTGTGACACATTAATCAACATCACACCACCAGCTACCAGTAACATACCTATCCATGCGGTTGCATCCAGATGCTGACGATAAAACAGCGCAGATAGTAGAGTCACAGTCACGATGGCAAGTCCTGCCCAAAGTGCATGCACGACGCCAACAGGCATACCTTTCATCGCCTGACCTAAAAAGATAAATGCTGTTAGGTGACCTAAGATAACGAGTGCAGCTGGAAGGGGTCGAGTGAAGCCATCAGTAGCCTTAAGTGCCACATGAGATAGTGCTTCAGCGACAACGCCCAATATTAGAAAAATCCAACTCATGATAAAAACCTTAAGGTAAAAGTGAGCAATAGGCTAAGCCCACTGTATTAATTAGAGAATCATTTAGTAGAGCTATTATATTCTTTAATAATCAGATGATAATTAAGGCAATTTGCAAATCACTTTTACCATTGAGTAATAATGTTTATGGTAGACACAAAGTCGATTTCTATCCATCCTTGGGAAATAGACATAAGTGTTCCAGACACAAAAAAGGTGTCGTCATAAATGACGACACCTTTTATTTAATCTCTGTTTTACAACAGCAAGTTACTTACTCAAATGCTCAGCATGAAAACGCAGGTGGTTTTCGATAAAGCTGGAGATGAAATAGTAACTGTGATCATAACCTTCACGGATATTAAGCGCTAACGGATAACCGCTTACGCCCGCAGCGGCTTCCAACATTTCAGGCTTAAGTTGCTCAGCCAGAAAGTTATCTCCATCGCCTTGATCCACTAATGCCGGAACCAAATTGGTCGCCTTGCGCATCAAAGCACTAGCATCATACTCAGACCATGTCGACATATCCCGGCCTAAATAAGCTGTGAATGCCTTCTTGCCCCAAGGGGAGTTAATCGGGTTACTAATGGGACTAAATGCCGAAACAGATTGGTATGCATCGCTATTTCTAAGTGCAATAACGAGCGCGCCATGTCCACCCATTGAGTGTCCCGCAATCGAACGTTTATCACTGACAGGAAACATAGACTCAATCAGTTTTGGCAGCTCATCAACCACGTAATCGTACATATGGTAATGACGATTCCAAGGAGCTTGAGTCGCGTTAACATAAAAGCCAGCACCTTGACCCAGATCGTAACCCTCATCATCAGCCACATCAGCGCCTCTCGGGCTGGTGTCTGGTGCAACAATGGCAATACCCAGTTCTGCAGCCATACGCAGTGCACCCGCTTTTTGCATAAAGTTTTCATCGCTACAGGTTAAACCTGAGAGCCAATATAAAACGGGTACCTTTTTGCCATTTGACGCCTGCGGCGGCAAATAGATAGCAAATCGCATCTCGCAATTTAAGACATTTGAGTGATGGCGGTATTGCTTATGCCAACCCTCAAAACTCTTATTCACACTGATATTTTCAATTGTCATGCTTGTTTCCTAAATAACACTGGCCTAGTCTGCAATAACAGAGAATAAACCAGTGCGGCAGGATGAATGGTTTCGATTAATCTAGATAGAGTTACTTATCGAAGTGAATAACGGTACGTATGCTCTTACCTTCATGCATAAGGTCAAACGCTTCATTCACTTGTTCAAGGCTCATAGTGTGAGTGATAAAATCACTCAACTTGAACTCACCCGCCAAGTAACGCTCAACATATTCAGGTAGTTCAGAACGGCCTTTAACACCACCGAATGCACTGCCTCTCCATACACGACCCGTCACTAACTGGAATGGACGAGTAGAGATCTCTTGGCCAGCACCAGCAACACCGATAACCACTGACTCGCCCCAACCTTTATGACAACACTCTAATGCAGAACGCATCACGTTAACGTTACCGATACACTCAAATGAGTAATCAACACCGCCGTCAGTCAACTCAACAATCACATCTTGAATTGGCTTGTCGTAATCTTTAGGGTTAATGCAATCAGTCGCACCTAATTTACGGGCTAATTCGAACTTACTTTCGTTAATATCGATAACGATAATACGACCAGCTTTAGCCATAGTCGCGCCAATAACAGCCGATAGACCAATACCGCCCATACCGAAGATGGCAACTGTAGCGCCCTCTTCAACTTTAGCCGTATTCATCACAGCGCCCATACCGGTAGTAACACCACAACCAAGTAAACATACTTCTTCAAGTGGCGCTTCCGGGTTCACCTTTGCCAATGAAATTTCAGGTAATACTGTGTACTCAGAGAAAGTAGACGTGCCCATGTAGTGATAGATGATTTTGCCATCTTTAGAGAAACGGCTAGTACCATCAGGCATTAAACCTTTACCCTGAGTTTCACGGATCTTCTGGCAAAGGTTAGTCTTACCAGACTTACAGAATTTACATTCGCCACATTCAGGAGTGTAAAGTGGGATAACATGATCACCCACTTGAACGCTAGTCACGCCTTCGCCGATAGACTCTACAATCCCGCCGCCTTCATGGCCTAAAATGCAAGGAAAGATGCCTTCTGGATCATCGCCTGAAAGCGTGAAAGCATCAGTATGACAAACGCCTGTTGCGATCATCTTAATACGTACTTCACCTTTTTGCGGTGGCATGACATCTACGATTTCCATAGATAGTGGCTCACCTACAGCCCAAGCGACTGCTGCTTTTGATTTAATTGTTTGTGCTGTCATCTTAAATATCCTAAATGTGTAAAATTAATATGCGTTCTTACTGATTTTCGCTGAGGTAGCGAAATAAGTGCCGCTGTATCTATGGTAAGCATTATATCTAGGGTTAAAAAAATGATAATCCCACATTATTGCAAATGACTTTTACCATATGGTAATAATCATTATCTCAACTGACTGTCTTTTCCTGCCCGTCGATTAATACCGCTTAAACTCGTTAATTGCTTATCTGATTCTTGCTGGCAACTCACACAGAGTCGAACACCGATAACGGCTTTCCTTCGCGCCTCAGGAATCACATTGTCACACTCTTCACAATAATGCAGGCTCTGACCAACGGCGAGTCGACTTCTGGCCAGTGCAACGCCATCATCAACACTATTATCGATTTGATCTTGTACTGCACCATCTCTAGACCAACCACCTGCCATCTCAACCTCCATTAATGCTATATATCTACAAGCAAATTACCTGTTATTCTGTACCAGCCCTAGCCCAACCACCCGCCATCTCAACCTCCATTAATGCTTAGCTTTATCATCCAACATTAAATATACGTTTTATTCAGTACTACCCTCAAACTTGCAAGAAGACAATACATCCATCTACTGATCCGCTTTACGACACTCAAAACACTCCACCGATCTTACGGTGTCTTTGTCGCTTCCGAACGTCAGTTCCAATCCGATGAAGCTATTATATTCCTTTCAATAGAGATGATAATCCCAAGTAATTGCAAATATCTTTTACAAGATGGTAATAATGATATTCCACCAGCACCTTACGAACCCATGCTTACAGACCTGCAAGTTCAACTACTTTCTCGCAGGTATAAAAAAAGCGCCGAAGCGCTTTTTTAACAAGAATAATAATGTGCTAATCGGTATTACGCACTCTTTTCAGAATGTGTAGCAATATGAGCCGCAATCGCATCCATTAACACAGGAGACAAGCAGTCATAAGGCTCAAGACCTAAATCTTTAAGCGTCTGGCGAACATCTGCCATGGACTCAGGTGCTGCACCTGCTTCGATAATAGAAGAGACAAATGCCGCAAATTCAGGCTGAGACCAACCTTGCTGTGAAGATAGTTCAGTATGAACGAAGTCCAATCCATAGAATGGGTGACCCGTGTTTTCAATACGACCATACATATGAGTTCCACACTCTTTACAAGCATGACGCTGAATTGCTGCAGACTCATCGACAATAGCCAATTTGTCAGCATTTTTTGCTACCTGCACATTATCACGTGACACAACGGCTATTTGAGCAAACAACGCGCCGTCAGGCTTCCAGCATTTACTGCAACCACAAACATGGTTATGAGCAGTTTGGGCGGTCACTGATACTTCAACAGGATTATGCTGACATTGACACGCTAAGGTACCGCCGCTAAATCCCTCAAGACTCGCTACGATACCGTTATCAACTTGAGGATGAATTAATACTTTCATAATGATGCTCCATGGATCTTTCACTAAGCTCATGCCTTTAAGGTTATCCTTAGCGATCCAATAAATGACTTGTTTAAAAAGGACAATGACTTGAGGACTCACTTTCTCAGGCTTGATAAACCAGGGAAGTCCATTGACGCTATGATGTCTGAACGAATACCAATCGGTATAACGCCTACGTCATTTCGATGAATTGAATTATATTCCTCATTCAAATAATGATAATCCTACGTTTTTGAAAATATCTTTTTCTATTTCGTAATAATCATACCCACCAAAAAAATAGAAATTTATATATTAAATACAAACAGTTACCATTGATAACTGTAAAAAATACATAAATTGCATTTATTGAGAATTTGGTGATAATCGAAACCATATAAATAGATGCATACTAGGTGCTCACAATGTTTAATTGGGAAGGTGTCAGCGAGTTCGTCGCCGTTGCAGAAGCCGAGAGCTTTACCAAGGCAGCACAACGCCTTGGAATATCAACCGCACAAGTCAGCAGGCAGATCAGTGCATTAGAAGCCCGTCTGGCCACTAAACTGTTTCACCGCACCACGCGAAAAGTCTCTACCACCGAGGTGGGTCGAGTCTATTATCAGCATTGCAGACAAGTACTGGATGGTTTGGATGAAGCTGAGCGTGCAATCACAAACTTGCAGAGTTCCCCTCGAGGCTTACTGAAAATAACCGCTCCAGTGACCTATGGCGAAATGACCATCGCGCCCTTGGTTAACGATTTTATCGCTAAATACCCTGAACTTGAGGTCAAAATAAACCTGACTAATCAAAAAATCGACCTGATCGATGAAGGGTACGATCTCGCCATCAGACTCGGGCAACTTGAAGACTCAAGCATGATGGCTAAACGGTTAAGTTCACGAACACAACACGTGTGTGCTTCACCAAGTTACCTTTCAACCTTCGGTATTCCCCATTCACTCTCTGAACTGGATCAACATAACTGTCTATTGGGAACCATGGATTATTGGCGATTTGAAGAAAACGGGAAAACCAGAAATGTCAGAGTAAAAGGAACCTTAAGTTGCAACAGTGGCCATGCGCTGGTTGATGCCGCAATTAAAGGCATCGGGATCATTCAACTGCCCGATTACTACCTTCACCCCTATATTGAGGAGGGGCAACTGGTACCACTACTGGAGCAGAACCGTTCACCGGAAGAGGGGATCTGGGCGCTGTACCCTCACAACCGACATTTATCACCAAAAGTCCGCATGCTACTGGACTACCTGAGTCAGGCGTTAACCTCAGGTTAAATCGCTTATCTGAGTTTTAAAGTGTTCAATAAGACTGATATAACATCGGCAGACAATGTCTGCCTGTGATGCATAATCCGGTATTAATTCAGGACTATAAAGGACACTTTTAGTACCGGCATTAGTGGCAGTCTGTAGGTCATATAGATAATCCCCAATGAACAGAATGTTAGCTGGCTCAAGTTGCCATTTTTGACAAATCAACTCAACACCCTCAGGGTGAGGTTTAGCTTTGGCATCAAAGCGTGTTAATACCAAATCGAGATCTAAACCGAGATTGGCCAGCGTGATCGCGGCCGCTTTCGGTATATTACGTGTCAGTATTGCCTGTTGAAGTTGTAATCGAGTGAACAGTTCAATGAGTTGCTCAGCACCAGCGATCCAAGTGGCCCTATTTGAGCTTTCAAGCTCATAGCGTTCAACAATCTCTTTTGTTTTTGCAGCCTGCTCAGTGTCTGTAATCGATTCAAGGTGGGCCAAGATGTCAGTACCAGACTTTATGCCAAGCTCCTGTCTCAAACCTTCAAAATCAGGATTGGAATCGGCGAGCGTACCGTCTAAATCAAAAATGACACCTTGAATGCGACTGAAATCAAAGTGAGAGTTAATCGTAATGCTCAATGTCACTCATCCTTATTTGAATGGGTAAATTCAATGTCTTTAAATGACAACTCGAACTCACCAGGTTGTTTGTCTGCAAGTAAAAAGCCCACTTGCTTGATGTTGGTATAACTCAGTTTAGGCGCATCAATCACACGCCCACGATACACAGGCATAAAATCTTCAGCGTTAAACTCAACACTAATCCATTTACCTTTCTCTGTCTTAAATGATTTTGTGTATGAAAAGGAATCCCAATCATCATCTGTTCGCAGCCTGAATTGATAGACTCTACCATCTCCATTAACCTTAATGCGGATCAGATTAAACTCATTCGACATCGTTTGGTTTATCGGTGTTCTGATAGAGGAAAAACCTCCATTTTGCTCTAGGGATAAGTAACCGCTGAACTTAGCGATACCAGCTGCTATCTCAATCTGGCTGTTAGATACACCGCCCATAACGGTATCGTTAATGACAGTCCAGTTACCTTGAAAACCATCGTCCGCTTGCTGTTCATTAAGAACCGCTAAATATGCCTTTTTTGGATTAGACACCATCAAACCTCCCTCATCTGCAATCGCACAATTTACCAATGTAATGCTTCCCATCAACATCATTGAGAATAACGTCTTGTTTTCAGGCCACCAATTTGGGAGACCATTACAGTGATTTCTGAGTTTCACTTGTGACATGACTATAACTCCACTTTTAACCCTTTAATGGTGTATACGTCGTAAATGATTGAATGGTTTACATCAAAATCATAATAACCAAATCAACTCAAAAGAGACGTTAAACTTGTTACCCGACAAGACTCTCTCTGATTATTACACCTCAGCAAAAGTTATTTACCTTTTAGCCTAATTGTTCCAAATCCAACTCAAATTATAATAGTCGACATCAGATATGCCTCCCAACTCTCTGCAAAACCTTAGGCGCCATGCTTAAGCTCGCTCAGTCGCTAGGCCCAATTCTTTAATTTGAATCACGCACCTCTTGAGGTTGCGCCAAGGAAATATTATGTCTCGTGTTGTTATAGTTGGTGGCGGAGCTGCTGGGTTGGAACTAGCCAGTCTGTTGGGGCGTTCAGTAGAACCCCATGATGAAATTATCTTAGTAGAGGGGGAAACCCACCATTATTGGAAACCTAGATTTCACGAAATTGCCGCAGGTACTTTCGATAATGATCTCGATACCCTGTGTTATTTCAGCCATGGTGCTAGGAATGGCTATCGCCACTTCCAAGCCAGAATGACGGATATCAATCGTGAAGAGAAGCTACTACAAGTCTATAAACCAAACGGTGAAACAGACACCTTAGCCTATGACTATTTGGTGATTGCTATTGGTGCGATCAGTAATGATTTTGCAACCAAAGGGGCTAAGGAACACTGTTTATTCTTAGATACTCCACAGCAAGCAAGAGACAGTTGGCAACAGATAAGTTCACTCCTGCGTTCAGGCGGTCAACGCACGATAAATATAGTAGGCGCGGGGGCTACCGGCCTTGAACTTGCTGCAGAACTCGCCAAAGTGAATGGCAACTTATCTCAGAATGCGTATGCAGCAAAGCTGACCATTAACTTAATTGAGGCAGCCGACAGAGTCCTGCCAAGCGGCCCATTAAAGATGTCACAAGAGGCATTACTGAGGCTGGAAAAATTTCAAATTAATGTCATGCTAAACACCCGAATAGCCAGTGTCGATCAACAAGGAATGACCACAAGTGATGGGCTGAACCTAGACGCGGATATTCAGTTTTGGGCTGCGGGTATCAAAGCCCCAGATTGGCTTAACAACATTGGCGGTCTGGAATCTAACCATGCGAATCAACTGATAGTAAAACAAACTCTAGTCACCACATTAGACTCACATATTTTCTCTTTGGGCGACTGCGCTGCAATCCCTCAAGCTGATGGAAGCATGGTGCCCCCAAAAGCTCAGGCTGCGAACCGTGCAGCGGTACATTTAGCCAAGAACTTAAAGGGCTTAATGCAAGGAAAAGAACTCACCCCCTTCGTCTATAAAGATGGTGGAATGGTCGTTTCGATAGGACATAATTACGCAATCAGCACCATGATGAACGACAGGTTAATACTAAAAGGACGTTTAGTGCGCCGCCTCTACGACACCATCTTCCGCCTACACCAGAAGACTGTTAGTGGTCTATTTACCATGTCCAGACTCATCATCTCTAAACGATTAAAGTGCATCTTCAAGCCGAACTAAAGCGCAACTACCATTGATTTTATTTTATAAAAAAGCCTGCATATTGTTAGATATACGGGCTCTATTTTTTGAGTCTCCCCTATACCCGACATCTTTCACGCACTCAGAACAACAAGATATTAGGTTAGCACTGAGCACCCTAGACTTGAAAAATCTTGAGTTCATTTAGACAATGCCCGCCGCTTATTGGTTGAAACGGATATCGCCACCTCACAAGTGAGTGATGAGACAGGCTTTCCCGATCACAGTTACCTCGGCAAACAATTTCGACTTTTTTCGGTGAATTACATTCCGATCTCAGAAGAAAGTCTTCCAAATGAACCGTCATTATCAATCTCGATAGATAAAGGTAAGTGTTTAAAATATGGAGAATTAAAGAGATAGTCTGCTTTGGCTGTCGACATTCAAGTGAATTCCAGCAGCTAGCGATGTAACAAAAATGTTAATTAAGTTTATTATATCAACGACTTCTGACTTAAACTTACGCTGTTTTTTCTGGTAGACTAATTCCGTCTAACAGATAGGTGAGCAGTATGAATCGTTTACGATCTTCAACAGGTTTTACATTAATCGAGTTAGTGGTGGTGATCATCATCCTTGGTATCCTTGCAGTCGTTGCTGCACCTAAGTTTCTAAACTTAAGCCAAGATGCTCATGATGCCCGAGCCAAAGCTGTTTTTGCAGCATTCACATCTGGGGTTAAGATGTACCACAGCTGTTGGCTTGTAGGTGGTCATTCAGGTTATACAACCGACCTAGCCTGTTATGGCGACGGCACATTAGACTCAACCATCACAGGTTTTCCACTCGGTACCGACACAAGCAGTAGCGAGCTTGGCACTCGATTACAGGGGGATTTTTGCGCTGAAATTTGGCAAGGCCTACTAGAGAATAATGAGTTTGTACTCGCGACTCACTTTGACTGGCAAACCGTGCCGGACGTTGATATCGCTTACTGGTACGGTGGCGGCCCTATCGATACGGCTAACCCATCTCAAACTTTCTGTTATTACAACTATGTTTCAGACGACCGCACTTTGGGGAGTGAAAACTGGACACTCAAATATTATCCCACTGATGGAAATACAGAAGTCAGTCGAACCACTCTGTCACCATAGTTTTTATCTCAATATCAAAATTTGAGTTGTTTGTCAGATAACATGTTTCAAATATCGCTAGAAGGCTAACCTACCTTTTATGGGTATTTGCATATTTCATTGAGTGACAAAGCTGACTTTCAATCTATAGCCTGCGGCTCGCCGAATGTGCAAATACTTCAGTGACTCGGCGTAAATATGACTAGATGATTGAATCGTGACTTAGTACGTTAAACCGAACCCGAATGGAAAGAGGGTTGAAGGGGGGGCTTTTGCTGTGTCACTTTGACTATTTAGCTGTTTAGGCCAAGTGAATGACAGCTTGCCACTAAAATTGTAATCACCGAAGATGACGTCACTGACACCTTGCCCCTCAGAGCCCGGCAACCAAGCTGCGATAAAAGCATTAGAGCGCTCAATTTCTTGATTGATAACCAATGGCCTTCCGGACACAAGCACTGTCACAACTGGAATGCCTTTTTGCTTAAGCTCATTAATAAGCTGTAAATCTTCAGGATGTAATTGGGCTAATTCAAGGCTTTTTCCATAGGGGGCTAATAGGTTCATTTGACCATTTATCTGCGAGCCTATTTGAACAATGATGTCATCATTTTCTCGAATATCACCAACCCCTTCGGCGTAAGGGAGTTCGCCAATCACCACAATAGCCACATCATAGTCAGCTTGGGTTTCAATCACCTCGGCTAAGGTAGAGATAAGCTCAGCGTTAGGGGCTGCCTCTTTTATCCCTTCCCAAATAGAGCTACCACCTTGAATCGCATCGTTATCTGAAGTGCCTTGCCAATCGATAGTGAAACCACCACATTGGTTGCCTTTGTTATCGGCATTTTTTCCTGTAACTAGCAACCTTGATGCCTTATTTAAAGGTAACAAACTGGCGTCATTCTTGAGTAACACCGAAGATTTCCTCACCGCTTCTCTCGCCACTTCCCGATGCCCAAAACTGCCAAAGTTGCCACTATTCGCCCCCACTCGCATGCTAGGTTGAGGTTTTTCAAATAGGCGGCTTTTAAGCTTAACTGACAGTATTCTGCGCACGGCATCATTAATTCTCGACATCGGCACTCGACCAAGTTCAACATGACTTTTCAAATGTTCGCTAAACATCTGCCAGTGATTTGTAAGCATAAACATATCGATACCGGCGTTGACTGCCGTGACTACGCTGGTATAAAAATCATCTGATAAGTAATCAATTCCATCCATATCCGAAACAATGAAACCTTGGAAATCCATCTCACCTTTTAATACATCGGTTAATAAATATCTGTTACCGTGGCACTTATTACCATTCCAGCTATTAAATGAAGCCATGACGGTTAATGCCCCAGCTTCAAGTGCCGCATAATAAGGCTTGATGTGGGTATTATTAAGTTCAGTGAAATCAAGCAGCGTGTCGCCATGATCAATACCATGAGTGGTGCCGCCATCTCCGACCCAATGCTTTACACAAGTTAATATGCCAATTTCATTAAAATCTTTTTGAAAGCTATGTATGATCCGCTCGACGTAACGCTCTGCAATCTCTGGCGATTCAGAATAGCTTTCGTAGGTGCGGCCCCAATGTGGATCTTTGGCTACGGCTAAATTGGGCGCAAAAACCCAATCAATGCCAGTGGCAAGTACCTCAATAGAGGTCACCCCAGCAACACGGCCGACTAAACTGGGGTCATTAGCAGCTCCCAACCCGATGTTATGGGGAAAGATTGTCGCACCTTTGACATTGTTGTGGCCATGTATGGCATCTGCGCCATACAAAATAGGAATGCCCATGTGCTCTGCATCGCTATCGGTGGATGCCAGCCAATATTGATCCAACATCTCAATCCAGCCTTTGGGTGAATTGTCACTAGGGGCTGAACCTGCGCCGCTAAAGATGGATCCAATATGGTATTTTTTGACGTCATCAGGCGCACAGCACAAGCGTTCAACTTGCATCATCTGACCGATTTTTTGCTCTAAGGTCATTTGGTCGAGTAATTTATCGACCTTGGCCTGAATATTAGGATCGCGAAGTAGAGTTTTCATTCACATCCCATCGCGTGTGATAGTGAATTCAGTACGCAGATTGGTTTCGGAATCCCCACCTATCCAAACGTGAAATAACCCTGGCTCTGCTTTGAACACCATTTTTCTATCATGGAAAGCTAAATCATTAGTATGCAGAGTAAAAGTGACTCTCTGAGTGTCCCCTTGATTTAACACAATACGCTGAAACCCTTTTAACTCTTTGACTGGGCGAGTCACATTGCCAACAAGATCCCGAACATACAGTTGGACCACCTCTTCACAATCCTGTCGACCTACATTGGTTATTTGAGCAGAAATAGTCACGCTTTCTCCCAGAGAGATAGATGAAGGACTCACCTGAATATCACTATATTCCAACTCACTATAAGACAGACCAAACCCAAATGGAAACAGAGGAGAAAAATGGGTATCCAGATGTGTGGCCGCCATACCAAGTGACGTTTGTTGAGCACGCGCAGGAATATCCTTCATATGAACATAACTCTCATCGGTTGCAGGTTTCCCTGTGTTTTTCTGTGAGTAGTAAAGAGGAATTTGACCCACAGCCCTGGGAAATGTGATCGGTAGTTTTCCCGAAGGTGCGCTAACACCAAACAGCAAATCAGTAATTGCAGGCCCGCCCATCGTACCTGGGTGCCACGCGTAAAGGATGGCGTCGACCTTATCAATAATGGACGTCAGTGTAAGCGGTCTTCCCGCCATCACGACCAAGACAATCGACTTTCCCGTGGCGGCAACCGCTTCAATGAGTTGCTCCTGAGCGCCCGGTAGGTCGATGTTGGAACGACAATGCGCTTCACCAGATAAAATCGATTCTTCTCCTAAAAACATCAATACGATGTCAGATCCATGGGCCAGATCAACCGCCTCATCAAAGCCATCTTGTTGTTCACTGCGAGAGGTTGCTAGTCCTTGAGAAAATGTAATGTTGAGCTCTTGCTCTGCATAACTTTTCAATGCTTCTAAACAGGTAATACTGTGTTCAGCCTCTCCATCAAAAATCCAGGTACCCAACTGCTCATAGCCGTCATCCGCTAACGGACCAATCACAGCAATAGATCCAATGTCACTCTTTGTTAGAGGTAATATGTTGTTGTGATTTTTTAACAGCACACAGGACTTGGTTGCCGCCTCTTTTGCTGCTGATAAATGGGATGAGTTCAAGACAGGAGGAAGTTGTTCTGGGTCAGTGAAGGGTTGCTCAAATAAGCCTAGCTCATGCTTTAACGTCAAAATACGCGTAACCATGTCATCGACAACACTTAGCTTAACTTTACCTTCGTCAATAAGTGATTCAAGATGCTGTTGATAACTCGTACTGACCATCTCCATATCAATACCCGCATTAATTGCCTCAAATGCAGCCATTTTTTCATCTTCACTAAAACCGTGAGTCGTTAACTGTTTAATTGACTCCCAATCACTCACAATAAATCCTTTGAAACCCCACTCTTCACGTAGCACTTGCTTCATTAGCCATTCGTTACCCGTAGCGGGTATGCCGTTGAGCTCATTAAATGCAGACATAAAGGTCGCAGCACCCGCTTTTGCAGCCGCTTTAAAGGGAGGCAGGTACACGTTTCTTAATTCGTTTTCAGAGATACTAGCGGTGTTGTAGTCTCGTCCGCTTTCAGCTGCACCGTAACCAGCAAAGTGCTTAGCACACGATGCGATAGACCCATTTGCTGATAAAGAATCTCCCTGGAAACCGGTGATCATCGCTTCGCCGAGCACCGAACATAGATAAGGGTCCTCGCCTAAGCTTTCGGCAACTCGCCCCCAACGAGGATCGCGGCTGATATCTATCATGGGCGCAAAGGTCCAGTTGACGCCGACAGACGCAGCTTCTAATGCGCTCACTCTTGCGCCAGACTTAATTACCTCAACAGACCAGCTCGCTGCTTGCCCCAACGGAATAGGGAATATGGTTTTAAAGCCGTGAATAACATCTCGGCCAATTAACAGCGGAATGCCGAGACGGCTCTCCTCAACGGCAATGCGCTGCATCTCATTGAGCACGTCAAGATTCACCTCATTGATCACGGATCCCACGCTGCCACTGCGGATATGCTCTGCAAGCTCGTCTGATAAAAAACCACCACAACCGGAGCACTGGCTCATCTGCCCAATTTTTTCAACCAATGTCATCTTAGATAACAGAGTGATAATCTGTGGATGAGTCGCTTCGGCTTGATCACTTTTTAACTGAAATGGATGTTGTTCTGGCATTAGTTTTACTCTTCGCTTTATTCGCTTTAAACCTTTATTGGTTTTAAGTAAGAGCTCTGCAAATAATAATGGCTATCATTAATAATATGCATACCCAAGAGGTAAACAACTCAAAATAGTTAAAGCGGACTCAGTTTGAGGTAGGAGGGCAAAGTCAGCCCAACATAGATGCATAATCAGACAAATGCTTGATGACCATTTCAACGTCTTAAATGACCGACTCACCGTTTAGGTATTGTTTACCTTATCCATCTAGGTAGCTTGGCAGATAACATTTAGGATGGGATCCATGCGATGAACTCAAAAGAAACTAAAAAAATAGCAGCCCAAGATAAAATCCCCTCTATTCAAAAATTTATCTATGGATTAGGCGCATTCGTCAATAATTTACTGGGTGCAGCCATTGGCGGCATGCTAATCGTGCTTAATTTGGGTTTAGGTATGAACCCAGCTCTTGTTGGGCTATTAGGTGCACTCCCCAGATTAACCGACGCCTTAACAGACCCGTTGATGGGATATATCTCTGATCACAGCAAGACCAAATGGGGCCGTCGTCGCCCTTATATTTTCTTTGGTGCCATAGCGGCAGGCATAGTGTTCGCCCTATTATGGCAAGTGCCTAGGGATCAAAGTGAATCTTTCTATTTCTGGTTCTTTCTCATTGGCTCAGTTGTTTTCTATCTGGCATACACTGTGTTTGCCACACCTTGGGTCGCACTGGGTTATGAGCTAACCCCTGATTATCATGAACGCACCAGCTTAATGGCTGTGCAAAACTTTATGGGCCAAATAGCCTGGCTGACTGCTCCCTGGTTTCTCTGGTTTATGCAATCAGATCTGCTGTTTGACGATATGATAGAAGGAGCTGGATGGCTCGCTATCATCATCGGTGCCTTTACCATTTGTGTCGGTATTTTACCGGCTATTTTCCTCAAAGAACCTTTAAGTAAATCCGCTGTAGATAAGCAGATAAACTCAGATGATAACGAGGTTGCGAGCGCACCAAAGGTTAAAAAGGAAGAGTTTCCAGTGGGTATTGGAGACTTTTTCAAAGGCTTTTTAGCCACCATAAAATTTAAACCTTTTTTACGACTATGTGCCGCCACTTTTCTGGTTTTCAACGGCTTTATGATGGTGTCTTCATTTCAAACATACGTCATCATCTATTACGTATTCGGTGGCGATCAAGCATTAGGAGCTGAATATGCAGGTTGGTCTGGTACCGTGTCTGCCATCTCTACTTTTTGTGTCATATTTATCGTCACCAAGCTTTCAGCAAGCTTAGGAAAACGTCGCGCTTTCTATACTGTGACTGGCATTTCGATGCTGGGCTACGCGCTCAAATGGGTCTGCTACAACCCTGACTATCCACTACTACTTCTGCTTCCTCCGGTGCTTATCGCCTTTGGATTGGGTGGATTATTTACCTTAATGGGCTCAATGGTCGCCGATGTCTGTGATTTTGATGAACTCAAAACCCATGAACGCCGTGAAGGCATGTTCGGCTCTATCTATTGGTGGGTCGTGAAGTTAGGCATGGCTGTCGCCCTTGCTGCCGGAGGGATATTACTCAATGTCACAGGGTTCGACGTGGCCTTAGGCGGCGAACAAACCGCTGATACCATCTTCCTAATGAGACTATTTGATGTGGTTATTCCGATTGTCACCTCCGCTATCGCAATCTGGATGCTCAAGGGCTACCCCATCACCGAAGAGAAAGCCCATGAAGTTCGCCAAGAGCTAGAAGCACGTAAGCAAAGGTAACAGTACACTTAGCTTGATAACGAAGGCACCCATAGTTAATTTTTGATAAATAATTATGGGTGCTTTTTCACTACAGCTTAAAACAAAAACACCTGAGTAAATTGAATCCTATTTTGCACTGTGGAAATGTCAGTGACTTGATCATACAGTCAATAATTAACCTAACTGTGCTGTATCGATTATGCCTGCGGCAATATCCACATACTTATGTTCTTCAACAAAATGTCCGACATCTTCATAGGTTCTTATATGTCCAGCCACTTGGGGTAACGCCTCTAGCCATTGTTGCTGCACCTCTAAACGAGCAAGTGGATCCCATAGTCCTAGAAAATACCTTACGCCAATATTCTGTCCGCTTGGCCCCCAGCAAGCCGTTATTTTCCGTTGCATGTTTTTATAGAACTCAAAGTTATCCTGATGCCCTAAAACGGGGTCAGTATAGTAATAGCCATGCCCCCAGACTTTAGTTTGTTTTACGTTTCGTTGTGAGCTGAGCGAGTTTGCACGTGTTGAAAATATATCTCGATAAACCTTTTCATTGTCAGTGAGCCCTCCCGATAAAGCACGAGCAATGTAATTGAATACATGTTTGAAGAAACACCATTGACCGGCAGGCGACTCCATTACCATTGGAGCAATATGACGCCATAACCTCCAAGGTGTTCGGTACCCAATGGTATTCCATGATAGACACTTGAAAGGGAACCCTTGCGCATCGACCATCTCATGAGATGCTTGATCCGACAGTCCAAAGCCGATGTGATCCATGGCGATGATACGGCATGTTTTTCTCGAATTACGAATAATCTCATCCCTGACTCGGCTATAGGTATATGAAGATTCTGGATTACCATGAACAAAGACAATTGTACTTTCCGGCTCTCCTTCCCCCACTGTAATATCGTAGTAAAAAGCTTTTTACCAGCATCATTTCCCTCACACAGTAATCTGAGCATTGAATCTATAGCTGCTTTATTAGGATACGAAGATACTTCAAACTTTCGACGCGCATTTAAACGCTGGTTTGGAAGCTCGCCAAATATATATCGACAACAACATCTCAAACTTCAAAAAACAAAAAACAAAAAAGGATTGACGAGTATTCTCATCAATCCTTTGCAGGTATTAACCCATAGCTACAATCACGTTAGATAACTATCTGTTATTACCATACCTTTTTGTTCGATAACTTAATTACCAAACGTAATGTTATCGAAATAGACTGGAGTATCTACTGTTCTTCCATCCATATTGTCAGGGAATATGGCAATCACTTCAATGGCATCATTCTCAGGCAGACCAATATCGTCTGTAAAATCAATCGTCAACTCTTCCCACTGATTGATTAAGGTATTGGCTACCATTCTCGGAGGATGAGCTGCACCACTCAGTTTTTCAAACTTGACAGCCACAGGACTAATTTTGTCTTTATACACCCAAATTTTGACGATGGCATTGCTCGCATTTAGCGCAAATGGCGTCACGGAGATAACCTTAGCACCGCCCCACTTACCGCCATCAGATGCTGCAAGATTGAGCTTAGCGACAGTCGTTGACGTATTGCCAACTGCACTTGGATTATTAACAAAGGCCAGTGCTGGAGATGGATCGCCATTTTCAAAAGCTACCCAACTCGCTTGCTGACTTTCATCACCTTCAAAATCAATACCTGTAGCAACATTGATAATCGCGTCACCACCTGAATTTGAACTTACATTACCTGTAGTCAGTAATTTAAGGTTATCAATACGATAAACCGCACCAGCATTATCAGCCCAGTTAGGGAAAACCATGACATTGTTTAATGCAGATAGATCACCTAACGTACTTAAGTTGAATGAGTAATGAATCCAAGTATCCAATACTGGTACGGTAGGTAGATCTAATTCAACAGCCTCTGTGCCTTCTACTTTTAGTTTCCAGATCGTTGTTGCTGGCTCTGCAGTCATCTTCAAATCAAACTCAAGCGTGCCAGTTGCAGCATAACTGCTGGCATCAAAAGTGACACCTGTGCCGCCTAAATCTTCACGATTTGAGAAGCCAGCGACGGTCTGACCCGCAGTGCCAAACTCAACTGCGGCACCGTATGCAGCATCACCATCTGTGACTAACTCTGCACTCGCACCATTATCTCCCCACTGACTCCAATTTGAATCAAGCTGATCGGCAAAGATAGTCAGTGCCGAAGATGGCGTTGGTTCAGGATCTGGATCAGGAGTCGTTGCCGCGTCATTATAGAACTCGACGTTATCGATACTAAATACCGCACCGTCACCTGTACCCCATGCAGGGAACATCATGATCAAGTTAACTTCAGCCAACCCTAGCCCTGACACATCAAAGGTATAGTGCATCCAAGTGTCTAAAACAGGTGCTAAGCCTTCTTCGCTAGTGTTTAGGTTCACTTCAGCAAATGCACCACCGCCCTCTAGCTTTAACATCCAATTGGTATCACCCGCGGTTGGCATGGTATTCACTTTAAGATCAAACTCTAACATCGTTCCCGCAGGAGTAGTGAAAGCAACACTATCAGCAGCATCTCTTGCGTTAAAGCCAACAACCGTGTCACCTACAATGGTAAATTGCGTCACGTTTCCATAGTCAGCATCACCATCAGCAATAACAGCTGGAGTTGTACCGCCACAGCAGTCCCACGCTGGCCACAATGGATTAGCAGCATCTTCATACACAACCAATTTAGGCACTCTAGGCGCACTTTCCACAGCGATGGTAAATGTTTGGGTTACAGCATCTGAGCCATCATCAACCGTTAATGTGATCTCTGAGCTGCCGACATCAGCAGCAGCTGGTGTACCTGATAACACGCCTGAACTTGGATCAAACATCAACCAATCTGGTAAAGCTGAAGCTGACATTGTTAACGTATCGCTATCAGCATCGGTAGCAATAAGTGTATAGGTATAAACCGTGCCCACTGTCGCGGTGGTCATCGCAATACTTGTGACTACAGGGAGGTTATTAGCTGGAGCAGTGACAACCAGCGTAAATGTTTGAATCGTATCAATCGCACCGTCACTAACCACTAAAGTCACTTGGCTACTGCCGACATTTTCTACTGCTGGCGTACCCGACAGCATTCCTGTTGAGGCGTCAAACATTAACCATGCAGGTAAAGTTTTAGCCGACATCGTCAATACATCCGCACTGTCTACATCTGTCGCCGTAACCATATAATTATATGTGTCATTAGCTGTGACCGTTAATAGTGGGGTACTGCTAATCACTGGAGCGCTGTTAACAACAACCACCTCAGGAATCTCAGTTTTATCATCGGAACCACAACCGCTAATCGCAACAGCAATACTCGTTGCTAATGCAAGGGTTCTAAATTGAGTTTTCATATTTTTTCCTCATTATTATTTCTTTTATTTCAACTCACCCACTTTGCATTTATTCACGAAGCATGATTAATACCAATAAGTATAAAATTCACACACACAAAATAGATAAATCCAAAGTTATAGTGATATAAAAGTTAAACAATGAGGAAGCGATGAAGAGGCATAAAAAAGCGATGAAGTGGTAATAGGAAGTTTATTAATCATCAAGAGGAATCTTAATTCTATAACTTTAATTAATTGGACATCTTCACTATATTCCCACTCTATTATGAAATAAGTAAATATATATTTAAAATCTCACATTAAAAACGGGGTTCAAGGCATTATCCCTTGAACCCCGTGCAAATTTTTATTTAAATAATTTAGAAGCTCAGACGTCCTCCCAACATATAACGAGAGCCGTATTGTCTAGCGAACAAGAACTGCTCCTCGAAGCGACCATAGCCTTCTTCGGTCTCATTATTAATATTGATCCCCTCTAAGAATACGGTGAAGTTCTCAGTAATATCGTAGTTGACGCTGGCATCCAGTTGGCCAAATGGCTTGGCGAACTGAGGCGGTGCATCAGCAGAACCTTGAGACTGACCAACTCCGATAAGGTAGCTATCGCGCCAAGCATAGGTAAACTTCACTGACAGCTGATCATCTTCATAGAATGCCTGGAAGTTAGCAGAGTCCCCCAGACCGTCTAACGGGTGCTGCTCGACAAGGCTATAAGAGTCGAATTTCACATCACCATTAACAAAGGTCGCGTTTGCACCTAATCCAAAACCGGTTTCACCGAAGACGTGCTGTATCGCAAGCTCAATACCTTCAACCGATTTTTTGTCACTGTTTACTGGTGACTTCACATTCCAGACAATCAATGGGTCAGTGCTTAATGGCTCAATTTGACCTGCTGCATTACCGTAGCCATTGGCGATCATCTGATCAAAAATGGTGTTTTCTGTCACCGCAGTCCCTGCAGCTTCCAACTGACTGATCGTGTCTAAATACCTTGGGCTATTATAGACATCATGCAAGCCATCAATAGTGATTTGATTAGTGCTTTTAGAAACGAAATTACTTACATCTTTACTGAACAAGCCGATGGAAGCATAGCTGGCATCTCCGTAGTAATACTCAAATGATAGATCGAAGTTTACCGATTCAAGTGGCAATAAGCCTGGGTTACCAACTACACCAGTACGCGCGTTAACCTTAGGGCTGCCTGTAAGGCTACGACCTGCAACCATGTCGCCAAGCTCGGGACGACCAAGGGTTTTACTGGCCGATACCCTTACGAGCAGATTTTCGTAGACCTCGGCACTGATATCGATCATCGGTAACCAAACATCATATTCACCAGTCTGAGTAAAGAAGTTATCATCCCCTCCAGCCTCGTACTGGGTAACCCACTCAGAGGCACTAGCCCAAACTACCTGCTGCTCCACCTTCTGTTTAACGGTACTTGAAACCTCTGTTTTTTCATATCTTAAGCCGACATTCACATTTATCGGAATATCGCCAATATCAAACTCCCATGCAGAAGTGAAGTAGAGCGCAGAGGTCTCCTCTTCAATCAAATTGGAACTGTCTATGCCATCAAAATAAGGATCTGCAGAGTAGTAGTTTTCCCCTGCCACCCCTTCATTGATAAAGGCCAATTGCCTAGCCACAGCTTCGTCAAAATCATATCTGTAGAAATAATGTGGCTGCAGCGCAGAACCACCACCAGCTAGCTCATTGAGCAAACCAGAGGTACTTTCTAAGTGAAACATAGAATCAGGAAATATTTCAGCATAAGAGGGATTAAAGCCTGGCCCCCCACGTAATCCACTCCAAGCAGTGGTGCCAGAAAGAGTTTGCTTAGTATAAGAACCGCCAAAATCAATGGTGGTCAGATTATCAAGAAAATCTGGATACCAGTTGGCGTTGAACTGTGCTTGCTGAATATCTGACTCACCCGGCGAATGAGTAAACTGGCTAAAGTTGGAATCAATAGCACCAGGATTTAATTGATTGGTTCCGTTATTCCAGTTAATAGTCGTATGGGGAACCTCACCACCACGGTAGTCATAGATTTTAGAGATCAATTGATCTGAGCCTAAAATAACCTGACCTGCACCACCAATCCCTTTGTCAGCACCGTTATCTATCTTATTAGAGGAGTCATGGTAATCAAGGCTAAATGCCCATTCATCATTTAACGTCCAATCAATATTTAAACCAATAGACTCGGCGTTCACTTCTGTGGTGCTACGATTGGCAGTAAAAGACCCATCACCACCGCGAATATTGGAAAATAGTGCAGTACCATTCTCATCTAGCTCATAACCAATTAATGGAGCACCACTTGTTGAGGAGTTCCAAACTCCCCATCCATAGCCATTAATGCCTGTCAAAGCGCGAGTTACAATATAATCTGCAGTCAATACCAAATCATCAGAAGGTGCGTATTGTAGCGTGGCCATTGCATTGGTTCGCTCACGTTGCACGTCATTGATGCTGTAGTTCATATCTCGTGGGAAAAATGAAGGTGAAACTGGATCGCCATTAGCATCTTTGAAACGAGAGATTAGATTGCCATCAGCATCTCGGGCCCGAGCGTCAATAAAAGTTGATCCATCCGCACCTGGCAGTTGGCCATTGTCGGTTTGTGCAATCCAGCCCTGGCTATTAGCCGATTGCTGCTGAAAATCACGTTCCTGATGAGATGCGCTGATTAGAAAGCCCAAAGTGTCATCTAAAAGAGTCTGATTGTATATTCCGGCCACTTCCGGGGTAATATCGTCCCCTTCCACATTTGATTCGTCATAGATCCCTTTAGCTGAAAAACTAAATGATTGCCCGGGGTTATTTAGAGGTTTGCGAGTCACAATATTAACCGTTGCACCCAGTCCACCTGAAGGCATGTCTGCTTTTGCAGTCTTAATCACTTCAAGGGATTTTACTGCCTCAGAAGAGAGGTTTTCCAGATTATACGAGCGACTATAACCTGTACCTGGCATCTGTCTGCCATTCAAGGTGATCAGGTTATATTGAGGTCCAAAGCCCCTGACAGTGATCTCGCTGCCTTCACCATTTGCTCGGCTAACAGTAACACCTGTAATTCGTTGCAAAGATTCCGCTAAGTTAGTATCAGGAAACTTACCTAGCTCTTCCGCAGAAATAGCATCAACAACACCTGATGAGCCACGCTTAAGATCCATTGAGCGGTACAAACTGCCCTTAATACCCTTAACCTCAATAACCTCAATGGCTGTTTCTTTCTCAGCTTCGTTATTTTCCTCTGCCATCGCGAACTGGGCACTTCCCGTCCCTAGAACGATGGCCAAGGAAACCGACAAACGACTCTTTTTAAATTTCTTAATTAACATATCTGCCTCTTATTTTTGTTTGCAGAAGGTTGAACTGGATAAATGCTCTATCCGCATGAAAAATGCACAAGATAACTCTCTTAGGGTGCACTAATCATTGCGTTATCAACTCGGTAAACTGCGCCATTGCCTTTACCCCAATCAGGGAAAATCATGACGACATCAATAGCACTTACATCCAATCCAGCATCAAATAGTGACTGCAGGGAGAAAGTATAGGTCTGCCAAACTCCAGCAACAGGCGACACACCTTCATTACTGGTCGCTAAACCGACCTCAACTGCAGTTCCTCCATTATCTGGCCCACCTGCTGACTCAAGCTTAAATCTCCATGTAGCAGTGGCATCAGATGGTGCAGTTACAAGCTTCATGTCAAACTTAATCACACCCGTTGCAAGCATCGCAGTTGCATCAAAAGGAGCATCGCCGCCGCCATTCGCACTTCTGGTAATAATCCCCATCACGGTTGGTGCTTCGCCTATAGAGAACTGAGCAATACTGCCATGATCGGCATCATCTGTTTCTTCTGTTGGCGTAGAACCACCACAGCAATCCCACAGTGCCCAATCCGTAGCGGTTGTATCTTGATAGAATGTGATCCCAGAAGTAGGAGTCGGGTTTGTAGTCGCATTTGGATTATGAATTTTCACGTTATCGACACGGTAAACAGCGCCATTACCTTTGCCCCAGTCAGGAAAAATCATCAATACATCAATAGCACTAACATCTAACCCAGCATCAAAAAGCGATTTCAGAGAAAAACGATAGGTTTTCCACTCACCGACTGTAGGTGCCGACCCCGCATTACCTGTCGCTAAATCAACTTCTACTGCAGTACCGCCATTATCTGGCCCACCAGCAGATTCAACTTTGAATCGCCATGTTGCACTGCTATCTGAAGGTGCAGACATAAGCTTCACGTCAAACGAGATCACGCCATCCGCTACAATGCTGCTACCATTAAAAGGTTTGTCACTGCCGCCACTTGAACTACGAGTAATAAACCCCATCACAGTTGGTGCTTCACCAATAGTAAATTCAGCCGTAATGCCATGATCAGCATCATCGCTCTCTTCTGTTGGGGTTGAGCCACCACAACAATCCCACATAGGCCAATCAGGATTATAGTTATTCTCAAATATGGTCAGTTCAGGTGACGCAGCACCGCCATCTGGTGAACCAATCATGGCGTTATCGACACGGTAGACAGCTCCCTCTCCCTTGCCCCAGTCAGGAAAAATCATCAATACATCGATTGCACTGAGATCTAAACCGGCATCAAACAAGGCCTGTAGCGGAAAAGTATAGGTTTGCCATTGGCCCGTCACGGGAGCTACACCTTCAGTGCTAGCAGTTAGTGCTAGCTCAACAGCGGTGCCACCAGCATCTTGTCCACCAGCAGCTTCAACTTTAAAGCGCCAAGTCGCACTGCTATCATTCGGTGCCGACGTCACCTTCATATCAAAACGAATCACGCCATCGTCTTTGAGTGTCGATGCGTTATAGGTTGAATCATCGCCACCACTACTGCTTCTGGTGTTAAAGCCCATAACCGTTGGCTGAGAACCAATGGTAAATTCTGCAGTTTCTCCGTGATCAGCATCGTCAGTTTCTACTGTAGGTGTAGAACCTCCGCAGCAGTCCCACATCGGCCAAGATGTATTCTCTGCATCGGCAAAAACAATTAAGTTAGCCGCTGGTTCACCTGTTGGAGGAAGAGGAGGGTTAGGGGCTTTCCCCTCAACCATCGCATCATCTAGGCTATCGTAACCAGGTCGAACGGTTTCACAGCCCTTGCCTGTATTTGGATTAGATGCACATTCATAAACACGCACATAATCAATAGCAAATGTCTGTCCATCAGCAAAAACTGCAGCATCGACACCCGTTTCATTAACCGCTGATGGCCAACTTCCACCAACCGCATAGTTTAAAAGCAGGTGGAATTGTTGATCGTAAGGTGCGCTGCTCCATTGAGTCTCAAGTTCACCAGTAACGATATTGAAGTTTTCAGAAAACCAACCTCTGTGAGTTAAGCCTATCGCTTCATCTTTAGCGTTATATCTTAACTCTGAACTGCGCTGAGTAGCGTAAAGGTAGTTATCGACATACCAACGAATTTCACCTTCTTGCCATTCGATAGCATAGGTATGAAAGTCATCAGCAGGATTGACTGCATCAGGTAATAAGTAAGCTTGACCAGAAGAGCTATTATTAGGCCACACCTTGCCATAATGAAGTGTCCCGTAGACATGTGCTTCAGAGCCTCCTTCAGAAGTGCCTGCTTTTAAGTTAACAGATTCTATAATGTCAATTTCACCTGAACGAGGCCAGCCACCGTAAACTTCATCAGTGGGCAACATCCAAAATGCAGGCCATGAACCTTGACCAGAAGGCAACTTGGCACGCATTTCAAAACGGCCATATTTCCAATCCATGTGATCTTTAGTATTTAATCTTGCAGATGTATAAGGTTTTTGGGAGCCTTCAGGCGCTGTCTTGGCGACAATGTTGAGCATTCCATCTGCAACAAAAGAGTTTTCAGCAGAATCGGTATAGCACTGAAGTTCTTGATTTCCACCTCCACTGCAATCAACTTCATGGGTCCACTTGGTGAGATCGATACTTGCACCATCAAACTCATCATTCCAAACCATTACCCAATCTTGAACGGGCTGCTGCGGATCAACTGAATCAAAATTAGATTCAGTACTCGTATCCCCACCACAACCTCCTAGGCCAGCTAAAACTGCGATTCCCAATGAAATCGAGCCAGTTTTTAGTACTGATCTTTTATAGTTACTTATTGTTTTCATCTATTTCCCCTGAATTAACCCTACTCTATGTTGTAGTAAAGGCATTCCTAACAAAGAGCATTACCTTTATTGACAAATACCACAAACATTTAACCTCGCAATGTAAATGCGTTGAAGTGGTAGGATAAAAAGATGGAATGGACAAAAATTGGCCGAACACGGTAACTCGGCTCCACTGTTCTAATTTGTTTAAAAATCATTCAACCTCAAAATACACGACCAAAACGACCCTAACCCTGCATAACTATACGAAATCATGAAAAATCTGCGCTTAAATGGTCAAAGTATTGCGCATTAAATCCCATAGAACTCAGAGAGTACGGCCTAAATTTAGAACAATGGATTTGTCCCACTCAGCCTAATTCCGCTCCCTTAGTCGCAGCATCAGTCCATTTGAGCTTATTTGAATTGCGTTCAACTATGCGTTCCCTATTGTTAATGTTTTGGTGGTATTCAAACTAAAACTCTTAATCATCACCTTAATTTTTTTAGGTTTAAAACGTAATGAACAAAAAACAGAACTGTGCGCGCTTATTTAAGCTCGCTGTATGCTTATTGTTAATCAATGGTTGCTCTGAAAAAGCACCCGATGGCGAATCGATCGATCAGCCAGTCAATAAACACAAAGCCGAGACATCTGACAAAATCATTAAGTCGGAAGCAGATAACAACTCCCCTATATGGGCCATAAATTTAGGCGGCGCAGAGTACCAAGGTATCAACGGCATTCGATACCAGGCTGATACATTAGCGATTCCGAACGACATGGGTAACATGAGCGATGTATTAGGGACTCAACATCGCTTTTTGTATCAAACATATCGTGTCGGAGATATGCAGATAAGCCGACCAATAGACAACGGGCTTTATGACATCACCTTTATGTTTGCAGAGCCAGATGACATTCCAACAGGTAGTCGAGTATTTAATGTCTTAGCTCAAGGACAACCGGTAATAGAGAAACTAGACATTAGGCAAGCCAGAGATGGCAAACATATTTCAGCCTTATCTAGAACGGTCACCGATGTTGAGGTGACTTCCGGTGTATTGAATATTGAGCTAACCGCCATAAAGGGCCAGCCAATATTGAACGCTATTCTAGCCAATAAAAAGCAACGTAAATCTGAAGAATGGTCACTGGTTTGGAGTGATGAATTTAACTACAGCGGCGCTCCAGATCATACCAAATGGAACCTAGATATTTGGCCTGCTAGAAAGGTCAATGAAGAAGATCAGGCTTACACACATCGACCTGAAAATGTCATCGTTCACGACGGTAACTTAGTCATCACCGCCCTAAAAGAATCCTATTCGGATGCTGAATACACCTCAGCGAGAATACATTCAAAAGGAAAAGGTGACTTTCTGTATGGTCGAGCTGAAATACGCGCAAAATTACCCGCAGGAAGAGGTACTTGGTCAGCGATTTGGATGTTACCAAGCGATCCCTATAAATACGCAACTAATTGTGAGAAGAATGAAGAATGGCAGGGCAGCTCAACCTGCGATGCTTGGCCTAATTCAGGCGAAATAGACATTATGGAACATGTGGGTTTTGACATGCAAAACATACATGGAACGGTACACAATAAAGCGTATTACTGGGTCAACTGGCAACAACGAAAAGGCAGTATTGAAGGAAAGAATGTTGAGCAGGAATTCCACGTTTATGCGATGGAGTGGACACCAGAACAGATCACTATCTTCTTCGATGACACCCCCTATTTTATCTATTCAAACGAATTGACAGGTTGGAAAGCTTGGCCCTTCGATCATCCTTATCACATCATCTTAAACCTTGCTATCGGCGGCATGTGGGGAAGAGCCGGAGGACCAATAGATGACACTATTTTTCCCGTACAGATGGAAGTGGACTACGTCAGAGTATTTCAACAAACCAATAATGGACAATGATCAGCCTTTGAAAACAGATCTCCATTGAGTATTACGTCTTATAAATTTAACAATTAAAGCCTGCTTATCAGGTGGTAAATATCATGAATATAAGTAATCAAGAGCAGCTCCATGTCTCGGGTGAGTTTATTAATATTGGCGATGAACGATTCTACGTCATACGTAATTCCGACAAAATGGCCCCTTTTTTCGTCAGTGTCATTTCAAACAGCGACCACTGGCTATTTGTCTCCTCCACGGGGGGATTAACTGCAGGAAGAGTTTCACCAGAAACCGCCCTATTTCCTTACATCACCGTCGATAAAATTCACGAAAGCAACCTCCACACAGGTAGTAAAACCCTGATTAAAGTGGACGCTGATGATACCTCCCATTACTGGGAGCCATTTAACCAGGAGCATGATCATCTATATGCCCTTACCCGTAATATCTATAAAAATGTCTTGGGTAACAAACTCTGCTTTGAAGAGGTAAACCATGATCTGCAACTGCTTTTCAGATACACCTGGCTCACCAGTGAAAAATATGGGTTTGTGCGTGAATGTGAACTGATTAACCTCTCAGACAATACTGCATCTGTAGAGCTAGTCGATGGATTACAAAATATCCTGCCAGCGGGAACCCCTCGATTTACACAGACCAATTCAAGTAACCTCGTTGATGCTTACAAATGGAGCGAGTTAGATCAGCAAACCAAGCTGGCCTATTTCGCGCTGTATTCAGGCATTACCGACAGAGCTGAACCGAGCGAATCCCTCAAAGCCAATACCGTTTTCTGTCTTGGTTTAGATAATTACAACGCTCTGCTTTCGAATGAACAGCTTAGCGAATTCCGTCGTGGTAATAAGGTAAGCCAAGAGGCGCATAAACGCGGTATTCGTGGCGCCTATCTCATCAATACTCGTCTTGAGATCCCAGCGAAACAATCTCAACATTGGCAGCTAGTCGCCAATATTGAGCAAAGCCAAAGCCAAGTTGTCGCTTTACGTAGTCAGCTGGCTCAGCCGCTTAACATTAAGACCGATATAGCCAGTAACATTAACGCTGGCTCAGATGAATTAGCACGGATCATGGGCGCTGCAGATGCATTTCAAGTCACCGCTCAAGAAGATGTTGCTGTGCATCATTACGCCAATGTTGTGTTCAACATCTTGCGTGGCGGCGCGTTCGATGACCAATATCAGATTTCATTAAACGATTTTGTTACCACGGTGAGTCTCTTTAACCGTGATGTTTTCCAGCGCCACCAGAGCCAACTGCAAAGGCTTCAAGGCCCGCTCGACTTCACCACCTTACTCGCCTATATAAAACAGCTCAACGATCCTCAGTTAGAACGTCTTTGCTATGAATATTTACCGATATCTTTTGGGCGAAGACACGGTGACCCGAGTCGTCCTTGGAATCAGTTCGCCATAAAACTCATTGATGAAAACAACAATAAGCTGCTGACCTATCAGGGTAACTGGCGAGATATCTTCCAAAATTGGGAAGCGCTAACTTTTAGCTATCCTGAGTTTATCGAGAATGTGATCGCCAAGTTCGTCAACGCTTCAACAATGGATGGTTATAACCCATACCGAATCACCAAAGAGGGAATTGATTGGGAAGTTGAAGAGCCAGATGATCCGTGGAGCTACATAGGATATTGGGGCGATCACCAGATAATCTACCTGCAGAAAATGCTAGAGCTATCTAACCAGTTCCACCCTAAGAGGTTAAGCACGCTGCTTTATCGAGATATCTTTAGCTATGCCAATGTGCCTTATCGTATCAATACCTTTGAAGCAATGCTTGAAAACGCTAAAAGTACCGTTACCTATGACGAAGAGCTAGCGACGCAAATCGAACTACGCGTTGGTTTAATGGGGGCTGATGGCAAACTAGTACTCGATGACAACAATCAGGTATACCAAGTTAACTTGCTCGAGAAACTCTTAGTGCCCTTGCTTTGTAAGCTAGGCAACTTAGTCATTGATGGCGGTATTTGGCTCAATACACAGAGACCTGAATGGAATGATGCCAACAACGCACTCGTAGGCCAAGGCTTGTCTATTGTCACCTTATGTTATCTACGTCGATATGTGAGCTTTATACTCGAGTTGCTCGTAAAAGAGACCAAAGCTGTCCCGCTTTCGATAGAGGTCAGCGATTGGTTTGGTGAAACTGCGGCGGCGTTAAATAAGGTCCGCCCGTTACTCAATAACACGCGTTTAAATGCAGAGCAAAGATACGAGTGTTTAGCCGAACTTGGCAAAGCAGCAAGCAACTATCGTCAAGCAATCTATCAAGATTCTCCTTTTTCAGGTAAAAGAGATCACGACATAAGTTCAATCACTCAGCTACTCGAAGATGCGCTCTTTGCGATAGATCACACCATCCACACCAACAAAACAGACTCAGGGCTATATCACGCATACAACTTGCTAGGTCTGCAGCCAAACGCCGTTAGCATCGACTCGTTATATCCCATGCTAGAGGGGCAAGTTGCCGCATTAAGCGCAGGCGTATTGCAGCCAACCGAAGCTATTTCAGTATTAGAAGCCTTATTTGACAGTGATATTTACCGTCCCGATCAGCAAAGCTTCATGCTCTACCCCGATCGTGAACTGCCGTTATTTTTAGAGAAAAATATCGTCCCTAAACAATCGATCATCTCATCGTCACTATTAATGAAAATGATCGAAAGTAAAGATGAGCGAATCATCGTTCAAGACAGTGATGGTGCCTTCCGCTTTAATGCTGAACTGAGCAATGCCAATGATCTCATTAGCCAGCTAGACACGATGTCAATCAAGTTAGGCAGTGAATTAGCGTCAAACAAAGAAGCCATTGTTGAACTCTATGAGTCTGTTTTCAATCACAAAGCCTTTACCGGACGTTCAGGCGGAATGTTTGGTTTTGAAGGATTAGGTTGTATCTATTGGCATATGGTATCGAAACTACTATTAGCTGCGATGGAAAACTTCTTTATTGCGTTACAGCAAGGGGACAAAGAGAGCACTGAGCAACTGGGACAGCTCTATTACCGCATTAGAGGCGGCATTGGTTTTAATAAAAACCCACAAGAATATGGCGCATTCCCTACCGACCCATACTCCCACACGCCAAAAACGGCGGGTGCGCAGCAGCCTGGTATGACAGGGCAAGTTAAAGAGGAGATTTTAGCGCGTTTTGGTGAGTTAGGCATTCGAGTGAGCCATGGTGAAGTGCATTTCCAACCTAATTTACTTCGCCCTTGTGAATTTAATACCGAAGCAAAAGATTTTGACTATTTAGATGTAAACAATCAGTGGCAGAGGATAAAAACTCCCGCTTCAAGTCTAGGGTTTACCTGGTGCCAAGTCCCGATTATTTATGAATTGAACGATAAGGTATCTCCCACCATGACGATTTTATTGCGTGACGGAAGAGAGAAAGTCATTGAAAACGCCACGCTCTCTTCTGATTTCTGTTATGAGTTATTTTTACGCAATGGCAACATTCAGCAGATTAATTTGACACTCAACACAGCTCAACTTTTTACCCAAGGATTGACCGAGTAATGGGCATTTTAGTCATGTTGAACAGATCATTTTTTACAGTATTAAGTGGAGTTAAGAGTGTCTAAAAACTACAACAAATATATGTCATTAGCCGGCGTTAACTTTTCAAACCTTACCACTGAGGAGTTACGAAAGCTGGCAGTCCATATTCTGACAGAAAAGATACACGGTATCTCCTTCAGCCCTTACACCGAAGGTCAAAAGCCTGGCGCAGAAATAACAGAGCAACAGATAAATGATAGATTAGATCTTATCAAAACAAACGTTAACTGGGTTCGCTCTTTTTCCTGCACTGAGGGCAATCAACATACTCCCAAAGTAGCCAAGGAAAATGGCCTAAATACCTTAGTTGGTGTCTGGCTCGACGGTGATTTAGAAAACAATGAAAAAGAGCTTACCAACGCCATTGAAGTGGCTCGTGCAGGCCATGTTGATATTCTCGCTGTGGGTAATGAAGTCTTACTGCGTGGCGAGTTAACTGAAGATGAGTTAATCGCTTACATCAACCGCGCAAAGCAGGCCTTACCAGGTGTAGAAGTCGGCTATGTCGATGCGTATTTCAAATTTGAAGATTATCCCAAAGTAACGGAAGCCTGCGATGTTATTTTGGCTAATTGCTACCCTTTCTGGGAAGGTTGCCCTGCTGATTATTCCCTTCTTTATATGAAAGATATGCACCGCCGTGCAGTAAAAGCGGGGAAAGGTAAACGCGTCATCATTACCGAAACTGGCTGGCCTAATCTAGGTACAGCAGAAAGAGGCGCAGTGCCCTCATTTGATAATGCACTTAAATATTTCATCAATACCTATCTATGGGCTGAAGAAGAATCCATTGAGATCTTCTATTTCTCCTCTTTTGATGAAACCTGGAAAATAGAAGATGAAGGTGATGTCGGCGCCTACTGGGGATTGTGGGATAAAGATGGAAAGCTCAAATATGTTTAATAATGATAACACTACAGGTATTACAACAATGAACTTAGTCCACGGCAATGCAATCTGTTACTCAGGCTATCGCGAAGGGCAAAACCCCGGAGCCGGAGTCTACCCAAGCTATGAAGAGATCAAAGAAGATCTCACTATATTGGCAAAAAACTGGTCCTATTTACGCCTCTACGATTGCGGCCCACATGCTGAAATCGTACTCGATGTGATTCGCAATGAAGCCTTTTCATTCAAAATCATGCTTGGTGCTGATCTAGGTGCTGAAGTTAGCAATCCTAACTGCCCGTGGGATGCCAATTTCGATGCTCAAATTCTTCAACAAAACCACGTCAATAACGTCGCTCAAATCGACAAATTGATACTGTTAGCAAAGCAATATCCAGACATTATTTTTTCAGTGTCTATTGGCAATGAAGCTAGCGTAGAGTGGACAGATCACCTTGTTCCAGTGGAAAGCCTCATTAGTTATGTACGCAAAATTAAAAATGAAATAACACTGCCTGTCACTTTCTGCGAGAACTATGTACCTTGGACTAACAAGCTTGCTCCACTGGTTGCTGAACTCGATTTTTTATCCATCCACACTTATCCAGTTTGGGAATATCAAACTATAGAAAGTGCCCTCGATTACACTAAGCAAAATTACTATTCAGTGGCGAATCAATACCCAGATACTCCGGTGTGCATAACTGAAGCGGGTTGGGCATGTGCGTCAAATGGTCGAGGCATTGAACCATGGAACGCTTCACAAGAGCTGCAAGCCATATACTATGAACAACTCATTGAGTGGACAACACAAGAAAAGATCCTTACCTTTGTTTTTGAAGCCTTTGATGAACAATGGAAAGGCTCATCACACCCTTTAGAGCCAGAAAAGCATTGGGGATTATTCAACTTAGATCGCACCCCTAAACTCGTGATGCAGTCACTATTTCAACCTCAAGAAGAACCAGCGATATAAACTAAACTAGCTATGCTTCAAAATGTTAGTTAGATTTAATACACGAATGGTCTGAAATAAAATACTTGTAGCACTTAACAGCCTTAATTTTGTTAAGTGCTTTTTGCCCAATAAGGCGAAAAATGATGACAGGAAAATGGATTACATCGCACTTAATCACCGATAAAAAAGCACAACTCTGGTGGTTGGTTCTTGGGTACTGGTTCTTTGTCAGTGTCATAAGCCTTTTCACATTAACATTATGGTATGGCGCGATAACGTGGCTTCACATCGGGCACACCATCATCCAATCTGCATTGGGTTTTATCCTCTCATTTCCTCTTTATTTCGCCGTTGTCGCTATTTGGGAACAACCCTTACTGACCAGAGTCAGCAAAAGTATCTTACTCACGCTACTCGTTGCATTAATATGGACCGTGGTCAGGCTCGGCATTTTTATTCAAATGACGACTTTTGAAGATCAATGGAATGATTTTGGTGGCTGGCTTTTTGGCAGTATCTTTATCTTTCTTGGCTTAGTTGGTTTTTTTCATGGCATGAAGTATTTTCAACTTTTACAGTTTAAACATGATGTTATGTTAAAAACTGAAGCAGAAGTAAAAGAACAACAAATTGAAACAATGCGCGCACAAACTGTGGCAAGAGATGCACAGATTAAGATGTTACGTTACCAGCTAAACCCTCACTTTCTGTGCAATACCCTGAACGCTATCAATTCACTGATTGAAATTGAAGAGCCTAAGAAAGCGCAGCGTATGGCCATTCAACTGAGCAAGTTTCTGCGTTATTCATTAGACAATCATCCCAACGCCAAAATCACATTAGAAAACGAACTAAATGCGCTCGATCTGTATCTCGAAATTGAAAAAACACGATTTGGCGATCGTCTTACACTCGATTTTAACGTTGATAAACACTCTTTACACGCCAGTATTCCAAGCTTACTTTTACAGCCTATCATTGAGAATTCAATGAAACACGTGATTGCTAAAAATGAAAATGGTGGCGCTATTAGCTTATTTTCCAACATAATAGATAACCAGCTAGTATTAGAGCTAAGTGATACAGGCTCAAAAACCATAGACAGTAAAATGCTCAAAGGTTCGAAAGGACGAGGCATAGGTTTGCGAAACATAGATGAGCGCCTTAAGGTCCTCTATGGTGATAATTACCTTTTTGAGCTGAATATCATGCCTTCTGGTGGCCTGAAAACGATTATAAAAATCCCTTATGAGCCGCTAGAGCAATCGTCAACAGACAGTCAATCAACATCAGTCAGGACATAAGTCAGAATATGATTAAATTAAGAACCTTAATAGTTGATGATGAACCACTAGCACTGAAATTATTACGTTCAAAGTTAAGCCATATCCCTGAAATAGAGATTGTTGCTCAGTGCAGTAATGGTAGAGAGGCGATTGCCGCCACAATAGAATTCGAGCCTGACCTCATTTTTTTGGACATTCAGATGCCAGGTATTGATGGCTTTGGTGTCATAAAGAAACTTCAAACAGAGATACTGCCCTTAGTCATCTTCACCACTGCATTTGAAAAATATGCCTTAGATGCATTTGATGTTCACGCTGTGGATTATATTTTAAAGCCCATTGATGATGAGCATATACAAAGAGCGGTTTCTCGCGCCATACAACGATTTGAAACCGGTGAGAAACACGATAACAAGCCCCACATTATCGGTGCAATTAACGAAATCGATCTCATCCAACATCGCTCTGAAGCACTCGATGATGAGGTTAAAACTCAAGCCACTAGCATCGATAACGTTGAGCGAAAAATTGTCATAAAAGACAGAGACAATATCACCATCCTTAAACAATCTGATATTGAGTGGGTCGATGCGGCAGGAGACTACGTTTGCATACATACAGATGCTGTGACTCATATCAAACGCAGTACCTTAAAGAGCTTACTTAAAGACTTAGACCCTTCAATCTTTAAGCGAGTGCACAGATCTACCATCGTCAATCTCAACTATATCCAGAAGGTTATTCCACATACCAAAGGCGAGTTTTTTCTTAAACTCGGCGAATATGATCAAGTCAAAGTCAGTCGCAATTATCGAGATGTCATTAAGTCTTTCTTGTCAGAAAGTTAAACACTGTTTGGGTAGTAAGTCATCGATGCTTACTTGTCTGATAAAAAATTTCAAATAACGTTAGATAGTTATCTGCCTTAGCTCCAAAAATTGATGTCCTTTGATTAGACAAATCAGGCAAGTTTAAATAAAAAGTAAAACTTACCTGGTTTTATATCAAACTAATCATCAGACTTTACTTACTGTGCAGTGATGAAGGGATCCCAATTCACAAAATATGATACAGGGTGCAATATCCCAACGGTGACTTTAATTTGTATTTGATATGTTTGAGTTCCAGTATTTAACGCCTGACCAATCCAGTAACTTCCATTAGATTGCTTTACAGGTTGACCCGCAGCACTGAAAACACTGCCTTGCGATATAGTAAAACCTGTTATCTCGACTGTATCTCCTGTTGTTCCGAGTGCGTTTATCGGCACACATTTAAAGCCAATAAGACTGCCCACATTACAACAAGTATGGAGTTCCAGCGTCCCCTCTCCTGAACTGCCATTGGCCTCTTGATTATCCATCATATAGATGCCTTGACTGATATTATTACCATTCTGGCTTGCTACATATGACGTATCAACAGCGATTTCAATTGCGGTTAATGGGTTCAGAGAATTCGCTGTACTTTCTTCTTTCATGACTTTTAAGTTTTCATTTATCATCATCATTATATTATTCCTCTAATTTTTTGATTTATAGAATCAAAAAGTTATTTATTCGAAACTGTTAATACAGGATTAACCGTGGTTGAAATTCCTGTACCACCGGCAGGCTGGGCATTAAAAGTGATTCCATAAGTCGCAGCTCCATTAGCCTGAGCTTGTCCAGTCCACGTGCTCTGATCTACTTGAGTAGGTGTTCCTCCCGCACCAAAAACGGCTGAGTTACTGAAGTTTTGGATAGATAATTCACCATCCCAATTTTTATTCGTATTAAGAACCTGCCAGCAAACTTTTGTATTTGTAGATACATTGGTGTTGAGGTTTACAGTCCCCTCTGCAGAGCTACCGTTGTTGTGGTTACTGTCCACAAGATAGACACCTGTTGTTGATCCATTTTGAAGTGCATTTGTATCTACCCAAATTTGCACGAACACACCACATTCAGATGGTTGAATGTTAGCCATGGTTATTCCCCTTAAATATTTACATTTAAATGATTAAGTTCCGTATATTAAGATGTCTATAAAAAATATATCTCAATATAATTGAAGAACTTTTATTTATATAATAATTTTATATTGCTACGGTTTAATATAATTACACTAGCCAGTATCAATTAACTTTTAAGACATGATGTCAAATACGTTCTATTATATATCGCCTAAAAACTATAACGATGTAATATTAATACTCTATGATACTTAGCAAACAGCCACAGTACCGTTATCTCCTTGCCAGTGATTGGCGACTCTAAAAGCACAACAAGCCGCACAATTGAAACTACCTGGGATGGGTCCATCTAAACTAAAACATTGACCTTGACCAGTATTTTCAGCGCCACATGCTGAAGCCTCTACACCGCTTAACACATTTTTATGGCTACTTACTTCCGATAATGTAAAACCTACATTTCGGTTAATCGGTTGTGATTGTGTTGGAAGAAACATATTAAAATCCTCATTTAATAAGTCTCCCTATATCTGGCGACTTATTAAAAATAAAAAAAGAATAAATCGATATTTAAAAGTATTGATTCTAAATTACAACGTTACGATTCATTCCTTTCAAAACATACTTTACAAAGTTGTTTAGCAAACAGTGCTAGCACATGCTGCAAGACACAGAGCTTTGGGGGTTGGCGCTAAAGCATCGCAACCAAGTTTGCATATAGTGCATGCGAAACCTGATTGCTCAATACCTTGTTCAACGCTAGTCGTACTAACAACATGTGAAACTGGTTGTGCTTGATTTGGTAAATACATAATTTAATCCTCTAAATAGTTACCTCGGGTTGATAACAAAGTTTTTGCTCTATATGAGCACCTTCAAATCATGTCCCCGTTACATGATTTATTCTTTACTTTAGATAAGGTTATTTTCAATTTGACAATAAGCCTCTGTCATTAAAATTATTAATAAACATCCCAGTGACGAACCTTACCCACTGTTACTGGGATCACGCCACTCACATCAACCGTAAAGCGATAAACATGACGTGCCTGTTCTAGACGCTTAGCTGGGTTAAAGAAGCCAAGTTTTACATCCCAGCAATCAGATCCAGGGCGGCAAATAGGGCTACGCTCTACTTCAATTCTGTCCAATTTCATGTCTGCTTGTATCGCTTTTGTATAAGCTTCTGAAACTTGAAAAGCATTGGTTGCTGCGTAGTTCATTGCTCGTTCTTGTGGTGTCGTCCCTAAATTACGAACTTCATAGTAAATACGTTCCAAGAAATTCTGAATGCCCTCAATCTTATTCGCATGTAACTCAGCCTTTTTCTTATCTGTTGGGCACACTCCTGCAATCAACTCAATAAGCTCATTAGTAGACCAGCCATACATGCCACGCAGATCAGGGAATATGAGGGGGACTATTTGTCCATTGAGAAGTGTTTCAGAACCTGAAATTAAACCAGGAACAGACACTCTTTCCATATTATCGTGCAGTTGTGACTTGAGAAGATTCTTGAGTCTATCGAAGGTGTTACTCGCAAAAGGTCCATAAGGCTGTATGGCATAAACCACTGTTGCATCTAAACTTAACGTCCAAATAACATTCGCTGCAGATGCTGGATCAACTTCAAAATAATCTAAAACAGCGATTGGATCGTGAATATTGATCCCAGATATTTGTTGGAAAGCATCTCGCTTTGCTTCCGTTCCAAAATCAAATCCAATCTGGCCTAATGCATAAGCTTTTTCGGGTTCTGCTTTCGCTTGGTTACAACCACAATCGGAAGCTTCGACTTCACTTGCTTGAATGGCTGAAGGCGTAATTGAAATCGGCTCGGGAATAGCAACCTCAGATATGACTTCTTGATTTATAGTGGCATTAGATTCTGTTACACCAGTTTCAGATACCGTAGTATTAGCTAAAGAATTTTCACTCATAATATTTCTCCTTTGATTAATTAGATCACTCGTTGTTCGTATATAAGATGTATTGAGGGCATGATTAACATCGACTTTCGAATTGAATGACGATGGATAAAATTGTGGGGGAATTTTTTGCTGTGAAAGGTTATTTGCAATCTGGATTTTAATGCTCGAATGAGCTGATTTAATATTCAGTCGGCCTCGTAAAACCCGTTGACAGTCAGCCTCCGTTTCACGATTACAACTTTCAGCAGTATCCAATAGGGTCGAGCGTATTTTTTGCGCTGTTGCGTCTACACCATTCTTATGTTGTAAGCTTAATAACAGTGCAGCGATTCCTGAAACAATAGGAGCTGAAAAACTTGTGCCACTGCGTATTACAGTTCCGGACCCAGACTCAGCACCAAGTACATTTTCCCCTAAGGCTAATATCCCATTCTCTTGGTAATTATCTCCCCAATTACTAAATTGCAAAGGCTCGCCATTTTCATCCATTGCACCAACAGTCAAAACAGTCGAAATAGATGCTGGTACATGTAAACAACGGCAGCCATTGTTACCTGCTGCGGCAACCACCATTACCCCGCTATCGATACATTGTTGAATCGCCTTTTCAAGCACAGGTTCAGCACTTCCACTCGATGTTAGCTCACCACCACTGATGTTGATGATGTCGGCACCATGAGCTAAAGCTTGGTTAATTGCTCGTGCTAAATCTAACTGAGAGCAGACACGAGATCCGCCATTTGATGAGGTGTATATAGGAACAATAAGGCCACGGCATTGGGGGGCGATACCAAGTACTTCGCTATCATGTTGAGCAAAAATAACACTGCTAACATGTGTACCGTGTTGAGAGGCAGAATCTAACCCTGCTGGACTTTTTGCTATTGTCTCAACTTCAGTAATATTCGCACCGTCAAAACAAGCGTGTGATAGATCGACTGGACCATCAAGTATCGCGATACAAACCGCTGCATCTCCTTTGGTCTCACTCCATAACTCTTGTAGTCCCGGTAGTTCAGAAATATTACTCATACATCACCTGTTGCTAGCTGAAATGAACGAGGAAGCTACCCCGCCCGAACTAGAAACCAAGATATATTGATGCTACTAAAAATAATATTACAAGGCATTACAACTGAGCCGAAGGCCAATGAGCCTACTTTAAATCCAAAACAAAAGACCTTTACAGCAGAACGTAAAATCGAAGCCGCGCATGACAGACAAGCTTTTTCACAACTTTAATGAGTGTTAATGACAAACATAATGACGAGAACAGCCACTATCATCTATTGAATAAGATGCGTTTTTTACTGTGGTAAATAGAAGAGATTGATGAAGAAAAATAGAGGGGATTGCTGATATCAGTTTACAGGTCGAATCCAGGCAAGAGTTAGCACTAGAACCAGTAAAGTGTCATCAGCTTTTATTACAAAGCGGCTATATTTTACCTTCTTGGTAAATAAACGCTGATCAACGCGGTTAATGCCAACATAGCTGAAGATATCCATAAACAGGCTTCAAGTCCTGCAACTTGAAACACATAGCCAGACAGTAACGTACCTAAAAGACGTCCCATGGCATTGGCCATGTAATAAAATCCAACGTCCATGGAGACTCCATCATCGCTGGCATAACTGACAATCAAGTAACTGTGTAAAGAGGAGTTAATTGCAAACACGCCACCAAAAACCAGCAAACCAATAATCAAGGCCAGTTGCGGTGAAAATGACAAGTTCATCGCGAGCGCGATAAGTGCAGGAATCGCCGTTAACAGGCTCGCCCACAGCAAGGCAGTTCGACCATCAGGGAGTTTACCTTGACGCATCCCTGTCAAACTTGGCGCTATGGTTTGTACAAAGCCATAGGCGATAACCCAGAGAGCCAGAAAACCACCGACATAATAGTGATCCCAACCAAATTCACTGGCCAGATATACTGGCAGAGCAATCACGAACCAGACGTCTCTAGCTGCAAACAGAAACAGTCTTGCCGCCGATAAAATATTGATACTGCGACTTTTAGAAAATATTTCGCTGAACTTAGGTTTACTCTTTGCCTTACCTAAATCCTTTTTCAGCAGAAACAAACTGAGTAACCACACCAGTGCTAACACCAATGCCATACTCCCCACTGCGCCAGTAAAGCCCAATAGTGAAAGCAGTGCACCGCCTAGGAAAAAGCCAGCACCTTTAAGCGCATTTTTAGACCCCGTTAACCGCGCGACCCACACGTAAAGCTTGCCCTGTTCACCTTTGTTTACCAGTAACTTGATCGAACTCTTTGCACTCATCTTATTCAGATCTTTGGCGATCCCAGATAAGCCTTGGGCAGCCATAACCCACACGATGGTCAGCATAGATGTGGGTAATAGCAACATCGACAGCGCGATCACCTGCAGAGCTAAGCCTAAGTTCATGGTGCGATTAAGGCCTATTCTTGCACCTAAATAGCCTCCCGCGAGGTTCGTTACCACACCAAAGATCTCATAAAAGAGAAACAACATGGCAATCGCCATCGGCGTATAACCCAACTGATAAAAGTGCAACACCACCAGCATACGCAGTGCACCATCGGTCAGGGTAAATACCCAATAGTTACCCGTGACAATCAGGTACTGTTTCACTTGTTCAGGCAAAGCCTTAATCTTGGTTAACATCACTCTTCCTAAGTCGATTTTCCGTCAGCTAAACCTTGTCTAAAAGACCGACCATTCTTGCAAGCTCAGCAGTTCTATTCGTCCTAATATCAGCCCACTCATTGTCATGGCTGGTATAGAGACTAAACCTTGTCTAAAAGACCGACCATTCGTGCAAGCTCAGCGGTTCTATTCGCGTACCCCCACTCGTTGTCATACCAGACATAGAGTTTCACTTGCGTACCATTAACCACCATGGTCGAAGGTGCATCGATAATGCTTGAACGGGGATCGGTTTTGTAATCGACTGAAACCAGAGGACGTTCTTCATAGCCAAGAATATCTTTCAATTCTCCCTCTGCCGCCTCTTTGAGTAGCGCATTGATTTCGGCCTCCGTCGTTGGACGATTCAACTCAAACACACAATCGGTGAGCGAGGCGTTCGCTAATGGAACCCTTACCGCGTGGCCATTGAGCTTGCCTTTAAGCTCCGGGAAGATATGGGTGATAGCGGTAGCCGAACCCGTTGTGGTTGGGATAAGACTTAATCCACAGGCGCGAGCACGGCGCAGATCTTTATGGGGAGCATCTAGGATAGTTTGAGTATTGGTGATGTCATGAATTGTGGTCATTGAGCCATGCTTAATGCCGATGCTTTCATGGATCACTTTCACCACAGGCGCTAAACAGTTAGTTGTACACGAGGCGGCAGTCACGATTGGATGAAGCTGCTTATCATAATCTAGATGATTTACGCCCATCACAACATTAAGCACGCCCTCCTCTTTTACCGGCGCAGTTACCACGACTCGCTTAACACCTTGATCAAGATAAGCTTGCAGTAGCGCCTTAGTTTTCATCACGCCAGAGGCCTCGATAACCAGATCGCAGCCAGACCAATCAGTTTCTGTAATCGCCTTATTACTCGTGGTTGTTATACGCTTATCACCGATAACAATATCGCAGCCATCATTGACAGCTTCATGCTGCCAGCGGCCATGAACCGAATCAAACGTCAGTAGATGAGCCAAGGTCTTAGCATCACCGGCAGGATCGTTGATCTGTACAAATTCAACGTCATCCCAGTCCCATGAAGCTCTTAGTGCCAAACGTCCCATGCGACCGAAGCCATTGATCCCTATCTTGATGCTCATATAAAACCCTTTGGTTATTCTATTTTATCGTTTCAAAATCGACAGCTAACTTAGGTCAACTTAGTTAATTAATCTCAATATCGGCGCCAATATCGTCTTCAAACTTTGCTCTATTTCGATTCACAAAGGCCACCAGCGATAGCATCACCGGCACCTCTACCAGTACGCCGACAACCGTTGCGAGCGCTGCTCCAGAGTGCAAGCCAAACAGTGAAATAGCGACAGCGACTGCAAGTTCAAAAAAGTTCGAGGTGGCGATCATGCATGCTGGCGCGGCGATTTTATGGCTCAACTTAAGCTTCTTTGCCGCGTAATACGCGATAAAGAAGATACCGTATGTCTGTATAAGTAAGGGGATAGCAATAAGCAGAATATTTTGTGGTTCATCAATAATGGTCTGCGCCTGAAAGCCAAACAGCAAGACCACCGTCGCCAACAAACCAATCATAGACCAGGGCTTAAGCTTAGCGACAAACGCATTCAGCGCGCCGTTTTTTGCTGACTTACCGTCAGCCTCTAGCTTTTTACGGGTCAAAACCCCTGCCACTAAAGGCAACACCACATAGAGTATTACTGACCAGAGTAAGGTTTCCCACGGCACTTGAATATTACTGACACCGAGCAGAAAGGCACAGATAGGCGCAAAGGCGACCACCATGATGAGATCGTTGACCGATACTTGCACTAAGGTGTAGTTAGGATCGCCTTTAGTCAGTTGACTCCAAACAAACACCATCGCCGTACATGGCGCGACACCGAGTAAAATCATCCCCGCGATATACTCACTCGCGGTTTGTGGATCAACCCAATCGATAAACAGCACATTGAAGAACAACCAACCTAAGAAGGCCATAGTAAAGGGTTTGACTAACCAGTTAATCACTAACGTTAGTAACAGGCCCTTAGGGCTCTTTCTCACATCTTTAATCGAAGCAAAGTCTATCTGCACCATCATGGGATAGATCATCACCCAGATAAGCACCGCTATCACTATGTTCACATGGGCATACTCAAAGGATGCCACCATGACAAATAGCTCAGGAAAAAGGTTACCTAAAACCACGCCTGCCACAATACATAAACCAACCCACACACTGAGGTAACGCTCAAAAAGTCCCATCACTAACCCTACTTCTACAACTAATAACTCGTAAACTTAAAAACTCACACTGATAATTATCAGATTTAGCTCAACTTACTCGCAGCAACTTCTAACTCGATCTGGCCTATCACCCATTGATTTCAAATGAGCAAGATTCTGTTCAATCAGCTCGCCATTGGCTGAGCAGGTTTCATCGATCACCTTAAGTGCCCACGCTGGTAAATTGGGATTGATGCGGTAAAAAATCCACTGTCCCTGACGTTTATCTAACAACAACCCTGTCTTACGTAGCTGAGCTAGGTGTCTAGACACCTTAGGTTGGCTCTCTTGCAGCGCTTGCATTAACTCGCAAACACACAGCTCCTCCTCGGCTTTAATTAGCATCAAGCTACGTAAGCGAGTCTCATCACTGAGTGCTTTAAACAGATCCAGAGCGGTCATGGTCAATCTCATCAAAATATAGATTACAGAATATATGGGTAATCATATATACGTTTATCCATATATTCAATAGCAATTTGATGAAGATTAATTAAAGAGGGTTCACTCGGTGAGGTTTAAGAAGACTGGGCCAAAAACAAAAAAAGCCCCGAGGGGCTTTTTATCGTTAAAACGTATTTTACAGTCCAGCGCTTAGTGATAAACGCTTGATGTTAATTACCCGCTATTTTCATCTCACTTAGCAGTATTCCACCAGTGCGGATCGACGAACGCATGTCGCGATCACTGCTCACTGCGACGACATTTTGGAACATGTCTTTAAGATTGCCCGCAATAGTGAACTCTTCTACTGGGTAGAGGATAACGCCATTTTCGACATAGAAACCGGCAGCACCACGTGAGTAATCTCCGGTCACAGCATTCACGCCTTGACCCATGACTTCAGTGACGATAATTCCGGTGCCCATCTCTTTAACAAGATCATCAAACGTATGGCCTGTATGTGCCAAGGTCCAGTTGTATATACCACCAGCATGTCCGGTATTTTTAAGACCAAGCTTACGCGCCGAGTAACTCGTCAGCAGGTAAGTCATCAACACACCATCTTTGATAATGCTACGATCTTGTGTTGCCACACCTTCGCTGTCATATATCGCACTGGCTAGTGCACCTTTAAGATGTGGCTGCTCTTCAATTGAAAACCAATCTGGAAATATTTGTGTGTCGATAGAATTAAGCAAGAAGCTAGACTTGCGGTACAAGCTACTGCCGCTAATCGCCCCAATTAAGTGACCCATTAGGCCTGTTGCGATATCTGGCGCCAGTAAGATAGGCAGCTTAGTCGTTGCAACTTTGCGGCTATCTAAGCGACCTAATGTCTTCTCCGATGCCTTTTTCCCCACCTCTTCAGGTGAAAGAAGCTCATTGAAGTTACGCGAGATGGTGTAGTCATAGTCACGCTGCATGTTGCCATCACTCTCACCGATGACAACACAACTTAGGCTGTAACGAGAGGTCGAGAATCCGTCAAGAAACCCATGGCTATTACCATACACCTTGATGCCAGTATGCGCGTTAGCACTGGCTCCATCAGAATTGGTAATACGACTGTCGACATTCAACGCAGCTTCTTCAGAGCGAGCCGCAAGTTCGGTTAACTCTTCGGCAGAGATATGTTGAGGATGATACAGGTCAAGATCAGGAAACTCGGTCGCCATTAATTCAGCTTCTGCTAAGCCGTTATAAGGATCGCTAGAGGTGAATCGAGCAATATCATCGGCCGCTTTTACTGCCAGTTTGATCGCTTCAGGGCTGAGATCCGACGTAGATGAGCTTCCCTTACAACCATTGCGGAACAGGGTAATACCTAACGCACCATCTTTATTAAACTCCACAGTCTCAACTTCCTTAAGTCGAGTCGAAACAGATAATCCTTGCTGCTTGCTAATCGCAACTTCGGCAGCCGTTGTACCAAGTTTATTGGCATATTCTAGGGCCATAGAAACGGCGTCTTTTAAAGAATTTAATTCAAGGTCAATGCTAGCTGTAGTCACAAATATGCTCTTTTATTATCTGGAATTTAGTAAGCATAACAAACCCAATTGCCAATCACATTAAATAACTACGAATGCAGAGCTAAAGATTAACCACAGCTAAAAACACTCTTAACGATCAATAATAATCATGATATTAAGCAGCTCCGGATAAACTAAGCTTAAGTTAGTGATCACTATCGACTCTAATACAGAGGAAGAGATAGGCGATTTTCTTCTGAAATGTTATTATTAGCTCAGTATTTTTTAGAGAATTTTTTTATGAAAGTAATCGGTGACTCAGAACATTTTAAACAGCCCTTTGATCATGATGAAGATTATGTCAGCAGAGCCGAAGCAAAACGTGAAATAGCGATCTACCAAGAACTTGGTATGAAGCTAGTTGTGCTCAGTAAAACACAAATAGACAAATTAGAACTTGATGAAATTATATACGACAATGTATTGAAAACTAAGACGATAAAAATTAACACTGAAGCATATCGTCGTCACTTACAGTATATCGGTAAGCTAATGCGCAATGTCGATGTTGAAGCCTTACAGCTAGACATCAAAAACGTACTGAACCAAAACAGCAATGAAAGCGCTAAACAAAACGTCGCTGAAAAGCTAAAAGATCAACTTATGAGTGAAGGTGATCAAGCGATTCAAGAGCTTATTGAGAAGCATCCAGACCTAGATAGACAGAAGTTACGCCAGCTTATTCGTCAATCTAACAAAGAACTGACTAAGAAACCTGACCAAGCTTCTAAATCAGCTGCAGAGCTAGTTAAGTATTTACGTACTGAAATCACAGAATAATGTAGTTTTTATCACGAAGTAGTTATAATAAGTTCAATACTTTTTAACACTTCTTTTAGGACGTTGCTAATGCGACTGATAAAAACGGCTCTTGCTCTCCCTATTTCTCTTGTTGTCTTCTCTTTACTCGGTGGTTGTAATGGCGCTTCCGATGATAGTGGTGGTGGCGGTGAAGAAAATACGGGAGAGTATGCTCTATCACTCAGTTACAAAACCGTCGTCGACGGCAAGTGCGCCGAAGCAACCAGTGACGTTAGTTTTCCAAGTAATGCCAGTATTTGTGCCGTAGCCAAGTTAACCCAAGGTGGTAGCGCAAGCAACGGAGCATTAATCAGTTTCAATTCATCTCTTGGCACTATCAATCCCTCAACCAAACTCACCAATTCCAGCGGCCTTGCCGAAGTCATTCTAAGCCCAGAGCTTGATACTCAAGGTGCAGGAACTGTAACAGCTCAATTCGATACTAAAGCGGACGAGAATAATATTCTGCTCGTCGAGCGCAATTATGAATTTGTAGACAATGGCGGCACCCCGAGCGACCAAGTACCAAAAGTCAGTGCTAGCATTCAATTAGGTGCCAACAATGTCACCCAATTTAAAGTCGATGAAGCCGTACAGCTTCAAGCAACATTCCTCAATGCATCAAGCGTTGGTATAGAGAATCAGCTAGTCACTTTTACCGCAGGCAATGTCACACTCAGTCCAAATACGGCATTAACTAATGAGCAAGGTATTGCTCAAGTTATCTATACGCCAGTGGTTGCTGATTTAGGTGCTTCCAATCTGAATGTGTCTATCACATACAAAGACCAATCCTATCAGAGCAATAGCCTATATGAAGTGCTTTCAGCCGATGCGGTTGGCGGTGATGGCGTACTTAAACTTGGCCATTTCAATTCTGCAGAGCAATTTGTCGAAAATAAGTTAGCAACAACCCTGACTCCCAATGCTGATGGTAAATATGTTATCAGTGCTGGCGGTAGTATTGGTGTTACAGCAACGTTAGTGAATCAAGCCGATGATGGCACTATCACTCGCGTTCAGACTCCCTCATCAATCAGCTTTAGCTCAGATTGTGTTAGCAGCAATAATGCCAGCCTAGACACACCAGTAACGACATTATCTGGCGATGCAAGATCCACTTTTCAAGATTCCAGCTGTAGTGGTAACAGTGAGCGTGATGATGTCATCACGGCCACGACACTTGCAGGAAACCAAACCTTAACAGCGACACTGCCATTGACCTTAGAGCGTCAAACTCTGGCAAATATCGGCTTCGTTTCTGCTGAACCCACCAATATCCGCATCAAAGGTGCTGGCGGTACAGGCAGCACAGAATCTTCATTGGTCACTTTTACGGTCACCAGTGCAAATGGCCAACCTACGGCTCAACAAATTGTTAATTTTAACTTAGACACTGTCGTCGGTGGCTTAAGCTTTGCCAATGGACTCAGCACGGCTGAAAGCCTTACAAACTCTGCAGGCATCGCTACCGTTCGTGTGCTTTCAGGTACAGTACCGACTCCGGTACGCGTGGTAGCCTCTGCAACCGATGCGGACACAGGCAAGGTTATCAGCACGCAATCTGAGCAGCTAACCGTCAATACAGGTCTACCTCAGCAACTGGGATTCAGTTTATCGACGTCTATTTTCAATCCAGAGGCCGACAAATTTGACGGTGAAAAAGCAACCGTGACTGCTTATGCTTCCGATAGCTTTGGTAACCCAGCTCCTGATGACACAGTCATTCAGTTCACCACTGAAGGAGGCCAAATAGTCCCAAGTTGCTCAACAGTAAATGGTAGCTGTAGCGTCGAGTGGACTTCAGCAAACCCGAGAGTATCGGATCACAGGATAACGGTGCTTGCCTATGCACTGGGGCATGAGACCTTTTTTGATACCAATGGTAACAATGTATTTGATGATGACGACGTCAGTCTCGATGCCGATGACAAACCTATTGTGGACAAAGCTTGTTTAAATCGTGACGGGGAAGCCGTTCTCTGCTCCGGCAATGGTATGGATATAGAAGCCTACCTGCCGAAAGGCTTTAGCGACTTAGGCGATGCCTACCGTGATGATGATGAGAGCTTTTTCCATACGCCAGGTGAAAAGTACTTTAACACCCAAAGCCGTGACAAATACCAGAACCCTGATGGTAAGTTCAACGGCCCTCAATGTCAGTCCACACCCGTTGGCTGCGAGCCTAATACCTACATCCGTAAAGCACTAGTTATGACCATGTCAGGCTCAAGTGCAGACTTCACAATCTGGCAAGGTAATAATTTAATTCGAGATGATTCTGGTCTCGAAACTGCTCCAATTTTGCCATTGACGGCTCTTGCGGCTGGAGAGACATCAAGGTTTACGGTCCAGTTCTATGATGACGCTTACCAAATGATGCCTGCAAATACACAGGTTGCGGTTGTGGCCTCTGCAGGAGAGCTTATCTTTGAGCCATTTGGCGTCGCTAATACAACAAATCGAGGCGGCACTCGAACAAGCTTTATTATCACTAATGACAGTGACCCGTCTACTGCCGGCCAGCCTGCAAGAACAAGCGCTGTGAGTATTGAGCTGACAACCCCTAATAACTTTAAGTCAGGTGTAGGATTAACAATTAGCCTATTGGGAACCTAACCTAAACCTGATGATTTATAAAAAAGCCCATTTAGATGCAGATCTAAATGGGCTTTTACTTACTTCAATTTATAACTTAGTAAGCTTTATGCTGATTCGAATTATACCTGCCTATTGGCTTTCAATCTTCTCGATACGCCATAAACTGCCAGTACAAAGAAAACCGCAAACATGGCCCATAACTGCAACCATTTAGGCATGATACTTGTCCATGATGCCCCCATTTGATTAAGTTCTAACATCCCCATAATAGCGGGGACTGCAGGAATGACTTGCGAGATCCAGATCAGCGGCTCAGGGATCAGTGTTAAAGGCCAAACAAAACCAGAGACAAACATAATGGGCATTGACGCAAGTAACAGTACTTGAGTTGGCAGATCACGGCGTACAAACAGGCAACTTAATGCTATTCCCGCCGCGCTGGTCGCCAATAGGAAAGGCAATAAAAACAGTGCGACCAATCCCAGACTTGCCTGAATACTGACCTGATACAAATAGAAGCAGAACCCCACATAAAAGCTGGCAAAAACCGAATAGATCAACATAAACGCTGAGATGCGACTACAGATCAACTTTAGCGGAGAAAGCTGCTGCCAGTATCCCTTATTTCGCCATTGGCCAGCGCCCAGTATCCCAGTACCGATAAGTAAAGTTTGGTGTAAAATCAGCAGGAAAAGCCCAGGAACAACATAAGGTGTATAGCCTAAACTTGGGTTAAATGTGGGGACGCTATTTATCTTAACCGAGTTAAGGCTTAAATTCGCTTGCTCAGGCGCCTCACCCTTTGCTAGCAAGCCAAGCAACTGCACTTGTTTACCTGCGTCCATACCTGCAGTGACTAAGCCTTCCACCACCGCGGAATAGATCAAGAAATAACTGGCGTCTCCGCCATAGCTTAAGGTCACTCCTTTACCTAGCAACAAGTCTCGCCTAAAAGCATAGGGGATCACTAAGAGCCCATGCGCACGTCCCGTCTCGATCCACACCTTGGCTTCACTGATGCTGCCAACTTGACCAATAACGCTAATTTTCGGGCTCGCATCGGCCTGCCTAATCAATTTACGACTCAAAGAGCTATGGTCCAGATCCACCACCACAATCTGTTGATCTGTGGGTACCTGATGCAGATAAGGCAAAGGATAGAGAACTGAATAAAACAGTACGCCACCAAACAGAGTCACGGCGATGGCCTTATCCGCCACAATAGCCCTTAACTCGGTCCACACCAATTGCCAGAAACTCATGAGTTGATTATTCATCCTTTCACTCCTGACTCATCCTCTAAAGGCATTTGAGCCATCGATTCCACCTCAACACGGCGAGACAAAATAATAAGCACAGGAATGATAAACAAGAAGCCCCAATAACTGGAAAGCTGAACAACTATCGTCTGCCACGAGGAGCCATAGCTAATAATGCTGACATGTGAATCAATATAATGGCTCGATGGCATGATCAAACGCCACCACTGAGCTGCGATAGGCATTTCGTGCACCGGGAAAGTGATTCCCATAAAAGCAAACGCTGGTGCAAACATCGCGGTCCCAAAACTCACCATACGGGCGCTGTCACGCATAATGAAAAATATCAGTAGCACCAGTAACCACACCGAAAATAGCATCACTGTCTGGGCCAACATTAACAAGGCTAAGCTTCCCGCTGCGGGCAATGCTAGGTACTGATATAACAGTGCCAGAATAAAGCCACCGTGCATTAATAAGATAGGCGTAAACACTGCAATTTTAGCCCAAACCCGTAGCCAGATCCCATCACCCGCTATCAAGCTTCCAGTCGGAGTCAGCTCTCGGCTCAAACTATTGGAGAAGATCAACATCGCCAGCAGTTGCCATAAAGCGACTAACACTGGCGGCACAAGAAAGCCCACGTAATTGTTATTGCGATTAAACAGTGCTGTCGTCTGGCTCTTCACTGGGCTCAGATGCACAGCCACTAAAGGCTTAGGCACATCTTGCAGTAACAATTTCACCCCAGCAACTTCGAGTAATCCAGCACCAAGTGTCAGTTGGATCTGACTTGAGAGTAATTTACCCACCAGCAGGAACTGACTGTTGTAGCGTATATCGATAGTTGGGCTATGACCCGTGACTAAATCACGCTTTAAATTGTAGGGGAAAACAATAAGCCCATAGACTTCGCCTTGCTTCATCGCTGTTACAGCGGAAGGCAGATCCACAAAGCTTTGAGGGGAGATCACTGGATTAGCTTCCAGTTTTCGACTCAACATGCGACTCAATTGACTATTATCATGATCAACGATGGCCACAGGAAGTTGCCTCGGTAATCCAGCGCTAAAAAGCCACCACAAGCAGAGTATGCTCAAAATAGGAATATAGCTGACCAAGGCAAGCTGCCAAGGAGAACGCCATAAAGCGTGCAGTTCTCGTCGAATAGAGGCGACTATATTGGTCATGGTAAGCCTGAACGCTAGTGAGTAAACAGGACAGACATGCCGACGCGCAGATCATCTATCTTTGTATCAGGACGTAATTCAACTTCAAAGGTACGCATATCAAAGTCATGGCCACTCTCAGTTGAACGCCAAGTTGCAAACTCTCCCATGACACTGACATAGGTCACGGTGAACTCTACATCGCGTCCTAACGCAGGCAGAGTCAGCATCAACTTGTTGCCTTTACTGAACCGCTTAAGTTGATCTTCACGAACCTGAAACACCGCCCAGGCATCGTCCATATCAATCAAACTGACAACCGGAAAGCCACTGGGGGCTAACTCGCCAGCTTGCAGTAATACTTCACTTATCTCACCCATTTTTGGCGAGCGCATTTGGCTATCGGCTAAAATAGCGCTGACTTCATTCACTGCACCTTCTGCCATACGAGCGTTGCCCGCTGCTGCCGCTTTAGTCTCTGAACGCGCGCCCTCTGCCGTCATCTGATACATAGCAAGCGCGGCTTGCTCTGTGTATTTTGCTGCTTGCCACTGGGTAAAAGCTTCATCACGTTTCTGTCTGGCAACCACACCTTCAACAAACAGATTTTCAATCCTATCGTAAGTCGTCTTGCCTAACGTTGAGGCCGCCTTTGCCTTTAACCATTGCTCTTTAGAAGCCATAACTTGTTGTTTACGAGCACCGCTATCCGCTTCAAGTTGCATTGCTTTAGCTGCATCTCGGCCGCCTTCAGCCTGCATTAGCTTGGCATCTAGCTCTGGGCTGTGAATAGCAAACAAGAGATCGCCCTCCTCCACCACATCACCACGGCGCACCAAAACCTGCTCAACCCGGCCCGGTACTTTTGAAGATACATTATATTCCCGCGCTTCGATCTGCCCCTGCATGATCTGCGGCTTAGGGCTGTAAGCCAGCTTTAAGCCGTAGCCCAGTAAGATCACGAGCACGACAAGTGCAACAACGGCGAGCAGACGATTAGCACGCATTTTTATCTCCAAAACTTTGATTATATTTACACATTAAATTGACAGATGACGACTGGCTTATTTATAACTTGTTGGTGCGACCAATAAAGTCATCCAATTGCCCGCTGATACTCATCAAGCGCGCATAGGATTGAACATAACGATATTTAGCACCAAGTTGTTGTGTCTTGACGGCACTGAGTTTCAACTCGGCATCGACTCTATCGATTGACGTCGACAGACCTTGATTGAACGCTATTTCACGCAGACGCAAATTTTCTTCCGCCAGACTCAATGAGGTATTTAACGCGACAGCTTCTTCTTGCGCTTGCTGCAGTTGACGGTAACTTTGATCCAGTAATAGGCTTAAGTCTTGCTGCGTTTGTGCCTTGGTATATCTGGCTTGCAATAGTGCGCTTTTCGCGGCTTGTACTTTACCACTGCGTCCGTCTCGGCTTAATAATGGCACCTTAACACCTAGACCAATCATCCAATCCGGTTCGACCTTAGAAAACAGACTGTCATCTTCATACAGGGTGTAATTACCGTAGAGGAATACCGTGGGTTTATAGCGTCCCTTTTCGACTTCAATCAAGCCACTCGCTTGATCTTCTTTGGCTTCGAGTAATCTTAATGCTGGGTGCTGAGTCATGGTTAACTGACTCAAGCGTGGTAATGAAGGTTGATTTGGCAACATAAATAGCTGAGATGCAGTAGTAACGCTGCGTTCATGCAACATACGCGATAGTGCAATCATCGCCATCTCATGCTGGCGTTTGGCACTGCCTGCACTCACTCGAGCATTCTCAAGTGCTACTTGTGCGTTAAGCCGTTCAACCTTAGCTATCTGACCTTGCTCTTCCAATTTAAGGGCATGATCAACATGTTCTGACAATGAGGAGACTAACTGCTGCTGCGTCTGCATTAGCATCTCTGTCACCGATACAGCGTAATACCTGTCGACCAACAGCGTGAAAAGATCTCGAGTCACAAGTTGCAGTTGCTGTTCTTTTTCAGCCACTTCGGCGGCGTGGATACCTTGAGCCGCAGTGATTTTACCGCCAGTATAGATAGGCCACATTGCTTGTAAACTTGCGCGGAAAATATCTTGTTCTGTAAATGGAGTGACAAACATTGAACTGGGAATCCCCGCCAGTGCACCACCAAGAGCTGGGGGTAAACTGCCTGGGTCGAGCGAAGCTAACGGATTGAGATCCCGTAGATCCAGCTCAATAGGCTTTTCGAGATGAGTATAACTGCCGTTGATATCAAGTGAAGGCATACCAAGGTCTTCACCTGCTTCCTGTTCAGCTTGCGCTCGCAATACTTGCTGAGATTCGGCTTGAAGCTTATCGCTCACGGTCAACAACTGCTGCCACGCAGTGGTAAACGTCATCAGCTGAGCCAAGGAAGTACCTGACACTAAACTAGACGCTAAGAGTAGAGACAAGCAAACGAATCGGGTTAATTTCATTTATACCTCAAAGAGCTTCAAGCAAAACAAGCATATAGCATAATTAGAGTATTAACTCTAATTATGCCGAGTAATGATAACACCGATTAACATCAAGGACTAGCTGCAGCGTTTCTAAGTTGATGCATACCCTAGAATGTTTATGAGCTCACCTAGAGTGCATACAAGCTGTTAGCTCCCAAAACATCAAGTTTACTCATACATAGAATGAGCCCTAGGTGTTTTATACCAATCAGTATAAGAAGTTGATCTGCTCAGAGTGTTTTTTGGCAAACTAATTCAAGGCGAATGGATGACATAATGGTTGTTCCCTTATGAGTTCATTCAACACTGAAGTAGGCAGTCAAAAACACTCCTTACAGGCGAGATTTACGCTGTTCCACCGACAGTTAAACTGTCTATTTTAAGCGTTGGTTGACCCACTCCGACAGGAACACTTTGACCGTCTTTACCACAGACACCAACGCCTTGATCCAACGCTAGATCATTACCCACCATTGAGATCTCTCCCATGGCTTCTGGGCCATTACCGATTAACGTCGCCCCCTTAATTGCTTGGGTGACTTCACCATTTTCAATTAAGTAAGCTTCTGAGGCTGAGAAGACGAATTTTCCTGAAGTGATATCCACTTGGCCGCCACCGAAGTTAGGTGCATAGATACCATTTTTAACAGACTTAATGATCTCGGCAGGATCTGACTCACCCGCTTCCATATACGTATTGGTCATACGCGGCATCGGCAAGTGAGCATAAGATTCGCGACGTCCATTACCCGTTGACTGCTCACCCATAAGGCGTGCATTGAGCTTGTCTTGCATATAACCTTTTAAAATCCCGTCCTGAATAAGCACGGTCTTCTGTGTCACTACGCCTTCATCATCGATACTCAATGATCCACGACGATTAGGCATAGTGCCATCATCGACTACAGTCACTAACTTAGATGCCACCTGTTGACCCACTAAACCGCTAAATGCACTGCTGCCTTTGCGATTAAAGTCACCCTCTAATCCATGGCCTACCGCTTCATGTAATAGAACACCAGGCCAACCTGCACCTAGAACAACCGTCATCTGGCCTGCTGGAGCATCAATAGCGGTTAAATTCACTGAAGCTTGACGCACTGCTTCGCGAGCAAACGAGAAACACTTAGGTAATCCAGTGTCATCGGTTTCCAACAAGACTTCATAACCATGGCGTCCGCCACCGCCGCTTGCACCACGTTCACGCTTATCGTTCTCTTCTAAGATAACGCTACAGTTAAAACGCACTAAGGGACGAATATCGGCGGCTAATGTGCCGTCACTTGCTGCAACTAAAATCTCTTCATGCACACCAGAAAGACTCACCACTACCTGAATAATGCGGCTGTCCAGACTGCGGATATAAGCATCGGCTTCTTTAAGCAGAGATATTTTTCTCACCTCTTCCATGGCTGCAATCGGATCTGCACTTTGATAAAGCGCGTTAACCTCTTGGCGCTTCCACGCCTGAACACTACCGTTTCCACCCGATGAAGCAATACTACGCGCAGCTTCTGCCGACGCGATTAATGCAGATGGTGTAATTTCATCGGCGTAAGCAAATCCGGTTTTCTCACCAGTAATCGCACGCACACCGACACCACGTTCGATATGAAAGCTGCCTTCTTTTACTATGCCATCTTCTAATACCCAAGACTCATGGCGGCTTCCTTGAAAATAGAGATCGGAAAAGTCGACATTATGCTGATGAATAATATTCAGGTAGCCCTGTAGATCACTCAGTGATTGTCCATCTTGCAATAAGCTTTGTTCAACTTGGGTTAAAAATGGCATTAATGATTCTCTCTTTTGACTTAATTTTTTATAAGAGATCAGGGATTATCCCCCTCACCTCTTTCTGTTATTGCTTAGGCACTGACAACTTTATGTCTTAATTCAGGTGCTGAAAATCGATTATTAACCGATACAGGCATCTGTTGGCGGATCTCAACTTGTTCACTCTTATCTAGTTTAGTCTGAACCCAACCACATCCATCCATTTTTTGTGCTTGGACTCGTCCCCAAGAGTCGACAATCATACTTTGGCCCCACGTCTCTCGGCTGCCTTGGTTATGTTGACCCGACTGAGCCGCTGCCAAAATATAGCATTGAGTTTCAATGGCACGAGCTTGAATGAGAGGCTGCCAATGTGCAGCGCCAGTAACCTTAGTAAACGCTGAAGGCAGCGCAATCAGTTCAGCCCCCGCTAGGCGCATCGCTCTGAATAAATCAGGGAAGCGCAGATCATAACAGATGGCTAAGCCTAATTTTCCAAACGGCGTATCTATCACGCTAATTCTTTCACCGGGGCAGAAAGTATCGCTCTCTCTATACTCTTTGGTGCCATCTGACACATCAACATCAAACAGATGTAACTTATCATAGTCACCGAGTACATCACCCAAATTATCAAATAGATAAGTACGACTGTAAACACGCCCATCTTCTGAACGAATCGGGATCGTCCCAGCAACGAGATAGATATCATACTTTGCAGCCAGTTGTGACATAGCCGTTTTCAGTTCTGTTGTTTCAGCACCTGCTTCACCGGCATGTTCGAGCTGCTGGCTCTCATGTCCACCAAAAAGTAAGCAACATTCAGGTAAAACAACTAATTGTGGCTCAGCAGAATCTCGTGGAAGAAGCTTAAGCTGCGATTCTATATATTCCAGGTTCGCCGATACGTCTCGACTGCTTTGACATTGTAATAGGCTGATCTGCATCCTTTACGTCCTCTTTAGACTTATCCTTAAAAACTGGCATTGCTTGTATATTCGACTCAGGGATCTCGACACCCGATCCTGTTTCATTTTGATTCTGCGGCTCTGCGCTTTTGACTCTCTGCTCTGAATTGTCATCGACGACAACTTGAATTGGCTCAACTAGAGTAGCAGCCTTAGTCGCTTCCCCTGACTTATTAGTTTGAGCTGCAGGCACCTTGTCTACTTTAGGTAACGCAGATTCAGGGATCTCTATCTCTTTACTCTTACGTTCTAGCTCTTCAATTTTTGGATCTGACATGGTGCCCGTTAAACGGAATCTAAGTTCAGTAATAACTTCAATAACGGGCTCAAGTACTTTGGTCAAAGCAAAGGCACCCAATCCAAAGGTCCAACCGCCTGTAGTGAGTAATACCACAGTCGGCACACTAGAGGCGAGTTGCGGCACAAAACTAATATCGTAATTCAGGCTTTCAGTCATCAAATTAGTGTAACCCCGCACTTTCATATTGCCGGCTACAGCATCCATTTCAGTATCGCGTGTTTTGATCACACCATCATCAATATTCAAAGTCCCGTTGAAGGAGTTAAAGTAAAGACCTTTACCAAACACATCGGAGAAATCCAAAGAGAGCTTTCTCAGCAGGGAATCGAGACTAAACAGTGAAAATATTCTCGCCCCCTTATCACTCACCTCAGAGAGATGACCTTTTCCTAACTTAAAATCAACCAAACCATTTAGGGAATCCAGTGAAAACTCATAGGGAGCGCCTTGCCATAACACCTTCGCATTTATCGCTACTGGCGCATTCTTCAAGCCGGGATCCATGCCAAGAATAGCCGATATATCATCAAACTTAGTGGCGTCTAACTTCACACTGAACTCAGTGATATTCTCGTTAGCGTCTTTCTTCCAAGCTCCTTTACCTGTCAAAGTGACATCAGGAGTAGTAAGAGAGACTGTCTGAATCAAATAATTATTCCCCTCTGGTGTGCCCTGCAAAACCAAGTGACCTAGAGGCATACCATAAAAGCTAAAATCATCTACATCGATCGCTAAGGGCGGCAGATTTTGCAACACGGTATCTGACTTAAATTGCGCATTCTCAGGCTTCTTCACTTTCGGTGCCATATGGAACTTACTGGCCACCAGTTTTAAACCTTGTGTCGACCAATCAGGGTAAAAGTCGACTCGCCCATCAAGTTCATCGGACTCAACCTCAAAACGCCAAACATGTTCAACCGGCTCAGCTTTCATTGTCAGATCGGTTAACGCCTGCCCCATTAGATCTAAGCGATTTATCTTTCCATCGATACTGATTAGCGGCGGGAAAAAATTAGCATTATCTTCGACAGCGCTAACGACATCATGGCTCTCATCCTGCTCAGGATGGGTAAATCGTGTAATGATTGGCAGCCAAGGGGTAAACTCAGTTTGATCAATAGCTAGCTGCAGATGCCCTTTGCTCTTTTTCAGCTGATCGCCTGGTCTAAACAAGCGACCCAGCAGCAGATCGAAATGCGCGAGCTTATTCCCGGAGGTTTGATCAAACCCGCCCCAGAATTCCATCTGTTTACCTAACTTGATCCCGAGTGAAGACTGCTTATTATCTCCAATTAACTCAACAGTTAGCTTACGCGCCTCATCTTTACCTTTAGCAAACGTATTCGGCAAGTCTAAGCCAACACCAACAAGCTCGCTGCTTACCTGAGCTTGTATCCGATAACCGATAGGATCAAAAATCAATGTCATCCCACCATTCCAATTCAGCTCACCCGAGTAGACATCTTTAAGGGGATTATCGAGATAATCAGGCAGTTCTGCCAGTTTCCATGCGCCATCTAACTCAAGGTTAAGTCCGTAATTGCGCCCCATGGTTTCGGTATCAAATGTTAGAGAGACGGGTTGCTGAAACAGCTTTGCTTGAATGTTCTCCCCAGTCACGACATCGTTAACAAAGCTGACTTGACCCGTCACTTCATTCAGCGCGACGCCTGGCTCAGTAATATAAACAGGGGTGCGATCGAAATTAACCAAACCACGGATCAGCTCACTCTCACCATCGTAGAGGGGAATAGAAAGATCCAGATTAGCACCGACCTCCCCTTTAATCTGCACCACGTCCAATGTCGAACCGACAGAATCTGCCAGAGAAGACTGATTAAGCACCCGAGTTGCAGCCTCACCTTGAGTGACTAAATCGGCTTTGACAAGTAGCAGTGAGCGATCCCCTAATTCAGGAATAACCACGCTGGCTCCATCAACTGTCACGTCCAACAATTTACCTTGGTTGATCAAAAGATCCATACGTGCATTTTCAAACAATGCCGCTAAGTTCAATGAGGTCACAGCAGGCCAATCTGGCTGAAACTCGAACTCCGCCTCTTGAATCGTAAAGTCAGCCTGAAAGATGCCAGAATGATCTTGATATGGATAGTTAGCTAATGCGCCATGCCAGAGAACCTTAGCGTCTTGGGTGTTACCTGCTTTCAATCCTGTTTCAAGATACTCAACCAGATCTGTACTCATGCCATGCAGAGGGAAGTAGTTTGCAGCTCTTGATACATCGTGTAGTTTCACATCGGCTAATAAGGCTAAATGTGTACTTTCATCCAAGCCTAAACGCATAGAAGCATCAATAGAGATATCGGGGTTATCTAGCACCAGACGTGGCAGAATTAATGCTTGCGACTTAACGTCATATTTAACATCAAATGCCTCACCATCAAACGCAAGAGGGACCCTAAAAGCAGTGCCAAAATCTAATTGATACTTCTGCTTTGGTAGCGAAAGATACAAGGCATCGGTTTCCCAGCCAAGTTCAATATCCAAGGGCGTAGAGGCTGGAATATCGCCATCAGCCTGCCAGCTCAACTGCTCGACATCGAGCGACAATGCTGGTCCATTTTGCTCATCGATGGAGAATTTGATTGTGTTGAGCTGACCCTTAGGATCCAAAGATTGCCAAGTTTTAAGCCCAGCTAAATCCACTCCTGGGATCAAAGGCAGAAGCGGTAAAAGCGTGCTGGTATCCAGCTTATTCAGCGTGGTCACTAACACTTTATCGCGTTTCTCTGCCGCAAACTTGAGTTCAGGCCAAGCTTGATGATTGGTTTCAAAAGCAAGATCTTGGCTATTCAAACGCCAACCATTCTGGGTAGGAGACCAAGCGAGTCGTCCACCTTTAATTTCGAAATGTTGTTTCTGCTCACTAAGATGCCATTCGAGCCAGCTAGGTTCAAAATCGACTTGAGCAGATGTAATACTTCGCTTGCCAATATCGAGCCAAGCTTCAAGGTTGACCACGCCTTCCAGCGCCAATTTACTTGAACTGTCGAAAGGGGCGGCTTGTCTTGAGGCCCACTCACCCAAGTCCAGCGAACGCGCAGCAAGATAGACCTCTCCGTGTAAGCTGTCTGGCTCATGACCACTGCCTTTAATATCCAGCTGTAGACTTAACAACTCCACATCTGAAGCTGCACTATCCAGATAGAGTTTACCTTGCCCCTGATGCCTTAACTTACTGTTCTTCCATCTTAGGTCTTTGACGTATATGGGTCTGTACTCATGATTTTCACTTAAGAGTTGCAGGCTACCATCACGGATAGAGAAATGGTCTAACTGCTCAAGAAGCAGCTTATAAAGCCAGTCGGTATCGACAGGTGAAGACGGGGTAACCTGATCCACTGTGGGATCGGTTTGGTTCAGTTTATCTATATCTAAAGCCACTTGAACTCCGTCAAATATAACGGTTTCAATCTGGGGGCTTAAGGTGATCACGCTCTGCCAGAAGTCCAGCTTCACATGCACATTATCAACAACTAACGTGAAAGGTAGGTTTTCTTGTGGCGGGAGTACCAGTTGCTTAACCGTCAACGCAGGACCAAATGCTTGCCATTCAGCGGTCAGTTCGCCCACATTAACTTGTACTTGGTATTCAGATTTTATGTAGTTAGCGAGTTCAGTTCTAACTTGATCGAGCTGTGGCAAAAGCCCTCTAAAGAGGCTGACTACCAATGCAAATAGCACCAGTATAATCGCTAAAACTTGCCAGCAACCACGGCTGAACTTTCGAGGACAGAATTTGGGTGACACTACATTATTACCACATCAAACTTGTTTTGTGCATACATGACTTCATTCTGAAAACGCACCCGTTTACCCATATAAACGCCGAGTTCGGCAACCAAATGACTCTCCTCACCGGTTAAGCTATTAAAAACAGAAGGAGAGCAATACACCAGAAATTCATCAACATCATAGCTACGATCTAATCTAATCAGCTCTCTAAAAATCTCATACGAAACGGTTTCAATAGTTTTCAGATTACCCGTCCCTTTACATACAGGGCACTCACCGCATAATACATGCTCTAAACTTTCTCGGGTTCGTTTACGTGTCATCTCGACTAAACCTAAACCGGAGAAACCACTGACATTGGTCTTAACAGTGTCATGTGAAAGCGCAAGCTCTAAGCTGGCAAGCACACGTTTCTGGTGCTCAGCTTTCAACATATCAATAAAATCGATAATGATGATCCCACCCAAATTACGCAATCTTAATTGACGCGCAATGGCATGAGTCGCCTCAAGGTTTGTATTGAATATCGTCTCTTCTAAGTTTCGATGACCCACGAACGCACCGGTATTAATATCCACCGTCGTCATCGCTTCAGTTTGATCTATGATGAGGTAGCCACCGGATTTAAGCTCAACCTTGCGACCTAATGCTCGTTGCACTTCATTTTCAACATCATAAAGATCGAAAATAGGCACTGGGCCATTATAGTGTTCAATTTTCTCGGCAATCTCAGGCATAAACTCATCAGAAAAAGCTTGCAGCTCTTCAAAAGTTTGGCTCGAATCTACCTGAATTTGGTCAAGCTCAGTGCCCACAAAGTCACGCACGATACGTACTGGAAGTGCCAAGTCTTGATACAGTAACGACACGCCTCTGCGTTTGCGGCGCTCACTCACTTTAGACCAAACTCGGCGCAGAAAAGCCGCATCCTGAATAAGCTCTTGCTCGCCCGCACTCTCTGCCGCTGTGCGGATAATAAAACCGCCATCTTCATCGACGAAAGGCTCAGTAATTTTTTTAAGACGTGCGCGGATTTTTTCCGATTCGATACGTTGAGATACCCCAACATGGCTCGAACCAGGCATAAAGACTAAATAACGGGAAGGAAGAGTAATGTCAGTGGTTAAACGGGCGCCTTTGGTGCCTAATGGATCTTTAACCACCTGTACCATGATGTCTTGACCCTGACGGACCAATTCACCGATAGCACGGACAACAAAGTTTCCTTTCTCGCCTTCAGCGACACATTCTGTATGTGGCACAATATCCGATGCGTGTAAAAATGCCGCTTTATCTAATCCGATGTCGACAAATGCAGCCTGCATACCAGGTAGCACTCGACTGACTTTACCTTTGTAGATATTACCGACTAAGCCACGCTTCATGCGTCGCTCTATATGGACTTCTTGCAACACACCATGCTCAACGAGTGCGACTCTGGCTTCAGTCGGCGTCACATTGATCAACAGTTCAGAACCGATCTTTCGCTGTACTCTGTTTTTGACGATGCGACTCATAATCATTCACTCGCTATTGTTCTTTTGGGCTAAACATTCAATGGCTTACTTATTTTCAGCCCATTATTGTCGCCCATAACCAAATGAGCCATTATCATCGTCTTAATTACAAAACACTCATCTCACGCAGCAAAGCTCGAGTCTCTACCATTGGTAAACCCACGACTGCGGAGTAGCTCCCCTCGATACGCTCAACAAAGCTGCCACCGAGGGCTTGTATACCGTAAGCACCCGCTTTGTCCATCGGTTCACCCGTGGCGATATACGCTAGAATATCGGCTTCGGTCAACTCACAAAACTGCACTTTTGTTTCAACTAAGCACGTCACAGTGTTCACACCATCAGTGAGCGCAACAGCGGTCATGACAACATGCATATGACCGGACAAATCAGACAATATCTTCAGCGCATCGGCTTCATTGACTGGTTTACCTAATATTTTATCACCTAGGACAACAATAGTATCCGAGCCCAAAACTAATGGTGAAGATGATTTATTCTCAGCATCGGCATTAAAGAGTACCAAACCGGCTTGAGCTTTCTCAACAGCGAGTCGAACCACAAACGTCTGTGGAGATTCACCTAACTGATGGCTTTCATCGATATCTGCTGATAAAGAGATAAAACTAAAATCGGGCTTTGAGAAGCCCAACTGTGCCAGTAACTCTCTTCGACGTGGAGAAGCCGAAGCCAATATTAACTGCCGAGACATCTTATCTCACCTTATATAAACGCCGCACACGGCGTAAAACCCAAAAAACCCAAGGCCAAATAATCAAGCTAGAGATAGCTGGCAGAAATAGATCCACATTAAAAGTCACATTACCGACGACAAACTGAATCCAAAAAATCACTAAGTGATGCAAACAGATCAAACAGGCGATCATTAACGCTTGCTGCCACATAGGAAAGTTTCGTAATCGCTGAAAGTGCAAGACCACCACATAGATGACGAGCGACATAGAGAGCGCACGAACGCCTAGATGCGCCCCCAACATGATGTCCAGCATCACACCTAGAATCCAAGCTGATAAAATATTGTATCGGTGCGGAAGCGCCATCGCCCAGTAAATCATCACCAGCAATAGCCAGTCTGGTCGCCAAGCTTCTACGAGTTCAGGCAGCGGCATGATCTGAAATAACATGGCCACAAAAAAACTTAACCAAACGACCCAGCGGCCATTGGCAATATGCATACTCATTCGCTCACCTCGGCATTCGCCACCGTTTTTTCCGCTGCTGATAGTATCAATGCAGTTTCATCTTCCAATGCTGCGGATGCGGGCTCATCTGGCCAAATCAACAAGAGATAGCGAATACGATCTAAGGCAGCCAATGGCTGAGCGATAACATTTGCATAATCCTGACCATCGTCTCTGACTACATTCATCACGCGTGCCACAGGGTAACCTTCAGGAAAGCGATTCCCTAAACCAGAAGACACCAATAAATCTCCTACACGAATATCGGTACTTTTGGGTACATAACGCAGCTCAAGCTCATCGAGCACACCCGTGCCAATCGCGACGACTCTGACATCGTTTCGGGTCACCCTAACAGGAATAGCATGAGTCACATCAGATATTAGCAGCACTCGACTAGTGAGCTCACTCACCTGAACAACTTGACCGACGACACCTTGTGCGTCAACAACAGGTTGACCGACAAATACGCCACTCTTAGCACCATGATTGAGAACAACATATTGATGGTAAGGATCACTTGCCACCTCCATCACCTCTGCAACGACCTTCCTCGCGTCCATATGGACGGGAGAGCCAAGTAGAGATCTAAGGCGATCATTCTCCTGTCTTAAGTGTTCGAATCGCTGGAGTCTTTCACTCATCAACAGCTGTTGCCTAAGTAACTCTTTATTTTGCTGAGCTAGCATATTACGAGTAGCTAAACTTTCAGCAGACCAATCTAAGAGTGCTCCGGGGATGTTAGCAATATATTGCAGTGGGCTTAATACAGATGAGATAGATTGACGGACGGGATCGAGTCGGTTGTTAGCCACAATAAGGATCACCGACAAAATAATTGCCAGTGTTAGCCTGAATTGGTTAGAAATACCACGAGCAAATATGGGCTTCATAAAAAAATATAACTAATGAGAAAAACCAGCTGTGAGTATTTGACAGCATAGTGACTAGAAAAGGCGATTAAACACCGCCTTTTCAACATCGATTAATTCTCTTCAGAGAAGAGGTCACCACCGTGCATATCGATCATTTCTAAAGCTTTACCGCCACCTCTTGCAACACAAGTTAGAGGATCTTCAGCAACGATAACTGGAATGCCTGTTTCTTGCATTAACAGACGATCCAGATCGCGGATCAGGGCACCACCACCAGTCAATACCATGCCACGCTCAGAAATATCTGACGCTAACTCAGGTGGAGACTGCTCAAGTGCAACCATCACTGCGCTGACGATACCTGAAAGCGGCTCTTGTAGCGCTTCAAGGATCTCATTACTGTTTAGGGTAAAACTACGAGGTACACCTTCCGCTAAGTTACGACCACGGACTTCAATTTCAAGCACTTCATCACCAGGATAGGCGGTACCAATTGTGTGCTTAATACGTTCAGCTGTTGCTTCACCGATTAAGCTGCCATAGTTACGACGAACATAGTTAATGATGGCATCATCAAACTTATCACCACCAATACGTACTGATGAGGAGTAAACCACACCATTTAACGAAATAATCGCCACTTCGGTCGTACCACCACCGATATCCACAACCATAGAACCGGTTGCTTCAGACACTGGTAAACCAGCACCGATTGCCGCCGCCATAGGCTCTTCAATCAAATACACTTCGCGAGCACCAGCACCCATAGCTGATTCACGAATAGCACGACGCTCTACTTGTGTTGCGCCCACAGGCACACACACTAGAACTCGAGGACTCGGACGGAACACGCTGTTGTTGTGCACTTGCTTGATAAAGTGCTGCAACATTTTCTCTGTCACATAGAAGTCGGCAATAACACCATCTTTCATCGGACGAATAGCTTGAATGTTGCCCGGAGTACGTCCCAGCATCTGCTTAGCTTCGGTACCAACAGCTGCTACAGATTTCTGGCTACTACCTCGTTCGCCACGAATTGCCACAACAGAAGGTTCGTTAAGTACGATACCCTCATCGCGAACGTAAATTAAAGTATTAGCCGTACCCAAATCGATCGAAAGATCGTTAGAAAAAATGCCACGCAGCTTCTTGAACATGTACCCAGCCTGTCTTAGTCGAGTCTGAAAATGGAAAAATCAGGTAACTCTATCAACGTCCCTGCAATGAAACAAGTGCGATGAGGTTAACATTTGCTAATGAAGCAATTTATTTGTGTTTATCATGAAAATGACCACTAAAAGGGGTCATTTATGCTCAAGAAAATACGCAATACACCATTCAGTGTAGTAAACAAGATCCGACGTTATTTAAGGTCGGTTTATTAGGAGCGTCACCGCTTAATTCACTTCACGCCAATAGATCACTTTGTCATGGCCACGATATCGACCAAAATAGGCACTCGCTCTTGGATTAGAAAGCGCACCATTGTTATCCCAGTTCCAATACCATTGTAACCATTGTGGAACATCTAAAGGCGCGGTCACTTGTCCTCGATAACGGTTAGGTGTCGCAGTCAAAGACTGCCAAAGTAGTTCGAACCGCCCTTGAGAAAAGTTACTGTTTGTCCCACCTATCCGTGAAACAGCCTGAGTGCCTGCCAAGACAGGATCATAGGTCACCCCAGAAGTCGGCAGCGCAGTAGAGGTTATATTGGTACAACTATCTAATGTGTTAACCGCCCATTGAGTCCCATTCCAGAATTCAGCTACCACAGGCATTCTTAATATCTCAGTCTCAGGCCCATATGCATTAGATAACACAACACGACCATGACGATAATGTTGAGTAGCGAGCTCCTTGGCGTTACAGCTAGTTGAAATAGAGCAATCATCAGCTGTACCCGCATTCATATCTGGAGAGCTTATCAACACACCATCAGTGTCAGTCACTTTAAGACCAATAGTCATAGAGGGATAAGCGCCATCAGTTGCGCTATTTAATAAACGGGTAAATTGAATATTATCACTGACAGTCTGAACGCCTTGATTTGCTTGAATCCAGTTAAAAGCGGTTAATCCAGTTAGCCTAGATTGATAATTCACTCCGGCATTCGCATTCTCAGCCACAAGCAGTCCTGTACCTGAAGCAAAACTAGCAAAATAATTCTTTGTCGTATTGCCACTGACATTTCTGGCCCTAACATTCATCGTTAGTAATGTTGGTTCATCCATGTAAGTAAACCCACCAACCCCACATGCTGCGGGCATACTGGGATTGGGGAGTACTTGAAAGTCATTAGGATAAAATCGCCCTACAGGAGCACTCGTCCCAGACTCAATAGGCCTATTGATACCAAAATATAATGGAGGGGGATTAGCTGTGATAGTAAATACCCCTACCTCCGAAACTGCTCGAGTAAGCGTATTGATACCATCTGCTCCGACCACATGATTATAATCCGCAATCGGGTCAGCATCGACACCACCGCTAGGCGCCACAAGGTTAAACTTCAGATCTATGTCTTGATGAACATAATTTGGCGTAGATAAGTTATTGCATAAGTCAGTATCACTATCACTTGCCCAGGCCATCGCCTGCACATTAAATGTAAAACTTTCACCCGCTTTTTTAAAAGCAGGACAGCTCGCATCTCCAGCAGAACACGTTGTTTCAGGTAACACACACAAACCTTTAGGATAACGAACAAAGGTGTCTGCACCGTCCATGATTAACCCGGCTTCATCTCCAGTCCCGGTATAACGGGCATTTAATGTCATCTGGCCAGCATCGGCATAATTAACATCTATGCTTGCCTGCCCTTGGGCATTAAAGGTTAAATTGAGTGGTACTGCTCCACCCGAATTTAAACCTGCATCAATCTGTGTTGATCCTGAGGTCACTTTGACTTTCTGTGATCCTGTACTTGGGCTGGTATAGCTGCTCCAAAATGCCACCGATTTAGTTCCATTGGCGAACCCCGCTATACATTGCTTCGTCACTTCATCTTTCTTCACTGCGTTAACGAGAATATTCTGTGACGGTTTATTAGAGAATTCATCCGGAATGCCATTGTTTGGTGACGCATTAATATCGCCGAATACAAAGCCACTGTCTGCATAAGTTAGCGTACAGTTTGCTACAGAGGGTGCAGAAGTGCCTACACGGCAGAGAGTTTGGCTAAAAGGCTTGGCGCCGGGAACTGATCCCGTCACACCCATTGTCACGCTACCTAAGGTCGTTCGACTTAACTGAATTTGTGCACTTCCACCAGTGAAAGTCACCTGATTACCTGACACTCCAGTGCCACTCCAACCACCGCCACCAGTAACAGTTGCAGGGCTCAGTGTCGCAGTAACCTGCTCTTGTACCGTTTGAGTACACGCTGCATCTGCACACGCTTTAATCGTGACATTCTCAGGGCTGCACGTCAGCCCTGTACCAGAGTGGGTAAATTCGAAGTGATCGATAACCACGCCAATAGGTCGAGATTCTAATGCACAGATTTCAACATTATCAATCTCATGAATATTGGTTGCACCACCTGTCGATCCCGTTAATGAGAGAAGAAAATCGGCAGGAGCTGCAGCTTGTCCAGTTTCGTTAGCAGCATCGAAAGCCGGAACAATTGAGACAAACCCACCACTGGTTCTTCGTTCAACTTCGACGATTGATTGGCCCGCAACTCTGGAGTCGACAGTAATACGGTATCTATGTGTCGGACTGCCGTTATTATCATCTACTTTAGGGTTTAAGCAGTCACCGTTAGTGTTAGTAGTACCGTTATTACACGCGCCTTTTAGATAACGATAACCCGTGGTACCAGATCCTGAACCACGTATCGCGACACTTTGCCGCCTTTGTCCCACATTTGTCGTTGTACTGCCTTCCCCTGAAAAGTTTCCGTATTCATCGATACCAAACCCTAACCAACCACCAGCAAAGCCATCAACATTACTTCGTGCGCCATAACCTAAAGGTCCACCTGCCGCACCGGGTTGCGGTGTCACAGCGGCATCTGATAGCACTACAGCAATACCATCTGCACCACTGCCACCATAAGCAAAATGATCAAATTCAATGACAACTAAGTTATCTGCCGCAAGAAACAGTCGTTGATAAGTCGCTGAGGTTGCTTGATTACCAACACTCTGCGTTTGCCTTAAACGTCCACCGACGATAGCAGGAGTGAAATTACCGCTACTTCTTGCGACCACCCAACTGTCCGTTAAACTTCCTTGGGAAAAGTCGTCATTAAAACAGGTTAACTGCCGCTCCTTCTTCTCTAACGCAACAAAACTATAATATTCATAGGTATGATTTCTATCAGTGTCGCGGTATGTATCCTCATCGACCACCATACTGACTCTATTTTCAGTCAGTTTACAACGCCGTAACCAGCCACCATCACCACCACGTCTGGAATTTTTACCAGCCACGAGTGTCGGTGTATTACTGAAACCCGTTAATATCCCCTCGTTGGCACATTGAGCCGATAAATTACCTGAATTAGTTGATAATGTTCGATAATTCCGACCAAACTGATAAATAATTTCATCACCATCAAAATTAAAGGTGCCAGTGCCTGACTCAATTGCCAAATAGCCAACTCTCTCATTTTGTAATGAATTAATGAAGCCAGGACGACATCGGCTTCCTGAACGCACCTCTGATGCTTCGAGAGCCAATTGAATACCAGAATTGTTAAACTCCGATGTAGTTGTTAACCAACAATTATTGACAGAGGTGAGCTTTTGATGCAAAACAACATCGAGATCTGAATCCAGAGAGATGTTGGTATAAGGACTGCCATCAACACCAAATGCCTCATCTTGGTTTATCACCTTTGCCACTAATTCAGTGCCGTCAGACAACTCATGCTCACCCGGAGTCACTGCAATCCAATGCACTTCTGTCATGGCTAATGAAGCTTTATAACGATTCCCTGCACTAACTGGTTCTTGTTTACTCCATGTGAAACCTGTACTGGTGATATTAGTGGGAAACACCGAAGCTGGACCATCATTAGCATCAGGGGTATTCGTTGAAATGGTCGGCATTAGGAAAACTATCGGGGTAACTCCCGTTTCGAATGGCTTCTCAAACGTGACAGTGCCCGATGATGCTTTTCCGAATTGAAAATTAAACGAAGATTGGGTATTCGTACACATACTGCCAAAATCGGCATCTTGGATAGCATCATCTTCGAAATCGACCTCTCCGTTGCCACTAATGGAGATTGCGCCAGCTGACGCTAAGGCACCATTAATCTCAGCATTGCCGGCCATACTGACGGAGCCGCCAACATAGACAATGCCATTAATTTTATTATTCCCCGCAACTGAAAATGAGCCTCTGATATAAATAATCAGATCCTCAGTTTCACCAGAACCATTAAGATTTGAATTATTTAGGGATAAGTTATCGAAATAGAGACGCGTTGTTTTACCATTAGTTGTTAAAGATGAGCCGTTATTAAAACTGCCATTATCAAAGTCATAATCTCCAGGCATAAAATTAACGCTACGCCCCGAACAGCCACTGCTAGTACACGTTAAGTTGCCTAAACTGGGGCCAATATCAGTTGGCGGGGTTAACCCATTAGGACCTAAGTTGGCAGTAGGAGGATCGGTAAAAACCACATCGCATTGAGGAACTGCGATAGCAAAGGTAGGAAGTAGAAATATAGACAGTATTATCAAACGCACAATATTAATCACGGGCTTCAACCTCAACGCTGCGACTGACGCGTAAACAGTTAACATCATTTCCAGTGCAATTTCCGGTCTCACAGCTTGCCACACTTGTTATTCTGTACTGCGTGATACTGGCAATGACATTGGTGCTATCGCAGGTAATCACAACACTACAGCCATGAAAACCAACAAGAGAAGGATTATCAGTGCCAGCATTCCATGGGCTGGTAACATTACTGCACGAAGTGGCAGTGTTATCAGTAGCAGTTAAAGGAAATAGTTGAGCCAACGCCCTATCGGCACCAGAATTAGCTGTCGCAAACGCACGCGTGCCCCACACCTCTAGATTGACCTGCTCATCAGCATCCTCGAGCACATTGAGTAATGAGGTTGCCATCAGAAACATCACTGTGATCACAAAGATACCGATCACCAACGCGCTCCCCTGTTGAGATGAAGGAGGGTTCTTTGAATAAGTACCTTGAGAGGCATTTGCGAACACAATCTTATTAGGGGACATTAATCACCTGCACTTGGTGCTGATACTGAAACACTTGGCCATTAACCGAAAACGTAGGGGTTAATTGAAGCATGGCATTATTAACTAAACTTGATGGCGTTAATAGAATAGGTTGATCACTCACCAGAGCCAAATTATTGATAATTTCCTCAGCCATTAATGCTCCACCCGTCATTGTACTGGGAGTTGGTTGCGTCGATTGCAACCCATAGCCAGCATAGCGCCATAAAGTACCATCGGTGCCATTGGATTGAAAACAATAGCTAACCGGACCATTAATCATAAAGTATCGTTTAATGGGAGAGGCTTCTGCAAATCTTACCGCTCTATCGAAAGTAACAAGCCCGCTGGCTTGACTAAACGTATTGACATCAAATAAACGCCCAGAGGTTCCAGCAGGCGTCGATGCATAAATATCCGCAGTTTTTAATGGATAAACAAGCATCTGATGAGCATTGTTGATTCCTTGAGAAGGAGGCAGAACGGTGCCTGTAACACTTGCTGGAAAAGGAGAGAATGGTAAGTCAATGTATGATGCACTTGCCTGAATAGGCACAAACTCGACACATTGGTAGTTCGCATTCGTGCTCGGAGGAGCTGGATTTAACCGTATACTATTAGGCACTGCGTTTCTCAGTTCCCGAGTCATACGTTCAAGACCAAAACGACTTTGCCCCAACACCTGCTCAACTGACGTGGAGTCGATAAATATTCGTGTGCCCAAGACAACAAAGCTACTCACGCCTAAGACTAAAACCCCTAGGACAATAATCACGGTAACCATCTCAACTAAGGTGAAACCAAGGCTTAGTTTTATTCCTTTAATCCCCTTCATTAATAATTACTCCGAATGGCATCATAGGTGATGACCTCACCACTTGGCGTCGTCACACTAATGGCGATAAGTTTGCTGTTTCTGTTTGCATTCGGGTAGGTAACACTGACCGATAATAGATAGTTCTTATATTGGCTTGAATAGGTGTCGGTAGAGTTTAGCATCAGACTATTTTGATTTAAGCCATTGTAGTCATCGACATCATTAAATGTGTTTCGCACTTCACCTGCGTCAGGCCCTAAGCTTGCCGCGGGGGTGCAAGCTAATCCTGCTGGCAAGCCCAAATCAGGTCTGGCTGCAGCACCGCACGCAGGTACTCCACCGTTGGCATTGGTATTTTGATCATAACGCTTACCCCAAATTTCATTAAGAATTGAGTGTGCTAATTCAGCAGAACGTACCCTATGTAGAGTGTCAGCGGCGCGATCAGCTTGAGGAAATAACATGGTTGCCAGCAACACTAAGGCAATGCTAAGCACGACCATGCCGACAACAAGCTCTATCAAGGTAAAGCCTTTAGAGCGACCAGATACCAGAGTTTGCTTAAAGAGGTTAGCGACCATGAATATACCCCTGGCTTTCAATGCTAATGACTAACGTATCATCTGCAGTCACATTTATGCAGGCTCCACTGCAACCTAAGCTAGGAATACCATTATTGTTACTGATGAAATCGACATTGAAGCTGGTATTACTATTACTCACAAGGGCAAGATTTGAATTCCCTTCAAAGTTACGTTTTGATTCAGTCGGATCCATATCAACTGTGCACGCTAGGTCGCTAAATCTCTTAAATTGATAACCTTGAGTATCTACTGCCACTCGGTAGCATTTACCCTGAGTGTTCATTGCAAAGATCTGAGCCTTACGCAGCTCGCTAATGAACTCATCACGCAGCGTAAAAGCACTGTAACTGGAACTCGTCAACATACGCGGCAGAACAACCACAGAAAGTATGCCTATCAAAATAATTGTGGTCACTAACTCTACCAGAGTAAACCCTGTCTCTCTATGCATCAGTTCCCCACCTATCAAGGCTTTATGTTTTACGCTAACGGTTATTTTCCAATAACTTATTATGTATGGCAAATAAAGTTATGAGCTTAAGCCATGATACACACGATACACAGTTATACCATGTATAAAAAGACCTGCATTGCAGGCCTATAAACTTGAACTGGATACCTCTCACGTGTCTCTAGCAAGCAAAAGGATCTTGTGCGCCTGTCGGTGTGTAAAGTGTATAAGTCGGCGCAGATGTTGCCGTCGCAGCCGCGTACACAAAATTACAGGTATCAGCTGGCGCCCCCTGAGGACTAAATGCTAGCCCCCCTGTCACGGCGGTTGCCACCCAGCTGCTAGCATCTATATCCATAGCAGTACCAATCACAGCAGCTGTTTCTGGCAAATAGCCATATACCGTTTGTATCGGAGTTCCCGTGCCGATGTCCACACCAGCGGTGTTCCCTGTATTGGCAGCCCAACCTGCGGCATCAGCAATACGATCTTCACCGGCAACAGATGCTTTTGAAAACACCAGAGAATTGGCCCCCTGCAAAGATGCCCTAAAGCCATCTAAAGTAGAGGCTTTAGCATCCCCTTGGAGATTGATAAATTTAGGCGCTGCGGTTACCGCTAAAATCCCTAAAATGATGATTACCACCACTAATTCGATCAAGGTAAAACCTAGCTGCTTTGTTCTTATCATCTCTTCGCCTCTATTTAAATTTCATCATCACACTTGGTGCGCAACCAAGGTAGCTTAATCTCAGTTTAGTCAAGCATTTGGATTTTGGACAATTGGTGATAGGGAAGACATAGCTTCGATTTAGATATAAAAAAGGCCTGCGATGCAGGCCTTTTTTATCAAAATTTCATTAACAATTATCAGCTACAACATCATAATCAGGCAAAGTTGTTGCTGTTGCATCAGTATACTCAACAAAACACTTCTTGGTTGCACTAGGAGTGATATCCGCAGGATAAATAATAATATCAGCTGCTGATAAAGCTCCAGGCACTGCAATAGTCCATTCTGAACCATCACTTTCTAATACTTTCCCAATCTCAGCAACATCAGCTTTTACATAGCCATATACAGCTTTAATATCGTCAGTACCATCACCAGTAGTATCTACATTATTAGCATCAGCTGCATTTGCATCTTTCTCTTTGCCCTGAATAGCTGCTTTAGAGTAGAGAATTGTATTTGCGCCTTGCAACGCAGCTTTCATACCATCAAGGGTTGATGCACGAGCATCACTTTGTAAATTGATAAACTTAGGTGCTGCTGTAACTGCAAGAATCCCAAGGATAATAATAACAACTACTAGCTCGATTAAGGTAAAGCCATTTTGTTTTTTCATAATATTAACAACCTGTAGTCGTAGTAGTAATGGCCGCTGGAGTAATCACCCCACTGGTAGCATTCTTAGAAGCTGTAGTATAATTAAGACGGCAATCTTCAGACGTTTTTTTCCCTTTAGGAACAATAATAAAACCTGTAGCTGTATTGCCTCCTACAGCCCAATCATCAGTTGCAGCTGTAGTTCCATTTGATAATTCACCAAATGTCATATCCATGGCATTCTCTAAATTATCAGTAACTGTACCTATAGTCGCTGAACTATTAATGTTACCGTAATCAGTAGTAACTACAACTCCAGTTGCCACTGTAATACTAGCACCCGCATCAGCCTCTTTCCCTGCGATAGCTGCTTTAGAATAGATAAGAGTATTTGCCCCTTGAAGAGCCGCTTTAACTCCTTCGACGGTTGATGCACGAGCATCTGACTGTAGATTGATAAATTTAGGTGCTGCAGTCACTGCGAGAATACCTAAAATAATGATCACGACGACTAACTCGATTAGGGTAAAACCACTTTGTTTATTCATTTAAAACCTCATTTACAAACTATACAGTTATTTTATACAGTTAAATTATCTATAAAAATTCAGTCAGTCCTTTTGACACTATCGATTCAAAACATGTATACAATCTATGTGTCTAAACCTTTTTATTATTAACGCTCTACTAACTTGTACCTATTAAATCTTTATACCAGTTAAATCTTTCTATGTACTATTTTACGTGTCATTCACTTCGCCATAATGACAGAGCAGCGACTCGTATAAATTATAAATCATTGGAGAAACTGACCACTTGGCCTGTTCCTGGGTTGTAAGTCACGCCCTTAGCACCTGCCGTTGTTAGGTTCGGTTGCGGATTTGCGACACCTGTTGTCGGATCCAACTTGAGTGAAGCAATTAAATGATACACACACACATCCAATCCGGGAACTTGCTCACCTGTGATTGCTGTACCTGTGCCGCCAATATTGCCTATCACGCTCACCACATACCTCTGCTTACGCGCATCTTGATTGATCTGCACATTACGAGGTGCATTTTGCAAAACAGCATTAAACACTTCCTGACACGTCACATTTGTCATCGTAGTCGCATCGGTATTACCAACACCAGATTCTGGCGATCCCGTAGGAAAACCAAATCTCTCGTCCATATAAGTCCTAGTACCGTCAAGCACCACAGAGTCATTTCGACGCCCGTCGACTTCCCACTGTGCACGAACAAAACCAACTGCCGTTGCTAATCCACCTGATACACCATCAACACTCGCATCTTCAGCATCATCGGTAACATTTAAAAAGCGAGGGATTGCTGTCGCCGCTAACAGACCTAAGATAACAATCACGATCACAAGTTCGATCAACGAAAAACCTTTTTGTGCTCTATTTCTTCGGTTTTTCATATAACCCTTAATCTGCTTATTCATGACACCCCCTATTAATATCGAACAATTCTAACAGTTCATAGCATTTTGGAAACCTATGAAATAACTAAATTTAGTCTTTCGTCAAAAATTTTACTCGCCCAGTCCCGAGATTGTAACGTAACTGAGCGGAATTATTATCAATATAGCTACAAACGTTTCCTGAAACATCGAAAGCAGTTACAACGTGTTGCCTTTCAGCCTCTCGCCCCAATAACTGACTCCAAAGTTGTTCACATCCCACCATATCTCGCTGGTTTGGTAAAGGCCAGCCTCCTTTACTCATTTTAATCAAGGCTAACTCTGGCTGTTCATGCTTATTTGGGGCATTTCCGTCGAAAGAGTTCCAATCTAAAGGCATCAGATCAGGTCTCCCTTGCGTAAACCATTGAGCTTTCACCATTGCTAACATGTTAATCAGCTTGGTATGCTCTCTTTTGAAACTTTGTGCACCAACGTTATCCACTGAACTAAAATATTTAAATCCTAAAATAGTTAACAACGCCAAAATAAGCAGTATCGAAACCACCTTGCCAAATACATGCAGCAATTCACCATCAGCTTTCTGCTGGTTCTGCATACTATTTATATCCCCTAACCTGCTTAAGCATTAGTTTCTACCCTTAACGACGTTGAGCATGTCCCACCAATGAGATAGGTAGATACTTCTTTGTAAACAGCAAGAAATAGTCATTCTTTAGTTACTACCTTTAACTACGTTGAGCATGTCCCACCAATGAGATAGGTAGATACTTCTTTGTAAACAGCAAGAAATAGTCATTCTTTAGTTACTACCTTTAACTACGTTGAGCATGTCCCACATTGGTAGGTAGATACCCAGTGCCAATATCAATACTATGCAGGCTACAAAGCCAATTAAAATAGGCTCTAGCTTAGCCGTTAAGTTTTTCAAATCGTAATCAACTTCACCTTCGTAGAAATCTGCTGCATCATTAAGCAACTGATCTATCTGTCCTGTCTCTTCCCCGACGGCAACCATTTGAAGTACCAACGGCGTGAATAGATGACTCTGGTTAGACACCCTTAACATTGAATCACCAGATTCGATTCCACGGCGCATTGCCACGATACTATCGTGCATATAAGCATTATCCACGGCATCTGCGACCAAACTGAGTGCTTGAGTCATAGGGACACCCGCACTGAGCATCATTGAGAAACTTCGACAGTAACGTGACAAGGTTGAACGTTCGATAATACTCCCTACTCCCGGAATATGTAGCTTCCACTTATCCCACTGTTTCTCGCCTTTCTCAGTGCTGTGCCAATAGCGAATACCGATAAATCCACCTACCGCTCCAACCAACATAAACGGCCAATAATTAACAAATACACTTGAAGTGCCTATGAGTATTTTAGTAGCCCAAGGCAAGTCAGCTCCGAAGCGAGAAAACATCTCGGCAAACTTAGGGATAACCATAATGTTTAGGATCACCATGGCTAAGGTGATCGCCCCCAAAACAAATATGGGATAGCGCATCGCTGCTTTAATCCGGCGGCGTGTTTCTTGCTCACGTTCTATATAACCGGCAAGCTGAATAAAAGCGTCCTCTAACTTACCCGTGTTTTCACCTACGTGAACCATAGAGACAAATAGCGCACCGAAGATATCTGGATGATGGTTCATCGCTGAAGATAGAGGTCGACCTGAAGTCAGCTGCTCGGTAATATCTTGCAATGCGTCCTTCATTCGCTGAGAGTGGGTCGTTTCTGATAAACCAGCAATAGCACGTAACATTGGAATACCAGAACGTGTCAGCGAATACATCTGTCGTGCAAAAATTTGCAGCTCATCCAAGCCAACCTTAGCCTTAAACATGCTCCCCAGATCAAACGAGACTTTCTCTTTGTTCTCATTAAGTTCTAACGGGATCACCGAGCGAGACATAAGTTGATCCGCGGCCGCATTTTCCGTAGCAGCGTCAACCACACCAGTCACTTGCTTGCCCTGCGCATCTCGACCTCGATATTTATAGACTGGCATTCGCTCTTCCTATAACCCTAGCGCTGTTAGGCATGTCATGGTCAATGTAAGCAGTTTTCATCATCAAACCTCTGTCTCATGTCGTTTCAATAGCGACGCTTGAGATTCGGTGACATCTTCAACCAATTTGGCGACTTCCTCGATAGTAGTCTTTCCCTCAGTGAGATATTTCATTGCAGAAACAGCCAAGGGAGTGAAATTAGGACTCTGGTGAGCAGCTCGAGCAAAATCTTGAGGATTACCTGTACGCATGGCATCAACCATAGACTCGTCCAACTCTAATATTTCAAATACACCAACACGACCACGGTAACCACTACCATTACAGCTCTGGCAACCAGAGCCCACTCTAAACGAGGCCTCTGAGAAGTCATACTGGCTGACCGAATCTATCCAAACTTTATCTTGGGCAGTTAACTGATACTCTTTCGCACAGTTTTCGCATACTCGTCTCACGAGTCGCTGGGCGATAATGACTCTTAATGCACTCGCTACTAGGTAGCTTGCAGCCCCCATGTCCAATAGACGCAACGCACTGGTTATAGCATCGTTAGTGTGCAGGGTTGATAGTACAAAGTGACCTGTTAACGCGCCCCTCAGTCCTATTTCTACGGTCTCTTGATCACGCATTTCACCAACCATGATGATATCGGGATCTTGACGTAAAGTGGTTCTAAGTACACTGGAAAAATCTAAACCTATCTTATGATTAACTTGAACCTGATTGATTCTTGGTAGTTGGTATTCCACAGGATCTTCAACGGTAATGATCTTGCGATCCGGAGTGTTTAACTCACTCAACACGCCATACAAGGTTGTGGTTTTACCACTACCTGTGGGACCTGTTACCAACAACATACCGTGTGGACGCTTAATCTGTTTGCGCACTCGAGCTAAAATCTCTGGCGGCATACCCGTTTCGTTCAAGGTTAGCAGTCCAGCAGATTGATCCAGAAGACGCATTACGACTGACTCGCCGTGATAGATCGGCATCGTTGACATACGCACATCAATCTTATGCCCTTTGATCTCCATATGAAAACGCCCATCCTGGGGCAAGCGTTTTTCTGAAATATCTAAACCGGCCATCAATTTCAATCTTAATACGAGAGCCGCAGCAATACTCGATTCAGGCAGAGTATTTTCGTGTAACTGACCATCAATACGCTGACGTATTCTTAATACTTTTTCACCGGGTTCAATGTGAATATCTGATGCACGCATCTGCACTGCATCTTCAAAAATAGATTGAAGCAACTTAACAACGGTTGTTTCATTGTCACTGTCACCATCGGTGATGCTGGCTAGATCGAATTGATCATCTGCGGCGTATTCTTCTTCAAGTTTTCCTGCAATCGCAGCAATTTGATCCGTTCTACGATATAAATGATCGAAAGCATCGAGCAGTTGTTGTTCTGTGACCACCGCGATTTTCATCGCCTTAGGCGCGAGTATGACCTCGATATGATCCATCGCTTGAAGATCGGCAGGGTCACTCATTGCTACTAGCGCACTATCACCGTTATCTTCAACGACCAAAGCACGAAAACGACGTGCTTGCACCTCAGGTAATAAGTTAACAACTTCTGCAGGGATCGCTCTGCGACTGATATCAAGAAACGCTATATTGAGCTGCTGAGAGAGGAACCTGAGTAACTGTTCTTCAGATAGACTGTTCAAATCGATTAGGGTACGGCCTAATTTCTTTCCGGTGCTTCTCTGTTCACCCAAAGCCTGAGTCAGTTGAGATTCACTAATGATCTGCTCTTGCACAAGCAGATCACCTAAACGCATTTTTAACTTCGGTTTCACTGACTATCTCCTAACTGCGCCAACCTATTCTCAATATAATCTACCGCTTGTGCCGATAAACCTTGCTCTGGCACTGATCTGAAAAATAGTGCCTGTTGATAGGCTTCTATCGCGGTTGTATATTTTGTTTGTGCGTCAAGTGCATACGCTAAACCCATCCACCAACGACTTTGGGTCGCTTCCGTTTGTAGTAACTTACGGTAGCTCTTTTCAGCCAGCGGGTAGTTTTTAACCTTCTGCGCTATGCTGCTTTCCTGTGTCCATTTCTGCTTACTCATAGAGGCGTCATCGGGAATTCTATTTAAACTAGTCAATGCTTGCTGAAACTCTCCTCCAGCCTGTTGAACGCGAGCCAGTAACATTAGGTAATCAAATCTCTGAGGAAACAATTCAATCCCCTGCTTTAAGATCTCACTGGCTGACGCTAAACGCCCCTGCCCGTAATAAAGCGCTGCAAGTCGCTGCCTTGCTTTGTGCAGTTCTGGAGTTAATGTTAATGCCTCAAGGTAGTATTCGATAGCATCTGGCAAATACCCATTCTCTTCTGATTGAGTTGCAAGTTGGAAACGTTTTTCTGCCAATTGAGAATTGGATAATTTCACCTCAGTGATGGCCATTGAACCGACACTGGTCTTAGGTTTACTCACAGGTGTCGAAGCTCTCACGACGACAGGGGCTATGAGTTTCTCAATCGGTTCATTCTCTGTGGTCTTAGCAATTTGCTGTGCCTCACTTACTGGCGGAGCACTATTCTGAGTTATTGCTAGCACAGGTTTAACGACTTGAACTTTAGTCTCGTTCTCAATTTTGTCAGCAACTTTTGCCACTGATGAAGCTGTAGGTTGAGCGCTTAAATTGGGCGCACCTAGCTCTTCATCATCTTCATTGTTAACACTCGCAAGTTGTGAGCTCTGCTCTACCATTGGCTGAGCAGGAGCAAGAGTCTTGCTTTCTGTCGACTCAATTTGTGGCTCCACACTCACACTGTTTTGGGTCAGAAGCTCCCAGTTATACGCCATGCCTGAGATGAATAGAACACAAACCAGCGCGAGCAAAACCCAAGGTGTTTTCGAAGAGGAAGTCGAACGATACTGCACAGGTGCAACATTCATGTTCTCTAGAGAATGCGGCTGCTGCCGCTTATCTAAATCTTTAAGCATGGTGTTTATCACACTCATGAGGCTGCTCCATAAAAGAGATGCACGCCTAATCCAGCTAATGCCGACATGATCCCTAATCCCATACACCACAACCATTTTGTTTGGAACGACAAATTAGCATCTTGAGTGTCAGATATGGCTGCCTTAATATGCTGGTATTGAACTCGTGTAGCGCCTTCACCAAAACTGAGCAGTAATGCTTTATGTGCCAATATATTGATCAATCTCGGGATCCCTCTGGCTGCAAGTGCCAAAACACGTATATCCTTATCGGTAAACAAAGGCTCACCAACACGGCCAGCCACTGACAAGCGATGCTGCACATAAGCACAGGTTTCATCCTTCGATAACGCCCTTAATATGTAGCTAAAAGTGATCCTTTGCCTTAATTGTCTAAAATGATGCAAGTTGAGGCGTTCATCCAACTCAGGTTGAGCAAACAGTACCACTTGCAACAACTTACGACTCTCGGTTTCTAAATTAGTGAAAAGTCGCAAAGCCTCGAGACTATCGTCGGGCAGAGCTTGAGCCTCATCAAGCACTAACACTATTGAGTGTCCGTGAGCAGAGAGCGCAAGTAATTGCTGTTGGATCAATCCAGTAAGCTGCATCTGATCAATATTGGCAGAATACTTAAGCCCTAATTCCAAGGCTACCGCCCACCTCAGTTCAGCAGGTGAAAGATAGGGGTTGGGTAAATATGCACAATGAAATCGCTTAGGTAACTCATTCATCAACTTCCGACAAATCAATGTCTTTCCCGTACCCACTTCACCAGTGACTTTAATAAACCCTTCACCGGTTTGTAATGCCATCTGCAACACTTGCAGAGCCTCTACATGGGGCGCGAGACCAAAAAAGAACTCAGTATTCGGAGTCAAAGAAAAAGGCGTCTCCGTTAAACCAAAGTGCTGCTGATACAAAATTTACTGCCCTTGTTCTGTTTCTTCTTCCGGATACCAGATATCAAGTAGATCTTTAGAACGCTTCAGCTCTTTTTTCCAAGTATCAGCTTCTACAACAGTAGGCTTAAGTAATAGGACTAATTCGGTTTTCTTTAATGATTTAGCTCGGTTAGTAAAAAGTTCACCAATCAATGGAATATCACCGAGAAGAGGCACTTTAGACACAAGATCAATATTCTCGCTCTTCATCAGGCCACCGATAACAACGACTTCACCTGTTTTTGCCTTAATCACAGTATCTGACTCTCGAATATCACTTTGAGCTAATGGCAACTCTAACTCGCTACCCGCGATCTTAATTGACTTGATCTGCTCTTTAATATTGATAACCGAAGGGTGAATATGGAGTAAAATGTTTCCTTCTCCGTCGATCTGTGGCGTCACATCTAAGGCAATACCAGAGAAAAAGGGAGTTAACTCCACTTCAGGAGTGGTCACAGGTGTAGTGCCACCTACCGTGGTAGATGAAACATTGGTGACAAAGTACTCATCCGTACCGACTTTAATGACCGCTTTTTGGTTGTTTGCCGCTGTCACTCTTGGGCTAGAAAGTACATCTACATCGCCTTGAGTATCGAGTAGGTTTATCATGGTAGTGAAATCGGCACCCGATATTTTCATCGATGTAACCCCGCCAATAGCGCTAGTGATTTGATCGCTTACGCCACCCGACGATGAAGTACCAAATGTCACATCGGTATCACCAACATGTCCGAGCACATTTTGCCACTCAATACCCTGTTGATAACCGTCAGACAGTGTCACTTCTAAAATTTTAGCTTCCAAAATCACTTGTCGCTGCAGATGAGTCTCTGCCGTTTCTAGAAATTTCTTTACCTGGCGAAGCTCGTTTGGAAACGCTCTAACGGTCACTAAACCAGCCTGCGGTGTTACGACCACTTGACGTCCGTTCCCGGTATCACCCACGATAGAAACCAAAGTTTGTTTCAGGTCACCCCAAAAGTCAGTATTGGTTGTAGAGCGAATGAAAGTGCCGTTGGTTGTGTCACTACCGCTGCCTGAATCTGAATTATTGTTGTTTGATGAGCTGGAATTATTATTGTTACTACCGCTGCTTCCACCTGAACTTGAGTCGCTGCTCTCAGATATTCGACCTGAAGTTACCGACGTCAGTGATAAACCTTGTCGCTCCATCTGCAAGTAGTTAAGCGGGAATGTTTCAGTTCGCATTCCTGCTGGATAGATACGTAAAATACGTTTTTCACGACTAATCTCATAGCCATAAATATCTTCAACAACTTGCAGCACTTCACTTAACGTCACTCCCTTTAAAGAAAGGGAGATACTGCCAATGACATCAGGGTGAACGGCAACACTCAAGCTAGTGCCTTGGATCAAGCTTGGGAAAAATACTTTTGCCTCAACATCTTTAGCTGAAACATCAAAGCGACGCTCTGTTTTGACTGAGGGGGCCAAGCCTGATAACAAGTTCTGCGAGCTAAGTTCATTCTGAACTGACTCAGGCATAACCGCAGGCGGTGGTGTTTTACTCTGATTCTTTACTGTTTCAATCGACTCATTCAACGCCGACTTTGACTCTACAGGTCTAGGTCTGTCAAAGGACTGACAAGCCACCAATAAAAACGCTAACAGAGGCGTAATTGTTTTAATCGCTGTCATGTGAATTGCTTCCCTTTGTCTCTGTTATTATTTGATACATTCTTAATTTTCGCCCATCGGCCAATGATACTGAGTTGATGCCTATGCGGGTAATTTTGACCCCTTGCACAGTGTCACCGACCACATAAATTTGGTTATTGATCAGCACATGAGAATTAGCCCCTGCACTGACAATACTATTGAGCTGTAAACCACGCTCTTTATCTGCTGTCGCGACAGACGCGACTCCCCCTCCTTTTCCCGGACGAGTAGGATCCCTTAGCGTTTCAGCTTGAACACTGGCCGTTAGTGCGAACACTAACATAGCTAAGATCCAATTAACCTTGACTTGAAACACTAATAAAATCCTTATTGATACTAACGGTGTAAAGCTCTAAAACGACGTTTGCCATTGGATATTCATCAACCTGATATGCCATTCGCTTCCAATAGAGCTTGTTTGGCATAGCTTCAATGGCTTGAATAAACTTCAAGACAGCAAAGTAGTCTCCTTGGAATGTTAAACGGATACCATGGCTATACAGGTTCATTTTCTTCTCTTCACCAATCTCCAATAACGCTATTGGCGCAATAGATCGAAACTCCTGGAGTTTTATCCCTCTCACTTGTTCAAGTAGTTTACTCAACAAGGCAGGCATATGATCGGCAGGCACCATATCCACCATTTGAAAGGAGAGTTCTTTATCTAACTCTTTACTTTTTTGCTCTAATATCACGAAGCGAGCATTGTATTCATCATTAGGGTTTTGGGCTAACCTCTGCTTATAAAGCTCGTTTTGTTGGACTGAAATCTTATTTTCAGCAACAAGCGCCTTGTTTTGTTGGGTCAATTTATTGTGCTTTAAGAGGAAGGATTCCAGCGGCAAATAACACAGAAAAGCGACTATCACAAACGCAGCCGCCGCGACCATGACGCGCTCTCGTTGGCTTAACACATCAAAACGAACGGCTAATTCCTGTAATTTCTGCTTCACTGGTTCGCCTCCGTTTGTGCTGTCGTTGTCAGAGTAAAGGAGAGAGGTTGATCATCACCGCGATTCATTGTCATTGACGCGAATGCTTGTCCTTTTAAGGTTTCCGTCATCTTGAGTCTATCCACCCAAAGAGGAACACTGTGTGCGCTGGCAGTAAAACCTTCGAATACAAAGTTATCCTCTTCTACTTGGAACCGATTTAGCCAAATACTGGCATTAGCCACTCGAGCAAGATCTTCCATCAAAGGGGAGTAACCATGACTTGTTAAAGCTTCTCTTTGGCTCAGTTCCCCCAATAACATCTGTTTGAGTTCAATCTGCTGCGCAAATAGATCAACTTTAGCAACCAATTTTGCATCTGGTTTACGCAGGGCAATTTTCGCTTCTAGATCTGTCTTTTCTCGTTCTAAACTATTTTTTGTACTCGCCAACTCAGCATGATCGGACTCTAAGCCTAAAACAAGTACATAGCTCAGCGTAGACCCAACGACACTGAGAACCAGCAATACCATTAACCCTATGGCCATCCTATTAAAGGACAATCTTAACTCAGGAGGTAAGAGTGATTCAGAATAGAGATTAATACGAGTCTTCATGGTCATGCCTGCTCTCCTGCTAGATTCAACTCATCTCGTCTCATCTCACGCCAAGCTAAACTTGCCATTTCAGCCTCAACACTCGCCACAGCAATCGCATTCACCTCTTGGTTGAAGTTTACACCCACTAATTCAGCTAACTTCTCTGTCTGGCCATTGATGAGCAACTCGATTGAAGATACGGGGGCCTGACGTAACTGACTCTCGAAGTAATCCATGGATCTCTGTAGCTCTAGACTTAAGTTATCTGCCATACCAAAACTAAGCTCTTCAGCACTAACGGCATCAATCTGGTTGAACCCTCTGACCCTCCGCTGCATATAAAGCTCACCTTGTTTAACAACCGTAAGCAACATCTCTTGCCCAGATAGGTGGCTAATAATGAGTTTTGCCTGCGGCTCTTCCAAGAACAAATTAGTCACAGCCATCTCTTCGATATTTATGCCGTTGACTTGCATCTCATGATCTTTTGCGGCCAATACCATCGCGACAGTCTTCTTCCTATCGACGATAACAACGTTTACCTTGGCTGTATTTTGTTGAGGAGGCTCAAAATAATCGATATGTACATCAGTGACGGGTTGGCTAATCATATCTTTAATCGACCATAAAAGAGCCTGCCCCATCTCTTCAGGTTCGACATTTGGCTTATCGACAACGATAAGTTGGTAGTAAGATGAACTCAACGTGATCTGCAGTTCTGCAGGACCAAAAGCCTTTTCCACATCCGTAAACAACGCCGGCCAGTTGACACCATCAAATGCAAATTCCTTTAGGTCATTTGCAGCAACTTCTCCATCCTGGCTTTCATCAAACTGATGATAAACGACAACTTTTTCTGGGCACACATAAATACCGAGTTTAAGTTTGGCATTGGATTTTTGCCAAAAAGCCAACCGGCTAAAAATACTCTTTTCCTTCATAAGGTGCCTATTATCATTTTAAATTCAGTTTACGCATATGATGCTACCATTTAAGCCATTAGCAATACAAAGAGTTACAATTGTGAACGGATATCAACATGATTAGCTAATCTTAAACTAAAGTATACAAGCAGATTATCAAATTTGTTATGCTTATTGTAACTACTAATCATATAATTTTGTAGAGAAAACAAAGAATGCAATACAAGGCATAAAGCCTAAGATAGGCTTATAACCCTAATCTCACAAGTTATAGCCAAGTTAAATACCTTGTAACAACCTTGTTATTACATTAGATGGGGTAATAAAGCTTAAATTAATAACTTTTATTTTTCACTGCGGTCAGCAAAGCTGACTAATCCTCTTCAACTGGATCGCTAAATATGCTTCCCTGTCCTGCACTCACACCAAGAATTTTCAATGTTTGCCACTCTTCAAAAGATTCAACTCCTTCAGCAAAAACTTGTACTCCTGTGCGATATAGTCCACCAATCAAGCTACGGACAAATAGTTGATTCTCTTGTCTTAGGTGGATCTGACGAACAATAGAACGGTGTAATTTAATGAAGTCGAAGTGACACTCTTTAATATATTGGGTGCTGACGACCTGCTGACCAACACGATCAACACACAGACTAGCCCCCATTTTTCTTATCATATCGAGTTTTGGGGCTAACTGTTCAATGTGGTGGACCACGATGTCTTCATTAATTTCAAAAATTAATCTTGGTGTTAGATGACGATACTCAAGCAGGGTGGTTTTCAACCAGCGAATAAAAGCTCTACTCAATAAGGTATCTAAGCTGAGGTTCACGCTGTATTTAGTCGTGGTATCATTGAGGTTAGCGAGTAGATCAAACAGCACAGCTTCTATGACTTGTCGTTCAAATTGCGGTGTTAGGCCACACTTTATCGCCATGGGAATATAGAGCGTCGCTCGAATTAAATTATCTTGGTTATCCCTAATTCGACTAGAGATCTCCATGTGATGAATTTCCCTATCACTGTCAATCACTGGCTGAGAGAAGATCACTAACCGCCGATTAACGAGCGCATATTCAAGAAAGCTTCTCCAACGCACCGAACCCTTAGCAAATTCCTCATCTACGGCTCCTTTATCATACATAAACCAGCCGCTGTTTCCCTGAAATTGAGCAGCCCTTAGAGCACGTTCGGCTTCCTCTAGCAACTGCTCTTTTGTCTCTCCGACTTTAAAATAAGCAGCGCCAATATGATAAAAGTCAGCACTACTAATTCCATCGGGAAGCTTATGGTTCAAACACACTTTCAACAGTTTCCCCGCTAACTTCTCCACATCTTTTAAGGATATCTGTGGGACAACTATCGCGAATTGGTTGTAGGAACGACGGGAAAATATACTGTTAGCCTGACTATCTAATATTTGACTAATATCATTGATTGTTTGAAGTAATATTTCATCTATTTGCTCCTCACCGATCTCCTGCAACAGCAAATCAAGGTCTTCCATCTCCAGCAGAAAAAGTACCCCTGGGGCCATCATCCCGCGATCGTTACTTAACGCATCCAATCGATTTTTTAGGAACAGTCTATTGCCTATGCCTGTTTCTGGATCGAGAAAGGTGTTCGAGCGGATAAATTGATCAAATCGAGCTCTCTGCTTCTGTGCATCATCTAACTCCAACAGCATGTGCGTCAGTGCTCGATTTATCATTCGGGGCTTACCGTGGCCTTTCTCAGCTAATGCTTGTTCATATTCATTATTAAGAATTAATTTACTACGAATAGCGAGATCTTCGATTCCTTGAAGTTGAGTAGACAACCAGAGGTAGCCAGAGCGAACAAAGAAAGCAATAAAACCAATGCCGACAATGAAGACGCTCAATGCATACCAACTAAAACTATACATTTTAAAAGGTTGAGGCAGTTTCATTGATAGGCTTAAGCCGTCATGGTGATTTAACGACTTCTCATAGTAAACAAAGCCAGATCTTTCCTTACCAGAGCTATATTCATAAAGCGTCTTTTTCCCATCTTTTAAAACTAAATGGGTCACCTTATAGGCAGAGAGTATCGGAGGAAGCCACGTATCTAAAACAGCTGAGGTGCCATCATGATCAAAATGATGCACTAGCATTGCCTCTAGTTCTGTCACTTTTTGTTGTTGAAATGTGGAGGTTAACTGCGCAAAACTGATCAAAGCTGTCAGTAAAAAAATAAAAGCTACCGCAGCCAATGAGATAAACCAGAAGCTGGTCAGTTTATTTGTTAAGAGTCGAGTTAGTTTCATTATCCGCTTCCTGCAGGATTTTATTGCTCTTATAACTAATAAGATAAGGAACCCTGAAAGCAGAGTTTATGCGAATAGAGCCCAGATTATACCAATCGGTATTGGGCCAAACTTTAAAATTTAACCATACAAACAAATAACAGCATCTACAATAATAATTTAGTACTAAGTCCAAAGTAACAAGAGGCAAAAAGGCACAGAAATGAAAAGGGCCATAAGGCCCTTTCATACATGCTTACACTCGTTTTAAGCTCAGTCTAGCTCAAGTAATTTTCAGGTAAAGACGTAATAGCAGCCACACCTGAATCTATTGCAGCTTGGGCAACGGCTCTAGCAACATTTGGCAATAAACGTGGGTCCATAGGTTTAGGGATCACATATTCAGGGCCAAACTTTAATTCAGTCACACCAGGATAAGCAGCAAGTACAGACGCAGGCACCGCTTCTCGTGCAAGTTCAGCAATGGCATACACCGCAGCAACTTTCATCTCATCATTAATTTTTGAGGCACGAACATCCAGCGCACCACGGAAAATAAACGGGAAACAAAGTACGTTGTTCACTTGATTAGGATAATCGCTGCGTCCAGTACCCATAATTAAATCTTGACGAGCCTCATGAGCCACTTCAGGCTTAATCTCTGGATCAGGATTAGAGCAAGCAAAGACAACAGGATTGTCTGCCATAAGTGCGATATCTTCAGCACTTAACACATCTGGGCCAGACAAACCTAAGAAAGCATCAGCCCCTTTAATCACATCTTGCAAAGTACGCTTATCTGTATTGTTAGCAAATAATGCCTTGTACTCATTGATGTCATCACGACGCGTGTGGATCACCCCTTTTCTGTCGAGCATATAAACATTTTCACGCTGTACGCCACACTTAACAAGCATCGTCATACAAGCAATCGCAGCTGCGCCAGCACCCATACAGACGAAGATAGCTTCATCAATTTTCTTACCTTGAATTTCAAGCGCATTAATCATGCCCGCAGTAGTCACAATCGCGGTGCCATGTTGATCATCATGAAATACAGGAACGTTACAGCGTTCAATGAGCGCCTTTTCAATCTCAAAACACTCAGGTGCTTTGATATCTTCGAGGTTAATTCCACCAAAGGTATCGGCAATCGCCTCTACAGTATTAATAAACTCTTCAGGAGTGCGGTGCTTAACTTCAATATCTGTCGCATCAATGTTAGCAAAATGCTTAAACAGCAGCGCTTTACCTTCCATAACAGGTTTAGATGCCAGCGGTCCCAAATTCCCCAAACCTAAAATGGCTGTCCCATTAGAGATAACAGCAACCGTATTTCCTTTTGCCGTATAACGGTAAGCATTATCAGGGTTAGCAGCGATTTCGCGCACAGGTTCGGCGACACCGGGGCTATAGGCTAATGCTAAATCCATACTTGTTTCGGCTGGTTTAGTCAGGCAAACGGCTGTTTTTCCTGGCACTGGAAACTCATGATAATCGAGGGCTTGTTGGCGAAAATCTGACATTGTTATAATCCTGAGAAGCGGCAAATATACTTTTAGTGAGGTCTATGGTCTTATACCAATCAATATAAGAAGTTGATCTACTCAGAGTGTTTTTTGGCAAACTAATTCAAGGCGAATTAATGACATAATGGTATTCCCTTATGAGTTCATTCAACGTAGAAGTAGGCAGCCAAAAACACTCCTTACAGGCGAGTTTTAGCGATTCTGATGCTGTGTTAACGAGCTTAACCGTAGAATAACTATGCTCTTCACTCGTTGCCTTGCCTCAGGACCGCTAAACTCTCGCTGAGCGATCAAATCTTTATACTGATTGGTATTTACACTCTTTTAATTTTTAATTGCTTTAAAAGTAGGGGCAACCAATTGTGGCTACAATACTCGAAATACCACAATTATCAACCCAGATATTAGAGAAATTCAACCAAAGGCATCGATTAAACAGCAAAGGGTTATTTTGCAAACTTAAGTCTGCTTTCTAGAAGTAAATACAACAATGTTTTTGTAGGAATAATACAACGAAGTAACAGATATCAATGGGTATACACGAAGTTAACAGTAAAAATGTTGATAAAATTACCAAACTCTTCTCTAAAGCTATTTAGATAAATCTTTTTAATCTAATTTAGGTCAATTTCACTCAGGTTAATGATTAATACCAATCAGTATAAAGATTTGATCGCTCAGCGAGAGTTTAGCGGTCATGAGGCAAGGCAACGAGTGAAGAGCATAGTCATTCTACGGTCAAGCTCGTTAACACAGCATCAGAACCGCTAAAACTCGCCTGTAAAGGAGTGTTTTTGGCTGCCTACTTCTGCGTTGAATGAACTCACAAGGGAACAACCATTATGTCATCCATTCGCCTTGAATTAGTTTGCCAAAAAACACTCTGAGTAGATCAACTTCTTATACTGATTGGTATAAAACCAAATATGAAGAGAGTAAGTAGGCAGCCAGTGATCGCAAGACAACAAAAAGGCGCCATATAGGCGCCTTTTTTAAATTCAATTCGGAAGAATTAATTAAGTAATAATTACTTCTTACCAAGTGCACCGAAGCGCTTGTTGAACTTGTCGATACGTCCACCAGTGTCAACAACTTTCTGTGTACCAGTGTAGAATGGGTGACATGCACCACATACGTCCAAATGCAGTGACTTACCAGCAGTTGAATTTACTTTGATAACGTTACCACAAGTACATGTTGCAGTGATTTCTGCATAATCAGGATGAATGCCTGCTTTCATTGGGATTACCTCTAGTTGAAGGCCATGTCGCTCTTCCAACCCGAAGTCGGACACCACATGAAGTTAATAAATTATTTAGGCGCAGAATAGTATAGTAACTAAACAAGGGATACAAGATAAATCTACACACTCCACTCAAGCGGAATATTTATCGGTATTTAGCACTCTCTATTACAGAGTAAAAAGTGTGTTTAATCCAACAGTTCCTTATACCGACTTTGCGCAACCTGTCTGTCTCTGTATTTATCTTTAACCGCATTAGACGGGCAAAAAAGTTGAACCCCCTCCTTTAAACTGTTTATATTTTGGGCATTGAATGCTTGTTGATTGGCTTCGTATATCGCGACGACACTCCCATAAGTCGTCATCTGCCACTCTTTACGGTACTGGAGCGCTATTCTCCAAAGGGTTTGTCCTGGGCTCGAATTCAATGAACAATGAATATCTGCTAGTGCTTCATCTGGCTTGCGAACCTGTAGCGGGATAGGTCTATTTTGCCCTACCTTTATCTCACTCTTTACTCTTGATGGCTCAGCATTGACCGTTAAACTGATAGGCTTCACGTCTGCTGAAAACAGAGGGAAACGTTTTACATTGCGCCATTTGTTTACCCTGTACTCTTTAATGATTAAGACAGCAGTAGGATCATTCACGTCTTCAACACCTGTTAACTGCAATAGAAATCGATTGATCGGTTCGGTCATTAAGATCTCTTCATTGTTACCTTGCTGGACAATGAACTGCATTTTTTTGTAATTAGCATCTTTTGAGACGATATTCATTTTGAATTTAGGATACTCACCTAATGTGAATTGCTGTTGGTTAATACTGACGTGGGTAATTCGTGCATGAGCATCAAGGCTGGAAAACATATAGCTTCCAACAAAGAGTATTAATGTCATCACGATCTTAAAAAAATTAGCCATAGAACCTCCACCAGCACATTAATATTCCCGAGCATCAATTCAACATCCTCTTGCTTAATCATCCCAATTTAAATGCCGGAGACAAAGTTGAACTTCACACTTTAAACTGTTTCATACCCAAATAACTCCTATAAAATGCCAACACTCTAATAATCTTGTCTTCTACAGGAGTACCGAGCTTTATCTCTTCGAGTGCTAAACGATGGTAGATGCTTGAAGTTAATAGTTGTTCTTAACTTCTACCCCCTAAATGACTCTCGATAATGACTTCTGCATTATTCTCCCTTCGTTCACTGACTTAATAAACAAGTACACCTTCATATCTATGTTGCTCCAGTTTAAACATCTAAATGACTCTGAATTGACCACCTATTTTGTACCGCTAATAGTAAGGATGATAAAGAGTAGCCCTCGCTCAACAGTCTGAGTACACTAGTCGCTAAATTTTAATAGAACTTGCCAACTTTATGCCCCTGTTTGTCGAGGTTGCCTTGCCTGTACCTATGAGGCAAACCTTCAGTTATAAAGTCCCCGAATCACTCACTGTTATCCCTAAAAATGGGATGCGAGTCAAAGTGCCATTCGGCCGTCAGCAATTAATTGGTCTGGTGACCGGCACATCTGATACCTGTGATCTAGCGCCGCATCAGATAAAGCCGCTGATAGAGCTATTGGATGAAGAGCCATTACTGCCTGATTCACTTTATAAACTGACCGCTTGGGCTGCAAGGTACTACTTCTGCAGCTTAGGGCAAATGATGTCTCAAGCCCTGCCAGTTGCTTTACGCAAAGGCGCAGAGGTGCTAGCTGAAACCAGTACATTTTGGCGAGTGACCGAGGCTGGAAGAGAGGCCTCACTCGACAGCATTAAACGTGCACCCGCACAGCGAAAAGTACTGGAACTGCTGCAGAAATCAGAGCTATCTCAAGAAGAGGTCGTCAATCTCGACTTAAGTAAGTCAGCGCTCAAAGCACTGCAAGACAGAGACTGGATAACTAAAGAGGAGCGTATCAATAAGATCGACCTCTCATGGCGAGAACATCTTGAATTAGGTGAAGAGCCATTAACCTTGAACCCAGAACAAGCCATTGCCGTCGCAGTGCTCACTCAACAAACGGGTTACCATTGTACTCTGCTCGAAGGCATTACTGGCTCAGGCAAAACTGAAGTCTACCTTGCGCTATTAGAAACCGTGTTAAAACAGGGAAAACAAGCGCTAGTCTTGGTTCCTGAAATTGGACTAACCCCGCAAACCATCAGTCGATTCAAGAGTCGATTTAAAGTAACCGTTGCCGTTATCCACTCAGGACTTACTGACAATCAAAGACTGGCCGCTTGGCGACAAGCCCGCACCGGTGAAGCCGCCATCATCATTGGCACACGCTCAGCGTTATTTACCCCAATGGCCTTTCCAGGCACAATTATTCTCGATGAAGAACATGACTCAAGCTTCAAACAACAAGAAGGCGTAGGTTATCACGCCCGAGATCTTGCCGTGATGCGTGGTCACTTAGAGAAGATCCCTGTGCTGCTCGGCACAGCAACCCCCTCATTAGAAAGCCTACAAAATGCCCTTAGTGGCCGCTATAAACATCTCGAACTTGGCCAACGCGCCGGTAATGCAGAAAAGGTGCGCCAAGGGATCATCGATATTAGCAATCAGCCATTAAAGACAGGCATCTCTCATGCATTGATCAATGAGATGCGTATTCATCTCGATGCAGGCAATCAGGTTTTACTGTTTCTTAACCGCAGAGGCTTTGCGCCCGCACTGCTATGTCACGAATGTGGACACCTACATGAATGTGATCGCTGCGATGCCTTCTTCACTGTGCATCAATCATTAGCCGAGATCCGCTGCCATCATTGTGGGAATCATTATGCTATTCCTAAGCAGTGTCATAGTTGTGGTAGCACCATGTTAATGGGCCAAGGTGTTGGCACTGAGCAACTCGCCGCTGTATTGGAAAAGGAGTTCCCTAAATACCCAGTGGTGCGTATCGACCGTGATACGACAAGTCGTAAAGGGGCGCTTGAAGGCCATCTTAATGCGATCCATAAAGGGGAATATAAGATATTGGTTGGCACACAGATGCTGGCTAAAGGACACCACTTCCCCGATGTCACCTTAGTCGGTTTACTCGATGTGGATGGCGCCCTGTTTAGTGCTGATTTCAGAGCACCGGAGCGTTTTGGACAGCTCTATACCCAAGTTTCCGGCCGTGCAGGCCGTGCCAGAAAACCCGGCACTGTATTGATGCAAACCCATCAAGCGGACAATGCCATTCTACGGGAGCTGATGCATAAAGGTTATGGCGAGTTTGCCCGTGGTCAGCTCAATGAGCGAAAACAAGCCCTACTGCCACCCGCTTGGAACATGCTATTGCTGCGCGCCGAGGCCAATCAAGCCATCGATGCCGATAACTTCCTCTCTAGCGTGGCTCAGTTACTGCCACAAAATGAAGAGTGTGAAGTCATAGGCCCGATGCCTGCACCCATGGACAAAAAAGCAGGCAAGTACCGACGCCATTTGATATTTCAGACCAAGTCACGTCAACAATTGCAGCAAGCATTTGAGATCGCACTGCCACAAATAGAAGCGCTGCCATTGGCTAAACGCTGTCGCTGGAGTATCGATAGGGATCCTCAAGACCTGCTCTAATCAAGACGACCTCAATATTGCAGTGAATGTAATCCAGAGGTCTTAACTAGCTGTTTCCAAGGCCTTCTTATTTACTTCCCTAATCAATAAAATAGCGAATAGTCTTCGGCCAACATTAAATTTTCGCTAAAAAACGCATAAATATGATTTTGATGATAGCAATTAGCTACGACAAGCGGCTAAAATATGCGGTTATCCCTAATTCTTTTCATCATTAGTAAGTGTCAATAAACGCCAATGAAATCACATATTCAATCTTTGCTCGTCCAAGCCCTAGATGCCCTTAAACAACAAGAGGTTATTCCAACTGATTTTGAGGCTCGTATTCAGGTCGACCGAACAAAAGATAAAACTCACGGTGATTTTGCAACAAACCTGGCCATGATGCTGACTAAAGTTGCACGTAAAAATCCAAGAGAAGTCGCTCAGCTCATCATCGATAGCTTGCCTGAAGATAGCCAAGTATCGAAAGTTGAGATCGCAGGTCCTGGTTTTATCAACTTTTTCATCGATGATAAGGCATTAGCAAATCAGCTTATGGCCGCGCTTAATGACGACCGTCTTGGCATTGTCTTGCCTGAACCTCAGACCGTGGTAGTTGATTACTCTTCACCAAACCTCGCCAAAGAGATGCACGTAGGTCACCTACGCTCAACCGTTATCGGTGACAGTGTGGTACGCGCACTTGAGTTCCAAGGTCACAAGGTGATCCGTCAAAACCACGTAGGCGATTGGGGGACTCAATTTGGTATGCTACTGGCTTATATGGAGGAGCTACGTACCCAGAATGGTGAGCAGACTCAGATGGTACTGTCTGATCTTGAAACCTTCTACCGTGCCGCTAAAGTTCGCTTCGATGAATCTGAAGAGTTTGCTACACGTGCCCGTAAGCTAGTAGTAGAGCTTCAATCAGGTGATGAGTACTGCAACAAACTATGGCGTGAATTTAACGACATTTCACTGAGCCATTGCCACGATGTATATGAGCGCCTAGGTGTGAGCCTGACTCGCGCTGATGTGCGTGGTGAAAGTACGTATAACGACGATCTCGCACAAGTGGTTATCGATCTAGATACCCAAGGCTTATTGTCAGAAAGCAATGGCGCTAAAGTGGTATTCCAAGACGAATTCAAAACTAAAGAAGGTGAGCCTCTACCGGTCATCATCCAAAAAGCAGACGGTGGTTACCTATACGCAACCAGCGATCTCGCCGCCATGCGTTACCGCGCTAATGTATTGAAAGCCGATCGGGTGCTTTACTTTGTGGATCTACGTCAAGCACTGCATTTCCAGCAAGTATTTAATCTTGCTCGTAAAGCGCAGTTTATTGACGACAGTATAAGCCTTGAGCATATGGGCTTTGGTACCATGAATGGTGCTGATGGCCGTCCATTTAAGACTCGTTCAGGTGGCGTAGTTAAGTTAGTCGATCTGCTTACAGAAGCCGACACCCGTGCACTCGAATTAGTACGCAGTAAGAACCCTGATATGGATGAAGACGAACTGGTTAAAATCGCCAAAGTCGTCGGCATCAGCTCAGTTAAATATGCTGACCTATCTAAAAACCGTGCCAGTGACTACATCTTTAGCTTTGAGCAGATGTTGAGCTTTGAAGGTAACACAGCCCCTTATCTACTTTATGCATACACCCGCGTTGCAGGCATCTTTAAACGTGCCGCTGACGTTGATCTAACGGGTGCACGCATTCAGTTAGATCATGATAAAGAGAAAGAGCTAGGCACTAAGCTTGCTCAATTTGGTGAAGTGGTTTCACGCATGGTCACTAAAGGTCAGCCTCATGCTTTATGTGGTTACCTCTTCGAACTTGCTGGCGCATTCTCTAGCTTCTATGAAGCTTGCCCTGTGCTTGCTGCCGATAACGAAGAGCAGAAAAAGAGTCGTTTATTATTGGCTAAGCTTACCGCTAAGACACTAAAACAGGGCTTAAACCTACTCGGTATTGAAACCCTAGAGCGTATGTAATCAATATAAACTGTCAATACCGAGGTCTAGCCTCGGTATTGACAGTTTACTAGGAAAGAAACACCCGTACGGACCTTAAAGAAACGGTATATTAATCTAATGAGCAATCGCGACTACGCCAATAGAAAACCAACTAAAGGCAAGGCAAAATCCACACGCAGAAAGAGCCAAGCGCCAGCTCCAAGACGCTTCCCCTTGCTCTTATTACTTGTCACTATCGGCCTTGTCGGTGGATTCTGCTACTTTTTATGGAGCATCAATGACAGTAGCACAGACGACACTGAACCAGCCGCTGTTGTAGATAAACCTAAAAAGCCTGTCGTGAATAAAGATCCAAATGCACTGCCTCCAAAACCTAAGGAGCAGTGGACCTATCAGCAAGAATTAGAAAACAAGCAAGTCGAAGTCGACATTCCTGATGCCGAAAAAGCAAAACCATCGCGTCCTTACCAGATGCAGTGCGGTTCTTTCAGGACCCTCTCTCAAGCCGAAGAGATGAAAGCGGTTATCGCTTTCCAAGGCCTATCGGCCAGTATCAAAAAAGTAAAAGGTACCACCGGCGATTGGCATAAGGTGAGTCTTGGCCCATACGATAGCAAACGCCAAGTAGAGAGAGAGCGTCATATATTACAAAAAGCAGGCATAAATGGCTGCATCATCTTGTTTTGGGAAGGCGCTTAAAACAGGAATAAATACTGTTAGCCCAAATGAAAGCCTTCGAAGACAAGACTTTGTCACTTCGAGGGCGTTCTTTTCACCTCTTATCCTTGATATTTATCTCCCCTCCCCCCATATCTCTTGTATCACCCACTGACGAGCATAATTCGTCAGTTTGAGAAGAGGATTCATTCGTGACCACAATCGTATCAGTTCGCCGTAATAACCAGGTCGTTATCGCTGGAGATGGCCAAGTTTCTCTTGGTAATACCGTGATGAAAAGTAACGCTAAGAAAGTACGTCGCCTTTACCACAATAAAGTATTGGCTGGTTTTGCCGGTGGTACTGCAGACGCTTTCACCTTATTCGAGCGCTTCGAAGCCAAATTAGAGATGCATCAGGGACACCTGATGAAAGCGGCTGTAGAGATGGCCAAAGACTGGCGCAGCGACAAAATGCTACGTAAATTAGAAGCTTTACTTGCCGTAGCCGACGACACGTGTTCATTGATCATTACTGGTAACGGCGATGTCGTTCAGCCAGAAAACGATCTTATTGCGATAGGTTCCGGTGGCAACTTTGCCCAGTCTGCTGCAATAGCATTACTAGAAAATACTGAATTGAGTGCCTTAGAGATAGCCGAAAAATCACTAACGATTGCCGGTGGGATCTGCGTGTTCACCAACCAGTTCAAAACCATCGAAGAATTAAATTACGAACCTAAAGCCTAGACTAAGCTTTAGTTCAAAACTGATGCTAATGCATGAGGAAAGAATATGTCTGAAATGACCCCACGTGAGATTGTCCATGAATTAGACACTCACATTATCGGCCAACATAATGCGAAACGTTCAGTGGCCATTGCCCTGCGTAATCGCTGGCGCCGTATGCAACTTGATGCAGATTTTCGTCAAGAAGTAACCCCAAAGAATATCTTAATGATCGGCCCAACCGGTGTGGGTAAAACCGAAATAGCACGACGTTTAGCTAAGTTAGCTAAAGCGCCGTTTATCAAGGTCGAAGCAACTAAGTTCACTGAAGTCGGTTATGTGGGGAAAGAAGTTGAGCAGATCATCCGTGATCTGACTGATTCAGCCATCAAGATGACTCGTGAAGAGCAGATGAAAAAGTGCAAATTCAGAGCTGAAGAAGCGGCTGAAGAGCGCATTCTCGACGCCCTGTTGCCTAAGCCAAAAGAAGATTGGGATAACGAAAGCAAAGATGACTCAGCAACTCGTCAAGTGTTTCGCAAAAAACTACGCGAAGGCCAACTAGATGATAAAGAGATTGAAATTGACGTCTCAGCTCCTCAAGTCGGCATAGAGATCATGTCTCCTCCAGGCATGGAAGAGATGACTAACCAGCTTCAGAGCATGTTCCAAAACATGGGACCTGGAGCAAGTAAGCGCCGCAAGATGCCAATCAAAGAAGCCTACAAGCTGATGATTGAAGAGGAAGCGGCTAAACTGGTTAATCAAGATGATCTTAAAGAACAAGCTATCGAGTTGGTTGAGCAGCACGGTATCGTCTTCTTAGATGAAATCGACAAGATCTGTAAGCGCGGTGAGTCCTCAGGTCCTGATGTCTCTCGTGAAGGTGTACAGCGTGACTTGCTTCCTCTTGTTGAAGGTTGCACAGTCAATACTAAGCACGGCATGGTCAAAACTGATCATATCCTGTTTATCGCTTCTGGCGCGTTTCAGATGTCTAAACCATCGGATCTTATCCCTGAACTTCAAGGACGACTCCCAATTCGCGTAGAACTCGACGCCTTAACGGCTGATGACTTCAAACGCATCTTAACCGAGCCACACGCTTCGCTAACCGAGCAACATGTCGCGTTAATGGGGACTGAAGGCGTTACTATTTCGTTTACCGAAGATGGTATCGAGAGCATAGCTCAAGCAGCATGGCAGGTGAACGAGCGTACCGAAAACATCGGTGCACGTCGTCTACATACTGTAATGGAAAAACTAACAGAAGAGCTTTCTTACGAGGCTTCAGATAAATCTGGCAGCAGCTTCGTTATCGATGCTAAATATGTGAGCGACCATTTAGATAACTTAGTTCAAGATGAAGATCTGAGCCGCTTTATTCTTTAAAGCTCTTGTTAAATCTAAACTGAACTAAAACAATGCCGAGTAAGGAGTGTAAACGACTAGCTCGGCATTATATTATTAGCGATTATGGGTAACCAATATGACCACCTCTTCCGCTTCGCCGATGGTGACAAACCTTAAGCTTAAACGTAAATCACGTATTCTCGAAATCAGCTTCGATACCGGTGAAACGCACCAACTAAGTTGTGAGATGCTGCGCGTCTACTCTCCTTCAGCAGAGGTTCATGGCCACGGTAATCCAGTCTTAGTCACTCATAAAAAAAACGTCAACATTAACGCGTTAGATGCCGTAGGCAACTACGCCGTAAAAATCACTTTCGACGATGGCCATAATACCGGACTATTTTCATGGAAAGTGCTGCATGATCTCGCGACTAACCAAGTCGATTTATGGGAAAACTACCTAGCACGATTACGCGCAGCAAAAGCCAGCCGCGAGCCTCTTATCGACATGGCAGTGAAATACCACACATAAAGCTATACACAAACTGAATTGGCTTCGAGAAAGCGGAAAACTGAAAGCTGTTACCCTTATAACCTAACTTTTCTCGTTGCCACGCAGTGGCATTTAAATAGCGGATGCAATCCGGTATTAATCCTTCTTCTCTAAAGTCAGCTCTAACACCTTACTGTCACCAGCAAACCATTTCTGCACATAAATGGTGCCCATAATAGGCGCTTGACCTGACTCAGGCACTTCTTGATAACGTACACTGTTCTTCGTCTCTTTCTCATATTCAAACTTTACAGTCTTCTTTGACATCTCAGCTCTCTTCTTAAAAAATTGCCAATATCCATTGGCATAACAATATTGCTAAAATAACACTTTCCGCACGAACAGACTCAAGAAAACAGCAGGTTTACCATTATGTCTAAGCTCAAATTTGATGTCAGTGTCATTTACAGTGGAATCTTCACTAAATGGGATGTAGAGAGCAACGCATTACCTAGGCTGCTGAAATCGACAGTTCATATCCCCGCAGAGATAGATATTGAGTTTGGTTTTATCGCACACATCAAGAAAGCTAAAAACCAAAAGCTCAGATACTGCATCTACCATCCAGATATACCCGATGAGAACGACATCATTCGTCCTCCATTCGATGGTGAGCTTTACGTGGAGAGTAATGATTGGAAATTCTTCATCGGAGACACCATCTGGGCGCCTCTGCACAATAAAGTCGGTAATTGGCGCATGACTTTAGAGCTAAAAGGGAGAGTGATTGCAGAAAAAACCTTTAAAATCTACCTGCCCGATGATCTGCCTTTCACTGAAAAATACAACACTACACAAGATGAGCAGAAGATAGCGGCCTTTTGGAAGAAACGAGGGCTTTAGACTTTATCTGAATGTCCCGCTGGGGTAGCGGACTTAAATAATAGGAACCCAGGGTTCTTTCTTTTTTAAATACGAAAAAACCCCTAACATTTCTGCTAGGGGCTTCATCTTAAATATGGCGGAGGGATAGCTTATTTAAACAAATAGGAACCCTAGGGTTCAAGTATCTATCTTAAACGAAAAAAGGCTACTCTTTCGAGTAGCCTTTCATCTTGAATGTGGCGGAGGGATAGGGATTTGAACCCTACATATGTACGCTATAAACCCATTAGGTTGTACATACGAAAAAGCCCCTAACATTTCTGCTAGGGGCTTCATCTTAAATATGGCGGAGGGATAGGGATTTGAACCCTAGATGGGCTATAAACCCATGCCGGTTTTCAAGACCGGTGCATTCGACCACTCTGCCATCCCTCCGAACGACGCTGATAATAGGGATTATTGAGTTCAATGTAAAGTGCAACTTGCGTTAACCGTCTAAAAAACAGACCATAATTGCAATTAAATACTCAACAGAACAATTAACACCCTAATTGATTCTAAAACCACCTCAAATACGATGTAAATAAACCGCTAGCCTACAGCGGGTAGCAAGTCAGCCATCTGTAATAATTGCACTAACATGATTAACACCCCCGCGAAAGTGACAATAACAAGCCCAGTATTTCCCCCTTTCACTCTGTATCCATCAACGCCTTGTTGTTTACGTTGTGCAGCAACCATAGCAACGGGCAAGAAGATGGCGAGAACAACTAGCGCAAATGCAGCATAGCCTAATGCAGTTATAAACCCTTGTGGGTAAAACATCGCAAACCCGAGCGGTGGAACAAACGTCACGATAGCGACTTGAACTCTATGGCCAGCCGTTGCTTTGCGCTTTAGCAAATCAGACAAAAAATCATAAAGACCTAAACTCACGCCAAGAAAGGAGGTGGCTAACGCCAGATCCGCAAAAATAGAGACGGTATTCGCTATTATAGGATCATGAAGTAAACGGCTTAATGACCCAATAAAGCCATTGAGACTCTGACTGTTCATCAAATCGCCCTGACTCAACACCCCTTGGCTTGCCACTAACCACAACAGATAAATAAACAGAGGTAAGGCAGAACCAACCACTATGGTCCATCTTAACGTTTTAGTATCTTTACCTAAATATCGTACTATCGAAGGAATTGAGCCATGAAAACCAAAAGAGGTAAAAATAACTGGCAACGAAGCTAACACTAACCCTTGGTGGACGGGTAACTCGACTAAATTACTCACAGAGACATGGGGCAGCAGCAGAAACAACATCACAGCTAAAGCAATCAGTTTTAGCGAGAATAGCGTTCGGTTTATCATATCAACCGAGTGAGTTCCAATAGCCACAACTGTGCCAATGAGCACTGTGAACAGTATCGCACCTAACTGCATCGGAATATCAAGTTCAAACCAGTTGGTCAGTTTTGAGTGGAGTTGCTCTCCACCACCAGCTATATACGCAGCACACAACGCATAAAACAAAAACATCATGGAGATACTGGCGACCACCTGCCCTTTGCGGCCTAACAGCTTATAAGCCAAGGTATGCAAGGTCGCATCGGTGGGTGCAAACTGATGCACTTCTATCATCAATAACGCGGTGTAGGTCATTAATGACCAGATAAGCAACATAATCACACTGGCAACGCCAAAGCCCAGTCCTGACGAAGCCAACGGGAGGGCTAACATACCCGCACCAATGGTCGTGCCAGCAATAATCAGCATGCTGCCAAATATTTTACTTTTATTCATCTAAGGGATCCAAATTGAAAAGAGGGATTCGAAGCAGGTGTTCTACCTATTTCAGTACTAAGAACGAAATAGCCACAATGGGGTGATTTAGGTATGACTTGATTTACCTTTATCTACGCCACTATGGCTGTAGATAACTTGTCTTTACATTAACTAACAACACGTAAACCGCCCTGTAGGATCGAATAAATGGAGCACGGAGTTGCTGGATAAACCAAGGAACAGATCCAAGCAAACTGAATAAGCCCATACGATAAGGTGAAGCCTAAAAAGTGTCAATCTTAATGACTCTTTAGCTTACACTCTGCCATCAATCTATTTTCACTATTCGTTATACATAGACGGACTTCTTTGATAGCTTAATCTGACTACTTTCAAAAGAATGGACACTAATGAAACTGCTCACCGCAATTAGTTTGCTCTTTATAACCCTATTGATTACTGGCTGTGCAACCTCCTCTATTGAGCAAGAGACTCACACTGAATATCAAACCTATGTCCAAACTGGCGAGCTTTCTCCAGTCACTCTATTTACCGATACTCAGGGCAATCGGATAAATTTAAACTCATCTCAGAATGCCAAATTACTGGTTTTATTTGCCACCTGGTGCCCTGATTCCCAAAGAGCCATGAATGCCCTTAAAGGATCAGATCTAAATCTTGATCCTAACCTTGATATCATCGGCATTGGTCGTGAAGAGAATAAAGAAGCGTTAGATAAATTTGCTGCCGAATATGAGATCAACTTTCCTCTAATTGCCGACAAAGACAGAAGTATCTATGCCAAATTTGCCAATGCAGGGATCCCTCGACTCATTCTGCTAGATAAAGATAATCAAATAGTGAAAACCATTATTGCCGAAGGTGAAAACCCATTAATGGAAGTTCAGTGGTAAGGCCTATAAAACCTACAGGTTTAAACGTCAAATTTTAAAGGATTGAATATGAAAGGTGCAGGTGGAACATCAGGTGGTATTGGTCAATTTTTCTTAGGATTAATTATGATGTGTGGTGGCTTTTACATGCTACTCAATGCCATAAAAGTTAGCAGTTCTTTTGGTATGGGGAGCCATCTTTATCGATTCTCTAACTTTGGCGGATTTAGCCTTACTAGCGGCATGATCATGATCCCATTTATTTTTGGTGTTGGCATCATGTTTTACAACTATAGAAATATCCTTGGTTGGGTACTCACTTTTGGATCGCTCGTTGCACTAATTTTTGGTGTGATAAGCTCAATTCAGTTCCGATTTACCCATATGAGTGCCTTTGACCTCATCGTGATTTTAGTGCTTAGCGTTGGTGGTCTCGGACTTTTCCTCCGCTCATTCAAAGCGATTGAACAAGCCTATCCAGACCCGTCAAAATAAGTTGGAATAACTTAATGACCAACCTGTATCGACAGCGGACATGTCTGGTTGCTAAAGAGTACCTTAAAATGAATTTGGTTCATGGTGCGGTACTCGCAGATCAGTACCGTTCCATCGACTTCTGATTTAACTAAATTTGCTGTCACTGCGGTTTGACTTGAAGCGAATGCTACGCCGATAGAAAGGAGAGATAAGCAGGTTAAAAGCATTGTTTTTTGTATCATCTTTTTTATCATTCAGTTATTCCTATGTGCTTGTAACGCAGTAAAATTCTGCATATCGTTACTCTACCAGCACGAGCTGAACCTCCACTTAACAAGACGTTAGCTATATTCTCTACACTATAAAGTTTTATCACCTCCCCAAAACCTAAGTAACTCACAGCTCCATGTTTATATTGTTTGTGAAAGTGAAACGGTGGCAAAGAGAACCTAGAGACTTGAGAAGTGATGTTCCAGCTTCAAAGATGCAATAAAAGTGACTAATCAACAAATATAAAAAGGAAAACTTGCAAATATTCACTTTAAAGTCCGAAACCAAGAAGTGAATAACACTACAAAACAAAAACAAATTGGCGATTTCACTGAAACGTTGACCCCACAACAGTTCAAACACTCATCGAAAGTATGAATACCCAGATAATTCAATTTATATGTAACCTAACATTTCCCCAAGCACTAAAGTTTGCTATACCTAACTAAAGCCTCTAAAAAATTATATTATTATGCAACTTTTATCCAATATCTCTGTAGCTAAAAAACTTTCAATAGCACCTATAGTATTGGGGCTTATTCTTATTCTCATTACTGGGATAGGCATTAATGCGCTCAACAATCTAGCGTATCAGATGCATCAGATCACATTCGATTTAGCTCCGGATACTGAGCTAGCAGCAGACATCACCAGCAGCCTATATCGACTTAGGCTTACCGTGAAAAATTATGTAAAAACCGGTGATGACAAATGGGTTTCACAGTTCCAAACTCAGAGTGAAAATTGGCAATTAGCGCTTGATAAAGCTTTTCTCGAAATTAAAAATCCCCAGCGCGTCGGCATGCTCAATGAAATAAAAAGTAACAAAGAGATCTACGTCAATACTTTCAATAATATCGTGGTAAATAACCAGCAGAAGCGTAATAAAGCCGTTACCGAGACTCTTAATACTAGAGGGCCTGAAATCGAACGAGGCTTAACTAAGATTATGCAATCGGCTAATAGTGATGGCGACATACAAGCTGCATTTTTGGCAGGAACAGCTATTCGAAACTTACTATTAGGTCGACTTTATGTGTCTAAATTCTTAGTTGAGAATCAACAATCTCAAGTGGATAGATTCAACCAAGAATTAGTTGATACAACCAAACAAATAGATACCTTGCTTGCTAATTTAGAAAATCCGATTCGACGCAATCTTGCTACAGAAGCAAAATCAGACATATCAAGCTATACACAAGTCGCTAACGAAGTATCCAGTTATATCAGTGCACGTAATGCAGGTATAAAAACCTTAGATACCATCGGCCCTCTCGTTGCCAAAGAGTTAGATGAACTTAGAAGTTCAATTTCAGATGCAATGAGTGCAGCTTCGACAGCAGCAGATGATTCTCAACAAGCCTCTTCAAGCCTGCTCCTAACCGTTGCCGCTATCGCCATCATATTCGGCTTATTAATCGCCTACGTAATATCAAAAGCCATTCTCTTGAGCTTAAACTCAATGAATAAAGTTTTTGCTGATATTGCTCAAGGTGAAGGTGATCTCACCAAACGTATCCCTGTTACAGGTAAAGATGAGCTCTCTCACCTTGCGGCAAGCTTCAACTTATTTGCAGAAAAAATACTGCATACTGTTACCGAAGTCAGCAACTCCACAGAACAACTGCAAACAGCCTCTGACGCCTTAACTCTAAAAGCTAAAGAGACACAAAATGGAGTAAGCCAACAGCAATCTCAAGCCCAACTAGCAGCCGCCGCGATGACGGAGATGTCCGCCAGTGCCTCAGAAGTCAGTGCTAGTGCCAATCAGGCCAATGAGCTTTCCAGTAATGCATTAAGTACTGCAAGTAATGGACGTGAAGTCGTCGTCAATGCGGTATCAAGTATGAGTGCCCTCTCGACTCAGCTAACTGATTCATCTGGAATTATCGAAAACCTACGTAAAGACAGTGAGCAGATTGGTACTGTACTCGATGTGATTCGCAGTATCGCAGAGCAAACTAACCTGCTTGCTCTGAATGCCGCGATTGAAGCAGCCCGCGCTGGCGAACAAGGAAGAGGCTTTGCCGTGGTGGCGGATGAAGTACGCTCTTTAGCTTCAAGAACTCAAGAATCAACAGAAGAGATTCAAACAATCATACAAACACTACAACAACGTTCTGAGAGCGCCTTTAACGCCATGGCTGAAAGTTGTGCTAGCGCAGAGTCTACTGCTGGGCTAGTTCAATCTACCGAGCAGTCTCTGGCACAAATAGCCGAGTTTATGGACGAGATTAACAACTCCATTGCCCACATCTCTGAAGCTGCCGGACAGCAAGCAACGGTATCTGATGAAGTCAGTCAAAATGTAAATGCAGTGTCTGAAATTTCAGAGGCAACTTACGAGCAAACTGAAGAAACTAGCAGGTCAGCTGAACAACTCTCTTTGCTCGGTGATAGCCTAGCCAAGACAGTGAGCCAATTTAAAATTAGCTAACCGAGCCTATAATCTAATATGACCCAAAAGCGTGCTAAGGCACGCTTTTTTACTTTGTATCGAGCCATAAAGAAAGGGAGCCAATCAGTATAAGAAAGCGATCTACTCAGCGTATTTTGGCAAACTAATTCCAGGCTCAAATAATAAGATACTTGCTCCCTTGAAAGTTGATTTTATCCAGCAATAGGCAAGCTAAAAGGCAAGTGTTAACTCATCCAGTACTGTGTTAACGAGCACAAACCTAGTTCAACACCCTGTTGTCACTCGTTGCAATCAACCTGCTCTTGTGTGCTTCCAACATATTCAAGGCATCTCCTCCGCTAATCCATAGGCAATATGAGAAATATCGTTATAGTGTAAAGACGCTAAAGCAGCAGAGGTAAGACGTTGCGAATACTATGAATGCTCAACTATAGGGCTTATACCAATCAGTATAAAGATTTGATCGCTCAGCGAGAGTTTAGCGGTACTGAGGCAAGACAGCGAGTGAAGAGGATAGTTATTCTATGGTTAAGCTCGTTAACACAGCATCAGAATCGCTAAAACTCGCCTGTAAGGAGTGTTTTTGACTTTCTACTTCTGTGTTGAATAAACTCATAAGGGAACAACCATTATGTCATTCATTCGCCTTGAATTAGCTTGCCAAAAAACACTCTGAGTCTGAGGGATCCCCTCGAATTTAATAGCATGCTTGTGGCTCCAGAATTAAGCCTTGTAGTGTTTTAATGGCTGTTCGCCAATGCGACCTCAGTAGCTTCAATTTCCTATCTTTATATG
>NZ_VKGK01000030.1 GCF_007197645.1 Shewanella hanedai
CAATATAGGGTGCTGGGTAACAGAATACGCCTTAGTGGAGGCTTGAGCCGTATGCAGTGAAAGTTGCATGTACGGTTCTTAGGAGGGCGGTACTTGGTAACAAGTGCCGCCTATCCGACAGAAACGTGTTTTATCACTCGCAGTAAAATCGAAGAGATGAATAACCCGATGTAGATGCGGCGGTGGGCTTCGGTTTCAGGGATGAAACCGCAGAGCGGCCAGGGATGGCTTCACAGCGTCCCACTGAAGCACCTACATGTGAGCATGCTGCAAGCAATAGATAACAATGAAGCCATGCTTACCTAAAAATAACCAAATACCAAAACCGCCCAATGCAACCAACCTAAAGATATTTGAAACTTGCTATCAGGCAAGTCAGCAAGCTTTTGTCCAAAAATGAGCTAGCTACTAGAAGAACCTAAATCGAAGAGATAAAGAATCAGGTGTGAATGCGGCTATGACCTTTGACAGCATGGACGCTGTCGGAGAGGCTATAGGGATATACTTGCGCCGTGTCATAGAAGTATTTACGCATAAGGCATGCTGCAAGCAATAGATATCAACAAAGGTATGCTTATCAGGTAATAGCTAAATATGAATTCTGCCAAATGAGCCCAACTAAGAAGATATTTGAAACTTGCTATCTGGCAAGTCAGTCGTCACGAGTGTTGCAATTTATCTTAACCTCGTTAAGATAAATATCTGGGTCGGCAGTCCACCTAGGCATCGCCAATGCACTTACTATTAAGCGCAACGCTAAACCTGCTGAAATTCTATTATTATCGATATCTTTTTGATTGATATCAGGCAACCTGAATATTTGTGTGCCTTGTTTGGAATGGCGATCACTGACCCTTGAATGCGAATGCATTCTCTAGCTAGGCACCCAGAATACGGGTAATTCCTATGTCAAAAAGTCTAACTCCTTTTAGCTGCGACGATATCTCGGCGTTGGCTAAATCACTGCGTAAACAGTTGCAACAACATGAATCGTTTCCCAGTCATGTAGAGATGCTCAACATCTTAGCCAAGGCCTCTGGTTTACAAAACTTTCAGCAATTGCGTCAGCAGCATGCTGAACAGTTATTATCTGAACAACCTGAACTCTCTGTCCCTATCCCAAAACGTTTAAAGCCCTTTATGAGCTCTGACTACATCATGCATAGTTGGCCGGCAAAATACGCTATTCAGCAGCAGAGTTTGTGGTTTTTCTGGTGTCGATTTCAATATCAACAGAGCTACACTGAGCAGCAAGTTAATGGAATTTTAAGCGACTATCTCGATTCTCTCGATTTTAAGGACTTTGCCTTAATTCGGCGTGAGCTTTGTAATCATAAGTTACTTAAACGCACCGATGATGGCGGCACTTATTGGCGTGCATCAGCAACAACACCGGATGGATTTGAGCCATTGGCCGATTTCTGGCCTAGCCCATTAAAGCCTAGCCAATTGCAGCCTAATCAATTAGAACATAACCAATTAAAAAGTGATAATGAGGAGAATTAAATGAATTTTCAAGTGATTAACGAAGAATCTCCTCAGCTGGTGGATGAACTGGTTGAAGGTGTGCGGACGTTTGTTCATGAACAGTTGGGTGATGAAACTACACTTCCCCTGTCAGTCATCGCCAGAGACGATGATGGCGCATTAATGGGCGGCGTGTCGGGACGAACGATATACAGTAACTTTTTGATTGGCGTTGTTTGGGTCGATAAAAAATACCGAGGTACTGGACTGGGACGGAAGCTGATGGAGTCAGCAGAAACCCAAGCCATAGGGCGAGGATGTAAAGTCTCTCAATTAGATACTTTATCAATCCAAGCTCCGTTGTTTTATCAGAAATTGGGCTTTGAGATAGTTGGTGAAGTCCCTGAGTTCCCAGGCAGTCCCGCGCGCTATTTCATGATGAAAACGATTAGTTAGAGTTAAGTATGAGAGCCGTAAGTTATTAAATATTAATGATGGCTGACGCGGTTAATTGCACAATGGAATCAATCACTATGGATCACGTTATGTATCTTGTAGATGTTATACAGCCTACCGCTGCAGAGTTTTCTAGCCTTAGAGTCAAAGTTGGTTGGGGAGCGACTAACTTGGAGATGGCTCAACGTAGCTTAGAAAACTCTCTGTTTCATGTGACTGCTCGTATTGATAATAAACTGATCGGAATGGGAAGGGTTATTGGTGACGGGGTCATGTTTTTCTATGTTCAAGATGTGGTTGTTGATCCTGATTTCCAGCAGCAAGGTGTCGGTGGTGCCTTGATGCAGGAAATTGAACAATATCTGTCTATCACGGCTCAAAAAGGCTCTACAGTCGCGTTATTATCAGCTCAAGGAAAAGAGTCTTTCTATGCTCGTTATGGTTACTCTGAACGTTCAGGTGATCCGCTAGGTAAAGGTATGTGCAAGTTTATATAGGCTAAATGATGAATCAGTATGAAAGACATATAAGCAGATTAAGAGAAGAGCTAAGGCAAAGAAGCTCTGATGAGAAAGCGGAGTCTAGTCGTCGCTATTTTCCTGATGGCATTAATTGTATTGGGGCGAACGCTGCGGATATTAAGTCGATTATTTCCGGCTTTCACTCCGACTCTCACTCCGAGAATGCAGAGCTAACTGCAGTTGAGGTATTGGCGATTGCTGAGCATCTTCTGTTGACTGCGCAGTGTCATGAGGAGAATCTTATTGCTTTCGGTCTGCTGAATAAGCTAGTCAAAAAGAATTATGATGATGACTTGCTGCTGCGATTCGAATACTGGTTAGAACACTATGCAAGTAATTGGGCTCAGGTTGATGATCTGTGTATCAAAACCATTTATCAGTTCCTGTTATCTCGTCCCCATTTGATAGTAAAAACCCAGCATTGGGCAACATCTGAGGTGTCGTGGTGTCGGCGAGCGAGCAATGTTGTTTGGGTAAAGTTCATCAAACGAGGCATGGGTAAATCGACATACTATTTAGATAAGCAGCTGGCCTTTAAAAACTGCGACTTACTTATTGATGATAAAGATGAGTTTGTTCAAAAAAGCATTGGCTGGTTGCTAAAAGTCACATCCCAACACCATGAAAATGATGTCATTGAATATATCGAGAATAATGCCACTAAGATGACGAGGCCAACGATGCGCTATGCCATTGAGAAAATGGATGCTGCAACAAGACAAAGGCTGTTATCTCTAAAATGAAGAAGTACTTAACATCCATTTTGGCTTTTGTAATAGGGATTGTGATTCTTGTTATGATTGCAATTTATTGGAATGAAGCTAGAAAAGAGGTGGTATTTCTTTGTGGGAACTTTGTGCAAGGGGTTTCTGAGCATAGTGTTGGTAAGCAATTAGATACAGGTAATTTGTTAAGGTACCGTACTCAACCAACTCCCTTTGGTAAATTGATCAAGGTGGATAGCTTATACAGCTTTAGGCTTTATACATGTACCATTGACATCGATGCCAATGGTATCGTGCAAAGCGCCCAATTTGAGTAACATAAATCGAGTGTTTATCAGTTTAGATAACTCAGTAATAGCAAGCTCAGCTCATGCTTTAATAGAGAGCCTAACTCTGATCATTTAACGATATGACTTACTCTGCGAGTAAGACCATTAACTCTGTGGTTTTACGCTGCATTAATTCAATATCGCCTCTGGACTCGACATTGAGTCTAACGAGCGGCTCGGTTTTAGAGCATCGTAAGTTAAAGCGCCACAAGCCATTGGTTGCAGCGGGATCAGTATCAGAACCCGAATTAGGATCCGAACCAGAATCAGAGCTGGGTAGGATCATGCTGAGCCCATCAGTTTCATCTATCTCTATCGCCACACTTTCATAATAACGACGTATTTTTGCTATGACCTCATCTGGATTTTCAATCTTAGCGCTTATCTCCCCCGATGCTGGATAGGCATCGATACGCGCCGCAACAGCTTGGGAAAGAGTGAGCTTATTGTTCGATAATAGCTCGACGATTAGCAGCCAAGGGATCATGCCTGAATCGCAATAATTGAAATCGCGGAAATAGTGATGGGCGCTCATCTCACCGCCATATACCGCACCATGCTGACGCATCAGCTGCTTGATGTAAGCATGGCCAGCGTTAGATTGACGTGCTTGGCCTGCATTTTCATTGCAAATATCGATCGTGTTCCAGATGAGTCTTGGATCGTGAACGATTGTTGCGCCTTGCTCCTTACGCAAAAAAGCTTCAGCTAAGAGCCCGACGATGTAATAACCCTCGATAAATTGACCTTTTTCATCGAACAGAAAGCAGCGGTCAAAATCCCCATCCCATGCGATACCCATGTCTGCGTGGTGTTCGAGTACTGCATCTGAGGTGGCTTGACGATTTTGTACCAGCAGCGGATTCGGGATCCCATGAGGAAATTTACCATCGGGTTGATGGTGTATTTTGATGAACTCGATGGGCATATGTCGTCTGAGTAACTCAGCTTCTATTTCATCAAGCACGGGGCCTGCAGTGCCATTACCTGCGTTGACGACGAGTCTAATGGGCGATGACTGAGTTGCTTTGAGTTGATTACAGTCAATATAACTCAGCATCTGTTGAATATATTCAGCCATCACGCTGATCTTCCGATAGCTTCCTTTAATCGCTGATTTTGGCTTAAATGCTTGAGATTCAGCAAGCTCTTGAATCGCGATGAGTCCATTTTCGCGGCTAATAGGTCGCGAGCCGGTCGTGACCATCTTCATGCCGTTATAGTCGATAGGGTTGTGGCTGGCGGTGATCTCAATGCCGCCATCGAGTTTTAGGTAAGAGGTGGCAAAGTAGATCTCTTCAGTGCCTGTCATGCCAAGGTCGAGTACATTGACGCCGCTATCCATCAAGCCCTGAGCTAATGCCTGTTTTAAACTCGCTGAGCTTAAGCGGCAATCGCCACCGATAACCACAGTATCCGCGTTAATGACCTCTGCAAAAGCGCGGCCGATGCGATAAGCAATGGTATTATTTAGCTCATGGCCTAGCTTGCCACGGATATCGTAGCTTTTAAAACAGCTCAGTAAACTCATTATGCTGCCTCTAGTCTCGACCATATTTGTCTTTAAAACGGACAATGTCGTCTTCACCTAAATAATCCCCAGATTGAATTTCAATGAGCTCTAATGGTTGCTTGCCCGGATTTTCAAGTGCATGAACCATGCCCACAGGAATATAGGTCGATTGGTTCTCATTGAGCAACAGCTCCTCGTCGCCTTTGGTGACTTTGGCTATGCCAGAGACCACAATCCAGTGCTCAGCCCTGTGGTGATGCATCTGCAACGAGAGCTTCTCTCCTGGGTTAACCGAGATACGTTTAACTAAAAAACGCTCACCATTATCGAGTGCATCGTACTTCCCCCATGGGCGATAGACCTGCTTATGCTGTTTAAGCTCAGGGCGTTGCTCGGCATCTAGTTGCTCAACAATCGCTTTAACGTGCTGAACCTCGGACTGCTTAGCAATTAAGATGGCGTCTTTGGTTTCAACCACCACCATATTCTCAAGCCCTAGGGTAGTAACTAGCTTGTCTTGTGCGTAGATATAGCTATTTTTGGTGCGATGGGCAATGACATCGCCGCGCATCGCATTGCCATGAGTGTCTTTACTTGATGCTTCCCATAATGCAGACCAAGTGCCGACATCGCTCCAGCCACAATCCATCGGTACAACTATGGCCTTGTCGTTTGGTGACACGGTATTACACAAGGGCTCCATGACGGCATAATCGATAGATTCAGCGGGGCAATCGATGAAAGCGTGCTTATCAATGCGGGTAAAGTCGAGATCCATAAGAGGGCAGGCTAACGCTTGCTCGCAAGCGCTATAAATATCGGGTCTGTGTCGATGTAGTTCGGTTAAATAGACGCTGGCCTTGAACATGAAAATACCGCTATTCCAATAATACTCACCACTTTCAAGATAAGCCTGCGCAGTATCGATATCGGGTTTCTCAACAAACTTATCGATAATAAAACCAGCAGATGATGCTTCAAGATCAGTTGTTTGAGCGAATGCATTCCCTCGTTTGATGTAACCGTAACCCGTTTGCGGCGAGGTCGGCACTATACCAAAAGTGACAAGCTTACCAGCTTGTGCAAAGGCATTGGCTGACAGGACAGTTTGGCAGAAACTGACCTCATCTCTAATCACATGATCGGCAGCAAGCACCAGCAAGACAGGATCCTGTCCATTCTTTATGGCATGAAAAGCGGCGAGAGCGATAGCCGGTGCGGTATTTCGACTCACAGGTTCCAGCATAATACCGCTATGGGGCAGCTGATTGGCCCTGAGCTGCTCAGCGACTGCAAACCTATGTTCTTCATTACAAAGCACCATAGGTGGCTGATGCGCTATGCCAGCCAATCGCTGCATCGTCGTTTGTAACATCGAATGATCACCATCCAGTGTCAGAAACTGTTTTGGAAAGCATTGACGAGACAAAGGCCATAAGCGAGTCCCACTGCCTCCGGCTATGATGATGGGTAATATCAATTTATCATTCAATTTTTGCAGGCTTGTCGGCTGGCCGTTCATAGTTATCGATAGGCATTCAAAGTTGATGTAGATAATACCATTAACCTCTGTTTTACCTATAGGGCAGGAGGTAAATAGTAAAGTTGGCTAACCTTCGAATGAAGACTGATTACATTTTGTTAGTGTAAATCTGAGAGTTGATTAAACTTTCGCTGCGAATGACTTCTTTGACCGTCATCCTGAACTAGTTTCAGGATCCAGCTTGAAGACTTTGGATTAGTTGGTATTTGCAGGTGTGCTTGAAGCTCGTACCTTTATGGTTGTTTATTGCCTCCAGCAGGGGAATGTGTAGTTACTTCTGCGAGACGCTGGCTCTTGATTTCATAAGAGTCATCCCTATACGCTCTACGACTTCAAACAACGTCCATGTTTAACGGCCAGTTCGGCGTCCCTGCCTCTCGTTCGAAGAGTATCACTTCGCGATACCTCACCCTGAAGTCGAAGCTCGCAGCCGCACCTACACCTGTTCATGAATCTCTTCGATTTTGACTTATCTGAGTAAATCGCTAACACGGAAATGCCCCAAAATCATTTTCACTGATAAGAATGGTAAGTAGCGCAATTAAAGCTTTGGGCTTATAAAAGCTAATGTGAAAGGTTTTTGCATAGTCTATAAGTTATGCCAGCCCTATCTTTTGATGGCATAGCGTCTCCTCACCAGAACTGTGCATATAAACAGTTATAATAGGCATAGTGAAGTTGCGTCACTATTTTGGTGTAAGAAGGAAGGGGATTTAGAGCTGGCAACTACTAAGTTACTGTTTAAAAGCATTTATATTCAATAGTTAAATCAAACCACATCACAAATATGCAAATTCTGGTTTTCACTATAAGAAGAGTCAGTGAAATCGCAGTTAATCATTTCGTAAGGTATTGAACATAATTCTATTTCAAGTTATTTTGCTAGTCTAAAATCAACTTGGCTTACTGTTTTTATTCGGAATTCAGCCTAATACATTGTTATACCTATCTGGAGAATGTCGTTGGGACGAGCTAAGCACTTCGCAATGGAACAGGAAGAAAGAGGTTTTTCTTCTGTCGGAGACAAATATGTCTGTAGTACATGTGTTGGTGATAAAGGTTTAGGCCGATTCATTAAAGACAATGGAGATAAATCTCAGTGTACATATTGTCAGGGAAAGCACTCTATAGTTTTACATTTCGATGAATTGATGCAATTTATCCTTGAGTGCTTATCTCAGGAATATGGTGATCCTAATAATGTAGGTGTCGCATGGGATAATGGTTGGGTCGGTGAGGTATACGATACTTATGATTTTCTAGATGAAATAGGAATTTCAATTGAGAACATGGATTTTCAGGATGATATTATTGATTCCTTATCGGATAGGCAGTGGTGTAAAAGTGACTTTTATAACTTATCTCCTGAGTTGGTATTAAGTTATGGTTGGAAAGAGTTTGTTGATACTGTTAAGCATAAGTCGAGGTACGTTTTTTATCGCGTACCAGATGAATCTGATTTTAGAGGCCATGAAGAAATACCCCCAAGCTACTTTTTAGATGCACTGTGTGGCGTAATTGACTCCTTAAGCTTATATAAAAAAATCGAAGTTGGTACTAAGCTAACTCGCGTACGTATACATAAAAAGGATGAAAAATTTACAAAGGCAGCAGAGCTTGGCCCACCACCTGTAGAGTATGCAAGTTACCCAAACAGAATGAGCCCCTCAGGAATTCCTATGTTTTACGGGGCTTTTAATCTTAAAACAGCTTTAGCTGAAACATATACTCCTGATGGAGAATGTAAAGTTGGAACGGTTGGGAAGTTTGAAACTGTAAAAGAGCTTACTTTAGTTGATCTTTCTAAGCTTCCCCCGATAAAAGGAATTTTCTCTGGTGCCAGTAGAACTTATTGGCACGGGTTGTCATTTTTAGTGGAATTTTTAGATGATTTTACAGCACCAGTCAGTAAAGATGGTAGGGAGCATATTGATTATGTTCCAACTCAAGTGGTTAGTGAACATTTAAGATTTATTCATAAAACGGGTGAAAATGTATCTATTGACGGAATAATTTACCCTAGCTCTAAAGATCATGGAAAAAAGGCGGTTGTTCTTTTCTGTGATAATGGAAGCTGCTCAGATGAATCGACTGTGAACGACGATACTTTGTTGAAGCTCACTAAAGTTAGTAGAGTAAATCCAGAACGGTATATATAGGTATAACAAGGCCTTAAAGTCGGGTTTTTAACAGTTGACTCGGTTCCGTTTCGCTTTACATTTTAGCCAACTGTTACTCACCGCTTAAGGCGGCGTTATATGGAGAAATATGAGTACAGAAGATAGGTACGGAGATCTTGTTCTTGTTTTAAAGGACGGCGATCAAGTTGCAACTACTGTTGAAGAAAATGACGTTATAACTTTGCTTGATTTGTCAGGAAAACAAATATTTCCAGAGTACTGCCAAGTAGGATTAGGTTACCATACAGCGAAAGGAAAATTTAAAGTTACAAATAGTGTACCTTCAAATAATGAGTCTATTTCAACTAACTTGTATGAGTTGCTTTCGAAGTATGATGTCCTTTACGCGATTGATACAAATAAAAAGGTAATTAATGGCGTTGAATACTGTATTTCTAGCAGAATGCACCTCCAACTAGAGCTATTGAGTCCTCAGTATTGGGAGCTTAAATTGACTCGCTTACCAGCGTATGTTTTTACTAACCCAACTAAGGGCGAACACGAAGAAAAAATTGGTTGGGTACAATTTATCTGCTCTGAGCAGTTAGCAAATAAAAATGTACGCATAGGTCTAGTGACAGACCATGAACTTGGTTATCTCCCTTTATTCAATCGCAGGCAAAAAGAAATTACAGGTATGGGGCTATTACCTGAAAATATTGAGTTTATCTATGCTAGTGCAGACCGTGACAAGGGGAGCCCACTAAATAAAGCTATCATGTCGTGTGATGCTGATTCGAATAAGTTACTCAAACAAATTGCACTAGGTAAAATGAACCTTACAGATTTGAGTGAATCATCATCTAGTTTGTATGAACAATCAGGGATATTGTGCCCGAAATATAACTAATTGGGTAGCCGGATGTGTCTAGCCTCCAGCTCGACACAACCCTGAATAGGGCAGTTCAATTAGAACGGCTAACCTACACTCTTTGCTTAGCTTCTTTTTTGAAAGTGAACTGATCCCTGCAATCCATCAATCTCTAAGTGAACTTAAACCTGCTTTCTTAAGATAGTCATTAGTAATGATAATGTGAACTGTAAAGTTTAGAGCCTAAGCACTAAGTGATTTATGTCCAAAAATGAGTTAGCTACTCGAAGAACCTAAATGTGATCACATACTCGAAGAACCTAAATCGAAGAGATAAACAATCAGGTGTGAATGCGGCTGTGACCTTTGGCAGCATGGCCGTTCTATGACATCCATGTCACTACGGCATTTGTGAATCCATTCACATCAGACGCTGTCGTAGAGGCTATAGGGACTCTTTCCGTTAATAGAAAGAGCGCCGTCTCACTGAAGTATCTGACATTAGGTCGCTCCTTGGCATCTGACCCATAGGGATATGGGAAATGTCGTTATGGTGTAGGGAACATTATCGACCGAGTGATCACTACATTCGTATATCCATATACAGCACCTGCTGCAAGCAATAAACAACATTGAGCTTATGGTATCCAGCAAACCAACCAAATACCAAAACCGCCCAATGAAACCAACCTAAAGATATTTGAAACTTGTTATCCGACAAGTTAACTAAGGTTTGTTATCTGACAAGTCCCTAATCTCTACTCTTACTGTGTCCTTGAGATTTATGCTGCACACTTTGTTGCTGCGCTCTCTGTTGTGAGCCTTGCTGAGAACGTTGCGCAGATTGCCTGACCTGTCTGACCTGCTGGCTTCTCACTTGTTGTGTACTTTCTCGTTGTTGCTTGTGCATGCGCCGTTGAGCTTGTTGGCTCTTGGGTTGATGCACATTCCTTTGTGGCTGATGACTTTTTACTTGCTGATGGCTCTTTACTTGTTGATGACTCTTTACATCCCGCTGTTGATGACTCTTGATATCGCGTTGCTGATGGATCCTCTTCTCATTTTGCTGTTGGTGCCTTGTGTCGCGATAACTGTCTGTCCTTTTTACACTCGTTCTCTCTGGTTTAAGGTTTGGCTTAGTTTGCTTGTGCAGTTTATTGGTAAACTTCTGCTCTCTGTGTTGTTTAACCTGTTTGTTGTAATGCTTGAGACTCTTGTCTTGGTTAGCGTAATGTTTAGTGTTTTTTACGCTGTGCTTTACGTTATTGTGAGCCAGAGAATTTCTCTGCAATTGTCGTTCTGAATGACGCAGTTGCTTGCTGTGGGCGACACTCGGTCTATGGCTGTTATAACGTTGCTTCACATGATTATTTCGATATGCAACGCCACGTCTGTGTTGAGGCTTATGATTCCACTTTTGAGAACCGTGACTAGTGACAATACGGCCTCGGTGACGGTAGTGGTGTGAACGGTGATGATCGATCACAACGACTCTGTGATTGCTCCAATGAAAGGCGCTGAAAAAGAAGTTAAAGCTAATTTGAACGCCACTGTTCCAGTAAAATTGACCACGGGGACGGCCGACATAATAGGGGTACGGTGCCCAGTAGACTGGTGGGTAGTTATACCAGCGCCAGTTACCGTACACGGTGCGTGGGTCGTAATAAGGCACATAAACAATCTCTTTTTGTACTGGCTCTATCACTATTTGGTTGTTAACTCGGGTGACGGCCATGTTTTCCATTTCAGACAAGCTATCAGCCTCGTCGGCTTGTGCTCTGAGCGACTGAATACTGGCGAGCAGTTTCACCTCATCTTGAAGGAAGGCATCGCCTAAATCTTGGGTCCAACTGAGATCGCTGCTGAGTTTCTCTAACACATTGGGGAAGGCGAGCAGTGCGGTGACGCTGGGATCCCAGTTCATCTTTTCTGCCTTTTCCATCAATTGAGCTGTGGGTAGCAGCGTGTTTTTACTCTGTAATCGATTGGCCTGTATCAGCTCTATCGGGTAAGTGGCGGCGATTAAGATATGAGTTAATAGGCTATCAGGATACAAGGCGATGGGCGCCAGCATCTGTTCCAATTCAGCTTCACTGAATGGCGTTAGCTCCTCAATGTCCTGTGTACTAGCAGCATTGGCTAGCGATGCTGTGCTTGTGATAAGCACAACAAGACTGCTAATGATCGCGGTAAGTATCGAGCGATTAATCCGTAGTATGAGCGATTTCATAAGCTCTCCTGATCCGTTTTATGACGTTAAGGTCATTATAAAGAACCGAAGATGAACATAAGCTGAAGGGGGTAAAGTCGATTTCTATGGCTTGTTGTACAGCCCTGAGCCCGCTTTGTTATACAGCCTTGAGCTAGTTTTTAAAGAGCCTTAGCTAGCTTTTTTATACAGCCCTGAGCCAGTTTTTTTACAGAGTCCTGAGTTCGTTTTTTTGGTTAAAGGTAAGCAAAAATTTAGCGCCACCTAAGGATTCAGATCGCGAGATAACGAGTTGGCCATTATAGCTATCGAGTAGATCCCGAACGATAGCCAGGCCTATGCCGTGGCCTTGTTCATAGGAATCTGCGCGGGTGCCACGCTCAAATATTTTACTTTCCTGTTCTGCACTCACCCCTAAACCGTCATCCTCAATGCTGATGTTCAATGCAAGCTCAGAGATACTAACGGTCAGTAAAATTTGCGACTTGGCCGCTTTGCAGGCGTTATCCAGCAGGTTACCCAAAATCTCGGTTAAGTCGGCTTCATCGCCGCGGAAGATAGCATCGGGATCGACATCTGCTCTGATTTGGCGTGGCGGTTCGCGGTAGATTTTACCTAAGGTGCGGATTAGTTTTTCGGATATCGGTGCGATTTTAACACCGAGATGCCAGGAGGAACCCGCCGCCGATTGTGCGCGTTTTAGCTGGTGGCCGATGATGCGATTAATGGTCGATACCTGCTCGATTGATGAGCTGTCGAGCCCTTTTTGACTCTGAATAACCGCCAGTGGCGTTTTGAGGCTGTGGGCCAGATCGGACAGGGCATTTCGGTAGCGTTTACGTTGGTTTTGTTCGGTGATGAGCAAGGTGTTGAGTTGGTAAGCCACGGATTGCAGCTCGCTAGGATAGTCGACGCTGAGTTGCATCGCTTTACCATTTTCAACATCTTGCAGCTCTTGTTTAAACTTGGCTAAAGGCTTTAATGTCCATAACAACCATGCAAGTTGCGCCATGCCTAACAGAGCCATGAGGACTAAGAGCCAGCTCCATAATTGTCGATTAAATTGGTCTATCTGCTTTTGAAAATCAGCTTGATCTTTAATGATGTGCAGGGTGATAGGAAAAGCACCATCTTGCTGTTCGAAACTGACACTGAGACTGTAGATGATATGAGGTTTGCCATCTAAGATTATCTCACTAAATTCTCGACTGCCTATTGCTGGTTGAGGCAGGTTTTTGGGCTCACTCAAACCTAAAAAAGAGTCTGAGTGCCAAAGCAGATCTGCACCGTTTTCATCCTTTGTCGTCTTGGCACTATTAACGGAAGGAGTGGAAATAAGTGCGTAGAGACCTGATTGAATCACATTGAATTGATTTTCTAATAGCAATTCTGGCATCTGCAGTTGGTCGTTCTCTACCTCAGTGACCGCTAAAACGGAATAGATATAGGCGCTCAATTCATTTTTGGCCGCCGTTTTGACCTGTTGCTTAAAGGCGTCGTTGAGGGTGAAGCCTATCAGGGGCATTAAGACTAAAATTAGCAACAGGGCACTGATAACAAGGCGTGCCTTAAGGGAGTTGAGTAGGGATAATCTGTTTGGTTTGCTGGCCTGTTTATTGTTCATGGCTGTCTTTTGCTGGTGCTAAAGGAGCCAGACGATAACCTTGTCCACGTAGGGTTTCGATAAGTCCGTGCTGGTTATCGGGATCAAGCTTTTTTCTTAATCGTCTGATGAAGACCTCAATCACGTTTGAGTCCAGATCAAAGTCTTGGTCGTAAATATGTTCGGTGAGCACTGTTTTTGATTTAACTTCGCCGGGGTGCAACATGAAGTATTCAAATAGTTTATATTCTGAACCGCTTAACGCGATAAGTTGTTCGCCTTTTTTGACCTCTAAACTGCTGGTATTAATGCTAAAGGGTCCATTGTGGATTAAAGGGCTAGCTTTACCCGCTGAGCGTCGGATCAATGCTTTGAGTCTGGCGACTAATTCTTGTGGATGAAAGGGCTTTGTCAGGTAATCGTCGGCGCCAGCATCGAGTCCTTCGACTTTATCTTGCCAGCTATCGCGCGCGGTTAAAATCAAGATGGGAAAATCTATCTCTTTACTTCTGAGGGTGGTGATCAGTGCAATACCGTCGAGCTTAGGCAGACCCACATCGATGATGGCTGCATCGTAGCGATATTCGCAACCTTGAAATAAACCTATCTCTCCGTCACTGGCGACATCAACCGTATAGTTTGCGTCGATTAAGTGCTGTTTCAGGTTGGTTTGAAGCTCAATATCATCTTCGACTAACAGTATTCTCATCGGTTGGTCCTCTCGCTATTTTACCGCGTTATCGTATTCGTCCTGAGCTTAATTCCTGCGCACACTACCGGTTTGGGCATCGACAGAGACGTAAAAAACCACGCCTTGGCTGGAGAGCATTTTGACTCTATAACCCTGATGACCATTGACTTGACTCGATTGCGCTTTGAGTACTTTACCAGGGTATTGGCGCCTTACTAACTGGATGGCATGATCGCGGCTTTTTACTTTGAGTTGGCGATTACCTTGCTTTGATGATTGTCCAGCGATACTCATTGAGCTTGTCGCTGCACTTGTTAGGTACGCGCTGGCAGCCTGTCCGGTAAAGGAAAGCAGTGAACCTATGACTAATGTCGTTGCCAGTATCAAGATAGAACCTAACTTCATTCAGTGTGCCCGCCTCAATCTAGAGAATGTTAATGGTCATAGTGTAAAAGATCCCATCCTATTAAGAAACTCCCTAAACCTGTTTCTAAGTGCTTGTTTACTCGCCGTTGAACTCATTATATATACCCAAACGACCTCAAGATGCTCATTTCAGAGCTCCCGTAGGATAGCTGAACAAGGCAGTGATTGAGAGAATGGTTATTCCCTTGTTGATAGCACTAACACAGTGCAGATATTCTACGGGAACTCCCATAGGGCAAGGCGTGAAGCAACATGTTTCTGCGTTATAAAATATTGAATTAGAAAAACTAGTCCAGCAATTTCATGAAGACCGCCATGGATGGCGGGAATGTCGTTAATGCAGGAGCAATTAACTACCTTGAACTCTATCACTTCACGACATGCTGAATCCTGCATCTTGAAGTGGCTTGGGTATACCAGATTACCGAGCGCCGATGAACGCAAGCTGAATGCTAATACCGAGTATAACCCCATCAATTGATTATTTTTTAACGTTCAGCTTGTGTTCACATTAAATCGTCTCTAATGGCCGCAACAACGTAGATTAGATGAGGCTTAAGATATGAAACAGTTAACACAAGCATTAGTGAACAGTAACAAGCGTACAAAGCTGCTGGGTGTCATTGCTGCAAGTTTAGCCCTTGCGGGGCAGGTGAATAGTGCCGAACTTGATGCCGAGGGTTTTGCTATTGATAAAACCCATCACTCTATTGGACGTGAGCTGAGTAAAGCTCAGGTGGTCCCCGTGGCTTCCGGTCGTATTGGCTCTGTCGCGGAACTTGATGCAGAGCGCTTAAATCAGCTTCATTCGGCGCAAGGCGTTAAAAAGGGAGGTGACGGTAAGTTGGTGAGTGGGCCTAAAACCCGTGAAGAGATGATCAACGCGCATAAAAAAGGCTTGATCCCGGTAAAATACTTGCCACAAAAAGCCATGGGTGATGCACAAGCCAATGTCCCTTCAGCTTTTGCCAACAAGGTTACTAACGAATTTGCTATCTATGAAGCCAGCAGTCGATTATTTGAAGATGATGACAATGACGGCTTCTATCAAACCTTTAGCGTCACTTTTGATGCTGACGTATACGGTTACTATCCCAATCAGCATGCGGATGTTTACGCTGAAATGTATCTGAGCCGTGATGGTGGGCCCTGGGTGCATTACTACACCACCGACATTTTTACCGTCGTGGGAGATTCAACTGAAGATGATTTTGAAGTGTTAACGACGCTAAATAGCGGTTATCCGGCAGATTATTATGATGTGTTGATTGACCTGTATGAGGTGGGTTATACCGATATTGTGGCAACGGTTAATTCTGATGATTTTGATAGTTTATATGCATTACCACTTGAGAGTAGCGATAGGGACTATATTGATAACGGCAATAGCAGCAGCGAGGGTCATGGTGGTGGGTCTATGTCATTCATTGCTCTGCTTGGTTTAGGGCTGTTTGCAAGGTTTAGGACGACTTGCAAGGCTGAAAAGGTTGTCAGTCACTAAGCCGGTGAAAGCCCATTTAATCTAAGTCATAAACCTCTTAATAAGCCGACATTTGTCGGTTTTTTTAAATCGAATGCTGCAGCCTATGGAAAGGCAACTCGGTGAAACACTTACCCCATTGTTATCAGCTTGTTATTGAATCAGTTTCTGATAGGCTAGCATTAGCGTAAATATTTGATAATAGAGTGATGAAAAATAAAGTTTAATAATAATTTTTGAGGGGCAGAATATGAATAAATTACTCTTAGCAGTAGGGGCTCTTTTTACACTGCTTCACACGACATCAGCAAGCGCAGCACCAGATATTCAAGGTTATTATATTGGCGGAATGGGCGGTTATAGTGAGCTTAGTTTAGGTGATTTCAAAGACTCAGCAACCAGCTATGGCGGCTATGCTGGTTACAGTTTCGGTAAAGATTTGGCAGTTGAAAGCACATTTTTTACCACGGCTAATTTAGCGGATGAGGGCGATGTTAAAGCAAGAACCGCGACGTTTGCTGCCAAATTGAATCACTTTTTTAGTCCTACTTACTCTATGTTCATTAAGGTTGGGGTTGCTACCACTGAGGTGTCTGCAGGTGTCGATGATTACTCAGCCTCTGGTTGGATGTGGGGAGCTGGTTTTAATATGGCCATAACCGATAGTGTGAATATTCGATTGGGTTATGAGATGATTTTGACTGATCTTACCCATGACACCTCAGATGATGTGCTTGACTCTGATCTCTCAAATGTCTATTTGGGCGTCAATTATCAATTTTAACTCGGTTCTGCTACCGACTTTATCAGGCGCTATTTAGCGCCTTTTTTGTGCTCATTACTGCTTAAGTTTTAATTTACTTTGTAAGTAACATCGCTAACTTAATAAAAAACAATACAAACTGCTCAACTTTGTATCAGTTGGTGAAACATCTATTGCATTGCTAATGATAATCGTTATCATTCCGCCATAATACTTATGGGGGATATTAACCAATGCAACAATTTCGTTTTTCGCTTCTTGCCGTCGCTTGTGCGTCAACCTTTCTATCGGGCTCTCTTTTTGCTGCTGACGTGGCAAAAATAAAGACCAGTGAGCAACAGCAAGAGGAGCTGAGAAACAAGGATGTAGAACGTATTACTGTCTACGGAAGACAAAACCAAGTGGTCATGAATTCAGGTTTAGCCACTAAATCAGACATGTCGTTAATGGAAACTCCGGCGGCGGTGGTTATCGTTGATCAAGCGTTAATCCAGGCGCAAGGGGCTGATAGTCTGCAAGATTTGGTGCGCAACATCAGTGGTGTGACCCAGGCGGGAAATAACTATGGTATCGGCGATAATTTAGTGATCCGTGGGCTTGGGGCTAACTATACATTTGACGGCATGTATGGGGGGGCGGGATTAGGAAATACATTCAATCCAACCCGTTCATTGACTAATGTCGAGTCTATTGAAGTGCTTAAAGGCCCTGCTACCGGATTATATGGAATGGGTAGCGCAGGTGGCGTGATTAACCTTATTGAAAAGAAGCCTGAGTTTGAGTCAAAAAATGAAATTGAGGTTGAACTGGGCCAGTGGGATAGCTACGCACTGTCGATCGACAGCACTGGCGGTTTGACTGATAACTTGGCTTATCGTGTTGTTGCAAAAACGGCCCGTAGTGATGGGTATCGTGACATTGGCACTGACAGAGATGAAGTCTACACCTCACTAAAATATGTTATTGATGATAGTCAGGATCTGATGCTATCAGCTTCATACGTCAAAGATTCCATTGCTGTCGATTCTATCGGTCACCCTATCCGTATCTATAATGCCGCTTCGGTTGACGGTAAAACAGCGGGGCAGGTGGGTTGGGAAGATTTGGTTAATGATCCAAATGGTAACGGGCTTATGCTGACTGACACCCAACGTCAGGAACTCGCGGCTTCTCTTGCCACTGGTGATGGCTTAACGCCTTTTGCATTCGGTAAGGCTGGGATTATTTCACCGATTGCAAAAGATAATGAAGGCGAGGAACTCAGGTTTAAGCTGACTCATAATATCTACTTTAACGACAATTTATTTTTAAATCAGCAGCTACAGTACCGAGATTACACCTCTGGTTTTGCCCGTCAAACTGGCGCTTATAACTATGTCTACTGGGACCGAAGAGGAACCATTAATGCAGACCCTCGTGCGCCACTGGTTGAAGATGGTGTTTTACATCCTTTTGCAGCGCGTCGTCAGGAGTACCGTAAAGTTGAAGCCGATGAGACCTCATGGCAGTACTTTGCCGATCTAAGATACGATTTTGAACTTGCTGGTATTGAAAATGAATTTTTAGTGAATGCAAATTTTGAAGATCGCAGTATTCGTTTTAAACAACACTCTATCTATGATGCCGATAAGGTGATTAAGAACAAAGCGGGTGATGTTATCTATCGAGGTGTACATCCCTATATCTACGACATTCGTAACCCAAATTGGGGAACGGGAAGTTTTGAAGATTATGATCCACTCTTAACCAGCAACTACAACAAGACGGTGAATGCATGGGGAGTGGGTTTACAACATGTAGGTTACTTGGGCTTCGGTTTTACCACTCGCGTAGGCGTGGCGTTTAACGAGATTAAGCAAAGCTATGAGCACTTAGGTGTTGATGCGCGCTATCGTGCCAGTGCTGCTGAGCCAACGCCTGAGCAAGATACTACCGATAACGGTATTACGTATAATTTAGGCGTGACCTATATGCCGACCGATAACCTCTCTTTCTTTGTTAATCACTCAAAAGGGCGCACCGCTTACAGCATTTTGGGCAGAGTGACTGGTGATAACAGTGACAGACCGGACTCTGAGTCGGTCAGTGATGACTTGGGGATACGTTATAAGGCTTTTGGCGATCAAATGTTGACCTCGCTGGTGTTTTTTAAGAGTTCACGAACCAACCTTAGATACACGATTAAAGATAAGCTCGACCCTGAAGTGGTTGAGTACTTTTACGATGGCGAGGAGGAGACTTCTGGGGTCGAGCTGGATATGAATGCTGATCTGAATGATCAATGGTCAATCAATGTGAATGGTGTTTATCAAGATGCCAGAGACAAAAAAGATCCCACTCGGGGAAGTTTTGATACCCGCCAAAAAGGTGTGCCTTATGTGACGGCGAGTGCTTGGGTGACGTATGGTGCTGAGTGGTTTTCTCTCAGCAACCCACTCAACATCAGTTTAGGAGCTAAGTATGTTGATGATCGAAGTACTAATTCGAGCTCATTCGGTATTCCAGACGGATACGTGCCTAGCTACACAGTGATGGATACTGCGATAAGCTATCAGGCTGATAGCTGGAAGTTGCAGCTTAACGTCAACAACTTGCTCAATGAAAGTTATTATAGCAAGGCGATGTTCCTCGGCGGCATGCCAGGCGAAGAGCGTAATGCCAAGCTGACCTTTAGCTATCAGTTGTAAGTGATAAAGCGATCCATGTGAGATAAAACGCAGCCTGAATGCTGCGTTTTTTTGTTAGCCCTACATACCACTGAATAGTAGATTGGTCATTTTAAATGGTTTTTAAATAAACAAAGTACAACCCCTGTGATAGGTTGGTAATAATTTAAAAACAGCTGTTTAAAATAAGAAGATACCCAATGAAACTAACAAAAACTTCTTTAGCACTTTCACTTTCTTTGGCGTTAACTGCTAGCTTCTCTTCCATTTGTTATGGACAAGCAGATGATCTTAATCACTCTGTAGCCCAATCTATGCCTAAGCTTGAAAACTTGTATCTCCACCTGCATCAACATCCAGAACTCTCTTATCATGAGCAAGCCACGGGTCAACGTATGGCGAAGGAGTTATCGGAATTAGGCTTTGAAGTGACGGATAATTTTGGTGGCTATGGTGTAGTTGGGATCTTCAAAAATGGAGAAGGACCTGTAGTGATGATCCGCGCCGATACAGATGCGCTGCCTATCATTGAAGAAACAGGCAAACCTTATGCTTCTAAAGTGACGACAACCGATGCGGATGGTAAAACTCAGGGAGTCATGCATGGTTGTGGGCATGATATTCACATGACCAGTTTGATTGGTACCGCTGAGCAATTGGTTAAGCAAAAAGCGAACTGGCAAGGTACCTTGATGATGGTGGCACAACCTGCTGAAGAGATGGGAGGGGGGGCTAAAGCCATGCTTAAGGAGGGATTGTTCAGTGAGTTCCCAGTTCCAGATGAGGTTCTCGGCCTACATGTGAGTGCTTCTATTCCTGCAGGTAAAGTCGGCATCGTATCTGGGTATGCATTGGCGAATGTTGATTCGGTGGATGTCACGATTAAAGGAAAGGGAGGTCACGGTGCTTATCCTCATTTAACTATCGATCCTGTGGTACTCGCGGCTCGCACCGTGTTAGCGCTGCAAACTATTCCGAGTCGTGAGATCTCACCGCTTGAGCCAAATGTGGTCACTGTGGGGTCAATTCATGGTGGCTCTAAGCACAATATTATCTCTAATGAAGTCAAACTACAGATCACTCTTCGCTCATATAATCCTGAGGTACGCTTGCAACAAATAGCGGCAATAAAGCGATTAACGAAGGGGATAGCCATCAGTGCTGGTCTTTCTGATGACTTGATGCCAGTGGTTTATGTTCATGAGGATGAAACTATTCCCTCGACGTATAATAATCCTGAGTTGGCAGCCAAGGTTAAAACCAGTATTGAATCTGAAATCGGGTTGGACAATGTGGTTATCGCAGAGCCTGTGATGGCGGGGGAAGATTTTGGGCTTTATGGGCTGACGCCGCAAAAGCGACCCATTATGCTTTTTTGGTTGGGGGCAGTATCACCTTCACAATATGAGGACAGTGTTAAATCCGGTGAGAGTCTGCCTTCACTGCATTCAAGTAAGTTTGCCCCTGATTATCCATTGGCTATTAACACAGGCGTACGAGCAATGACACGCAGTGCCATGGATTTGTTTAATGAGAAATAAATAAGAGTGTAAACGTGTACCTCTTGATTTATAGGGGTACTGTTGATTTTGAATGTGGAAGTTTTAAGAATGGTTAATATATTTTATCAGCGGATTAAGAATATTACATCAATTAGATAAGCTAAGCTTCCGTGCTTATGTGAACAATAACGTCATGTTAATATTGATAGCTTTTGCCATATTAATTAAAATGTAAATTAACGTGTAATAGTCTTATTTAAATAGAATGGCGTTCTAATAAAGTACCGTAAGGTTTTACTGGATAAAAGTAACATTTAATTAGTTTAGCCATTGGTTCAGGGAACTGTCGGCTTTACCTACCACCTATTTTATCCAAGAGTAATACTTGATTTATATAGACTATTCTTTCTTGTTATAGCCATAGGTGGCTTGAGATTCATTTAGTTCTTTATCCAGCTTAGCGAGTATATCGTCTAAGCTTTTTAAGAGTTCATTTAATGAGTTAAGTTCTTTTTTTTCTAGTTTATCAAAACCATAAAGTTTATCCAGTGCAGCGAACTGTGTATCTAATTCTTTTTTATCTTCGTCTGACATCTTGTCAAAATTTATTTCACCGCCGCTGCTGGTTTCTTCCATTTTGCGTGATAGGGCGTTGAGTTGTTTATTTTCTTCTGGAGTGACTTTTCCGTCAGCAAAAATCTCGTCTATTTTTTTGAAGGTTTCTTCTAATGTTTTCTGATCTTCTTTACTGGGTTCTTTCATGTATTTACTGAAGATGCTGTCTATTTTATTGTGAATCTCTGTTTCTTGTTTTTTCTCACTTTCTGTAAGTTGTTTGGGGATCCCTGCTTGTTGTTGGAAATTATCCTTTCCTTCAAATAGGTTACCTAGATTAATGCCTAGGCCAGATAACTGGATATTATCCTCTGAATTTAATCGGATGGTTTCAACATTATCTCTGTCGACGATTTCTTTTAATCCAGATTTTGATTCTGTTTGATTAATGTTGGATAAGTAGGTATTTAAGTTATTACTTGGGATATGCATATTAACTCCTAGGGATATTTTGTTTGGATATTCCTTGAGAGCAATACTCATGCCATGCTAGTTAATTCCTCCTACTTGCTTACGTTATGTAGTACATCTATCTGTATTTGTCATTAATTAAAATTATTTTCATTATTAGGTGGGGAGTTTTTTCCGCAGTGGCAAATCAATAGCGGAATAACATTTCCGCCATAACAACTAATCATTTGGTAAGTTAAATGTTATATAGTGAATATTGTATGTAAATATTATTTAAATCATTGGGGTGACTAACTTAATGCCATTAAAATAGATATCTCTCTATTACGAGTATTTATTATTTACTGTATGCTGTTCTGTTAATACAAAGGTGTTCTAAATAGCTGGTTGAATTAAATATGTATTTTAAAATTGAAGTAGGCTTGTTTTGTTTTTCAGTAGCAAATTTTAATTGGCGAGTTCATGTCGATGATTTTCATATATTGATAGGGATAACAAGACTGTCATCGTATAAAGTAACTGAATAATATTGCCAAGCCCTGATTCATCTTTTCTGGTTTCATTCCTGCAAACCCGAGACGAACAAAGCGATTTTGGTTCTGCCCTTTATCTAGATGAAAGCTTGATTCAGAGACTAAGTAGATATCATGCGCTAAACCAAACTCTTCTAACTCCTTAGCGTTATTTTCCACGTCTAACCAGATAGCCATACCACCTGCTGGTGTGGTAAAGCTGATATCAAGTCCTTGTGTTTGATACTTTTTAAGCTCTGAGACTAAATTATCTCGTCGTTGTTGGTATATTTTGGTGGTTCGCCTTAAATGCCTTTCAAATGCGCCATCTTTCATCCAGCGTCCGATGGCGTCTTGCATCAATACATTGGGTTTATGATTCATGATGCTTCGATAGTTGATGATGGCTGGCGCTAAAGACTTGTCCACAGCCATGTAGCCAATACGGCAACCAGGAAACATAATTTTAGAGAAGGTAGAAACATAAATGACTAGTCCTTTGGGGTCGTCAGCCGCTAAAGGCGCCAAAGGTTGGCTTGAATAATGAAACTCATGATCGTAATCATCTTCGATAATGGCAAGGTTATACGTTGCGGCAAGTTGGTAAATTTTTATCCTTTCATGGATAGGTAATGTCACCGTTGTTGGATACTGATGTAAAGGCGTTAAATAGATAAGTGAGATATCTTGATTTTTAACTAACTGAGTTAAATGCTCAATATCAATGCCCTTAGGGTGTTGCTTAATTGCGACTAATTCAGCTCCTGCCGTTTTAAAAGCGTTCCATGCCGGTCGATAGCCAAGAGACTCAACAGCAACCTTAGCACCAGGTTTGAGTAAGACTCGGGAGATTAAATATAACGCCTCTTGTGAGCCATTGACTGTGATGATCTCTTTATCCGTGATTGAGCGTGCTCGGCGCAAATAGGTTGCCACTTGTGAGATAAATTGGCTATTCCCTCTATTATTACCATAGGACAAACCTGATAGCTCAGGTCGGGTGAGACTGTCGCTCATAAAGGGCTTAAGCTCATGGAATGGGAAGGCTGATATATCTGGATTTCCTCCCGCAAAGTTATAGCGATATTCGTGGGCTGGTTTAGCATTTTTCTCTTCGAAAATGAGAGGATTAATCCGCCACTTAAATTTGCTTTGCGTTATGTTCTGCTTGGTTTTTGGATACAGGCTGGACTCAAGCGGAAATGATTGCACGACTCGGTAACCTTGGCGCTCTACTGACTCTACCCATCCTTGTGCTATGAGCTCCTGGTAAGCGGCCATAACTGTGTGGCGGTTAGTCTGTAATTGCTCGGCAAGTTGACGGGCCGAAGGGAGTGCCTCCTTTGCTTCAACTTGTCCCTGCTTGATGGCAGAACTGATAGCTCTCGCAATCTGCAAAAATTTAGGTTTAGCAAATGGATCTAAAGTGAGTGAAAGCGTTCTCATCTCTGGTATAGGCTATTTTTGAAATCTGGATGTTTAACTTATACCAGATGCTGCAAGAATAGCCTATCAGTCGAAACAGGAGAATTCACTTGCAAACAACCACAGACTTTAATCCACGGCCTATAACCCTTAAGGCTAGGGATATCACACTTAACCCTTTAGCTAGGGAAGATATAAAGGGTTTTCACAATGCAGGTAACCATGAAGGCTTGTGGAAATGGGTTATTCCCAATCCTTGTGAATCGTTATCAAGCACTGAACATTGGATTGCTAACGCGTTGAATGAGCAGCAACTTGGCCATCAGATCCCGTTTGTTATTATCGATAACCATAGCAAGAAGATAATAGGCAGTACCCGCTACTGCTCAATTCGACGAGATGATAGAAATATTGAGATAGGGCATACATTTATAACCCCAGATTTTCAGCGAACCCATGTTAATACTCAGACTAAGTTTCTGCTGTTGAAGCATGCTTTTGAGATATTGGGAGCCATTAGGGTTGAGATTAAAACCCATGAAAAAAACGAGCAATCTCGCAACGCTATCTTGCGCATCGGGGCCAAGTTTGAAGGCGTATTACGTAATAATAGAATTTTGCCCAATGGCTATGTTAGAAGTACTGCCATTTTCAGCATTACTGAACAGGAGTGGCCACAAGTTAAGACTGATCTACAAGCTAAGCTGGATTTAAATTAATTCTATTATTGGGATTTTGTAGGGATAGACCTTGAATATAAATTGCTTGATTAATGAAAGGTGGAATAATGCACATCCCTGAAATGATGAAGATGGAGAGCAATGAGCTCATTCATCAGTTTATTGAAGAGTTTAGTTTTGGCACTTTAATAACGGAGCAGCTTGAAGCTAATCATTTACCCTTTGTGTTAAAAAAGTCAGAAGGTGATTTAGGAACACTTTATGGACATTTTTCAAGAGCAAATCGTCTTTTAGTTAAGCAAGATGGCTGTAATGTGATGGTTATTCTTGAAGGGCCACACAGTTATATCTCTCCAACTTGGTACGCTTCGTTTCCAGCTGGAACTACGCTGCTGTACATCTTTATGGAGAGATGACTCTGCTCCCTAATGATGAAACGATAATGGCATTGGATGAAATGGTAAGTAATTATGAACCTGAGTTACTCATTAAGGGTGACATCATTACCGATGAATACCGAGATAGATTAGCACAGGGAATAGTGGGCTTTAAAATCAAGCTCACCAAAATGCTGGGGAAACAAAAGTTAGGTCAAAATAGAAAGCTTGTCGATCAAGCCGGTGTGGTAAAGGGGTTAGAATTAAATGAAACTTCTGATGTTAAGAGGCTGCTGAGTTATATGCAAAAAAGAGGCATAGGGATTGGTTGAATTTAGCTTAAAAATATTAACAGTTAAATTAAATAGATAAGGCAGTAACCTGCCTTATCTATTGACTGTATTTACTTAACGAGCTTTGGTTGTATTTTATCTTTAAACCATTTAGTTAACAGTTCAGACTCATACGGAAATGGTTGGCTGGTAATTGGCTGAATGCCAAATAGGAAACCCATGTTTTGAATTTTCTCTGAACCAGACATAATCACTTTACCATCCTGGCTTAAACTGTAATCAAAACTAATTTTAGGGGGGTAGAGATCTGATACTACTCTAATGTCATCTGGAGAAGCACCAAAGGTGGGTTGTACATCACCCGCTAAATCTACATTCGTTACCATAAGATCTAATTTTTGATTTTTCCCTAGTGCTTTCTTGGTGACTAGTCCTAATTCCTCGGTTAGTTCACTAAATAAGTAAGGGCCAAATTTAGATTGTAGCCAAGTGGTTGATTCAATGTCTGTATATTGACTTGGATCTTTCCAAATAATGGCAAGATTACCATCATGGGTGACATAGTTTTCTATGGGCTCTTTTTTAGCAGTTGAAGTACACCCAGATAATATCGCCATAATAATTAAGGTTAGTAAAGATATTGTATATCTCATATCGACTCCTTTGTATTTGATTGTACTGAATATAGTTTAATGTTAAAGGCTGTAACTAGTCGAGCTAAATAAATTATTGAATAGGCAGTTTTATATAATTTTACGTGGGAAACAAGTTTTATTAACCACTAGATGGACCTGATTGTTAATTTATTTGTTGAGTATGTATTAAGCCATTGATTATTTTTGAGTTTTATAATTAGTTTATATTCTATAAAGTAACTGGTACTTTTGGCTTACTTTAAAAGGGTTGGCGTGATATTTATACGATACGTAATTTATTATATCATTATAATTAAATGCTATTAATTCTTAATTGTATAGATGTTTTCTATCGCAATCTGAAATCTAATATTAACATTCTTAGCATTAGTGACACGGTTAACCTATAAATTAAATATTATTAGATTGATGAATACATTATAGACCTGACTTCCTGTTGTAGAATCAACAATGTTCTAGTTCAACCTGATTATAAGGCTTTATGCTCGTAGGCTTCCATTGCTGTGTCGGACATATTATCCATAATGTTATCAGCAGTTTTATCATAGGGTTGCCAGAACATCTGCTTTGAGAAAAAGTCAGGATCATTATCAAGTAGCGGATTATTGTCGACTAAGTTTGTTGTTGAGACCATGCCTAATTCATTAACCAGTCTGGTTTGAACGGTTTTACCAATAAAGTAGTTGGCAACAATTTCAGCGGCTTCAAGCTTTGTACCGCTTAAGTGTTTGGCGAAATTAATGGTATCGAGCCAAACTGTGCTTCCCTCGTTAAAATAAACATATTCCCATTTACCACCTTGGGCATTCTGCTCCGCAATCTCAACACCGTAACTAGACGTTAATAACAGCTCTTGATCATAGTTTGGGGTGCCATCCCAAAAGGAACGAACTTGTTGATATAAAAGGTTCGTCTGTTTTTGAGCCGAGTTTTTGACGAATGTGATTGCTTCACGTCTTTTTCCTGCTTTAATGAGGTCATCAATATAGAAGGGGGGTTTATCCAATGACTGCATAACCAGAGCAATGTTAGGTTGGATTTGTCCTTTTGCTAATGATAGCTTTCCTTTCCATTTCTCATTCCAGAGGTCACTTATTGAAATGGGTAGTTCCTCTTTATTGAGTTTGTTCATGTTAGCCCAAATACCGTAAGCACCACCGCCGAAGGGAATATAAACCATACCTTTATCGCTCATTCCCATTGGAATCTGTGTTAACTCAGTTTTGAGATTCTTATAATTTGGCATTCGAGGGGATTGAGTGTTGATCACTTGCAATAGCTTAGAAGTTTTCTCTTCCTGCATTTTAATGTAATTAAGAGTCAGAAAGGATATGTCTGTTTTTCCAGCTCTAAGCACGTTAAACATCTGTTCGGGGCCGGAAGCAAGTAGGTTGATGACTTGTGCTTCTATTTGATAGCCCTGTTGTTTGAGCTGCTTGTTGACTGTGATTAAGTCTTGGGAAGTGACATAACCATCCCAAGTAAATATTCGTAAAATCTCCTTCGCGTATGAAGGGAGAGGTAGCAAAATTAACACGCATATAAAAAGAATGTTCTGCCGCATGGAAATCCTTGTAATGTGCGCAACCATTTTTGGCCGCTTTACAATCTAATACATTAATTTAGATAACTTATTTAATCACAGTCTGTTCCCCAGTAGGCAGTATTCTCTAAGGATCTTTTTATCGCAAGTGTAATTTTCGTATTCTGGTTATTTAATTGTTAATTAATCTCTTTGGTGCTAGATAGTGACGATTTGGCAAGGCGAAATCGACGTATTAAGCCTGACTTTTACTTTTTAAAAATATAATTACTTTCGATTTAAATCGTCAGTGAGCGTCAGGCATAAATTTCGTAAAGAATCTATCTGCTGTTCTGTAATACTTACTTTTGCTAAGAGCACTTGCTTTAGCGATAAAGCTTCTTGTTTAAGCGCGATGCCAGAAGGAGTAACTTTGATGATTTTCTTGCGCTCATCTTTACTGTCAACCCTCCGTATTAATAGGTTTTTAGTTTCGAGACGTTTAACAATTGGCGTTAAGGTGCCGAGATCCAAACGAGTTTCTTTCGAGAGATCTGTAAGACTAGCGTTATCGTTAAGCCATAAAGCTTGCATTACTAAATATTGTGGGTAGGTGAGATCGCACTGCTCTAATAAAGGACGGTATGCACGGACGAGTGCATTTCCCGCTGTGTACAAGGCAAAGCACACATTGTCAGATAGAGACTGAGTGTTGTCATTGTTGTCAACTTGCGTTGTTTTATTCTGGATAGAACTCTTCTGCACCTTAAATACGCCTTAAATGTGTTTATTTTAGTATCTGTAAAGCATTAATTATCAAATAGTTTGGATGTGTTTCAAACATTTCTGAAATATACTTTGCGCGCAAATTAGTTGTCTTTGTCGGTATTTGATAGTAGAGTTTACCACAATTAATTAGCGCGCAAAGTAAAAGAAGTTTTATGCAAGCTCAACAGATATTACTTGATTCACGCCCTGAAGGCTTACCCACTCATGACAACTTTAAACTGTCGTCTCTTCTACTTCCAGAGGTTCAAGAGGGTGAGTTTTTAGTTAAAAATCTATGGATGTCGGTAGATCCATACATGCGTGGTCGTATGATCGATAGAAAAAGCTACATTGCGCCGTTTTCGATTGGAGAGGTACTTGAGGGCGGTGCCATTGGTGAGGTGATAGAGTCGCGCAATTCTGACTTTCCTGTGGGCGTTAAAGTCACCAGTATGCTTGGCTGGCGCAGCCATTATGTGACAGATGGTAGCGATCACACCAAGCTCCCTGAAACGCCTTTGAGTGAATCTCATTTTCTTGGTGTACTCGGTATGCCTGGTATGACAGCTTGGGCAGGGTTAAATCGAATTGCCGAGCTAAAAGAGGGGGAAACCTTATTTGTTTCTGCGGCATCCGGTGCCGTTGGCAGCGTGGCATGTCAGCTTGGCAAGTTAATGGGCGCTAAAGTCATCGCCTCTGTTGGCTCCGATGAGAAAGCGGTTAATTTGAAAAGCTTAGGTGTGGATGCTGTGATCAATTATAAAACAGCAGAAAACTTAAGTGCAGCACTGAAAGAAGCAGCCCCACAAGGGGTGGATGTTTACTTTGAAAATGTGGGTGGTGAGCATCTTTCTGCTGCACTGGATAATATGAATGACCATGGCAGAATTGCCGTGTGTGGTATGATCTCCCAATACAATGATACAGCGCCAACACCAGGACCGAGCAACCTTGCTATGATCATCATGAAGAAGTTGAGAATGGAAGGTTTTATCGTTTTTGAGCATTGGGCGCATTACCCTGAGTTTGCAAAAGCGATGGGTCAATGGCTAGCAACTGGGGCTGTTAAAGCCGAGCAAACCATTTATGAAGGGTTAGCGAGCGCTCCCGATGCCTTTATCGGATTGTTTGAAGGCAAAAATCGCGGCAAGATGGTTGTTAAGCTAACTTAGGTTTAGATAACTTGACAAAAAGAGCCCTAGGGCTCTTTTTTGTTTTATACCAACCGCTATTTAAAAGTGACCTTACCACCAATCATTTTTAGTGCAGGAGTTCCTCGTACTAATGTATCTCTGGCAAACTCTTGGCCGCAATTGGGGCATAAGCACGCAGTGTGAGTATAATCTTCAACGATACGCTCCTTAAAACATTTGACCAGCGCACCTTTCCCACCTTTTCGGTATTTAAATAGTTGGTTTTTACACTTCGAACAGAAGATATCTACGGTTCGAGTCGGGCCTTTTTTATTAGGTTTTGCCATTTATTTTTATCTAGTCATGAGGCTTATAAGTCATACAGCTAATGAAATGTAAATCTACCATTTACCACCCTATAGATCGACAGTTCTCGCTCTTAACGATCAGGTTTTATGAGTATCAATGCAAAAGTGATATATCTCTTCTAGTCTTGTAGTGACAATGAAATGAAGATAATTGAGGAATAAATATGTTCAATACTAATAAGCGAAAGAGTCTGCTCCCTTCAATCCTACCTTTAAGCATAGGAATAGCGTCTATATTAATGTTAAGTGGATGCACTAACTATGAGCCTGTTGCTGCAGGCAAGTGTCCAGAGGTCGTCAAGCATGCTAAAAAGGTATTGGGAGCTATGGCTCCAGATGCTAAAACCATGATGGCGGATTGTAAGGCTGCGACTGATAGTGAGCGTGGTTGTGTGATGGCCGCGACTAAAAAAGGAGCATTAGCTCAGTGCATGTAGTATGAAATGGAATTTCCTTATTTCTATCTGAACGGTGAATGGGAATATTTAGGCTATAAATAGGCTTAACATTTAACTAACTTAATATATAGTAGCTAAAAGTTTGTTGAATCATGGCGTTAGTTAATGTCTAAAATAACTAGAATATTCTTCACCTTCGCTTTATCGTTAATTTTTATCACCATAGCGGCTGTTTACATTGGATTGAACCTGAGTTTACCTAAGCTTTCAGGTGATCTTTATAGCGCCCATATCTCCAATGACATTACTTTAGAGAGAGACATTCTCGGCACGGCGATCATTTCAGGTGATAGCCGCAAAGATATTGCTTACGGGCTAGGTTTTGCTCACGGGCAAGATAGATTCTTTCAGATGGATCTATTAAGACGAAATGCAGCTGGTGAGTTGTCAGAGATATTTGGCAGCAAAGCGCTTAACGTCGATAAACAACATCGCTTTCATCAATTTAGAAAGCGAGCTGAATCAATCGTGGCTAAGATGCCAATAGCCCAAAAAATGCTACTCCAAGCTTATGCTAATGGGGTCAATGCCGCGTTAGCAGAGCAGAGTCTCAATTCATTTGAATACCTTCTGACAAATTCTACACCGCGATCATGGGTACCCGCCGATAGTCTGCTCGTTATCTTTAGTATGTATTTGGACCTTCAGGGAAGAACCCCGACAAGAGACATGGTGCTAATCCATATTGAACAACTGTATGGCAAAAACATGTTGGCTTTTATTACGCAAAACAGCCCCTATCAGGCAGCGCTTGATGCGAGTTTACTCCCCACTGATAAGCTTGAAATCCCAGCTCTTTTAATGAAAAACCTTGCCGCTTCCAAGGTGACTTCCATTGAAGAACCCCTGGATATTGGCAGTAATAATTGGGCTGTGAGGGGCGCCTTAACAGCCTCAGGAAAAGGCATGCTATCTGATGACATGCACCTCTCGTTTGCGGTGCCCATTATTTGGTATCGGGCCCAGTTGAACTACAAGAGTCAGATAGGAGATGAAGTTAAACAAGTTCAAGTGACTGGCGTCTCGTTACCCGGCACCCCTGCCGTTGTCGTGGGGACGAATGGGCTGGTTGCCTGGGGATTCACCAATGCTTATATCGATACCGCGGATTGGGTATTGTTGGATGATAAGCAAATGCTCTCGACGGATATTGAATTAATCGAGTTGCCTGATTCAACCCTTGAATACCCCATTGAAATATCGGAGTTTGGCCCAGTTAAACAAATTAATGGTAAAGCCTATGGTCTCTCTTGGGTGGCGCATCAGGATTATGCGGTGAATATGGAGTTAATGGGACTGGAAACGGCCAGTAATGTTCAGCAAGGGTTAGCGTTAGCGACCAGTATCGGGATCCCGGTACAAAATATGTTGCTGGTCGACAGTGAGGGAAATGCAGGTTGGAAGCCAGCAGGTGCAGTGCCATCGCGAACGAATCCGAGTAATACTGCTCAGCAAGCTTATCAATTTCAAGATATTATGTGGCAAGAGAACGAGCCCAACTTACCTCAAGTCTTTAATCCTGACTCGAGTCGATTATGGTCGGCGAATTCGAGAGTAATGTCGGCGGATGAATCGACTCGATTTGGGGATGGTGGCTATGCGTTAGGCGCTAGAGCCCAACAAATAAGAGACCGGTTGTTTGAATCTGAACGTTTTAACGAACAAGATTTTTTAACACTGCAGTTGGATAATGAGGCAAGATTTCTTCTACCTTGGCATAAATTCTTAATTACCTTACTCTCAACTCAGCCAACGCGTTTCGCTAAAGATATTCAATATTTGAGAGACTGGCAGCAGTGTGCTTGTGCTGACTCTGTTGGCTATACCTTAGTGAGATCGTTTAGACATCAGTTCATTGATGCTAGCTTTGCGCCAATTGAAACTGGGCTCAATAAGCTAAATTTGAGTCTATCCGTGGTTAAACGCTATTTGGAACCTGCTATTTGGCAATTAATCGTTGAGCAACCTGCTGACTGGTTACCTGTCGAATTTAGTACTTGGGATGATTTTGCTATTTCTATCTATCAAGACTCAGTGGACACATTATTGGCTAAGCACAGTGAAAGCGAAGAGTTGGCCGACTTGCAGTGGGGGGAAGTTAATCGGTTAGAGATAAAACACCCATTTAGTCGGCAACTGCCATTCTTGAGTCGTTTTTTGGATATGCCAAGTCAAATTGGATTTGGGGATACGTTTATGCCAGCTGTTCAAAAACGTTCATTTGGCGCCTCACAACGTTTTATTGTACAACCGGGTTCGGAAGAAAGTGGCATTATGATGATACCTGGTGGGCAGTCTGGCCACCCTTTGTCTGACTATTATCGTTCAGGTTTTGAAGATTACGCCAATAATGTGACTACACCTCTATTACCCACTGACACCGTATATAAAATAACAATTAAGGTTGGTGACTAATCCAGTATAAAGATGTAATCACTTCGTGGTCGTTAGCATTTAATGGTGACTGGTTAGCTTATTTAATTATTTGTGTCATGAGACAATGTTAGCGGGAATGTAGTAATGGAGGATAACGGGCATAGAGCATGCCCGCTCTTTAATAAGGGGAAGACAGAGATAGGTAGCCTAGCTCTGTAATAGTTCCTTAGCGTTGGCTAATGTATTACTGGTGATCACATCTCCACCGAGGAGTCTAGCCAGTTCTTCGACTCGCTGGGACTTGTCTAAAGAGACCATTGATGTTTCAGTTTTACCCGCCTTAGTGTGCTTGTTGACGAACATATGCTGATGTCCATTACCTGCAACTTGAGGTAAATGAGTGACACAGAAGACCTGTGTTGAATCACCTAAAGTGCGCAGCATACGCCCAACAACAGCCGCAGTAGGGCCTGAAATCCCCACATCGACTTCATCAAAAATCAGGGTTGGCGTCGATACTTTCTTAGCTGTAATAACTTGAATACCAAGACCTATTCGTGAAAGCTCACCACCAGAGGCTACTTTAGAGATAGCTTGCAGGGGTTGGCCTGGATTTGTTGATACTTGAAACTCTATGCTATCACAGCCATTAGGCGAAATAAGTTCTTCGTTAAAGGTGACTGTGATGCAGAATTTGCCCTTCGGCATACTAAGTTCATGTATCGACTGCGTGACTTTTTTATCTAATTCTTTAGCGTAACGATTTCGACTTTGGCTTAACTTTTTAGCATGGATTAAGTAGCTTTCTTTGCTTGCGTTTACTTGCTCTTCTAGCTGTATTAAGGCCCCTTCATCTGAATCTAAGCTATTCAGTTCTGCTAACAACTCTTGATGGTGACCGAAGAGGGCACAAGGTAGAACTTGATGCTTACGTGAAAGCTGCATTAATTTGGACAGTCTTTGTTCTAGCTGTTCAAAATGTTCAGGATCCAGCTCTAATTTATCTAAGTAATGTTCAATTTCACTGCTACTTTCCTGAATTTGAATCAATGCATCATTAAGCATATTAACAACGCTTTTAAGATCTGGGTCATAAGACTCAAGTTCCTGAGCCTGCGTAATGCCAGCGTTGATCAGGGACTCAACACTGCCTTGATCATTCTCCTGTAAAATATACAGCTGGTTTTTACAGGCTTGGACAAGTGCAGTACCATTGGCAAGTTTCTTATGTTCAGCCTCTATCTCTTCAAACTCCCCCTTATTTAGGGCGAATTCATTGAGCTCTTCAACTTGATACTGCAATAGCTGTTTACGGGCTATGCGTTCATGTTGAGTTTGCTGAAGGACCTTCAGTTCCTTCTCTATTAACTTACAGCGCAGGTAGCTAGAGGAGACTGTTTCAAGGAGTAACCTGTGGTTAGCATAGCTATCAAGTAAAGTAAGTTGGTGCTCACTTTTTAGCATAGCATGGTGGGCATGTTGGCCATGTATTCCAATTAATAGCTGGCCGAAATCTTTAATCTGGGTGAGCGGAACTGGGTTGCCATTAATATAGGCTCTTGAGCGCCCATCACTGTTGATGGTTCGTCTAAGGATGCACTCTTGATCTAATTCAAGATCATTATCTTCAAGCCAGCGTTTTGCTAAGGGAACATCATCTAGTGAAAACCTTGCACTCACTTCAGCTTTTAATGCGCCAGGTCTAACGGTACTGGCGTCAGCCCGGTTACCAAGACATAAGCCTAAAGCATCAATTGCAATTGATTTACCTGCACCGGTTTCACCCGTAATGCTGGTCATTCCAGGTTTAAAATCCAGTTCGAGAAATCGAACGATGGCAAAATTATTAATGCTGAGTTGGCAAAGCATGATGAGACACCTCCACTTAAGTACTGTGTTTATGAACAGTATATACTGATTTTATATACAGTAAAGCTTTGTGTGAAAATTAACCGAGTATTGCATGAGGGATCCCCATTGAAATATGTAAAAGAAGATGAATATCAATATATTATCTATCGATGCTCTAGTGTAAAAAATTATCTATCAGAGGTAAGGTCACAATACTGAGTACGGTACCAAGCATAATGGCCTGCGCACTTATCATCACCTTAATCTGATACCTTTCAGCTAAAAGGTACACGCTTGCGGCTGTTGGAAGCGAAGCCAGTAGCACTCCCATGACAAAGTAATCGCCCTCAATCCCGAAGGCTGATAATAAAATATAGGCCAGTGCAGGCTGTATGAACAATTTAGCAACGTTTATCCAACTCAGCTCTGCAATTTGATTTAATACACTTGATTTTTCATTGTAGGATTCTTGGCTGCCACTCGCTTTAGCGAGCACCATTCCAATAGCAAAGAGGGCACAAGGGCTAGATGTCATTCCTATTTGCCTTAACATGATTGAGATAGGTTCGAATAATTCAAACTTTAAGGCAGACAAAAGAACGCCGATAGCGCTGCCAATCACGACGGGATTTTTGATTAAAGAGAGGGCAACAATTACCAGCGGGGATTGTTTATATTCTTGCTTTCCACTGCTTTTCTCTTGATATAATTCGATAACTACAAGAGCTAAAGCAAACACGATAACCGAAAGTAAACTGGCAATAGCGGCCGCTGTTAGGGCTGTTTGCTCACCTGGAAACAACATTGATAACAAAGGTATGCCGATAAACGCGGTGTTACCGAATGTGCTGTTAAGAGCCCTTAATGCGGCTAAGTCTGCACGACCTTTATTGGTGATATACGATACCAATATTACCAGAAGGTAGGTGATGAGCATGGCCAGGCTGTACCCAGCAATAAACCCCCATTGCAATATCTCATCGATTGGTGTTTGTGCCAGTGCGATAAGCATAATTGCAGGGAAGGCCACATAATACACATATTGGTTCAGCACCATATCGGTATCGGGGGGGAGCAGTCTAAGTTTCTGTACTAGCGAGCCTAATAACATCATGGCGAGTACAGCAAACAGGGGAGTTAAAATGGGTGACATTAAATGCAGTTCCAAAGTTGCTATACGTTAAAATATCATACTAGGGCTAAGGTGGACTATGACGTATTCGTCATAAACGTGCACTTTGGTATAAAAATAGAAGAGACAAGGCTAGAGTTAGCCTTGTCTCTTTATTGATATGACTTATTTGATTAGATAACGACGTGGGGGGATACGTTCGATTGCCGGATTTGTCTTTGTTCCTGTTTGCTTGTTGAGCTTGGTTGGCGGTAAAACACCAAGCTCACAATAGAAGTTTATTTGTCTTCTGAGCTCAAACAAAGAACCTGTTCGGCATTGACCGCTAATGGTAAGCGTCCAAGTATCAGTTAATCCCTTTGCATTCGTTAAAATATAACCTTGATAAATTAACTTACGCATAATGAGTCAGGAAAGTTAGCCTTCCTGTGTTCCTATACCAATATTTGAGACACCCGCATCGATAATCTCTTTGCGTAAGGACTTAATAAATTCAGCATTGAGCTTAGGATTATCTTCAATAAGCTCTAACAAGTTCTCTTGCAGCTCTTTTTCATCAAGCATGACTTCATGATTAAAGATGTAATCATCAAAGGCATCTTCATCAAGTTCTACGTCTGAAATCGCTTCAATATAATTTGCGACAGTACTTGATGACAACTTACTAATGTTGACAATATCTTCTTCAACTTTACTTTGAATAGCACTTAAAAGAGCGATCAAAGCGGTAGTTGCATCCATGGCTGGATAAACACCATAGACATCGAAGTTAGCGGGATCTGGAGTGATAAGCTCCAATCTTTCTAGATAAATATCGATGTTGAGCTTTAGCTTGGAATCATAGCTCGATTGCCACAGCAGGTTTAGTACAGTGTCTAATACCTGCGGGTCACCAAATTCACAGACTTCTGAGAAAAGTTGATAGTTAGGTAACATGCGTTGACACAAGGCAATAGCAAAGACTTTCTTCTGTGGAAAATCTAATGCTTTGACTCGTTTAAAGAAGCCTGGTTTCGTTGTCATCTATTACGTCCGTTGATAACTGGGATATCACTTGAGTTGCGGCTGATTCTACCTTACTTAGCTCGTCAAGTAACTCAAGTATTTCAGGCTCAACATCGGCAACAGCAGAACCGGCTTTTAAGCAGGATTCAATCTCTTGGCAAAGCTTCTGTGCTGTTGGCACGCCACAATAACAACACGCTCCGTGGAGTTTATGTACCGATGACAGCATTGAGTCTTGATCGAACTCCTCTAGCGCTTTTTTTATTAATTCCGTGGTCTCAGGAATTGATGCGACTAACATTTTAAGCATATCCAAGGCTAAGTCTTGCTTTTGATTCGCTTGGGCTAAACACAACTCCCAATTAAGCGTAAAGGGATCGAAATGGGTAAATTTAGGCCTAGTCTTCCAGCGAACGATCACACTTCTTAGTGCGGCTTCATCGATAGGTTTAGGCAGGTAACCGTCCATCCCGCTTTGTTGGATAAGCTCTCTCTCTTCGGCAATGGCATGAGCGGTGACGGCAATAATGGGAGTGTTGCGGTTTAAGGATTGCTGGCGGATGAGTTTAGTGGCACTAATGCCGTCAGTGCCTGGCATTTGAATATCCATAAAAATGAGATCAAAACTGCGTTCCTGAGCGACATCAACCGCGCCTTTTCCATTGTTTATCACGGTAACTTGAGTAACGAGTTCCTTTAATAGTGTATCAATTAGCTTAAGGTTTGCCGGATTATCATCAACAGCGAGCACACTCAATACTTCTCTGGCGACGGGCTCTGCTTGATTAAACTCTTCTTGCCTGTATGCGCTGCTAATATCGGGTTTGGGATCGAGCAGTATCTGAGCCAATGTATTTGTGCCAACGGGGCTGGGGAAGATTTTATCAACGGAACCAAACACAATATGTAAGTTTTGTTCATTAGTGCCAGAGAGAAAGATTAAGTAATGGCATGAAGCTTTAATGGCCTGCAACTGTTCTGAAAAGTCTTTATCTGGGTTTAATCCTTTGCAGCTCACTACGCCAAAATCGTAAATGGTAGAGTTTTGCTTGATATGTCTGTCGAGCTGGGTCGATGAATGCAGGTTGGTGACTCGCATGCCCCAATAGTCGAACTGTTTTGCTAAGGCATTATTAGACAACTCTCTTGGCTCCACCAATAACACGGTTTTATTCAGGAGTTTTTCTGTTGGTAAAAACTGACCTACCGGATATTGGCTGGTTTCAAGTGGCAGAGTGAAGCTAAAAGTAGAACCAACATTGGCTTCTGATTGGCAGCCTATCTGACCACCCATTCGATTCACTAAGCGCTTAGTGATAATTAAGCCGAGTCCAGTCCCACCAAAGCGACGAGAGATTGAGGAGTCCGCTTGTCCAAAGGCTTGAAATAGTATCTCTTGCTGTTTGGGATCGATACCTATACCAGTGTCGGTTATCTCACAGCGAAGTAGCACTCTCTCTTTTGAACTTTCAGCGAGTTTAAGGCAAAGCTGGACACTGCCTTTATCGGTGAACTTGATAGCATTACCTATCAAGTTGGTGAGAATTTGACTGATCCGCATTGAATCGCCACAAAGACCTTCTGGGATCGCTTGGTCTATGTCGACAACCAACTCGATGTCTTTTTCTCGTGCGCTATTGGACAACAAAGTGACGGTGTCACCTATGGTATCTCGTAAAGCAAAGGGTTGATTTTCTAATACCAGTTTTCCGGCTTCTAACTTAGAGAAATCTAAGATGTCGTTAATGATCTCTAATAAGTTACTGGCACTTTTTTCGATGGTGCTGATGTAATCTTGTTGGCTTGAGTGCAAAGGGGTTTTAAGCAATTGTTTAGCAAACCCAATCACGCCGTTAAGTGGAGTTCTGAGTTCATGTGACATGTTGGCTAAAAATTCTGATTTGATCCGGCTGGCTTCAAGTGCGCGTTTTTTAGCTAAATCTAACTCGACGTTTTGGATCTCAATTTGTTCTAAGGTTTCCCTAAGATCAGAGGTGGCTTGGTCGATATTTTGTTGCATCTCATCATGGTACTCAGACAAGGAACTTGCCATCGCATTGATACCACGCTTCAGCAGATCAAGTTCACCAATTAAGTTACCATCAACGCGAGTGTCAAGTTTACCTTCCCTTATCTTTGCAACTACCTTCACCATTTCAGTGATGGGTTGAGTGACATTTTTAACCAGTCGAAAGGTAAAGAGTAAGTTTAACTGAACGCCAATTAGGACGATGATAAAGGCGGCAACAGCAGCTCTGTGCTGTTCAAGTAATGAATTTTCTTTATTAACCAATATGGCAATATAACCAAGCTTGGTTGCGGCAAGATGCTGAGGATCCCTTTCATCAAAGGTACTGAGTTTGAGTTCGTGCTCTGAAGAAAAAATGGGGCTGCGTAGAATTAAACTATCACCAACTTGCTCTAGCTCTGTTCTCATTAGGCTACTTAATGGTTTATCGTAGCGCATTAACTCATGATCTTTATAATGATGAGAGGTGACAATAACTCGATTGTCCGTGTCGAAAATGGCGATAAATTGAACTAAAGAGGATTTGTTGAGCTGTGCTGCAGTGATCAGTTTCTTGGTTGTTTCAAAATCTTGCTTCTTCAGGCCTATTTCGGCAGCGATGGCAAGAGGCTCAATAATATTGCCGCCCTGCTCGATGAGTGTTTCTTCGAGTTCATAGAAACGATTTATGGTAAAATAACTGCCTAATAAGATCCCGATGAGAATGGTCGGAGCTAATGCCAATACGAGCACCCATGATCTAAGGCTATATTTGGTCATGCTATCGGCTTTATTCATTAGGCTCGCTGATTTGTCCAGTTCTTACACACGTAACACTAGACTGCCAGAAGTTATGCAGTCTTGGCCAGTATTATTATTGATTTAGAGGCCTAAATGGCACAGTTTTTTAAAGCAAAACCAAACAGTTCAAAGCAACTCTCTGCAAAAGTTCAACTCGAGGTGACCCGCTTAGATCATCTGGGGGCTGGGATTGCTCAGCATCAAGGGAAGATTGTCTTTATCCCCGGGACGCTACCCGGTGAGCAAGTGATGGTTCAGTTGACTGAACAGAAGAAGCGTCATTCGAAGGCTAAATTACTCAAAATTGAGAGCCGTTCAGCGGATCGTATCGAGCCCAAATGTGCACATTACCATGAGTGCGGTGGCTGCGATCTTCAGCATCTTGCTTTAGACAAGCAGCGTAGTCACAAAGAATCGGCACTGGTCGGTTTGATGGATAAATTAAGCCATACCCAAGCAGAGACTTTAGCACCGGCGATAATCGGTGAGCAATGGGCTTATCGTCGTCGTGCGCGTTTAGCGACTTATTACAATCAAGAGAGCAAAAGAATCACGTTAGGTTTTAGGGCTCAATCGAGTAAAGAGGTCATCAGCATTGGTGACTGCCCAGTTTTATCGACGTCTTTGTCACAGTTAATTTCGCCTTTAACTAAAATCTTAAATCAACTGTCAGGGAGAAGAGCATTAGGGCACGTTGAGCTTATCGATGTTGAAAACGGTCAATTTATCGTTGTTAGAATGACTAAAGCTTTATCGGACAAAGACAATACCCTATTGACCCTGTTTGCCAAGGAGCAAGGGGTTAATTTACTTGTTCAAGGTAATGAGGGTGAACTTGCCGTGCTTGAAGGGCCTACAGAGTTGCCTTTCTACACGTTAGATGGCGAGATTAAACTGAGTTTCACCCCAGGCAATTTTGTGCAGGTTAATGGTGAAATTAATGCCGCAATGGTGTCTCAGGCTGTTCAATGGTTGGAAGTGAAAGCCGATGAACGAGTACTTGATCTTTTTTGTGGAGTGGGCAATTTCAGTTTACCGTTAGCAAAATCGGGTGCCAAAGTGGTTGGGGTCGAAGGGGTACCAGAAATGGTGTCTCAGGCCAGAATTAACGCCAAACAAAGCGGCTTGTCAGACGTAACTTTTTTCCACACGGATTTAAGTGCTGATCTTTCAAAAGAGCCTTGGTTAGGTAAAGTGGATAAATTACTGCTTGATCCTGCCAGAGCTGGCGCGTTTGAGAGTCTGCAGTTTTTAAAGAAAATGAAGCCTAAATCGATTGTATATGTCTCTTGCGATCCATCCAGTTTAGCTCGAGACAGTGAGCCTTTACTTAAGCATGGCTACAAATTGAAAAAGTTAGGTTTAATCGATATGTTTCCCCAAACACATCATATTGAAGCTATGGCACTGTTCGAATTAACTTGAATTTTACATAAGTCACTTAATTCGATGAAAAAATAACTAAACAAATAATATTCAGCTTATGTTAATTGACAATAAGATCATAATGTTGAAGATAGGTATCTATATGATTATTTTGTTTCAAAGTTAAGGACGAAATTGAGATGGTATCAGTTCGAGAAGCACATTTTAGCGATCCTAATTTTCAACTAGAAGAGTGGGTAAACCGCTACATTAGTGACACGGATGAAGCTCAAACACTACTCGAACTGATTAGCCGTATCGAGACCATGCTTGTTGGAAGCCAAGAGCACAAAACGCTAACACTCCAACGTGCCAGAGAGATGATTGAGATCTTAGCGCCGTTGAATATGGATATCGAAACCTTACAGGCGTCAGTGTTATTTGTCGTTTTCGAAGCTGGGATTTTATCTAAAGAGGCGTTAGAGGAGAGTTTTGATAGCGAACTGGCTAAATTAGTGATGAGCGTCGAGACCATGAATGCCATTGGCGCACTCAAAGTCGACAACCAGTCTCGTACCAGTGACGTCAAAATCGATAATATCCGCCGTATGCTATTGGCCATGGTGGAAGATGTTCGTGCTGTGGTGATTAAATTGGCTGAGCGTATCTGTCTGCTTAGAGAGGTTAAAAATGCCGATGAGGAAACGCGAGTATTATTAGCGCGTGAAATCGCCGATATTTATGCGCCGCTGGCTAACAGACTGGGTATTGGTCAACTGAAGTGGGAACTGGAAGATATCTCTTTTCGTTACCTGCACCCGCAAACCTATAAAGAGATCGCGAAACAGCTCGATGGTAAAAGGCTCGATCGTGAAACCTTTATCGATGAGTTTGTTGAGCAACTTCAGACTCGGCTAGATAAAGATCAGATCAGGGCAAAAGTCTATGGTCGCCCTAAGCATATCTACAGCATCTGGAAGAAGATGAAAGGCAAAGATCTCAAGTTTGATGAGTTGTTCGATGTCCGCGCTGTCAGAATCGTGACCGATAGACTGCAAGATTGCTATGGTGCGCTTGGTGTTGTTCATACACTTTGGCACCATATCCCCCGTGAATTTGATGATTATGTTGCCAACCCTAAACCTAATGGCTATCAATCTATCCATACGATTGTCGTGGGGCCAGAGGGGAAAACGGTTGAGATTCAGATCCGTACTGAGCAGATGCATGAAGATGCAGAGCTCGGGGTTGCCGCGCACTGGAAATATAAAGAGGGCGCGAGCGGCGCTAAGCAAAGTGGATATGAAGAGAAGATAAACTGGCTACGTAAAATTCTGCAGTGGCAAGAAGATGTGGCCGAAAGCGGTAACTTGGTCGAAGAGGTTCGCAGTCAGGTCTTTGAAGACAGAGTATATGTCTTTACCCCAAGTGGTGAAGTGGTCGACCTTCCGTCTGGTTCGAGTGTGCTCGACTTTGCTTATTATATTCACTCCCACGTGGGACATAAGTGTATTGGTGCTAAAGTCGATGGACGCATAGTGCCCTTTACTTATCAGGTTGAGACAGGGCAGCGGGTTGAAATTATCACCTCTAAACACCCGAATCCTAAGCGTGATTGGTTAAACCCTAACTTAGGCTATATCCGCACTTCACGTGCGCGTTCTAAAATACAACACTGGTTCAAACAGCAAGATAGAGATAAGAATATCGTTGCTGGTAAAGAGATGTTAGAAGCTGAGCTTGCCAGATCTGGCCTTAAGCTTAAAGATGCTCAAAGTGCCGTTGAGCGTTTTAACTTAGTCAGTATGGATGATCTATTGGCCAGTATTGGCGGTGGCGATGTACGTCTTAATCAAGTGGTTAATCATGTGCAGAGCCACATGCGCATCAATCAAGTTGATGATGAAGCTGCGGTTGAAGATCTGGTTAAAAAGAGCGGCATTAAGTCTAAGAAAGTGGGTAAAGGTCAAGTCGAGGTTAATGGCGTCGGTAACCTCATGAGCCATATTGCTCGCTGTTGTCAACCTGTACCAGGGGATGAAATTTTTGGTTTTATCACTAAAGGCCGAGGCATTTCGGTACATCGAGCTGATTGTGAGCAGGTGAAAGAGCTGATGCGAGTCCACCCTGAACGAACCGTGGATGTGGTGTGGGGTGAACATTATTCTGGCGGTTATAAAATTCGCTTACGTATTATTGCCAGTGACCGTTCGGGATTACTCCGAGATTTAACCTCTGTATTAGCGGCAGAAAAGTCCCATGTGATGGCAATGAGTTCAACATCGGATATCAAAACTCAGACGGCGGCGATTGAACTTGAACTTGAGCTGTATAATTTAGACGGACTTTCACGTGTGATGTCTAAACTGACGCAGATTGAAGGGGTGAGTGAAGCCAGAAGGCTTTAATTACACCTTGTTATGACTTTTTAAATAAAGAGAAAATGACGGCTTAGGTCGTCATTTTTATTTTATAAAACACATTTTAAGGTGTAGTTATGCACAATAACGATATTCAACCTCTACTCGATATTATGGTTAAGTTAAGGGATCCTAAAACGGGTTGTCCTTGGGACAAAGCTCAGAGTTTTGAGACTATTGTGCCGTTTACCTTGGAAGAAGCGTATGAAGTGGCAGATACCATTGAGAGAATGGCCATGGATGAACTGCCTGATGAATTAGGCGATCTGCTGTTCCAGGTGGTGTTTTATTGCCAACTGGGTCGAGAAGCCGAATTGTTTGATTTTGGCGATGTAGTAGACAAAATCTGTAATAAACTTACCTCTCGCCATCCCCATGTCTTCGGGTCTTTGGAAGGCGTGAGTGCTGAACAGGTCAAAGATAACTGGGAGCAGATTAAAGCCAAAGAGCGCAGTGCTAAAGATTTGCATTCGGTATTGGATAATATTCCCGTGGGTTTACCGGCACTCTCTCGCGCTGTAAAAATTCAAAAGCGCGTTGCGAGAGTTGGCTTTGATTGGGCTGAACTTGGGCCAGTAGTGGATAAGATACATGAAGAGATAGATGAAGTAATACATGAGGTTAAGCAAGAGGAAATCAGCCAGGATAGGGTACAAGATGAGATGGGCGATCTGCTCTTTGCTGTCGTGAATCTTGCTCGGCATCTAGGGGTAGAACCCGAGCAGGCACTGCGTCAGGCAAATAGGAAATTTGAGAGACGTTTTCGTGGGGTTGAATCGCTGGTAAATCAAGCGGGGAAGCCGATGGAAGCCCACACTTTAGATGAGCTCGATCAATATTGGGATGAAGTAAAATTACAAGAATAAGCGACGAATATAAAAATTCTAATAATCTTGTTTGTCGAATCGCTAGGGCTTTGGTATAATAGCGCCCCGTCCTAGTGCTTCATTACAAGCACGTATTTCCAACTCATTTTCTCAGGTTCATAATGACTACAAGGTATATCTTCGTAACTGGTGGCGTGGTTTCATCACTAGGTAAAGGCATTGCAGCAGCTTCTTTGGCAGCAATTTTAGAGGCCCGTGGCCTAAATGTAACCATTATGAAGCTGGATCCTTATATCAACTTGGATCCGGGTACAATGAGTCCGACACAGCACGGTGAAGTGTTTGTGACTGAAGACGGTGCTGAAACAGATCTTGACTTAGGTCACTACGAGCGTTTCATTCGTACCAAGATGAACCGTCGTAATAACTTTACAACAGGTCGAATCTACTCTGAAGTACTTCGTAAAGAGCGTCGTGGTGACTACTTAGGTGCCACCATTCAGGTGATCCCGCATATCACTAATGCAATTAAAGAAAAAGTGCTTGCAGGTGGTGAAGGTCATGATGTCGCTATCGTTGAGATTGGCGGAACTGTCGGTGATATCGAGTCTCTTCCATTCTTGGAATCTATTCGTCAGTTAGGTGTTGAATTGGGGCGCGAGCGCACTCTGTTTATGCATCTGACTCTAGTGCCATTCCTTGGCGCTGCAGGTGAAGTGAAAACGAAACCAACACAACATTCAGTGAAAGAGCTTCGCTCCATCGGTATTGCACCAGATGTACTTGTTTGTCGTGGTGATCGTCCTGTACCTGCCAACGAAAAAGCTAAAATCTCTCTCTTCTGTAATGTGGAAGAGCGTGCTGTTATTTCACTTAAAGACGTGGATAGCATCTATAAAATTCCTGCTCTGCTTAAAGCGCAAGGTCTTGATGAACTTGTCGTTAAGCGTTTTGGTATCGAATGTCCAGAAGCTGATCTTCATGAGTGGGAGCAGGTTATCTATCAAGAAGCTAACCCTACTGGTGAAGTCACTATCGGTATGGTGGGTAAATACATTGAATTGCCAGATGCTTATAAGTCTGTCAATGAAGCACTTAAGCACGCAGGTCTATTTAATCGTGTGTCGGTCAATATCAAGTATATCGATTCGCAGACTGTTGAAGCTAAAGGTGATGAAGTGCTTCAAGGCCTTGATGGTATTTTAGTACCTGGTGGTTTTGGTGAGCGTGGCGTCGAAGGCAAGATTTTGGCGGCTAAATATGCTCGTGAAAATAATCTTCCTTACTTTGGTATCTGTTTAGGTATGCAAGTGGCATTGATTGAGTTTGCTCGTCATGTTGCAGGCCTTGAAGGTGCACACTCTACTGAGTTTAATAAACAGACTCCGTATCCAGTTGTCGGTCTAATCACCGAGTGGATCAATGAAGATGGTAATGTCGAAGAGCGTCATGAAGCATCTGATCTTGGTGGCACAATGCGTCTAGGTGCACAATTGTGCCACTTAGAAGAGGGGACTAAAGCGGCTGAAGCTTATAAGTCGACCACTTGTGTTGAGCGTCATCGTCACCGTTATGAAGTTAACAACAATTATAAAGATCGTCTTGAAAAAGCTGGCTTAGTGTTCAGTGGTCTGTCTTCAGATCGCCAGCTTGTCGAGATGATAGAGCTGCCAAACCATCCTTGGTTTGTTGCAGGTCAATTCCACCCAGAATTTACATCAACTCCCCGTGATGGCCAGCCATTATTTGTCGGGTTTGTTGCTGCAGCCGCTGCGTATCAAAAACGCGATTTAGGCTAACACCAAATACTCAGCCGTTTCCTCTCTTAGGAAGCGGCTTTTTTGTCTATGGAGTACTTGTCCTAAGCTCTTTTTTACTTACTGTGTTTTTTCATAGTGAAGTGCCGACCTTTTTTATCCTGAAGGTGGGGTTAGGATCTGTTTTGGTTATGTCAATTTTGGTGAACAGATTTCAGTTTTACTTTTTCACTTTATAAACTTAAACCGAGGGAATTATGGCTAAAATTATTAACGTCATTGGTCGCGAGATCATGGATTCACGTGGTAACCCAACAGTAGAAGCAGAAGTTCACCTACAAGGTGGGTTCAACGGTATGGCCGCTGCGCCATCAGGTGCATCTACTGGTAGCCGTGAAGCACTAGAACTACGTGATGGCGATAAAGCTCGCTACATGGGTAAAGGTGTATTAAAAGCGATTGCGAACATCAACGGTCCAATTCGTGATGCGCTAATGGGCAAAGATGCAACAAATCAAAGCGAACTTGATCAAATCATGATCGACCTTGATGGTACTGAAAATAAAGATAAGTTGGGTGCTAACGCAATCCTAGCTGTATCTCTTTCAGCTGCTAAAGCTGCTGCTGCATTTAAAGGTATTCCTTTGTATGCACATATTGCCGATCTAAACGGAACTCCAGGCCAGTATTCTATGCCTGTTCCTATGATGAACATCTTAAACGGTGGTGAGCACGCTGATAACAACGTGGACATCCAAGAGTTTATGGTCCAGCCAGTTGGTGCAAAGACGTTCCGTGAAGCATTACAAGTTGGCGCTGAAATCTTCCATAGCTTGAAGAAAGTACTTCAAGAGAAAGGTTTGAGCACATCAGTCGGTGATGAAGGTGGTTTCGCTCCAAACTTGGCTTCTAATGCTGATGCACTTGCAATGATCCAAGTTGCAGTTGAAAAAGCAGGTTATAAGCTTGGTGAAGATGTCACTTTAGCGCTTGACTGTGCTGCATCTGAGTTCTACAAAGATGGTCAATATAACCTTGCTGGTGAAGGTAAAATCTTCTCTGCAAATGGTTTCTCTGATTTCCTTAAGTCGCTAACTGAGCAATACCCGATTGCGTCAATCGAAGACGGTCTTGATGAATCAGATTGGGATGGTTGGGCATACCAGACACAAATCATGGGTGACAAGATTCAATTAGTGGGTGACGATTTATTCGTGACTAACACAAAGATCTTAAAGCGTGGTATCGACAACAACATCGCTAACTCAATTTTGATTAAGTTTAATCAAATTGGTTCTTTGACTGAGACTCTTGCTGCTATTCGTATGGCTAAAGAAGCGGGTTACACCGTTGTTATCTCTCATCGTAGTGGTGAAACTGAAGATTCAACGATTGCTGATCTAGCGGTCGCTACTTCAGCGGGTCAAATTAAGACAGGTTCACTTTGTCGTTCTGACCGTGTTGCTAAGTACAACCAACTGCTTCGTATTGAAGAGCAGTTAGGTGAAAAAGCACCATATCGTGGTCGTAGCGAAATTAAAGGCAAAGCATAATCTGTTTTGATTATCGAGTTATCAGTTTCGTTAGATAACCGATAAAACTGATTAAATGACAGCTAAGCTTTAAAAGGTCACCATTAAGGTGGCCTTTTTTGTTACTATCACTAAAATATTGTTGTACATCCACTGGCGGATTTTTAATTACAATGAGACCTCTTCTATTCGTACTTGTGTCACTGTTAGGCTTGCTGCAATACCAGCTCTGGTTTGGCGTAAGTAGCCTGCCAAAATCGTTGAAGCTACGAGATCACACTTCTATTCAACAAGCGAGTAATGACAAGTTAAATGATAGGAATCAAGTGTTGAGAGAGGAGATTATTGATCTTCGCAGTGGAACTGAAGCGTTAGAGGAACGTGCTCGAAATGAGCTGGGTATGGTAAAGAAAGGAGAAACTTTTTTCCGTGTCGTCGGTGATAAACGTACCAGTCAGATATTAAGTCATTAACGCTTCGTTATATATTGTGAGCTTTGAAATATGAATCACCGTCAAGATAAGATTGTTGCTGTTGTTCCTGCTGCGGGTATTGGCAGTCGTATGGGGGTCGAGATCCCTAAGCAATATCTAGAGATCAATGAGACGCCAATCTTAGGGTTAACCTTATCCATACTCCTAACGCACCCCAAGATTGATAAAGTGATCGTGGCGCTTCATCCACAAGATACACGATTTCACTCTTTGCCTGAGGCATCGCACCCAAAGCTGCAAACAGTGATCGGTGGTGGCGAGCGAGCTGACTCAGTATTAGCGTGCCTTAAGAACATAGATGATGAGGCTTGGGCTTTAGTGCATGATGCCGCGCGTCCCTGTTTAACACATAGTGATATTGATAAACTTCTCGCATCTCGAGAGCAATTCCCTCAAGGCGCTATTTTAGCGTCTCCTGTTAGGGATACCATGAAACGTGGTAAGTGTGATGGCACGATAGAAAAAACGGTGTGTCGCGATCAGTTATGGCATGCCTTAACACCACAGCTATTTTTAGGCGTTGAGCTAAGAGATAATTTAAGCGCGGCTCTGATAGAAAATGCCACGGTTACAGATGAAGCCTCTGCGATGGAATGGGCTGGGATTTCACCAGGGCTGGTGTCGGGCAATGTACAAAACATTAAGATCACTCACCCAGATGATCTTCGGCTAGCGAAACTGTTTTTAGCCCATTAATTTTATACTTCTTCGCTGAAGTGTCGTTTTAACCTATTTCAACTGACAGTGTAAACCTAGGGTCAGTAAGTGGATTTAATATGAATATACGTATTGGTCATGGATTTGATGTACATAAATTTGGTAGCGATTCCCCGTTACTGCTAGGTGGTGTTCATGTCCCACATGAAACGGGATTGATTGCCCATTCCGATGGGGATGTCGTGCTACACGCCATCTCTGATGCGGTTTTAGGTGCAGTTGCATTGGGTGATATAGGTAAGCATTTTCCCGACACTGACGATGATTTCAAGGGCGCAGATAGTCGACACTTACTTCGTCATTGCTATCAACTAGCTAAAGAAAAAGGCTTTGTTATCTGTAATCTGGACGTGACCATTATTGCTCAAGTACCAAAGATGGCACCGCACATTGAAGCGATAAGAGCAGTCTTAAGCCGTGATTTTGAGACGGACCTAGATAACATTAACGTTAAAGCCACGACCACTGAAAAACTCGGTTTTACGGGACGTAAAGAAGGGATTGCTGTCGAAGCGGTGATCTTACTGACAAAGTCAGCATAAATTATCACTCACATTGATTACTTCGATGCGAGGAAACACATTTTTAGTATCAACTCGGTTTAGCCGATTGAGAGAACAAAGTCACCATGATTGAACTTCATTTTTTGCACGGTAAACCCAATTCTAAAGCGGATCTTCGCACCTATAATAGCGACTTCCGAGTTCAGGAGATGTTGCCTTTTGCAGCAACAGGAGAAGGGGAGCATCACCTTCTTCATATCCGTAAAGAGGGACTTAACACTAACGATGTGGCGACAATTTTATCGGGTTTTGCCAAGGTTCATCCAAAAGAGGTGACCTATGCCGGACAGAAAGATAAAAATGCAATCACAGAGCAATGGTTTGGTGTGCGTATCCCGGGCAAAGAGACACCTGATTGGGCAAGTTTGAACAGTGATCAGATAACCATTTTATCCAGTAATCGTCATAATAAGAAACTGCGTATTGGTGCTTTGGCTGGCAATCGTTTTACCTTAACGCTACGTAATGTGACTCATATGGATGAGGCAATTGAGCGTTTAGCATTGATTAAACAAACAGGCGTGCCTAATTATTTTGGTGAGCAACGTTTTGGTCATGATGGCAAGAATTTAGTCTTCGGTCGACAGATGTTTACTGGCCGAGTGGTGAAAGATCGCAAAAAACGCAGCATGTATCTTTCTGCTGTGCGCTCTTATCTGTTTAATGTTGCTGTCTCGACGAGATTAGCAGAGCATGGCCTTGATAAACTGGCTGGTGATTGTGTCATGCTTGCTGGTAGTAATAGCTATTTTACCGCTGAACAGTGGGATGAAGCGACAATAAAGCGACTTGATGAAAAAGATATTCAACTTTCAGCTCCGATGTGGGGCAGAGGCGCTGCGCTGTCACAAGGTGAAGCTGGAGAGTTTGAAGCTAAGGTGTTGGCTGAATTTGATGCTGAGCGTGATGGCCTTGAACATGCTGGATTAACTCAAGACAGACGAACACTATTGTCCGAGCCGCAGCACTTAAGCTATGAAAAAGAAAGTGACGATGTGCTGGTGATTAAGTTTGCACTGCCTTCTGGATGCTATGCCACATCGATACTCAGAGAGCTTTTTGATTATGAAGATGTCAATGAGCGTGAGTTTCGTGCTCGTCAACAAGCGAGATTAGAGTCGGCAGAACCTGAATCTGAGGTTAAAGCGACACCAGAGCCAGAAGTTAAACCTGAATTAGCAATAGAAGCTAAATCTGAACAAGATAGTGTTAGCGAAAATTGCGCAGACATTGAAAAGCAAAGAATTAAGATCCTTGTTAGTAATGATGACGGGGTGACGGCGCCAGGGATTGTGGCGTTAACCAACGCGTTAGCAACTTCCTATGAAGTGATGACCGTGGGCCCTGATCGCAACTGCTCTGGTGCAAGTAACTCTTTAACCTTGACTAACCCTTTGCGAATTAATACCTTGAGTAATGGCTACGTCTCTGTCAGTGGTACGCCAACAGATTGCGTACATTTGGCGATTCGTGAACTATATACAGATGAACCACATATGGTGGTATCTGGGATCAATGCAGGCGCTAACTTAGGCGATGACACCTTATATTCAGGTACTGTTGCTGCAGCAATGGAAGGGCGTTTTCTTGGTTTGCCAGCCATCGCTGTGTCTTTAGTGGGATCTAAGCTTGAACACTATGATAGCGCCGCTTATTTTACCTGCAAAATAATAGAGGGTTTACTAAAGAGTCCGATCGCCAAAGATCAAATCCTCAATGTTAATGTGCCCGATCTTCCCATTGAGCAGATTAAAGGGATTAAAGTGACTCGATTAGGTGCCAGGCATAAAGCGGCTGGCATGATTAAAACTCAAGATCCTGCAGGTAAGGATATATTCTGGTTAGGTCCTCCTGGTGAAGAGCAAGATGCTAGCGAAGGGACCGATTTTCACGCTGTTACACATGGCTATGTATCAGTGACACCACTTAAAGTGGATCTGACCGCCTTTAATCAAATTTCATCAATGCAAGAGTGGATAAATAAGTTATGAGCCGGGTAGCAACAACTGCAGCACTGAACTTAGCAAAAAGTTTGCGAGAATCAGGGATCAGTCATGAAGGTGTTTTACAGGCGGTAGCAAATACGCCAAGGGAGTTATTTCTCGATGCTGCATTGGGACATAAGGCCTATGAGAATACAGCTCTTCCAATTGGAATGGGGCAAACGATCTCTCAACCCTATATCGTTGCTAGAATGACGGAGTTGTTGTTAGCACATAAACCGACAAAGGTGCTCGAAATCGGGACGGGTTCAGGGTATCAGTCGGCTATTTTGGCTCAGCTCACGGCCGAATTATGCACGGTTGAACGGATTAAAGGACTGCAGATCCAAGCCAGACAAAGATTGAAACGCTTAGATCTGCATAATGTTTCTTTTAAATATGGTGATGGTTGGCAAGGTTGGTCCAATAAAGGGCCTTTCGATGCGATTATCGTGACAGCTGCAGCAAGTAAAGTCCCCGAAGCTTTGCTAACTCAACTTGCTGACAATGGCGTACTGATTATTCCTGTAGGAGAAAGTTCTCAACAACTTTTGAAGGTGGTACGTCACGGTGAACAGTTCAGTTCAGAGGTTGTAGAAATCGTGCGTTTTGTCCCTTTAGTCAACGGTGATCTTGCATAGTCATATTGATCATTGTTGAATGTTTGCTTTTTTAACATTAAGAGCTGTCTTAATAAGTGGGTTTCTATGGCGTTAGGTGATTTCTTTGGCTGTTAAAATGAAGATGAACTGGTTTTATCCGGTTTTAGGCATTGTTTGTTTATTAACAATAGGATGTAGTTTTCAGTCCGAACGCCCTGCTCCAGTCGCTAGTGTAACAACGCCAGTTAAGACTGCTTATAATAAAGGTGCATTAAAATCAGATTTTTATCACGTAAAACAAGGTGACACGCTTTACTCAATTGCTTGGGCATCTGATAACGATTTTATTGATTTAGCTAATAAAAACAAGCTGAAGAAGCCCTACACTATCTTCCCCGGACAGAAGCTAAACCTCGATTTGACATCAAATGTTACAAATAGGGCTAAGGCTAGTGTAACGTCAAAAAATAGTCATAAAGTTGTAGTAGTAAATCATAAACCCATAGTTAAACAAGAGGTTAAGCCTGCTTTGGCAGCTAAAAACACTCAAGTAACACCGTCAAAAAAACCGCTTGATAATCAACAGAAGGATGGGTATTCTGTAACAACCAGTCAACAACGTGTTAACAATGTTATCCACAGACCTAAGTCTGAGTTACCTACAACAGTGACTCGATGGCAATGGCCGGTAAAAGGAAAATTGATTGGTACTTTCTCTGCCAAAGAGCAGGGGAGTAAAGGAATTAAAATTGCTGGAAACCGAGGTGAGTTAATTAAAGCCGCCGCCGATGGGCGAGTTGTATATGCGGGTAGCGCACTTCGAGGGTATGGTAACTTAGTGATAGTCAAACACAGTGATGATTATCTTAGTGCTTATGCCCATGCAGACAGCATATTAGTGAAAGAAAAACAGTTTGTTACTATTGGGCAAACATTAGCAAAAATGGGAAATACAGGTACAGATAGGGTCATGTTACATTTTGAGATCCGTCAACATGGTAAATCTGTTAACCCACTGAAGTACTTACCTAAACAATAATGGTTTAGGGCCGTCTTGGCATTTGGAGGATTACAACGTGCAGTAAACTAATTGAGCAAATTTTGGGAGATCATCTTATGGGTCGTAAATCAAACACCGCAATCGCGGAACCTTTAGTAGACTTGGCTAAGAATGAGTCAGATATTGATATTGAAAATAAAGGAGCAAAAGCAGACAGTGCTGAACTTGAAAGTCAGGTTCAGGGTGACTTACAAAAAAATCTAGATGCAACTCAACTGTATCTCAGTGAAATTGGTTTTTCCCCCCTACTTAGTGCGGAAGAAGAAGTGTTTTTTTCACGTAAGGCTCTAAAAGGCTGTGATAAATCACGTAACCGCATGATCGAAAGTAATTTAAGACTTGTCGTTAAAATTGCCCGTCGTTATAACAATCGAGGTCTTGCACTGCTTGATTTGATTGAAGAGGGAAACTTAGGTCTTATTAGGGCTGTTGAAAAATTTGACCCTGAAAGAGGTTTCAGATTTTCTACCTATGCAACTTGGTGGATCCGTCAGACCATAGAACGCGCCATCATGAATCAAACAAGAACGATTCGCCTTCCTATACATGTAGTTAAAGAGCTGAACGTTTATTTACGTACAGCAAGAGAGTTAGCTCATAAACTAGATCATGAGCCGACGGCCGAAGAGATAGCGGCGAAGTTAGACCTTCCCTGTTCAGATGTAAGCCGTATGCTAAAGCTCAATGAGAGGATCACCTCTGTCGATACGCCGCTAGGTGGCGATAACGATAAAGCATTACTGGATGTATTGGCTGATGATGACAATGTTGGTCCTGATTATAAAGTTCAGGATGAGGATATGTCTAAGTCGGTGGTGAAGTGGTTAGATGAACTCAACACCAAGCAAAGAGAGGTGTTAGCGCGCCGCTTCGGATTGTTGGGATACGAACCTTCAACACTTGAAAATGTAGGAAAAGAGATTGGATTGACCAGAGAGCGAGTACGCCAGATACAAGTGGAAGCTTTGAAAAGACTCAAAGATCTTCTTAGTGCTCAAGGCTTATCTGTAGAGGCTATTTTTAAAATCTAATAGCTTGTAGTCTACCTCACGCATTTGAGAGTTTCTTTCCTTAGAGGTAGGTCATAATGATTAGAGGAGTGTTAAGGCATAGCCTTAATATATGTAGAGTTCATCTTGGTGGTTTAACGTATTAGATGACTTAGATTCTTACTCCTGATTAATCACCAATAAAAAGCGCACTTAACGTGCGCTTTTTAATGCCTGTTATAAAATTTAGAGACTTAACCTCTTAAGTTCATATAGCATATCGAGTGCTTGTTTGGGGCTGAGCTCATCGGGTCTGATTGAATCCATTGCCTCCTGAAGGGGAGAGCTAGGTGCTTCTGGGAATACCATGCTTTGTTGCATCCCACCTGATTGTGCAATTTCACCATGTTGAGCATCACGACTTTCTAAGTGGTGCAACTTATGTTTTGCCGCCAGAATGACCGAATTAGGAACGCCTGCAAGCGCAGCTACTTGTAGCCCGTAACTCTTACTTGCAGCGCCATCTTGGACTGCATGCATAAAGATGATGCTATCGCCGTGCTCAATCGCATCAAGGTGTACATTGGCTACATTTGAGATGAGATCGGGTAGTTGAGTTAGCTCAAAATAGTGGGTTGCGAATAGTGTCATCGCTTCAATTTTTTGGGCTAGGTACTCAGCGGCAGACCAAGCGAGTGACAGTCCATCATAGGTCGATGTACCTCGGCCAATCTCATCCATTAACACTAAGCTGTTCGGTGTTGCATTGTGCAGAATATTCGCAGTTTCAGTCATTTCGACCATAAACGTAGAGCGACCAGATGCAAGATCGTCAGCAGCGCCTATACGTGTAAATATGCGATCAACTGGGCCAATAACGGCACTTTGTGCCGGTACGTAACAACCGATATGTGCCATCAAAGTGATTAAGGCTACTTGCCTCATATAGGTCGATTTACCCCCCATATTTGGTCCTGTGACAATGAGCATCTTACGTGTAGGATTTAGGGTTACTGGATTGGCAATAAAAGGGGTTTGGCTCACCTGTTCGATAACAGGATGGCGACCAGATTCAATCTGTATACCTGAGCTTTCGCTTAGTACAGGCCGTTGATAATTAAGGGTCTCAGCTCGCTCTGCAAAGTTAGCGATAACATCCAGCTCAGCAGCGCCTTGGGCAAACAGTTGCAGCTCATGAAGCTGTGGCAGAATAAGATCAAAGAGTTGTTCCCATAACTGCTTCTCAAGTGCCAGTGCTCTACCTTGGCTGGAGAGCACTTTCTCTTCATGCTCCTTAAGCTCTGCGACAATGTAACGCTCAGTATTTTTCAGCGTTTGTCTGCGTTGATAACTTAGAGGCACGAGATCAGATTCTCTGCGGCTAACTTCGATATAGTAACCGTGTACACGGTTGTAACCGACTTTTAGGGTTGAGATACCCGTGGCTTCTTTTTCTCTTGCTTCAAGTTCGGCTAAGTAATCTGTCGCACCTTGACTCAAGTCGCGCCACTGATCTAATTCCGCATTGTAGCCAGGCTTCAATACGCCACCATCACGGATCAGCATCGGTGGATTATCGACAATAGCACTATCTAGTAGTGCCAGCTCCTGAGGAAACTCACTGATAAGGTGGGCAAGTTGTCTGATGTGTCCTGATTGACATGTTGCCAAGACTTGCTGGATCTCTGGCAGAATAGCAAGTGCATGCTTAAGACGAGAGAAATCTCGAGGGCGTGCATTTCTTAAGGCCAGTCTTGCTGTGATCCGTTCCACATCTCCTAGGGATTTTAATAGAGGCTGAAGCTCGTCATAGAGTCCATTTTCTAATATCTCTTGCAGCGCATTTTGACGAGCTTCAATACGAGCATGATCTCGTAGCGGCTCGTGTATCCACCTTTGCAGCATACGGCTGCCCATAGGAGTGGTGGTATTATCTAATACCGTGGCCAAGGTATTGGTATGACCGCCTTGAAGGTTAATCGTCAGTTCAAGGTTACGCCTGGTCGCTGCATCAAGGATAATACTATCACCTTGATTAAATCTGACGATTGAATTGATATGTGGCAATGCAGTTCGTTGAGTGTCTTTAACATATTGCATAAGACAGCCAGCCGCTTGAAGTGAGAGTCGAGCGCCATCAACACCAAAGCCATGGAGATCTTTGGTGCCGAACTGATCGAGTAACAGTTTTTTACTCGTGTCAAAATCAAATTCCCATTCAGGACGACGACGTGTGCCTTGGAAACCGGCAATGAGTCCCATCTCACTGAAGTCTTCACTGTACAGAAGTTCTGCTGGACTGGTACGTTGAAGTTCAGCTTCTAGTGCCTCTGATGTGGCCAATTCTGCAATGACAAAGCGGCCAGAGCTGATATCTAATGTTGCGTAACCAAAGCCTGTTTTTCCATGATAGACAGCGGCAAGTAAATTATCACGTCTCTCCTGCAAAAGGGCTTCATCGGTAAGCGTCCCGGGGGTGACAAGACGGACAACCTTACGTTCCACAGGCCCTTTTGATGTCGCAGGGTCACCGATCTGTTCACAGATGGCGACAGAGACTCTTAGCTGAACTAACTTAGCTAAGTAGCCTTCTACTGCATGATAGGGCAGACCAGCCATAGGAATTGGATCGCCACCACTTTTCCCTCTTGCAGTAAGCGATATACCTAATAGTTTAGACGCTTTTTTCGCATCATCGTAAAAAAGTTCATAGAAATCCCCCATACGATAGAAGAGAAGTACGTCAGGGTTCTCGGCTTTTAACGTCAAATATTGACGCATCATAGGCGTGTGTTTTTCTAAATCTTGGCTGTCGATTACTTTCATCTACTGGTCGTCTCTTTGCTGACGTATTGAACAGGCCGCATCAATTTAAACTGGCCTTAATTGGTTGGCGCTAATATTAACAATATTTTTCCCATTATTGAGCCTTAAATTGTGATTTAAAATGCGAATGAATAATATCTGTGTATATAAGTACTTATTATCCAGTGATCTGGAGTGAATAAAAATAATCATCAACAGCACTTGATACTGTATGACTATACAGTATACTAGTTTGCATATTGTGACTCCTTTTAAAGCACTTCTAAGCAAGAGGTGGAGTCATTACAAGATTTTAAGCAGCGCGATCGCTGTGACTCTGAGGATATAGGAATGAAGATAGACGCGAACAAAGAGAAAGCCCTTAACGCTGTTTTAAGCCAGATTGAAAAGCAGTTCGGTAAAGGTTCTATCATGAAGCTGGGCGAGAACCGCTCAATGGATGTTGAAACTATCTCTACTGGTTCACTTTCTTTAGATATCGCACTCGGTGCCGGCGGCCTTCCTTTGGGACGTATCGTTGAAATATACGGCCCAGAGTCATCAGGTAAAACAACCCTGACCCTTGAAGTGATTGCGGCTGCACAACGTGATGGTAAAGTTTGTGCCTTTATTGATGCAGAGCATGCGCTAGACCCAATCTACGCAAAGAAGCTGGGCGTTGATATTGATAATCTACTTTGTTCACAGCCTGATACCGGTGAGCAAGCATTAGAGATTTGTGATGCACTAACACGCTCTGGTGCTGTTGATGTTATCGTTGTCGATTCGGTCGCAGCGTTAACACCAAAGGCTGAAATTGAAGGTGAGATTGGTGATTCGCACATGGGCTTAGCCGCTCGTATGATGAGTCAAGCGATGCGTAAGCTTGCTGGTAACCTTAAGCAAACCAATACTATGCTTATCTTCATTAACCAAATTCGTATGAAAATTGGCGTCATGTTTGGTAACCCTGAAACCACTACTGGTGGTAACGCACTTAAGTTCTATGCGTCTGTTCGTCTTGATATTCGTCGTACAGGTGCTATCAAAGAACGTGATGAAGTGATTGGTAACGAAACACGCGTTAAAGTGGTTAAGAACAAGATTGCTGCGCCATTCAAGCAAGCTGAGTTCCAAATTCTATACGGCCAAGGTATCAACCGTACTGGTGAGCTTGTTGACTTAGGTGTTGCACATAAGCTTGTTGAAAAAGCGGGTGCTTGGTACAGCTACAAAGGTGACAAGATTGGTCAAGGCCGTGCAAATGCGGGTAAGTACCTATTAGAAAATCCAGCGATTGCTGAAGAGATTGATACCACTCTTAGAGCGATGTTATTAGCCTCTGCTGAACCTGTTGCTGATTCTGCGACTGGCGACGAAAATGTCGATCTTGAAACTGGCGAAGTATTTTAAGCTTTAAGATACCTCCCAGGGTGCTTTATGTAAGGCATTCGGCATATTATTTCGCGGTTGCGTATCTTGCGCGCCGCGATTATTTCCAATATCGATTTCTAAAGCTAACCTCCGTTTTAGCAAACTAATGAACTTGTTTTTGAGCAGTCCGCTCAAACTTCATTGATAATCCCTCTTAAATGTATAGATGTCAGCTGTCTATGCTTATATTACTAAATATCCACTTTTAGCCGTTTTTCCCTGCCTAAATCACTGGTTGTTATCCTGTAGACTGATTATAATGTCCGGCTAAATAGTATGATCTGTGATCATAGTAATCACAGTTAGCTTAATTAATTCAGGATGATTTCATGTATCAAACGACTGCAGCGCTAAGAAGTGCTTTCTTAGAGTATTTCCGTACCAACGGTCATCAGGTTGTGGACAGTAGTTCACTGGTACCTGTAAATGATCCAACCTTGCTGTTTACTAATGCGGGTATGAATCAGTTTAAAGATGTGTTCCTTGGGGAAGATAAGCGAAGTTATACTCGTGCGACATCTTCTCAGCGCTGCGTACGCGCTGGCGGTAAACATAACGATTTAGACAATGTTGGCTACACTGCTCGTCACCATACCTTTTTTGAAATGTTGGGTAACTTCAGCTTCGGTGATTACTTTAAGCGTGAAGCGATTGGCTTTGCATGGAACTTTTTAACTAAAGAGTTGAAACTGCCTAAAGAGCGTCTATGTGTCACCATCTATGAGACTGATGATGAAGCTTACGATATCTGGACTAAAGAGATCGGTGTCCCAGCTGAGAACCTAATCCGCATTGGTGATAATAAAGGCGCTGAATATGCGTCTGATAACTTTTGGCAGATGGGCGATACAGGACCCTGTGGTCCTTGTTCTGAAATCTTCTACGATCATGGCGATCATATCTGGGGCGGCCGTCCTGGTACACCAGAAGAAGACGGTGACAGATTTATCGAGATCTGGAACATTGTATTTATGCAATACAACCGTCAGTCAAACGGCGACATGTTACCTCTGCCTAAGCCTTCTGTTGATACGGGGATGGGGATTGAGCGTATTGCTGCCATTATGCAAGGCGTCCATTCCAACTATGAAATTGATATTTTCCAAGCGTTGATCAAAAAAACGGCTGAGATACTTGCTGTTACTGATTTAGAAAATAAATCTTTGCGTGTTATTTCTGATCATATTCGTTCTTGTGCCTTCTTAATTGCTGACGGTGTGATGCCATCAAACGAAGGCCGCGGTTACGTGCTTCGTCGTATTATCCGCCGTGCCGTTCGTCATGGTAACAAGTTAGGTGCGACAGATTCTTTCTTCTACAAGCTAGTACCAACACTTATTGAAGTGATGGGAGATGCTGCGAAAGGGTTAATTGCAACACAAGCTATCGTTGAAAAATCATTGAAAGCTGAAGAGGAGCAGTTTGCTCGTACTTTGGAACGTGGTTTAGGTATTTTAGATGGTGCGCTTAACGAACTTAAAGGCGATGTATTAGACGGTGAAACAGCCTTTAAACTTTATGATACGTATGGTTTTCCGGTCGATTTGACCGCTGACGTATGTCGTGAACGTGAGATCACCGTTGATGAAGCGGGTTTTGAAGTCGCGATGGCTGAGCAACGACGTCGTGCTCAAGCTGCTGGTCAATTCGACACCGATTACAATGAGTCCCTTAAAATTGATGAGCAGACGCACTTCTCTGGTTATACCGAGTTGACTGCGTCAGGTAAGGTTATTGCTATCTATAAAGCTGGTGAGCCAACAGACAGCTTAACTGCGGGCGAAGACGCAGTGATTGTGCTTGATAGCACACCATTTTATGGTGAGTCAGGCGGGCAGAGTGGTGACAAGGGTGCGTTAACGGCTAATGGCATTGAGTTTAATGTTAAAGATACACAAAAGTATGGTCAAGCTGTTGGGCATCAAGGTCGATTGAGCGCAGGAACTATTTCAGTTGGTGACACTTTGGTGGCGACAGTTGACGAAAACATTCGTCAGAGAACCGAGTTAAACCATTCTGTTACTCACTTACTGCATGCTGCATTACGTCAACTGCTTGGTACGCATGTCTCTCAAAAAGGCTCTTTGGTTGATGCAGAAAGATTACGGTTCGACTTCTCACATTTTGAAGGAATGAAGCCTGAAGAGTTGAAAGCGGTTGAAGATCTAGTTAATACGCAGATCCGTTGTAATCACAAGCTTAGTGCTGAAGTGATGGACATGGATCAAGCGAAAGAGAAGGGCGCGATGGCGCTTTTTGGTGAGAAATATACAGATGAAGTGCGTGTTGTCACCATGGGGGATTTCTCTATCGAATTGTGTGGTGGCACTCACGTTGGTCGCACTGGTGATATTGGTCTGTTTAAGATCACATCAGAAGGTGGTATTGCCGCTGGTATACGTCGTATTGAAGCTGTAACTGGGGCGGCTGCGATGGCTTATGTTGCCGCGCAAGAAGCTGAGCTCAATAAAGTCGCTGCTTTACTTAAAGCCGATAGTGCTTCTGTACTTAGCAAGCTTAAAGCTCAGTTAGACCGTACTAAGTTGCTTGAAAAAGAGTTATCACAACTTAAAGACAAACTTGCAGCTGCGACAAGCGCCGATTTAGCCGGTGAAGCTAAACAGATAAATGGTGCGAATGTACTGATTAAGAAACTTGAAGGCGTTGATGCTGGTGCACTACGTGGTTTGCAGGATGAACTTAAGCAAAAGTTAGGTTCAGGGATTGTCGTACTTGCTATTGCAGGTGAGGCCAAAGTAAACCTTATTGTCGGCGTGACCAAAGATCTTACGTCTAAAGTGAAAGCGGGTGAGCTCGTGGCATCAATTGCAGCCCAAGTGGGCGGTAAAGGCGGCGGACGTCCAGACATGGCTCAAGCGGGTGGAACGCAGCCTGAGCACTTAGACGCAGCATTAGCGCAAGTGCTTCCTTGGTTAGAGGAACGTTTGGTTTAAGGCTTAACAGAGTGATATTAAAAACGTCTTAGTTAACTAAGGCGCTTTTTTTGTGTCGGACATCTCAATTGTAACGAATAAATCCACAATGGTTTAACATGCTTAATTGTATTACTTATATGGTTATTTTTGTTTGGTTTTGGCGGTTTTTTAGGGTTTTTTAGGGTTTTATTGTTGCAAGTGGGTGATTATCGCTTTTATCTGTCGCTGAAGTGGTTCTGTTGTTGGGCTTTGTTACTTTTAATGCTAGGTTAATGACTGTTGTAGATTGTAGTATTATCTACTGCTTCAGGCTCATTTTGAGCATAAGGCTAGTGTCATAGGCTTATATCGCAGTTTATAGTTAAATAAGCGCTATTTAAATGGTGGTTTTGAGTTTGAGTACTATTAATTTGTACTAAGCTAACCTTATAATAAGCATATAACGGATTAGTGCCGTATAAAGCAGAATTTAGAACTAAAGGAGTAAGCGAATGCTGATATTGACTCGTCGTGTTGGTGAAACACTGATGATTGGTGATGAAGTGACTGTCACTGTTTTAGGCGTAAAGGGTAATCAAGTACGTATAGGTGTTAATGCACCTAAAGAAGTGTCAGTGCATCGTGAAGAGATCTACCAGCGTATTCAGTCTGAGAAGGCTGGCAACTCTTCTGAAGGCGGCAACTTTTAATTTTGCCTAGTCTTTAAAAATTAATTAATAGAGAAGCCAGTTTATTAACTGGCTTTTTTGTTTTCTGAGTAAAAATAACTAAGTCGATTTCACAGCCTTTTAGCGTAAAATATTGCCCTTATATACTGAAGACGTGCATTATTTGTTTAATCTGTTTAAAAACACTCCAAACAGAAATCCTTTATACGAAATGGTTTGACTTATTTTCTTCAAACAGTAATATGTGCGCCAAGAAACGGAGAGGTGGCCGAGTGGCCGAAGGCGCTCCCCTGCTAAGGGAGTATGGGCTTTAAATCCCATCGAGGGTTCGAATCCCTCCCTCTCCGCCATTTCTTACTTGCAAATACGATGCGGATGTAGCTCAGCTGGATAGAGTACCTGGCTACGAACCAGGCGGTCGGAGGTTCGACTCCTCCCATCCGCACCATTTTGTAAGATGACGGGATATATTGAAAGGCGTTGCGGATGTAGCTCAGCTGGATAGAGTACCTGGCTACGAACCAGGCGGTCGGAGGTTCGACTCCTCCCATCCGCACCATTCAATAGTAAAAGTTAGTGTAAGGTTTTATTTGTGCGGATGTAGCTCAGCTGGATAGAGTACCTGGCTACGAACCAGGCGGTCGGAGGTTCGACTCCTCCCATCCGCACCATATTTATGTTTTGAGTTGAGTGTTAACTTGAAACCATCTTGCCTTCATCGGGAAGATAAAACGAAATTGCGCGTGTAGCTCAGCTGGATAGAGTACCTGGCTACGAACCAGGCGGTCGGAGGTTCGACTCCTTCCACGCGCACCATTATTCTTATTATGAATAATAGAAGTTTAGGAGAGGTGGCCGAGTGGCCGAAGGCGCTCCCCTGCTAAGGGAGTATGGGCTTTAAATCCCATCGAGGGTTCGAATCCCTCCCTCTCCGCCATCAATCAAGCCCGTTGATATTGTCAACGGGTTTTTTTGTCGCCTTAGGTCGCAAGACCAAACAGATTCTTTTGAGTCAGTTAAGGTGAGGTGTTGTTAGTTATCGATGCGGATGTAGCTCAGCTGGATAGAGTACCTGGCTACGAACCAGGCGGTCGGAGGTTCGACTCCTCCCATCCGCACCATACTAATAAATGCGAAGGGTTAAGGTTTTATACTGGTAACTATATCGGTATTAAGTCAATATGGTTTGTGACTGTATTAAGATTTGCGCGTGTAGCTCAGCTGGATAGAGTACCTGGCTACGAACCAGGCGGTCGGAGGTTCGACTCCTTCCACGCGCACCATATTTAAAACATGGGTCTCAAAAGTTATTTTGGAACTTAGTTTTAGGTAAAATTGAAATGTTTATGCGGATGTAGCTCAGCTGGATAGAGTACCTGGCTACGAACCAGGCGGTCGGAGGTTCGACTCCTCCCATCCGCACCATTTCGATTGTTAGTGTTATAAAGGTTTATTTGTGCGGATGTAGCTCAGCTGGATAGAGTACCTGGCTACGAACCAGGCGGTCGGAGGTTCGACTCCTCCCATCCGCACCATATTTAGGTTTCGAGTTGATTTTGACTGGGAACAAGCTTACTCAAAAACGGGTAAGAAAAAAGAAATTTGCGCGTGTAGCTCAGCTGGATAGAGTACCTGGCTACGAACCAGGCGGTCGGAGGTTCGACTCCTTCCACGCGCACCATTTTTGTTGTGTATAAAAAATCTGGAGAGGTGGCCGAGTGGCCGAAGGCGCTCCCCTGCTAAGGGAGTATGGGCTTTAAATCCCATCGAGGGTTCGAATCCCTCCCTCTCCGCCATCAAACAAGCCCATTGAGAAATCAATGGGCTTTTTTGTGTTTGGCTACAAATGTTCCTGCCATTCATTGGCATTTCCTCGATCCCAGGAGGTCTGAACACTTATGTCAAATTACCATGGCACAGCTCTACTTAATCGATAGAACCCAGCTCTGCCCCATTGAGCACTTGCCAGCATTGTTATCGTTATTTGTCAGATAAGGTTAACGATTTCATTCACCTCTACACTACAATTCTAAGCTCCCAATTATACCAATCAGTATAAAGATTTGATCGCTCAGCGAGAGTTTAGCGGTACTGAGGCAAGGCAACGAGTGAAGAGCATAGTTATTCTACGGTTAAGCTCGTTAACACAGCATCAGAACCGCTAAAACTCGCCTGTAAGGAGTGTTTTTGGCTGCCTATTTCTGCGTTGAATGAACTCA
>NZ_VKGK01000031.1 GCF_007197645.1 Shewanella hanedai
TTTGCCTTGAGTAACCTTAGCAATCACATCAACAGTAAGTTGGGATTGAGAATCCATAATGATCATCCTTAGTAACCTCTAAAAGCTCACAGTGGCAATCAGAGAACTACTAAAAGTTAGATCCGTCAATTTCCCTTGGTAATTATTAAAAACGACAAAGTCGCTTGGTAGTTAAGGTACGACAAAGTCCCTTGGTGATCACATTTAGGTTCTTCGAGTAGCTAACTCATTTTTGGACAAAAATTCGTTAGATCTAAAGCTCTGGAAATGACAATTACCCATTAGATAAAGTATGGAAAGCCGAGATGTGGCAACGCCTTACTAAAACTCGGCTAACTGCCACGAAATCCAAGCAAAGCCACCGTAATCACTATACCCAATCAAGCCAAAAGCGCCAAAGGTTAGCTGTCGCTCTTAATCCATTTGTTAGGCTAAGAATTTGAAGCACATACCAAAATAGATGTTAATAGTTCTGTGAATTTAACATTCAATTTTAAATACTCAACAAATAAACTAGCCAGAACACTAATCAGAAATGAGCTAAATAATGTTAAGCCAATAGAAAACAAGGGGTATTTCTTAATAAAAGTTTCAACTCTCGACAAGAGTGGCTTACGGATCTTTTTAAGTTCCTTCTCCAAGCCTGAAACAAACCCTTCAGGTATGTTTTTTCCATTGATGAACGACTTACACTCATTACAAATACATGGACTCTCAGTGTTGTAGATGATATCAAATTTGTCCCCATTCATATCGAATAGACACCCTCTTGTATCAACATGAACAATATTGTAGGCCTCCTCACTACATACAGAATCAAGAGCAAAACTAAGTGCTACAACTTCATAAATATTCTTAATAATAAAGTTTTCTAGCGAGATGCTGTTATTCAGTAAAAGTTGGTCGACACCAGATATAGATAAGCACACTGCATTAGGGTTCAATCTATGTAGATAAAAGCCATCATCATACCGATAGTTCATAATAGCAAATGTAATATCGTTATTTTTTGGTGAACCAACCATACTACTGACTTCTTTGACAGAGTACTCTACATCCAAAAAACCATCATTTTTTTTTGCCTCAGGTAGCTTTTCTTTAGATTCAATACCAACGACTTCAAAATACTTGGACTTAAGCCCAAGTAACTTCTTTTTGTCTATTTCATGTCTAGGATGACCAAGAAATAGCAGTTTAATTCTAACCTTTTCCAACTTTATACCTTATTGTTAAATGAATGCTTTTAGCCTGACATTCGTATAGTGCGCATGCGCGTATATTTGGCAAAAAGCGCATTTAATAAATCTGTTTTCAAGCCCTACCAAAGTAAAGCTATTGATTTATAAGCACTCTACCAGAGTCGTACTAAATAAACGAGAACGAAAATTTGCAAAGTGAGCATTGATATTAATGTGTTATCGAATGTAATCAGTAACGTCATTTATCGATTAGTAAAAGTAGGTCTACTGGCTTGTTACCTAATCTGTGCAGCTTATCGCCTGAAACTGATAAAGGGGCAGAAATCAGTTTCAAATCCCAACAAGTAAAGCTAAATCGAAGAGATAGATGAACAGGTGTAGATGCGGCAGTGACCGTCCGTGACATGGCCGTTCTATGACATCCATGTCATTACGGCATTTGTGAATCCATTCACATCAGACGTCACGGCCGAGGCTATAGGGATATACTGGTGTCGTGTCACTGAAGTAGCTGCACATACCTCGCTGGAGGCGATAAGCAGCAATGAAGATACAAGATTCAACAACACACCCAACACCAATTCAGATAAAAGTTAACACATAGAAAATGTAATCAGCCTTCATTCGAAGGTTAGCTAACTTTGCGGCAGAAATTAGTCAGAAATTCGGATATTAAGTTACTGACGAAGCCAAATCGCAGAGATACTATTCTTGTAAATCAGCAAGTGAAGGTGCGGCTGCGAGCTTCCAAAACAAGGTGAGGTATCGCGTAGTGATACTCTTCGAGCGAGAGGCTGGGATGCCGAACTGGCACTTTAACAGGGAAGCTATTTGTTTTGGTAGAGACCACATGGCAGAAAATGTTCCAGACATTTTTCTGCATTTCCTCCATCCCTGGAGGTCAGACGTGCTTGCGGCGTTTCGTAGAACCTTCTCTAAGAAATAGTGCACATCCCCCGCTGGGAAGCGATAAATATCAATGAAGGTATGGTCTTAAATAACCTAACCAATACCAAATCAGCCAAATGCACCAGATCAGAAAAAGTAATCAAGCTTCATTTGAAGCTAGCTGATTCTGTGGTGCAGACTTTGTTATCAGTGAATATTATTCTTGTCTATAGATACCTTGCAGACTTTTTATCATGACTCCAATAATGGCAACGACAATCGGAACACCTGCGATACTCGTCAGCACTGAAAAAAGGGCTGGGACACTCTTTACAAACTCCATGGGGAAACCTTAGCTCATTAAATACCAAGGGATAAGATTGCATGCCGAACAGTTTTAGAGTTTGATTTTGCTCACAAAAATATTTTCTTAAAGTATTGTTAATCTAAGCGAGGTAAAAAGTTAATCTAAATCTCCACAATACGAGCCAACACGGCTTAATTGAAGGTTAGGTAACTTTAGGCTGAAACGAGTTACAGCATTTTACCAAGTAAAGCTAACCCGAAGAGATAGATGAACAGAAGCATCTGCACAAAATCTCACCGCAGGTGATAGATAACGATGAAGGTATGGTTTACAGAAATACCGCCCAAAAATAATAAACTTAAAATTAAGAAAATGTCATCAGCCTTCATTCGAAGGCCAAAAAACCTGTTATGGGGAGGAACTGTTAATCCAGTAACAACGCCAAAGCGGGTTGCTTATTGCCTGGAAAGACGCGGTACGCTTTATGATGCTTAATCAAGCTGGACTTCTTATCGCCCTGGCTCACTAATAAACCATGTTTGGCGGCTGCTTGTGCCAATAACTGCTCATCAGCGCGCACGTACAGGGTGATCGATTTAATGATTTTGTGCTCTTTGATGCGTCCTTGATACTGTTCAGCCGAGATTATCAAGCTGTTGCGTCCATCACTGGCTAATTTAAGCTTAGTGTCGACTTCGGCATCTAGAATCACCAGCCAGTCATTTTGCTCGAGTTCGGTCAGCATTGCTTGTAGGGCATCACCTAAGTGTTTTGAGCTCACTACAGCACTGTATTGCGTATTGATCCGTTTAAACATTAATGGCAGCTGAGCACCAGCGCCCATGCTTCTTGCAATGCTGATCCAGTGAGTCAGATCATCTGCGACTAATTTTGCAAAACGGCGCTCTTTTAATGCTTGAACCATCCAACTGCATAGAAAGTGACTTTCAGCTGTGGTTGTATTAATTGCACTGGTATTAGCTGATCTCTGTTCGAGCGCAGCAAGCCCTGCTTGTACGAGTTCCAAAAGGGCTTGATTATAGGTTTGCTCTGTCATTGAGTTTCTATTCAGTTCTATTCTGTTCTATGAAAGTGGGGATTATAACCTACATAGGAACTAAACTCGCTGCCGTTTCTATTAATTTTGCCGCGGGTCGCACTCTAAAGTTAGGGTTCACATATTGAAAGTGGATAAGTCCTTTTGCATCACTGATATAGATAGCGGGTACAGGTAAAACCAAGCGTTTATCACCTTCTGGCGTGACCTTGAGTAGGTTATCGAGCTTTAACTTAGCTAAGTAACGCTTGGTGGTTTTTTCACTGGTGTAGTAAGCGAGGCCAAAGGCTTGCATGGCATTAAGATCGGTGTCAGACAATAGAGTGTAGGAGAGGTCTTGATCTATCATTGAGGCTTTTAGTTTTTCAGGGCTGTCTGGGGAGATCCCGATAAGCTGAAACCCCATCTCTATTAACTTTGGCTCTATCTCTTTTAATTGACCCATTTGTGAATTACAAAATGGACACCAACCGCCACGATAGAAGAAAATAATACTGGGTTTCCCATCGGTTAAGGTTAATAGATCGACCGTCTCACCAGCGAGGGTTTTCACCTGAGCAGAGGGTAAGGTTTGGCCATTCATTAACGGCATAACATTGAGTTCATCGCTGGCAATGGGCTTAGCGACAGCATGGAAAGAGAGGCTGGTTAAACATAACAGTAGTACGGTCAGTGTTTTGGTGAACATCTTGGTTTGCTTCCTAATGAAATTGATATGCTGAACAGACCGAGGAAGCTAAGATTTTGTTGCAGTGATTTACGCTTGAGAGCTAAATCTTAAAAAGCACATACAAAAATGCCGCTCATGTGGGAGCGGCATTAATCTAATTAAGTTTGTATAAGCTTATTTAGATTTCTTAATCTTAGCGTTAGATGAGTTTTTCACTTTTACGCGGCGACCTTGCATGTTGCGTTCAGCGACAACTTGCTCAGATACGTTATCTTGACGGTGCTGTTTCTTGGCAAAACTACGACGAGTCTGTAGTTGCTTAATCAATAGCTCACGGCTGCCCACTTCATAGCCAGGGATGGTGATACGAGGTAACTTTTTACCGATAAGCTTTTCGATATCGGCTAAGGTACGTTCCTCTTCACGGCTGACTAAAGAAATCGCAACACCTGATTTACCAGCGCGGCCAGTACGACCAATACGGTGAACATAATCTTCAGCTAGGAATGGTAGGTCGTAGTTAACTACATATTCTAAATCTTGAATATCCAGACCACGAGCCGCCACTTCAGTTGCGACTAATACGCGTACTTTACCCTCTTTAAACTCACGTAATGCACGACGACGGTTACCTTGAGCTTTTTCGCCATGGACAACTGATGAAGTGATTCCATCTAAGTTTAACTCTTTGACAAGCTTGTCTGCTGCATCACGCGTTGCTGTAAAGACCAGTACTTGCTTCCAGTTTTTCTTACCGATCAACTCTGAAACTAGTTCACGCTTACGACGTTGTTCTACCGGATAAACCACTTGGCTGACAGTATCTGCGGTAGTGTTTTGCTTATCAACGCAGATGAGCTTAGGTTTAACTAATAAGTCATTAGCTAACTTTTTAACCGATGAAGAGAATGTGGCCGAGAACAACATCTTCTGGCTGCTCTTATTCACCGATTGCAGTATCTTTTGGATATCGGCAATAAAGCCCATGTCTAGCATACGGTCAGCTTCATCTAATACGAGAAAGTCGACGTTTGACAGGTTCAAGTTACACGCTTGGATGTGCTCGAGTAAACGACCTGGTGTCGCGACAATAATGTCCGCGCCACGTTTAATTTTTTGTGCTTGAGTTTCAAGTTTTACACCACCGTAGATGGTTAAAACAGACACTTCTAAATACTTACAGTAATCATTGATATTGTCAGCAATTTGGCTTGCTAGCTCACGAGTCGGAGTCAATATCAGCGCGCGAGTGTTAGAACGTTGAGTCTCACTCGGCTTATCTATCATTCTCTGTAAAATAGGCAACGCAAATGCGGCTGTTTTCCCCGTACCTGTTTGGGCACTGGCTAGCACATCTTGGCCACGACGAATGGTAGGGATCGCTTCTTGTTGAACTGGCGTCATTTTCTGATAACCACATTCAGAGATAGCGCGCAAAATCTCGGGAGCAAAACTAAAAGATTCAAATCTCATCTTGGGTTTCCTGTAATAAACCAATTCATACGCCAGCGAATTTTGTCTGGAGTTACTGAAAATGCCATCAAAATGGCGGTGGCGGAGTATAGCAAGTTTACAACGCGTTTAACAGCAATGCCTGAATGACGTTATTCCTAGGATTTGTGGGCTTAGCGACCTTGAGAAGGCCGCTTTTTATGTTGTTATTTTAAATAGCTTTAGTGGCGCTTTTCAACCACGCCAATTCATCACCTTGCATTAATGGTGATAGGTTGGTCCAAACGAGTTGGTGATAATCGTTAAACCAGATTATTTCCGCATCGGTGAGCAGGCTCTTTTCAATAAGGCGAGAGTCCATTGGGATCATCGTGAGCGCGTCAAATTCAAATATCTCCCGCTCAATACCAGCCAGTGCTTCACACGGGCGAACATAGACTAAGTTTTCCAGACGAATACCAAACTCATTAGCACGGTAATAACCGGGTTCGTTAGAGAGCACCATGCCGGGGAGAAGCGCGACATCATTGCTGTTTTTGGCGATACGCTGCGGTCCTTCATGCACACTCAAGAAGTGACCCACACCATGACCTGTTCCGTGGTCGTAATCAAACCCATGTTGCCAGAGGTACTGACGAGCAAAGCCGTCCAATTGTTGCCCCGTGGTGCCGCGAGGAAAACGTGCCTGATCCAATGCAATGTGACCTTTTAAGACCAAGGTGACCATCTTCTTTTGTTCATCACTGACCTGTCCGATGGCGATAGTGCGCGTCACATCTGTGGTGCCATCAAGATACTGAGCCCCTGAATCCACCAAGTAGATGCTGTTATTGGTCATTAATGCTGGGATACCATTATTGTGGTTGTAATGACACATGGCGGCATTACCGCCTACGGCTGAGATCGTATCGAAACTGGGCTCGCGGTACTGCGGATCGCTTAAACGGAATGTCTCCAGTTTATCGGACAGTTGGCCTTCATCATAAAAATTACCCGCTGCGACTTCTGCATCAAGCCAAGCAAGAAAGCGTGTAACAGCTGCACCATCGCGGATATGACAGGCTTTGATGCCAGCAAGTTCACTGGGGTTTTTCTGCGCTTTGGTTAACGATACCGGATCGAAACCGGCAATTAAGCTGGCACCTGCTTGCTCGGCGGTAAGCTGTGACCAAGCGTTGGCAGAATTTGGATCGGCGAGTAGTTTAACGCCTGAGAGCTCATTCAATGCCGACTGTAGCTCAGATTCGGCTCTGAAGCTGACTCCCTCTCCTACATGAGCTGCGATGCCAGCTGGCAGTTTATCCAGCTGAGTGAATAGCACCATGTCTCCGTTTGCATGAAGCAGGGCTGAGCCTAAAATCACTGGCAGACGAGGCACATCATTGCCACGAATATTCAATAACCAGCAGAAGGAGTCGAGAGCGGCAATAAGGGCCATATCTGCGCCTGATTTCGCTACAATTTTACCTATCTCAAGGCGTTTTTGTTGACTGGTTTTTCCTGCACTTTTAGCATCAAATAAGATAGCGGGTGCGTTTGATATGGCAGGTCTGTTTTGCCAATTGAGGTCAATTGGATTCTCTTCAACCGCCACAAGCTGCATGGAGGATTTGGTGAGCTCTGATAGTGCTTTTTTCTGCCAACTAAGAGGATGTAAACGTGGGTCATAACCGATACGGGCATCAGCCGTTAAGGTGTCGGTTAACCATTGAATTTGTGGCGTGTCGGTCAGGTTAAGATATTGAAACAACTCGCCATCGACCTGTAGTTTTACTTGCACGGTGTAACGACCATCAACAAAAATAACGGCGCTGTCTTTTAGCACAATAACCATGCCAGCAGAACCGGTGAAGTTGCTTATCCACTGCAGACGCTCATTGCGCTCAGGTACGTATTCACCTAAATATTCATCGGCGCGAGGGATGATAAAAGCGTCGAGGTTCTCTTTTGCCATTTCACTGCGTACTGCATCAAGGCGTGAGGCTATCGTTGGTGTCATAGAGGCTCCGGTTATGATTGATGAACTGGTTATGAGACGCTCATCACTGTTTTTCGTTATAGGATTGCGGCCGATTATCGCAGTTCAAATCAGGTGAGGGAAGTTAGCGCTTGATGATTTTTAGCCGTGTACTGACGAGATGTGTAAACTTTGAAACATTTTACTTGTTATTAATTAGTACATTTTTGTTTGAATCAATTAGATTAGAGTGAATGATAAATTGGGCTTAACGGGAGTGTTAAATGCCATTTAATGTGTGGATTTTGACCTTAGCTCAAGCTTTTGCAATGAGCGCAGCACCGATGATGATGCTGCTCGGAGGCATTATTGGTATTGAATTAGCGCCAGAACCCGGTTTGGCGACACTGCCGATTACTGCAATGGTGATAGGAGTGGCGATATCGGTATTGCCAGTGACGCAATTGATGCGTCGCTTTGGTCGTAAACCTATCTTCATCTCAGGTTCAGTGCTGGCAGCTATTGCGGGGCTTATTGCAGCTTATGCCACCTACGACAGTAACTTTACGCTTTTTTGCATCAGTGGTGTATTGCTTGGTACAGGCGGAGCCGTCGTGCAGCAATATCGTTTTGCAGCCATGGAAGCGGTGGAGCCAGCATTAGGTGCCAAGGCGGCATCTCGAGTTTTGCTCGGTGGTTTAGTGGCAGCATTTCTAGGGCCTGAACTGGCGGTTTTGGGGAGTGAGATTATCGACGTTCCCTATGTGGGCGCTTTTGTTTTTCTCACTTTTATCTGCACATTAGCGGCGATCACCCTGTGTTTTTATCGTGAACCCGCCAAGTTGAGCCACGCTCAAACGGATATAACCCACAATGATGTGCGAACGTTTGGGGCCATTTTGAGCCAACCTAAGATCTGGGTTGCCATTGCTGGCGGAATCATTGGTTTTGCCATGATGAGCTTTGTGATGACTGCCACGCCTTTGCATATGCATCATAATGAACATTACTCATTGGCGGATACTAAGTGGGTTATTCAGAGCCATATTATTGCGATGTACCTTCCCTCTCTTTTTACCGGTTACTTTGTGGCCAAATGGGGAGTCACCAAAATGATGCTTGTCGGCCTTGGCGCTTATCTGGTAACCATCGTTGTCGCGCTCATGGGCAGTGAGTTGTTGAATTATTGGAGCGCTTTGGTACTGCTAGGGCTAGGGTGGAATCTATTGTTTGTGGGTGGCACAGTGTTGCTACCTCAATGTTACCGTGAAGGAGAGGGCTTTAAGGTACAGGCGTTGAATGACACCTTAGTGTTTGGATCTCAAGCGCTGGCTTCTCTCAGCGCTGGTTGGGTTATTCATCAATTAGGTTGGCAGTTGCTGCTCAATATCTGCTTGCCTTTCATCGCATTACAACTTTTGTTGATGGCGTGGTGGCGATACGCTAAAAGCAACTCAAATGCCTTGGATGTGAGTTAACACGTGAGCTTGCTGGGTGATGAAAAAACTATTCACTGACACTTTGTATATTTTATGCTAAAAAGAGATTCTGATTTTATGACTGGTCAGCAAGGTCATAGACAAATAGCGACAAAGTCAGGAACTACGTAGCGTTTTCCTGATATAAAAAATATAAAAGGGTAAGCAGATGACCTTAGGTGTAGGCGGTTCAACCGCAGAGCAAGAGCTAGCAAAATTAACCGACATGACTCAAGGCACAGGGCCTATCAGTCATGAAGAATTTACCGGGCGTATTGAAAAAGCCCAAGCATTAATGATTGCTCAGGGAATTGAAGCTATCTACGTTAATGCGGGAACCAACTTATACTACTACACTGGCACACGCTGGTATGCCAGTGAGCGTATGGTGGGTGCCATTATTCCTGCAAAGGGTGAGCTTGAATATATCGCACCAGCATTTGAAGTGGACACGCTGCTAGGCTTTATGGTCATCGAAGGCAAGGTGAACACTTGGCAGGAAGATGAAAGTCCTTATGCTTTATTTGGTGATGTATTAGCACAGATGGGCATTGATAGCGGCAAAGTGGGCATCGATGAATCTGCTGCCTTCTTTATCTTTGATGGCGTGCGTCAAGCCCACAGCCAGTTTGATTATGTGAATGCTAAATCAGTCACAGCAAGGTGTCGTATGATCAAGTCTGCTACAGAACTTAGCCTGCTTCAGCGTGCGAAAGACATGACGTTAGAAGTGCACAAAGCCGTTGCTCGTATTCTGTGTGAAGGGATCACTGTCGGTGAAGTTGAGGCCTTTATTAATGAGGCTCACAAACGCGTAGGCGCACCTGCTGGTTCGTACTTTTGTATCGTCCTCTTTGGTGAAGACAGTGCCTATCCTCATGGGGTTAAATCACCTAAAGTACTGGATTTAAATGATACAGTGCTTATCGATACAGGTTGTCAGTTACAGGGCTATAACTCTGATATTACCCGTACATTTGTATTTGGTACTCCAAGTCCTCGCCAGCGTGAGTTGTGGCAATATGAGCAAGATGCGCAAATTGCCGCATTTGATGCCGCTAAAATTGGTGCCACTTGCGCCAGTGTAGACAGAGCTGCGCGTGACGTACTTGAAGCGGCAGGTTTTGGTCCAGGTTATAACGTACCAGGTTTACCTCATCGCACCGGTCATGGTATAGGTTTAGATATCCATGAATGGCCCTATTTAGTGCTTAATGATCAAACCCCACTTGCGGCAGGCATGTGTTTTAGTAACGAACCCATGCTATGCGTTCCTGGCGAATTTGGTGTACGTCATGAAGATCACTTTTACATGACTGACACCGGCCCAGTTTGGTTCACTAAGCCCGCTCACTCAATCGATGATCCGTTCGGTTACGAAGCGTAAAAAGTCAATATTTTTCATGGTTAAAGGCATCCAAATTTAGTGGATGCCTTTCCTGTTTTTCATGCAAATTAAATAAACTCCTTTTCTTCATTAAAACTCACCTCTAGCAATAAACAGTAAAATAATCACATTTTAAGTTATAAAAATCAGTAATTTAAAATATGTTAAATTATTGTGTTGCATATCAAGTCAAATTAAGTCTATTCTAAATAGCAGATGACAGCGTTGTCATCTAGCGCAGTAACTTACATATGTACAAAGGCAAACCAACTGAAAGGTTGGGACGCAAAGCTTCCGGTCTAAGGGGATAGTTTTGAGAAGGTCGCATTCTCAAAATAGTATTGTTCCTATGATAGCGGGGATGTTACAGGAAGTTTCTTCATGTGGTATTTGACGACACTAAGAACCGAAAAGGTCACGTCTCAGATGCTCATGGTATTAAGAATGGGTTTCACTCCTGTTCATGCTTTGCTTGCCTTATTGATAATTTATAAAAATAAAAGCAATAAGGACACCCTATGATTAACACTAAACTCTCTCTGGCAGCGCTTATCGTCACCAGTACTCTTTCCACATCAGCTTATGCTGCAACGCCAGGGAAGCCGACCATAGGTTGGGGCGAAACTAAGTTTTCCATTATAGAAGTAAACCAAGCTGCCACGGCTTATAACCAACTTGTGACAATTAAAGACGCCGCAGAAGTGTCTGTAAATTGGAACTTATGGAGTGGTGAGCTAGGTGACACTGCAAAGGTACTATTTGACGGCGTTGAGGTCTGGTCGGGCACTTCAACGGCGTCAGGTTCTGCCACATTTAATATCAGCCAAGGTGGTCGCTACCAGATGCAAGTGGCGTTATGTAATGCCGATGGTTGTACGTTAAGTGATGGGAAAGAGATCCTCGTTGCCGATACTGATGGCAGTCACCTATTACCGCTAGATACCCAATTTGGTGAGAATAATAGGCCTTATATCAATAAGTCAGGCAAGGTGGTTGGGAGTTATTTTGTTGAGTGGGGTGTTTACGGACGTAAGTTCCCTGTGGATAAGATGCCAACTAAAAATTTGACTCATATCCTCTATGGCTTCACGCCAATCTGTGGTGGTGATGGCATCAATGACAGCTTAAAAGAGATTGAAGGTAGCTTCCAAGCATTGCAGCGCGCCTGTAGTGGACGGGAAGATTTTAAGGTGGCGATTCATGATCCATGGGCGGCAGTGCAGATGCCTCAAAGTGGAGTGAGTGAGCATTCAGATCCCTACAAGGGCAACTTTGGTCAATTGATGGCGCTTAAGCAAGCGCAACCAGATTTGAAGATCTTACCCTCTGTAGGTGGCTGGACTCTGTCGGACCCTTTCTATTTTTTCGATGATGATGTGAAGCGTGCTCGTTTCGTTGCCTCGGTTAAAGAGTTCCTGCAAACCTGGAAGTTCTTTGACGGTGTCGATATTGATTGGGAGTTCCCTGGTGGTAACGGCGCGAATCCGAACTTAGGCAATCCTGAGACAGACGGTGAAACCTATGTGCTCTTGATGAAAGATCTTCGTGCCATGTTAGATACGCTGAGTGCTGAGACAGGTAAAACCTATGAGCTTACATCAGCGATCAGTGCTGGTGCAGATAAGATAGCCATGGTGGATTATCAAGCAGCGCAACAGTACATGGATAACATCTTTTTGATGAGTTATGACTTCTACGGTGCATGGTCAAACACTGACTTGAACCACCAGACTGCACTTTATGCTGCTAGTTGGAAGCCTGATACTAAGAATACCACTCAAATCGGCGTGAATGCATTGTTAGCACAAGGTGTGACGCCTGAGAAAATCGTCATCGGTGCTGCCATGTATGGTCGTGGCTGGACTGGCGTTAGCGGTTACCAAGGTGGCAATCCGTTTACAGGCACAGCAACAGGTAAAGTGAAAGGGACCTGGGAAGATGGTGTGGTTGATTACCGTCAGATAGCCAATGAGTACATGTCGGGTGAATGGCAGTATGAGTATGATGAAGTTGCTGAAGCACCTTACGTCTTTAAGCCATCAACAGGGGATTTAATCACGTTTGATAATGCGCGTTCTGTCATTGCTAAAGGTCAGTATGTTACGGCTAATCAGCTTGGTGGCCTGTTTGCTTGGGAGATTGATGCCGATAATGGTGACATCCTCAATGCTATGCATGAAGGCTTAGGTCATGGAGAGGGCACAACGCCGCCAGTGAATAAGGCGCCGATTGCCAATGCAGGCAGTGCTCAGAATGTCACCGGTCCAAGTGAAGTCGTGCTTGATGGCGGTTTGTCTCGAGATCCAGAAAACCAAGGGCTGACTTACGCTTGGACGCAAACATCGGGTCCTGCTGTGACACTTGTGAATGCTGACATGGCGCAAGCAAGTTTAAGTCTCAATGCAACCGATACTGATGTTGCTTATAGTTTCTCGCTAACGGTGACAGATCCAGAAGGCTTATCAGCAACAGCTACCACATCGGTAACCAACATGGCGCCACAAGCTAACCGAGCACCGCAAGTCTCACTCGACTCTGCAGTCACCGTAGACTCTGCTCAGCAGGTCAGTATTGCAGCGACAGCCAGTGATGCCGATGGCGATAGCTTAACCTATAGCTGGACAGTACCTGTTGGGTTAACGGCAACGGGTCAATCTAGTGATTCCCTTGTGGTGACAGCACCTGCAGTGACTGAAGATACAACTTATAGCTTAAGTGTATTAGTGTCCGATGGTGCCCTTGATGCATCGGCTCAAACCGTGTTGACCGTCAAAGCTCCCACAAATGGTGGTTGTGAGACAAGCGACCCAGATGCAGGAAATCATCCTGCTTGGGATAACGCCGTTACCTACAATGGTGGTGAGATTGTGAGCCATAACTGCTTGGTCTGGAAAGCTAAATATTGGACTAAAGGTAATGAGCCGACAGTAACGGCTGATCAGTGGACACTGCAAAGTAATGTTGAGATGGGGTGGAATGCAGGTGTTGCCTATAACGGCGGCGAGCAAACCACTCACAATGGACGTACTTGGCAGGCTAAGTGGTGGACAAAAGGTGAAGAGCCTGGTGTTGCCTCAGTCTGGAATGACCTTGGTGCCAACTAAGTTTCCATCGTTTAGTCATAGTTAGGCCATCGTTTTTCACTGTTCTTGATAACGATACTTTATGAGGGAGAAACTATTCTCCCTCATCTTTTCCCATTAAAGATTATTGAATAGAGCATGTTAAAGACTGCAATTTTCACTTTGTAGTCACTAGCTGTGGGATTTAATCAGATAGTGTTATACGCCTTGGTTTACAAAAAACGCGCCATGAAGGCGCGTTAATGTATTTCTGTAGAGAGGCTTTAACGATTAATCGATGCTGATTAATTCGACATCAAAAATTAGTACTGAGCCACCCACTATTTTACCTGTACTGCGATTACCGTAAGCTAACGTGCTTGGAATATAGAAGCGGACTTTATCACCAGCAGTCATTAGCTGAACCCCTTCAGTCCAACCTTTAATGACGCGATTTAGTGGGAAGGCAATTGGCTCACCACGATCAACTGAACTGTCAAAAACCGTGCCGTCGATGAGAGTGCCGTGGTAATGCACTGTCACTGTATCGCTAGCTTTAGGATGTACGGTGCCATCGCCTTTGGTTAAGACCTTATATTGCAATCCAGATAGAGTTTCAATCACCCCTTCCTTGTCTACGTTTTCAGCTAAAAACTTTGCGCCGATTTCAATGTTTTCCTGCGAGGCTTTTTGATTATTCATACTGGTAAAAAAGTAAAAAATTACACCTGCGATAACCACTACGGCCAAAATCATTTTCATTTTTGATGTTCATCTTAGTTGAGAGTGAGCCCTATCATAACGAATCAGCAAGAGAGGGTATAGGATTGGAATAACCATGACCTCAATTACTGGACGTTACTTATAGATTAATCTGTGACAAGAATGTTTGTCCGGAAGGCGATAGAACCCAAATTAAAGCTGCAATGTTAAAGGCAATAGTGCACCAGAGTGTGATCCTAAAGCTGACTTTTTGTGATTTGTGTCGTAACCAGTTTTGTGCAATTAGGGCTCCTGGCCATCCTCCACACAATGACATGATTTGCAGGGTACTTTCTTTAGTACGCCATTTACCTTGTCGCGCTGCCGACTTGTCCATGGCGTAGGCGATAAGGGTAATGACGCTCATCAACAGATATATTAAGGGAAAGAGTATAGGCAATCGCTGCTGGTTGACTGCTACCGCTAGAATGATAAGTAAACAGAGAATTAGAAATCCCCTTAATTTGCCATTGCTTGAGCTTTTTGAACTGGTTTTTGGGGTCTTGTCACCGAATATACTGACTTGGTTGGCAGATTCACGTCCCTGTTTATCTTTTGCTAGTGTGAAAGTGAGAGTCTCGTTAATTTGTGGTCGTCTCTGGGAATGAGTAAACGATTTTATATGGACAAAGACCTTAGTTTGCTGGCCAATCGGTTTGATAAAACCAAAGCCTTTGTCGTCATCCCACTGGACAAGTTTTCCTTTAAATTTCATCGCTAATTTAACTTTTTACTTTAGATTTCTCTAGTTTATCAGATTCGTTAATTCCTTGGGGGCATCATGCTATCGAGGGGATTTCTGAAGAGGAGCTACTCATTACTCTGAAAGTGATCACTAAGCTAATAGGGCATTTTGAACCCCATTAGCTTATCGTATCCGGCACTAGCCAGTGCCGGAATATCTGTAGGTTTAATGATTTTTGCAATTCATTGTTCAATCTTCCTTTCGCTACAAGCTGCTACTCATTATTGACTTGAGCGATGGGGGCTGAGGCTTTCGGGCTTGCGAGTTTACGCCACAGTTTCTCCAATGGTCCTTGATTAAAATACGTAAGGTACACACTGGCTAGGATTACTTGAAAGAGGGAAAAACTCAGGGCTATCATCATGTATCCAGGTCTATCTAGCGTTTGCATTAACGACGGATCGATATGCCTGAATAAAATGACGCCACAAATGGATTGAAAAATATAGAGACTAAAAGCCAGCTTTCCGACGTTCTGCAGTGGTTTCAATATTGCTGCACGATTCTGGCAAATCTTCACCACAATATGAATGTAGATAAGTGCCATAGGGATGGCGCTTGCGATGACTAAGACTTCAGAAAACGAGGCTAAATACACACTCGATGAGAATATGAATAGGTTATCTAAACTGGATAAAAACAGGGTTGCCACAGCAAATAAGATTAACTGCTTATTACTAAAGCCATGGATAAATATCCCTTTTCGGTATAGATACACGCCAAGTAACATGAGACCTGAGATAAGCCACATCAATGTAAGCGGAGTCATGAAAGCCATGGTGGCAAATATCATGAGTTGCATAAATAGTTGTTCCGAGTAGGGGCCACTCCAAATGAGGTATTGTTCCTCGAAAGCCTCTGATCCTCGTATTATTGCTGGCTCGGGTGAAAAAAGGCTCAGTGCGGTAAAAATAACAAATCCGATAATCATAAATAGAACGGACTTTTTTATGAGCATGGTGTTATCGAGTCTAATGTAACAGAGGCTTAAAAATCCGCTCAGACCATAGGCAAAAAGTATGTCACCTGACCAGATAAAAATGCCGTGTATCACACCAAAAAATATCAGCCAGCTTAATCTGGATTTGATCAACACTAACGGGTTTTTATTCTCTTTTGAAAACCGATCAAACTGAATCGCCAGCCCCACACCGAATAACATCGAAAACAGGCTGATAAATCGGGCTTCAAGGAAAAAGTTACTGAACATTTCAACGAGAATATCTCCCATGGGAGATATCTCATGTTTCGCATAGCCATCGTAGTTGTTACCCATATAGAAGATATTTAAAAAGAATATCCCCAAAAGTGCTAACCCACGTATGGCATCTATATTCGCATTTCGATGTGGTGCAATATCTACTTTATCTGGTGTGAGATGTTCCATTTCTATTCTTTCCAGTCCCTTTATTAGCAGAAAAGAATATCACCATTTGTTGTTAGCTGTTAACTGTTACCTTTGAGGCTTTTCTGAAATCCATAGCTTTATCTCACCTTTCACTACAACGATCCCATTTGAGTCATATGCGGTAACAGGAACCATGAGATCGCCTGGCACCCATTGTTCAGGATTAACCTGAGCGACACAGCGAATGTCACTGCCTGCCTTAGCGGTATAATCTAAATTCATTCCTTTGGGGATCCAGCGCAGATGATGGGGAATAGAGGCTTCTGCCATGACACCCATCGCCATCTCTAGCCCATTACAGATGGCGATGACATGCACGGTTTTAATGTGGTTATGCACGGCATGACGTTTTTTAATTAAACATTCACAGCGATGGGGCCTAAGCTCAGTAATTAGTGGTTTGATGGTACCGAAATAGGGCGCCATACGTGCCACCATGACTGAAAAGATTTTATTGCCAAAAGGTAAACGGGTGACCTTGTTATACAAAGCCATTACCTTAGTCGGTTTTTGTGTTGTCATCGCGATATAGCCTGATTATTGTTATTCTGGTCGGATGAGTTAGGTTATCTGAATAACAAGCGATTAACAATATCTGTTTGTATCGCCCCCTATCTCAATTTTGTATTCCAAAGTGGCGATATTATGGTTTTGTGTAAATTATTTTAAAAAATGAAGCAAAGTTCATTTTCACTTGTCTACCGATGAACCGTATAATCAGTTTTTTGTTATTTTAATTATTTTTCATATTAAGGATATAAATTGAATTACCTGTTTACCTATTTAAAGGGCATGGCGATGGGCGCCGCCGATGTAGTACCTGGTGTCTCTGGTGGAACCATCGCGTTTATAACAGGTATTTTAGATACCCTATTAGAAAGCATTCGAAGGATTAACCCTAAGCTAATATCCGTGGTGAGAGAACAGGGAATAAAGAAGGCATTTGAGTATATTAATGGCCCCTTTCTTGTTTGTGTGTTCGGCGGGATATTAACCAGTATTTTCTCTTTTTCAAAGCTCATCACCTATCTATTGGCCACTCATCCCATTCCCGTTTGGTCCTTCTTTTTTGGGCTTATTCTTATCTCTGTCATTCATATGCTTAAGCAAGTGAAAGGCTTTTCGTTTGTGCGACTTGTTTTGTTTGCAGTCGGTGCTGCGTTTGCTTGGGGTATCACCATGTTAAGTCCGATCTCTCTTGAGATGACTTATCTGAACATTTTCTTAGGCGGCAGCATCGCGATTTGTGCCATGTTATTACCGGGCATTTCAGGCAGTTTTATTCTGTTACTGTTAGGGCTTTATCCTCCCGTATTAGCGGCGGCTAAAAACTTCGATATTACTATTCTGGCAATTTTTGCATCTGGCTGTGTGTTTGGTTTGCTAACTTTCAGCCATCTATTATCAGCTTTACTTCGTAAATTCCACGATGCCACATTGATCTTTTTAACCGGCTTGATGCTGGGTACATTAGGTAAAATATGGCCATGGAAAGAGGTCGTCAGCTGGCGAGTTAACTCATCTGGTGAACAAGTGCCTCATCTTGAACAGAATCTATCTCCGATGCAGTTTGAACACATTACCAGCCAACCCGCTCACATTGCTTGGGCTGTGACGGCATTAATCTGTGGTATATTGCTCGTCTGGGGATTGGAGAAATTTGCAGCACGCAGTGGTATGGAAACAGACAAGCCACTTGAAGATGAAAAGAGTAAAGGTTAACTAATGAATTTGAATAAAGTACTACTTCTTACCGGACTTTTAGGTATTTCTGCTTGTGCAACATCCGTGTATGACAACGAGACCACTGATGAAAGAGTTCAACAGCAAGCCCAAGAAGATATGCGAGACCCTATGATTGAAAATAATGAGCGACTCATTAAAGAGGGAAGAGAAGATGAGTGGAAGAAAGACATTAGGAAAAACAACTAAATAAATTTCATTAAAGGTGGCTCAGGCCACCTTTAATTTTTATCTAGGTATTATTTCAACCCGCCTGACGGCTGTTATCCACTAGCTTCTTATCATAATACTCGAAGGGGAATACGTTGCGAATTCTCTGGGTAATATCATCACTGACATTCGCAGAAACATGCAGTCGAACCGATCCTGATTTTTCACATTTTACTGAACAAGTCAGTTTTTCTGCTTTAGCGATGGTGCGGCACTCTTTTTGAAACTTCTCTGGAATTTTGCCTTTATGGGAATCTAAACGGCCATTTTTGAAATGCATTTCAAAAATAGTGAGTCCCTTTTTTCCACTAAATATAAGTTTATAAACGAGAAATAATCCAATAAGAACAAAAATTACTTTGAGTACATCTGAATTCATACAGGTGTCCTTTAAATAGGCTATGAACTAAAGATACTCTTAGCATCGGTATTTTCATAGTAGATTCGATCACGTTTATACGAATCATAGTAATAGTCTGATTAAATAAAAAAACCGCCTTATGGCGGTTTTTTAGTTCTTGGATGAACTTAGAAAGCGTAGCTTATCGAACCAAGCACGGTTCCTTCGGTGTTATATAAGTCATCTTTAACCTGATTAGCGTCACTTATGTCGGTGTCTAGCCAAGCAAGTGATAAACCAATACCGGATACTTCGGTAGAGACACCAATTGAGTAGTCTGAATAGCTATCGAAACCCTCACCGTCATCAATACCATCACCGAAGTTATAGCCATAATGTAAGTCTAGGCTCCAGTTTTCATAGAACTCATAAGAGTAGTTCGCTTCAGTGTAATGTAGATCCAGATCGCTGCCGCCGTAATCATTGGTGTACCAGTAGGCGAAACGGAAGCCTTTTACATCGATTCCTGCTGACACTTCTAAATAATCTAAGTCACTGTCGCCAGGATAGTTGTAGCGATAAAGGGTAATGTCATAACTTAAATCATCATTGAGCTCGCCGTAATAACCCAGATACAGATCAAGCTCAATATTAGGACCATTATAATCCGGCTCATCAAAATCGACATTACTTGCCCAAGCTCCAGCGAAGAAGCCATTATCATGGCTCCAATCTATGCCTGCTTGTAATGCAACATCACCCGCGGTTTGTGATACACCACGAAAGCGATAGTCATTGGTAACACTTACCTCGCCAGATACTTCGGCAGAGGCAATCGGTGAGATTAGCGCTGTAGCTAAAGCTAGGCCGGTAATCTGGGCAATCCGTTTTTTATTAAATTTTTTATACACGGTCATTTCTCCATTTTACTTTATTGTTATGACCCGCTGTCACAGGGGCCAATGCTTACCAAACTACAGCGACAATGCTGAGACCTCATGGTGTATCATGAAACTTAAGTTTCAATTCGTTAAATTCGTTAAATTCGTTATTTGATTCTTTTAATATGCTTAGTTGTTAGTTTCAAACATGACGTAGATTTTTTTACACTCTTCAACCACTTCCCACGTACCAGTAAACCCTGCAGGGATAACGAAACGGCTTCCCTTGCTTACCGTCATGGTTCTGCCTGAATCGTCGGTAATGATGCTACTGCCTGCTAAGATTTCGCAGTACTCACTTTCGGTATAGCTGACTTTCCAGCAACCTTTTTCACTTTGCCAGCTACCACTGTGGAATTGATTACACGGACTGGAGAAGTGATTTTCTACCGTCTGGGCCGGGTTACCCGATATGCGTTTTTCACTCTCTAGATGATAATGTTCAACATCAGCGTCATTGGTCGAGAAATTAACAATATTTTCAATATTCAAACTCTTATGCCTCTACTTCACGGTTTCTTGATTGAATAACACAACAATGCGCAGGCAAGCTGCGCATTGAAAAGGGGTGATTACTTCATCGTCGGCATGACAAATTCAGCTTTCGCGTCATTGGATTTAGGCCAGCGAGCTGTGATTGCTTTACGTTTTGTGTAAAAACGAACACCGTCGGGTCCGTGCATATGCAGCGGGCCAAAGAGCGAGCGTTTCCAGCCACCAAAGCTGTGAAATGCCATCGGAACAGGAATAGGCACATTAACCCCGACCATGCCGACTTGAACGTGGTGACAAAAATGTCTCGCAGCTTCACCGCTTTGGGTAAAGATTGCCGTGCCGTTACCAAACTCATGCTCATTAATTAAGGCTAAAGCCTCGGCATAATCCTTGACTCGCACGATGGCGAGCACTGGGCCGAAGATCTCCTCTTTATAGATGGTCATCTCGGGGGTGACATTGTCGAACAAGCATCCTCCGAGGAAGTAACCCTGTTCGTGATCGGCCACACTGAGCTGGCGACCATCGGCCAATAAACTGGCTCCTTCAGCCACACCGGTGTCGACATAACTGTTTACTTTGGCAAGGTGTTGAGCTGAGATGAGTGGGCCCATATCCATCTCGGGTGTGACCCCGTTACCGACGCGCAGTGCTGCAATTTGTGGCAAAAGTTTCTCGACTAAGGCATCGCCTGAATCACCCACCGCCAGTACAACTGATATGGCCATGCAGCGCTCACCAGCAGAGCCAAATGCCGCGCCCATTAACGCGCCAACGGCTTGATCTATGTCAGCATCTGGCATCAATAGCATGTGGTTTTTCGCCCCGCCTAAGGCTTGTACTCGCTTGCCATGTTTTGATGCGGTTTCATAGATGTATTCAGCAATGGGCGTTGAACCTACAAAGCTAACCGCCTGAATATCTTTGTGACTTAATAAGGTGTCGACGGCTTCTTTATCCCCGTTGATCACATTAAATACGCCATCTGGCAGGCCTGCTTCGGTGAGTAGTTCGGCTAAGCGCATCACTGAGCTTGGGTCTTTTTCTGATGGTTTCATGATAAAGGTGTTACCGGCTGCGATAGCGATAGGGAACATCCACATGGGCACCATCACAGGAAAGTTAAACGGAGAGATCCCCGCCACAACCCCTAACGATTGATTGACACACCAAGCATCGACGCCACCGCCGACCTGTTCTGTGTGTTCGCCTTTTAATAGGTGGGGAATGCCACAGGCAAATTCGACCACTTCGAGTCCACGGATTATTTCGCCCTTAGCATCGTCAAGTACTTTACCGTGCTCGCGGGTGATGAGCTCAGCGAGTTCATCGATATTGTGTTCAACTAAGGCTTTAAACTTAAACAACACGCGTGAGCGGTTAAGAGGTGAAACCTGCGACCAGCTGGTATGGGCTTTTTTCGCGAGTTCGATCACACCAGCCACTTCTGCTGCACTAGCCAAGGACACACTGGCTTTTTGTTCTCCGGTTGCAGGCTCAAAAACGGGTCCTGAACGTTCACTGATTTCGCTATGAGCGCCATTAATGTAGTGGTTGATCTGTTGCATAATCTAAATCCTATAATCATAGTTTTCTCACCCCTAACTAAGGCCGGGAGTGAGCTTGGTACACTGGGTTTATTAATCGTTAACCGACGGCTCTTATGGCATCGCTTAAGGTATTTACGATTTGATCTATCTCTTGTTTGCTGACGATAAGCGGCGGAGAGATAGCGATAATATCGGCGGTGGCCCGCACTAAGGTTCCCTTGTCAAAACAGGTTTCAAAGATACCAAAGCCTCGCTTGCCGACACCTTTCTCACTAGGGGAGAACTGGATACCGCCGACTAAACCAATATTGCGTATGTCGATAATATTGGGCAGACCTTTAAGGCTATGAATCGCATCTTCGAAGTAACCTTCGAGCTCCTTGCTTCGCTCAAAGAGCTTCTCGTTCTCATAGATATTCAAACTGGCGATAGCGGCTGCAGCTGCAACGGGGTGGCCGGAATAGGTGTAACCGTGAAACAGCTCTATACCTTCAGGGCCTTGCATACAGGCATCGTAAATATCATCATCAATCAACACTGCTCCCATCGGGATTGCGCCGTTGTTTAATGCTTTTGCCGTTGTGATCATATCCGGTGTTACGTCCCAGCGTTGACTGGCAAAAGCGTCGCCAACACGACCAAATCCGGTGATCACTTCATCAAAAATTAATAAGATGCCATGTTTCTTGGTGATCGCTCGTAGACGTTTAAGGTAACCTTCTGGCGGCAATATCACGCCTGCTGAACCTGACATAGGCTCAACAATCACCGCAGCAATATTCTCTGCGCCGTGCAGAGCCACAAGCTGCTCAAGCACATCCGCTTTTTCTGCACCCGTTTTAGGCATGCCGCGAGTAAAGGCATTATTTTGCATGTCTAACGTGTGGGGGAGGTGATCGACACCGGGCAAGAGTTGTTGACTGAAGGTTTTACGATTGCCACCTATTCCGCCGACAGAGATCCCGCCGAAACCGACTCCGTGGTAACCCAGTTCGCGGCCGATAAAGCGAGTGCGGGTCGCCTCACCATTTGCTCTGTGGTAATTAATGGCGATCTTCAGCGCGCTGTCGACAGACTCTGAGCCAGAGTTAGTAAAGAAGACCTTATTTAACCCTTGTGGGCTAATGTTGGCTAAGCGTTCGGCAAGTTCGAAAGCGAGAGGGTGGCCCATTTGAAATGAGGGAGCATAATCCATCTTATTTATTTGACGGCTAACAGCTTCGGAAATCTCTTTACGTCCATGTCCCGCATTACAACACCAAAGCCCAGCAGTTCCATCGAGGATGGCACGACCAGATGTGTCTTTGTAATACATACCTTCAGCTTCTGCGAGCATTCTTGGGTTCGCTTTGAATTGTCTATTGGCAGTAAAAGGCATCCAATAGTTTTCAAGAGTCTGCGTGTCGTTATGCTTATATGTTGGAATGTCTGTCATATCATCTACCCTGATCTAGTTTAAACGTTGTTATAATGAGCGATTGATATTTGCTACTCTATGTTAGATATAATGAACATGAAAGCTTTTTGTAGAAAAAAATGTACTAAATTGAACGTTTTTGTAAAATATATTGAAACTTGTGTTGAAAATGAGTCTGCATACAGCGTAATCTTGAGGCTTATCCACTCGCGCCTATTGCATTCATCATGAGTTAAATGCCCTAGGCTGAAACCGAGTTAATCACCCGTTAAGAGGTCATCATGAGTACACCGACAAATCGCGAACAATGGCAAAACTTAGCCGACACGTTAATCACCCAAGGTGAAATAAAGGCTGATGCATTTATTGAAGGGGAGTATCAAGCTTCTTTATCTGGTGAGAGATTTGATTGTGTAAGCCCAATTGATGGCCGCGTACTTTGCCAAGTGGCCAGTTGCGATCTTGAAGATGCGAATATTGCAGTAAAGAGTGCACGTGCTGCATTCGACTCAGGTGTCTGGTCTGAGCTTTCACCGGTTAAGCGTAAAGGGATAATGATACGCTTTGCCGATCTGCTTGAAGCGAATAAAGACGAATTAGCACTACTTGAAACCTTAGATATGGGTAAGCCTATTCGTTATTCTGGCGCTGTTGATGTGGTGGGGGCTGCCCGCTCTATTCGTTGGTCCGGTGAAGCAATCGATAAAATATACGATGAAATTGCACCAACGGCACATAATGAGATTGGCATGATCACCCGTGAACCTGTTGGCGTGGTGGCTGCTATTGTGCCTTGGAACTTTCCGATCTTAATGGCCTGCTGGAAATTGGGTCCTGCCTTAGCGACGGGTAATAGTGTCATCTTAAAGCCATCTGAAAAATCGCCGTTAACGGCGATCCGTATGGCACAAATCGCCATCGAAGCAGGCATTCCTAAAGGGGTGTTGAATGTGTTACCCGGATTTGGTCACACTGTAGGTAAGGCGTTGGCGCTGCATATGGATGTTGATACCTTGGTATTTACCGGTTCAACTAAGATAGCCAAGCAGTTGATGATCTATGCTGGCGAGTCGAACATGAAGCGTGTGTGGTTAGAAGCAGGCGGTAAGAGCCCTAACATCGTGTTTAATGATGCGCCCGATCTTCAAAAAGCGGCTGAAGCTGCTGCGGCGGCTATCGCTTTCAACCAAGGAGAGGTCTGTACTGCAGGTTCTCGTCTGTTAGTTGAGGCTGGTGTTAAAGATGAACTGCTGGGACTTATCGCCAAAGAGATGCAGGCTTGGAAGCCCGGTCATCCGCTGGATCCTGCCACTACATGTGGCGCAGTTGTCGACAAGCAGCAGTTAGATAATGTGCTGAAATATATTCGAGTTGGTATCGCCGAAGGTGCTGAGCTGGTGCATGGTGGTAATCAAGTTCTGACGGAAAGTGGCGGTATGTATGTTGAGCCGACTATTTTCTCAAATGTTGAGAATAAGATGACTATCGCCAAAGAGGAGATCTTTGGCCCAGTGCTCTCGGTGATCACGTTCGATGGAATGGATGAAGCGATCAGCATTGGTAACGACAGCATTTACGGTTTAGCGGCAGGTGTATGGACCTCAAATATCAGTAAAGCTCACAAGACAGCGAAAGCATTGCGGAGCGGGATGGTATGGATTAATCATTATGATGGCGGTGATATGACAGCGCCCTTCGGTGGTTATAAGCAGTCAGGTAATGGCCGTGATAAGTCACTGCATGCCTTCGATAAATACACTGAAATTAAAGCAACTTGGATAGCATTGGATTAGAGGTAAAGTTTCTAAGGACCTAGGATCTACTGTAATGTCAGCTATTAGGTGTATCCATATGTAAAAAGCCCCATCGCATTAGCGTCGGGGCTTTTTCTGTATATAGCGGTCTTGTCTATTACTTATGTTCTGGATTGAACTTGTCCATTACCACGGCGCAGACGGCGTCGCCCGTGATGTTCAATGAGGTTCTGATCATGTCGAAGATTCTGTCCAGAGCGAATAACAGTGGTAAGCCATCAATCGGAATACCCGCAGCCAGTAATACGGCAACTACTAAGAAAGAGGGACCTGGAACACCTGCTTGACCAATGGCACCTAAGGTTGAGGTGAAGATGATAGCGGCATAAGCGGTCATCGTTAGGTCAACTTGGAACATTTGGGCAAAAAACATGGCGACTAGACCGTAATAGATAGCATTACCCGTCATGTTAATGGTTGCACCTAGTGGCAGCACGAAGGCCGAGGTGGCTTTAGAAACATTCAACTCCTGCTCACAGGTTTCCATCGTGATAGGCAATGTGGCCATCGATGACGCTGTAGACATGGCCATGGCCTGAGGTTTTTTCATTGCCGAGATAAACTTGAGCACAGGCACGTTTGATAAAAACTTCACGACTAGCGGGAAGAAGATAAAGGCGTAGATTAGAATTGAGGCGACAAATACGATGAAGAGTTTGATAACGACTTCGAGCGCTTGGAAACCGAATGTACCAACAGACTCAGCCATCAAACCAAATACACCAATTGGGGCAATGATCATCACCTTGTTTATCATCCAAATGAAGGCCTCTACAATGGTGTTTAGTCCTTGAATGATTGGCTTCGCGCCGTCACCTTTGACCTTGGTCAGTGCAATACCTAAGAAGATACAGAAGACTAAAATTTGCAGGATATTACCAGAGGTCAATGATTCGAACACATTGGTCGGGATCATGCCGATTAAGGTATCCATGGCACCCGGCAGTGCGCCTTGTTCAGCTGTCACTTGTGGAAACGCTGCACCGTGGCTACTAAAATCGACTCCTGCACCAGGTTTGAAAATATTACCCATGACCAGCGCTAACGTAACGGCTAGTGCTGAGGTGGCGATAAAGAAGCCAAATGTGCCGATGCCGATTTTTCCCGCTGATGGACTGTTACCCAAACTTGCAGCACCGGCAATAATGGATACGGCCACTAAGGGGATCACTAGCATCTTAATTAGATGGATAAATAGGGTACCTAAGGGAGCAAATATCGCAGCACCTTCTCCCATTAATAGACCGACCACACCGCCAATGATCATGGCTATAATCACTTGTAGGCCGATATTGCCCATTAACTTTTTAGCTTGAATTCCCACACTTACCTCGATACTGCATTGCTAGCAATTTGATATTGACGGTAAATTAGCATAACCCACCTCTTCACTCTGTGAAACAGCACATAGTTAATTACTAATTTGAGGTTTGTTTATTAAAACTGGAATTGTATTGTTAAATGTTCAATATAAGTGTCTATAACTGTATTATTATCAATTAAATGGCCTGTATATTCACTGAGATCAACTTATCTTTAATTGTGCTGAATAATCAAACGACTTATTTGTCATGTGTTCGGCTTAAACTGCTTATTATTAGACCAAAGGCCTAATTATCAACCTATGGTCTGTCTTTTTTAGTACAGAAAATAATTATACCAATCAGTATAAGAAGTTGATCTACTCAGAGTGTTTTTTGGCAAACTAATTCAAGGCGAATGGATGATAGAATGGTTGTTCCCTTGTGAGTTCATTCAACGCAGAAATAGGCAGCCAAAAACACTCCTTAACAGGCGAGTTTTAGCGGTTCTGATGCGGTGACTCTTAAGGAACAAAAGGGAGCTTAACCCTAGTTTCACTATGCTCTTCACTCGTTGCCTTGCCTCAGGACCGCTAAATTCTCGCTGAGCGATCAAATCTTTATACTGATTGGTATTACTGGTACGAGAGCAAGGTATCGAGTACAAGTTCAGCTTGCTTAGGCACTGAGGCTTCGAAACCATAATAGTGGCCATATTTAGGTCTTAAACTATCAGTGATATTCTTACTTGCAGCTTCAAACCATTGAGCTCCAAATACCGAATGGTTATTGTTTGCGACAGTAGAGTATTGCGCCCAATCCACTTCATTCATTGCCTTGTTTGCCGCCATCGTTAAATCACCTAAGTAAGACTGCATAAAGTCGAGATCGGCTCGGCTACCTACGTTGCCATGTCCGCCGGATAAGTGCTGCCATTTTTGTGCCGATATCAGGGCTAAGTTTTGTCGGTAGTAGGTAAAGTTTTCTGAGCCGCCAAAGCCTAACCAAGGCAGTTGATCTGGATTGATGAGATCTGGCGTATGTATTACCCCTTCATCGACGAGTAAAAGGGCTGCTGAGTCATCGGTGTGGGCAGCATGCTTAAAGCCAATGAATTTAAGCTGGGTATTTTCAAATTGGTACAGTCCGCCATCAAAGCTCACCGTCTTTGTGGGGCGAGGAAGCTGACTGTCTAAGAAGTTCATCTTATCAGCGGTGGCGTCACTGGCAACAATGGTGAGTTCAACGTCACGGCGTTTCGCTTCATCGACGAAGACTTGTGCATCACCAATATGATCTGCGTGGTTGTGTGAGTAGACCAAGGTGGTCACGGGCTTATCAGTGACCTGCTTTATCGAAGCTAATAAAGCCTGACCTGCACCAAAGGCGAGGGGATCTAACACCATGACGCCTTTATCACCCACATAGAACAGCGCGTTATAAAAATGGCTTTGAACCCAGTAAACCTTGTCTGTCACTCGCTGAACGATGGTTTCTCCTGCCATGTTACGATCAAATAAATTATCGATTTTTTTATCAATGTCGATATTAACCAAACTGCTTGGGGCTTGATAACTGGCTCCAACTGTAGAGGGGTAACCTGTTGCGGGTTTGAAATTGATCTCATGAGCATCATGGGCGAATAAACTGGTCGTTGTCATTAGCGAGCCAACGAACAGCAGTGTATTAAAGTGGGATTTCATGTTTTTACCTTGATTAAGTTTTCCTCAGTATGATAAAAATACAATCTATCCATCAATCTGATAGGTTCGATAATATATATGGGTGAAACTGATTATTTGGCCTTAGATGGTCGCTTACTGCGGTTATTCTTAACCGTATTTGATTTAGGCTCGGTTTCTGGGGCTGCCGATAAACTTGATCTCAACCAGTCGACTGTCAGTAATGGGCTGGAAAGATTAAGGCGAATCATAGGTGAGCCACTGTTTGTTCGTGCAGGGCGGGGGATCACACCGACTCAAGAAGCGAATAGGCTGGCTCCGCTTGCCAGAGAGTTATTGGCTAAGTTTGAACAGTTTGTTGAGGCTGAGGAGTATCAAGCTGAAAATGAGACGCGGCCTTTTATTGTCGCCGCCAATGACTATGAGCGAGATATTTTGCTGCCTAAGCTATTAGTCAAGTTAAGGAGCTTAGCTCCCAATGCTGGCCTTAAAGTGTTGACTGCTGGGGCAAAGGAAACGGTATTGGAGCAGCTTAGGCAAGGGGAGATAGATCTGGTTCTTTCACCCAGTATTGACGCTAATGTGGATGATCTTAAGCAGCAGTGGTTGTTTTCTGACAGCGACTCGCTTTTTTATGATGGTGAGATAATCAAAGGCCATGTCACCCTTGAGCGATATGTCGCATTGCCTCATGCCAGGATTGTGTTTGCTCATTCAGGCCGCTCCGAAATAGATGAAGTGCTAACAGGCCTTAAGCTGGAGCGGGACATTAAGCTTGAGGTGCCCAACTTCTCAGCTCTTTCATCAATGATGAAAGGGACAAACTTGATCACCACACTTCCCTCAAAAACTGGGATTTCACTGCTGAATAACATGACTAAGCAGGCCACACCTATTGCATTGAGTGATATTAATATCTATCAATTTTGGCACCAAGCTTACACTCATTCACCTAGACATAAGTGGCTTCGAGGGGTCATGAAGCAACTGGCTGAAGAGTTGTAATTTAGCTCAGAGCCAGTCAATCTTGGCTCTGAGTGATTAAGATGAAGTAAGTGGCGATCAGCAGTATCTTATACTGATTGGTATTAATGAGAATAGCTTTCAAGGCGCTCGACTAAGAGGTCAATGAATCCCGCTCTATTGATATCAAACAGTACACTGGCGTTGGTTTTGTTACCAGTGAGGCCATAACGGTCAACAACGGTCATCCCCTGAGTGTGTTCCCCTTTGGTTTCTATTCCTACCCAGCACTCATGAGCTGTGAACAGTTCAGGCTTAAGTAACCAAGCAATGGTGCAAGGGTCATGCAGCGGTGCACCGGTGAACCCCCATTTAGGATCTCTGTGATAGATAATGAAGAAATCGAGTAGATCGGCGACACATTGCGCTATCGGGTTATCTATAGCACGGATACGGGCAATGTCCTCATCCATGACCTGAGCCTGATGAGTGACATCTAGGCCGCACATGGTGATAGGAATCCCCGCTCTGAATACAATATCAGCAGCTTCAGGGTCAACAAAAATATTAAACTCAGCCGCTGGTGTCCAGTTGCCCACTCCTGCCGCACCGCCCATTAAGACGATGCGCTCAATCTTGTGGTGTAACTCAGGGTGCCCTGCCAGTAACAGTGCTATGTTGGTTAGAGGGCCAGTAGGTACTAGCGTTACAGGAACTTCACTTTCTCTTAGTTTTAGCGCCATCAATTCAACCGCAGTCATATCAAGTGGCGGGAAGCTCGGATCCGGCAGTATCGGACCATCAAGCCCAGTTTCGCCATGGACATTGTCGGCAATAATGAGGTCACGCGCCAAAGGTGTTAGAGCACCGCCAGCAACGGGGATATCGCTGCGGCCTAAAAGCGTGAGTATCCTTAGGGCATTATTGAGCGTCTTCTCTGGGGTTTGATTTCCTGCGCTGGTGGTCACGGCAAGGGGGGTAAATGCGTCGCCACTTAAGGCTAAAATAAGGGCTATCGCGTCGTCATGGCCAGGGTCACAATCAAGAATAATAGGGCGTGTCATTGTCAGTCCTCTTTTATGGGTAGAGATGCAGACTAGCATTAAAATTTATAGGAACTAGCATGACTTTTTATATTAATGTGAGTCTGAGCAGTGTGTTACATGCTTGTATATGGATTGCAGAAAGTGGGACAAAATGTTAGTCTTCGCTAATATCTGCTTCGTATAATCCCAATGATATGGTTTGGGAGTTTCTACCAAGAGCCTTAAATTCTTGATTATGAAGTCTGTACTTTACATACCCTTAGTATGATTAGTCCTTTGTGGCCTTTTTATGCTGGTACTATCCAATAAAGGTAGAGACTCATGAATTATCAAGCCTTACCCAAGATCGATCTACATTGTCACTTAGATGGCAGTGTGCGTCCGCAAACGATTATCGAACTTGCGAATCAGCAAGATGTCACCATCCCAAGTCAGGACATTAATGAGATAAGCGAATTAATGATTGCCCCTGAAACTTGCCAAAATCTTGAAGAGTACTTGATGCGTTTCGAGCTGCCACTTTCTGTGATGCAGACTGAAGCAGGAATTGAGCGTATCTCTTTTGAACTGTTTGAAGATGCAGCTAAAGAGAATGTGAAATACTTCGAGGTGCGCTTTGGTCCTCAACTGCATCAATTGCAGGGGTTAAGCTTCGACCAGATCATTGGCAGCGCGGTGAAAGGGATGAAACGTGCAGAAGCCATGTACGATATTAAAGGCAATTATATCCTCTCTATTCTTAGAACCATGGATAAAGGCAATATTAATCAGGTTATCGATGCGGGTGCCGCTTATCTGGATCATGGCGTTGTCGCATTTGATTTGGCGGGCGCTGAGCTCCCTGGTTTCTGCCACGAATTTATCCCTTACGCAAAATACGCCATCGAAAAAGGCTACCGCATTACCATCCATGCGGGTGAACAAGGTGTAGGTCAAAACGTATTTGATGCTGTGTCTCTGCTTGGTGCAGAGCGTGTTGGTCATGGTATCCACATTAAGGGACATCAAGAAGCTTACGACTTAGTGAAAGAGAAGTCGGTCGCACTTGAGACTTGCCCGAGCAGCAACATTCAAACTAAGGCTGTTGACGCGCTAAGTAACCATCCGATTAAAGACTTCTATAAAAATGGTGTCTCTATCACCATTAATACTGACAATCGCACGGTATCTAATACCACGATGACAGATGAAGTACGTAAGGTGATGGAGGAGTTTAATCTGACACGTGAAGATTATTTCGCTATCTATAAAGTGAGTGTTGAGCAGTCTTTTGCCTCCGATGCTGTCAAACAAGCCCTGCTTAAGTTTGCAGACTGGTATTTATAATCCTCTCTACTTTCAATAAATGTCATATCAACCAATCACATTAAAATATACCTTGATGTGATTGGCTCCTCTTTCCCGCTTTTTGCTGAAACTCATCACTCTTTTCTTTTATAGCGCTTAAGGCTTAGGTCATTTGGGTTATTAAAAATTCAATGCGATTATTTTAAGTTATCATTTCCTATGAAAAGTAATTGAAATGATTAAAGTACTTAACAATAAGCCCAAGTAAGGCAGTGCTTCTTTTTTTATCGAATCCTCACTGAAGAGTGAACTCTGGCTGGGTGAGTAGATCTTTAGTTCAATGGGGATTAATGTTTAGGAGAAAGAAAATATTACTTTCGGTTAATGAATTTACACATGAAATGAGAATATTTACCCAGATCAAAAACGCAACAAAAAAAGAACAATTAGAGCGTTTTGCGATCGAATATTGATCAGGAATAGGGTTGGATCAGCTTTATGACTGTAATGCCAAAGCGTAAATCTGAACTCATGCAATTTGTTTTAATTATAAGCATTTAAGTGATTGGTAATATTACATATTGTAATGCTACTTTATTTAGCGATACTTTTTGTAATACCAAATCAACTCAGATTACTTTTTATATTATTTGTATCAAACTGTATCTTCTATTTCATTGTATTTACAGTTAATTAACTTTAACAAATGTATCACTTCTTGAGTTCAGGTGGTGTAAGCCTTTTAATATATTCTGTTAGCAATGTGTAACAGTGGTCTTCTTTTAATTTAACTGTCTGTATTTAACAAGTTGGCTGCATTAGGAAAGACGTGTTTTCAATTAATTGTATAGTCATTAGATATGTGTTAATTAAATAGCTGCAAACTACCTTGTGCATTTTCTTCTTAAATATAAAACCTTTCATAATGGTATTTTGTAAGTTGGTTTTACGCTTCTATATAATGACTTAATTTATATGGAAATAAGAGACTTCAACTGGTTGATAAACAGTGTTAATTAAACGGAGTTGGGTATTATGACGAATGAAAAAAAGATAAGTAATGGGAGAATAGGTGTATTCGCACTGGCAATGTTAAATGTCGTTGCAGTTGTTAGTTTACGCGGTCTCCCTGCAGAAGCTGAATATGGTTTAAGTTCGGTGTTTTATTATATATTTGCAGCCGTTGTATTTCTTGTTCCTGTTTCTCTCGTTGCAGCAGAGTTAGCAACGGGCTGGTCTGAGAAAGGGGGTATATTTCGTTGGGTAGGTGAAGCTTTTGGTCCTAGGTTTGCCCTTGTCGCGGTATTTATGTTGTGGATTGAAGTCACTGTTTGGTTTCCTACCGCATTAACTTTTGGCTCGGTATCGCTCGCATTCATTGGTCCTGATACGACGTGGGATCAAGCGTTGTCAGAAAATAAATTCTTCATATTATCGATAGTATTAGGAATTTATTGGTTTGCCACTTTTGTCGCCCTTCGTGGTACGTCAGCATTTGCCAAACTGGCTAAATGGGGTGGTTTAATCGGTACAATCATACCTGGTATCGTGTTAATCGTGCTTGGTTTTTCTTATATGTTGTTCTCTGGTCAACCTTCACAAATTGAGATGACTTGGGGCAATCTAATCCCTGATTTTTCTAACTTTAATAATATTGTACTCGCGGCAAGTATATTTCTGTTCTACGCAGGTATGGAGATGAACGCCATTCATGTGTCAGAAGTTGATAATGCTGCGCGTAACTACCCTATCGCGATTGCCATTGCGGCAATTGGTACTGTATCCGTATTCGTTTTAGGTACCTTGGCTATTGCCTTTATCATCCCTCAACAAGACATCAGTTTAACCCAAAGCCTCTTAATCGCTTATGACAAGTTGTTTGCTTGGGCTGGTATCGGTTGGGCTTCACCTGTTGTTGCAGCTTGTCTTGCGCTTGGTGTGCTTGCTGGAGTGGTTGGTTGGGTAGCGGGTCCATCTTCTGCACTGTTAGTTGTGGCTAAAGGCGGGTATTTACCGCGATTTTGGCAACATACCAATAAGAATGGCATGGCAACCCACATTATGTTGGCACAAGCCATATTAGTGACCTTAATCTCGACCATATTTGTGGTATTGCCATCGGTTCAAGCTGCTTACCAAATACTGAGTCAGTTAACGGTTGTTCTGTATTTGATTATGTATTTGATGATGTTTGCTGCTGCTATTTATCTTCGATACAGTCAGCCAAACCGACCTCGTCCCTATAAGATTCCTGGTGGTGATTTGGGTATGTGGCTCATTGCTGGTTTAGGCTTTATTGGGTCATTAATTGCGTTCCTATTTTCATATATCCCACCTGCTCAAATCTCAGTTGGTAGCCCTGAAGAATTTGTCGGGTTTCTTATTTTGTTGACCGTGTTTTTCGTTTCAATGCCACTTGTTATTTACCAGATCCGTAAACCACATTGGAAAGATGAATCTGTAACCGATTTTGCGCCATTTACTTGGGAAATCGAAGGGATACATCCTGGAATTATAAACACTTCAGATAAAGTCACTCATGAATTAAATAAGTAGCTTAAGGAAAGTACCATGTCTTCTTTAAATTCAAACATTGCGGCAGTAATGAAACAAGCCGTTGAGCAGTGCAAAGATAATAAAGGTGGAGAGAACGCTTCATATATTCCATTTTTATCATCTGTTCCATCAGAGTTAATTGGATTAGCGTTTGTCTCAGTGACTGGAGAAGTGATTAAAATTCAAGATGCTGATTATAAATATGCGCTTGAGTCTATTTCAAAAGTATTAACTTTGGCTTTAGCATTGGAGGAATCAGGTGCTGATGCTATTCATACAAAAGTAGGGGCTGAGCCAACAGGCTTACCGTTTAATTCTGTGATGGCGTTAGAGCTACACCAAGGCATGCCGTTAACCCCGCTTGTTAACGCTGGTGCAATGGCCACGGTGAGTATGATTGAAGCCACAGATAAAGAGCAGAGATGGAATAAGATCCTAGATTTTCAATCTGAACTGACCAATAGCAAAATCGAGTTGTCTGATGAGGTCAATCAATCAGAACAAACGACTAATGAGCATAATCGTGCGATTGCTTACTTGCTTCAATCATCGGGGAGAATGTATTCAGAACCGATGGAGGCGTGTGATGTGTACACCCGTCAATGTTCAACACTGATTAACAGTGTTGAATTGGCAACGGTAGGCGCAACCTTGGCTAACGGTGGGGTGAATCCACTGTCAGGTAAGCAATTAATCAAAACCGAAAACATCCCACATATTCTCGCTGAAATGGTGATGGAAGGCCTTTACGACACGTCTGGAGACTGGGCTTATGATGTCGGTTTACCGGGGAAAAGTGGCGTAGGTGGCGGGTTGCTTACGGTTATTCCTAATGTGGGTGGGATTGCTGCATTTTCGCCGCGCCTAGACCCTTATGGCAATAGTGTGCGCGGGCAACAGATGATTAAACATGTTGCAAGAACAATGGGCTGGAATCTTTTTACCAGTCAGAAACACTAGCCATAGAGGAACAAGTCAGCGCTTAAAACCCATTAGGCGCTTACTCGAAGTTTGTAGAACTAAAGATGAAAGGGAAGAGACAATGAATAAGACACTTATTGCTACATCTATCGCTATCCTCATGGCATCACCTTCGCTATCTGCTACCGAAATTTACAAGGACGCAAAAAACCAACTGACGTTGGGCGGGTATGGTGACTTTAGTGTGTTGAACACTAACGGTACAACGGAGGTTGTGAATAACGCTTCACGTATCAACTTCCAGTTTAGCCATCGACTCGATAATGGCTTGAAAGCATTTAGCACCATGGAGTGGGGGATTAACCCCTTTGATTCAAGTTTGGTCTATAACCGTGAGAGTCTGTTTTCATCGCAAAATAGTGACCTGTTAAAAAGCCGCTTGGCCTTTATCGGCGTTTCCTATAACGAATACGGTAGCCTCACATTTGGTAAGCAGTGGAGTGCTTGGTATGACGTAGTTGGCGGCACAGATAATGCCTTTGTTTGGGGGGGAGCTGCAGGTGGTGAATATAGCTTGGATGGTTCTGGTGGCATAGACGGTGTGGGACGAGCTGACAAAGCGGTTCAGTACCGTAACACCATCGGAAATTTAAGCTTTACTTTGCAGGCGCAGTTACAGGATAACACCATTGATCTTACGGGCTTTGATAACGTCGATCCTAATGGTGTAAGCAGTCTGACTTACGGTAATACTTATGGTGGCTCAGCCACTTACGATGTCAATGACAAACTCAGTTTTTCAGTGGGTGGCAATCATGGTGAGTTTAAAGGCTTTGATAGTACCACCAATGAAAAAATTGACACGTCAGATGAAATCTATGGTGCCAGTGTTTCTTGGGGTACGCTGTCAGGCGATGGTTTATACCTGTCTGCCAACTACAACAAAAATAAGTATCATGAGACTGATAATAACGGACGATTAATTCCCGAAGCTGATGGTATCGAGGCGATGGTGTCTTACTATGCTGACAACATTCGCTCTTATATTGTTTATAACTCACTGTCTGCAGATAATTACTCCTTCACCGGTGACGGTGGGGTTGGTCAGAATGTGACTGAGTATCATGAGCAGTCTTTGGTACCTGGGATCGCCTATATCTGGGATTCAACGCTCACTACTTATATCGAAGGTAAAATCGACATGAGTGACTATGTCACTAACGGTGTTAAGTCTGACGGCGACAGCGCGGTCGCTGTGGGTATTCGTTACTACTTATAATCAATACTTGCTGCACTCAAGTTCAATATCCTTTGATGTTGAATTTCTAACATAAAAAAGACCATTAACTTGGTCTTTTTTATGCCTTCCGATCGAGAATAAACCAGATTAAAGTGCCAAGCGCACACCCTCCTTAGCGACGTTAAAGCCTTTTGATTTAACCTGCTGACTCTCTTTACTGTCGGGGTTCAATAATGGGTTGGTGTGATTGAAATGAATAAACCAGATTTTCTGTTTCTGCTTTAATGGCAAATCGTTAAATATCGCCATGCTTTCAGACACCAAAGGGTGGGGCACTTTAGACATATCACGGCCTTTGAGCTCACCATCAGCAAAGAATGTGGCATCAATAAGTACGTAATCAACGGTACTGATGAGATCGACGATGCTCACCTTCCACTTTGACCATTTATCGATGTCAGGAATAAAGAGCGCAGACTTATTGGGCCCTTCAATGCGGTAGCCGACGGTTTCGGAGTATTCATCGCGATGAGGGACTAAGAAGGGCGTGATCTTAATGTCATCGAACACTTGGGGTTGATTATCCTCAAGTGGACGCAGCGCAATATTGTGATGGCTGACCAACTGGCTCCAAGGGCCATTGGTTTTTAAAAACTGGCTCATTTTAGGCATCGCGTATACAGGGATATCTTTTGCGCCCATCGCTTCATGTCCCAAAAACATTAAACCAGCATAATGGCCAATGTGTGCGTGGGTGATAAATAATCCGGCGAATTCGAATCGCTTATTTGGGGCTTCTTGATCCAGTTTAAACAGCTGTTCAGGGAAGTTTGGCGTCGCTTCAAACATATATTTCTTATTGGACTTGGGGTCGATTAATCCAAGTGAAACAGCCCCACGCCTAAGTTTCACATCATTCCATCCCGGCATGCAGTGCTCTGCATAACAGCCTGTTTGAGGATAACCAGCATCTTGAGCCACCCCCAAAATATAGAGGTACGGGCTTTTATTTTCTGCGTGGAGTGAAAAACTCATGACGGTTAAAGCACAATTCACCACCACAAAGATAATACGTAATAACCCCATCAACCACTCCCACAAAGATAAAAAAGCAACGTTGACCCTAACCTAGCAGTCGCGCTATCTAGCATCAAGGCTAGCTTCTAACTAATGAGTTTGAAGGTAATTGGAATGCAGCATATTACGATGAGAGAACGCCATACTGGCGAGTCATAAAATGTAGTGGCTAAGCGAACACCGAACATGGCTTGGAGCAAAGTGAATTGCTTCAGCAGTACGATGGCTACACCGCTGAGGATAAAAGTCAGTATGGTTACCATAATGCCTTCTAGAATCATCGGCAGTTGATAGCGGGTTAAGCAGTACGCCACCACAATGATAATGGTTTGATGAAAAATATATATTGGAAATACCCAAGGGTTGAGCTGATTGATGATGGCAGATTTTTCACTCAGAAAACGACTGGCAATAGAGACCACGGCAAAGACAGGCAGAGTTTTCGCCAGCGTATAGATAAGTAAGCCAATCGCGACAGCAGTGGTATTATTTTGTAGGGGGTCTGATTGCCAAATAAATTCAAATGCACCTTGAAGTAAAACAAGCGCGGTGAGGGCAAAGAGTGATATTGACGCCCAAGAGGCTTTGAGCTGCTGCCAAAACGGGGGGTGACTTCCGAACAGAAATCCAAATAACAGAAAATAGAGGCCATAAACTTCTCTAATTTGCTCGCCTGCTAACAGTGTTTCAATTAACGCCACTGACAGTATTGATATCCCGAATTGAATCTTTAGGTGTTTACTCAGAAAGTGAGTCACTTTCAAGCCCCATTTGCTGGTTAAGAGTGGGGATGCAAGTAATATCATCACACTGAACTGCCATAGGGAGCGTAAAAACCATAAGTGATTAACATCGAAATGTGGCCAAATTCCACTCTGGTAATCGTCGAAATAGTGCTGTGGGTCGACATAGAGTGCAAACAGAAATGGGCCAAAATCCAAAGGCATTTTCCCAGCTTGAGTCATCTCAATATAGAGCTGAGGTGGGATCACCAGCAATATTCCAATGAGGAGTGGAAACAGCAATTGAATACTTCGGGTTAATATTAATTGCCAATCTCGGCGTTTATTCCACATAAACCTAAGGGCCACACCTGAGATAAACCAGAGTAACCCCATCCTCCAAGGCGATATGATCAGCAGCAGATTTTTTAATTGATCCGATGATGCTTCATGTTTGAAATGAAAGCCCCAATCAGGCACGTAAACCATGCCGATATGGAACAACATCAGCACCCCAACAGCAATCACTCTGAGCCAGTCTAGTTGGTGAAGTCGATTAGATTGCATCATGTTTCTCTCTTATTCTTTAGCCAAATCCATAGAAGGTGACTTGTTTACCGTAATAGTATTCTGCAAACTGTATCGATAAACAGGGTTGGCCTTGTCGCTACTTCGCTGAAATGAAAGAAATTAGTGATAAGTGGTGGGATATAGGGATAAAAGGAAAGGTTGGAAGATGCTATTTACTCCGCTTCATTTTCAAAATAATAAAATGCGTTATGAAACGATTGCCTTGTTGCTGTATTTCTTTATCAACGCCAGCATAAATGCCACTTCCGTGGTCATGGAAGCCAATCGAACTGACATGACAGATTTTGCTGTGTGGGAACCGTTTGTGTGGGAGTTCTCAAGTGCGATTTCAACCTTAATATTATTCCCATTGATCGCGATGTTTATGTCAAAGCAACCTTGGCAATGGCAACAGTCTAGGTCTTCATTATTGACCTATTTGGCTGCAGCGTTAGTGTTCTCTTTTTGTCATATTGGGTTAATGGTCTGTATAAGAGAGGTCAGCTACCTGTTTTCATCCCTTAATTATGACTTTGCAACATCTGCTTCTGAGCTCAGATATGAACTGACTTATGAGTTAAGAAAAGATGTCTGGAGCTTCTGTTTTTTTGTCATCGTTATCGCCGCTTATCGGCAAATCCTAGGGCAATATTTGGGGGATGTCCGCTGTATTGATAACCACCAAAATGAAACCAAGTCACTGACAAAACATCTGCTGGTCAAAAAGCTAGGTAAAGAGTTTTTGATTAAAACCAAACAAATAGAGTGGGTTCAATCGGCAGGAAACTATGTCAATTTACATATTGAAGGCCAAGTTTACCCAACTCGAAGTACATTAGCGGATTTTATTGAGCGGGATGCCACAGATTTTTTATGTCGAATTCACCGCTCCTTTGCGGTTAATTTAAATTACGTTAATTACATTGAATCCATGCCAAGCGGTGATGCTGAAGTGACGATGCATTCAGGAGATAAACTGCGTGTTTCTCGCCGTTATAAAGAGGAGTTTCATCGAATGAAAACACATTCAGTGACATGAGTAATAGACGCTTTAACGTGAAATTTAAAACCTAAGTTCCGGTTACTCGGTGATCGGGTTCGACATTGCTGACGGGATTTCGATTACTCAGTATTTCCCTAGAAACCCAGCTAACTTCATCATCATTATCAAGAGCATCTCGATCACCTTTCCCTAAGATAAAACCCTATATTTTCTTAAGCTTGATGGCACATTTCCGTTAATGTTAAATTTATGGTTTAATATCATTTGTAGTATTAATGTGATTATTTAAATTGGTAGATGGAAATACCTGCTGTTGGATAAAGGAGTCAAATAAAAATAAATAGAGGATTTCTATGAAAGTAAAACAATTATTCAGAGGCTTAGGATGCACGTTATTAGCCTTAACGGGATCATTTTTAAGTGTCCCAACAGTGTCTGCAATGGATGAAGTGAAAACCCCTCCTTCAGGAGCTATTATGCGGGGCAAGGGGCCTTCAGGTATCAGTTATTGCGATCCTGCAAGAGGAACGAATATAGACGGTGGCTATTGCCAGATACTTTGGAAAGACCTGCAGACCGGACGATTCAGTCTTAAAAAGTATAATAGTAAGCCGAATTCACAACAGAAAAATGCTTACCTTGAAAGTAAGTTCAATTTTACACTCATTGAACAAGCACTAGCAGCTGCTAAGACGCTAAATAGTTCAAGGCCAGCTAATGTTGATAAATTTAAGGTATTGCTGAGGATCCGTGCTGGTGTAGATGCCCCTCAGTGGGTTAAGAGCAAGAGTGGCACTATCGACTGGTATTTTAAAAGTTTTGCAGACAGTCAAAAGTATCAACTACCTGTATTTTGGAACAAGGCATATCAAGATTCATACTTGTCACTCATGAGAGGTTTAGCCATCAAGTATGACGATAACGAATTAATCGGCATGGTCGCCGCCTCTATGTGCATGACAACTCATGCTGAAATCATGTGGAATCGTACTGGGCGTAAGAAAGATGCTGACGGTAACGAGATCCGCAATGGAGATGGGAAAAACCCTCGTCAGGTGAATATTGCTACGATGACGGACTCGTCCGTCTTAGGGAGTGATGTCTACACCAATCCTAAGGATTATGCCTGTTTAGAAAAGCAGGTGGATATTCACAATAATACTTGGAAGCGTACGCCAAGTATTTTTGGTAGTCACCTTTACCAAAAATATTACCTGACTGAAAAAGCCGCAAATGATGCTGCCGATAATGAGGGTAAAAGTCGCGGTAAAATTGATGCTGGTGACGCTACAACAGTACTTGGAAAGACTCGAGATATCTTCAATTATTGTCGTGATGAGTTGGGAGACCGTTGTGTGTTGGGCAACAATAGCCTAAGAGACGATGAAGTCGCCACGGGTAATAATATTTACGATGTGCTGCTTGAGATGGGCCCACCCTTGTACTTCCAGACCAATGTCTTTGGCTCTGTGGATGATGGTAAAGACCCCAAAGATGCCTTCAGTTATGAAGATATGCTCGGTGCAATGACATTAGCGGGGAATTGGGGAGCCTTTATGGTGGAGATGGCCATGGGCTGGGATTGTGATAATGAATACGATAAAACAGGCTGTAATAAAGCAGACACTCACTCTGAAGCTAGCAACTTCGCTACACCGCGTAGTGTGTTAAAGCAAAACAGCACAACAGAGTAAGTATTGCCTTAGCAGGTTAATGGCTGAAAGGCGGCGTTTATCGCCGCCTTTCTCATATAAAAGCTATAAATAAATCGACTATCTATAGCAAATGGATACACGATTAATAGAGAGTTCTATAGCTGGATATTGAGTGAAGAGCTTTCTATCAACATTACTTTCTCATCGATGTATCAAGCTGTTGTTTAATATCTTGGTATATCTTTAATTGGTGTGTTGTTGGTTGTTCAATTTTTAATAACTGCTCCTCGACAAAGAATTGGGGATTGGTTTTTAACACTTCAGCGTTGTCATTGAATACACGCAGTAGCTCACTGTTATTCACGTCAATCGTAAACTTATCATCAAACTTCTGGATATCTAATCGTGGAATGCCAGCATTGGCAATCGCAGCAAACAGTTCTTCATTATTCCTATATTGACCGAAATCTGCATTTCTCAAAAATAGATCAATCCTACGTTCTTGGCTTCCGCTGCCACCGTTAATTGTGGTCGCGATTAATGCATATTTTCCATCGGGGTCGCAGTAACTGCTCGCGACGCCTTTAAAGCGGTTACAGATGATATTATTTCTGGCATTAGTTGAAATTGTTGAACCGGACTTGTGTGTGTCGACAAGGTTATTAATTCTGAACTTTAAAGAGCTAACTTGATAGTGGGGGAGCTCAGGCCAATCATCGCTATTTAAACGATTAAGAGTTGGCAATGATGTTGTCGCAAGAGCAGACAGGTATAACCCACCGGTATCTAAACCTGCTTCGACTAAATCGACGGTAAGTGTTACTCGTTCAATCAGTACGCGATCAGCACTATCATTTTTATTCTCTATGTCAGTGATGAGGTCATTGAGTGAGCCAAGATCAGAATGTCGCTTTAGTTCACTGACCGGATAAGGGGCATTCGCCGATAAAGCGTGAAATGATAATGTGTTAAGGATGATGAGAAGTATGAGTTTATTCATTTTTAACCTACGGCTTTGGAAGATCATAAGGGTTATCATTTTTATCGTCGCTGCTTATAACATTTATTTGAGGGGCTTCTTGCTCTAGCATTGTGATGTGGCCCGGTTCCAGTTTAAATTCTCGAGTGGCAGCAATAGAAATGAGTATTGCTGCAAATAAAAAACAGGCTAATCCAGGTGCTGTTGCCGACATCACCACTTTCGCTTCTCCATGGGTCGCGTTTAATTTAAAAGCGCCATCTGCACCAATTAAAAACAGTGCAAAGCCAATCGCGATAAAAGAGAATGCTGAACCTATGCAGACTATGATAATTGATTGTTTGTTAATAATGCCTTTCATTATCAATGTAATATTGATGGCATGAACTCTTAGCTTTTGGTTATTTGATTGTATAGTGGAATGCAGTGGCCCATCACTGACACTTTTTATCACATTGATATCTTCTGATGAAATGGGCAGTTGATTAAGAGCTTTGTCGGTTTCGTACCAAACCAAACCTAAGTTAGCAATAACAATTAAAGCCGCTCCTAATAAAATCCATGCTCTGGCCTTATTAGAAAGCCCCTCATATACAGGCATATAAACTCCATTTTATTGACTCGTAGATACGTCTACCTTCCCTATTAAACATTACTCGCAAAGGGGAATGATAGGATTCTGCGTTAACAGTTTGTTGTTTTTTGCTTTAATTCTCTAAGATAACGCATAAAGGGGGAATAATGGAAATGAGAATAATGAAACCGTTATTCATTATCTGGAAGGCTATGTGCGTATATAAATTTAGTGCTCTATATTAGTTGCTCTAATTATTCATGACCATTCTGTAATCGGGTGTAATACCTGTCTTTTTATTTAGATACTACGCTTATTCTTACATGTTAACGCCATGCCGTGAGCCTGAAGCTTTATACGGTGTGTCAATGGAAGGAGCGTCGTTATCAATAAACTAATCGTGAGTATAGGTCTGGTGGGTCTTAGTTACCTCTCGTGGGGAGTCACAGCGGAAGAGCAGGGTGTGAATACGAAAGTAGAAAATACCTGCAGTGGCACTTACCCGAGTTACTGGCAAGATGTACAACCCAAATTCAGCGAAATGTGGGCCGGTCAAACAGTCAGCAATGCACCGAGTGTTGCTTGGACCGACCCCGTGTTTCAACTATCTGATCGTTATCCTAGGCAACCTGTAGATGATGCTAGGTATCAAAAATGGCGCGATAAGAAATTCGATGCGCTATTTAAAAGCAATACTAGCCAAGCGATCAAAAAAGCCTTAGCTGATGAATATGCTTGGCTTGTGTTTGAATATGTTTTGGCTGGCAACATTAATCAACCTGAGCAATTGGACTTTGGGGTTTGCCGTAATCCCGTTCGTCCTTGGTACCACATACCATTCCAAACTTATGATGCAATGAGTGGTCGTGAATTTACCCATGGTTTAACCCGCGAAGCTCCAGTGACTTTCTCTGTGAATAATGGAACAGGTACCGACAGCTCGACCATGTGGGCGGTGGGGATCTACAATGCCACCGCCGCATACACACTCGGCACAATGTGGTCTGCAAGCGGTGAAGCTAAGATCCCCACAAGCGATATTTCCTTTGATGAAGGTGCGGTGATCGCCAAGCCTCTATTCAATACCTCTACAGTTGAACAGTTGCCCGTACTAGCAAATATGCCCAGCTGGAATGCCAACATTTCAGATCCGGCTTATTGTAATTGTACTTCTGCAAAAGGTAAAAACCACGAATGCACCTTGGTCGAAGAGAGTAAGCAGTGCAAACGTAGTTATGCCAAATGGCAGGAGGTGAAGTTATTGCAATTTGATATTGCTATCAAAGACAGTCGTGCTGAAGGTACAAAATGGGTCTATGGTACGTTTGTCGCCGATGGTCAGCAAAAAGCGACAGAGAAAGAACCGTGGAAGCGTGTCAGTTTATTAGGGCTTATGTGGGGTAACGACACACCGCCTGAAGGTCAGCTAGCTTATAACTACCCTGTTAATCCAAGACAAAATGGCTTCGAAGACGCTGTCATTGATTGGGAGACTGTTGATGGATTAAACCGTGTCAGTGGTGAAGGAGTCATGCGTCAATTGGGGCATTTAGGCTGTAACCAGCGACTCAATGGCCCTGCTGATAATGCCAACTCCTCATGTATGTCTTGTCACGGAACAGCTTCGGTACCCGACCAGTATCTCGTCACGCCGCCAATGATCTCGCAATTTTCATCAGCAACTGACTATTCAGCAAAACAAACTCAAGAGTGTGTTGCGCCTATATTGAAGAATCCCATGATCGGAATGGACCGCGCTGGTGATACGGCAGCAGTAAGTAATGATGTGAGCTTTGCAGCGTTAGACTCCCTTTATTTCGCCAACGTGGAAGCTGGCGTCCCGTTCAACACAATGGCTAAAACCGCTAAAGGTGAAGTCAATATCATGGGCGAAGGCGTCCCTGCTTATTCCAGCGGTCGTAAAGAGTGGATCTCCCTTGATTATTCACTGCAATCATCCATCGCACTTAAGCAATGGATGCAGTGGCAAAACAATCAATCGATTGAAGCTAAAAAGCGAATAGTGGATAAAGAACTTCGTCGTAATCGCTAACATCAAATTGGGGAGGGGGTGAGAACCCCCGTTTCCTAGCCTTATTGTTAGACTGCGTCTAACAACTAACGTCGTGGGTTTCCCACCCACACCCGGGCAAGGAGGACTGCTCGTCCTTATCCTCCTTGCATCCTCCATAACGCCCCAGCGAAGTTGTACTCCTACATGAGTTATTGAAAATACCTAACGATTTCGATGGGGCATCCAAGCCCCCCGAAACCTAGTCTCACATCCATGTGAGCCTCACGCTATTTCCTGCTACTCATTCCGGCAACTTCCAACGGGGAGCTATCGTACTTGCTGGCCGTAGGTGATAGTTCTCCCGTATGAGTCAACAGACTTTATATATTTACACAGCGATCAAAAACAATTCACGACCTTAGTCTATCAAGCTGTCTCCAATCGTCACATTGTATTGATACGAGTTGATACAAAGCTATATATTTCAAATGAATAGGTACTGTATATTGAATGCCATACGGAAACTAAGGTATTGTACCCGCCATTAAGGGATGAAGTTGTAAACCAAATCAGTGCGTAGCAGTCAGTTAATCGACCAAGTTTGTGCTCCCTAATCTCTGTCTCTTTTTATAAAGTGAATTTCCTGAAAATAAGTAATCAGTTAGCCATTAAAGATGGCTAGCACTGTTAATTAGGATGAGAAATGAACTATATATTAATTACTTACATACTGCTTAGTGTTGTAGCAGTCTTTATTACAGCTACCTTACTGGCAATTCGAAAATCTTCAAAATTAAGTAAGAACCTATCAGAAGTAGAACTTCAGCTTGTTGAGTTATCTGTAAAAATTAAAGAATACGAAGATAAATACTCTGAGATTATTGATATTGAATATGAATGTGTAAAAGCTAAAAATGAACTCATTGAAGATAAAACAAAAATTGAATTGGAATCTCAACTTAAACTTGATGAATTAGAGGCTAAAAAGGAAAAATCCAACTGTGAGAAACAGTTAATCGAAGACCAAATCAAAAATCTGCGAATTGACTATAAAAGTAATAAGAACACGTACGACTCCCTTACGAAGCAAATCGCGATTTTCAGTGAAGATATTGAGTTAATCGAGCTAGGCTTTTACGAACCTAAGTTTGATTTCGATTCTTCAGAGACATTCAAGGAAGAAATCCGTAGCTGTAAAGACAGACAGAAAGCCTTTCTTAGAGAGAAAGACTCGAATGGGGCTATCTATTGTTCAACAGAATGGACTGTCTCAGGGTCTAAAGCTGAAGGTCGTAAGATGACTAATAAAGGCATTAAGTTGACCGCGAGAGCATTTAATAATGAGTGTGATTCTGCAATTGCAAATTGTACTTGGAAAAATGTAAACAAGATGCAAGAGCGTATAAAGAAAGCATTTGATGCAATTAATAAGCTGAATGAGACTAATTCCATCATAATAACTTTTCAGTATTTAGAAGAGAAACTTAAAGAGTTACAGCTGACTTATGAATACCATGAAAAAAAGCAGCATGAAAAGGAAGAGCAAGCAGAGATTAAAATGCAAATGCGTGAAGAGGCGAAGGTAGAAGCTGAAATTAAGAAAGCTGAAGCTGATGCTATCAAAGAGGAGAAGCGGTACAAGAGTGCGATTGATTTAGCTAGAAAAGAGCTAGAGAAAGCGTCTGATGAAATGAAATTTGGACTAGAAGCCCAAATTGCTCAATTGCAATCTGATTTAAGTGAAGCTGAGATGAAGCACCAAAGAGCTCAGTCAATGGCTGAGCAAACAAAGCGAGGGCACGTCTACGTTATTTCAAATATCGGATCATTCGGTGAAGAAGTCTACAAGATAGGTATGACACGTCGCTTGGAACCTACAGAACGGGTGAAAGAACTAGGTGATGCTTCTGTGCCATTTATTTTTGATGTTCATGCCATGATACATACAGATGATGCGCCAACCTTAGAGAAAAGCTTGCACCGTCAATTCGACAGCCGACGATTAAATATGGTCAATCGTAGGAAAGAGTTTTTCAATGTATCTTTAGCTGAGATCAAACAAGCAGTTCACGAATTAACTGACGCTTCAGTTGAATTTATTGAAACAGCAGTAGCTCAAGATTATTACGAAACACAGGCTATACGAAATTTGCAATTATTCAGGGAAGGAAATCTGGAGGGAGATTCAATTTTGAAGTCCAATTCAATACCGGAATTTGCAGATGCATTAGATTAGTTTAAAGTATTAATCTTCTGAATTACCCTAAAGAAAAACTCTAATCGAAGAGATAAACACTCAGGTGTGAACGCGGCTGTGACCTTCCGTGACAGGGATGTCACGGCAGAGCCCACAGGGACTGTGCTTGCGGCGTGTTACAGAAGTGATTACACGTTCAGTGAGCCGCAGGCTATAGATTAAAGCGAAGCCTTGGTATTCAGCAAACCAGCCAAGTACCAAAACCGTAAAATGAACGCAACCCAAAAGATACTTCAAACTTGTTATCTGACAAGTTAAAAAAGATCCTTCATTCGATGATAAATCATCCCTGCTGCTAACATGGGTGACCGAAACACTGGTCCACCGGGGAAGGTCATGTGTTGTACTCTGTCGAAGATGTCGAATCGTTCAGCTTGAGCGGTCAGCGCTTCGGCGATTAACTTGGCGGCCATGTGGGTGGCGTTGACCCCGTGACCTGCGTACGCCTGAGCGTAGAGGATATTAGGGCAATCCGGTAGACGGCCTATCTGAGGTAGACGGTTGGCGCCGATGCCAATCATGCCGCCCCATTCAAAATCGATTTTAACGCCTTTCAATTGTGGGAACACTTTCTCTAAGTTAGGACGCAGCGCAGCTTCGATATCTTTAGGATCTTTGCCTGAGTAGGTACAAAGCCCACCGAAGAGTAGGCGGTTATCTTCTGACAGATGAAAGTAGTCGAGATCGATGCGTAAATCAGCGAAGGCCATGTTTTGTGGGATGATGTCTTTGCACTGCTCATCGGTGAGTGGCTCAGTGGCGAGCAGATAGCTGCCAGCGGGTAACACTTTGCCGCCAACATAGCTGTTGAGTTCATGACCGATATAGGCGTTGCCCGCCATTACCACGTATTGGGCATTAACTCGGCCTTTGGCGGTGATGACCAAAGGTTTATCGCCTTTGACTATCTTTTCTGCGGCGCTGTATTCAAACATTCTCACCCCAAGTGCCTTGGCAACCTTTGCTTCTCCGAGCGCCAAGTTTAGCGGGTGCAGGTGACCACTGTTCATATCAACCAGCGCTCCTTGGTAGCAATCTGAGCCAATGACCTGTTGTATATCTTGTTTCTGTAGCAAGCTGAAACCTTCGCCTCTGCCCTGAGATAACAGCTCATCATAGTCTTCTTGTAACTCAGTCATGTGGCGAGGTTTAATGGCTAAGTCGCAATAACCCATCTGCAGATTACAATCGATATTATGTTCTGCAACGCGTTGCCTGACGATGTTGACCGCCTCGTATCCCATTTGATTGATGGCTTCAACACCCTCTGTGCCGATGATGCTTTTGAATTGAGCAACATTGTGGCCAATGCCTCGAATGAGCTCGCCGCCATTTCTGCCTGATGCACCCCAACCAATGCGTTTAGCTTCCAGCAGGACAACGGAAAAACCTTTTTGTGCCAGCTCGATAGCGGTATTGATGCCGCTGAAACCGCCACCAATGATGCAGACATCAGCACTGATCTGTTCTTGCAGTTGTGGGTGTTCGTGTAGCTCTTTGGCTGTACTGAAATAGTAGGATGAGGGGTATTGATCGCTGTGAACTGGGTTTTTGGCGGACATCATCTCTCCAGACATTATTATTGTTATTCGCTTTCGTGATTAGTTTTAGTTATATAAGTTTGTATTTTGAGACTTTTTTGGACTAAGTAAGGTGTACATTTTCTCTTAGTCCTATATAATTCACGGGTGTTGATTATATTTAACATGCTTTTTTGTTAGATACAAATTAGTATGAAGAATAAACTGAGTGTTTTTGATACAAATGTTGATAAATTTTAACTTGGTAACGTGTTTTGATAGGGAGAGATACATTTGGATATTGGAGCTAGTCTCAAGACTATCCGCAAAATGAAGGGGTTATCCCAGCGCGAGCTTGCTAAAAGAGCTGGCGTCACCAATAGCACTATCTCTATGATTGAAAAGAATAGTGTGAGCCCATCGGTCAGTTCGTTGAAGAAAGTGTTATCCGGACTGCCTTTATCTTTAGTCGACTTCTTCTCTATGGAAGATACAGCGGCAAGTGAGCCGAAAGTGGTCTATCGCAGTGACGAGCTGCTTGATATCGGCGATGGCAATTTAGATTATAAGCTGGTGGGTAAAGATTATCCCAACAGAGCGATGTCAGTGATGAGCGAAGTTTATCCTCCAGGTTCTGACACTGGAGAAGAGATGCTGAAGCATGAAGGTGAGGAGGCTGCCATGGTGATTAATGGTAAGTTAGAACTCACTGTTGGCGAAGAGGTGTTTATTCTTGAAGCGGGAGATAGCTATTATTTTAATAGTGAAAGTCCCCATCGATTCAGAAATCCTTTCGATACAGATTGCCGAATCGTAAGTGCCACGACTCCCGCCAATTTCTGATCTCGTCATGAGCGAGATTGAGTGAAGATAAGGGCAACAGCAGTTTGCCCTTTTTTATGGTCGTTGTTGTCAATTTTCCTGTTTTTTTACTTTTATTAACGATTTTTTAGATAAGAAGCCTCGCTTTTGTGTTTGTTTTTTCTTCGCTTGTTCCCTTTCAATATGTCTCAAATAGTAAAGTCGTTGGTTATTCATACTAGATGTTATAAATAATCTAGTGCTAACAACTGTTTAAGTATCTTCTGTTGTGCTTTTTATATGCAATCTATGTAAATAATATTGTGCATAATAACGGTTTTGTTATGAACTTAATCAGGCTAAATTTAATTCGATATACGCCATAAATAGTGCTCTTAATTATCAGTGAATTGTCTCGTAAAACCTCGAAATCCATCATATCTATATGTTTTAAAATAACTTTATTTATATTCGAACATGATTATAAATAGTATTCATTTATGCGCTTGCCTGTATGCTTTTTTCAGTGTAGTGTTTGATAAAGTGAACAACCTGTTAAGGCTTGTTTCGATAAAACAGCTCTTATAAACATAATAAAAACGAAATTATAACGAGAAAGGTGATTTATGTCGGATGAAGGACTTGCTGTCATTGGGGTGACGTCGTGCAATCAAGAATTAGGCTTACATCCTTTTAATGTCGTAGGTGAAAAGTATCTATTAGCCATTGCCGATGCGACAAAAGCTTGGCCATTGGTGATACCTTCACTTGGACATTGTCCAGCAGAGTCTATTCTCCCTCGACTCGACGGCGTGTTATTTACTGGTTCGCCATCCAATATCGAACCACATCATTTTCAGGGCCAACCCAGTGCAGCGGGGACAGACCATGATCCTAAGCGAGATGCGACCACACTCCCTTTACTCAAAGCGGCCATTGATGCAGGTGTGCCTGTGTTGGCTATCTGCCGCGGTTTTCAAGAGATGAATGTGGTTTATGGTGGCACTTTGCACCAAAAACTACATGAATTGGATGGTTATATTGAACATAGAGAAGATAAAACTAAGCCTGTAGAAGTGCAATATGGGATCTCCCATGAGGTACAGATAGAACCTGGAGGCTTGCTCCACGAGGCGTGGGGTCGTAGCTCCGCAGAGGTGAACTCTGTGCATACTCAAGGCGTTGACCGCCTGGGTGTAGGGTTACGACCAGAAGCTTTCGCGTCAGATGGTTTAGTAGAGGCTTTCTCTATTAACAATGCTAAAAATTTCGCATTAGGCGTGCAGTGGCATCCAGAATGGAGGGTGCTTGATAACCCTTTTTATACCTCCATTTTTAAGTTATTCAGTGATGCCTGCGTACGTCGTGCAAGAAACCGAGTGAGATAAAATGAAGAAGTTAACTGCTTATTTAAAAGAGCATAAAATTACCGAAGTTGAGTGTGTGATCAGTGACATGACTGGTATCGCCCGTGGCAAAATTGCCCCTGTTGGCAAGTTTATCGACGAGAAAGGCATGAGAATGCCCGAGAGTGTGCTGCTGCAAACCGTTACCGGTGATTATGTTGAAGATGAGCCCTACGATGAGCTACTGGACGAGGCTGATATCGATTTCATCTGTGTACCCGATGAGAATGCCGTGTTTATGTTGCCGTGGACCATCGAAGCGACAGCCCAAGTCATTCACGACACGTTCGACAAGATGGGTAATCCTATTGAGCTTTCACCACGTAATGTGTTGAAAAAAGTGCTTAAGCTTTATGAAGAGAAAGATTGGAAGCCCGTTGTTGCACCAGAGATGGAGTTTTATCTGACCCGCAGAAATGCAGATCCAGATCAGGCGCTGATCCCACCAGTTGGTCGCAGCGGACGTCAAGAGTCAGGCCGTCAATCTTTCTCTATTGATGCCGCCAATGAATATGATCCGCTTTTTGAAGATATGTACGATTGGTGCGAAATTCAGGGACTCGATATTGATACCTTGATCCATGAAGAGGGCACGGCCCAGATGGAGATTAACTTCAGCCATGGCGATGCGTTATCACTGGCTGATCAGGTGTTTGTGTTTAAACGTACCTTACGTGAAGCGGCGCTTAAGCATGATATCTGTGCCACCTTTATGGCTAAGCCTGTGGCTGATGAGCCGGGCAGTGCCATGCATCTGCACCAGAGCATTGTTAATACTAAAACAGGTAAGAGTATTTTCTCACAGGAAGATGGCACTAAGAGTCCGCTGTTTTTCAGTTTTATTGGTGGTCTGCAAAAATACATCCCTGAATTCCTTCCTCTATTAGCCCCCAATGTAAATTCATTCAGACGTTTTCTGCCGGGAACATCAGCACCCATTAATCTCGAATGGGGCGAAGAGAACCGCACTTGTGGACTTCGAATTCCAGAGTCTTCGCCACAAAACCTCCGCATTGAAAACCGTATCGCCGGTGCTGATTCCAACAGCTATTTAGCGATAGCGGCCAGTCTGTTGGCTGGGTATATCGGCATGGTCGATGATGTTAAACCATCAACAGAAGTGAAAGGCAGAGCGAACGAGACACGTCAAAGTATTAGCTTACCGCTGACACTTGAGGAAGCTTTAGCTGTGATGGCTGAAAGTTCCGCTTGTAATGAGTACTTGGGTGAAGCCTTTACCAAAGGTTACATCGCTGTAAAACAGGCTGACTTGGCCAGTTATAAGCGAGTGATTAGCTCATGGGAGCGTCAGTTCCTACTGCTAACAGTATAACGATTTAGTTGCCTGGTTAGGTATCGTCCAGCCAGGCAAAGATTGACTGTGTGAACTATCGATGCGGTTTTACAGGTGTAGCATTGGTATAAAACCGGCTTGACCGGATAACAATGACTGACAACAGTTTTTGACTGTTGCTACGCTAAATTTAGGAGATAGCATGAAGCTTTTAAAAAAAATAACTACGTTAGCTTTAATTGGTGCCGGAGTATTGGCGAGCACGAATGTAATGGCTGAAGAGGTGGTTAGAGTTTATAACTGGTCTGATTATATTGCCGAAGACACTTTAGCAAATTTTGAAAAAGAGACCGGTATTCGTGTTGTTTACGATGTATTTGATAGTAATGAAGTGGTTGAGGCTAAGTTGTTGTCGGGTCGTTCAGGTTATGACTTAGTTGTACCCTCGAATAATTTTCTGGCTAAGCAGATTAAGGCGGGTGCCTTTCAAAAGCTGGATGTGGCTAAGTTAACCAATCATAAGAACTTGAAAGCTGAGTTGATGAAACAGCTCGAAGCTGCCGATCCGGGGAATGAATATTCTGTGCCTTATTTATGGGGTACAACTGGCATTGGTTACAACGAAGGCAAGGTAAAAGAGATATTGGGTGAAGATGCGCCTACCGATTCGCTGGAGTTATTGTTTAACCCCAAATATGCTGAAAAACTGTCTAAGTGTGGCTTGACCATGCTCGACTCTGCCGATGAGATGCTGCCTATGGCGCTGGTTTATCTCGGACTCGATCCAAACAGCAATAAGAAAGATGATTATAAAAAAGCCGGTGAAGTACTGGATAAGGTACGTCCCTTCGTGACCTACTTCCACTCATCACGTTATATCACTGATCTTGCCAATGGCGATGTCTGTGTTGCATTTGGATACTCAGGCGATGTATTCCAAGCTGCTGCGCGCGCCGAAGAAGCGGGTAATGGTCAGGTAATTAGTTATTCGATTCCAAAAGAGGGCGCTAACCTTTGGTTCGACATGTTGGCAATCCCTGCCGATGCGGCGAATGTTGGCAATGCTCACACCTTTATTAACTACATTCTGCGTCCAGAAGTGATAGCGCCTATTACGGATTACGTTGCTTACGCTAACCCGAATACCGCAGCAGAACCTCTTGTTGATAAAGAGATCCTCAATGATCCCTCCATCTACCCTACGGCAGAAGTACTTGAGCGACTCTATGTTGCAGAAGTACGCCCGATGAAAGCTCAACGCGCCATGACACGTGTTTGGACCAAAGTTAAGTCAGGTTACTAACCGCTTAAGTGGGGCAAGACCTCTTGCCCCTGTTCGACCTTTTACCTGATCTGTATTAAATGCCGAAGATGCCTTAAAGATAAGGCACCTTTAGTGGAGAAGTATTATGGCTAGCACCTTAAGCGTCCCGAATAAACCGACAACAAAGACGCAGAAAAAAGTCCTGCTTAAGATAGAGCGGGTGAGTAAGTTATTTGATGAAGTTCGTGCGGTAGACGATGTGTCTTTGAACATACATCAAGGGGAAATATTTGCCCTGTTAGGAGGTTCCGGTTCTGGAAAATCCACCTTGCTGCGTATGTTGGCAGGTTTTGATAAGCCCTCTGAAGGCCGCATCTATCTCGACGGCGTCGACATTACCGATATGCCGCCACACGAGCGACCGATTAACATGATGTTTCAATCCTATGCGCTGTTTCCCCATATGTCAGTGGAGCAGAATATCGCCTTTGGATTGAAGCAAGATAAGTTACCTAAAGATGAAATTACCACCCGTGTTAACGAGATGCTTAAGCTGGTGCATATGGAGGAGTACGCTAAGCGTAAACCTGCTCAGTTATCTGGTGGTCAGCGTCAACGTGTGGCGTTGGCGAGATCGTTGGCGAAACGTCCAAAACTCTTATTGCTCGATGAGCCGATGGGCGCATTGGATAAAAAGTTAAGAACTCAAATGCAACTTGAGGTGGTGGATATACTCGAAGCCGTTGGAGTGACGTGTGTCATGGTGACCCATGATCAAGAGGAAGCCATGACCATGGCTGAGCGTATCTCGATTATGAATGAGGGCTGGATAGCGCAAACGGGTTCTCCGATGGACATCTATGAGAGTCCTTCATCACGAATGGTGGCGGAGTTTATTGGTTCGGTAAACTTGTTTGAGGGTGAAATTGTCGTCGACAAAGCCGACCATGCGATTATTAAAGCGCCGAATCTGGATCAGCAATTCTATATCGGACATGGTGTGTCAACCAATGTAGAAGATAAAACAGTGTGGCTGGCAGTGAGACCTGAAAAAGCCCGTATTACTCGTGAACAGCCAGAAGGTGAGTACAACTGGTGCCAAGGTGTGGTTGAAGATATCGCCTATTTAGGCGGGATTTCTGTTTACTATATTCGCCTAACCAATGGTCAAGTTATCCAATCGGTGATGACCAACAGTGATAGACGTTCAGATCCTCCCACGTGGGAAGATAAGGTCTTCATCAGTTGGGAGGCCACCAGTGGAGTGGTCCTCAGATCATAGGAGGGCATGTTATGAAAAAGCCATTAACGTTTAAACTGCCCAAAGGGCAATGCTGGACCATAGGCGTTCCCTATTTCTGGCTACTACTCTTCTTCGTACTGCCATTTGTTATTGTTTTAAAAATCAGTCTATCAACCGCTGCCATCTCCATTCCCCCTTATGATTCCTTAGTCAGCTATGCCGATGAATCGCTGAATATTCTGTTGAATTTAGGCAACTACCTGCTTGTTTTCGACGACTCGCTGTATCTATATGCTTATCTTGGCTCATTGAAGATGGCGTGTATTACCACCATTGGTTGCCTGTTGATTGGATACCCGATGGCATATGCCATTGCCAGAGCGCCGAAGGAGAAGCAAACTTTACTGATTTTGTTGGTGATGTTGCCCTCATGGACGTCGTTTCTGATCCGAGTGTATGCCTGGATGGGGATCTTGAGTAACAATGGTGTGATCAACAATGTCTTGATGTGGCTGGGGGTGATCTCTGAGCCTATTCAGATGCTCAATACCAATTTTGCCGTCTATATCGGCATTATCTATACCTACCTTCCTTTTATGATTTTGCCGCTATATGCAACCTTATCACAGCTGGATGTGAGTCTGCTTGAGGCTGCATCGGATCTGGGCTCTCGTTCGCTCAATACCTTTTGGAAGGTCACGTTACCTCTGTCTAAAGGTGGGGTTATCGCAGGCTCTATGTTGGTGTTTATTCCGGTAGTGGGAGAGTTTGTTATTCCTGAACTGCTTGGTGGACCCGATTCTCTGATGATAGGTAAAGTCTTGTGGCAAGAGTTCTTTAATAATCGAGATTGGCCAGTGGCATCTGCGCTCGCAATTGTGATGCTAGGTTTGTTGATTATTCCAATTACCCTGTTCCATCGCTACCAATCTAGAAGTATGGAGAAAGACGCATGAGTAACAGATTAACGAAAATGAGCTTTTCTACCATCATGCTCTGGGCGGGGATGTTTTTCCTCTATGTGCCGATGTTCATCTTAGTGTTCTACTCCTTTAACGAGTCGAAACTGGTGACGGTTTGGGGCGGTTTCTCACCTAAATGGTACGGTGAACTGTTCCGAGATCAACAGATTTTAGATGCAGTATGGACCAGCTTACGGGTCGCTTTTTTTGCATCAACCATGGCGGTGATATTGGGCACGATGGCGGCATTCGTGATGACACGATTTAAGCGCTCATGGGGCAAAATGACGCTCTCGAATATGATCACCGCACCTTTGGTCATGCCAGAAGTCATTACAGGTCTTTCATTACTCTTGCTGTTCGTTCATATGGCCGATCTGTTTGGTTGGCCTGCTGAGCGTGGCATGTTAACGGTGTGGATAGCCCATTCGACCTTCTGTTCGGCATATGTTGCCGTGGTGGTGTCGGCTAGGCTGCGTGAACTCGATAGATCAATTGAGGAGGCGGCGCAAGATTTAGGCGCAACTCCACTAAAGACATTTTTCTACATCACAGTGCCGATGATCACCCCTTCACTGCTGGCGGGTTGGTTACTCTCATTTAGCTTATCGCTAGACGATCTGGTGATCGCAAGCTTCGCTTCAGGCCCTGGGGCGACAACCTTGCCTATGGTGGTGTTCTCCTCTGTACGAATGGGCGTTTCACCTAAGATAAATGCCTTGGCGACACTGATCATTCTGACGGTCTCCTTGATAGCCTTTATTTCATGGTATTTTGCAAGGCGCAGTGATAAAAAGAGTTTAGTGCCGGCGATGTAAGGTTTTGATATTTAAAAATAAGAAGGTGCATTAAGCGATGGTGGCTGAGTGCTTCTTTTTCAATCCCCATACTAGGCAATGTACTTAGTGTGGGGGCCAACAAACACAATGAAAGTAGGTAAAGGTTATGACAAGCATACCTCATGCAGATTCCTATTATGCGGCATCGGCTAATGACAAAGTAGAGCGGGCTCAACTCGTCGATAATATCGAATCGGACGTGTGTATTATCGGTGCTGGTTACACTGGCCTATCCACTGCACTGCACCTGCTAGAGCTGGGCTTTAGCGTGACAATACTGGAGGCAGCACGTATCGGGTGGGGCGCTTCAGGACGTAACGGCGGGCAGATCGTTAACAGTTTTAGTCGTGATATAGATTCGATTGAAAAAACCGTCGGCAAAGAGAAAGGCAAGCTATTTGGTGAGATGGCATTCGAAGGTTCTCGCATCATTAAAGAATTAATTAATAAGCACAACATACAATGCGACTTAAAAGATGGTGGCGTGTTTGCAGCGTTAAACCCTAAACAGATGGGGCATCTTGAAGCGCAAAAAATCCTGTGGGAAAAGCATGGTCACATGGGCCACCTTGAGCTGCTGGACGCTAAAGGGATCCGCTCTGTTGTGGGCTCTGAGCAATACATTGGTGGTTTATTAGATAAAAGCGGTGGTCACATTCATCCGCTGAATCTGGCCTTGGGGGAAGCGGCTGCGGTTGAGTCCATGGGCGGGGTGATCTATGAAGACTCGGCGGTTATTCGCGTCGAACAAGGAGATAATCCGGTTATCCATACCGCAAAAGGGTCGGTGAAGGCTAAATTTGTGGTGGTCGCGGGCAATGCCTATCTCAATGGCTTGATGCCGGAGCTGCAAGCTAAGTCTATGCCCTGTGGTACTCAAGTTCTCACAACTGAGCCATTGAGTGACGAATTAGCCAACAGTTTACTGCCGCAGGACTACTGTGTTGAGGATTGTAACTACCTGCTGGACTACTTTAGGTTGTCCGGCGACAAGCGCCTTATCTATGGCGGCGGCGTGGTTTACGGCGCTCGGAATCCTGCCGACATTGAAGCGATTATTCGCCCAAAGATGTTAGCCACCTTTCCTCAGCTTAAGGATGTGAAGATAGATTTTACGTGGACGGGTAACTTTTTGCTGACGCTGTCTCGTTTGCCTCAGGTAGGGCGTATCGGCGATAACATATACTACTCTCAAGGCTGTAGTGGTCATGGTGTGACCTACACGCATCTGGCTGGCAAGATATTAGCTGAAGCGATAAATGGTCAGGCGACTCGATTCGATCTGTTTGCTGGTTTGCCACATTATCCTTTCCCTGGTGGGCATATGTTTAAGATACCTTTCAGTGCCATCGGTGCTTGGTATTACACTATGCGGGATAAACTTGGGATCTAATATTTTCATTCATTTAATACCAGTTCCATTAAATGAGTGATCAATTCAGAGCCGCTCAGGCTTTTCAATTCAAGGCACATTGATGAAGAAATGGTTATTCCCTTTTAAGTTAATGTAAAGCAGAAGTGGAATGCCTGAGAGGCTCACGTAGTGCGGGTTTCAAAGCCCTTTATGCTACGTTAGAGGCTTTTGATATAGAATAACTATTAGCTTCAAGCCTCCGTCTTGCCTACAGGGCTTTGAACTCCCGCTGAAAGATCACATTATTAATGGAATTGGTATAACCACTTCGATATTGAGTTGAGGTGGTTAAATTCATCGGTTTATTCTTGTTATTAAATTCTAGTAGTAACGAGAATAAATCGTGCTGATGTGGGGAGGGAACAGTTAAAAAATTAGAGAGAAAATTTATCACTTCCTTGTGATGTAAATATGTCATTAGCGCCGAAAAGAACAGACCCTATTTCCTGTAACATAAAAATGAGGTAACAAATAAATACCTCAAGACCTCTAGCAGAACTCAATTTGTATGGTGTAACGTGCGCCTAAACGGAATATTGATGTTTTTTAACCTTGTTGTTCTGCGTATTTTGTTTTTATCAACTCTTCTTATCTTCTTACTAAGTCTTGTTTTATCAAACCTGACTTGTAAGCGCTTACATTTAAGTTAAGGTAATTTTTACTCACAGTCAACATAAAGGTGACAATCAGATGTGAATTGGCTTAACGATTACTGATTATTTTTTACAGAATCCCGCAGAATTAATTGAGGGGTAAAAGTGTTCACAATGTTGATATCAGGCTTCTTGTAGACATTTTTTAATACCCAAAGCGCGGCCATTTTGCCCATCTCTTGAATGGGGTTACTGACCGTCGAAAGTTTAGGTGAGATATATTTAGGAAACGGAAAGTTGTCATAGCCGATAAATGAAAGCTGCTCTGGCACCATCACATGGTGCTCAAGACTGACAGAAATAGCGCCTGAGGCCATCTGGTCATTAGCACAAATAACACAGGTAAAATGTGTATCCTGTTTAAGCAAATATTCCATGGCATCACTGCCGCTTGGCTCAAAGAAATTACCTTCATAAAAAAGCGTGTCATCAAAGTTGACATCATGTTCCGCTAAGGCTTTTTTATGGCCTTCTAAGCGTTCTCTGGCGTCGGGTTTAAGCAGTGGTCCTGCAATATACGCTAACTTTGTATGCCCGTGGGATAGCACATGTTTTGTGGCAAGGTAACCGCCCAAGACATTATTGAGATGGATGCACCTGTCTGCTATTTCACTGATATATCGATTAATCAATACGATAGGCGTGCGCTTTTGACTGAGGGCAATGAGGTAATCATCCGATAGCGCTTCAACATCTAAGATAAGTGCATCACAGCCTCTATCAAGCAGAAACTCTACCGCCTCCCTCTCCTGATCTTCATCACTGTGGCCAGCTGCGATAATCACATGCTTGTTTGCATTACGTAGGGCTGATTCAATCTCTGTCATCATGGCCCCGTAGAAAGGCCCATTAAGTTGAGAGACTAAAACACCAATACTGTTTGAACAGTTAGAAGCAAGTGATTGGGCGATGGAGCTAGGGCGATAACCCAGCTGTTCCATGGCGTCTTGTACTTTTTTCTTTGTCTTTTCACTGACATTGGTGTTCTTATTCATCACCCTAGAAACTGTCGCTAGGGAAACTCCTGCCAATATAGAGACATCATATATGGTGGCCATTTTTTCCTTTTTTACCCTGATTAAAGCCTGTTTTAGCAGGTTAACATGCTTTTATTTTTCTATTCTATTTAATTCGAGGTGAATCTTGTCAACCATCTGATTATTAAGAGTATATTTACGCATAACGATGGCGACTAAAATGGAGCACATTGCAGGTAAAACGGTAAAAGACAATAAAATGCCATCAAGGGTTTCTGGTGTCTGAACCGCATCGGCTTGGTATCCATAGCCTGAGAGTAACCAACCCGCCGCAGCGCCACCGACAGCAACCCCTAGTTTTATGAAGAATATGATAGAGGAGTAGATGACTCCGGTGATCCGCACTCCCTGCTTATATTCCCCGTAGTCAACGGTATCGGCCATTTTTGCCCATAATAGTGGGGTGGCCATATTGATGGTAAATCCCCAAAGAACATACATAGTGAAGGCTAGTATGACTTGGTCACTGGGAACAAAGTACGCGGCTAAACACAAGGCGGCTGAGATAAGTTGCAGCGCGATATAGGCGTTTACTTTACAGACTCGTTTGGCTAACGGTTGTGCCAACATGCAGCCAAAAATATTGCCTACCATGCCTAACGTGATAAAGAGAGTGATCATATCAGGCATTTTCAGAAAGTACTTTACGTAGTAAATGGCAAGGCTAGATTTAAGTACCAAACCTGTTAACAGAAATACCGCAGCAAGGGACAACACCCGCCATTGGTCATTCTGCATCAGGTAACCTAAGTCTTGTTTGAAGCTGGAGTTATGGGGACGTGTGGGGTTCAATCTCTCTTTGGTATTCCAAAAACAGATTAAAAACATCGCTACGCCTAAGATGCTCATCGCGGTAATGGTGAGTTGGTAGCCTTTTGCTTGATCGCCTTGCCCAAGAAACTCAACCAACGGCAGGGTTAATCCAGACACTAATAGTCCGCCTAACATCGCAAACACAAAACGATAAGATTGTATTGAGACTCGCTCTTTAGGATCGGTGGTGAGTACGGCGCCTAATGCACAATAGGGGATGTTAATGGCGGTATAAACCATCATCAAAGCGGTATAGGTCACGAAGGCGTAAATCATTTTTCCCTGTTCGGAAAGATCAGGTGTGGTAAAGGCCAATACACTAAAAATACCAAAGGGGAGGGCAAACCAAAGTAGGTAGGGCCTAAATTTGCCATATCGTGTTTGGGTTCTATCGGTTAGGGCGCCCATTAAAGGGTCAGTAATGGCATCGATAAGACGCACAGCCAAGAACATGGTGCCGACAAAAGCGGGAGGGATACCAAAAATATCAGTGTAGAAAAAAGTTAAAAACAACATCACTGTCTGAAACACGATATTACTGGCGGTGTCGCCTAACCCATAGGCAACTTTCTCTTTAACACTGATCATCATAAACCCTTATTGATATTTTTAATTACTCGTATGACGAGCTGAAATGAAGTCTCGATAAGCTAATCCACTGGCTTTAATCGTACGAACTTGAGTGTCGTAATCCACATAGACCAGTCCGAAACGCTTCAAATAGCCTTCAGCCCATTCAAAGTTGTCCATTAAACTCCATGCGAAATAACCCTGAATATTCACACCAGCCTCGATTGCTTGATCTAATGCTTCAAGATGACCCTGATAATATTGGATCCGATTGATGTCATTTACGGCTCCATCTATGAGCTTATCGGCCATAGCGGCGCCATTCTCGGTAATGTAAATGGGAGGCAATTGGTATTGTTGGTTGAGTGAAATAAGTAAATCAGTGAATGCTTGAGGGTATATTTCCCAGCCTATGTCAGTCTTGGGAACATCCTGTACTGGGAGCGTTTCAAAACCTTGTTCGGGGCAGTGCTGGTAAACATTACGGGTGTAAAAGTTAACCCCTAAATAATCCAGTGGTTGAAGCAGGATATCGAAATCCCCCTTGAGAACGATAGGCTTGTCTTCGTCTCTCAAGCTGTTAATCGCATCAGGGTAACGCCCCTCAAGTAGCGGTTTGATATACCATTGATTAAAGTACTCATCGGCAAATGATGCCGCTGCTTTATCTGCTGCAGAGTCAGTTAAAGGATAGCAAGGGGTAAAGTTTAGTACGATACCATTTAGACTGTTCGGGGCATTTTTTTGCAGTACTTGCATAGCAAGTCCATGGGCGAGCAAGAGATGATGCGCAGACTGTCTACCGTAGGATTTTTGTTTTAGTCCCGGGGCATGAACGCCTGTTTCATAGCCTAAATATGAGCTGCAAAATGGCTCATTAAGCGTGGCGTATGAATACACTCTATCACCAAAAATTAGACTGACTTTGTCGGCATAATCCTGAAAAAGGTAGGCCGTTTGTCGGTTTAACCAACCGCCATTATCTTCAATAAATTGTGGTAAATCCCAATGGTAGAGTGTGACAAAGGCTTTAATTTTGCTCTGTTTGAGTGCATCAAGTAGCTGAATATAAAAATCTATTCCTTCGGCATTGATGCTGCCATCTTGATTTATCACTCGTCCCCACGAGATAGACAGTCGATAGGCATCCACCTTGAGTGATTTAATCAACTCTATATCTTCTTGCCAAAGCCTAAAATGGTCACAGGCGACTTTGCCATCCGAGGCATCACGGATTTTGCCCTGTGTTGCACAGAAGGTGTCCCAAATACTCGGGAGCTGCAAATTAGCACTTCCTTCTATTTGAAATGAAGCAGTTGCCACACCGTAAGTGAATTCGCTGTTGTTGAGTTTTGAATGTTTTGGTAAAGATAGTTTCATATAATCAATCACTTATTTTTCGTTTTAATTTATCACTTCAAGTGTAGAGTCTGTTATTTTTGTATAAAGTATGCGATTGTTAATCGTTATTAGCAAAACGTGTTGACTTTGGTTATCGTAATGTTAACAATGAAAGCGCTTACATTGAGACTAATGACTTCTCTAGGAAAGGTCAATTTTTTGATTAGGATAATTTATTGTCCGGCTCAATTTGTCAGGGAATGATGGCTTACTAATAAATTAATACGAACTAGATAGTGGTGGAGTAGAGCATGACCAGTACAACAACTTTGAATGAACAATCATCTGAGAGCGTACATCAGCGAGGTGATTTTCGGTTTGCATTAGTGGCGTTAACGTCACTGTTTTTCATGTGGGGGTTTATCACTTGTCTCAATGATATTCTCATTCCCTATTTGAAAAACATGTTTGATCTTAATTACACCCAAGCGATGTTGGTGCAATTTTGTTTTTTTGGTGCTTACTTTATTGTTTCGATCCCTGCGGGTCATCTCGTGGGTAAAATCGGTTACCAGAAAGGCATTGTGACGGGACTTGCCATTGCGTGTTTAGGCTGTTTACTTTTTTATCCATCAGCCAGCCTTGCATCATATTGGATGTTTTTAGTCGCCTTTTTCGTGTTGGCGTCTGGGATCACCATACTGCAAGTGGCGGCTAATCCCTATGTGAGTGTACTTGGTCCTGCTAAGACGGCTTCATCTCGTTTAACTTTAACTCAGGCATTTAACTCATTAGGCACCACAGTCGCGCCATTTTTTGGCAGCTGGTTAATTCTATCTACATCAAAGCAGGGTGAGGCAACATCAGAAGTGCTCAACGATGCAGTGCATCAAGCGAGCACGGTTCAAGTCCCTTATCTTATTCTGGCTGGCACATTGTGCTTAATCGCGGTGCTGTTTTTATGGTTAAAGCTTCCCTTGCTCGGCATTAAAAGCGCGGCAACATCCGAGCTTCATCAGTCTGGTTCTCGTAGCGCATGGCATTACCCACACTTAGTACTCGGTGCGGTGGGGATTTTTGTGTATGTGGGCGCTGAAGTATCAATCGGCAGTTTTCTGATCAGCTTTTTAGGTCAGGAAGATATAGCTGGGCTGAGTCACGCTGATGCTGCGCATTACATCGCCTATTATTTTGGCGGGGCTATGCTGGGTCGATTTTTTGGTGCTGCTGTGATGCAGAAAATTAAAGCGGGCAAGGTACTGGCATTCAATGCGATATGCGCATGTATTCTCGTGGTGTTGGTGATTTTCAGTAGTGGCAGCTTAGCCATGTGGGCACTACTGTTAGTGGGTTTATGCAACTCGATTATGTTCGTGCGACGTGAAGTCGTATGAAGCGCTGTTCACCGCTTTGAGTGAACCATCTGTATCACCAGATGACCCTATGGCTCTGAATAAAGTAGCGAGCCAGACAATGTAACGAAATTTGGTTTT
>NZ_VKGK01000032.1 GCF_007197645.1 Shewanella hanedai
ACCCGTATGGTTACCGGGTAACATAGTACGCCTTAGTGGAGGCTTGAGCCGTATGCAGTGAAAGTTGCACGTACGGTTCTTAGGAGAGCGGCACTTGGTAACAGGTGCCGCTTATCCGACCCTACTATTTTCAGCTTAGCGTTACAAGATTTAGAGCAGCACACCAGCCAAGGTTCTGGCATTTTATGTTTAGCGATTGTTGGTGGTGCCATTGTTCCGCTTTTCCAAGGGATCTTAGCTGATAGCTTTGGTATACAAATTGCCTTTGTGTTGCCGCTACTTTGTTATGGCTTTATCGCGTATTACGGCATGAAAGGTTGTGATGCAAAACGTCCGGTAGCGCACGTTCCAAATAACACATAATAATTAAGAGGTTTTGAGATATGAGCGGGCTTGTGTACAAAGGTTCATGGTTAACGATAACGTCGATGGCAGTCAGTGTCGCGATAACAATAGGGGCGACAGGTTGTGGTACTGGTCAGTCACTAGACACTGCAACTGCTGTCGAGTCGATAGAGAGTGATCAAGATGATGCTTTTGGAGGCAAGCCAACGGACATTGCTATTTGGCCTGCGTTGGATATTCCTCATCGCGATAATTTAAAGGTTGAGCAGCGAGTCAGTGAGCTGTTAAGTCAGATGACATTAGCGCAAAAAGTGGCGCAGATGATCCAGCCTGAAATACGTGATATTAGCGTTGAAGATATGCGTCAATATGGCTTTGGCTCATACCTTAATGGCGGCGGTGCATATCCTAACAATGATAAACATGCCTTACCTTCAGATTGGATCGCGCTGGCAGAAGAGATGTACCAAGCGTCAGTCGATGCCAGCCTTGATGGTTCGAGTATTCCCACTATGTGGGGCACCGATGCCGTTCATGGTCACAACAATGTGATTGGGGCAACGCTGTTTCCCCATAATATTGGCCTTGGCGCGGCAAATAACCCTGAACTTATTCGAGATATCGCCTCCATTACCGCTAAAGAGGTGATGGTGACAGGCATTGATTGGGTTTTTGCGCCAACAGTGGCTGTAGTGCGTGATGATCGCTGGGGGCGCACCTATGAGGGCTATTCAGAAGATCCTGAAATCGTACTTGCCTATTCGAAAGCGATTGTTGAAGGCCTACAGGGAAAAGCCGATGAAGCTAACTTCCTATCGTCTGAGCATGTCATCTCAACAGTGAAACACTTTATCGGTGATGGCGGCACACAAAAGGGCGATGATCAGGGAGACAATGTCATCGATGAACAAGGGCTATTTGATATTCATGGTCAAGGTTATGTTGGTGGGTTAACTGCGGGCGCACAATCTGTGATGGCCTCTTTTAATAGTTGGCATGGTGTGAAGAATCATGGCAATCGCTATCTATTGACTGATGTACTTAAAGACAAAATGGGATTTGATGGCTTTGTTGTCGGTGATTGGAATGGTCATGGACAGATAGTGGGTTGTTCGAATGAAAGCTGCCCTCAAGCGGTTAATGCCGGGCTTGATATCTTCATGGTGCCCACCGATGCGTGGAAACCTTTGTATGAAAACACGATTGCCGAAGTGAAGAATGGCCAGATCCCCCTTGAAAGAATAGACGACGCGGTTAGCCGTATTTTACGGGTAAAAGTTCGTGCGGGTTTATTTGATAAACTCAGTCCTGCTTTGCGTCCGTTATCTGGCAAGCTTGAGTTAATAGGCCATGAGCGTCATCGAGCAGTGGCTAAACAAGCCGTGAAGGAGTCGCTGGTTTTGTTGAAAAACCAAAACAACATTCTGCCTTTATCTCCCAAGATGAATGTATTGGTTGCTGGCGATGGCGCTGACAATATTGGGAAACAATCTGGTGGTTGGAGTCTGACATGGCAGGGAACGGATAATCAAAACAGCGACTTTCCTGGTGCCAGTTCAATTTACCGTGGCATTGAGCAAAAGGTACTCGATGCGGGTGGCCGTGTTTCACTCAATGAAGAGGGGGCATTTACCGCAGAAAACCGCCCGGATGTCGCCATTGTTGTATTTGGCGAAGAGCCCTATGCAGAAGGCAATGGCGACATTGATAATCTAGAGTATCAAAGGGGCGATAAGCGAGATTTAGCCTTACTGAAAAAGCTTCAGGGTGAAGGGATCCCCGTGGTTTCGATCTTTATCAGTGGTCGACCGTTATGGATTAATCCTGAACTCAATGCATCTGATGCGTTTGTGGCCGCTTGGCTTCCTGGAAGCGAAGGAGATGCGATTGCTGATGTGTTGTTTTCAACCCCTGATGGGCAGATAGATACCGACATGACTGGCAAACTTTCTTTTTCGTGGCCTTCAACACTAGAACAAACCGTGGTCAATCGTTTCGATGCTGATTACCAGCCGTTGTTTGAATATGGCTATGGTTTGTCCTACGGCGATAAAGACGTATCAAGTGTCGTGTCAGAAGTGAAGGCGGTGGACTTAACACCCTTGCAGCCCTTGGCAATATTCAATAACGTCGTCAAAGCCCCGTGGCATTTATCCATCGGCACGCCTGATAAACAGGAGGTGATCAGTTCGAGTATTCAGACTCATGGCCCTGTAAACATGCGAACCATAGACAGAATGGTGCAGGAAGATGCCCGCAAGCTGAACTTAGATGGCACCGAAGCTGGCGTGGTGGTGTTTGGTGCTAACTTCACTAAAGACCTTCGGGCATACGCATCGAATAATACGGTTGTGTCATTCGATGTAAAGTTAGATAACCTGAAGCCAAGCAGTGTTCAATTATCACTTGTTTGCGACACACCCTGTAGGACAAGTGTTGAGTTAGCTGATGAGTTTCAACAAGCACTTGGCTCTGGCTGGCACAACATAACCGTTGATCTCGCTTGTTTCGAATTGACCAGTGAGCAGCTTTCAAAAATTCAAAGTCCTTTCTTGTTGACCTCTAAAGCAGAGATGACGCTGAGTTTATCGGACATATTTTGGCTACCTCAATACCATGAACAGCCTGATATTTCATGTCATTGACCCGTTACGCCTTTAGAGTCGTGCGTTATTATTGGAGAAGAGCAGATGTATAGAATTGGTATTGATTTAGGTGGCACTAAAATTGAGTTAATCGCCTTAGATGCACAAGGCGGTGAGGCCTTTCGTAAGCGTATCCCAACGCCCAGAGAGTATCAATTGACGTTAGATGCCATCGTGACCCTTGTTGAAGACGCTGAGCAGTTACTTGGTGAACAAGCAAGTGTTGGAGTTGGTATTCCAGGGATACTGTCACCCTTTACCGGCAAGGTGAAAAATGCCAATTCAACCTGGATCAATGGTCATGCCTTAGATGTCGATTTAGGTGATAGATTAAAACGAGAAGTGAGGGTTGCTAACGACGCCAACTGTTTTGCAGTGTCTGAAGCGGTTGACGGTGCAGCCAAAAATAAAGGGATGGTATTTGGCGTTATCATCGGTACCGGCTGCGGTGCGGGTATTGCGATAAATGGCCGAGTCCATGCTGGTGGCAACGGCATTGGAGGTGAGTGGGGACATAACCCGCTACCTTGGATGACGGCAGAAGAGCACCATTCAACAAGTTGCTTCTGTGGCAACAGAGATTGCATCGAAACCTTTATCTCTGGCACTGGCTTTGTACGTGACTTTTGCGAAGCGGGTGGCAAAGCCTCTAGTGGGATAGAGATAGCTGAGATGATGGCCCAAGGAGATGAGCTTGCTACTCAAGCCTTTACACGTTTCATCGGCCGACTCGCCCGCTCTTTAGCCCATGTGATCAACATACTGGATCCTGATGTCATCGTATTGGGCGGTGGCGTATCAAATATCGATGCCATTTACAGTGAGCTCCCCGCAGTGCTGCCACTTTATGTATTAGGCAGGGAATGTGAAACACCCGTGGTTAAGAATCAATACGGCGCATCATCCGGCGTCAGAGGTGCCGCGTGGCTGTGGGGCAGAGATGCGTAAACTTCTTTAACTGACTCGCATAAATACAGAAACCTGCAGCCATGCAGGTTTTTTGTTGGAGTATTATCCGGTTTCAGTAAAAAGGTGCAATTGACAATGCTTGTCCAACTTACTCATGTTCGACTACCATTGGCCATTGTAGGATAATGACTTAAAAACAGTTAAATAGAATTGTTCACAAACATGATAACTGTCAGATTTTAGTCACAGCACTTTAGTTGCCTACTCCCCAGTAAACTTTTGTTCGTTCGTCACAATAAAACCCTTCAATCTCAGCCTTATTTATTAGTGATGTCAAAAGCTTATTATTAGCACAAATAAAGGTGCAGTGACTGTCCCAATGTGTCGCTATCAAAATTTTTTTATTGGGAGTATATGAACACGCTGAATATGGTAACTCATCTTTAATAAGGATATCCTCTATCCACTTTAGTCTTCTCTCTATTCCAAATTCGTCGCCAACCCAAAGCCATTCATAACCTAGCTCATGTAAAGCTGACAATAACTTTCCTTCAACAAATGGGCATATGCACCCTTCGTCTGGAATGCTAATACTGGTCTCTTTGCTAAACTGACGTATCGCATCAGAGAATGCTTTGTTTTCAAACTGGCGCTTAAGCCCACCAATATGTGTTCGTAATCCAACATCCATCTCGGAAGGAGTGTTTAATGACACTTTAGATATGATCTCAGCCCAACTGATAGCCGTACAGCCACTTCTTATCTCGGCATTGGTAGGGAAATCATCACCTTCAAATTTATTCATTGGTATGTTATCGGGCTTGTAAAATTGATGATATGCAATGAATACAGAGTTAAATCTGTTTTTATAATAATCTAGTATCAAGTCATCACTGGGGAATGATGCGTATATATCAAATGTAGGTAATATCTTTTTCTTAACCACGATTTTCCCTTTCAGTAGTTCTTAAAATCAACTAATTAGTGGGCTGAGCGATAAGATATCATTCACAGAGTACTTAGTTTCTACAACTAACTATGCCTGTCCAAATTTGTTTTGTTTCACCTTTTCATTCAGTTCCGTTAATTTTTGGATCTCAGGTAGTTGGTATTGGAGTATGCCCCAAATCATAATCAACGGAATGACAGCGTGCCATAAGAAGCCATTAAAGAACTACAATGACGTAAAAGTAATTTGGATAACTACATATTAGAATAACTTGAGCCAATAAGGAGCGATGGGCATTTGTCCTACAGCCAAAATCGGTAAACCAAAAATGATAAACATAGGCAATAGTGAGAAAGCTAAAAAGAAAACATTATTCCTTTAATTAGCTAATAATCTCAATTTTTCATCATTCTGACCAAACTGCGAATTCATTTCCATTTGGATCACTAAAGTGAAATCTTCTACCGCCTGGAAATGAAAATATTGGTTTAACAATTTCACCACCTGCTTTCTTAATTTTATCTTGGGTCGCTTCAAGTAAGTTAGCGTATAAAACAATTAGAGGGCTTCCATTTTTAGTAGAAACAACTAAATCAGATTTAAAGAAGCCACCATCAACTCCCTGAGCGGCAAAACTACAATAATCGGGTCCATAGTCTACAAATGACCAGCCGAAAACTGTGTTAAAAAAAACTTTGGTAGCTTCAATATTTTTTGCTGGAATTTCAATATAATTAATTTTATTATTTTTAGTCATTTCAGTGCTTGCATCCTTAATCACATCTGAGTTATTTGCACTTGTACTAGCTATAAATAAAGATAGCGCCAATGCGAGAATATATTTCATAAACCTTCCTGATTAGATAACAGCTTATTCAATGGCAGCACGATAACGTTCCAGTCGGCCTTCATATTTTTAACCTATCATTGCTAGGTCGCCGCTGTAAACAGATCACAGCTTATAAAAATTTAGAGAATTTCGTAAGCCTCTATCTTTAGCTAAACAACCAAACAAAAAAGTGGTTTACCACGGAGGACAGGAGGATCTCGGAGATAAGCAAACGACAATAACTTTAGGAGCTAAATAGAAGAGAGGAATAACCTAGTGTGGAAGCGGCCGCGAGTTTCGATTTCAGGACGAAGTTGCACCAATTGCAACTCTTTGAGCGTGAGGTAGGGATGCCGAACTGGCAGTTTAACAAGGAAGTTATTGGCAACCGTAAAGCGGCCATGGAGGGCTTTATAGCGGCTCGCAGAAGTATCTGCACATACGCCCACCGCAGGTGATAAACAGCAATGAAGATTCAACCTTCAATAATCAGGTCCAACACCAAATTAAGCCAGAAGCTAAATCAGAAAATGTAATCAGTCTTCATTCAAAGGCTAACAAGCTTTCACCGCGGAGGACACTGAGGGCCACGGAGAAGTGCAAAAACAAACTACAACATCATAAGCCAAACTAACAAAGGGGTCGTAACGAATTAACTAATGGTTAAATCGAAGAGATAACCTTCTTGTCAATCAGCAAGTGTAGATACGGCTGCGAGCTTCGACTTCAGGGATGAAGTCGTAGAGCGTATAGGGATATATTTACAGCGTCTCGCAGAAGTGTCTGCACACACCACGCTGGAGGCGATAGGTAACAATGGATGTGCGACTTCCAATGATCAAACTCAATAACAATGAACCAAATCAGAAAATGTAATTAGTCTTCGTTCGAAGGTAATACCAATCAGTATAAAGATGTGATCGCTCAGCGAGAGTTTAGCGCCTCTGAGGTAAGGCAACGAGTGAGAAGCATAGTTGTTCTACGGTTAAGCTCGTTAACACAGTATCAGAGGCGCTAAAACTCGCCCTTTGGGTGTGTTTTTGGCTACCTACTTCTGCGTTGAATGAACTCACAAGGGAATAACCATTCCGTCATCCATTCGCCTTGAATTAGTTTGCCAAAAGCCACACTGAGTAGATCACTTTCTTATACTGATTGGTATAAGGTAAATTCCAGACACAAAAAAACCTACACAAGGTAGGCTTATCTGTTTAAATTGGTGGCCCCTCCCAGACTCGAACTGGGGACCTGACGATTATGAGTCGTATGCTCTAACCAACTGAGCTAAGGGGCCTACTTAAGGAAGTCGTCACTACCGAAAGCGAACAGAAGTATACGAGTTTTAAATGACGTTGTCACCTGTGATTTGATAAGAAATTGCAACTTTGAACTCAACTGCTTATCTGTTAATCGATATGCGGATTTGTGGCGTCAGAATGCTGAAATTAAACGCAAAAAAAACCTGCCGAGTAGGCAGGTTTTCATTATTTACTTAATTCTTAGAGTATGACTACTCGTCGAGGAAAGATTTTAAGATCTCTGAACGTGAAGGGTGACGCAGCTTACGCAGTGCCTTAGCTTCAATTTGACGAATACGCTCACGTGTTACGTCAAACTGCTTGCCCACTTCTTCAAGCGTGTGATCGGTGTTCATGTCGATACCGAAACGCATGCGCAATACTTTCGCTTCACGAGCAGTTAGACCTGCAAGTACTTCATGAGTGGCGTTCTTCAAGCTTTCGCCTGTTGCCGAGTCTAGAGGTAGCTCTAAGGTCGTATCTTCGATGAAATCACCTAAGTGCGAATCTTCGTCATCGCCGATAGGGGTTTCCATTGAGATTGGCTCTTTAGCAATCTTAAGTACTTTACGGATCTTATCTTCAGGCATCATCATACGCTCTGCCAGCTCTTCAGGAGAAGGTTCGCGACCCATCTCTTGTAGCATTTGACGTGAGATACGGTTTAGCTTGTTGATGGTTTCAATCATATGTACTGGAATACGGATCGTTCTTGCTTGGTCAGCAATAGAGCGAGTGATCGCCTGACGGATCCACCAAGTTGCATAAGTTGAGAACTTATAACCACGACGGTATTCAAACTTATCAACCGCTTTCATTAGACCAATGTTACCTTCTTGGATTAGATCCAGGAATTGTAGGCCACGGTTGGTGTATTTTTTCGCGATAGATATAACCAAACGTAAGTTAGCTTCAACCATCTCTTTCTTAGCACGGCGAGCTTTAGCTTCACCGATTGACATACGACGGTTGATATCTTTGATAGCAGCAATCGCAAGTCCAGTTTCTTTTTCAATGGCATCAAGCTTTGCACGACAACGACGAACGTCATGCTCAACCATCTCTAAACCTTCAACATAAGGCTTTTTAGAGGCAAGTTCTTCATCAAACCATGCGATGCTACTTTCGTCAGAGGTGTAACCTTTAACGAAGTTTTTCTTTGGCATTTTAGCTTGTTCAACACACAGTTTCATGATGAGACGTTCTTGAACTCGAACTCTATCCATCATGGCGCGCATGCTTTTGACTAAGCGGTCAAACTGCTTAGGCATTAAACGGAACTCTTTGAATATCTCACCGATGTCAAAAAGAGCTAACGTTGACTCTGGGTGTCCACGGCCTTTTAGATTGATGATTCTAAGTGTGTTTTCATGGGCTGCGCGAAGTTGAGTGAAGCGCTCTTTAGCTTCTTCAGGATCCGGACCTTTTGGACCTTCCTCCTCTTCATCATCGTCATCATCTGATTCACTATCTTCATCATCAAGCTCTTCATCAGAAAGCTCTGAACCAACGTGAGTTGCTGTTGGAGCAACATCTTCAGCGTTTGGATCGACAAAACCTGAGATAATGTCAGACAAACGGACTTCTTCAGCTTCGTAACGGTCGAATTGCTCAAGGATCATAGCAATCGCTTGCGGGTATTCCGCAACGGATGCCTGAACGGTGTTGATCCCTTCTTCTATACGCTTGGCGATAACAATTTCGCCCTCACGAGTAAGAAGTTCAACTGTGCCCATTTCACGCATGTACATGCGGACTGGATCAGTTGTGCGGCCTAGTTCGGCTTCTACCGTTGCAAGTGCAGCGGCAGCTTCTTCGGCAGCATCGTCATCGGTGCTGTCTTCAGACATCATGATGTCATCTGCATCCGGTGCCTCTTCATAGACCCGAATACCCATGTCATTAATCATCTGGACAATATCTTCGATCTGGTCGGCATCGACCATATCTGCAGGCAAGTGATCGTTCACTTCTGCATAGGTTAAGTAACCTTGCTCTTTACCTTTGGCAAGCAACAATTTAAGTTGCGACTGAGGAGTGTGCTCCATAGATATCATCCAAGTTGGGTAACAGTTAAAACGACGCACATTGATTGCTGCGCAAATCGTCAATTATAGCCTTGTGTGTTTCAGTGTGCTAGTCATAAATGCTTACATATCAGGTCAGATATACCTTATTTGAGCCCTTTTATGACAGCAATAAGCTTAGTCAGTTGTATCCTTTCATCTTTAGTATGGTTCTGTTTTAGACTGAGCTCTTGATATCGCTGTTCAATATATTGATTATTGAGCCAAACCAAGGTTTTCCTAAACTCGAAATGCAAGTTTTCATCCGCCACTTGATGGTCCCATTGGGTCAGTTTTTTTAGGGTGCTAAGTTGATTATCGCCCCTGAACTGCTCAAGTAGTTGTGCGCTGTTTTTAACTTGTTTACGAGTTATGTCTAATAAAAGAGTCAGCAAATCTATGCCGGCCATCTTTAAATGTTTCAGTGCAGGTTGCTCTGGCAAACCTTCACCTAAAAGAGGATTTTGTACTAGCAAGGCGATGGCAAGTCGCAATGGTGTTCCTCGTCCTTTTAATGCTTTTGTTTGAAGCGGTTTAGCTTGCTCTTTAGCGGAGAAGCCTAACTTTTTCTTTAGCTCTTCGGCACTGTTCATACCGAGTTTATACGCTAAGTTTTCAAGTAGTAGACTTTGTAAAACAGTGTCTTGTACTTTTTCAATTAGTTTTATTGCCTGTTTTGCAAGTGTACCTTTATCAGAACCATGTTGCTTAGCTAAAGTTTCAAAAAGAAACTCAGGTAGCAACTGTGCTTCGTCAACTTGGCTTTCAAACACGTCTTTTCCTACCTGACGGACCATGGTATCTGGGTCTTCGCCTTCAGGAAGGAACATAAATTTCACTTGATTCCCTGGTTTTAACAAGGGAAGTGCAGTCTCGAGTGCTCGCCATGCGGCTTCTACACCCGCTCTATCACCGTCATAACAGCAGACAACCTCTTTGGCACTTCGCAATAAAAGCTGAAATTGTTCAGCGGTTGTTGATGTGCCTAATGAAGCTACTGCGTAGTCGACACCAAATTGAGCCAGTGCGACGACATCCATATAACCTTCGACAATGAGCACTTTCTGTGCATCTCTGTGCTTTTGTTTAAGCTCATAGAGACCATAAAGTTCATTGCCCTTATGAAATATGGGCGTTTCTGGAGAATTCAAGTACTTTGGCGTACCATCGCCTAAAACTCGACCACCAAAACCGATAACTCGGCCTCTTCTGTCTCGAATTGGAAACATAAGTCGGTCACGAAATCTATCGTAACGCTTGCCGTTGTCATTTTCTATTACCATGCCGGCGGTAAGCAATTTATCTTGTGCACCCGGACTTTGGCGGTATCGGCTTAATAAGCCATCCCATCCGTCAGGTGCAAATCCAATATTGAAATGTTCAACCACTTCATTGGAAAGTCCTCGATGTGTTAAATAATCGAGCACCTTTTGTTTGTCATTATTTTGTCTAAGCTGATTCTGAAAATACAGACTTGCTTCTTCCATTAACTGGTATAAATCACGACTGAGTCCTTCGTCGCGTTTGGGCCCTGACCCTTGCTCTCTTGGAACTTCAACACCAAGTTGACCTGCAAGATCTTCAATGGCATCTATAAAGTCGAGTCGGTCATACTCCATTACGAAGTCAATGACGTTGCCATGTGCGCCGCACCCGAAGCAGTGGTAAAACTGTTTATCTCGGCTTACGGTAAAAGAGGGCGATTTCTCGCTATGAAAAGGGCAACAGGCAGAGTGATTCTTACCCGCTTTTTTTAAGGGTACTTTAGCGTCGATTAGATCGACTATGTCAATTCGAGCTACTAGCTCATTGATGAAATCACGAGGTATCGCCATTAGTCAGTAAATAACGCCTTTCGCGAAGAAAAAAAAACATAAATGATATAAACAAACAAGCCGCGCAAGTGCACGGCTTATTCACGCATTAAACATAAATTACTTAAGTTTTGCTCTGATCATAGCGCCAATTGCCGCCATGTCTGCTCTTCCTAAGACCTTCGGTTTTAATGCACCCATTACTTTACCCATATCCGCCATGGAGGATGCGCCCATTTCAACAATGCTTGCATCAACTAGCTGAGCAACTTCCTCTTCGGAAAGAGGTTGAGGCAAAAAGTCTTCAAGAACCTTGATTTCTTCTGCTTCAATTGCCGCTAGCTCATCACGTCCAGCTGCACTGTACTGTGCAATCGAATCGCGACGCTGTTTAACCATTTTGGTTAAGACCGCTATAGCCTGATCGTCGTTTAGAGTTTCGCGGGTATCCACTTCAATCTGTTTGACGGCGGCTAGTGCCATACGAATAGTCCCTAAGCGTACCTTTGCTTTGGCACGCATAGCGTCTTTCATCTGTTCTTTTAGCTGATCAACTAGGCTCATAAGAGTTTAGTATAAACGTACGCGACGAGCGTTTTCGCGTGAAAGTTTCTTAGCAAGACGCTTAACAGCAGCGGCTTTAGCACGCTTACGTGCAGTAGTTGGCTTCTCGTAAAACTCACGAGCACGAACATCAGCTAAGATACCAGCTTTTTCACAAGAGCGCTTAAAACGACGTAAAGCTACGTCAAATGGTTCGTTATCGCGTACTTTAATTATTGGCATACGCCATCACCCCTTAGGTGTAGTTGTTGGGATCAATTTCTTGACCCGAGTTAATTTAAAAATGGTGCGGAATTCTATACCGACTCCGACCACTTTGTAAAGCCTATATTGCGATCCAAATACAGATCTTTCGGCCAACATCCGATCATATTTAAGCCTAGCCCAAATAGCAAGGTGAATAAACAGGGATCTGCTTGATAAATTACGCAGAGAATTTAACGGTCATTTGATGACTTAGCCTAGGTTTTTCGCTCGAAATCGATGGGGCGATCCAAATAAGCGGTTATTTGCTGTGCTCTGAGAGGGAATATATTGATATAAGGTTGCAACAGCAGGTAGAATTGTCGCCCTATTTTGACTGTTTGACGGGATATGATGCGGGTTTTAGGTATTGAAACATCTTGCGATGAAACAGGGATCGCTGTTTATGATGACGAGTTAGGCTTGTTATCACACACATTGTACAGTCAGGTAAAGCTGCATGCCGACTACGGCGGAGTTGTACCTGAGTTAGCCTCTAGAGATCACGTAAGAAAAATAGTTCCTCTTGTTAAGCAGGCCTTAGCTGAGGCCAATTGCACCTTCGACGATATTGATGGCGTAGCTTATACCAAGGGACCTGGATTAGTAGGTGCTTTGCTCGTGGGCGCGTGTATGGGAAGAGCGTTAGCGTATTCGTGGGATAAACCTGCAATAGGCGTTCATCATATGGAAGGGCATTTGCTTGCGCCTATGCTTGAAGATGACGTTCCCGCATTCCCGTTTCTTGCCCTGCTTGTTTCTGGCGGACATTCAATGCTGGTTGGCGTTGAGGGGATTGGTAAGTACGAGGTGTTAGGCGAGTCAGTCGATGATGCGGCAGGTGAAGCATTTGATAAGACGGCCAAGTTGATGGGATTAGATTACCCCGGTGGTCCACGTCTGTCTAAACTCGCTGCTGAAGGCGAAACAGGTCACTACCGTTTTCCACGTCCGATGACAGATAAGCCTGGCCTTAATTTTAGTTTTTCGGGGTTGAAAACCTTTGCTGCCAATACTATTGCTAAAGAGCCTGACGATCATCAGACCCGTGCAAATATTGCTTTAGCGTTTGAAGAGGCGGTGGTTGATACCTTGTCGATAAAATGCCGCCGTGCATTAACGCAAACGGGCTATCAAAACTTAGTGATTGCTGGCGGTGTGAGTGCCAATACGCGTTTGCGCAGCTCTCTTGCTGAGATGATGACATTCCTTGGTGGTAAGGTCTATTATCCACGAGGTGAGTTTTGTACCGATAACGGTGCAATGATAGCTTATGCTGGCTTGCAAAGGTTGAAGGCTGGTCAAATGGACGATCTTGGTGTGAAAGGTGTGCCACGTTGGCCATTGGATACACTGCCACCGGTATAATATTTTCTGGCTAAAACGGTAAAGTATTCATCAAAGAAATGAACACCCCTATTGATAGAATCATAGCGGTGTTTTTTTATGCTCAAAAAAGGAGGTATTAGCCGTGAACCTTAGCTTTCTTTTCCTGCTTTATTCACCTTCTTGCGTGAAAACTTAGCTTCTTCACCTTTTAATAATCTGCGAATGTTGTCTTTATGGCGAATAATAATGAGCGCCGATAACATGGTGACAGGGATAACAAATCTGTCATCCAAGAACCAGGTATAAAAGGGCGCGAGCAGCGCGGTGACAATTGCGGCAAGGGAGGAGTAGCGGCACACAAGCACCATGACTATCCAAGTGCCACCCAGTAGCAGCGCTAACATAGGGCCTATCGGTGCCATAGCCCCAAAAGCTGTTGCGACCCCTTTTCCGCCTTTAAAATGAAAAAACACGGGGAAGATATGCCCAAGACAGGCGGCCACGGCAATGATCCCAAGTGAAACGGAGTCTAAGCCTAGGCGGAAGGCGATATAAGCGGGTAAAGCGCCCTTTAACATATCAAAGAACAGCACCAGAGCCGCAGAGCTTGCTCCACCGATACGCAATACATTGGTCGCACCTGGATTACCGGAACCTTGTGTTCTGGGGTCGGGTAATCCTCGCAATCGACACACCAGCACAGCACTCGAAATTGATCCGGCCAAATAGGCGGACAATATCATTCCTAAAGTAAGTGCTGTCATGGTCAAATTGGTTTCCTTATCCTTCTTAAGGTATCATCGCGCCACAATATTTTTAGACTACATTTATCTCGCATCACTCCCGATGATAGAGTGAGCTATTTAGGTAATAAAAATATTGAGCCAACATGAAATTTGTTGGAATTAGCGGGGGTATTATGACCCTTTTCTATTGAAATTGTCCCGATTTAGGACTTTCGTTAGAATATATACTCAAGTGACCTCAAGATGCTCGTTTCAGAGCTCCCGTAGGATAGCTGAACAAGGCAGTGATTGATACAATGGTTATTCCATTGTTGATATCACTAACGCAGTGCAGATATTCTACGGGAACTCCCGAAGGGCAAGGCGAGAAGCAACATTTTTCTGCGTTATGAAATATTGAATTAGAATAACTAGTCCAGCCATTTCATGCCTTGAACTCTGTCACTTCTCGACATGCTGAATCCTGTATCTTGAAGTCACTTGGGTATAAACAATATCACTGATTAGATTGGGATTATATCTTCTTTATTCGATTTAGCTTATCTGACCTCAGTGATTGACATTTAGTGTATTAAAGTTTCTTTAGATATTATTTTTCACCCTTTAACGCGTTTATCATTGAGGTTGTCATGGATAGGGTATTAATCAGGCAGTTAAAAATTGAAACCATTATCGGTATCTATGAATGGGAAAAGCAGATCCACCAAACTTTGTTGGTCGATCTCGATATGGCTTGGGATAACAGACCCGCTGCCGCAACCGATGATTACAAGCATGCACTTTGTTATGAAACGGTATCAAATCGCTTAACCGCACTAATCACCGATAAGCCCATCGAGTTGATTGAAACGGTGGCTGAGATGATCGCTGATTGTTTAATGAATGAGTTTACTGTGCCTTGGGTCAAAGTGACTGTGATGAAACCGGGTGCTGTACCGACAGCGGTTGCTGTTGGTGTTGAGATTGAGCGAGGACATGGGTAAATGAGCGTAAGAATTTTTATCAGCTTAGGCAGTAATATTGAACCTGAGCGTTACATTAAGGCCGCGTTAAGTGAGTTAAGCTATCATTTTAGCAACTTGCTTTGCTCATCGGTGTTTGAGAGCGAATCGGTAGGGTTTGATGGCAGTAACTTTTTAAACATGGTCGTGGCGGCTGACACTGATTTAAGTATCCCTGAGGTTATTGCCGTTTTTAAGAAGATAGAGCAAGCCCACGGACGTATTCCAGGGGCAAAGAAATTCTCAGCAAGAAGTTTAGATCTTGATCTGCTGCTTTATGACGAGCTTGTCACGCAAGATCCGATTGAGTTACCTAGAGCTGAGATTTTAACCAATGCATTTGTGCTCTGGCCTCTAGCAGAGATTGCACCTGAGTTGCTGCATCCCGTTGCTGCTCAGTCTTATCAATCCTTGTGGGATGATTATGATAAGTCGCAACAGAAGCTCTGGACCATTCCATTCACCTGCCCGCAAATGGCATAACGTAAACTTAGGTTACTCAATATAAGTAACCGAATCATAGATTGATATTTTTTAAAGGAAGTTCATGGACACTTTTCAGGTCATCGTACTAGCGCTGATTCAAGGCTTTACTGAGTTTTTACCTATTTCAAGTTCGGCGCATCTCATTTTACCTTCGCAAATATTAGGCTGGGAAGATCAAGGGTTAGCATTCGATGTTGCCGTTCATATCGGTTCGTTATTAGCGGTCATACTTTATTTCCGTAAAGAGGTTGTGTCGTTATTAACCTCATGGGTTGCCAGCATATTCAAGGGAAAGCAGACTGATGACAGTAAGCTTGCCTGGTGGATCATTTTAGCTACGTTACCCGCAGTGGTGCTTGGTTTTACATTAAAGGATTTAATTGAAGAGTATTTGCGTGGTCCGGGCGTTATTGCCATTACTACCGTTATTTTTGGTTTGTTATTGTGGTGGGCAGATAGAATGTCTCGCTGTGAGTTGACGGAATACCAAACCGGTTGGAAAAAAGCATTGCTGATTGGCTTTGCACAGGCGTTGGCACTTATCCCTGGTACGTCGCGTTCAGGTGCGACAATTACCGCTGCGTTAATGTTAGGTTTAGGTCGTGAAGCAGCGGCTCGATTCTCTTTTTTAATGTCGATCCCTGTTATTTTAGGTGCGGCGTTATTGATGGGAAAAGATCTGGTTGAAAGCGGTCATGCCATCGACTACACCTCATTAGCACTGGGCATCCTTGTGTCATTTGTGGCTGCGTATGTTTGTATCCACCTGTTTTTGAAAATTATCAGCCGTATGGGAATGACGCCATTCGTTATTTACCGTTTGGCATTGGGCGCATTGTTATGCGTCTTTATATTTGCGTAATACCAATTGGTATAAGAAAAGAGAAATCATGAAAAGTCTTTACCTTTGTCCTAAGTGCGAACAACCTCTGTTAATTCATGAGGCTTCTCAAGGACTACACTGTTGTAAAAAACACCATTTTGATAAGAATGAAAATGGTTATTGGATTTTTAGTCAGGCTAAGAAACCACAAATTGATTCTAGGCAGATAATGAGAGCAAAACGATTCCTGCTGGAATCTGGCATCTTTCAACCTGTTGTAGACGTTATCGATACGATGATACAACAGGCTGAGCTCGCTGAAGGCCCGATTAATTATTTAGATTACGAGTGTGGTGAAGGCTATTACTTAAGAACCATTAAGGACAAGCTAGCTCAAAGTCCTGAGGGTGAGAAGCTTGCACAAAGGCTGAATGCTTACGGGATCACAGAGGCTGAAAATGCTATTTTTTCAGCGGCTAAAATCCAGTCTGAAGCGAATGCTGAAACGCAAGCACAGGATGAGAGCATCGATACCGAAGCCACTGATAGCCACTTTATTGTCAGTACGCTAAAGAAATTACCTTTTGCCAGTGAAAGCTTTGATTTAATCACCTTGATTGATAAGCAGCTTAAGGGGAAGGAGCTAATCAGGTTGTTAAAAACGGGGGGATATCTCATTCAAGTTTCACCCGCGCCGCGCCATTTATGGCAGATTAAATCGATGGTTTATCCGGATCTAACTGAAAAAGAGTTAGCGTTACCTAAGTCGAGTGAGCTTGAGTTACTGCACACAGAACAAGTGAGCTTCACGCTGCCTATCGATGGTACTCAAGCTTTAGCGTTACTTGAGATGACGCCTTATGCTTGGCGTGCGAACGAGAGAGTGCGTAAACAGTTAGCGTCCAGTTCATTTGATTCACTTGAGATAGATTTTCTTATTAGTTTATCTAAGAAGAGATAATACTAAGTCAAAGGTTTTCTTCAGCTTCAGCTCAGGCTAATCTTTGGTTTAAATAAGTAAAAAGTAAGCTTTAAACACAACAGGAAGTAGAGTTAATTATGATGCGAGTCATGCTGTGGTTCATTGTAAGTTTAATCCCTTCAATTGCGTCGGCCAATGTTTATCCGTTACCTGATAAAGGCAGTCGTCTTATTGGTGAGATTAAAGAACATATTGTTGTTCAGGGCGATTTTTTTCAAACGATAGCCAAACAGTACAATATTGGCATTCTTGAATTGATGGAAACTAATCCTGGGGTCGATCCTTTTTTGCCAACCGTCGGTACTCGCATCGTTATCCCTACTCAGATGTTACTGCCAGATGTACCTCGTACAGGCATCGTCATTAACCTGCCTGAGCTGCGTCTGTATTACTTCCCTGAAAATGGCAAAGAAGTTCATGTTTTCCCTGTCGGAATAGGCCGTATTGGGCGTGAAACTCCAGAAATGGTGACTAAGATTAAGTCGAGGATCCCCAATCCAAACTGGACACCTCCTGCGAGTATTCGTAAAGATCACTTAGAAGAACGTAGTGAAGTACTGCCGCGGGTTGTACCAGCAGGCCCTGATAATCCTTTGGGTAAGTATGCGATGCAGCTTTCCTATGGCGATGGCAGTTATTTAATTCACGGTACAAACAAAGATTTTGGTATTGGCATGCGAGTCAGTTCTGGGTGCATTCGCCTCAATCCTGACGATATCGAGTGGTTGTTTAACCAAGCCAAGTATGGCGATGCGGTTAGAGTGATCAATCAAACGGTGAAGATATCTTCGGAGCCTAACGGTGCACAGATTATTGAGGTTCATTCAGCCTTATCTAAGTCTGAATCTGATGCAAGCAGAGAGAAAGTTGTCAGCTTGAATGCGGCTATTGTTAAATTTATCAGCCAAGGCAATGTAGACAACTTTAAAGCCAATGATGCTTTGCTAGCCCAAGATGGAATACCGGTTAATATCAGCCTATAAAACGGATAAGCAAATAGTACATAGCGCCTTAAATTGGGCGCTTTTTTATGCCTGATTGGTATGAATGTCGCGCAATTCAAATTCGTTGCTTGGCAGTGTCGTCGTCAGAATAACCTCATTGAACATGATGCCACTTAACAGCGTCCAGAGCGTCTTTTATTACTTTATTGATACCATGTTTAGCTTGCGTTAATTTGCAGCGAAAAAGTGATGTCTATTGGTCAGTACAGAGGTCGAACAGTTGGAAAGTCAGGCGCAGAAGTAGCTTTATACCAATATATAAAGTGGGTTAAGGCTGTTAATCATTTGGGCTTGGTTGAGTATGACGGGGATTAAGTATTAGGCAGTGATAGAGCAAGATTTCAAAGAGGGGATATATCGGCAACACAGATGTGTTGCCGATACAGACAAATTACTTCTTGTAAGAAGAAGCAACGTTGTCAATGCGAGCGTTAGCGCGCTGAGCTTCTGCTTGAGCATCCATAGCAGCTGCTTTTGCATCTTTTACGTTTGCAGAAAGAGCGCCTTGCTCAGACTTAAGCGAACTAACTTCAGAAGAAAGTTGGTCTACTTTGTTGCCAAGGTTAGCTACACTTTCTTCAAGAGCAGTAGTGTTTGCACAGCCACCTAGAAGGGCAGTCATTGCTACGCCAGCAATCATAAGTACTTTTTTGTTCATTGGGAAATCCCTTTTAAATAGGTTGGGTTAAATTGCACAGCTGTAAATTACAACTGAGCTGGTTAATTATGTCATAGCTGGTGTATTTTGCTACGAATTTTCACCCTAAGGCCTGAATACCTTAATGAATATAGGAAAAAAAGCAAGTTGAACCCTTTTTTTTCGACAGTTTAACGCCTGAGAACAACACTTACAGCCAATTTAGTTCGAAAATCATACTCAGTTTATAGGGAGACTTTTAAAGTTTGTTTTAAATTCTGTGACAACTTCAATACGCTTAATTTGCAGTTGCTGTTTAATCTCAGCGCCTTTAAATCCAGCTTCTATGATCGGCTTAACATCGACTGAACTTGCAGCCTTAAAGCTTTCTTCAAGATATTGGGCTTGTGGGTAGGGCTGAACTTCTAAGCCTAACCTGCCTCTCGAATCTGCTTCACACGCTGTTGCAAGTTGCGCGAGCCTGTGAGGTTTACGCCATAAATCGGCCTTATCGAATATTTTTATCAAGGTTTCTGGACGCAATTGATCGATGTTATGGACATTTTGATGTTGATCACTGACCAGGAGGGCTAAATCTCGATATTCGTTGGGAACTCTGACACGTATACAGAGTGCTTTGATAAGCGCTAAGCCAGATTGACCATGACCATGATGCTTTGGCAAAGACGCTTTTGGGCTTAGTGCTTTGCCCAAATCGTGAACTAATGCCGCAAATCTCACGCTGTTTTCATTCGATAGCTTAGCGGCTTGCTCTAAAACCATTAGCGTATGGATGCCAGTGTCGATCTCTGGGTGCCATTTTTCAGGTTGAGGAACCCCAAAGAGGGCATGGATCTCAGGAAACAGTATTTCAAGGGCCTGGCATTGATTGAGCACTTGAATAAAGATTTGTGGGCTGTCTGTTGAAAGTGCTTTATCGAGTTCAAGAAAAACCCGTTCAGGTGTTAACGCCTGTAGCTCACCGCTTTGACTAATTCGAGTCATGAGCGCAAGGGTTTCGTCTGCAACGGTAAATCCGAGAGTATGAAAACGTGCTGCAAACCTTGCGACTCTTAACACCCGCAGTGGATCTTCGATAAATGCATCAGAGACATGGCGAAGCTGTTTATTGTTAATATCGGCCATCCCATTGTGGGGATCGAACAGCACACCTTTATCGTCCTGTGCAATGGCATTGATGGTGAGATCTCGACGAAGAAGATCCTCTTCCAGCGTCACATCAGGGCTTGCATCGCAGCTAAACCCGCCATAACCGCTACCTGTTTTTCGCTCTGTACGGGCTAAAGCGTACTCTTGCTGAGTTTTAGGGTGCAGAAACACAGGAAAGTCTTTACCGACCTGTTTATAGCCGAGTTCAAACATCTGCTCAGATGTTGCGCCGACAACCATGTAGTCACGATCTTTAATAGGGAGTTTGAGTAAATTGTCGCGCACTGCGCCGCCGATCAGATAAAATTTCACTATTTGGGTTCACTGTCTCTTTTAGTGTATTGGTTGAAGCTTATCATGCATTGAATAGGCATACAGACGCATTTTTTCATCCATTTTTTGACATGGTGGGCTGTTAGCTTTAGTTTGAACTGATTTTTTACGATTTTGTTGTTATAAGGATAGATAACTGCATGTACAAGGCGTTTTTTGGATTAAGCGATAACCCTTTTTCAATCGCTCCGAACCCCCATTATCTTTTTCTCAGTGATCGCCACCGCGAAGCGTTAGCACACTTAACTTATGGGTTAGGCGACACCGGGGGATTCGTCTTGTTAACCGGTGAGGTAGGAACGGGTAAAACGACGGTTTCACGTTGCTTGCTAAACCAGTTACCAGAAAACACAGACACCGCCTTTATTCTCAATCCCTCACTGACGGAACTTGAGCTGCTGGCTACCTTGTGTGATGAGCTATCTATCGAATATGAGAAAGACCCAAGCCTTAAGCAACTGACAGATCTGTTAAGCAAATACTTACTTGCGAATCATGAGAAGGGTCGTAATACCGTCTTGATCATTGATGAAGCACAACATCTCAGACCCGCAGTGCTCGAACAACTTCGTTTACTGACAAATCTTGAAACCGATACTAAGAAGCTCTTACAAGTTATTTTGATTGGTCAGCCAGAGCTTCAACAACTGCTTAAACGACAAGAGTTGCGTCAACTCGCACAGCGGATCACTGCCAGATATCACTTATTACCACTCACTCCTGAGGATGTTGGCTTATATGTGCATCATAGACTGCAAGTTGCCGGACGTCATGAGCCTTTGTTTAACACAGGCGCTATCAAGGCGCTGCATAAATACAGTGGCGGTATCCCGCGTTTAATTAACTTATTATGTGAGCGCGCCTTGATGGCGAGCTACGCTAAGTCAAAAGTCCCCGTCGATAAAAAAATGGTCATGTCAGCGTCGGCAGAAGTGTTAGGCGAGGACATCAAACAAGCTAACTATCTACTGCCAGCTGGTATTGCTGCGACTGTCGGACTCAGTTGTGTGCTGGGGTATTTAGTATTTGCGAACCAAAAGGCGGCGCCAACCCATGCAGTTTCATCAACAGCAGTTAAGACTGAGACTAAGGTTGAGCCACAAAGCGAGAGCCGTGAAACTAAGCTTGATGCCAGCCAGCGAGTGCTTAATGACGCCATTGCAAGTAGCCGCAATATCGATACTGCTTATGCCAGTATATTGGGTTTGTGGGGCAAGGTGCCGTACATTGGTTTAACAGCCTGTCAGTCGGCTCAGCAACAAGGGTTATCTTGCTTTCAAGAGCAAGGTAACTGGAACTCATTAACCAGACTGAACTTTCCTGCTGTGGTGTATTTAGTCGATGGGCAAGATCAAGCCTTTTATGGCACCGTGGTCTCAAGAAGTGGTGAACAACTGCTGCTACAGCTTAATGAGCAACAACTTTGGGTCGATAGAGACTGGTTTACTCGCCACTTTAGCGGCACCTTCGAAATTCTCTGGCAGGCACCAGATCTACAACCACTTGAGATAGGGCAAGGTTCTAGCGCTGCTCAGATACAGTGGTTGGAAAATAGTCTAGCCAAAATTGATAATACAACCCCACGTTTGGTGAGCCGATTTGATAGCCAGTTAGAGGAGCAGTTGAAACGATTTCAACGTAAGCATGGCTTAAGGGCGGATGCGATTGCTGGCAGTCAAACACTAGTGCAGCTTAATCTATACTTGAGCGTTCAAGGGCCTAGATTAATGAAAGTTAAGGGTCAATATTAATGTCTATTTTACTCGATGCTGTTACTCGGGCTAAACAGCAAGATTTGAATATTCATCTGGATCCGGTACTGACGCCGCGAGCGCAGTATGATCAACTTCAGAAAACGAAAAATAGCGGCCTATTATTGCTACTCAGTGGAATTATCATCTCTCTTTTGGTGGTGATTATCTGGCTTGGCCGAAGTCAATTCATGAGTACTGAAGTGAACGTTGAGCCTGAAAAGAGTGCTGCTGTATTAGTTTCATCAGACACTGACCACAAAGAGGTTGTTCAGACTAAAATAACAGTTAAGCCAGTGTCGGGTGTTCAGTTGGCGGGAAAAGTTGCACTACCACTGGCCGCGACGATGCCTGTTCGTTATCAGGCACCGATAGCGCCTCAAACTGCGCCTGTTACCAGAACGGTGACATCACAGAGCCCAAATCAGGGCAGTGATGCCATTGTGCTGGGCGCACACGCAAATCATAAAGGTCAGGAGTTGCTGGCGTCGCTTAAATCCCAAGTGAATTCAGCTGCAGAAGATGTTGGCTTGAGACAAACAACATCGACACCTGAGCCAAAACAAAGCCAGTCTAAAGCTGAAACTAAGCCGCGAGATTATCAAAGTGAGAGGAATTTATTAGCGGCATTTGAAGCGGCATTAAAAGAGGTTGAAGTGAGCAACTCTGTTGCGACACCTGTGACAGCTGAAAAGTTGGATCCTATTCCGACTCCAGAGCAAGACTCGCTGCCAAAGTATGGTCAGTTACCAGCCGTTTTACAGTTGCAGGTTCCCGAGTTCAATATTAATGCCCATGTCTATTCTAGTGACCCTAACAATCGCTGGCTCAATGTTGATGGAGCAGAATTGCAGCAAGGTGACAAGATTGGCGGTAAGTTAGAAATTGTTGAGATCCGCCCAAGGGATGTGGTGTTATCGATACAGGGGACTGAATTTAAGGTGCCAGCCATCTAATTGGTGAAAAGTTGATGCATAAAAAAGCCTGCGAATGTTCGCAGGCTTTTTTTTGTTCTTGTACCGCTAACTAGCCGTAGAAATGATTGGCAAGCAGTAAAGTTAGGCCATAACCCAAGGAGTAACAAAGCAGTAATGCAGGCACATATCGAAGGTAACTGACAAAGGTCAGCTCCTTCACTTTACTCATGGCGATGATCCCGGATGCTGAACCAATGACAAGTAATGAGCCGCCGACACCAACGGAGTAGGTCAACCCTAACCACTCTGGTGTACTTAACACTGGGTCTGCTTTTAGTAGCGCAGCTGTAAGGGGGACGTTATCCAGAATTGATGAACCAATTCCTGTGACAAAGTTTGAAATATTAGGGTCATACATAGAGTAGACCTGAGTTAATAGATCTAAGGTACCAATCTCTTTGAGCATACCGACAAGCAGTAATATGCCGAGGAAAAAGAGCAGAGTGTCGAATTCAACTTGACGAATATACTCGAGGATCTGCATCTCTTCTTTATTACTTCTGGAGACGTGTCCCACCAGAAATAAAATAGAGAGACCGGTTAAAAACGTCAGTACAGGCGGAATTCCATATAAAATGTTGAGCACCATTGTCGCGATAATCGTACAGAAGAAGATGATGGCTATCACCACATCGACTTTATGGTAATCGCGTTGAATGGGGGTGTTGCTCACATGCCCTTCAGCCTTAAGTGAAAACAGCACGGCGAGTAACATTACGCTCACAGCCGCTGGAATAAAGAGGATAAGCAACTCTGACATCTGGACATGACCTTCGAGGAAGATCATCAAGGTGGTCACATCGCCTGTTATCAAGGAGACCCCGCCTGAATTGACGGCAAAGATGATTAACACCGCCATTCTGCGTCGCATCTGCGTGTCGAGTTTGAAGGTGGTTAATAAGCCTAATGAGACGAGTGTAGCGGTGACATTGTCGCAGATAGCTGAGAGAACCAGCGAAAAGAGAGCCACCAGTATCATTAACATGCGTACTGAGACTTTTTGTGGAAACAGCTTTTGCACCAGAATTTGGATCATCCCTTTTGCATTAAGATAAGCAACAAAGGTCATGGTCGACATTAAGAACAGCCATAGGGTGGCAATCTCAAGTAAGTTTTCGTTTAACTCTGCTTCAATCAGTTTCTCTTGTCCGGGGCTCCCCGCTGACATAAAGAGCACAACCCATGAGATACAGCCAAAAAACAGTGTGGTTTTGGTTTTATTAAGGTGAGTCACTTCTTCAAAAATAATACTTAACAGTGCCAGAACGGCGAGGGAAATCAGGAATATGTAGAGCATACGGCAGTTCCTAAAGCTGATTATTTGTCGACCAGTCAAAACTGAACAAAGCTTAAAATCAAGGTTCAATTAATCTTGGCGTGTTAGCGGAGCGGATTAGGCCACATAGAAAGGGATAAAACAAGTGATAACCGCATCGGAATTTAAGGATAATCGTGAGGTGCGTCACCTTGAGTATTTATAGCTTTGAATTGGCATCACGAATATGGGGTGTGATGAAGCGTTTTACGCTTCGATTAACAGCATATTAAGAAGGAGGTTTTTTGTTGTGCCGAGTGCATGAGTTTTCGTTTCAGTGGTCGCTAGTCCTATTTTGTAAAAATGCTAGCACAAAAAACTAATTAATTTTTTGCAATATTAGTACTGTGAAATAGATGTAATTATTGATTTTAAATAATCACTTACAGTGTTTTGTTTTTGACTGTGATGCGCCTAACTAGAAAAACACCATTGTTTATGGCGTTTCTTTAAGTGTCAAAATATTGACTGGTTAAAAAGTATTCAGTAGAGTGTTACAAAATGCATCTGATAGAGTACATGTTTTTTTCGGATGAAAGATGTTTACACACTATCCATATTTACACTGATTTAAGGGGGAAGTAGGATGAAATTTTTGATTCGGGCTATTTTATTACTAGGTTCTCTCGTTTGGTTAGTAGTGTGTGCAAAGCAGTTTGTTGCTCTAGGTATACTCGACCATCCCTCAGTTGCAATCGATAATCCGACGCTGTTAATTCAAACATTTATTGCACTGATGATTTTACGTTCAGCCTGGATGTTCGGTCAGGAAAAAAGAAGACGCTTCTAAACTAATACCAATCAGTATAAAGATGTGATCGCTCAGAGAGATTTTAGCGCTGCTGAGGTAAGGCAACGAGTGAGAAGCATAGTTGTTCTACGTTTAAGCTCGTTAACACAGCATCAGAAGCGCTAAAACTCGCCCTTTGGGTGTGTTTTTGGCTACCTACTTCTGCGTTGAATGAACTCACAAGGGAATAACCATTCCGTCATCCATTCGCCTTGAATTAGCTTGCCAAAAGCCACACTGAGTAGATCACTTTCTTATACTGATTGGTATAATCAAACACAAAAAAGGACGCGATATGCGTCCTTTTTTGTGTCTGGATGTCAATGAAGACTATTTAGCCATCTTAGCAAAAACACGGTCAGCCGCTGCTAATGTCTCTTCCAACTCTTTCTCACCGTGAGCCATAGATAGGAAACCAGCTTCATAAGCACTCGGTGCTAGGTAAACACCTTCATCTAACATGCCGTGGTAGAAAACAGGGAATTTTTCAGCATCACATTTAGTCACTTGATCGAAGCGAGTCACAGTTTCTTCTTCTGTGAAGAATAAGCCGAACATGCCGCCAACATAGTTAATCGACATTGGGATGCCATGTTTATTCGCTGCGGCTTTAAAGCCTTCAGCAATACGCTTAGTCTTAGCTGCTAGCGCTTCATATAAGCCTTCAGTGCAAAGCTCTTCCATCTGCGCGAGACCAGCTGACATGGCAATAGGATTACCAGATAGGGTACCGGCTTGATAAACTGGGCCTGTCGGTGCAATAAACTGCATCACATCTTTACGACCGCCAAATGCGCCAACTGGCATGCCGCCACCGATCACTTTACCTAAGGTTGTTAGATCAGGAGTCACGCCGTAGTAACCTTGAGCACCGCTTGAAGATACGCGAAAGCCTGTCATCACTTCATCGATGATTAACAAGGCACCGTATTGGTCACAAATAGCGCGTAGACCTTGAAGGAAGCCATCAATCGGTGGAATGCAGTTCATGTTGCCAGCTACTGGCTCAACAATGATGCACGAGATATCTTCTGGGAACTGTTCAAATAATGCTTTAACAGATTCAAGATCGTTATACACAGCCGTTAACGTCAGTTTGGCAAAATCTTCAGGGATACCTGGAGAGCTAGGCTGGCCTAGTGTCAACGCGCCAGAACCGGCTTTAACCAATAGACAGTCAGCATGGCCGTGGTAGCAGCCTTCAAACTTGAGAATTTTGTCACGATTAGTGAAGCCACGTGCAAGACGAATCGCACTCATGGTTGCTTCAGTACCAGAGCTCACCATACGAACCTGTTCCATTGAAGGAACCATCTCGATGACTTTCTCAGCCATTTTTACTTCAAGTTCAGTTGGCGCACCAAAAGAGAGGCCATTTTCAACGGCATCTAATACGGCTTGACGAATTTTAGGGTGGTTATGGCCTAAAATCATTGGTCCCCAAGAACCTACATAATCAATATACGCTTTGCCGTCGGCATCATAGATATAAGCACCATCGGCTTTATCAATAAAAAGCGGTGAACCGCCAACGCCATTGAAAGCACGTACTGGTGAATTAACGCCACCAGGAATGGTTTTTTTAGCCTGTTCAAAAAGTTCGTCGGAACGGGTCATGATCAATCCTTTAAAGTCTGTTGCCGTGTTTATAGTTCGGCTTTTCGTGAATACCAGTTAACGGGACACTCGTATTTTTCTAGTTGTGTGTCAACACCCAAAGTCAGTGCAAACAGTGCCATGCGGATCAGCAGTCCGTTATCAGCTTGTCTAAAGATAGCCAGATTAGGATGACTGTTAAGGTCATTATCCAGTTCGTTAGCTTGCTCACGTGAGTCTCTAGGCAGCGGATGCATGATCACTGTGTTTGATTTACAGTGTTGCGTGTAAATACTGCGGTTAAGTCGGAACTTACCACGGTATTTATTGGCCTCTTCCTGTGAAGGAAAACGCTCCTCTTGAATGCGTGTCAAATAGAGTATATCAGCCTGATCTAGATTACCTTCAAGTTGATCGGTAATTGTGATCTTATGCCCAGCATTTTCGATGTCTGCTAGCACATAGTCTGGCATGGCCAACTCTTTTGGCGATACCAAGGTGAAGCTGACATTCTTGTACATACACAGCAGACGTGACAGTGAATGCACCGTACGGCCAAATTTAAGATCCCCGACCATCGCGATGTTCATGCCGCTAATATCTTGCCCTTGGGTTGCAAGTTCTTTTTGGATGGTAAAAAGATCGAGTAGGGCTTGAGTCGGGTGCTCGTTAGAACCATCACCGCCATTAATCACTGGTACCCGGCTTCCCTCAGCGAACTCTTTAACTGAGAAGGCTTCAGGGTGACGCATAGCAATCACATCAGAATAACTGGACAGTACCCTTGCAGTGTCATATAGGGATTCACCTTTAGACAGTGACGATGAAGCCATGCCTACGGTTTCATTGACTTTGCCGCCAAGCAGATTAAATGCACAACCGAAGCTGATGCGAGTACGGGTGCTAGGTTCGAAAAATAGGTTACCTAAAATAGCGCCTTCTAAGACAGTGGTGCGTTTTTGTCTAAGGGCATAAGGTGACATACGGGAAGCAACATTGAATATCTTTTGTACGGCATCCAAATCAAGCTGGTTTACCGAGAGGATATGAGATCCTTGAAACTGAGTCATCAGCCTTTATTTCCAATTTCTGGGGGCAGGAATAACAAGGAAGACCCGATTATTTCGCCTAAAGTTGTGTAGGGTGGCTGAGGCGGCATTATACTCGAATCTCCGGTGTAGTGGAATAACTCCGCAGAGTATTTTGTGCGTCTTTTATGGCAAGTATCTAATTTGGTCGGGGAGCGTGTTTTGTGTCTGTTCCTGAAATAGAAAATCCGGCACAGAGTGCCGGATTTTGTCAGTCTTAGATGAGTGCTTTCGATTACTTAGCTAAGTTCAATGGTGCTTGTTGCGAATAGTAATACGCCACATTTTTCATCTCAGCTTCTGACAACATGCCTGCTTGTGCTTGCATGATCGGGTTGGCGCGTTTTCCCTGTTTAAACTGGATAAGCTGTTTAAATAGGTAGGCCGATTTTTGCCCCATTAAGCTAGGATAAGTTGGCATTATGCCTAGCATGACATTGCCGTGGCAGGCGATACAGCGTGTGTTAGCTAACGCTTCACCTTGGGCAAGATCAAATTTCTGTGACAGTACATCTTGACCTAGTTTAAGTCCGGATACAGCCTGAGAATCACTAAATTCTGTTTCAGCACTCACTGGTGTTGCTGCGGCAAAGCAACTGCTAGAGAGTAGAAGGCCAGCGGCAAGCAGTGATGTTTTGATACTTAACTGATGCAGTAAAGTCATTATTCCTGCTCCCCTTGCTGTGGAAGCGGTGGCATCTGAGCAGCTTCCAACGGCTTACGTCTAAAGATTTTCATATTGATGCCGGACTCGTTGTAATAGGTCTCCAGATAATCGAGAACAGGATCCCAAGTTTCATTCAGATCCCATAAACCTTGAGTGTCGATCATCCATTGGATCGTGTCGCGCCACACTTCTCGGCTTCCCACATTTTGTGGAATAATCAAACTGGTGTGACAGGCATTACACTGGTTTTTCACTATTTCCCAGCCAGGTGCCATGATGAGGCCTGTGGCCTTATCTACTGGATATTGCTCGGCTGCAGCTGCGCCGAAGCTACTGGTACCAAGCAGCAAAGCAAACGCATAAAGGTGTTTTTTCATTATACGACCCTTACAGCAACTCTATGGCAACCGTTGAACAGGTAGCCTTTCGGGTTCCATTGTGGTTGAACCATAGGCTGGCTATCGCCTTTTGTATCGGTTGCTTTAGCCCAAATTTCGTAATAACCCGTTTGAGGCAGATTTAGGTTTATCTTCCACTGCTGCCAAGCCATTGGGTTGACAGGTTTAGTCAAAGAGGCGGTTTGCCAAGTGGTGCCATAGTCATAGCTCACTTCAACTTTAGCCACGTCACGGACGCCTGCCCAAGCATGACCACTGACTTCAAGTGATTTGCTTAACGTGAGTTCACCGCCAGTTTGTGGGGCAGTAATAAGCGACTTAACAATCATCTCTTCAATGACTTTAAAGTCTTTGTTGTCGACTTTTTCACCTGGAGCTACTGGGTTTTTAGGCACTTGGTACGCAGGAGCCCCCATTTTCTTACCATCATGTACGCGATCACGTACGCCCATACCTGTCGCACATTTTTGTGACACAGAGCCAGGACGACCACCGAAGACGATACGCAGTGGGTAGCCGTGCATGTAAGGGATAGCTTCGCCGTTCATGCCCCATGCAATCATGCCATTCTCATTCATGGCTGCATCAATCGGTACGCCGCGAGAGATGGCAGCACCTTTACCGCTGATATGCTTATCTGCGCCATAGTGAGCGGTATAAACAGCATCGCTTTTCACGCCACAGTCAGCCAGTACGTCTTTAATTAATACACCAGTCCATTCGGCACAGAATACAGCAGTGTTACTCCACTGGTTTCCTTTTGCGTTAGGGTAGAAGTTCTCACGGCTGTTACCACCACACTCAAGCACTAACTGTTGAGTATGAGTTTTGAATTTGCTCTTGAGCTCGGCAATGGTGTAAGTCTTTGGTGTTTCAATCGACTCACCGTCGACAGTGAACTCCCAAGTGTCAGGATCGATATTCTCAAAGTCAGGCATTTGGCCATTCCAGCGAATAAAGGCGACATCAGCAGGTGTTTTTACTGGGGCAAGTAGGTGTTCTGGTGGGAATGCGTTTAACGGACTCGAGTTAAGCACTTTAAAATGTTCAGGAAGATCTTCAACCTTTGACCAAGTCACGGCAGAAACATCGAGAGCTGCCATACCTGCAGGACGATTTTGAGCAAATGCCCAGTTAAGCGGTAGCATTGCTGTGACTGAAGTGGCTACTGCCCCTTTTAAAAATTTACGTCTGTCGATAGTCATTGTTACTCTTCCTTACCTTTATTGAAGTGATCAGCCATCGCTTTCATCTGCTCTGTGGTCAGAAGGTTGGCGACTTTAGTCATTGTTTTATCTTGGCGTTGGCCACTTTTAAATTGTTCTAGCTGTTGCACCATATAAGCTGCATTTTGCCATTTTAGATTTGGGATCGAGGTAAACTCACTGCTTCCATCTTTACCATGGCAGGCCATGCACATATTTAATAAATCTTGGTCAGTCGCCGCTGAGCTTATGCCACTGAACATTGTCAGAGATAAGCCTATAGAGAGGCAGACGCCCTTTATGGCAGGACTTTTTTTAGTCTTATTTACACTCATATCCTTCCTTCACTTTTTATCTTAGCCATGTCGCTTAATTTGCATGTAAGCGAAACTTGCTTAATCCACCCGCAATTGATTTAGATCAATGTTTTTAGCTAGGCTTTGCTATAGCTGGTGAAGTTACCCTTAAAGTTGATATTTGGTGTGTAAAAAGTTATAAAAAGTTCTAAAAATAAAATGAAAATGCTTTAAAAACATATGTTAACGTTAAATTGGAGCTGATTGTTTTTTATTCTGATGTCATCTTGTTAAGCTAGATGATATGGCCTTATTATTGTTGTTTTTACAGGGTTTAATGAGTAAAGAGACCCTGAGGTTGTTTGGTAATAACGCTCGAAATAGTTCGATCTATGGTGAGTCATATCAAGAGAAGAAGGTGAGACTTATGCTGCTAAAATTTGATGTGTTTGGTAAAACCATGCTGGTTGAGCGTAAGCAGAATTGTTGGCTGCTCTTTGTTGATTCTGGCAGAGGCATGCGGACTCGGGTATTTGATGTGGTGATCCCACCGGAGCTTGCTCAAGCAGATTTAGCTGTGTACCTCGATGATATTTTTCACGAACATTCAAGTGAAAGGCATCCTAATGTCACCTCCATAGATAAATAACGAGATAAATAGAGAGGTATTTTCTAAAAGGTATTTAAGCCATTTAACGTCAATGTTACCCTAAGTTTGTAAAGCCATTTTCGATGATATTAATCATGTAATACAAATAAATATCAATAACAAAAGACATCTTGTCTTATGTGGTTGTTATGTCATTCAATCTACATATTTATCACAAGTAATAAGTGAATTCAGCCATGACGGTAATGTACTCAAATCGTAGCGAAGAAACACGTTTAGAAACGGATCTACTGGGGGATAAATCGATCCCCAAAGAGGCGTATTACGGTATTCATACTCTTAGAGCGATGGAAAACTTTAACATTAGCAGTGAAAAAATTGGTGATTGCAGTGAGTTTGTTCGTGGCATGGTGAAAACCAAGAAAGCAGCGGCACTGGCAAACGGAGAACTAGGGACTATTTCTAGCGATATTGCCAAGGCGATTGTTGCGGCGTGCGATACCTTACTCTCTACTGATGGTTTCTATGATCAATTTCCGATAGATGCATTTCAGGGAGGAGCTGGCACGTCGGTGAACATGAACACCAATGAGGTGATAGCCAATATCGCCTTAACGCAGTTGGGTTATGACAAGGGAAGCTATCAGCATATTAACCCAAATGATCATGTTAATAAGTCTCAAAGTACCAATGATGCTTATCCGACAGGGTTTAGGGTCGCGCTGTTTGAGCGTACAAATTCAGTGTTAGCTGCACTAACTGAGTTGATCGATACCTTTATGGTTAAATCGTTAGAGTTTGATGATGTATTAAAAATGGGGCGTACTCAGCTGCAAGATGCTGTGCCGATGACATTAGGCCAAGAGTTCCGCGCGTTTGGTGTCACGTTAAAGGAGGAGATTAAGAGCGTTAAACGTTGTCAGGAGTTATTGCTGGAGGTCAACTTAGGCGCGACAGCAATTGGTACAGGTCTTAACACGCCACAGGGCTATTCCCAGTTAGCGATTGAGAAACTGGCAATGATCACAGGTCATGCTTTTGTGCCTGCTGATGACTTGATTGAGGCGACATCAGATTGTGGCGCTTATGTGATGCTATCGAGTGCCCTCAAACGCTTCGCCATTAAGCTGTCTAAGATCTGCAATGATCTTCGTCTGCTCTCATCTGGTCCTCGTTGTGGATTTAATGAGATTAACTTACCGCAAATGCAGGCGGGTTCATCGATAATGCCAGCGAAGGTGAATCCTGTTATTCCGGAAGTGGTTAATCAGGTAGCATTTAAAGTTTGTGGCAATGATCTTACGATTACAATGGCGGCTGAAGCGGGACAACTGCAGTTAAATGTCATGGAGCCAGTGATCGGACAAAGTTTGTTTGAATCTTTATCACTGCTCGAAAATGCGTGTTTTACCCTTAACGATAAATGTATTAAGGGGATCACTGCAAACCGTCAGATTTGTCAGGATTTTGTGCTCAATTCAATCGGTATTATCACTTACCTTAATCCGTATATTGGCCACCATGAGGGCGATATTATCGGTAAGATTTGTGCCGAAACAGGGAAAAATGTACGAGAAGTAGTATTAGAGCGCGGTTTACTTTCAGTGGAAGAGCTTGATGAGATATTCTCAATTGAGAACCTAATGAACCCGCAATATAAAGCGAAACGTTTTGCTATTGAAGCGTAATCATTAGCAGATAAAAGCTAGAAAGCCGAAGTGGTTAGCTCCGGCTTTTTTTATGAAGGCATGGTTTTATTCGGTAAAGGTGAAATCGGTTTCACTGTTCGTTTTCTTTTGAGAAAAAAGCTGGTCAAGAGGCTAATGATGGCAATGCCTAACGTTAAAAAAGGTGCAATCATCAGTCCCATTGTGACGACTTTAGCGATCTTCTCCGGTAGAAACGAGAGTGAGTAACCGAACCCAAGCAGTAATGCACTCCAAATAGCGGCACTTAACCAAGCAAAGTAATGGAAATGAGCCACTTTCTTAATATGTAGTCCCATCATCAATGGTAGTAAAGGTCGAACGACAGGGATAAAACGAGCGGTAAACAACGCCAGTAGCCCATGGCGGTTGAGTAAACTATCCACTGTCTTCATGCGTTTTTCAGGTACAGCATCTATCCACTTCTGAATTTTTGGCAGTTTATGTAACCATCGCCCCTGTATGAAGGCGACCCAACTGCCGGTTGCTGCAGCAACAACTAAAATCAGAAAGACCAATGGCAGACTTATAATGCCAGCTGCAGCTAAACTTCCCGACAGGATGACGACACTATCACAAGGCAGTGGTGCTGCAGGAAGAAGGGCACTTTCAAGCCAGATAAGTGAAAAAACACATAGGTATATCATCGCTGCACTGCCGGGGCTTTGTAACAGCGCAAAATCTTGCTGCCACAGGGCGGTGAGTACTGAGATAAATGAATCTAGCATACTGGTGTTCCTAAAGAGGGCTGATATTGTGCTCAAACCGTTTGGTTAGGCTGAGCATACTTCTAGTGATTGAGATAAACCCTTATGCCTCACTATACATCAGGTATTTATTGTCCCCTATCAACTATGCGGAACATTAATAAACTTACATCTTCTGTTAATTATTAATTAATATAAGCTTGCTTAAAGTACCCTGACCAATCTTCCTTTTATTGTTTATCACTAGATTTAGAACACTCAACTTCAATCATTCTATGTAGTGAACCTACCTGTTGATGATGACGCTTGTATTCCTGCAAGTGCGCTGAGTTTTCCTGACCATAACGGATAGCCCTTATAACCATGTTCATTACCTTTAATGAACGTGGCGCATACTTTATCTTTGGAATTTAAAATGGAACTGCTACTCGATCCCAATGCCTGGTTGGCATTGTTGACCTTAACCCTGCTAGAAATAGTCTTAGGTATCGATAATATTATCTTCATCAGCATCTTAGTGAGCCGACTGCCTGCACATCAAAGAGAGCGTGCCCGCACTTTGGGACTAGGCTTAGCGATGCTAAGTCGTATCTTACTGTTGATCTCTATCGCATGGGTGATGAAACTGACTGCGCCTTTCTTTAGTGTGATGGAGCATGCTGTTTCTGGGCGAGATCTCATCTTGCTGTTTGGCGGACTCTTCCTTATCTACAAGAGTACCACTGAAATCCATGCCTGCTTAGAAGGGGAGAGTGAGGAAGCGCCGAAGGTTAAAAGCAGTGGTTTTATGTTTACCTTACTCCAAATCGCCATCTTAGATATCGTGTTTTCATTGGACTCGGTGATCACCGCTGTCGGCATGGCCGATGATGTTGAGGTGATGATACTGGCGATAGTGATAGCTGTTGGTGTGATGATGTTTGCAGCTAAATCAGTGGGTGATTTCGTTGAGAAACACCCAACGGTGAAGATGTTAGCATTAACTTTTCTGACTTTAATTGGCTTCACTTTAGTGGGTGAAAGCTTTGGTCTACATATCCCTAAAGCTTATATCTATTTTGCGATTGGTTTCTCTATCTCGGTCGAGATGTTGAACTTAAGAGCTAAATCGAAGAAGTTGCAAAGTTAACGATTCATTGAGCTACAGCTAAGTTTTATCAGAGAAGCCTGCCACTACGGCGGGCTTTTTTCTCTCTTTTGTTCTCTTCTACTATTTCCCATTCCAGATCTTGCTGCACTTCTATGTCGCAAAGGTGCAGGAGTGTGCACTATTAGCGTGCATGTCAACTTTTGATGCACCAGTCTGATGCGCTTTAATGGCCAGGTAAAACTCATTGTTATGTTAATGCTTTGAAAATATAGATTTTTCGTTAATGGCCTAATTCCTGCTTTACCGTTACTTATATTTACTATTTGTATAACGGGAGATGGCATTGAAACTGATCACCGCAATCATAAAACCTTTTAAGTTAGATGATGTCCGTGAGGCGCTGTCTACATTGGGAGTTCAAGGTTTAACGGTCACTGAAGTTAAAGGTTTTGGACGTCAGAAAGGACACGCCGAACTTTATCGAGGTGCTGAATATTCTGTCGATTTCCTGCCGAAAATCAAACTGGAAATTGCAATTAGCAGTGGCCATGAAGATGAAGTGATAGAAGCGATTATAGCGGCCGCCAATACCGGGAAAATTGGTGACGGAAAAATATTTGTCTCACCACTTGAGCAAGTTGTCCGCATTAGAACGTCAGAAGAAGGTGATGAGGCAATTTAGATGAAATGGATTAAAGGGTGTTTTTTGATTAGTTTTAGCCTGTTATCTTTACCTGTTTTGGCTGAAGAAAGTGGGTTTAATGGTGCGAATACTGCTTGGGTACTAAGTGCATCAGCGTTGGTCTTGTTAATGACGTTACCGGGTTTAGCCCTGTTTTATGGCGGGTTAGTTCGCAGTAAAAATGTGCTCTCGATTCTTATGCAATGTTTCTCAATTGCAGGTCTCGCATCTGTGCTCTGGTTTGTGTTGGGTTACTCATTGGCGTTTGATAGCGGTAACGGCTTTATCGGTGGCTTGGATAAAGTGATGCTGGCAGGCGTTGGCAGAGATGATCTGGTTGGTGATATTCCTGAACCGCTATTTATGTTGTTTCAGATGACCTTTGCGATTATTACGCCCGCGTTGATTATCGGTGGCTTTGCAGAGCGAATGAAGTTCTCTGCCGTAATGTTGTTTTCGGGTGCATGGTTATTATTGGTTTACGCTCCAATAACTCACTGGGTTTGGGGCGGAGGCTGGTTAGCCGAGTTAGGCTTATATGATTTTGCTGGTGGTACCGTGGTGCACATCACCGCCGGTGTGGCAGCACTAGTTGCTGCAAAAGTACTTGGTCCACGTAAAGGCTTTTTGAATTCAGCTATTTTGCCTCATAACTTGACGATGACCTTAATGGGGGCTGGCATGTTATGGGTTGGCTGGTTTGGCTTTAACGGTGGCAGTGCCTTAGGGGCTAACGGTAGTGCGGCGATGGCCATTTTGGTGACGCATCTAGCGGCATCAATGGGAGCGATGACCTGGGCTGCAATAGAGTGGATTAAGTTTGGTAAACCTAGTGCCTTGGGAATTGTGACTGGCATGGTTGCTGGGCTTGGTACGATTACGCCAGCATCAGGGTATGTAGGGCCTGGTGGCGCACTTGTGATTGGTCTCTTAGGCGGCATTGTCTGTTTTTACTCTACGGTTTATATCAAACAAAAATTGAAAATCGATGACTCATTAGATGTGTTTCCCGTGCACGGTGTTGGCGGTATTCTGGGAACGTTATTGGCAGGTGTCTTTAGTTCAACACAACTTGGTGTGTTTAGCGGTTATGGCTTTGCTGAGGGTAATGAGACCATGCTAGATCAACTCGGAGTACAATTTATTGGTGTTATCGCCACTTTTGCCTATACCGCAGTTGTTTCTTGGGTGTTGTTTATTATTATCGGCAAACTGCTCAATGGATTAAGAGTCAGTACAGAGCAAGAGATCACAGGCTTAGATCAATCTGAACATGAAGAGAGTGGTTATATTCTGTAGAATTTATCGTCTATTGATATTCCCAAAAAAAACAGCCACTGAAATTCAGTGGCTGTTTGCATTAATGGATATGAAATCCTCTCATTCTTGAGGATGGATTATATTCAAGTATGGTTAGAAGCTGTAAGTGAGTCCAAGGCTAGACACCCACTGGTTTTTGCTTTCAATTAGCGGTGAATCAGCAATGCTAGACCCTAAACGAGAGTAGCCAGTTGACTGAGTCAGATCGAGATGCTCTGATAATGGCACCACCAGTGAATAACCTGCTTTATAGACGAAGGTGCTACTGCCTTTATGTGCAGGGCGTTTAGTCGTTGCTTCTGAAGTTAATACACCAGTGTAATAGTTCACGTAGTCGCTACCCAAGTAGCTTGCGCCGACGAAGGGCACAAAATCGGCAAAGCCAAGATTCATAGGATGGTAATAGGTCACACCTGCTTGATAGCCATTATAAACGCCTGTCACGTCGTGCTGAAATTTGGCCGACAAAGTCCCTTTTCCCAAACGTAAAAGGGCTAGAGCTAGGAGCGGACGATTACCTGACTAAACCGATACGCCCTCAGGTGCTACTAGCCCGTATTAAAGCATTATTGCGCCGCGCCAGTGACGAAGAGCCTAAGTTGCAACTGGTGTTTGATTCGCTAGTGCTAAATGCGACCGCACAATCTGTCACTATCGATCAGCAACCAGTGAATTTAAACGCCAATGAGTTTGATGTATTGTGGCTGTTAGCGCTGAAAGCGGGCACCATAGTGAGTCGTATTGATCTTACTTATCAATTGCGTGGTATTGAATACGATGGTTTAGATCGCTCAATCGATAATCGTATTTCACGGTTACGTAATAAGTTAAACAAAGCCCCCAAGCAACCCTTTAAAGTGCGCACTATTCGCGGCAAGGGTTATCTGTTTTGCCGTGACGATAATACGTTAGAATCATGAGAATGTTAATGAGTTCGCTAGTGCTGGTGGTACTGGCTACTATCGCTGGTTTAGGTTGGTCAATTAGCGAGTTTGCGGCTCTGCAAAATCAAGATACAGCAACTGCTAACGTCAACAGTCGAATAGCGGCATTAAAACTTGTTGGCAGCACGCTAGCCATTAGTTTTGATAGTGAAACCGGTCTCAGCGACTCTTTTATCCGCAACTGGAATAAGCACAATACCGAACAGCTATCGTTGGTGTCCTCGGCTGAGTTCGGTCTTCCACGATCACTGCAGTTGCAGTTTGATACAGGAGCGCCTTTGTTACTTGAATCTAACGAAGGCATTTCGCTGCACTACCGCCTACCCAATACGGGGAAAATACTGAACATCAGCACCAATTTGCTAACACCACCAGAGGTTATGTTTACGCTTAATGAGCTCTATACCATTATCTTTTATGTTGGGGTTGTTATGATTCTGCTGCTATGGATATCCCCCTTAATACGGCAGTTAGTCAACTTGAGTAAGGTCACAGAGGCCTTTGGGATGGGAGAGTTAGGGCAGCGGATCAAAGTCAGTAAAACTTCCTACATAAGCTCAATTGAAATACAATTTAATCGTATGGCAGATTGCATTCAGGAGTTACTTGATGACAACAAGTTACTGAGCAGTGCTGTATCTCATGACCTTAAAACGCCGATAGCAAGACTGAGGTTCGGAATCGAGGCTTTGGAAGAAACTCAGAATGAGCAGTTGCGAGTTAAGTACTTTCAACGCATTAATCGGGATCTGGATACCATGGAGGATCTGGTGGTTACTTTGCTCAGCTATGCACATTTGGAGCAGGCAAATATTCAGCCGGATTTACAACCCATTGAGCTCAATAGTTGGCTACGAGATATTGTGAAACATTGTGTTCACCCTGAGCGTCAGATTGACTTTATTGGGTTTACCAAGCCTGTTGTGATTTACACTGACCCCAAATACTTGTCGATGCAGGTGAATAATCTACTCAGTAATGCCGTTCGGTTTAGCCGATCGCGTATCTTCTTAATGGTGATAGTTGATGAGGCTGGGTTATGGGTTCATGTTGAGGATGACGGTAAAGGTATTGATGACGAAGAAGCCATGCAGGTGATAAAACCCTTTGTTCGAGGTCAACACAGTCGTGGCAATGCGGGCCACGGTATGGGGCTTGCCATTGTGAATCGAATTGGGCAATGGATGGGCTCGCCTTTGTGTATTGGGCACTCTACTATTTTAGGTGGGGCGCGAGTATCACTTCACTTCAAGTCATTCACTGAGAAAAGCGATTAAAATTAATTGATATAACTCCATTCAATTCCCTAATCTTGCCCTGAACGTATCTCTTTTTGTAGCGCAGCCCAGCTTACAACACCCACAACGTTATCTCTATGTTCCTGATAGATATAGACCTCACCTCGTCGTTTAGGGGAGAGAATATCATAGGCCTCATTGAGTGTGGCAGTATCTGGAAGGCCTTTAATGGGATGGCGGGTGAGCGAACTGTCTTTATCTGAAAGTTGCATCTCTAGCTGTAACATCTCCATCATGCCAAGTCCGTTACGAACGAGTACTGAGCGGCCTTCTGCACGTTTAAGCACCTCAAGTAATAGCTCGTTGTTATCGGTGACGATAACCATACGTTTATCCATTAAGGCGCGGACACCGATTTTTTGCAGTGCCAACTTAACGGCTGAGACTTTGTAGCCTAGTCCCATAATATCTAGCTGCCTTAAGAGCAAAGAGGTTGTATTAAAGGCTTTATTAGCAACAAGAAAGGCGGGAATGCTGACAAACATCGCTGGCAGTATAATAGAGGGGTTATTGGTCATCTCAAGTAAGGCTACGAGTGCGGCTAATGGCGCGCTTAGGCAAACCCCCATCACGGTGATCATCCCAATGATGGTATAGAAACCAATATAAGGGGTGATAGAGGGAAAGAAGACGGCACTGGCAAGGGCTAATATGGCACCGACGAGGGCCCCAATCCCATACAACGGACCTATCATTCCCCCTGGAACAGCTAGCCCTATTGCGGCAATCGTCGCAATCATTTTGCAGACTAACAGCGCGATTAAAAATACTATGCTGGGGTGTTCATGGATAGCTTGTGTGATGGTGAGTTGGCCACTGCCCAATGCTTCTGGAATAAGTAAACCGACAATGGTGGTGATAACCCCTGCAAGTAGCAAGCGATAGATAAGCGGCCAGTGTTGACCTGTTGCAGTAACTTTTAATAAAGAGGCATTAAATAGGGCGGCTACACAACCTAAAATTACACCACAGATTGCCAAAATGGGATACTGGGATAGTGGGATATCGATGATGCCAATCTGCTCGTATTCGTGAACGTTTCCGAAGACAAGCTGTGAAGATACGGTGCCACAAATAGCTGCAATGATAATAGGGAGAAAATAATGCGCTTTGTATTCCCGTAAAATCACTTCGAATACGAAAATAACCGCAGCGAGAGGAGTATTGAAAGTGGCGGCGATCCCAGCTGCAATCCCACTGGAGCAAATAATGCGCACGCTATTATCGGGTAACTTAAATTTTTCAGCCATGACACTGGCTGTGACGGCTCCCAGATGAATAACGGGTCCCTCTAATCCAACGGAGAAGTTGGCGGATAGCGCGAATAGAGCCTGAAAAAACTGACTTGGGGCTGTTTGCAGTGGAAGTTTACCATAATGTAATTTAACCCTATGTAATACATAGGCGATCCCCATACGTTTATAGCGTTTTGAGGTCATTCGAGCGACAATCCAAATTAAAACTGAGCCGATAAGCGGTAATAAGACTCGCCAGTCGTCGATTACCTCAGTAAAATCCAACTCGCTGGTTTGAGTATAGGTATTGATCCACTGAAGCAATAAGCGAAACAGTATGATCACAGCTGATGCCATCAGTGCAAATACTAAGGCGAGCAGTGACAACTGTAGACTGACCTTTGCCTGAGATAAGATATCTTTAAGATCAGCGTTTAGGTACTTCTGCCATTGAACACGGATTTTTTTGAGTCGATACAGCAAAAGCGCCTTCCAGATTATCCTTTGTCGTCACCATGTTTAGTGAAACAAAAGTTAAAATAAGTCATTAAAACCATTTAGAGAAGAGGTTGTTAGTTAATGCCAAATTATCATCGTTGGGTCGATCGTATGCAAGTGATTGAACGCAAGATCAGACCATCGAGTGTGTACCTTTTACTCTTAGTACTCGTGGCATTCGCCATTGGTGGCTTGAGTATGAGCCTTTGGTTCGATCAAAATCAACCAAAAAAACAGAGTAACACAGAAGAGGTTGATAAATGGGCTAAAGAGCTCAATGCTCAAGCTCAAATTCTGGCATCAAGGAATTTGGAACTGGTGTTAGAGCGAGAAAGCAGTGAACAAATGCAGCAAATGTTCGCTGAGCAACACCATAAGCAGCGTGAGTTAGAGAGGGAACTTAGATTTTATCGCAGCATTATGGCGCCAGAAAATAATGCCGATGGCGTGTCTATTGAAGCGGTTGAGTTCACGCCGAGTCTGCTACCGAGGCAATATCGACTCCAGCTTATTTTAACTCAGCTGCAAAAACGCAAACAGTCCCTCAAAGGCAAGTCATCAATCACTTTAGTTGGTGTTCAGCAGGGTAAGGTGGTTGAGCTAGATGTCGCCACACTCATGGACAGTAAAGAGGTGTTCGATTTCAATTTTAGATACTTTCAGATTTTAGACGCTGAAATTACCTTGCCAGAAGGCTTTGAGTTATCCCGTGTTAGGGCTAAAGTTAAGGTACCGTCGAGTCGCTGGACTAAAGGGTCTGAGGCCGAAGTCGAATACAGTGTGGAGCAGTTGTTACCTGAGTATACTCGTGAGGGGCAATTAGCTGAGGAGTTGGCTGTAAAAGAGGCGCTCAATAAAACACTAAATAAGACAGAAGTTGGAGCTGATATTGGCTTGGTTTCTGATGTTATTCTAGAGGAAAACGCATTGGGTAAAAGTGGTGTTGACGCTAACCTAGTGAAAGATGACCTTTTAGGTAGCTCTGTGAGTGAGTCACAGAAGTAAAAATGATATAAGTATAATACTTGAACAAAATAGTCAGGTATTGGATAATCCCGCTCAGGTAATCGATGTAAGAGGTACTAATGTCTGAAGAAATAGCTGAACAAGCAACGGAACAAGATGAATTGCCAATCCAATTTACGGATGCGGCAGCGTCAAAGGTTAAAACCTTACTCGACGAAGAAGAAAATGATGCGTTGAAGCTTCGGGTATACGTTACCGGTGGTGGTTGTTCTGGTTTTCAGTATGGGTTTACCTTCGATGAGAAAGTCAATGAAGGTGACTTTACGGTTGAAAAACAAGGTGTACAACTTGTCGTTGACCCGATGAGTTTGCAGTACTTAGTGGGCGGTGAAGTGGATTACACTTCAGGTCTTGAGGGTTCTCGCTTTTTCGTGAAAAACCCAAATGCAACAACAACCTGTGGTTGCGGCGCGAGCTTCTCTGTTTAGTACACTCACAGTTAGTTGAACATTTTCAATAAAAAAGCCAGCATTAGCTGGCTTTTTTGTGTCTTGAACACTTATGCCACATCCCATGGATGGGAGATGTGGTGTTTGTGTCTTGCGTTCTGCTAGCTAATTCATGATGTTCAAGTTTATCTTACTGTTAAAATAAGCTTTAACTTTAGGTGTGAACGCTATCCATACCTGCAATATAGACAATAAGATCAATATGGCGAAAATAAAGTAGTCAGGTACTTTTCCTTCGAATCCACCGAGCTTAAACAGTGATGGATTACCGACCACTAAGTTATCGGGATCATATAATATAATCGGAAGCATACTGATCAAACCGAGTTGTATCACCGTATAGCCTTGCAACATATACATGGCTGATCTTTGACGCCCGAGTATGGCAACAACCATTAGCAAGGTCAGTATACAGAACAGTACGCCTTGCTTGGCAATGATGCCACTGATAGAAGCGACAGCGAAGAACAGACATAAAGCAGCAAGTCGCTTAGGCAACTTGGTTTTATGCTTTGTCTGGCCGCGCTGATTGGTGATGGACTGATCTTGGGTATCAAGATCAGTCTCTGCACTTTCATTGTCTACGGCTTTAGAGGCTTTAGGCTCCAAGTTGTTTCTCCCCGCTAAACTCGAACTAGTGTTTTTGTTGCTTTGTTGGTGCTAAACGTTGAGCAACATCAAAAGGTTCGATGACAACACCTAAGTCGTCTTGAACAGGGAACACAGCAACAAACAGATCATCATCCTGCATACCAGGAACCCAACGCTCTAACCATTCATCTTGCGGGATTGCCAGTGGAGTGCAATCTTTCCAGTCATCGACAGCCCATAAGTTAGCGGCTTCTTCGCTTGGCCACATTGGGATGCAATCTTCATCATCAGTGGTGAGCATCACACAACCATCGTTGTCTTGTAGTGTCCAAAGTGTTTTATGCTCTTTGGCCTGCTCGACGAAGTAGTCGTATCTTGCTTCGGGTGTCATTTGACTTGCTTCTTTCGCGCTTTTACTCATGGTGTTATCTCATCTATTTGCTTGGGCCTGAGCCAATTGATGCAGATAATAGCATCTCGTCGGATGGAAATTAAAAGGTTTTAGCAGATAGCTGAAGAGAAATAGTAGATTTAAGGATTTTGGCTGATAGAAAAAAGAAAAACGACGCTTATCTGAGGATCCTAGCGTCGTTTTTGTTATTGAGATTTGAACGTGTTTTTGACTGTGATTAGCTTTCTTTAGTGTCAAAGAACTTGTAGATCACCCCAGCCAATATTGCACCTGCAATCGGGGCAACCCAAAATAACCACAGTTGAGACGTCGCCCAATCGCCAACAAAGAGTGCCGGACCTGTACTACGGGCAGGGTTAACAGAAGTGTTAGTCACCGGAATACTGATAAGGTGGATCAAGGTAAGCCCTAAGCCGATAGCGATAGGGGCAAATCCTTGAGGAGCACGCTTATCGGTTGCACCTAAGATGATCAATAGGAAGAATAGCGTCATTACCACTTCAGTGACTAAGGCTGACGTTAGGTTATAACCTCCAGGCGAGTGATCGCCATATCCGTTAGAAGCAAAACCATCAGCAAGGCTAAAGTCAGCATTACCTGAGGCAATAAGGAATAATATTCCAGCTCCGGCAATACCACCTGCAACTTGAGCGATGATGTAAGGCAGTAGTTCATTGGCAGGGAAGCGTCCGCCAGCCCATAGTCCTATTGATACGGCAGGGTTGAGGTGGCAACCGGAGATATGCCCTATGGCGTAAGCCATGGTCAGTACGGTTAGACCGAAGGCAAATGCGACACCTAAAAAGCCGATTCCTAATTCGGGAAAACCGGCGGCTAATACGGCGCTACCACAGCCACCTAAAACAAGCCAAAGTGTACCAATAAATTCAGCAGTCATTTTTTGAGTTATATTCATTTAACAGTTCCTTATGTATTGTCACCAGCCTCAGATTCAGGGTAATTCTGAGTGTGATGCACAATAATTAGACTTAACTACTTTACGGGTTACTAATCAAGTGTGAAAGTGAATTTTATTATCAATCTTGTTACATTTTTGAGTGTTAGCCTCTTTATCGCGTTACTTTGTTTTACCGTCTTGCGCTTTAATGATGTCGATTAAACGGGCGCCTATTTCGGTATTATCTTTGTGACCAGTGAAGAATTGTTGACCTTTTCCATAGGCGAAAATGGGTACATCAATCGCGGTATGTCCGCTTGTGGTCCAGCCGGTATAGGTGGCTTTATCGATAAAGTGTAGTAAATCTTTTTCAATGAGCTTAGCTGACTTTTCTTCTGTTAATCGGCTATTGAGCTGAAGTCGCAGTGAGTCTAGGTTTTTAGCATCGATGTTAAAGCGAATATGTTGAGCTAAAAATGTAGATAAAGTGGCGGAAGTATCGAGCACTGTAAGGTCGTCAACGATCGCTCGTGCGATAGCATTGGGTAAGCTGGTAACATAATGAAGTAGCTTACCTTTCCATTGATAAACACCATCACTGCCAAGTGTTAGTCCACCCGTTGAGTGGTCTGCTGTTGCCACAAGTAATGTATCGGGATTGGCGTCGATAAATGTTTTAACGTGTTCTAGGGTTGTGGCAAAATCATGCATTTCATTCATTGCACAAGCGACGTCATTTCTGTGACCACACCAATCTATTTGACTGGCTTCGACCATGAGTACAAATGGCGCCTCTTGGTCAGAGAGTAATTCCAGTGCTTTGTGAGTCATGGTCGCTAACCTTAAGGGGTCTTCACTTCCTAAGGCGAAAGGTAAGCCCTTGGGCGCAAATAAGCCTAATGCAGGTAGTGATTTAATCGTATTTAAATCGCTTAATTTATCAATGTATTGATAGCCTAGCTGTGTGAATTCTTGGGTTAAATCTCTGTGCTCTCTAACAAAATATCGAGTGCCTCCGCCTAACATTAAGTCGGCAATCGGCCGGCCATTGATGACATTTGATAGATAGCTGTCGGCTATTTCATCGTAATTTTTACGACTTTGGTTATGGGCGAGAAAGCTGGCCGGTGTCGCGTGGTTTATCTGGGATGTAACAACAACAGCGGTGAGCTTGCCTTGCGCTTTAGCGACTTCAAGCATAGTGGATAAGGGGTTGTGCTCATGATCCACTGAGATGGCACCATTATAGGTTTTATGGCTGGTGGCGAGTGCAGTGGCCGATGAAGCGGAATCTGTAACGTAGGTGTCATCATCGGGATAAGTGCTCGACATTCCCACAAGAAGTTGATCAAAAATAGTTTTCTCAACCACTCTAGTGGTCGGATTGTCGGCATAGTAGCGATAGGCGGTTGTGTACGCTGGTCCCATGCCATCGCCGATAAGGTAGATGATATTTTTTGGCAGTTGCTTGGCATCTGTAACATGAAGTGATGGTGCGTCTTGAGCTAATAATGGTTGTGATGCAAAACAGCTGCAAAGAGCCGAAATAGTGAGGAGCTTGTTTAGCTGATGCATAAGTGTAGTGTTCCCTAAAGCGGCTCTATACATATTAGAGCCAATAATTTACGCCGCACAGAACCCAAGATGCCATCAAGGAGCCATTTTATAGACTCCTGAAGGGCTATGGATTAGTGAAATGAGACTTGAGTCTCTATTGTTTTGTGTTGAGGTTGATTTCCATGGCTCAGCTTTGGTTGCATGAGGTGCTGCTTAAGCCAGTTTTCTTGCTCCCAAAGCATATGCAGTATCGATTCTTTTGCTTTGTAGCTGTGGCTCTCAAATGGGAAGGTGACGAGTCTAGATTTTCCCCCTAGACCGCGAATGGCTTTATATAAACGGGCCGATTGCATTGGGTAGGTACCTGAATTTGAATCCATCTCTCCATGCATCAATAGTAGGGGCTCATCGATTTTATCTGCATGGGTAAAAGGAGATATCTGTTGATATAAGCTGGGTGCCTCCCAAAAATTACGTTTCTCATGTTGGAACCCAAAAGGGGTTAAGGTGCGATTATAAGCGCCACTTCTTGCGATCCCTGCTGCAAACAGATCTGAGTGTGCTAGCAGGTTTGCCACCATAAACGCTCCATAAGAGTGGCCGCCAATCGCTATTCGTTCTCTATCTGCAATGCCCATATCGACTAACGTGTCGATAGCTGCGGTGGCATTGTTAACCAATTGAGTTCTGAAGCTGTCATTGGGCTTATCATTGCCTTCGCCGATGATAGGCATGGCTACTCGGTCAAAAATGGCAAAACCGTTGGCGACAAAGGGAACAGGTCCTTTAGCACTTATCTGTGTGTATTGATTCACAGAGTAGTTAACCTGACTCGCGACTTCAGGGTTTTTGTACTCTCTGGGATACGCCCACATAAGGACTGGAAGCGGGCCATCCTCTTTTTTGTAACCAGATGGCAGATAGAGAACTCCTGAAAGCGGCAGCCCATCATTGCGTTCATAGGTGACAAGCTGTCTGCTCATGCCCTTGAATTCACCTAGTGGTAGTTGTTTCTGATATAAGACTTTCTCTTTGCCGGATTCAACATTTAACAGCACCAAGTGTGATGGTGTGTCTCTTGACTGTCGGTTAATGACCAAGGTCAATGGCTTGAGTTTGGTGACATATTTAACGGTTTCAAGTTGTTTATCTGATGAGTGCCACAGAGTGTGGGTGTTGTGTTCATCTGCATCATTATTACCGTATTGTGACAAGGTGAGTGATTTTAGAAAAGGCTGATATCCCTGTGGTGATGCACCAAGGCCGTAATGAAGTAGGGTGTTGTTCTTGATATGAAATACACGCCCTAGTGACTGACCATCTTGAGTGAATGGCTTACGATAGAGGCTTCCAGGGTCATTATACGTATCGCGGCTCGCTTTTTGGTACCAGAGGGATAACGGATTACCAGCCTGCTTTTGTGTATCTAAAAAGCTGACTCGAATCTGTTTTTTATCAGAGTGACGCTCCGTGATAAGCGCTCTGTTTTGCTCTCCCCATGAGACTTTACTGATCCTCCATGGCGTCTTAACCAGGGCTTGAGGAGATAGGTTAAAGGGGGCATTGAGTTGCAGTAACTGATCTCTATGTGCAACTTCGGTTCTGCTATCCCCTTCATCTAACGCTTTGACATAGGCTAGGGTACTGGGTTTATCGCTACGCCAGTGTACCATTCGTGGGCCTTTTCTGACCGAGTCGCTACCTGGAGGACGATACTCGCCACTTTCAAGCTGGGCAAGGGTACGAAGTTTACTGCCTGAGGTATGAAAAACCTCGAGGGTTTGGGCAAAATCATAGTATTTCACCATATGAGAAAACGGTGCAGAGATGCGTTTTACCAAAAGGTAGCGATCATCTGGTGAGACGCTATAGCTTCTATTTATTGCCGGTGTACCTATTTTAATGATGCTGCCATCGAGGGAGATAATACTCAATTGGCTGGTGGTTAGTGAGCTGAACTCCGCTTCGTCTTGGGCATTTTTTAATAGATCTTGATAGGTTCTTCTAGGGGCTTTTTTACCTAAGGTTTCACTGACATTAGGGCTGATACTTTGGGTTGTAGACCTTAAAGGCTCTGCAGTGATGGCTAGGTTAGTGATCACTCCCTTACTGCTGTTTAGCCATTTATAGCTAAGTCCGAGACTGGCATTAAGTCGTTTGGGGTTAAGTTTGGTGGTGAGATGAGTGCCTATTTCATACAGGTAGAGATCGGCTCCGGATTCAGATAATCCAATAAAGCTTAAAAAGCGACTGTCGGGGGAGAACTGAACATTCGTTAGCTCAATGTTCAATGGTAGCGTCACCTTTACGGGCTCAGCGCGTAAACTTGCCGAGTTTACGTTTATTAGCTCAATGCTTAAGTAGCGGGATTTTATCCGGCTAGGAATGAGTTGCTTGGGGGAGAGTCTCAGTCCTGCTAGTTTTAGTTCAGTTTTTGCGAGAGTTTGAATTGATTGATGTGTTCTGGGTGTCAGTACCGCAAGCCATTGGCCATCATCAGATAAGCGGGTACTCACTTTTTTAGTTTGCTCGACGACATCCTGCAGTGGTTTAGTGGGCAACTGGTAGCCACTGCTCAATGCAGTTTGACTGAACACCAGTAGGGAGACAAACGCGATTAGCGCATACCTTGGCAAGGTGGGATGGAACATTCTTATCTCCTGAGACTAAGTAAAACTGACAAATGGACGTTAGCCGTTAATTAGGCTGCAGCTTCTTATTCTGAGGTGAGTACCGTGTGGTTATCTCCTCAATTGGAGCTGGTTGCTAACTGGTTATACTTGTAGTGAATTTGATGAGTGACGGCAATCCGTACAGGGTCGTTTATTTGTTGTTTATACATCTATTTAACATCTATGACTTTATTTATCAATTGGTTATCTTGTGAGCGTAACATTCAAGCCGACTTGTATCTGTGTTTAATAGATGTAAAATCTAAATTCTGTACTTGAGCCATAATAAAAATTAATTCAAGGCAAAATGAGGAGTCGGATGATAGAGATAAAAAAAGAGGCTGTGTTTAAACTCGGAAATTGCGAAGTAAACCCAAGCGATAATAGCCTTAATTTCTCTGATCCTAATCGTGAGGGGATTGAGCTGACTAAGGTTTCAGTTCAACCTAAATTTATTGAGTTGCTGAGCTATTTAGCTCGCCAATATCCTAGGGTCGTTCCTCGTGATGAACTGATAGATAAGATTTGGGAAGGAAACGTTTATGTGGGTACTAAAGCATTAACGAACGCCATTTGGCATCTGAGAAAACACCTAAACCCTCTTCTTGAAGGGGAACAGGCGATTGAAACCGTGAGAAAAATGGGCTATCGCTTACTTATCTCACCCGAGTTTGATGAATCAGATCTGGTTGATGAACCCGATCTATATCAACAGGAGCAGGCTAAAGTTCAACTACTGACGACATTAAATCGTCGGCTGCTCACCGTCGGTTTGATTAGTTTTACGCTCTTCTGCCTATTTAGCCTGTTTCATCTTTATCAAGACAGTATTCGTTACACGCCTACCGAACGCCATAATCTTACACTTGCCGCGGGAGCTGAGCTCTATCCTGCAGTGTCACCTGATGGTCGATGGCTTGTTTATGGCAGTCGTGGAAAGAATAAGCGCAACAGTTTGTACCTTAAAGACTTGCTTCAACCAACTGAAACCCCTAAGCGATTGACCTCTACAAAAACGTCTGAGTATAGAGCTGTATGGCGTCCTGACGGTGGGGCACTCTATTATCCTTCTGAACATATAGATGAAAGAAAATGTTATCTCACGGTGCTTAATCTGGACAGTAATGAGGCGGCTAAACTGGGAGCTTGTTACAGCGATAGTGCTGCTATTGATATCTCACCGGATGGACGTACTCTCGTTTATATTTGGAATGAAGGTGATGGTAACCATTCTGGGATCTATCAACTTGATTTAATCAATGAGGGAGCAGAACCTGTGCGGCTCTCCAGTGATGAGAACTGGAGTTCAAGGGATCGTGATATGGTGTTTAGCCCTGATGGTCAGTGGTTAGCAATTGCGCGGCGATTCGGAAGCATCTCTGAGGATATTTTCATTAGAGATTATCAAACAGGCGAAGAGCGTCGTTTAACTTTCGGCTTAGAGGATATAAGAGGCTTGAGCTGGCATCAGGATAACGAGCGACTTATCTTCAGTACTGAAAATTCAGGGGTAAGAAACGGCTATATTGTTGGGATTGATGACAAGGTGATTCACCCACTAAAAGTGGAGGGGATGAGCTATCCTCGTTCAATTCCATTTAGCAATGAGCTGGTTTATTCCAACTACGAGCAGAGTTATCAGGTCGCGTCATTTGCACTGGAACAATCGATCCCAACGGCGACGTTTCCGTTACTTCAAGTTGAATACAATTACCGGAACCCTGATTATTCAGATGTGGCAAAACGTATTGTATATGTCTCAAATGAGACTGGTTTCAATGAAATTTGGTCGAGTGACCCAGATGGTGACAGCAGGGTTCAACATACAGATCTTAAACGTCGTGTCGCTTATCCAAGTTGGTCTCACGACGGCACTAAAGTTGCTTTTCTAGCTCCTGATGATAAAAATGAGGGTAACAAAATTCACGTGCTGGATATTAAAACAACCAACATTAGCATTTTGGCAACGCCTTACTTAGATCATAACCGGCCGAGTTGGGGTTGGAATGATGAGATGGTATTGGCAAGAACAAAGGATGGAATCACTGAGTTTTATCTGGATAATCGCTTGCCTAAGATAATAAGCCCGATAGATATGCGCTTAGGTAAGATGATAGGAGAAGATAAGCTAGTCTTTACTCAAGTAGGAAAAAGAGGCTTGTGGATGATGTCATTATCTACGCCAGACAATACCACTGAACTCATTTCAGGCAAGGAGTTTACGGAGAGGTATAATTGGGTAGCCACAGATAAAGGCATCTATTTTAGAGAGAGTCATACTCGATATCAGTTGATCAAGTTTTGGCGCTTTAATACGCAGCTTATCACCCCGATCCTTAAAATTCCGCCTAGTAGTATTCCACGCTCAGGATCCATGGCTTATATTCCAGGCAATAATAGCCTGTTAATCACTCTCTCTGAAAACTACAAAAGAGATGTGATTAAGCTGAAGCATAAATTACTACAATAGTGATGAGGGTTTTAACGCCCTCACCATTGGTGGTTAGATTGCAGGGAACAGAGAGCCTAATACTGCTTCTCGGGACGCGCCTGTAACGGCTGGTAAGTTGCCCGAGAGCCCTTCATGATGACGCATGGCAAGCCAGGCAAAAGCGATCCCCTCAACCCATTGAGGGTTCATACCCAATGTTGCTGTAGAGCTGAGTTGATAGCTTGGTAGCAGAGCCTTAAGTCGTGACATCATTTCAATATTAAATGCACCACCACCACACACAAATAGCTCACCGTCACCCGAGAGTGTAAGCACCTCCTTGACTATGCTGTGACAAGTGACATCGAGTAAGGTGGATTGAATATCGGCTTCACTTAGATGGCCAAAGGCGGCCGTTTGTTGCTCTAACCACGCTTGGTTAAACAACTCTCGACCTGTGCTTTTAGGAAAAGCCATAGAGAAATAGGAGTGTGAAAGTAGCTGAGTCAGCAACTTTTCATCGGTAACACCACTGGCAGCCCAAGTGCCATCTTTGTCGTAATGTTCACTCTTTACTTGCTGGATCCAAGCATCGATAAGGGTATTCCCAGGGCCTGTGTCAAAACCTAACACTGGCTGTTCATCGCCAGGGAGATAGGTCAGGTTAGCTATCCCACCGATGTTAAGAATGATGCGGTTAGTCCCTGGTTTGGAAAACATCTGCTGATGAAATGCTGGGACTAAAGGTGCACCTTGCCCACCGAGGGCGATATCTTTGCGTCTAAAATCAGCAATAACATTGATGCCAGTTTCGACGGCGATGGTATTAGGATCACCAATTTGCAGGGTGAACCCCATATCCAGATTCGGCATATGTCTGACAGTTTGCCCATGGCTACCAATGGCAATAACATCGTCTTTATTTACGTTGGCTTTCTCTAGTAAAGCATTCACGGCAGAAGCAAACAGTTGGCCAACACTGCGATCCAACTGTCCTAAACGCGTGATTTCATCGCTTCCAGGTAAGCAAAGGCGCTGCAGACCATTTAAGGTATGTTTTGGTATGTCCTGACTGTGCCTTTCTATCAATGTGGGGTGTTCTTGGCTGAAATCGACCAGTACCGCATCGACACCATCCATGCTGGTGCCGGACATCAAACCGATAAAATAACGTTTATTCATTTGATATTAATCACTCTTTATCGAGCGAATCAACCGCTCTATTTTATGCTACTGGGAGGCAAGTTGTACTAACTTGTTCTGTTGAAGTTTCGACATAATCTGCTCGCTAAGTGCTAGAAATGTCGCCTTTTCTTTGTTGGCTATAGGGAGGGACTTAGGCAGCTTAACCGTTCGTGGGTTTCTATGGGTGCCATTAACGATAAACTCATAATGAAGATGAGCGCCTGTGACTCGACCAGTCGCACCTAATGTGCCGATAATCTCGCCCTGTTTAACGCTTTCACCTTGTTTTACTTTACGTTTTTTAAGGTGGAGGTACTTAGTGGTGTAGGTGTCATTGTGTTTAATAAACACATAGTTGCCATTGTACTGATTGTAAGCGGACTTGATGACACGCCCTTTACCAGCCGCTTTAATGGGGGTTCCAACTGCTGCAACATAGTCAACGCCGCGGTGAGCGCGCACTTGGCCTGTTACAGGGTGAAGACGCTTGGGATTAAAACTGGAACTGACATATTTAAAATCGACAGGCGATCGTAGGAAGGCTTTACGCATACTGCGGCCCTCCTCTGAGTAATAGTTACCATCGGTGTAACGCACGGCCGTGTATCTGTCACCTTGGTTGATGAACTCGGCGGCAAGAATATTGCCGTTGCGAAGAAATTCACCGTCGGCAAACTCCTCTTCAAAGATGATAGAGAAGTTATCATCTTTTCTTAAATCTAACGCGAAATCGATATCCCAGCCGAAAATCGTTGCCAATTGCATGATCTGATTTGGGGTTAAGCCGGCAGTAACACCTGCATTCCAGAAGTTACTATTGATCGTGGCACTGGCGAATTTAGTTCTGCTTTCAATCTGTTTATTAATGATGTTCTCTGTGTAGTCGCCGTCTTCTTTGCCGATCACTAATGTCGACACTGGATCTAAATGGAATTTAAGCTTGGTGAACTCACCATCACTATTCTTAGATATCATGATCTCCTGACCTGGCATGATCTTAAGTAAGTGTTTTTTGGCTTTGGGCAGTAGAGTTATTTCGTACACATCACGCGCGCTTAAATCGGCACGTTTAAACAGAGCTGCTAAGGTATCACCACTTTTTACAGTGAACTTTTCGGTGTCATCTTGCCCAACTTTTTCAGCGGTGAGCACGGCAATGGAACTGACTGGCTTGATGGTGTCAGCTTCGCCTTCTACTGCGGCTTTATTTTTGTCGTAATTTGGCGGTGTTGGGGTGCGAAAAGCCAGTGGCACCTTTAGGTTATCTTGATTTATCATCTCATGCTGTGATGGCTTGGATTTATCGAGATGCTGTAGGTCAATACTGCCAGAAAGCTGGCTGTTAGCATTTTTTGATGCTTGGGCGTCATCGGCAGGTAACACTAAGATAATTAAGGTCGCACAAACTAATACTGTAAGCAGTATCTGGTGCTTTTTTGGCAGCAATTTAAATAACGTTATAACCTTTCCCATCGAACCCTTTCCATTGAGCTAAGTAGCAATTTGATATTTATCGCAATCCCTTAAGTGTACACGCTTTCAATTGTGGTGGCTAACAAGTAACATGTCTCTCTTTATTTGATTAATAGGCTCTTTGGAGTAGCTGGCGAGATGGCTGATTTAGACCAAGCATTAGCAGAAATTAAACGTGGTACCGATGAGATTTTACTTGAAGCGGATCTGCTGGAAAAGTTGAAAGAGGGACGTCCTTTACGTATTAAGCTTGGAGCTGATCCTACCGCTCCCGATATTCATTTAGGCCATACGGTCATCTTAAACAAGATGCGTACCTTTCAGGAACTTGGTCATGAAGTTATCTTCCTTATCGGTGATTTTACTGGCATGGTGGGCGACCCAAGCGGCAAGAACAGTACACGTCCTCCGTTAACGCGTGAGCAAGTGCTCGCTAATGCTGAAACCTATAAGCAACAGGTTTATAAAATCCTAGACCCAGCCAAGACCCGTATAGAGTTTAACTCTAGCTGGTTAGAGCCGCTAGGCGCTGCGGGTATGATACGTCTAGCATCACAGCAGACTGTTGCGCGTATGATGGAACGTGATGACTTTAAGAAGCGTTACGGTTCTGGTCAATCGATTGCTATCCATGAGTTTATGTACCCGTTACTGCAGGGTTACGATTCAGTTGCACTAGAAGCCGATGTTGAACTGGGTGGAACGGATCAGAAGTTTAACTTGCTGATGGGACGTGAACTGCAAAAATCTGCAGGTCAAAAACCGCAAACCGTGATCATGATGCCTCTACTCGAGGGATTAGATGGCGTGAAGAAGATGTCAAAGTCGGCGCACAACTACATTGGTGTGAGTGAGCCTGCTGGTGAGATGTTCGGTAAGATAATGTCTATCTCTGATGATCTAATGTGGCGTTACCTTGAGCTTCTTTCTTTCCGTCCATTAAGCGAAATTGAGCAGTTCAAACTGGATGTTGAGCAGGGCACAAACCCGCGTGATATCAAGATCGCTTTAGCAAAAGAGATCATCGCTCGTTTTCATGATGAAGATGCGGCAGAAGGGGCTCATCAAGAGTTTATCAATCGTTTCCAGAAAGGCGCGATCCCTGATGATATCGAAGAGGTTGAAATCGTTGCCGGTGAAGGAATTGCCATTGCTAACTTGCTTAAAGAAGCGGGTTTGGTGAATTCAACTTCAGATGGTATGCGTATGATTAAGCAAGGCGCTGCTAAAATTGACGGTGCTAAGATTGAAGATACACGTCTACAGCTAACCGCTGGAACAACGGGTGTTTTTCAAGTCGGTAAGCGTAAATTCGCTAAGATAACCTTAGTTTAGCTTTAAGTTAGATTATACCAATCAGTATAAGAAGTTGATCTACTCAGAGTGTTTTTTGGCAAACTAATTCAAGACGAATGGATGACATAATGGTTGTTCCCTTGTAAGTTCATTCAACGCAGAAATAGGCAGCCAAAAACACTCCTTACAGGCGAGTTTTAGTGGTTCTGATGCTGTGTTAACGAGCTTAACCGTAGAACAACTATGCTATTCACTCGCTGCCTTGCCTCAGGACCGCTAAACTCTCGCTGAGCGATCAAATCTTTATACTGATTGGTATTGATAAAAATGGCCTCCAGTCTTGGGACTGGAGGCCATTTTTTTATCTGTTTTCTGAGAATCTATCGCAATAAATTCTGACTTTATTGAATCGCCAACTGATCTGCCATGGTTTGATAATCCATCAAATCTTCGTGTTCTTTTACTCGATGAGTGTCCATATCAAGTTTCACTGTAGTCACACCTGGGATGGCTAAATCGATGATTTTACCTGGCTTACCAAACTGCTCACCGGGTCCCTTGTAGTGGTAACTGCCAATCATGACCACTAAGGAGCCTGAATTAAACATATGCTCGATATTAAAACCATACTCTAGTACGCCTTGATGGGCCCGTTTTAAGAAACTGAGGATATGACGTTTACCCGTGTATTTCTTGCCTGCCGTTCTATCATTGAACACACTTTCACGATTATAAAAATCGACTAAGGCTGGGTAGTCGTGATCGGTGAGCGCCTTAATATACTTAACGGCTAACTGTTGCTCGCGAGGCATCTCTCCATTTGCGGCCATGGAGGGAAGGCTAATAAATGCCACTATGAGACAAAGATATCGCAACATCATTACTTCTTATTCTGTAGGTTTGTTTTTAGATCAAATGCCGGAAGTGACAAATGCCATTTAATTGCTGCCAGTCGTATCCCTAATGCGACGAGCATAGCAAGCACAAGCGCGTGCTTATCTTGTGTCCCAAAATGCAGACATAGACTGTAAGTCACTCCGCCTAAAATGGACGCGGTGGCGTAGATCTCTGTCCTTAAGATCATCGGTACCTGACGACACAATAAGTCTCGAATAATGCCTCCTCCCACGCCAGTTATCAAGCCCATTACAACAGCAATCATGCCGCTTAATTCAAGACTTAGTGCTTTTTCAGCGCCAATCACCGTAAACAGTGCCAACCCTAATGCATCGGCGACAGGTAAGGTATGTTGAGGGATACGCTTAGGCTTACGAACGATAAGCATGGTCAACAACACGGTGAGTAGGATCACTATGATGTAGTTTGGATCGCGGATCCAAAACACTGGCGTGGTGCCTAATAATGCATCGCGAATGCTTCCGCCACCAACGGCAGTGACAGATGCCAGCACTATTACACCAAAAGGGTCCATACGGTGACGACCAGCAGAGAGCGCACCAGAAAGTGCGAAAACGGCGGTACCACACAGGTCAAAAAAGTAAAACCAAGAGGTCATTGATCCAACTCTTCAAGATGGTAGTTGAGCGCCACGACAGAGATACGGATCTCGATAACGGAAAGCAGCAGTGAATAGAGCAGTAATAACAAACTGGAACCGAAGATGAATGAGCCCACTTTATTGAGACCAATATAGATGAAGATCATACAAAGTACGCAGAGCGCAAAACTCATGACGCCAGATTCTTGCATGCGCCGAATTATAGTGATCCTCTGTCGTAGATTCTTAAGTTGTTGACTCTGAATGGGTTTACCTGTGCTACTGAGGTTTCTGATCAACGCGGCTAAAGCGAAAAATCGGTTGGTATAGGCAAGTAATAATAAAGAGATCGCTGGAAATAACAGCGCAGGTGTGGTTAACGACACATGTATATTTTCTAACAATTGCCTAGCCTATGAAAAAGAGTTGTTAATCGTTAGATAATACCAAGGCATATATCTCCAAACAACCACGAAATACAATATTCAACATGTAGAGATGTGGTGTCATAGGTTCAATAAAAGGATTACGAAGTTATCGCTCTAGGACGATGTGGAATGAAATTGTCTTATCATTCGTTTTTAAGCAAGGTGTTCAATGTTTAGCCGATTTGTAAGTATCGTAAACCTGCCCAAATCAATGGAATTAGCACAACAAAGCTGATCCAGATTAAATGGGTTACTCTCGTGAGCTTAATGGCATCGCGTATCGCGTTTTGCTTGGGTAGAGGCCCATAATTGAGTTTGGTGGTATTGACCCTGACGCCGTTAAATTTCATCGGGCCACCAAGCTCGATGTTTAATACACTCGCAGCAATCGCACAGGTTTGTAGTTCATGATAAATACGGCCATTGAGAGCTACAGGCTTAAAGAGCGTTGCTAAACTCTTTGGCCCACCTTGAATGGCTAAGCTCAGATTCCAAAGCCAACTGGGTAGAGCAAACAGTACGGTATTTAACCAATACACTGGGCGAGAGAAATAGCGGAATTTGGGATTGATGGGGACCCAGCAAAGCTCGAGTTGTTTAAGCATACGAGCAGCGAGCACCAAAGACGCGCCGCCGATGATAAAGAAAAGCACACTGGCCACCGTGCCGTAAACAGGGGCGGTAACCAGTTTTTCGATGGTGGCTTTACTCAGTCCTACTTCGGTGAGTTCCTTTGTGTCCCGAGTAAGCCAAGGGAGCAACATCGTGCGTGCTCTAGCTTTATCTTCCTGATTTAAGGCGCGATTAACCTCATCGGCAACCAGATTGAAATTCTCATCATTTAGGCAAATATAGAGAATGACAAATTCAAAAAACCATGGGAAAGCCGCCAGTTGCAACATGAAAGCGATAATCGCCCAAAAAGGAACCACAAGAAGTAGCGCGGATAGGGCGCCAGCGATCACCTGTTGAGAATGGCTTCTATTGCGGCGATTAACTTTAAGGGCCATCTCTTTAGCTATTAAGTTGAAAGCAACTAAAGGTTGAGCAGCGCGGGGAAGTGGTGCGATTTTTGAGAGAAGAAGGCTAATAAAAAGGATCAGGGTTCCTTGGTACAAAGCTGAATCGTTGAGTAGCAGCTGAGCAAACTCCGGAACCATGGTATTAGCCTTACTTTTATTGGTTTAAGTGTAACCTATTGAACAATTATAGATGCTTAAGCAACGCCATAACCATCAATGCTGAATGGTGTCCGGCTTTGACTATGTATGAGTCAAAATCCACAGGTGAATCGTTGTTGGCATTATCAGACAGTGAACGGATCACCACAAATGGGACACCAAACTGATGACATACTTGTGCGATTGCAGCGCCTTCCATTTCACAAGCCGCCATTGTTGGGAAGTGCTCCAACATGGTCTTAGTACGAACAGGATCGCAGATAAAACTGTCACCAGTGCAGATAAGCCCTTCAATGGCTTTGACTTCACCAAGACTTGCTACAGCTTTGTTGGCAGCGGCTTTTAATTTTTCATCAGCCATAAATGCAGCGGGTTGCTGAGCCATTTGGCCGATTTCATAACCAAATGCAGTTACATCAACATCATGGTGACGAACTTCTGTTGAGATAACGATGTCGCCAATAGCCAGAGAGTCAACAAAACCGCCAGCAGAACCAGTGTTAATGACCGCATCGGGTGCGTACTTTTCAATAAGTAAAGTCGTGGCGATACTCGCGGCAACTTTACCTATGCCTGAACGGGTAACGATAACATCTTTAGCGTCTAATGTGCCTGCAATAAATTCAATACCAGCAATGGTTTGCGACTCTGCGTTTTCCATCGAAGCGATTAAATGAGCCACTTCTGGCTCCATTGCACCTATGATACCTACTTTCATTGATTTAGCCTTTATTTGTCATACGGGATCGAATGGGCGCTAATATAACATGCTGTATTGGGATTTAGTGAAAAATCCCTTTGTTCAATATTAGGTTAGTTTTGATTTTTGATCTGGGTATTGTTATGGATAATTCGTTGTTTGTTTAGGATGTTTTCATCCATGTTTTGCAAGCTAGCAGTGTATCTACACTGGGTTATTAATTTCTTTGATTTGAGGTTAATAGGTAGCAGGTCTAACTCACTCTATACCTCAAAGTTGGCTAGCCTTCGAATGAAGCCTAATTACATTTTCTGATCTGGTTCATTTGGCTAAATTGGTATTGGATCTGATTATTAATGGTTAAACTTTCATTGTTATCTATTGCTTGCAGGGTGTTTATGTGCAGCTACTTCTGCTAGCTAGCTAGCTAACTAACTAACTAACTAAATACCTATCTCATTCAATGAATCCAACCTAAAAAGATATTTAAAGTTTTGTGCTTTTAGTCATCTGATTCAAACTCTGATTCTTCAGTTTCGAAGACGATATCCCCTTGCAGAATTGTCATCAGGATTTCGGTGTTGGCGATGTCATTAATGGGTAAGCGGGTGATATCTTGACTGAGAATGGCGAAGTCGGCGGATTTTCTAAGGGTTATCGAACCTGTAAAGTCACTGATCCCCAAACTCTTTGCTGCATTAATGGTGTAAGCATTGATTGCGGAATGCACGTCAGGTAACCCCGTATTGCCCATCTTTAAGATATTCTCAATGCCAACCAGTGGATTGATGTCATGGACATTCCAGTCGCTACTCAAGGTGACATTCGCTCCCGTATCGAAAATGGCTCTTGGATTCATTAAGGAGTGGGTTCGTTTAGCGCCTAAAAAGGCTTTTGCCCATTGGTGGTCATGGGCTGCCACGTAATCGGAGCCTACTTGGAAATCAGCTGTCACATCCAGTTTAGCGAAACGAGGAATGTCTTTTGTGTCTACCAACTCAACATGGGTCAAGGTGTAAGGCTTTTTAGCTCCTTGTTTACGTGCGTGCCCGATGGCATTGAGGGACTCGCGCACCGCACCATCACCAATTGCATGGATATGTGCGCTATAACCAATCTTGTTCAGTGCGCCCAGCCAGGTGGTCATTTGGCTTGGCGGAATATAATTGATGCCATGAGGTTCATCTGGGATATAGGTCTCTAAATAGGGTGAGAGAATTTTTGCGGTGCCATTAATAATGATGCCATCACTGTACATTTTTACTTGATCGACTAATAACAAACGCGATGTATCACTCGATTGCACAGACTTTAAAAATGGGAATTGAGACTTCATTGTGTCAGCTGGGTATATCCATGGTCGCAGTGATACTCGGGCGGTTAAAGCATCGTCCTTCTCGGCTTGCTGCCATACATCATACCAGCCACGTTTCCAATAAAGTCGCCCATCGCCAATGGTGGTAATACCATGGGCTGCGGCCTCTTCAAGGCCTATCATTAACCCGTCGTAGCTTTGTTGGAACTGGTTTTCTAAGCTGTTCCAGGCCATCTCCATGATGATATCGCCAGCGTTATCAAACACTATTCCGTTTAGCTCACCGGTTTTCTCATCTTTGAGAATTTTACCACCTTGTGGTTCGGGGGAGTCTTTCGTGATCCCGGCTAACTTAAGCGCTGCGGAGTTGACCCACATTGAATGTGAGGTTTGTTCCATTAGCACGACAGGTTGCTCAGGGAAAATTCGGTCAATCACTTCAAGAGGTGTGTTGCGGTTATTTTCACTTAAAATAGCGTCTAACGAAAAGCCATAACCCATCAGCCAGTTATTCGGGTTAGCATTTTTACTGCATTTGATTAAATAGGGGATCTGCTCTTTAAGCGATGCATCAAGGTTGAGTGTACAGTTGCCGCCAGCTTCAGAAGCGGCTTCAAACACGTGGTTATGATTATCAATAAAACCCGGCATGATATAGGCCTGTTCAAGATCGATAACGTCGGTATCTTGGCTACGATAGGCATCGGCTTTTGTGGCTTTACCGACAAACATAATATTGCCATCGTTAATCGCAATCGTGTCTGCACTGTCGTGACCGTAAATGTTGGCGTTCGTTAAGAGCATGTCTGCGTATTGTACAGCCAGTACATTTGAACTCATTATCAAGCTTGCGACTATTGCCATAGGATAAACTCGGTTCATGACGTCTTCCTTATGATGCTTTAGGGAATGCTGGGGTTGTGAGTGCATTATGTAAAAGGCAGCTTGCAGAAGCACTGAAAGCTACAGATAAATGAGTGAGCATAAGCATGCCTGAATTCCTAAAAGTTATCATGGATTAACGGCGACCCCCAGCATTACCTTTTGCTAAGTCGTGTAGGTCGAAGGTAGGACTTAATGACGAGTAAAAACATAGTCGGCTAGTGTTGGTTAAGCATAATGTTGGTTATTCGAATAGGTTTTTAGATATTAACTCACTGTCTTGAAATGAATTATTTTAATGGTGTTAATGTTAACCATTGGTAGTGAATTGGGTATTGATATTATAATTTTGATACCGTTCACTGTGTTATTAAAATAATGTGGTTTGATTTTAAAATATATTTGGTGTGATAATGGTTTTTAATTAAATTGTGCTTTTTAGATATTAACTTATCAATCACGCACTTAAGTTTTAACCGTACGGGTGAAGTTATAAATGTTACTAAATGTATTGAACCAAATTACAGGGCGCAAGTCATAAACAAAGAGTTAACAATAGTATTTTATAATTAGAGGTAATGATGAAGCATATAATTAATCTTATATTGGCTTTCGGGCTAGTATTGTTTGTGGTTTCTTGCGGTGGGGATGATAAAAAAGATAGTACAAAGGATGTTGCATATGTTCAATATTATAATGCTTCTCCAGATAGTACAAAAACTTACTTGTCTTTAAAGGCTAAAAAATACAATGCGTTAAACTTTGGTCAAGCCATGTCACGTTTTGCAGTACCAGTTGGCGACAATAAGTTGAGTATTACGGGAAATAATGCTGAAAATAAAGAAGTTAAGTTCCATGAACAAGATATTAGTCTGGGCAACAAGGATAACCACCTTTATGTATTAGCTGGGGATTATGCAAAAACAGATTTCATCAATATTAAATATAACCGAGATAAGCTGGATGAAGAAAATAAGAAAAAAGAAAATGTAGACAAGAAAATTACTAAAATGCAAGTATTGGCAGCTCATGTCAGCAGCGGTACTCAGAAGTTTGGGGTATACATAGGTAAGAAGGAAGATGGCTTTAGTTCAGCTAAGTATTTCAGTGAGATAGCGTACAAAGGGATCACTGAGTCACAAATTCTCACCACGGGAAAATACGTGATATACCTGACTGAAGCGGGTGGTAATGAGCCCGTTTTTACCACGTCTGAAGTAAACCTCAGTGCTAAGACCGTGTACAAATTGTTGATCCGTCCCGCTTTTGGGCCTTCTGTAAAAGGGGTTAAGTTAGATGTGGTGGGACATTCCCGCGCAGTGACGTCCCTTGCAGATATTAACGAGAAAGTCCAACTAAGGGTATACAACGGTTTTGAGCATAATGATAAAGTCATAGCCAAATTTAATGGTAAGAATAGTGAGTCGCATCAGCAGGAAGTGGCTAAGTGGGGGTTGTCTAGTTTCATTCTAACTAACTTTGGCGATTATGATGTCAGTGTCAGTGATGCAGCAACAGGTAATATGTTGCTGAATAACTTGCTGGTGACCTACAACCAGAGTGATTCTAAGTCGATTCTGCTCTATCCAGACAGTGAAGATAAACTCAAGGCTACTGTACTAGGGCATAATTTAACGCCACGAAGTTATCAATACCAAGTGCAGTTATTGAACTTAGCATCAGATACCAAAGGGTTAGAGGCTGACGAATCCCCACAAAAAGAGATGAATAAATAATGAGATAGGTGAAATAGTGAGGAACATTCATGGCATTTGGTGATCAAATTTATCGCCAAACAAAAATTACCACGAGTAAATGCCAT
>NZ_VKGK01000033.1 GCF_007197645.1 Shewanella hanedai
CATATAAAGATAGGAAATTGAAGCTACTGAGGTTGCATTGGCGAACAGCCATTAAAACACTACAAGGCTTAATTCTGGAGCCACAAGCATGCTATTAAATTCGAGGGGATCCCTCAGACTCTGAGTAGATCAACTTCTTATACTGATTGGTATTAGGCCTTAAGCGTTCATACGCCTTAAAGACATTTCGCATCTGCCTATGGTCGATGTGTCGGTGTGTCGGTGTGTCGGTGAAGGCAATAGTCATACAGTTTATGGGTATTTCAAATACAAAAAAGGAGCCATGGGCTCCTTTTATCGACTTACACACTCTTTACAATTTGCATTGGCAAATTAACGAGTACGTGGGCAAAGCTCTTCAGTGCTGAAGAAGTAAGCAACTTCACGCTGGGCAGATTCTACAGAATCTGAACCGTGTGCAGCATTTTCATCGATGCTTTCAGCGAAATCAGCACGGATAGTACCTGGAGCCGCATCAGCTGGATTTGTAGCACCTAAGATTTCACGGTGAGCTAATACAGCATTTTCGCCTTCAAGCGTCTGAACCATGATAGGGCCAGATGTCATAAATGCAACAAGTGCACCGAAGAAAGGACGTTCACTGTGCTCAGCATAGAAGCCTTCAGCTTGCTCTTTGCTTAGGTGAACGATTTTAGATGCGATGATTTTCAGGCCAGCAGTTTCAAAACGGTTATAGATAGCGCCGATGTTATTTTTTGCAACAGCATCAGGCTTAATGATAGAAAAAGTACGTTCGATAGCCATGAAAAGCTTCCTTTTTAATAAACAGGTTTTTGAATTCGCGCGGATTATACGAGATTTCTGACCAGAATCCTATCTTTAAAGACTATATAATGGGACAAAGATCTAATAACAGGGAATTTAATCGTGACGAGCGTCACATACGCAAGAGTAGGTGCAAACTTTAATCATTAACGACTAACGTTTAATCTCAATATAAAGTAAGAGTATTAAACTATAATTCACTAATCCAACATGCCTGTATCGCCTCTAGCACTCTCTCATTACAATGATTTGGATCATCATCAAAGGCATCCAAAGCCAGTACCCACTCATGCAGATCAGTAAAACGAATAGTTTCAGGATCTTTCTCTGGGTACTGTTCTAGCAGTTCTATGGCTATATCAAGAGAATCTGTCCATTTAAGAGACATAATGCCCCCCTTTTAGTGACTGACATTTGTAGACAAATTATAGGACTATAATAAAAAAGACCAGCCATTTAAGACTGATCTTTTATAGATAATTTGAAAAACTTAACTTAATGGCTCAGCTTAGTGGCTTTCACTCACCATGTTGATGGTGTATTTAGGAATGTCGACCACAAGGTCTGCCCCAGTGACTCTTGACTGACAAGATAGGCGACTTTCAGGCTCCAAACCCCATGCCTTGTCTAGCATGTCATCTTCTAACTCGTCGCTCTGTTCAAGCTCATCAAAGCCTTCTCTTATGATCACGTGGCATGTTGTACATGCACAAGACTTCTCACAGGCATGTTCGATGTGAATACCGTTACGTAACGCAACATCCAATACCGTCTCACCTTCAACGGCTTCAACCACTGCACCGTCTGGGCATAACTCTTCATGGGGTAAAAATACTATTTGTGGCATCTTATTTACCTATTGATTACCAATTAAATACTGTCAACTGATTGGCCTTTAAGTGCCAATTTGATTGAATTATCCATACGCTTAGCAGCAAAATCTTGCGTACTAGCATCTACAGCCTCAATGGCTTTTTCTATTGCATCTGCGTCATCTTGACTACTGATCTGCGCTAAAGCTGCCATGCTTTGCTCAATCAAGTTCTGTTCATCTTTAGTCAACAGGTTTGCATCTTTTTGCAGCGCAGCACTTAAGGTCTCTAGTACCCTAGCCGCTTCCACTTTCTGCTCAGCAAGCATACGCCTTGTGATGTCCTCTTTGGCATTTGCCATAGAATCTTTGAGCATAGCGCCGATCTCTTCGTCAGTTAACCCAAAAGAAGGCTTAACTTGGATACTAGATTGAACACCTGTCGATTTTTCCATTGCGGTAACACTCAGCAATCCATCAGCATCGACTTGAAAAGTGACTCGAATATGCGCTGCACCCGCTGCTAATGGAGGAATACCTTTCAAGGTAAACCTTGCTAAAGAGCGGCAATCATCAACAAGTTCTCGCTCACCTTGAACCACATGAAACGCCATCGCCGTTTGGCCATCTTTAAATGTGGTGAACTCCTGAGCCTTAGCGACTGGAATAGTGGTATTACGCGATACAATCTTTTCAACAAGTCCGCCCATGGTCTCAATACCTAATGACAGCGGGAGAACATCGAGAAGTAAAAGATCTGAGTCAGGTTTATTACCAACAAGGATATCAGCTTGAATTGCCGCACCAATGGCAACAACTCTATCAGGATCTATGGTGGTTAATGGCTTTTTAGCGAAGAAGTTTTCAACCAACTCACGCACAAGCGGTACTCGAGTTGAACCACCGACCATGACAGTTTCAAGTACTTCATCGGCTTTAATTCCGGCATCACGAAGCGCACGACGACAGCTATTGACGGTTTTCTTAACCAACGCACTGATCAACGTCTCAAATGTCGTTTTAGTGACTGTGTGACTCAGTTGAGTTCCATCATCTAAATTCAAAGTTGCAATAACTTGCTCATCACTCGTCAACGCCTCTTTAACTCTTCTAGCTTCGATTAAAAGCTGACGGCTTAGCGTTGCTGAAAGCTCATTAAGCTGCCACTCGCTTGATAAATAGTGATGTAAAAGGTGATCAAAGTCGTCTCCACCTAGTGCCGAGTCACCACCAGTGGCTAATACTTCGAACACACCTTTATGCAAACGCAGTATAGAAATATCGAAGGTTCCACCACCAAGATCATAGATGGCAATAACCCCTTCCTGGCCAGAATCAAGTCCATAAGCGATAGCGGCAGCAGTTGGCTCATTCAGTAGTCTAAGTACTTTAACGCCCAATAATCCGGCAGCATCTTTAGTGCCTTGGCGCTGCGCATCATCGAAATAAGCAGGAACAGTAATAACCACCCCTTCCAATTCGCCACCTAAGGTTTTTTCTGCACGGGAAATTAACGGCTTTAAAATCTCAGCGGAAACCTGTATTGGGTTAACCTTACCTTGCTTTGTTACAAATAGAGGTAGCCCATTTTCGCTAGTCTCAAATTGATAAGGTAAATCTTGAGAACCAGACTGAATATCACTCAGACTGCGTCCCATAAAGCGTTTAACGGAAACAATGGTATTTTGTGGATCTTTAGCTGAGTTCAACTCCGCATCAACACCCACTTCAACATTCGACTCAGTGTATCTGACTACCGAAGGTAAAGAGTGATGTGACTTGTTATCGGGTAAGGTATTTGCAACTCCGCTACGGACCGCAGCAACTAAAGAGTTAGTCGTACCTAAATCAATACCAACAGCCAGACGATGTTGATGGGGAGCGGCACTCTGTCCTGGCTCGGCGATCTGCAATAGGGCCATAAAATTCCAACCTAAAAATTAGCCAAAAGTAACAAGCTAATCAATTAAAAGACAATTAATATTGTGACATATTTAGTTAGTCAAACAAGGCATCTTCAATACGCTCAAGTTCAACTTGTAGTTTTGCCATAAATTTAAGCTTACGGATAAGATCGGCGGCTTGTAGTAGCCCGTCTTCGGAAAGATCGGCTAACAAATAACTTAGATTATCTTCTATCTGCTTAGCATAAAGACTAAATGAATCATGCAACTCAGAGATACAAGCATCGGGATCATTACTGTCAGTAATGTCTTCAAGCTCTTCACGCCATTCTATCTGCTGCATCAAGAACTGAGTATCTTTAACCGTTGTGGATTCATGGCTTAAATCAACCCCCTTGAGTGAAAGCATATGTTCTGCTCTCAATATCGGGTTTTTTAGCGTTGAAAAACCATCATTCACTTGTGCCGCTCGTTGCACGGCAATGCGCTTATCTTGCTCACTGGCATTAGCAAATTTGTCGGGATGAACCGCCCTTTGCAGTTCGCGGTAGCGCTCTGCAAGTAAGGCGGTGTCAATATGGTAGGCGGGGGTGAAACTAAACAGCTCAAAATAGTTCATGGTTTAATTCTTTAGACTGTTAGACTGTGAAGCTCTCACCACAGCCACACTCCCCTTTAGCATTGGGATTGTTAAACTGGAAACCTTCATTGAGTCCCTCTTTGACGAAGTCTAACTCGATACCTTGAAGGTAGATAAAACTTTTCGCATCGATAATGATTTTCACATCACCGATCTCGTAGACTTCATCATCAAGGTTTAAATCATCAACAAATTCAATGATGTAAGCCATCCCAGAACATCCTGATGTTTTAAGCCCTAATCGTAAACCAATTCCCTTTCCACGGCTGTCCAGAAAGCTTTTAACACGTTCGGCAGCCGCAGGAGTCATTGAAATAGCCATGTTAACTCCGGAAATTACTTACTTTGCTTTAACTTATAATCATCAATTGCCGCTTTAATTGCATCTTCGGCCAAAATTGAACAGTGAATTTTCACTGGAGGTAGCGCAAGCTCTTCAGCAATATCAGTATTCTTGATAGCGCCAGCTTCTTCAATGGTCTTCCCTTTAACCCACTCAGTCACAAGTGAGCTTGAGGCTATCGCACTACCACAACCATAAGTTTTAAACTTAGCATCTTCAATTATGCCATCAGCACCAATTTTAAGTTGGAGCTTCATTACGTCACCACAAGCTGGTGCACCAACCATACCGGTAACAACCGATGGATCATTTTTGTCGAAAGAACCTACATTACGTGGGTTTTCATAGTGATCGAGTACTTTTTCGCTGTAAGCCATGATACTACTCCAATATTCTATTGATTATTTATTGATTAAAACGGATTAATGGTGAGCCCATTGAACCTGTTCAAGGTCTATACCGTCTTTAAACATCTCCCAAAGTGGAGACATCTCCCGTAAACCATCAATAGATTTATTAATTGTTTCAATTGCGTGATCGATATCTTCTTCGGTTGTGAAACGCCCGATAGAGAATCGAATTGAACTGTGGGCCATCTCATCGTTTAAGCCTAGTGCACGAAGTACATAGCTTGGTTCCAAGCTTGCAGAAGTACAGGCAGAACCAGATGAAACAGCAAGATCTTTAAGTGCCATCATCAATGACTCACCTTCAACAAAGTTGAAACTGACATTGAGATTGCCACAGTAACGTTGTTCAGCGTCACCGTTGATATAGGTTTCTTCGATGGCTTTAACACCATTCCATAAGCGATCGCGCAGTCCTGCAATACGTGCACTGTCTGACGCCATATCCGCTTTAGCGATAGCAGCAGCTTCGCCTAGACCTACAATCTGGTGTGTCGCGAGTGTGCCACTGCGCATACCGCGCTCGTGTCCACCACCATGCATGGCTGCCTCTAGACGAATACGTGGCTTACGGCTTACATAAAGTGCACCAATCCCTTTAGGGCCGTACATTTTATGGGCTGAAATAGACATAAGATCAACTTTAGTTTCTTGAACGTCTATTGGTAATTTACCCGCACTCTGCGCCGCATCGACATGCAAAATAACTTTCTTGCTACGGCATAGCTCACCGATAGCATTGATGTCATGAATAACACCAATCTCATTGTTAACATGCATGATACTGACAATAAGCGTATCTTCACGCATCGCTGCTTCAATGGTTGCTAACGGGATAATTCCGTTTGCTTCAGGAGCAAGATAAGTGACTTCAAAACCTTCACGCTCAAGCTGACGACATGTGTCGAGTACAGCTTTGTGTTCTGTCTTGCTGGTAATGATGTGCTTGCCTTTCTTCTGATAGAAGTGAGCAACACCTTTAATCGCTAGGTTAATTGACTCTGTGGCACCAGAAGTAAATACGATCTCGCGTGGATCGGCATTAATTAGATCAGCAACTTGGTTACGGGCAATATCAACCGCTTCTTCAGCCTGCCAACCGTAACGGTGAGAACGAGATGCTGGGTTACCAAAGATGCCGTCCATAGTCATGCACTGCATCATTTTTTCTGCAACACGGGGATCAACCGGCGTCGTCGCAGCGTAATCTAAATAGATAGGAAGCTTCATTACACACTCCGTACAGCGTAACCTTGAGTAAGGTCGAACAAAGTACAAAAAATATTATTAAATAACAAAGTTAACTTATACTGTTACTCTTTGTTCCTGTTGTATTTCGTCTTGTTTTATAGAGATAAATTGTACATCTCGTTTAGTCATTAAACCCGCAAGACTAATACCATTTAAAAAATCTGAAATCTGTTTACTCAGGTCACCCCAAAGTGAATGGGTAAGACAACGAGTGCCGTTTTGACAATTTCCTTGTCCCTGACAACGTGTTGCGTCAACAGATTCATCCACTGCACGCACCACCATACCAACAGATATCTCACCAGCATCAGCGCCTAAACGGTAACCACCGCCGGGTCCTCTGACACTAGAAACCAATCCTTGTTTTCTAAGTTTTGCGAAAAGTTGTTCGAGGTAAGAAAGTGAAATTCCTTGACGCTCGGAAATATCGGCCAACGGAACCGGGCCAGAGGTAGAATGCATAGCAACATCTAACATGGCTGTAACGGCATACCGACCTTTTGATGTAAGTTTCATAGCGACTACAGCTCCCAAAAATGCTTGAGTTAATTCAAACATACCCGAGTAGTTTAGTCAAGTATTAAACCTAGTATTTTAGTCAAGTATTATCCCACAACTATTGTCGGACGGTCATTCAATTCTTTAACAAAAGTCCCCCCCGAGTTTGGTGGGGTATTTAACCTGTTTTACTCAATTTTTTCAATGCATCTTTACCATTATCCTCACTAAATCTCAGATAATGGGATCAAACTCATCAATCGCTTTTTTTCGCTTCTTAGCTGCTGCACGTTCAGCATCACTGAAATCATCGACTTCTAATTCTGGCAATTTTTCGGTGCACACACTACCGCCAAGCGTTTGAACAGCCTGACACACTTCCTGAACCTTAGAATCCATCAAATGCATATGGTCTAACATTTGACCGATTGCATTGGCAACGGGGTCTGGATTATCTGGTGATACCGCGTAGGCATCGAAACCATATTTCTTCGCCATTTCAGTGCGTCTTTGAGATTGCTCTTTACTGACATCATTGGGTGTAGAGACCGCACGACCGGGGATCCCAACAACAGTTGTATCTTTTGGCACGTCTTTAACCACAACGGAATTAGAGCCCACTCGGGCACCATCGTGCATTGTGATAGGTCCCAGAATTTGAGCTCCAGCCCCAATGACGACATTATTGCCTAACGTAGGGTGGCGCTTACCCGCTTTCCACGTCGTACCACCTAATGTCACTCCATGATAGAGCGTACAGTCATTGCCGATCTCTGCAGTCTCACCGATAACAACACCCATACCGTGATCAATAAAAAAACGATCACCAATACGTGCACCAGGATGAATTTCAACCCCTGTTAACCAGCGGGAAAAAGTAGATAAACAACGAGAGGGAAGTCGCCATTGACGCTGCCAGAGTTTATGACTAATTCTGTGGATCCAAATCGCTTGCATCCCTGGGTAGTTCAACAACACTTCTAACGTACCGTGGGCCGCTGGATCGCGATGATATATCGAGGCAATATCATCCTTAAGCCTAGCCATCACTCCCATTGTTATCGGTTCCTTATGACTGCTCTTCGTCTTTCTTAACTATTTTTTTATCAATTGAGGTCAACATACCGCGCAAAATATTCATCTCTTGTCTTTCAAGTCTAGCGCGACTAAATAGACGACGTAGCTTTGTCATCACTTGACCTGGATGCTGCTTAACAATAAATCCGGTATTTAGCAGAGTATCTTCAAGGTGCTCAAAGAAGTTTTCACGTTCTTGCGCGAACGGATACTCATCCACAGGCTCAACATAATCAGCGGGCTTGGCATTTTCAAAGTCTCGTTGAACCTGAGCAAGATGAGCAACTCTCGCCTCATAGCAGATAATCTGCACTGCTTGCGCTAAGTTCAAAGAGGTATATTCAGGGTTTGCAGGAATGGCAACGTGGTAATTACACTTCTGTAATTCCTCGTTACTTAGACCATTATTTTCACGACCAAACACAATGGCAACGGGCCCTGTTAGCGCAGAAGAAACCAGTTTTTCACCCGCCTCTCTAGGTTCTAACATCGGCCAATCTAGCGTGCGACTTCTAGCGCTTGTCGCTATCACTAAACTGCAATCAGCAATCGCTTCAGCAACACTGTCTACAGTGACAGCATGTTTTAGGATATCAGATGCACCTGCCGCAAGGGCGATTGATTGTCCATCGGGTTCAACTCGCGGCTCTGCGAGATAAAGAGTGGAAAGTCCCATGGTTTTCATTGCACGGGCTGTGGAACCTATGTTCCCTGGATGAGATGTACCAACGAGTACTACACGTATATTGCTGAGCATGAAACTACTTAATTTTGATGACGGAACACAGAAAATAATATTATCACAGCGGAGTGTGAAATTTTAATACTTAAATCAGTATTTCACATAATTGAACCACAAATACACCCGAGTAAGGCCAAAGTCCCTTGCCACCTAGCTTGCTATTAAGCATGGCTAAGGTATAATGCGCCCCGATTATTTATATCTGTTCTTTAACATCCAGGGGATTGCAATGTATCCAATGCAAACTATTGCTGTGCGCGCTGCCCGCGCTGCCGGCCAAACGATTATACGTGCCTTTGCTGAACTCGACAAAGTCGAAGTAACAGCGAAAGGCATTAATGACTACGTAACTAACGTAGACAAAGAGGCTGAGTCAGCCATTATTTATCAGATCCGTAAATCTTACCCTGATCACACCATCGTTGGTGAAGAAGGTGGTGAGAACAAAGGCTCAAACAAAGATTACGTTTGGATTATTGACCCTCTGGATGGCACTAACAACTTTGTTAGAGGCATTCCTCACTTTGCCGTTTCTATCGCGCTGCAATACAAGGGCAAAACCGAAGTCGCAGTTGTTTACGACCCTATCCGTGATGAACTATTTTCAGCTCTTCGTGGTAAAGGCGCCAAGTACAACGATTTCCGTATGCGCGTTTCTAAACGTGGTGAGCTTAACGAAACCATTATCGCAACAGGCTTTCCTTTCAAGGCAAAGCAACACACTGAAACTTACATGAAGATTTTCGGTGAATTATTCACACAATGTGCTGATCTACGTCGTGCTGGTTCTGCAGCTCTTGACCTAGCCTATGTTGCTGCTGGCCGTGTTGACGGTTTCTTTGAAATTGGTCTTAAGCCTTGGGATATCGCTGCGGGCGACCTTTTGGTACGTGAAGCTGGCGGTACCGTTACTGACTTCACCGGTAACCATGAATACATGACCTCTGGTAACATCATTGCAGGTGCACCTAAAGTGACGTCAGCAATTGTAAAAACAGCTCGTCCATTGTTGAGTGAAGCGCTTAAGCGTTAATTTGCAATAAAACAGATGTAAATAGTGTCATAGAGGCCATCCTTAGGGGTGGCTTTTTTGTACCTTAAATCCGGCTTGAAAAATTATCTAACCCTATGCTAGGGGCTGTTCAGGTCAGGGATTAGTATTAATGTGAAAAAGGTCACAGAGATAACCCGACATCGATTGTGGATCTTGCTACCATTGAAAAAAATTATTCAGAGGCTCCCATGAGATCCGTATACAAGCAATATAGTTCAAAAAGCTTGAAAGCCGTTGAGCATTTCGTGTTGTTGATTATCGCGTTAGCTACCATTGTTGCTATCGGACAAGAAGTATTTCATATCTTCGAAGTCGGCAGCGTGGCACTTGCCGATCTTCTCCTGCTTTTTATCTACCTAGAAGTATTGGCCATGGTCGCCAACTATATCGAGTCAGGAAAGCTACCTGTTCGTATGCCCCTGTATATCGCTATCGTTGCACTTGCTCGTTATCTTATTCTCGACATGAAAGGAATGAGTGACTGGCGAATCATTGCCATCGCCGTAGCAACCTTAATACTCGCATCGACCGTGATCATCATTCGATGGGGCCAGTTAAAATTGCCCTACCCCAAAATCGAAGATTAATCGCAGTACGTCATCAAAAAAGAAACTCAGCCTCTTTCTGGCTGGGTTTCCCTCCATAAGCCCTCACCTATTGTACTATTTTTTGTTTTTAGCTTGAGAAGCATGCTACTTTTAAAGAGTATAAATTATGCTCTATCAAGGATGTGCTAATGGAAGATATTGAAGAGAAACGTCAATCTTTAAGAATTGATATGGAGTCCGATAAGATTGTGATCGACTGGCTTGATGATCAACATGAAAAAGTCGCTGAAGCGACCTGTGTCGATCTTTCTCGTCGTGGCGTGCTCTTTGTATACAGCGAACACTTTGCGCTAGGTTCATTACTTCATATTACATTTAACCCCCACAACGACAGTAGATATACTGTTAAGGGGCAAGTCTGTCGCAGCACAAATATCGGTCATATTTATCAAATTGCCGTCCAGCTAATTGATCTAAATTAACGCTTCTAATTCATTTACCTACTCCTATTCAGCAGCATCAAAGAGTCTGTTCTATACTTGTTCTACTTAATAATCCTCGGATGATTAGAAGAAGGAACGTGGAGATGCGTATATGATAATGCTCGTGGGTGGGGAAAAAGGGGGAGCAGGGAAAAGCTGTTTAGCCCAAAATCTGGCCGTTCATATTACCCAGAAATATCAAGCTAATGTTCTAATCGTCGATTGTGATCCCCAGCGAACAACCTCTGATTGGATCCAAGCCCGTAATGAAGACCCTACACTCCCTACCATCAACTGTATTCAACTCTATGGAAAAATCCGTAACGACCTTCTCAGCCAAGATCAAAGGTTTGATTACGTCATTGTTGATTGTGGTGGCCAAGACAACCTTGCCATGCGAGCAGCGATGTCAGTAGCCACTTATGTTTTGCTTCCTTTGCGACCCAAACGCCGTGATCTCAAAACACTTCCCCACATGGAAGATATGCTCAGTACATGTAAAATGGTTAATCCTAAGATGATATCTTGTATCGTCATGACCCAATGCCCTTCACTTCCGAGCCAATTTAAGCGAATTATTGAAGCAAAAGAGGTCGTACAATCCTTTGGACTTAGGGTCTTAAACTCTGTGACTTTCAACAGGAACATCTATGACGACAGCGAAGAGCAAGGTGCGTCAGTCATGGAGATTGAACCAGAAGGTAAAGCGGCGATAGAGATCATTGCCATTGCCGATGAAATTTTCGCAATAGAGCCAGAAAACAGCTATGAGCTTAACTGATCTCAAACGGAGAAAGAAAAAGTCACCACGGGACTCTATCTCTGTCGATGACTTTATCGAAGATGCCAACAACTACGCTTTTGGCCAGCAAAGTGCCGTCAGTCGTAACAAAAAAAAGCTTAAACAAGCGCAATTAAATGGCTTAGATAAACATTCGACAAAAATATTCAAACATGCGACATTTTCGCTGACTGAAGATGCCATTATTGTTTTAGATGATTTAGCGACACAATCAAAAATCGCAAAATCTCGGTTACTGCGAATTCTAATTCACGATTTTTTTGATAAATGTGACACCGAAAAACGCCAAATAATCAGTAATAGCGAGGATTAACTGACAAGAGTCATCGAAAATACCTTTTTCTTTCCAACAGCTTTTATTTGAAAAAATCTGTTGCTTCAGCCTCCCTTTTAACGTCATCATCTTATGACAATGAAGTCTCGAGTCATTAGGTTTAATGCTTAATAATCAGCCTCTCGCCACTTTAGCTTACCAGAGACTATGATCAACACCTCACTGCAGAGCAAAATCATTAATACTCTATTTTGTAATTATCCAATGCTCTGGCAAAATAACCCCATTGTATTTTAGGATAGATACCGATGTCATTAATCTTGCTTTTAACACAACAGATGAGCCTTTATCTGGTGATAGTGTACCTTGTCAGCAAGACGCCTCTGTTTAAGTTTTTTTCAGAAGCAGCCACTCGACTTCCCCATAAAATATTTATCTACCTAACTTTTTCAAGCTTTTGTGTTATGGCCACCTACTTTGGTGAGCACACAAATGATGCCTTAGCGAATACTCGTGCAATGGGCGCTGTGCTCGGTGGTTTACTCGGCGGCCCAGTGACAGGTTTTTTAGTCGGGCTCACTGGTGGATTACATCGATATAGCATGGGCGGCTTTACCGATCTAGCCTGCGCAATTTCTACAACTCTTGAGGGATTATCAGCGGGAATCGTTAGTCTCTATCTTAGAAAACTGGGGAAAAGTGAACTCATCTACTCTCCACTTGTAGTTTGCTTAGTCACTTTTGCCGCCGAAATGCTGCAAATGGGCGTGATATTACTCGTTGCCCAGCCTTTTACAGATGCCTGGTCCTTAGTGAAACAGATCATCATACCCATGTTGCTCGTCAACTCGATCGGCGCAGCCCTCTTTATGAGCATGGTACGAGATCAAAAGGCCATGTTTGATAAGATGTCATCGGTATTTTCAACCAAAGCGCTCAAAATTGCTGAGCGTAGCGTCGGTATATTATCCAAAGGCTTCAATCAAAAAAGCAGCTCTGAGATAGCTAAAATCATCTTAGAGGAAACAAATGTCGGCGCAGTTGCCATCACAGATACCGAAAAATTATTGGCCTTTATTGGTGCAGGGGCTGATCACCATATTCCCGGTACGCCGATATCATCCAAAATTACCCAAGATGCCATCAACAATAATTGTGTCATGTTCGCAGATGGAGTTGATGTCGCCTATGCCTGCTCCATCTCGCCTCAGTGTAAATTAGGCTCAAGCTTAGTCATCCCACTTCGCAGTGAAACGGAGGTGATTGGCACCATTAAGCTTTATGAGCCAAAAAACAAACTATTCCTCAATATTAATCGCACACTAGGCGAAGGAATAGGCCGATTGCTGTCTAATCAAATTCTATTTGGTCGATTTGAGCAACAACAAAACCTGCTGACTCAATCCGAGTTAAAGTTACTGCAAGCTCAAGTCAACCCTCACTTTTTGTTTAATGCGCTCAATACCATCGCGGCAATTATAAAAAGAGACCCGCTAAAAGCACGACAACTCATCCAGCAGTTAGCTCAGTTTCTGAGGATCAATTTAAAACGCACAACAGGATTGGTGACACTCGATGATGAGCTGGAACACATAGAATCTTATTTAACCATAGAAAAAGCGCGATTTATTGACAGATTAACAGTCACCATTGATATTCCCCTGGAGCTTCATCACTACCGTCTTCCTGCATTTACATTACAACCCATCATTGAAAATGCGGTCAAACATGGCACAGCTCACATGCTCGACAAAGGCATTATCGAGGTCACCGCAGTGATCATTGAGGAGCAATTATGCTTAGAGGTGACCGATAATGCAGGTCTTTATCAAGTTAAAGAAAACTCTGAAGGACTGGGGATGAATCTCGTTCATAAACGAATACAAAATCAATTTGGCTCAGAATATGGTCTTAAAGTTGACTGTGAAAAAGAGGTTTACACTAAAGTGAGTATCCAATTACCTTTCACTGGAGCAGAAAAATGATCACCGCCATCATCGTTGACGATGAACTCTTTGCACGTGAAGAACTTGCAGACTTGCTGAGTGAACACCAAGATATCGAGGTCATTGGCCAATGCAGTAATGCCATCGAAGCACTGCAAGTCATCACTAAACTCAAACCTCAACTGGTTTTCTTAGACATACAAATGCCAAAAATAACAGGCATGGAGCTGGTCGGCATGCTCGATCCCGATACCATGCCCTACGTGGTATTTGTCACTGCATTTGATGAATTTGCTGTTAAAGCTTTCGATAACCATGCCTTTGATTACTTGCTAAAACCTATCGATGAGATGCGACTCACACAAACATTAAACAGGATAAGAAAAGATATTAGCCCTAAGCCTGTTAACATACTTGCCCCAAAAGAGCTTACTCACCTCCCCTGCTACTCAGGTACAAAACTGAAAGTACTAGCCTTAAGTGAGGTTGAATATATTTTCAGCGATTTAAGTGGCATCCATGTCGCGACCAGTAAGGGGCTGGTACACACCCACTTAACCCTTAAAGTGCTTGAAGAGAAAACCACACTCGTAAGATGCCACAGACAATATCTGATCAAACCCGATGCCGTATCTGAAATTGAAGCACTGGAGACTGGCGCCGAAGTGACCACCCTATCTGGTGCTAAAGTGCCTGTATCGAGACGCTACCTTAAACCATTAAAACAGCTATTTGGATTTCAATAAGAAAAGCCTGAATAACTTAAGCCCCAAATAGCCAAAACTGGATACCACTCAACTGAGCTTTGACACCGCTTAGTCGCCAAAATCGACCACTCACTACTTTTACACTTATCTATTTTGAGTAAATCTTTACAATCTCTTCAACTGAAAATGAGAGATTGTAATTATGACGTGGTTTTTAATGTGTGTTGGCCTACTTATTGGCGGATACTTCATCTACGGTAAATTTGTTGAAAAAGTATTTGGCATCAATTCTCAACGCCAAACTCCAGCATTTGAAAAAACCGATGGTGTCGATTTCGTGCCAATGTCTAAAGGTAAAGTTTACCTTATTCAACTATTGAACATCGCTGGTGTTGGCCCAATATTCGGACCCATCTTGGGTGCTCTGTACGGCCCTGCTGCCATGTTATGGATTGTATTCGGCTGTATCTTTGCCGGCGCAACACATGATTACTTCTCCGGTATGCTATCGGTTCGTAACGGTGGTAAATCTGTTCCTCATCTAGCGGGGAAATATTTAGGTAAAGGTGCTAAGCACTTTATGAATATTTTCGCTATCATTCTGTTACTGCTTGTTGGCGTAGTCTTTATCTCTGCTCCAGCGGGGTTATTAGGTAAACTAACAGGATGGGATGTATCCATTTTCGTTGGTATTATTTTCGTTTACTATCTTATTGCCACCGTTGTCCCGGTCGATAAGATCATTGGCAGACTGTACCCATTCTTCGGTGCTTTACTCTTCTTTATGTCAATCGGACTGACGCTTGCTATCGTCGTATCAAGCGAGCACACCTTGCTTCCAGGTTTTGAAGCTAAAGATTTCCTAACCAACCTAAACCCGAATGATATGCCACTGTGGCCAGCACTGTTTATCACCATTGCTTGTGGTGCTGTATCAGGTTTCCACGCAACTCAATCCCCATTAATGGCTCGTTGTGTTGAAAATGAATCAAACGGTCGCTTTGTTTTCTTTGGCGCCATGATTGGTGAAGGCGTCATCGCCCTTATCTGGTGCGCTATCGCACTCTCTTTCTTCGGCGGCGTACAAGGATTGAATGAAGGTATGGCTGGCAATCCAGCAAACGTAGTGTATGAAGCATCTACTGGACTGCTTGGTGCTGTCGGCGGCTTTATGGCTATTTTAGGTGTGATTGTTCTCCCTATTACCTCTGGTGATACCGCTTTCCGCTCAGCTCGTCTTATATTAGCTGAATTCTTTAAGATGCCACAAACTGAGCTACCAAAGCGTTTGTTACTTGCTATTCCACTGTTCATTATGGGTGCCATTTTAACCCAAGTAGATTTTGGTGTTATCTGGCGCTACTTTGGTGTTGCCAACCAAGCAACAGCAGTGATGATGTTATGGACAGCTTCTGCTTATCTACTACGTCACAACAAGCTACATTGGATCTGTACGATTCCAGCAATGTTTATGACAACGGTCGTGATTAGCTTCCTACTCAGTTCACAAACGCTCGGTGCTGGCTTACCCATGACGCTATCAACAATTGCAGGCTTAGTGTCAACTGCAATCATTACCGCCTTAGTTATTCTGAAAACCAAAGGCAAAGGTGATGAAGGGGTAATCGAAGAGGCATAAGCCTATCCGATATCTTCGCCCACTAAAAAGCCAGTCTTAATGACTGGCTTTTTTATTGACTCTTTTCTGTATGCAATTGGTGCAATACCAATCAGTACAAGAGACGCGTTACTCTTTTAGTACTTCAGGCTCTACCAACACGCTCGCTTCATCTGTGGACACCCACACCTGACCTTCGCTAATGTTGTATTGTATTTTCATACTCCTGCTAACAAGCTCGCCCATCTCTTTAACGGCTTCTTCGGGAATATTCCAAACTTTAAGATTTTGATAACGAGAGAAATTTTGCTCATTCTGTTGCCACCAGATTGGCACACTGCGCCCGCCATAGGCAAATAGCTGTACCTGTTTTGAGCGACCACAGGCTTTTCGAATCCACTTTTCATCACTTTGACCAAACTCAATCCAGAGTTCGATGTCGCCAATTAACGACTTTTCCCATAATTCAGGCTCATCTTCAACACAGAGGCCTTTACTGAACTCTAAGGTGTCACTGGCATTCATTGCAAATGCCAGTAAACGCAACATCATTCTTGAATCAGTTTCTGAAGGATGTTGAGCCAGAGTAAACTGGTGATCTTGATAGTAGCCACGATCAATATCGGCTATCTGCAAATTTACTTTATAAACCGTTGCTTTAGGTGACATAACTGCTTTTATCTTTAGATTATTGGCGTTAGTGTACCCTAAAACTTCATCAAGTATAGGATTGAGAAGTTCCAAAGAGCATAACTAAAGGTAATGATATAAATATTATAGACTTAAAATAATTTATGCTTCCGATATGGAAGCATAAACTTCGTAAGGCTGTTTATAAAGAACCTGATTTAAGGTGTTTAGCCTGAGGAAATTGAGCTTTTAACTGTGCAATTTTATCCGTATCTGCATAAACAAGACTACGCTTACCCGCGTTAAGCAACTGAGTTAATTCATCCATCGACAATAACGGCGCTCGAGTTGCGTCTCGCCTTACCAATTCATTGAGAGTGAGCGGCAACACTTCATTAGCAAAAATATGATCCAGCTTCTGCATTAAAGGCATGGCTGCTATCGGCAACATAGCTATTGATGTTTTATCGTCAATCAATAAAATCTCACCTACGCTAACGAGATTTTGAAACGACTCCTCATAATATTGTTCTGTTCTGTCATCAAAATGATCACCGTTAGCGCGAAAAAAATGCTCCCAGAACAATTTGCGTTCCTTAAACGCGGGCAATCTATCTTGTACTTCTTTACGCCGCGCTGCGACAAAATCAAATAAGTCAGTGAGCGAATGAGGTAACCAAGACTCTAAACGAGAGCGTAACTCACGAGCAAAAACCGGAGCAGCTCCTGCTGTGCTTATCGCTATCTGTAATCGACCTCTATCGACAATCGATGGGGTAATGAAACGGCAAAGATCTGGGCGATCAACCACATTAACCCAAATCCCCCGCTCTGTTGCCAAATGCGCTAAACGCGTATTCAGCTCATTATCAGCAGTGGCTAGGTAGATAAGATCGACATCGGCTATATCCTCATCGGCGACTGTACGCAGGGCAAGAGATATACGATTTTTATCCGCATAAGCTTGTACCTCAGATGAAACATCAAGCGCAACAACACTGATACACGCCTCAGTCCTGGCTAAAAGGTCTAACTTTCGACTCGCAACCTCACCAGCACCAATCAGCAAGACTTTTAGCTTTGCGGTATCAACAAATAAAGGAAAATACTGCATTCATGCAACTCCTATTATTGTCATTTGGGCTTCATTAACGGCAGCTGATGTTGAACCCATGCTTTATAACCACCCGTTAATGATCCCACGTGAGTGTAACCCATTATCTGTAAGTTCATTGCAGCTAACGCTGAGCGGTAACCGCCACCACAATAGAGCAAAATTGGGGTTGTTTTATCAGGAATTTGAGTCTCAATATCACGCTCAATAATCCCTCGGCCCAAGTGACTCGCATTGGGAAGGTGATCTTTTAACCATTCATGATCTTCTCTAACATCGATAAGTTGCCAGCTAGTATCACTTTGATACTCTTCAACCGACACTTCTGTGATTTGAGGCAATATGCTCTCTACCAGAGCTAAAAATGCAGCATTGTGTTGCACGACAAACACTCCAAAATAACGGACTACAGGAATTACGACTAATTGTGTTGAACACACCTTTCAGCACTGCATTGCCAGCAAAGCTCAAAGCTATCTTCATTTATTTCATGGCATTGAACACACTGCCATTGAGGACTTTCGGTATTCAGTGATTCGAGTTGAGCTTTGGCTTTTTCATACTCTGACTCGCACACCCAAAGTTCAACATTTTGTAGATCTACAGGTAACTCTCCAATCCCACCAAGTAAAGCTTCACCTTTTAGTTGAACCTCTATTCCGCAGGCCTCCAGCAACCCTTTCCAGGTATGAGCTTGAAGTAGATTCCCACCCGCGACCAATCGATTACGCTTTTCCATTTGTTATCCCCCAACATCTTCTTGCTCTTCTGGCAAATTTATAGGTTTCATCTCACAACGAGAATGATTGTTTAACATCCTACTGCCAAATAGGGAAGACTGTCGAGGGCTATTACTCTGCTTATTTTTAACTCTGCAACTGATATCGGTTTTATAACAATCGACGTAGCCCAGAGCTAATCGCATTGCGCACCATACTCTGCGAAACATGATTATATGTGAAAAATTACGTTTAAAAAAAGCGGTAAGTTGCAACTGTAAAAAAAGATTCGATACCCTATTGTCTGCCAATCAGTCCAAACTAGCACATTGTTAGAACATCCATAGCCAGTTTACTAAGCTATTATTGTTCCTGATTAACCTCGTCTGGATTTGATCCCGAGGGAAATAAAGTTGAATTATGGCAACCCAACTTATCCACTTAATATACAGAAGAACATGGCTAAAAATGCCGACACAATAATATGAATATTATTTTTTAATAATATAATCAATTAATTACTTTTTTACACCACTCGCTATACAAGGTCATTTACCCTACCCCATACTGTCGTTATACTGATGGACAGTATCCAATAAGCACACTCAGATCGCCTTACTTACCCTAGAATAAGTAATAGCAGGCTTGAAACGAACCTTAAGGTAATCAAATAAAATGAAATTTTTCAATAAAGCATTTAAAGCGCCAAGTTACTTCATCTTTACTATTTTACTGATGCTATCGGTCAGTCAAAGCTCACTTGCTCATGATCAAAATGCACAAACAGCTTGGGATAAAATTGATTCAGGCGCATTAGTCGTTGATGTGCGTACTGCTGAAGAGTTCGCTGCTGGGCATTTGAAAAATGCCATTAACATCCCTTTTAAAAAAATCGCAACAGGTCTTGAAAAACGACACATAAGCAAAGACAAATCTATCGTCGTTTATTGCAGAAGCGGCCGTCGTAGTGGTGTCGCTAACGAAACGTTAATTAAAGAAGGTTACAGCAACACTTACAATGGCGGCGGATATGAAAAGTTAAACGCTCATACAAACAAGTAATGCTTTAAACGTTAATTATAAAATGTAGCCATTCATATTTTGAATTGGCTACGTTCAATTAGAATCCTCAGAAACATTGAACACAAAGCCACTCTTCTAATATCCATTTATCAATATTGTCTTCAAGGCATTTACTGCTAACAAAGAAACTCATTACACATAATAACTGCGCATTAAATGAGCGCTCACGTATTATTTTTAATATTATATTTTCTTCATGAAAATTGACTTAAAAGATATTAATTCAATCGCTTACAAAAATAACGCAGACCTTCGGCTCTGTTATTTTTATAGATTTCACTCTCCTCCCTCTTAACTATTTACCTAATTAATTAGCATATCAATTCAGCTGAACGCCGATATATATTGAATATTATGCGTTTTAAACTAAATATTAATTCAGTCTCCTCTGACCAGTACAAACCTATTTCATACCAAAACCCCAAATTAAACATTTCATTTACAATTGTTTCACACCTAGATACATTCTTTATCGAGTAACAAGGTTTTCTAGCAGAATGACTTAAAAACCATCTAATAATAATGATTAATATTAATTAACAAATAGAAGGCAATTATGACAACAAAAACAACGACTGTGGCTTTAAGCTTATCAGTATTAGCAATGGCGATATCAGCCACTGTCACTGCTGCTCCCGTCTTTACCCCCGGATTACAATCTCTAAACTCAGGCATTGAACAGGCCTCACCACTTCCAAAGCGTTACATCGTAAAGTTTAGAAATGCAAATGCGCTTGCCAGCTTTCAGTCTCAATCAAATGAGTTCAATGATGCGCTTTATGAGCCAAGATCAAACGAAGTCTTCTCGCACCACAGAGCAATGAACAGTGCCTCTGCCAAAGAGATGAAACGAATCGGTCGCAGTAATAGCTACACAGCCAAACTCAATGCTAAAGGCCTTAAAGCACTTCAACTTCGTTCAGATGTTGAATATGTTGAAGAAGATGTTCCAAGAAGATTACTTAGTGAAACGACACCTTGGGGCCAAACTTATGTTGGTGCTACAAGCTTAAGTGACTCATTAGCTGGCAACCGTACTATCTGTATTATTGATTCTGGTTACGATCGTGATCATAGCGATCTCAGCGGTAATAACGTCACTGGTAGCAACAACTCAGGCACGGGTAACTGGTATGATCCAGGTAACAACAACGCCCACGGAACGCACGTAGCTGGCACCATTGCAGCCATAGCGAACAATAATGGTGTTATCGGTGTCATGCCAAATCAAAATGCCAATATTCATGTGATTAAGGTATTCAATGAAGCAGGTTGGGGATATTCATCCTCTCTTGTTTCTGCTATCGACACGTGTGTGAACAACGGCGCGAACGTTGTGACCATGAGTTTGGGTGGTGGTGCCTCTAGTACGACTGAGCGTAACGCCCTCAATGCACATGAAAGCAACGGTGTGTTACTTATTGCAGCTGCTGGTAATGATGGTGATAGCACACACAGCTATCCGGCATCATACGATGCTGTTATGTCTGTCGCTGCAGTCGATAGCAATAAAGACCATGCTGCTTTTTCACAATATACCGATCAAGTTGAGATCTCAGGCCCAGGTGAGGCAATTCTTTCTACCGTATCCGTTGGTGAAGGCCGACTTGCTGATATCACTGTTGGCGGTCAATCCTATTTTTCACAAGGCGTCGTGCCTCATAATCGCTACGTGAAATCAGGAACAAGTCACGTAGGCACTCCGGTTTTCGGCAGCGTTACAGCAGAATTAGCCGAGTGTACGGTATCAGGCACAAGCTTTAATTGTGGCAACATGAGCAATAAGGTTTGTCTTATTGAACGAATCGGAAATCAAGGCGCGACTTATCCAGACATTGATGCGGTTAAAGCCTGTAACAGCGCAGGTGCTAGCGGCGTTATCGTTTACAGTAATACCGCGCTACCAGGTCTACAAAATCCATTCTTAGTTGATACTAACAATGATGCACCTTTAGTGTCAGTTTCTGTTAGTCGTGCGACAGGTCAAGCACTTCAAGGGCAAGTAGGCTCAACGGTTACTCTTGCCAACACTAATAATGAAGATTATGCCTACTACAACGGTACGTCCATGGCTACGCCCCATGTTTCAGGTGTTGCCACGTTAGTCTGGAGTCATCATACCGACTGTAGCGCAGCACAAATTCGCTCTGCACTTCATGCCACAGCAGAAGATCTCGGTGCTGCAGGTCGTGACGATAAAACAGGTCATGGTCTTATCGATGCGTTAGCTGCAAACGCTTATTTAGCTCAGTCATGTGATGGGCCAACCGATCCAGGAACTGGGCCTGGTGACAATGTGCTGGTTAACGCTACACCTAAAGCAAGCCTTGCGGGTGCGAAAAATGAAGAGCTTCACTTCTCAATCGATGTCCCAGCTGATGCTTCAGACTTAAGCTTTACGATGAGTGGTGGCAGCGGTGATGCGGATCTATATGTACAATATGGCGCAGCACCAACGACAGGCAGCTACGATTGTCGTCCATGGAAAGGCGGAAACAGCGAGTCTTGCCCTATCACGAACGTCCAAACAGGCACTTACTACGTCATGGTTCAAGGTTACAGCGCATTTAGCGGCGTAAGCTTAGTGGCTAATTACACTGAGTCTACCGGTGGTGGAAACCCTGGTGGCGGCGCGGCAACTTACACCAATAACACTGGCTATTCGATCCCTGATAATGCATCTGCTGGTGTTAGTAGCGCAATCTCGGCAACGCGAACTGGTGACTCAGGTACGGTGTCGGTAAGTGTTGATATTTCACATACCTATATTGGCGATCTACAAGTTGAGCTACGCAGCCCAACAGGCCAAGTTGCCATACTTCATGACAACACAGGTGGAAGTGCTAACGACATCAACAAAACTTACAGTGTTGACATGACTGGCGTAGAGTCAGCAGGTCAATGGACACTGAAAGCGGTTGATAGTGCTAGACGTGATACCGGAACAATAAACTCATGGACACTCAGCTTTCAGTAATAAAAGCTGATATCAAACTCACTCAGTATCACAACTGATAGATAAAAGGGGGCGTTTAACGCCCTCTTTTTATTGCTGCCTTTATCCCCAACTCGATTTACTGGTATAATTGATCTAATTTCAACTGATTCAGTAAACTCATGACACAAGCAAATAATCCACTCCACGGTATCAAGCTAGAAGCCCTACTTACAGATCTGGTCGAACATTACGGGTGGGAAGAACTCGGAGATAGAATCGATGTTCGCTGCTTTAAGAATGACCCAAGCATTAAGTCCAGCTTACGTTTTTTGCGTAAGACTCTCTGGGCCAGAGAAAAAGTTGAATATCTTTACCTTAAGATGAATAAATTACCTCTTCCTGCACACAAGCCGAGAGATGATGGCTATCAAGCAACCGATAAAACCCGTCGTGCTGCAAATGACAAAGCGGCAGCGAAACAAAGCAAAGACTCGAACGATGACGTACAGGTGAACTCCAATATCTGGGGCAACTAACCTGAACAAGGGCGACTGAAATTGGCTTAATATAGACAATAAAAAGGCTGCAAGCTTATCGCTTGCAGCCTTTTTAGTTAACGAATACTGTAATAGTGGTTACTTTAACAAATAGTCATTGCCATCTTTAGCGGTAAACACTTGATCTTGTACTGACGTCGAAATCATATTTTGCTCATCGATATTGAGCAAGCTAATCCAGTACTTATGCCCTTCAATTTGGATATCATCAATATCAGCCAAATCTTGCGCACCTTCAGTACCACAACGGTCAAATGTTAGCGCCACATGTGTGCCCTTGTCTTTTAGTAGAATTGCTGAAGGCTCACTTTTGTGACCATTAAGTGCAACAAACTGACGAGGATCACGTAGACCACTGTGAGTGCCATCTTTAAAAAACATTAATAGATTCTGGTAATAAACAACATAGCTGCTGACATCATTGTGAGATCCAGTTGCTAATGGAAACGTTTTATCAAGAAACCCTTTAGCATTGCCCATAGTGTCTTCACTCTTAGATGCTGTATAAGCATCCATAGACACGACATCAGCACTGATAAGGTCATTCATCTGTTGTTCGTTTTGAGTGCTTCTCATTGTTGATGTGTTCATAGCCTTATCCTCTCGCTCAATCTTGGGTTTGATTTTTCGTTTATTACCGCATCACCGAGTTAGTTCTAATTGCAAAAAACTGTTTTATTAACTTTCCCGATTGCTTGATTTGTAGTCTAGCTAATTTTTCATTACAATTTCACAATTAAAATTTTACATTGTGAATTTTACAAAATGAGCAAATCTCAGAGCCTACTGCGCAAGTCACATTTTCTTGGTACCAAAATACGTAATCTAAGAAAACGTAACCATCTCACCATGGAAGATCTCTCTGCCAGATGCATGAGAGTCGATCCGGAATCCGCTCCTTCTATCTCTTATCTTTCGATGATAGAGCGAGGTAAGCGGGTACCGAGTGCCAATATGATGGCCGTTATCGCCACAGTTTTTCAAAAGGAGGTCGATTGGTTTTTAGATGACGTGCCAGAAGTGCAATCGATCACCCCTGAAAAGGGCCGTCGAGGCGGAATTAGCGGCATGGCATTAGAGCCCAGCTTTCTATTTTCCAAAGACATACTGCAAATAGCTATTCCTGAAATGTTGTCACAAACAGGGATCACAGGCAGACAGTTCGCTCACCTACTTATTCGCGCTCATCAGGAGCATCACCAAAATCATTTCCCCGATCTTGAGCGAGCAGCTGAAGAGATAGGCATGAAGCGAATGCCTTTGGCTGTAGAAGATATTATGGATATCGCCAAAGGCATGGGCTTGACGATCAAGTGGGTCGACCAGGCGCCACAGGATGTGATGGATGAGATGGGAGTCACTTCAACACAAGTGATCACCTCTTTCTTTGAGCCGCCCTCAACCATTTATGTCAATAAGCGCCTTAAAAACGTGCCCGTTAGGCTTAAATACGACCTTGCAGTGCATATAGGGCACTGTGCGTTGCACAATAAAGATGGCTTAAAGTCAGTATTAACCACAGGTCGAAGCCAAACCAGTATATCTGAAGAGCTTGGTACACCAGCCTCTTCAACAGTCAACGCCCAAGATATTTTACATGCATGGCGCGACTTCGAATCCAGTTTTTTTGCAGGCGCACTCCTCTGCCCCAAGGTGCCATTCAGACAATTACTCGACCGTCATGGTTATGAGATTGACGTTCATCAAAAACTGGGGATCTCCGCCTCTGTCGCCATGCGCCGAATGACCGTTGTGTCACCCTACCCTCACTGGCACTATTTCGATGCCTACGCGCCAGGAAAACTGAAAGCAGTGTACCGCGGCAATGGGATCCCACTCCCCTGGGGAAATATGAGGCAAGTGCAAGATCCCTGTCAGCACTGGGCTGTATTTAGAATGATAAATGAGCCAACCCAAGGCACCTCGGCGCAGATATCCATCCTCAATGTGGCTGATGAACCTAGAATATACTGCTGTGAATCGATAAAGGTGGAAGATTTAGCAGGAAATAATCATGTACTTTGCGCTGGTATCGATCTCAACCCAGCTATTGATGCCCAAGGCGGAGACGCGCAGTCCATTGCCTCAGAGCTTAAGCAAGCATGTGTCGGTAAAGACGGCTCTGTTCAAATCCCAAGATCAATCAAGAAAAGTCTAATGAGTGTCGCCAAGATTTTGAACATTAATTGGATAGAACGCGGGATTGAGAACGAAGCCAGATTGATCTGTTCAAGAGGCGCAGCCTGCCCACGTCAGCCAAGTTGCTACGCATCAGGAAAAGCAGAATGTGAAACCATGGTTGAATAATCGTCTAGATCATATTTAGAGATAATGCCCACCACAAGTCTGACGCAATCAATATGTTGCTCGATGGTGGGTTGTTTTTTCAAACTAGATTGGAAACTCAAATATTAACCGCCACACTTGGATCCCATCGCCAGATCTTACACTTAATCCTAACCTGTCTATCCCCATCCATTCCCAGAGTATTGGTTTAGAAAAAGCCAAGGTCGCACCAAATTCAACACTGTGTGACACAAGTACATCATCATTAAAAGGGGTCACAAAACGTAACTTGTCAAAATACCAGTAACCAGCAGCAAACACTCTGGGCTCAACATCAACACCCAACCAATCCCAACGCCAGTGAATATCGGTACCGATGTCAATCCCGGACTGTATTGCTGAATAAGTTTCAGACTGAGCACCATCAAAACTTTTGTAACCCGCAAAAAATAAACGGTTGACCCAAACTGGCGTATTTTGCTTAACATTTAGATCCAAAAGGCTCGACACACCTGCGGACATAATGGCGACATTGGCACCAGAATTTAAATTCTTGCCATAACCCAAATCGAAATACGTTTGAAATTCATGATCCTCTGCCGTACGCGTGCGATATTCGATGCCGGGGGTTAACGTCACGGTTCCAACGCTCGACGGAAAGTCACCACCAGGAAGATCGTCCCACTTAAAGTTGAAAAAACCGAGTGAAATTGGCGTGCGAAGAGTTAATGAATCTGTATCACTTTGCTGAAGGTTAAAACTCAAAGGTAGGTTTACAACAGTGGCATTCTGCCCAGAGGTACGATAAAGGCCACTGCCAAGATAATTAGCAAAGGCGTAATGGGAAAAATCTTCTTCTGTTGCTTGAATAGGCGATGAAAGTGAAATAGAAGATAATATAATAAAAGGGAATTTATTCAGGGCCATACATTAGCAAATAAGTGTATTCATATGGCTCTGAATATAGCGTGTAGCGGGGTAAAAATCTAGAAGAACGTCTAACTCGAACGTTCAATAAAACCTATGACTCACCATCAACAACGAAGTAATGTTCAGACATCATGTGCCCAAGCTCTGTAGACTTCGTTTTAAGATAAGCTTCATTATAGCGATTTTTACCGACTTGCAAGGGAATACGCTCAACAACTTGAATGCCCAACTCCTGCATCGCCTTGACTTTACGGGGGTTATTGGTCATTAGCTTAACTTGCTTAATACCAATCTTTTCCATCATAGGTAAAATCATGTCGTATTTACGCATGTCAGCAGCAAAGCCTAATTTCTCATTGGCTTCTACCGTATTTGCACCTTGATCTTGCAACTCATAAGCACGGATCTTATTCAACAAGCCAATACCACGCCCCTCTTGACGAAGATACAGAATAAAACCTTGCCCAGCTTCCGCAATATTTTGCATTGCTGTTTGTAACTGGAATCCACAATCACAGCGTAAGCTAAACAGTGCATCGCCCGTTAAGCATTCGGAATGAATTCTGCCTAACGTAGGAAGCTCAGCATCGAGAACACCGAATGTCAGTGCCACATGCTCCTTACCTGTCTCTGTATCTTCAAAACCATGCATATCAAACACACCCCAAGAGGTGGGTAACGTTGAAGAAGCGACATACTTAATCGACATGAAATAACCTTAACAACTCTCTTCCCTGAGATGACAAAAAATCAAGAAAACAACGAGATAAATGCTTAACAATGAACTTGAGAACCAAAATAGTACATTTTGTATCTCTCAATAATGGGTCGGATTTTATCGCTTTTTATCGATAAGTGAAATACCTTAGCGATTTAATCGGCTATTACTTCACCTTAAGGATAGTTGACCGACTGCACCAGCGCATAAGAGGATACGCTTAGCGACAACAAAATAATTTGAAGTCGCTCACTAATAATTAATCACTAGTCTACTAACTGATTAATTATTAGAACTCTTTAGCTGCGAAGCCTGTAACAACTTTAATGCCCATTTCACGACCAAGTGCCGTCAGGGGATGGACGACAACAAGACCTTTAATCGATTTCTTGAACTTACCCATATCAGCTTGTTCAGCTTTAGTCAGAGGACGACTGAACTTCAAGCCCATGACCGTACCGCCTTGCTTGCTTAGTTCACGTGTTTGCTGTGCTTTAGCACTCGCAATACGCTTAGTCACTGCGTTTATCTCTTGTCTAAATTGCAACATAACGCCTTTATCACCACGCTTTTCTGCAGCGGCTAATTTGCGACGGAACTGTTCTAGCTTATCGCTAAGTCCATGAAGCTCTTCTTTTAAATTCATTTTCGTGCCTTAAAAATTCTATAAAATGCAAAAACAGCCTCGGTACCTGAACGACTTCTTAATTAAGGTTAACCCTCTATTTAGAAGTTGTTTGAGACATATAATGGCTGTTTTATAATAATCAATTGGATCTGATGGCGGCATTATAACAGCATCAGAGCAAATACAGTTACCGCTTTTCAACGTGATTCGAAGACTAAATGTACTGTCTATATGCACGAAGAAGGCGAAGCTATGACTAAAACCGGTTAAAAACAGACTTTATGCATAAAATATCACCGTTAAGTTAGGCAATGGATAACCTGATTACTGCTTCCCTTAAATTGTAAACTAGGATCGGCTAATGCCTGTTCAAATTTACCATCCACCAGCACATCAACATAAGCAATCACCGCTTTTTGCGCATCGCTCAACTCATCAAGTCGATAACCAGACCAAAGCCAGATATCCTTCTCAGGACACTCGGTTTTAACCCGTTTAACTAAGGCCAATATGGCCGTTAAATTAGCAGGGAAAAGCGGATCACCACCGGACAGGGATAACCCTCTGCGCTTAATGCGAGTGTCTTTTAAATCACGCAATACTTGATCTTGCATCTGCAGATCAAACTCATGCCCGTGGCAAGGGTTCCACGTCGATTGATTATAACAACCACGACACTGATGCACACAACCAGAGACAAATAAGGTTGCGCGGGTACCCGGTCCATTAATCACATCGACTGGAAAGTATTGGTGATAATTCATCGCATTTTCTTAAGAGTTAATTGAACTGTAAAATAAAAAGCGGGCAAAGTTCGAAAACAAGCCCGCATATTCATCTTAGAATAGAGCCGATAAGCAGTTCCGTTATAAGTGCTTTACTCTGCGCTTAACCTCTTCTTGCTTACCGAAGTTAAATGGTCGCGCATCTGGGCTGCCTAAATATCCGCACACTCGGCGTGTAACAGAGACTCGACTCGGCTCATGATTACCACACTTAGGGCAAGTAAACCCCTTGCTGGTACAGGCAAACTCACCCGTAAAACCGCAATCGTAACATTCATCAATCGGCGTGTTGGTGCCATAGTATGGAACGCGGCTAAAACTGTAATCCCACACATCTTCTAGCGCTTCAATATTATGCTGCATATTCGGGTATTCCCCGTAACAGATAAAGCCACCACTTGTTAACTCTGGATACGGTTGCTCAAAATCCAACTTGTCATAAGGATTAACAGCTTTCTCAACATCAAGATGGAAGCTGTTGGTGTAATACCCTTTTTGAGTCACACCTTCAACGACGCCGAATACTTGAGTGTCCAATTTACAGAAACGACTGCAAAGGTTCTCGCTCGGTGTACTGTAAAGACTAAACGCATAGCCCGTTTCTTCAGTCCACTTCTCTGTAGCGGCCTTCATGTACTTGATGATCTCAATGGCTTTTTGACGCAGTATTTCGCAGTCATACACATGCTTATCTGAACCAAACAAGGCATTGATGGTTTCATGTAGGCCAATATAGCCCAGAGAAATAGACGCTCGGCCATTTTTAAAGATGCTTGAAATCTCTTCATCAGCACCTAAACGAACACCACAAGCACCTTCCATATACAGGATAGGAGCCACTCTGGCTTTCACGCCTTCAAGACGTTCGACACGGGTATCAAGGGCTTTACGGGCAATGACTAAACGTTGATCCAAAATACGATAAAACTCAGTTTCATCACCTTTAGATTCTAAAGCTACACGAGGAAGATTAAGACTAACAACACCTAAGTTATTACGTCCTTCATGAATTAACTCACCGTTTTCTTCATAAGTGCCAAGGAAGCTTCGACACCCCATAGGGGTTTTGAATGAACCAGTCACCTTCTCAACTTGTTCGTAGTTAAGAATGTCTGGGTACATACGCATCGTGGCGCACTTCAATGCCAGCTTCTTAATGTCGTAGTTACAATCACCCACTTTGTGGTTAACGCCATCACGAATTGCAAAAACCAGCTTAGGAAATACCGCCGTTTTACGGTTTTTGCCTAATCCTGCAATACGCACAGCCATCATAGATGACTGGATAAGTCGAGATTCCCAAGAGATCCCTAAACCAAACCCAAAGGTAACAAAGGGAGTTTGACCATTGGCGGTATGTAAGGTATTTACCTCATACTCAAGCGACTGGAAGGCATCATGACACTCCTTCTCAGTTTGCGCCGTGGCGAACGCTTTGGGATCTTTGATCTCCCAGTTCAGGGCAACTTGGTAATGCTTGTCATAACTCTTAGTGACAAAAGGGGCCAACACTTCATCGATGCGATTAATGGTCGTACCGCCATAGATATGACTGGCGACTTGCGCAATGATTTGTGCAGTGACGGCTGTCGCTGTCGAAATTGATTTAGGTGTTTCAATCTCTGCATTACCCATTTTAAAACCTTGGGTTAACATGCCAGCAAGATCAATCAACATGCAGTTGAACATTGGGAAAAATGGCGCGTAATCAAGGTCGTGATAATGAATTTCACCCGACTCGTGGGCTGCAACCACATCTTTTGGCAATATGTGTCTGGTCGCGTAATGCTTCGCCACAATCCCTGCTAATAAGTCCCGTTGAGTCGGGATCACTTTAGCATCTTTATTGGCATTTTCGTTAAGAAGTGCTGCATTACTTTGCTCGACTAAACCGCGGATCTCACGGTTTAAACGACTGCTGGTTTCGCGATGAAGATCTCTGTCATGACGGTATTCGATATACACGCGGGCTAAAGACTTATAAGGCCCTTCCATAAGCTCATTTTCAACCACATCTTGCAGGTCGTGAATCTCAATCTCATGTTTATCAGCGACACATTCAGCAATTTTACTCGCCACTTGAACAGAGTAATTAACATCATCAATACCGGCTGAGATTGCCGCTGCGGCAACCGCATCTCTAATCCTTGTTTCGTCAAAAGGCGTGCGATAACCATCTCGCTTAATAACCACTGGCATTGTCTACAATCTCCTCACGTGATGTTGTTTTGAACACCACATATAGTATTAGTTTGGCTGTTAAGCACAATATGTTGCGTATTAAGCTACAAACTAACGATGAGAACATTGATCTCGATCATGATATTGCACAAGTGGGAGAAGAACAAAACATAAGTGCCAGTGAAGCCACTGATCTCATATTTGCCCCTTGACCATACCGTTAAAGCGGGCTAGCCAAGGGATAAAAAAGGTAAAAGTTGTGGATAAGAATGATGAAAGAGAACTGTTGCGAATATCAATATTTACCTAAGGCTAAGTAACTATTAAGTTGCCCCCCAGCTTGCTGACTTTCCCCCATGGAAGAAGCCAACTGCATAACGGATTTGAGCCCTTGCCATTGCTTCCTGTCTTCACTGCTCATCTCAACGTCTCCCTGTAAGAAAACATTCAACTGAGAAGATACCCGCGCAGCTTCTTTGCTGATCTCCTTCGTCTGAACACTGTCCATATTATCTAATACGCCTTCGGCGTCATCTAAGAGTTTAATCAGCACATTTGACATAGACTCGTCATCTTGGGCCGTTTTTTCAAGCTCGTTACGCTTGGTTTGGATAAATGTCTTCATGTCGTCGACTTTCCCCTCTGACTTTGGCAGATCTATGCCTCCCTCTGACAGACGGTTTAATTGCGTTTCCGACAAGATGCCATCTTGATACAACCTCTGAACCAACTTGGGTAGATCGGCACTTGAGAAATTACCATCAGCAAAAAAGTCTTTTGCCATGATCTCAATCTTCTGTGCGCGTAGCGCTCTAGGTGATAAAGAAACCGACTCATCCTTGACATGCTCCTTGCTCCCAGCCTTCGACGCATTACCCGTCTGGCCTAAGGTCACTTTATCACTATGCTTACCGGCTTCAGCTTGATTACTGTTGATACCGTATTTATCAGCAAGGCTAGTGTTCGTCAGTTGACTTGCAGTGCTTGTCGTATTAGCGATTGGATTCATTGTCAAAAATTCGGCGTATAGGGAACATGTGCTTAATTGCATGCATTTATCACGCCGAAATATATGATCTGAACAGAGATGGGAATTTAAAACGAAATGAAGGTAAAACTAGCCTCAAATTAGCTAGAAAAAAGCAACTGTAGAGTTGCCCTCCTCTAACAAACTCATGACAGTACGAAAAGTACGCTGTTTATACAGATGACAGGCTAGACACTAAAGCAGATGATCAGTAACTCTCTAATCTTGCTTCTATCTGGTGACGTGCAAGTTTGACTGCTAACTCACCCGCAGCAATCGCCTCTTCAGCCCGATGAAACTCCATAGTACCAATATGACCCACATTAGGAATGAGACAAATATCAGGTGGATCGCCCATTAACCTTGCTCGCTTATAACGCTGCTCGAGAATGTCCATCGATTGTGACATAACAGCTAACATACCGGGGTGTGAGCGGCTTCCTAATGAAAACTTATCCGTCATGTTAGTGACATAATCTCTACCACGGGCCAACAGATCCATAAAGCCGGTATCTTGATGTGCTTCAGCTTGTACTCGCTCTTCAACCGAAGGCTTACTGCACGCCATATCAATAGGAAGAACCTGCATACGGCCACGCTTTTGACCACTCAGGTCGACCGCGATCACCACATCAACATCCATAGAGCGGCTAACTGAAACAGGCACAGGATTGACCACGGCACCATCTACCAGCCAACGATCACCTAACTTCACAGGGGGTAAAATGCCCGGCATAGAGCAAGAAGCTCGAATCGCATGACGCAGATCACCCTCTTTAAACCAGATCTCCTGTCCAGAATAAAGATCGGTAGCCACCGCAATTAAGGGACGCTTAAGTTGCTCTATCTGCAGATCGCCAATCCGACTTTGCAGAACATCAAATACTTTCTCTCCGCCAATCAAGCCACCTTTACGCCAACTCAAATCCATCAAGCCGAGCACATCCCAACTAGAGAAACTGCGCACCCAAGTCTCAAGTTCATGCAGTTGGTCATTCGCGTAAGCTGCTCCCACCAGCGAACCAATTGAGCAGCCAGAGATTTTATCGGGTTTAATGCCCATCTCAGCCAACCCATTTAACACACCAATATGTGCCCAACCTTTAGCGGCACCACTGCCCAACGCAATTCCGATCTTAGCCATTTTCGACTCTCAACATCTATCAATGCCCCCCTTATATCGCGACAAACAAATATTCGCAATAGCTAAAGATCATCGTTCCAAGAGCACAATGAGATGAATCAGTGTTCTCTATGGCTGAACCACATAAACTTAGGTTATAATGCTCGGTCAAACTAATCTTGGAGCACCCCCTTTGCAATTTACCGAATTTTCCCTGGACACACGTCTATTACAGACTCTCGATCATATGGGTATCACGACACCTACTGAGATTCAGGAGAAGGCGATTCCCGTAGGTCTTGCAGGCAAAGATCTTATGGCGTCATCAAAAACAGGCTCAGGTAAAACCTTAGCGTTTTTGTTACCGGCAATGCAGAGAGTCATTTCAAGCAGGGCCTTGAGTAAGCGTGACCCAAGAGTACTGATTTTACTGCCAACCCGTGAACTTGCTAATCAGGTCTACAGCCAGTTACGCCTTTTAGTGGCTAATACTCAATATAAAGCCATGAAGATTCTTGGTGGTGAGAACTTTAACGATCAAGCTAAGTTATTATCCCGAGACCCTCACTTTATTGTGGCAACACCGGGCCGACTTGCGGATCACTTAGCCCAGCATCATATACACCTAAATGGTCTAGAACTGCTTATTCTCGATGAAGCGGACCGTATGCTCGACTTAGGTTTTGCCCAACAGCTTAAAGCCATCAATGCTGCTGCGGATCATAAACGCCGTCAAACTTTGATGTTTTCAGCCACATTAGATCACGGTGAAATCAATGAAATTGCCGCAGAATTATTGAAAGAGCCTAAGCACGTCGCTGTCGGTGCGGGCAATATTGAAAACCTAGACATCACTCAGAAAATCTACCTGTGTGATCACCTAGACCATAAAGAAGCCTTATTACTTAACATTCTCAAGAGTGGTAATCAAAAGCAGGTCATTATCTTTACCGCAACGCGCCAAGATACCGATCGTTTAGCTAAGAAATTGGCTGAAGAAGGCTTTAATACCGCCTCTCTGAGTGGCGATCTTAACCAAAACGCGCGTAATCAGATAATGGATCAATTTAGCCGAGGCATGCAGGACATCTTGGTGACAACCGATGTTGCATCTCGTGGACTCGACTTATTGAACGTCTCTTTGGTCATCAACTTCGATATGCCTAAGCTTCCAGAAGAATACGTACACCGAATTGGTCGTACAGCACGTGCTGGCGCTAAGGGGGATGCAGTATCTTTAGTTGGACCTAAAGATTGGGTTAACTTTAAGCAAGTGCAGCAATTTTTGAACAGAAGCTTCGAATTGAGCACAATTGAAGGTCTTAAAGGCAAGTTCTCGGGCCTGAAAGACAAGCCTAAAGCAGGCAAGAATGCACCAGCCAATGCCAAACGTACTAAAGTATTACCTAAGAAGAATGCGAAGCCGAAAGCTAAAGTGGCTAAAGATAAACGCTTTATCACAGGTATCGATATTGGTGATGCTCCTATGCTAAGAAAGCCTAAATCTAAGCTGCAAGACACACCTGAAGATTAATTATCTTTAATATGATCACCATTAAAAAAGCCCTACTGCTGTAACCGCGATAGGGCTTTTTTGTTATAGGCATTTATTTAGTTAACTTCTTGTCCCACTGTTTATCTGCGCGATCGATATAGTTTTTGGTATCTTCAAGCCAATTTTCTCTGACCCCTAAGCTGTAATTGAGGTACAACTTATCATTAAGCACAGTAAAGGCTTCAGGGATCGTATCGACCACAAATCCATGAGACATAGCATAAGCGCAGTAACCACCATATTGCGGCAAATATTGCTCGGGCTTATCTTCAAACTTAGCTTTATTCTCAGCAGAGCTAAACAGCCACACCGCCTTCTCGTATTCTGTTTTAAATTGCTCACTTCCCTTTACTGGGGCATTTTTTACAAAATAGGCCACAGGATCATAGCCATTGATGGCCACCCCCTCCTCAGCATAAACAGGATGTTTGTCTAAGCTGGTACACCCAGACAAAAAAAGCAGTAAAGCGGCCACCACATAACCATATTGAATCTTAATCATCATTTATCCTTTCTTAATACCAATTCCACTAACAATGTGATCTTTCAGCGGGAGTTCAAAGCCCTGTAGGCAAGGCGGAAGCTTGAAGCTAATAGTTATTCTATATCGAAAGCCTCTAACGTAGCATAAAGGGCTTTGAAACCCGCACTACGTGAGCCTCTCAGGCATTCCACTTCTGCTTTGCATTAACTTAAAAGGGAATAACCATTTCTTCATCAATGCGCCTTGAATTGAAAAACCTGAGCGGCTCTGAATTGATCACTTATTTAATGGAATTGGTATAATCTTCTTTAATACTTATTCTCTGGTAATAAAAGACCTTCCAATCGCAAAGTTAATTTCATCATCAAATCTACACCCCGGTACTTTTGAGGCTTTATCAATGAAAATACCATTCAGTGAAATCTAAACGCTGACCCTCGACACATTTCACTGTACAATGCGCACAATATTGTTTTATTTAAGGTGTAACATGAGAGTTTGTGGCGTTGAATTAAAAGGTGGCGAAGCCGTTGTCTGCTTGTTGAGCTATGAAGGTGAGACTTTTAACGTGCCTGATTGTCGCCAACAATCATTTGTAATTTCACACTCAGAAGCGACAGAGTCAATCCGTGATTTTCACTTCGCATTCAGTAAACTGATGCAAGATTACCATGTCGATAAAATCGTCATTATTGCCCGCGAGCAAAAAGGCAAATTGGCCGGTAGTGCGACCAGTTTCAAAGCTGAAGCCGCCATCCAGTTACTTGAACTACCTGTGATATTGATGTCACCTGTGACAGTGAAAGAGCGTCTAAAGCGCAATCCACCTCTTGTCGACTTTGATGGTTTAGATCTTAAGCGCTTCCAAAAGCCTGCATTTGATGTTGCCTATGCTTATCACAACCAGCATATCTTCAATGTGTGGGATAATGTTTAAGTAACTGAGCGCGAACCTAGTGTCTGCTAGGTTCGGCTTTCTCACCTCACCAAGCTATGCTCTCGATATATTGATAGTAATCAAATTCATTATGACCCCACTCAAATACCTCACCGGCTATCAGCAAGAGATACAAGATCAAGTATCAAGTCTACTCAGCGACGATAAGCTCAAAGATGTCTTGCTCAAGCGCTACCCTAAGCCCCATGAAATTCGAACTGACAAAGCCTTGTATGACTACACCATGGCGATTAAAAACCAATATTTGCGTAAGTCACAACCGCTGTCCAAAATTCTCTTTGATGATAAAATTAGCCTGAGCCACCAAGCACTGGGTTTACACTCTTATGTATCTCGTGTGCAGGGAAGTAAGACTAAGGCTAAAAATGAGATCCGCATATCGTCACGATTAAAGCGCGTGCCTGAGCCTTTTCTGCGTATGCTAGTCGTCCATGAGCTGGCACACCTGAAAGAGAAAGATCATAACAAAGCTTTCTATCAACTTTGCTGTCATATGGAAGGTGATTACCACCAGCTCGAATTTGATTTACGTTTGTTATTAACCCAAATCGATCATCACTCGAATCCATACACTTAGCAGCGCTATGTGCTGAAACCAAAAACGCCAGCATCTCTGCTGGCGTTTCTGTTTGTAATGAGCAATAAGATATTATACCAATTACATTAAGTATCTGTTCATTCAGCGGGAATTCAAAGCGCTGAAGGCAAGGCGGATGATTGAAGCTAATAGTTATTCTATATCTAAATCATTCAACACAGCATCCAGGGCTTTGAAACCCGCCCTGCGGGAGGCTCTCAAACATTCCACTTCTGCTTTGCATTGACTTACAAGGGAATAGCCATTCTTTCATCAATGCGCCTTGAATTGAAAAGTTTGAGCGCCTCTGAATTGATAACATATTCAATGTAATTGGTATTAGCTCATTCCCATCATCATCTGGCGCACTCTGACCAGCTGTTGAAACTCGTTCATCTCTTTATTCGACAGCTTACTTGCCATAGGAATATTGGCTTTCATCGGATTAACCGGACGACCATTAACATGGAACTCATAGTGAAGATGAGGTCCAGTTACCCGCCCAGTGTTGCCAGATAAGGCGATCACTTGACCACGAGAAACCCGTTGCCCTTTATGCACCAATGCCTTAGAAAGATGAAGATAACGGGTACGGTACTTATTCCCATGCTCAATCACCACGTAAGTGCCGGCAAATCTGTGTTTGGTCACCAATGAGACGATACCATCACCAGGAGCGACAATTTTTGTACCTATTGGCGTCGCAAAGTCCGTACCATTATGGTGTGTGACACGCCCGGTCACTGGGTGATGACGATTACGGTCAAAGCTCGAGCTTATACGGTATTTAGCCTGTAAAGGTGTACGCTGAAAAGCCCGTGATAAACTGCGGCCTTGGTCATCATAATAATTCCCATCACTGTTTTGATAAGCATTGATATCACTTTGGCCACGGTGAATGGTAAGCCCTAAGATTTCACTCGTTCCTGTCGCATTACCGTCGATAAACTGATCGTTCATCAAAACCGAAAAAGTATCACCCGCTCTTAGATCTCTAGCAAAATTGAGCTTCTCTTTTAGCAAGGATTCTACACGCTGAATTTCAGCCGCATTCAACCCAGCTTTTTTCGCTGAGAGATAAAAAGAGCCTTGGATATCGCCGGCAACGGTACGATTTTGCCAGATCCCGTCGATATCGATCTCATCAACTTTGTAATCACCGTTATCAAAACGGCTAAACACCACTTGTCGGGCAGCAGAAAAGTACAACTCAAGCTTTTGCAGCTCACCTTTATCATCCAACCAAAAACTGATCTTATTACCGGGCTTCATTGTGTCCAATGCTAGGACATCAAGATCAGCCTCCAGAACATGATGCATGGTGTTTTGATCCACACCCGCTTCAGAAAACAGGCCACTTAAGGTGTCACCAGAAGCGATGTTTTTGACATAATCAGGCTTACTGCTTGACGCTTCAAAAGGAGTTGAGGGGGTTAACTGTGCGACTAAGGTATCAATGTCGAGATCGATGGGAATACGTTGTGGTGAAAATTCCTGCTGGTTGGGCCATAAAATGGCAGCGCCAATCATCAGCCCTGCGCCCAAAATAAGTTTTTTATGAAAATTCGATTTTTGCGAAAATGATAATACCTGAAAATTTAACGGCAGCATCTTAAAAAATGACGATTTACGAGTATGCAACTTTAGCCCCATCTAACTTTATTATGTTTCACATCTAATAAAACCGGAGCAATCCTGACATAAAAACGTCACCTACAATCGCAATAAGATTACAATTCCCTCAGTGACTCTTACGGTTTAGTTACAAGTGTAAAAATTTGAAATGTTAATTCTTAAAATTATTCTAGCAGGACAATTTATACCAAAAAAATACCGATTTACAAACTGTTCTACTAAACAAAATGAATAATTATTTTTAATAAAGGGCCAAGCCCAGACTCGCGTCTGAGCTTTTAGCTTCCAATCAGTAAGATTAAACGCTATGGCAATACGATCACAGTCTTGCTGCCATTAGCGGTTTTAATAATATCGATACGTGTACCAATCTGCTCTTTCATCTCTGACACATGGGAGATAACCCCTATCATACGACCGGCAGACTGCAAATCCATTAAGGTGCGAATGGCTAAATCCAATGAGTCTTGATCTAAGCTGCCAAACCCTTCATCGATAAACAGCGTATCGAGCTTAATGCCGCCCGCGTAAGCCTGCACCACATCTGATAACCCTAAAGCCATCGACAATGCAGCCATAAAGCTCTCGCCACCACTTAAGGTGGCAACTGGACGCACCTTGGAGGTGTAAGCATCTTCAACTTCAAGCTCAAGCCCTGAAGCCTTATTGCCTTTAGATCGGTCTTCCTTGCGAATTAATCGGTAACGCCCTTTGCTCATCAACTGCAAACGATGACTCGCTTCGAGCAACACATCATCGAGTAACACACTAAGCACGAACCGCTGTAAACTGATCTTGTTACCTGTCTGGCCATTGGCCACATCCGCTAAGGTGCCGATAATCGCGTATTCATCCTCGAGCTTCTTTGCCTGAGCATCGGCATCCTTCAACTGTTTCTGTGTTTGAGTCAGTTGCGTCACTCGGGCATGTAAACCTTGCCATAGCTGTTCAGCTTCTCGTTGCTGCAACTGTGTAGATTTCAGTGTTGCTTCAATAACGGGTAGCTCAGGTTTAACTTGATGACTTAACTTATCACTCAGTTGCGACAAGGTCGCTTGATTCGCAGCACACTCTTGGGCGTACTTGGCGATATCATCCGCTAAGGATTTTGATTCATCATTGCTTAACAGAGATTGAATCAAAGCATCCTTGTCACTAAAACCTGAGGTTTCCAGCTTGGAAACTAAGGTTGATTGAGCATTTTCACGCTGAGCCTGTGCCTGCGTTAAGCTCAATTGTGCCGCTTGCAGAGATGCACCGCATGCAGCATCTTGTTCAACCGCATGGCTATGAGTCTGACGTACATTTTGGATCTGCTGAAGATAATCAGTAACGCGCCCTTGTATCTGCGTTATCGCTGCTGTCAGTATCTCTAAACTGCGATATTGCTCAGGAATGGACGCCAACGCTTGATCCAATTGACCTTGAAGCGAGGCTGTACGGGTTTGAATATCATGATAACGCTCACGCTCAGCCTCTAATTGAACTCGCAGATCCTGTTCTTTAACCTGCCAAGCCTGTAACTCTTGCCTCAGTTTTGCTAATTGTTGCGTCGCAGCATTCGCACCTTGTACTTGTTGCTTAAGCTGTTGCTGATGAGACTGCAGTGATTCAAAAGTTTGAAGTGCACAATCACCCAGCTTTTGTTGATATTCATCCCTGACTCTTGTTTGCTCCTGCAATTTAGTCATCAAACTTGAATACTCAGCTCTAGCCTGACTTAATGCTTCATTTGCCAGCTCTTCATTACGTTGGGCTGACTGTAGCTCATCCTCTGTCGGCAGTAATTGCTCACTTTGAGCCGGATTAGGATGCTCTTCACTGCCACATACAGGGCAAGGCTCACCGAGACTGAGTTGCTGTGCCAAACTTGCAGATTGACCGCGATGCCAAATGAGCTGTAATTGTCGATGACTGGTCTGGGACTCTTTAAAACCTTCACGTAACAGCTGACCTTTGTCTTTGGCATGGGCCAGTCCCAACGTCGTTTTTTCAACCTCGCCAATGGCAACTTGCCACTGCTGATAACGCTCAATGATGTCACTGTGGGTCGTCAAGGCCTGCTGCACATCCATCAACTCAGCTGCTTGCCTCTCTAATAGAGGCAACTGCTGCTCAGCAGCAAGTTTATCGGCTAATAATTTGTCAAGATTCCCCTTGGCCTGAACGCCACGCTCTTTTGCTTGATTGAGTCCAATGTTTGAGATCTGTACCTCTTTTTGTAATCTATCTAGCCCCTGAAGTTGAGGCTCTAACTGAGTGAGTGCTTGCTCCTCGCTTTGTGCCTGATGTAATACTTGATCCAATTCGCTAAGAGCCGCAAATTGAGTTTGGCAGAGCGCTAATTTCTCCTCAGCAGCCGTTTTAGCCGAGGTCATTTGCGTGACATTAACTTGAGCTTGTGTCGCTTCGGCCTCTCTGGCAAGCAGTTGATCATAAACCGGCTTTACCTGCTCCGCCTTTTGCGCGTTATCGAGCCGAACCTGAGATTGAACAACCCCCTCTTTTTGCGCGGCTAATGAAGCAGCAACCTGTTTGAGCTTACCTTCTTGTTCAAAATCGCTGATCAGCACTTTGGCAGATTCAAACTGTTTATTAATTTCAATCAATGCCGACGTCGCCAGCTCTTTGCTCTCAGAAGCACTGGCGAGCTTAGGCGATATCTCTGTCAACTCAGCAGTCAAGGCTTCATCAGAGCCTAATTCGACGCTTTGAAGTATGCCGTCACGTTTATTACGCCCATCACGCACTTCATTTCGGATAGCCGAGGCTTGCAGCTTTAACTTGTCTTCAATCTTGCGATAGATTTGTGTCTGAAACAGCTGGCTAAATATCTTCTCTCTGTCTTTAGAGTCTGCCATCAGCAATTCACGGAATTTGCCCTGAGGCAACACCATCACCTGACGAAATTGATCGGCATCAAGACCGGTTAACAGCTCTATTTCCGCCGTCGCCTCTGAAACCTTACTCGCCACCAGCAGATGCTCTGTGCCATCTTTGTCTATGCGGTACAGCTGAGCTTCCGGCTTTTGCACCGTAAAGCCTTCGCCACTTTTCTTGGCTCTATCCTGCTCCGGTACTCGACGAATGCGATACTGCATGTCACCTAAGCTGAAACTAAAGGTCACTTCGGTCAGTAGATTGTCATCAGCCACATCGCAGCGCATCTGACTGCCTTCACGTTCATCACCTGTGGTTTTGCCGTAAAGAGCAAAACAGATGGCATCGAGAATGGTGGTTTTACCCGCGCCAGTCGGACCATTGATTAAAAAAAGTGGGTTGGTGCCTAAAGCTGAAAAATCAACCTCTTGAGTTGAAGCAAACGGACCAAATGCCGACATATTCAGAATGAGCGGTCTCATGATGTACGCTCCACTCTATGTAACTCATCGATGGCATTGACCATCACCGCTTGCTGCTCTTCACTCATCGGCTCACCAGATACTTGAGAGAAGAAATCAGTAAACATGTCGAGTTCGCCCTTTTTAATATGGTCGCGACCGATAGCAAGCTGGCTATTATTGGCCATTAAACCGGTACGTTCCAGATGCAGTACATTAGGATAAACCGCTCTGAGTTTCCCCATGGGATCTAAAATTGCCTTCTTATCCAGTAACCTAACCATCAGGTAATCTTCACGCTGCAAGTCCGTTTTACCCGCCTCGAGTAGCGCATCGAGTTCACCTTCGATAATACGCACATCACGCATTGCGCTTAGAGGTAACAATTCAATACTCGCCACCCCTTCTGGCGTCAGTTCCACTAACGTGACGGACTTATTTTGATGTTGTTCACTAAATGAATATTTTAAAATGGAGCCCGAATAGCGTACATGCTCCTCGCCTTTATATTGTGGGCCATGAAGATGACCCAAAGCTGCGTAACTAAAGGGAGTAAACACGGTGGAGGAAATTTTATCTGCACCGCCAATACTCAAAGGACGCTCTGATTCTGACTCACTGCCACCATCAAGGAAACAGTGACTGATCACCACTTTAGGTAAACCTTGGCTGTCATGCTCACTAACCTGTTCAAGCAGTTGTACCATGGCTTGTTCATGGGTGTTCACCTCTGAGTCAAACACATGACGAACAGTCGCAGGATCGGCATAGGGCAAACCATAGAACATGGCATTACCTGATTTTCCTACTATTTCTATTGGCACTAGAGTGTTATTGAGTGGACCGATAATGTGCAGACCACTCTCTCTCATCTGCCTGGAGGCAAAACCTAAACGTTCATGACCATCATGGTTGCCCGCAATCATAATCACCGGGATTTTCAACTCATTGACTAAACGGTTCACCACTTCATCAAGTAACGCCACAGCATTGGCGGGGGGAACGGAGCGATCATAGATGTCACCAGCAATGATCACAGCATCGACATCATGGGTCACTGCCAGCTCAACAATTTGCGCCAACACATGACGCTGATCTTCAAGCAAACTCTGGTTATGAAGTTGACGGCCAATATGCCAATCCGAAGTATGGATAAATTTCATGCATTCTCGTTTAGAAATGAGTAAATACCCACCGAATCCTGTACTTCCAAGTAGATTGGGTATGTGGGTAATCTAGTTTTCTATAGTAAGAAAACTCAAGCTTTTTCACAAGAACAAAGGCGAAGCCAGATGAAAATATTGTCACTTATTGGATAACAAACTGGGGACTTGTCCGATAACAAGTTTCAAGTCTCTTTCTTATGGTTTCATTGGATGAAATTGGTGTTTATGTGGATTGTTGGTTGCCATGCCTTTATTGGTATTAATTGCTTGCAGCAGGCAGAACGTGCAGATATTTCTGAGGGCGCTGTAGCCACTTAACGAAAACACCCCTGTTTTCGATACCCTTAGCCACATCTCCACCTGGTTATCAATCTCTTCGATTGGTCCTTCTAATAGGAACCAAGATAAATAAAAAAAATGTAAAAGCTTTTGAACTTATCGCAGCAAAGCGCTCTAGCAGTGAGCTTGCGAACAAACTCGCAGGCACAAGGTGCCGTCCTACCCTCACATAAAACGACAACAAAAAAGCCCTTACTATCAAATAAGGGCTTAGGCGTTAAATCTTGAATAGCTGTTTTTATCTACTAGGCAGTTACTAACTATTCACTATAGTTGCCAGTTAATGCCTACAAATACTTGGCGACCGGCTTGTGGCATAAAGTCACTTTGATAATAAAGCTCATCAAACAAGTTAGTTGCTCTAACATAGAGCTCTAAATTGTCATGCAGTATTTGCTGGCTCACGCTGAAATCAACTAATGTGTAGTTGTTTAATTGAACCCCTTTGCCATTCACTTGATCGATGATGCGTTCCGCATTTAAACGTGTCGTTAGACCAAATGAGAAATCATAGCTCGCTTGTAAACGTAGGTTATGAGTAGGACGATATTGTAAACGTTCATTCGTTACACGATCTTCAGTATCGATATAACTATAAGCAAACGTTAATCCTAGGCTATCAAAATAACGATTAGTTAACTGTAAATCGACGCCCATAAAGCGATAGTCACCAATATTTTGCTCTTGGTTGTTGTCATCTTTAGCAATGTAATCATTAGCTTCAGTAATATAACTGCTGATGTCTAATTGGCTATCGAAAGGTAAAGTTTGCAGTAAACCAAGTTCAAACTGATTAGCGACTTCCGCTTTAAGGTTTATATTACCGCCATCAACCGCGTATAGATCACTGATCGATGGGTAACGTACTTTTCGTGCAAGACCGGTATGGATGCGGCTTGAGTCTGTGACTTGATAAAATGCTGATGCTTGTGCTGAAACATCTGTTTCACTATTAACATCACGATCATAATTATGCACAGCCGCACCTAAGCTGTAACCATATTTACCCTCGTCTTGATATTGATACTCTGCCGCACCAGTATAAACAACGATGCTTTCATCGATATCGCCGGATCCGCCTTGACCACCACCTGAGCCCGATCCGTCTCCCCCTGCTTTAACACTGCGAAGTTTATTTGTATGAGAGAACCAATCTTGTTTTTCCACAATGACAGACGTGGTCAACACAGCACCGTAATCAAATTCACTAATAAATTGAATGTTAGTGCCACTGACTGTCGAAGTGCTTTCGACAATACTATTTAAATTATTCATTTTATGGTTATAGAAATTCTCAACCATATCTGTTTGGTTATAGTAAACAAAACCACGAACGGCATACTGCTCATTTATTTCATGTGCTGCGCCAAGTTGCATACTTTGTTCATTATAATCTTCAACTCTTGATGGGGCTTTTTTACGATCAACTGTGGGTGATTTCCCCCACTCACCATCACGTTGGGTGTAGTTGGCCATCAGCTTAGTTGAATCATTAATAAAGTAACTACCTTGAGCATAATAGTTAGTTAGTTTTCTGTCCGAGTTAAAACGCACGTCACCGATTTGATTACGTGTATCTTCAAAATCATCTGACATGGGCGTGCCATCAGTTTCTTGATGCGTGACACTCATAATACCTTGCCAGTTTTCACCAGAACCCGCCGCACTTATATCTGCATTGAGGGTATTGTCTGCTGCAGATTCAACTTTACCTGACAGTGATGATAAGTCATCACCTTGTTTGGTAATAATGTTGATGACGCCAGCACTGCCGCCGGGACCATACAATACTGAACTAGGACCCACGGAGACTTCAACTTGTGCAATTTGATTCGTTGGAATAACACTTGGATCAAACTGACCATCTTCAGTGCTACTTGCAGGAACGCCGTTAATTAAAAAAGTAATGTGGCGAGTTTTTAAACCTCGAATATCAACACGTGGGGTTGAATCTCCACCGACTCGTACATATACGCCTGGTACATTTTCGATCACTTGATCGAATGTTTGTGCACCTGATGCGGCGATCTCTTCAGCATCAATCACCCACTTAGTGGTGGACATTTCACTTGCTTGAAGATGTTGGCCTTTAACAACAATCACTTCAGCAATATCAAAAATGCGATCGCGTTCGATGTCATCAGCTAAAGCTGGACAGGCCAATCCCATCGCAAGCGTTAGGCTACTTAAAGTGAAGATATTTCGGGTTGTAGACATTAATTTATTCTCGTTAGACTTGGTTAGACTGTTATTGTTATATCCATTTTCGAGGCGATTATTAACATCTCACCAATATCGGTCAAGCTCCCAATGCCACAATAGGGATCTAAACGACCTATTACTCCCTTAAGTTGCAGTAAGTCACAGACAATAAGTCCACTTTAAAAATTTGCGCATATTAGCCATACTGAATTAAAGTAAAACAATTAACATCAATACACGGTTAAGTATTGTTTAGATAAGATTACCATTCGACAAATCGAATTAAATAACTGATTAATAACACATTAAGCCTATGACAGTGATATTTAAATATAAACCTTCGACATTTTTATCATGATATTGAACGGATTATATTGTCACACCATATTGGCCAAGGTGAGACATTATGTCCTTCCGTATCAATGTGAGTAACAGACGTTTATCCAAAACTTTGATGCGCACCCGTTTCTTGCGCTGAATAACTGGAGGGCGTAAGAGATGAGATTGTCCGAGTTTGAAAAACTTATTAACGACAGATTTCCTTATCTATAGCAAAGTGTGTCAGTTACCTTCAGCATTTAAGTGAATGCGGTGGAACAATTATTTTTCTATTTATTGACATATCTTTAATAAAGACAAAAATATTCCCTAAAAAGAGAGAAAATGGGTGCGTTTCTCGCTAAATATTGATACTACAGGCACTCTTAGCAATTGTCGTTTTCAGGTACAGCTTTCATGCAGTTTTCAAAGTTTGGTGAAAAATTTAATCGTTACTCCGGTATTACCCGTTTAATGGATGATCTCAATGAGGGTCTTCGCACACCAGGGGCCATTATGCTAGGTGGGGGGAATCCCGCGGCAATTCCGGCAATGCAGGATTATTTTCACAAGGCGACTGCTGAAATGCTCGAAAATGGCGAATTGGTTTCAGCCTTGGGTAATTATGATGGACCACAAGGTAAAAATACCTTCTTAACAGCATTAGCGGATCTGTTACGTGACACTTATGGTTGGGATATCAGTGAGAAAAACATTAGCCTAACTAACGGCAGCCAGTGCGCCTTCTTCTACTTATTTAACTTGTTGGCAGGGAAACAATTAGATGGCAGCCACAAGAAAATCCTTCTACCACTGGCGCCTGAATACATAGGCTACAGTGATGCGGGTTTGGATGATGACATATTTGTTTCATATAGGCCTGATATCGAATTGTTGGATAACCGCATGTTTAAATACCATGTGGATTTTGAACAACTGGAGGTCGATGATTCAATCGCGGCTATCTGTGTGTCTAGACCCACCAACCCTACTGGGAACGTGCTGACCGATACAGAGATCTTCAAGCTTGATAAATTAGCTCGATCCAAAGGGATCCCCCTTATCATTGATAATGCCTACGGCACTCCCTTCCCTAATATTATCTTTGAAGAAGTCACTCCATTTTGGAACAGTAACACCATACTGTGCATGAGTTTGTCTAAACTCGGGCTTCCTGGCGTACGCTGTGGCATTGTGATTGCCAATGAAGAAGTCACTCAAGCACTGACTAATTTGAACGGAATTATCAGTCTCGCTCCCGGTGGATTTGGCCCAGCAATAGCCAAGCATATGATCGATTCTGGCGATTTACTGCGCTTGAGCGAGTCTGTCATTAAACCTTTCTACCTCGAACGTGCTGAGTTTGCAGTGAGCTTACTGCAAGAGTCTATCAGCGATGACCGCTTTAAAATTCACAAACCTGAAGGTGCCATCTTCCTCTGGCTTTGGTTTGATGAGCTCCCTATCTCAACGATGGAATTGTATGAACGATTAAAAGCAAGAGGGGTATTGATCGTTCCAGGAGATTATTTCTTCTTTGGTCAGAAAGAGCAATCTGAGGAAAAATGGCAACATGCTCACCAATGTCTGCGCATGAACTATGTGCAAGATGAAACCAAGATGCGTGATGGTATCGCAATTATCGCAGATGAAGTGATTAAGGCTTACGCTGAGACCTAATCAGCTTACTTGTCGGATAACAAGTTACTGAAGTCTCTTTTGAGTTGGGTTCATTAGACTAACTTTATATTTGAGTATTTTCTGGTAAAGCGCTACTTCATTGTTATCAATTGCCTACAGCAGGCAGAAGTGCAAACACTTCTGTGACACACTGCAAGTACATCCATGTAAGTTCGGCCGTGACATCTGACCGCCATGGATGGTGGAAATGCCATAAAATGTATGGAACATTTTAGGCCCAGTCACGGACGGTCACAGCCGTATTTACACCTGTTATGATTTCGAGAAAGTTCTCTCTTCGATTAGAGTTTAAATGGGTTAGCCAAACGTATTTTTGGACAAAAACGTGCTGACTTGCATGATCGCAAATTTTAAATACCTTTTCCGGAATTGATTTCATTGGGCTGGATTGGTACTTGGGCAATTGAACTAATATCATACCTAAATTGGTGTTTATTGCTTGCAGCAGGCTGATGTGCAGATACTTCTGAGGGACGCTGCAAATACAATCCCTGTAAGCTCGACGGTGGCATCCATGCCACCAACGCCCTCACCCGCATCTACACCTGATTATTTATCTCTTCGATTTTACTTAAAGTGATGTGATCACATTTAGGTTCTTCGAGTAGCTAACTCATTTTTGGACAAAAACTGGTTAGAACGTTAGCTCTAATTGACCTAATGTTGATTATAAAAAGTATCTTAATTTATCCAAAAATCCTTCTTTGAGCCGAACAATCTGCCCTATTCTGATAAATTTTACTCAGACCCTAATTACACTGCAACAAATACAGAGTGACATCGCCATTAGCACTGAATTCGCTCCAGTCCACCAGCCTTAAACCTTGCTAAATAATTTTCCTTCTAACTGACGCCGTGCTATCGCAGACTTCTTCTATGAAAAGTCTGCTTGAGGATAATCACTTTTAAAGAAAGTAATGAGATCATCTTTTGATACCACATTTAACCCCGATTAAAACTGGTCATTGTGAACGTCCTATGAGCTAGCATGATAGAGGCTCCACTAAACAATAATAAGTGCAACATAGACTGGGCATAAATTTGAACTTAGATAAGCAAAACTATATCGCCACCTTAATGACTTTAAAGTTGCCGTAGCCCTTCACTAGGCTCCTGCTTAATAATTTTATTGCTTGGGATATAAGTGGCGATTAAGACCATAGCTATGATGAATATAGGTATGCCCACAAGCCCAATCATATAGCTACTACTCGCTATCACCATAGATTCAGTGAGCTGACTCACCAGACAAAGCGACAGTGATATCCCCAGAGTTAGACCCACAATCAGCTGTATACCTGCTTGCCCCAAGAACAGCTTTATGACTTGGCTATTACTAGCACCCAGTGCACGCCGAGTTGCAATTTCCTGACTTCGCAGAGCAATACTATTAGCAGCAACGGCATAAATACCACTGGCAGCGAGCACTAAGGCTACCAGACCACACCATAAAAAGATGTTGTTAACGGCGTTGACCAATAACATGGGTTGCGCAATCAAATTGTCATAGCTCTGCAGATGATAGATAGTGACGTCTGCGTCCATGCTTTTGATGGCTTGTATGAGTGCAGTTTCAGCCTGAGACTGAGTACCTGAATAGTGAATGACAATATTGACGCCCCAACGATGCCTATCCATCATGCCATAACCGGTATGCTGAGCACTGGTCGATGCCATGGTTGAGCCATGCACACTGTCAGACACAATACCGATGATGCTTCGCCACTCTGTTTGAAAGCCTTCACCATCAATAGTGCGGACGCGCTGACCAATGGCATCGCCATTGGGGAATAGGTCTCTGGCCATGGCGGCATTGATAATAACAGGGGACTCAGTGTTCGCGAGGTCGCCGCCTAAGTCACTGAGAGTAAAATCGCGGCCTTCTATTATTTTCATCCCAACGGTACGCCAGGCATCACGACTGACAACTTCAAAATTCCACATTGGGTTTTCGTTAAATACAGCTGCTGCTTTGCCCTGAATTTCAAAATGAGAACTGCCGCCTCCCGTGCCGGGCAAACTGCTGAAATAGGCCAGACTATGAATATTGGGTCGCTGCTGTAATTCATCTTTTAAGCGATAGTAAAAATCATTGCGCTTTTTTCTGGCCTCAGGCGCGCCGTCATTCCAAGGGTAACTCCCCCAGGACAATCTTACCGCGGCGGTAATTCTGTTGTCTGTATCGACCCCATAATCGGCTTTTTGTGCCGAATAGCTGCTACAGAGCAGCATAGTGGCAACCACTAATACCACACAGGATAAGGTGATCTCTGTTACAACCAGTGCTTTATTGGCTCGCCCTGCCTTTTGTCCCAAAGCGCCACGGGTACCGTCTCTCAAAACAGCGTTAAAGTCTGCCGACAGTGCGCGCCAGGCAGGGAGCAAACCGGTTAGCAACACCATAAAGAGCAAGGCGATCAGTAGCACGATCATCGCGTCTGCGGCTAAACTCAGTTGCCACCAAAAAGGTCGCTCTCCATTGACAGCAAAAATCTGATCAAATGCGCTATTGGTTGCATCAACGCTCCAACTGGCGAGAAAAAATGCCACGAAGCCGCCCAGACAACAGATAAAGATACTTTCCCATAGCATTTGCAGCACCAAGCGCTTTCTCGGGATCCCCAAGGCGATACGTATCGCGACCTCTTTTATGCGTTCATTGACACGGGCCAAGAGTAAATTTCCCAGGTTAATACAGGTCAACAGTAAAATAAGCAGTACGACAATGAACATGGCAACAAAAACGGAATAATGATGATTTACCGCTTCATTGGTGAGCTTATAAGGAAAGGCTCTTATGTATCCCCCTGGGGACGCCGCACGCCAGGAAAACTCTTGCGTTAGCGCTTGAAAATGTCGATGTAATATACCCCGCGCCTCCTGCTGAAACTGCACCAAGGAGACGTCCGGTTTTAAACGTCCAAACGCCCTTCGCTCATTGTCGTTTGAGGCTTGGGTAGCGTTAACTCTGTCTGCGGGAAAAGGCAGCCAGATTTGGGCAATGGCGGGAAAGGCAAATCCTTCTGGCATGACTCCGATGACACGTTTAGACATAGCCTCGACCTGTACCATCGTGCCGATAATATCGTAGTTGCCCGAAAATAGGCTTTGCCAGATGTCGTGGCTGAGTACAATGACAGGTTCTGCGCCGCTATCAGAATCTTGTGGGTTAAAACCTCGCCCTAATATCGGCTGCACGCCGGCCACTTCAAAAAAATCCCATTCACCATAAGTGAGGTGAACTTTTCTTGAGCCAACCTCCAGGCTTACGCCGCTTATTGTTCTGACAATAGAAAGGTACAGACTCATCCCTTGTAGCAGCTCTGACTCTGCTTTTATCTGATTTAAATGGTAGGGATCTGCACCTTGTCCTCTGCCATGGGCATCATTAAATTCACCTTCAATGGCAATGAGCGGGGTATCACTGTTGAGGGTCAGCGGTGTAAAGATCAACTGGCTGAGTAACGAGTAGGTATACAGGGTCAACCCCAAACCGATGGCGACAATCAGTACCGAGGTCAGTGTAAATACGGGCTTTTTCAGTAACAGCCTGGCAGCGTATGTAATATCAATCCCTAAAGACATAGGTTTTCCTTTACCTTAGTTATATCGCAATAGTTATGCGGCAATCGCTATACAGCGACGGCAGACGTTTCAATGAGGGTTGAATTGATGGTGGCGTTATCCGAGGTCGGCTTATCAGCGATCAGTTGCCCATCAAAGACTTTGATTATTCGCTGGCTGCGAGCAGCAGAAGCAAGATCATGTGTCACCATGCAGATGGTGGCACCATCGTGATGTAATTCATCAAGCAGTGTCATTACCGCCTCGGCATTGTTAGAGTCGAGATTCCCTGTTGGCTCATCGGCAAGGATAATGGCGGGTTTGCCAGCTATCGCACGCGCAACGGCAACCCGCTGCTGTTGTCCACCGGAGAGCTGTGAGGGATAGTGGCCAGCACGATGAGTCAAATCGACTTTTTCAAGTGATGCAAGCACCATTTGCTGACGCTGGCGGTGACTGAGATCTGTTCTATAGGTCAACGGCAGCGCAATATTTTCTGCCACCGTTAAGTCACTGATCAAATTAAATGATTGGAAGATAAACCCAATCTCTTTATTCCTTATCCTGGCCCTTTCATCCTTATCAATACTGGCAGTATGGTGTCCAGCCAGTTGATACTGCCCACTTGATGGCGTATCGAGCAAACCGAGCAAAGAAAGTAGCGTGGATTTACCACAGCCCGACGGCCCGGTAATCGCCAGGTATTCTCCGGCAACAATGCTTAGATTGATATTGTTGAGGGCTTTGGTTTCGACTTCGTCGGTAACAAATACCTTGTTAAGGTCTTTTAGCTCCACTAATACCGCGGGTTTTTCCAGGTTCGTGACGGCTCTATTTTTGCTGCTAGTTTCCATTCAATGCTCCTTGGCGATGTTAATTGGTGATCCGAATTTGTGGATGTGTTTCCCAGCTCGAACTGTCTGACACTATGATACTATCGCCTTCCTTCAGGCCCTGTTCAATTTGGATATATTGACTGGACATATGGCCAAATTTCACTGGGAGTTTATTGGCATAGCTGCCTTCATGATCGATAAGGTAAATGCTTGCTTGATTGAAGCCATTGACGAACATAGGGCGCTTAACAAATAAGGTGTCACCTATTGTGGCAATTTCAATGACACCATCGACGGTGAGTTCAGGACGCACTTCTTTAGGGAGCGAGCCAAGCAGCTGGACATCAACTTGCACTGAGCTGTTAATCACGGCGGGGTCAATGCGTTGCACTACCCCAGCGATTTTACTGCTGCGGGTATCTAAGGTGACCTTTTGGCCAATGATCACGTCCTTAATTTGTTTCTCGGGGATCCTAAGTTCGGCAATATAGCGATCGCTTCTCGCCAGCATCGCTAAGTTAGTGCCTGCGCTGACTTGTTGACCTAATTCCATGGGCATCTCCTGCACGATGCTGTCCATGGTTGCTCTGACGTTCAAGCTGTCTACTTGCTGCTCAATTCGCTGCACGCTTTTGCGCATAATGTTGAGTCTGGCTTCACTGGCGTCAACTTGTGCGTGTAAGTTTTGCCGTCTTTTATCTAATCGTTGTTGTTGAAGTTGCCACCGCTGCCTAAATTGCATCACATCAATTTTGACCTCTTCATAGGCGATTTTTGAAATGACGTCTATATCTTGTGCTAGCAGCTTACTCAGTGCATCTAAGGTTAATTGAGCTTTGTCGAGATTGAGTTTTTCATTGATCACCGCGATTTCCTGATCTAAAAGATCAGACTCTAAGGAGACTTTCTGCGCCTGTGTTTGTGCTGCTAATGCCTTAAGTTCCCACTGAGATTCAGTTAACGCTTGTTGCAATTGTGGATTGCTTAGCGCCAGCAGTAAGTCGCCTTTTTTAACGATAGCACCAGCTTTTCTCAGCACACGCTCGATTCGACCTGGAACATTAGTGGCTATCCAGCGGATATCTTCCGGTGCCAATACACCCGTGCCACGCACTGAAATATTCAAATCTCCTCGCTGCACAGTACCGATTAAAAAGCTGTCTCTACTTGCCAGAAATGAGGCACGACTTGTGTTAAACAAGAAAAATAAACCCAATGTAACAACCACTAAGATAGCTATTAACTGAGTTGTTCTGGTTAACTTAGGTTTCTTATTTGGTCGAACGATATCCATAATCTACTCGATTCATCTTTTAGGTAGGTGTTTTCAGCTTGGTAAAAATGGTGATGTCTTTGCTGATCGTGGCTAATCTAGAACCCTTGCGGCAGAACCAGTACTCGCCAAGCTCGGCGCAACCTGATTGCTGGCACAATTAGCCTTCATGCGAACACCTTGGCCTGTGAACATTAACGGCATACTCGGGCTTAGTGTTTTGATAAAGTCATCCACATAACTGGTATAACAAGAGTTTTTACCTAGTTGAGAGTTTATCTCTCCATGGGATAAGTCTACGGCGAGCACTTGTGCGTAGGCGCCAAGGCGTTGCGCTTTTTGAGTGAAATGTGTTGCCTGCTCACAGGCGGTATCACTGCGCAGTGAGCAGATGGCTAAAAATGGCGGTATTTTATTATCCAATGCATAGAAGGGAGAGGCTGCTTGCCAATAATCCGGGTTGTCACCAAACTTTTCTAAGTAAAATGCAGACGGTGTCGAGGCGGTGAGAATTTTGACGATGTTATAGCCTGAGATATCAAGCGATATTGTGCCTAACCAGGGGGTTATTCCATTGGCGACGGCCGTCGTGTACTGCGAGGACAGTAGCGACACTAAATGGGCGCCTGAGGAGTGTCCCATGAGGATAAATTTATCTGCTGCCCCTCCCCACTGGCTAATGTTTCGCTGGGCAAAAAGTAACGCCGCTTCGATATCTTTGGCTTGTTCTATCGGCCTGATTTTGGGCAGGGTTCGGTAATTGGTAGAAATAAAAATGAAGCCTCGTTTCACCCAATGAGCCACCTTATTTTCAAACTCCGCTTTACTGGCCTTATCGCCGCCACTCCACGCGCCGCCATGGATCATGAATATCACAGGCGCATTTTTTGCCCTTGTGGGCATATAAACATCTAACGTCTGATCGGTATCCTGACCATATTGAACATCAGCCACCCGCTTGATGTCGGCAGGAGCGGCAATGGCGTCTGTGGAGAGGAGGAGCAGAATCAGTAATATGAGTGTTTTTATGTCGTTAGCCATCATCAGTATCCCTATAGTGAGTTGCGCTTAGCGCTTGTGACTAATATAGAAATATGTGTGGTGCTAAAACAGACAGGTAATGTAAACATTCAACGGGCAAGTTTTTACAAAAGTTTGCATTTTTATTTACAAATATCCTGTATTTTACACAGTAAGGGGATAGCCTCAGGATCTGTCTCCATGACAGCAGCACATTATCAATAAGGGAAAAGCGTGAGTATCAAACCTAAACTGCTCATCGTAGAAGATGAACCTGCTATTTTAAGGGGTCTTACGGATCTATTTATATTCCACGGGTATGAGGTTGACAGTGAAACTGACGGTCAGCTGGGCTTGTCGCGGGCATTGGCTGGGCAATATGCCTGTATTATCCTGGATGTCATGTTGCCTTCTATAAATGGGTTTGAGATCTGTAATACGCTGAGGCAATACTCTCTTACTCAGCCCATTATGATGTTGACGGCCAAGAATGCAGAAGAAGATATTATTAACGGCCTGACCTTAGGGGCTGATGACTATGTTGCCAAACCCTTTTCAACCTCTGAGCTGGTATTGCGCGTCAATGCGTTGGTCAGGCGCTCAGGCAGGACGGGCGCCGATAACACCCTCGTATTGAGCCCGCAAGTGTCAATTTGTACGCGCACCTTAATGGGCACCTCTTACCACAAGAGTATGAAATATACTCGCCGGGAAGTGGAAATATTGGCCTATCTTCAGCGTGAGCAGAAGCCCATTTCTCGAAATGAGTTACTCAGGGAAGTGTGGGGCTATAAAGAAGCCAAGGATATCGATACCCGTACCGTTGATATACATATGGCAAAAATTCGAAAAAAAATAGAGATAAATCCTAAATTACCCACACACTTAGTCACGCATCGCGGTGAGGGCTATCAGCTTTATGTGGTCTAAGATGCTATTTTCAGATAAACCTATTGTTAACTATGCCCAGCGTTTGCGCCGATTACGCCATGTTGCCAGCGGATTTTTAATGATATTATTAGTCCCCTTTGGGGCGCTAATGTACCTAGGGTATCAGCAGCTGGAAAAAAATAACCTCAACCAGTACCAAGTTGAAGCAAGCAGCCTGATTGAGATCACCAATCGGATTTTATTTAAAAGAAGGATGCTGACGAACACGCTACCGGTGGAGGCATTTGACTACTATCAGCAGGTTTTTAATCCGATCACCAGGCAGTCGCAGCGAGTGCTTTCCCCCCTATCTCAATTAGAGACTGCCCAGCCAATCAGTTGGCTAGCCATCAAGGGGCTAATTGGCTACTTTCAGTATGACAGTGAAGGTCAATTTAACAGTCCAGTCTGGCCCAATCCCTTATCGGCTGATGAGCGAGCCAGCGCTGATAAAGACCGAGCTAACCAGCAGGCGCCTACTCCAGAGCTAAAGCCAGACCTGAGTCAAAAGCCAGATACTGAATTAATCATGCGCAAAAGTGCGGCACTGAACATCTATCAGATCGTGTCCCAATCTAACGAAATACAAACAATGCTCCGCCAAGGACTTAAAGTAGACAAACAGCTGTTTAATGTGACGTTTGATGTGGCTGATTATCTTATTTTCTATCGTGTTGTATCCGTAGCACAGCAAAACCGTATCCAGGGGTACGTGGTCGATCGCCGACCTCACCTATCTCAACTGTTCACTGAATTACTGCAACAAAGTCGCTTTGCTAGCCCGACATTACTGACGTTAGAAGAGGTCAATTATACGCACCAAATAGCATACTTTTTCTATGAAAACTCAGCTGACGGTCAGGTACAGGTCAGCCAGCCACTGCAGTTAGACAGACAGCTTCAACAACAAGCTATTTACAGCAGCAGGCTGCGCTGGCCTTATAGTGGTTATTCAGTCTCGCTTTCTACCAGCACCTTACCGATGACATCAGTGATGATGTATAGCAGCGTTTTTATTATGCTATTAATGATAACGATATTGGCCGCTTGTTATGGCTTTTATCGCTTAGGGGTGAAACAACTGGCATTAGCCGAACAAAGGCTTAATTTTGTTTCCTCGGTGAGTCATGAACTAAAGACCCCGCTGACGTCAATTCGCATGTATGCAGAAATGCTCAAAGAGGGAACGGTCATATCAACCGCTCATCAGCAAGACTATTACCAATTTATCTACGGTGAGAGTGAGCGACTGACGCGCTTAATCAATAACATTTTGCAGCTATCGGCCCTGAATAATCAGCAGCAAAATGTTCAACCAGAATATACTCAACTGACCATTTTACAAGATATTATCCGCTCAAAAACCTCGACAATCATTGATAAGAATAGCTTTGTACAAAACATGATCATGGAGATAGCGGATCCCGAGAAAGTGTTGTTGCTGGTTGAGCAAGATGCTTTTGCTCAGGTGATCATCAATATTACCGATAATACGGTTAAATTTTTTGACCAGCAGAAAATTAATGATGCCAGTAGACAAAAAATTGATTTTACCTTTCGCTATCACCCCAAGAATAAGCAGATGGTGCAACTTGAAATACGCGATTATGGTGAAGGAATAACCGTAGAGCAACAAAGTAAGATTTTTGAGTTATTTTACCGTGGCGGCAATGAACTAACCCGAACGACCCAAGGTACAGGCATAGGCTTAGCCTTAGTCAATGAACTGGTAATGGCACAACAAGGGGAAGTGAAGGTTGAGAGAAAAGCGCCGGGACTGGCTATGCTACTTTCATTTCAAGCTAAATTAAGGCTTACGCCAATGGCTAACTTGCTCCATAACAAGTGTTAAGTATCCTATCAAGTTGGTAGCACTCTATCTGCCTTGGTATTCAGTTAGCTTAACGAATACCAAGGAAGAAATTGATCATAAAATTATTGCTAAGATTTAAAAGGTTTTTGTAAACAAAGAGACATAATGATGCCGAAACAAATTCCTTGAGTGATCATGGCTGTTCCACCATAACTAAAGAAAGGTAATGGACTGCCCATTACAGGCAGTAGTCCCGTTACCATTCCCATATTAATAAATGCATATAAGAAGAAACTTAGCGCAAAAGTCGCACTGACTAAACGATTAAATGGCGTTTTACACTGGTAGGCTAGCCAAATGACTCTCCCTGTAATAAACAAATAAAGACCAAGTAAGAGTACACATCCGATAAATCCCCACTGCTCTGCATAGGTCGAGAAAATAAAGTCGGTGTGACTTTCCGGAATGAAACCTAGTTGCCCCTGTGTCGCATTAGTCCAACCTTTTCCATGCATTCCTCCAGAACCAATTGCGATCAAGGATTGAATTATTTGATAACCAGCGCCAAGAGGATCGGACTCAGGATCAAGAAACTGTGTAACACGCTTTTTTTGATAGGCCTCCATAACAAAAAACCACAAAATCGGAACAGTGAGCGCCACTCCACCAATAAACGACCCAATAATTCTCCAGCTCATTCCTGCAAAATACAAAACAAATAGAGCATAGATAACAGCAAATATTGCACCATCTAGATCAGGCTGAATAAATATCAATCCTGCAGGAACTGAAGTAACCAGTAAACAGATGATGATTTTTTTAACATTTGGACGTCCAGCTTCAGCAACTAAAATCCACGCAACCATCAAGGGGATAGCGACTTTTACTAACTCAGAGGGTTGGAAGCGAATCGGACCAATAACCAACCAGCGTTGAGACCCGTTAGTACTATCTCCAGCAAAAATGACACCTAGCAGCAGAGTTACCGCTAAAGCATATAGATATGGGGTTGCTCGTTGATAACTTAGAGGTGAGACAACAGACATGACAACAATTGATCCAATTGCTATAGAGGCTCGTACAAGATGTCGCTCCAATATCGATTCACTGTAGCCACTGGCGCTCCATACAGTTAGTGAACCCAGTAGTATTAACAATGAAATAGCAAGCAATAAGGGGTAGTCTATTCGAGGTGTGTATTTAAACATATCTATCATTATTCATCATGAAACTGATGAACATCAAACTCGTGATCGTAAAGCGGGATAGTATAAACGGTTTTTTTATTTTTAAAATCAGCTTGTTTAATGCTTTCTACTTTAAATTCAGCTTGCATCGCTGTTAGTTCACAAACATACCTCATATGTATAACTTTAAGTGTGCTTCTCCATAAAATTCAAAGGGAAAACGGTGTAATTTAAATTATTTATCCATTTGTTATAATTAAGATCCAGCCAAAACCGTAGCCTTAGATAGAAGCCATAACAAAATCCTATAGAAACTAGCGCTTGAAGACATAAGCTGCAGTGATACGGCTCTGAAAGTTGGCACCATTACTTCTTATCGACGATATCAGACTGTTGGATAACCGTATGTTTCACTATCATGTGGTTTTGAACAACTGGTTGCCGATGACTCAATGGTTGCTATCTTTTTCTCCCTCCTACAAGAAAAGTAATAATCAAATAGTAAGCTTAAAACTCAATAAAATTACTCAGTCCAAAGAGTACACCTTACCATCGATAATGTTTATAGCGCTCTCTTCCCTAATATGACTTTTAAAGCAAGCATTCCATTTTGAAACAGTAACACCACCGTGCGTTAGCTTCTCTAGACTAAGACTTCCAGACGTGCGCTTCGGCGTTGTAATATCCAACAAAGAGGTTACTCAACCGCTGACCAACTTGTACGGGATTATCAGCACTCCTCTTGGAGAGGGATCCTTCAAAATTTATAAATGATATCCACTTTAAAATTCACAAACCAAAGCCATCTTCCTCAGGCTTTGGTTTGATGAGATTCCTAACTCGACGATGGAATTGTACGAACAATTAAAAGCAAGAGATTTATTGATCGTTTCAGGAGATTATTTCCTCTTTGGTTAGAAAGACCAATCTGAGGGAAAGTGGTAACATGCTCACCAATGCCTACGCATTAACTATGTTCAAGATGAAACCAAAATATGTGATGCTACTGCCGTAATCACGGAGGAAGTCATTAAGGCTTACAGTTTATTTTCCATATAGATAGCGTTAAATATCTATTAAATTTAGAGAAATAGTATGACTTGGTACTTAAGCTTATTAGCTAGGAACCTTCACCACTCTGATATTGATTACTGAGCTATATACACGTAATCCCTCAGGACATTCAAGCTCCTCCTACACCGTCGGTTTCAATTTAAAATGCTTAACCTAATGAAACACGTTGAAAATCAACTTGCAAGTCAGCTTAAACACATAACTAAATACAAATCACTTTTTCCTGCATCAATCTACAGTTTATAGATATGTTCCACCTTAATAATCCGCACGCTAAAAAGTCCATGCCTCAATGAAAGTGTTGCTCCTAACTGTTTACTCAGTCTGCCAAAATACTACTCTAGAGTATAAATTGAGACAATCATATATCCAAAGCACCCTCTTAATTAGTTAATACGCAACTACTACCAATAACTGTTTGTAACAACGTTAGATACATGTTAAAAAAGCTTAGGGATGCAATTAAATTTACATAAAAGGACTTTTACATGAAAAAACTCATCTGCTCTGCCGTATTATTGAATTTATCTCTATTCTCACCACAAATCTTAGCATCGAATAATCTTGAGGCCTGCGATACAGCCCAATGTAAAGAGTATTTTAAAGCTTATAAAATTCTTACTAAGAGGGGACATTCTGAAGCAATGGCAACCTTAGGAGAACTTTATTATACTGGCTACGGAACAAAAAAGGACAACAAACAAGCACTAAAGTGGTTCAGACGGGCAGCAAAATTCGGGATAGTTACGGCACAATATAAAGCTGGAGTTATGTATTTACAAGACACGGAATATAAAGACATAGATAAAGGAATAAATTATCTAGAAAAAGCTTCAAAATTTGATTTTCCTCCCGCTAGTTTGGTTTTAGGAAAAGCATATCTAAGTGATGAATTTGGATTGAAGAATGATAAAAAAGCTGATCACTTGCTAAGTAGCGCATATGAGCAAGATAATTACCAAGCAAAAACATTCGCTCGCAAATTGTTTGCATCAAGCAAGAAAAACACTTTTCAATTAACAAAACTGTATTCATTGATAGAGAACGATTTAAGCACTTCGAAATTCAAAGTTGGGGACCTCAACAGCCCAAAAGGAGAAATGGAAGTTATTACCGTTTCAGCTCCTGAATATCAAGCCTATTTTGACGCTGAAATAGCGCGCCTGAATAATTTAAGGCCTGACACTGAAAGTGGTACAGGTTCTAATATTGCTGGAAACAGCTGCGCAAGGCTTTGGGGATGCAGCACTGAAGGAGACAGTAGTAGAATAAGAGATACATTACTTTCAGATTGGGGGAAAGAAGCTGTACAATTTAGATTAGAGTAAAACTATTATGTGGAATGTACACATAATAGTGTAATCAGCCTACAATCGAATGCTGATTACACTTAAACCCACGCAAATAAATCATATTGAGTTGAAAGTAACTTAACACTCATGATCAACGACATCGTCACCACTAGCGGCTTGATAATTTTGGTGCCTTTAGTCAATACCATGCGTGAACCCAATGTTGCCCCTATTGCTTGCCCCACTAACATGATCCCACCCAAAAGCCAGAAGACCTTGCCACCGATAGCAAAAAAGATGAGCGAAGCGATGTTAGTGGAAAAGTTCAATACCTTTGCATGGGCCGTTGCCTTGGCTAAACCGTAACCTGCTAATGACACAAAAGCTAAGGCAAAAAAGCTGCCTGTACCGGGACCAAAAAAACCGTCGTAAAGTCCAACAGCAAGGGCTGCTGTCAGTGCAAACAAACCAGGCGTAAGCACTTGGTGCCTGTCATCTTCACTTATCTTTTTGGAAAACAAAAAATAGCCACCAATACCCAACATTAGAAATGGCAGTAATACCTCCAAAAAGGCAGTATCAACCTGTTGTACTGCGATGGTACCTATGGCTGAGCCGATAAATGCACAAAGTATGGCCAATTTCATATCGTTGAGCTTCACCATGCCTTTACGCACAAAATAGAGACTAGCAAAAAAACTGCCACCGCAGGATTGAAGCTTATTAGTCGCCAGCGCAACTGTCGGAGGTAAGCCAGCCCACATCAATGCAGGAATCGTCAACAGTCCACCGCCGCCGGCAATTGAATCGATAAAACCAGCAATGACCGCGACGGTAAACAATATGGCGATAAGTTCATAGCTCAGCTCTATGCCCATAAAAAGTATGTCTCTAAATAAGTATTGATAATTCGGCTATTAGACGTGATTTGCAGAATAATCGCAAAGGAGTTATCGTCTTTGTAATGTGAAAAAAACTCACACTAAGCCACTATGATTTGGAAATAATAAATGCACACTGAGTTTCCCCCTTTAAATGCACTACTGGCTTTTGAATCGGCCTCAAGACATTTAAGTTTTTCTCATGCTGCAGATGAGCTTTTTGTTACTCATGGCGCTGTGAGCAAACAGATAAAAGGACTAGAGACATATTTAGGCGTGGCTCTTTTCCTTCGTCAACACCGCAAACTTGTACTCACCGATGATGCCAAACGTTACTTACCGCAGATACAGGCAGCACTGAAAACAATCAAGACTGCGACAGATGAGATAAAGTCACATCAGATGCAATCACAAACCTTAGCGATAAATGTCTTGCCTAGTCTAACCATAAACTGGCTTATTCCCCGTATGGAGGAGTTTAAACAACGTTACCCTCACTTGTACGTGGATCTTTCAATCGGAGATTTTACGGTTAATTTTGAACAAGAGCGTTGTGATATTGCCATTAGAAGTGCAACTCAACCTCCTAAAGATGTTAGTTTCATTAAGTTAATGGATGAAGACCTCTGTCTGGTCAGTGCACCACAGCTGCTTAAAGAACTTAATTGTTTAGACGACATTAACAAAATGACGTTACTAAAACACACTACACGTCCAGAACTCTGGCCTTACTGGGCAGAGAAAGTTGGCCTACATTTAACCACGGAAAAAAAGTTCGGCATGGAGCATTTCTATATGCTGAGTCAGGCAGCGGCAAGTGGAATGGGGCTTGCGTTAATTCCACGCTTTTTTATTGAACAACAACTTGCTGACGGCAGTCTCGTTATCCCCTTTGATGCAGGCTTTACCAGCCCCTATACTTATTATGTCATCACACCAAAATCAAAAAATATGCCATTGAAAGCTCAAGTCTTTATCGATTGGTTGTTGGAAATATTTGCTCCATATCGTAGCGCTTAACTAATGTCATTCAATAAAAAAGGAGGCACAAATAAGCCCTAATGCCGATCATTTAGTGATAAATCGATCGGTTGACTGATCTTCTAGATGCTTCAGAATCCGAGTCCTACCTCTAGGTCTCGGATTTTTTTATGCAAGTATCTCAAGCTTTTGACATTA
>NZ_VKGK01000034.1 GCF_007197645.1 Shewanella hanedai
CTTATCCACTTAAGCACGTACGTGCAATGCCTACCTCGATGTCGACCCGCCGCTAAGCGGGCTCCCCAGTTCAGCGACTTCGTCACTTCTCGCTACAAAGCAGCTGAATGCTGCGCATCCACAGCGCAACTTTTTCGCCCCCATGTGTCCCCTTCGGGGATAATAAAGAGTAGGGCGAATATTGCGATAGCGATGTGCTTATGAGTGCGAAGCTTTAACGTAGCTGGCCATGACAGGCGCCTATTTATTCTCGAAAGAGAAGCGATAAAGCCCGTTGCTAACGCAACGGGCTTTTTTCGTTTTGACTGAACGAACATGAGGAAACTTTCGTAATAGATGGCGATCGTAGCTAATACCAATCAGTATAAGAAGTTGATCTACTCAGAGTGTTTTTTGGCAAACTAATTCAAGGCGAATGGATGACATAATGGTTGTTCCCTTATGAGTTCATTCAACGCAGAACTAGGCAGCCAAAAACACTCCTTACAGGCGAGTTTTAGCGGTTCTGATGCTGTGTTAACGAGCTTAACCGTAGAATAACTATGCTCTTCACTCGTTGCCTTGCCTCAGGACCGCTAAACTCTCGCTGAGCGATCAAATCTTTATACTGATTGGTATAATTCTGATCTACAGAAGGAAGTGGCGGGTAAGAATAAGGAATCCGCTAGACTCCTTCTCTGTTTATGTTCGTTGGTACAGCATGTCGAGATGTGGGATCCCATCTTCTAAATAGACATCTGAGACGGGTTCGAACCCTAATTTTTGATAGAAGGCTTTAAGGTATTCCTGCCCTCCAAGTTGAATATTGTTCTCGGGCCAGTGTTTGTTTGCTAAAGCGATTGCTTGATTCATTAAAGATTTAGCACTTCCGCCACCTCTGGCCTTTTCGGCTACGAGGACGCGGCCGATACTCGAATCTGGATAACTGACACCTGGGGCAAGTACGCGTGCATAAGCGACGATTTTGCCCAGCGGATCTCGACCAATAAGGTGGCGAGTGTCGGGATGTCTATCTTTGTCGTCTAGCTCTGGGTAGGGACAATTCTGTTCGACAATAAAAACGTCTACTCTCAGTTTTAATACGTCGTATAGCTCATCAAGGCTGAGTTGTTTAAACGACAAATCACTCCACTTCATATCTTCCCCTAAGGCATAAAAATTCAGTGTATCACCACTGGGCTATAGCGAAAAGTCACATGAATATGAGATTTTATGAAGCAAAATCAAATTTTATTAAATTAAAAAACGCTAGTGTGCAAAAAAGCTGATAAAGCTGCTAATATTGCAGTCAATTTTTTAGTCTTAATGAGAAAGAGTGAGATGGGAAGAGCATACCAGAACAAGAAAGAATCTATGGCCAAGACGGCAGGACAGAAGACCAGAATTTACTCTCGCTATGGTAAAGAGATCTATGTTTGCGCTAAGAGTGGTGGTTTCGATCCTGACGGTAACCTTTCACTGCGTCATTTGATTGCTAAAGCTAAGAAAGATCAAGTTCCTGCTCACGTTATCGAACGTGCTATCGAGAAAGCTCGAGGCGGTGGTGGTGAGGATTATGAGACTGCCCGTTATGAAGGTTTCGGTCCAGGTGGTTGTATGGTTATCGTCGATTGCCTCACTGACAATGTGAAGCGAACCTTTACTGAAGTACGTCAAGCATTCGTCAAGAACGATGCTAAGTTGGGCGGCCCTGGTACCGTAGGTCATATGTTCGAGCATCAAGCTATTTTTGTCTTCAAAGGTGAAGACGAAGATGAAGTGTTAGAGATGCTAATGATGGCTGATGTTGATGTGACTGACGTTGAGCTTGAAGATGGCATGATCAGTGTTTATGCCCCACACACCGAGTTTTACAAGACTAAAACGGCATTAAGTGAAGCAGATCCTGAAGCTGAATTTGAAGTGGAAGAGATCACTTTCATTCCACAGACGATGACTGAACTTGATGATCCTGAAGTGATTGAGCAGTTTGAAAAGTTCTTAGCCGCACTTGAAGATTGTGATGATGTGCAGAACGTCTACCACAACGCTGAGCTACCAGAAGATTAGTTCGTAGAATCACATTGAACGAATGATATAAGCTCAATCAGGACCAATGGCCTTGATTGAGCTTTTTTATATCGATTAACCTAGCTTGACTACTTTGTAGCTATTTTCTTTGGTGTATCAAGATAGGTATCAAGGAAGTCGACATAGGCTTCTGATGCTGTGATACGGTTATTTTTCTTACGGAAACCGTGCCCTTCATCATCAAAGACGACATACTCTACTGGCACACCATTTTGCTTCACTTTCTCTACCAGCTCATCACTTTCAATCTTAAGTACCCTAGGGTCGTTGGCACCCTGAATAACCATCAGTGGTTTAACGATATTTTGAGCATGGAAGAGTGGAGAGATAGCTCTATGACGTTCTGCATCTGTTGCAGGATCGCCCATCTCATCATACAAGGCTTGTTTAAATGATTCCCACCAAGGTGGAATTGAGTTTAAGGTACGCACCCAGTTAGTGACCCCGAAGATGTCGATGCCGACTTCAAACTCTTCAGGTTCAAATACGAGTGCTGCTGCGGTCATATAACCGCCGTAGCTGCCGCCCATGATGCCTATCTTATCTGCGTCTATCCAATCTAGTGTCTGCAGGTAGTTTTTCCCGTAGATGATGTCTTGTAGGTCATTCTCACCGTGATTTTTATCATCTAAATGGAAGAATGTTTTACCGTAGCCAGAGCTGCCTCTGTTATTGACAGCAAAAACAGCATAGCCATGATTGATCAGGTGTTGGCGCATAGCACTGTAGCCTGTGCGACTCTGACCTCCTGGTCCCCCATGGACAAAGACAACCGCTGGTTTCCTATTTTCAGCGCTCGCACCTTTAGGTTTAAACAGCAATCCTGGGATCTCTAAGCCATCAAAACTCTTAAAGCGAACCACTTCACTTGCCACTAAGTCTTTGGGGTTAATCTGAGGGTTTAAAGCCTGAGTGAGTTGTTTGGCAGAGCCACTGTCCATTTTCCAGACGAAGAGGTTAGAAGGAGAGATGTCTGAGTTAATATAAAATGACAGAGTCTGTTCATCTTTAGAGAAGTTGACGCTACGCAGGTCGCCAGCGGGGAGTTCAGGTAAGGTTAACTCTTTGCCCGTAACAGTGTCTAAGATACTGATGAGTGTACTGGCATCGGCATTGACGCCAGATACTCGATATCTGCCTGATTCAGAGAAATAGACAAAGCTGACATTCCAATCTGCTGCAATCGCTAAACTGTGCTTTTGTGATTCGAGATCATATTGCCAAACTTGCGAAAACTCGCCTTTTGCATCTGTGCCGTAATAGAGCTGCTTACTGTCAGGCGAAAATGTCATTGGGCGGTAGTTTGCTGGGTCTTTATGTTCGCTAATGAGCGTAGGTTTAGCGGAGCGTTTTCTCAAATCAAGTAGGTAGGTATCACTGTCTCTATTTGTGTGTGCTTTGGCTAGTGCGACGAACTGCCCATCTGACGAGACTTCTGCTACTTCAAATCCCTGTACATTTTTAAAAGCCAATGTGCGCTGATAAGTTTTTGCATCGTAACGGTAGAGATCCATAAATTTAGGATCGCGCTCATTGGTCGTTGCATAGAAAAACTGGCCGTCATTAGTAAAATTAACAAAGTTGGCGCGAGTATTATCAGTATTGGTTAGGTCGTTAATTGTGCCATCGGTTTCACGAACGAATAGGTGATAAAGCTCATTACCGCCGTTATCTTGGGTTAGCAATACGCGGTCATCGTTAGGGAACCAAGACACAGGGTAAGTGGTGTCTTTAAAGTCGGTTAGTGCGACTTGTTCGCCAGTGCTTATGTCCATTTTATACAGATTAAAGATCCCACTTTGATCTGAACCGATTAAAATAGAACTTCCATCGGCAGAGAATGATGAACCGAAATAAGTCGTAGTTTCAAAAAAGGTTTTGGCATTGTATTTTGGTACAGACATCGATACTTGAGCTGATTCACTTACTGCAGCACTGCTGACGTTATTTGTTGAGTTTGAACAAGCACTCAGACCTAACCCTAAGGTTACGGCTAGTGCTAGGGCACTCAGATGAAGAGATGTTTTCATATTTCCCTCTTTAATATCCCAAATATTAGTTCGAAATAGTTAGTTAAAATCCATGTATTTTGTTTTATAAATCATTCTTTTCATTAGAGCTCTTTTCAAAACCTCTAACGGTAGAATATAAAATAGACAGACCTAAACTAATCGAAAATGGAGCTAAAGGCGAATGAGTAATATGAAATAAGAGTCGTAGCTTGGAATATGTAAACCTTAAGGCAACAAAAAAGGGCCCCGAAGAGCCCTTTAGTCTTAGTTAATCAATTGAGATGAGAGTGACAGCCTGCAGGGTAGCCATATTCCATCTCAACTGATCATGTTCAGATGACCTAAAGTGCGCGGTCGAAAATGTGGAATTTCTCTATGCCATATGACTTACCTTCTGCATGACAGGTTGCACAAGATTCAGACGTTGGCAATGTGTACCAATCCTCTAGCTTGACGGCATTAATTTCACCGCCTTGTTGGATCATATGATTCTTCGCTGAAGTATCGTTATGACAAGCAAAGCAGTTGGCGGTAATTGGGCTACTCATTACACCGGATATGCCACCATTGTACGCTTTTGATAATAGGTACTGATTCGGAACCGCATCTAGATCGATACCATCTGCGTGGCAAGTTACACAGTTTTCAGCGTTTAATCGATCGGCTGAATTGGCTTCACCATCAGGATCTGTCGCGGTATTACCGACACCCCAGTGCATGCTATGCACCATAGGGCCAAAACCTGGTGCTGAGTTCTTCGCACTACGATCTTGTCCGTTGTTGTGACAGGCTACACAGTCTTTACCACCTTCATTGTAACTGCCATTCTTATGGTAATTAGTCTCGTTGGTATGGCAACTTGTACAGCTGTTTGCGGTCACACTATGACGCCGTTCAAACGCTTGAGTTTTAATGCCATCATGGTCGACGACATCTGAATAACTGGTGAAGGAGACACCGTCATACCCGCCATCATCATCTTGTTGTTTAAAGGTCACGCGTGTACTTGCGGTAAGACCAGCTAAGCGATAATCAGTTTTTAATCCATCAAGGTGCGGATAACAGATCGAACGACTGCCATCGATATTCTCAATGTATTGCTCTGATCCGCGTGGGCTTGGGCGACCTACAAGGGAGTCATCATGATAACCATGGATATAGGCGCCCGCGTATGTCAGGGTTCCATTGGCATATAAGGTAGCGATGTTTAACTGAGATTCACTCTCCTCTTCAGTATTGAACAGAGCGATATCAGTACACCACCCTCCGTCAGGGAAGCTGTCCCACTCTAAGTTTTCATTAATATAAGGTGCAGCCGTTGTTGTGTAGTGATGCTCACGAAGTTCGGCACGAGTCGTCACTTGCTTATGGAATAAGCGGGCGTCTTCACCATTGTTGAAAGCATCAAGCTGCGCAGCTAAACCATTGGCACCAATACCTGCTGCATCATGACAATCTGTACAAGTTGTCATGGAATAAACGGTCGTGATCGGCTTTTCATGGCAGGTGTAACAGTTGGATGGGGCAAAGTCTTTTTCAAAGGTTTGGTGATTGATATGACCAATCTTTTGCATGGTATTTCGCGCGTAACCGCCATCATCACGGGCGATATTGCCATGACATGTCATACAACCTGCAACTAGGTCGGTTTCACCTTCAGGATTAATCGCCGTATAACTCGGATGCTTTAAGTGTGATGCAGCATAATCAGTATGACAAGCGTGGCAGGTCGCAGTTGAGGTGGTATGAATGTCGTCACTCTTTGCGACGACCATATAACGAGATTTAGCAATGTTATCACCGCCACCAACGGCAAGACGGATTAGACCTTCTGTGGCGCCATTGACTGAAGCCATAGGGGCTATAAATTCATAGTGACCCGGTTCTATCTCTGTTAGCGTCGCTCCCTCGCTGGCTTCGCTCGCACTGCCGCCTAATATTGTTCCTTCAAAATCATCACGACTACGACCAATGCCTTTATCGGTTAATTCAGCTACTTCAGCATTGGCTTTTTCAAGGCCTGTAATTAACATCTCTGCTTCATTGGTGATCTCAAATTCAAACTTAACTTTTCCCTCTTCGAGAGTGTGTGAAATCACCTCAACATTTGTCACTTGAGATGAATCTACCGTAGGAGGCTTTGGACTTGTTCCATCCTCCCCGTCACTGCCATCTTTACCATCGCTGCCACAGGCGCTAAGTCCTATGGAACCGGCTACAACTAAGGCTAAATATTGCTTATTTAACACTTTCATCGTCACTCCCAAATATCATTTTTATAATTAAAGTCTCTTGGTCCCCGCAAATAACCTTAACGATTTTAAGTAGATGATAATGAAGAAACACTGGGATTATTGACTCGGGTCAAAGGTTTATTGAGTAAAAATCAGACTGATAACTTACTTTTAAAAGAGTGTTTAACGGCTGGGTACATGCGAGCTATAAAAATATACAAACTAGTAAGGGGTGATGACTTTTTATACATTTGTCTCTATGAATGTACACTGAAATTAAGCTGAAAAAATCATCAGTATCTGAAGTTGATTTTCTAGATAAATATTTAAATTTAATTTAAATATAGAAGGTTAGCGTATGCTGTGCGGGATTATTATGATGTAAAATGAAAGGAGCACCGACTGTTGGTACCCCTTATTGATAAGGGCGTCTTTTATTGAGAAGCTTATTCATTAACTTGGTGTCAGCGCAACTACTTAATCCATTGTGCTAGCAAGGATGAACATTTGTATTGGCTTTACCAAGATACAAACAGTGACATATAAACGCCGATGATCAAATCGATGCAGGTGTTGTAAGCTGGGTATAAGTGATTAGTGGTTCACTAAATCCTTATCGCTTCGCCTGTCTTGAGCTTATAAGTTTATTTGCCTGGTTCTTATTTTACGTACGCAGGCCGATGCTACCTGTTTTTTTACACGGTTAAGTGTATCTCGTGATACCTAAAGGTATGTTGAGAGATTTCAGAATCTTTGTATCGATTCCGAATGCTGTTAGTTTAACCAAAGCTAATTAAATCAAAATTAAATTAAGGTTAATGGATTCTCTGTGAACCGCTTGTACTCTAGTATTCTGTCAATATTGAAGAGGTGAAATTTGTTACGTTATATTGAACCCGTATTTCGTCCGCCATCTGAGTGGAAATCATTAATTCTGCAAGTAACCAATGGTTGTAGTTGGAATCGTTGCACATTTTGCGACATGTATACGGCGCCTCAGAAGCGATTTCGTGCGCAGAAAATAGAGAGCATTTTAGCCGATATAGAGACCGTTGCTGGCACTGGCCAAGATGTCTGTCGGGTTTTCCTTGCTGACGGCGATGCGATGAGTCTGCCATTTGAACGTTTAGAAGCCATCTGTTTATTGATCCGTGAACACTTGCCTAATGTGACGCGAGTGAGCAGTTATTGTTTGCCTAGAAACCTAAAAAATAAGACACCTGAGCAATTGACGAGATTGAGAGAGCTAGGTCTTTCACTGCTTTATATCGGTTGTGAAAGTGGCGATGATGAAGTGCTTAAGAGAATTGATAAGGGTGAGACCTATGCTTCGTCATTAACTGCGTTACAGAAGATTAAAGCGGCGGGAATAAAGTCTTCGGTGATGATATTAAATGGATTAGGTGGCAGTGAGCTTTCAGAGCAACATGCTATTAACTCGGCGCGCTTGATGAATGCCGCACAGCCAGAATATCTGTCGACTTTAGTGGTCACTTTGCCTTTAGGTACTGAGCGGATGGATAAGGCTTATGATGGACAGTTTTCATTGCCAAATCAGGCTGGGCTGTTCAATGAGATGCACACATTGCTTAGCCATCTTACCCTTGAGAAAACCATTTTCCGTTCTGATCATGCATCTAACTATCTCGTTCTTAAAGGTATATTAGGCAAGGATAAGTCGCGGTTAATCTCTGAGGTTGAGCAAGCCATTAACCACCCTTTACAGATTAGCTTGAGAAAGGAGTGGCAAAGAGGGCTTTGAATTAGCTTATTAGGGGGTCATTACTTCTTGCTCTTTGAATCCGCCGACTAACATCAGGCAGTTGTTTTTAAACCATTGCACTAATGGATCTTGGTGGACTCTGGCATGCCAATAAAGGGTACTCTCGACTTCTGGCAGATCGTCATGACTGATAATGGCGAGCTTTTTTTGCCAATAAGGATTTTGGCTAATAATGTCAGAGATAAAAGCAATGTGTTTCCCAGCTAATAGTCCATTGCACAGCACCAACATTGAGCTGGTTGAAAAGCTGACCTTACGGCTTAGATTATTTGCTTGAGCTAACTGGGTTATTTGTGGTTCTGCGGCATTTGAGGCTGAGTATTCAGCCGTATCGAAACTGAATATATCAGCCAAGTTAAGATTGGCTATTTGGTTGATAGAGTGGCTCGGACTCGATGCGATAGAATACTTATCTAGGCTGAAGCGACGCCCATGAATATTGGCAGGTGGCAGCTCTGTACCACCAATACAAAGATCTAACTCTCCTGATTCAAGCATAGAGAACATGTTTTTAGGTTTATGCAGGAATTCCAGCTCAACATTTGGGGCTGCTTGCATGACCATTTCAAGGATTTTAGGGACAAGTTCGGAGGTCATGGCGTCGATAAATGCAATGCGCACGACGCCGTGCACTTCCTTGGGATCGAACGACTTCTGTAAAATGAGTCTGCTACTCATCTCGAGCCATTCCTCTAATCCTGGTCGCAGCAGTTTGGCCTTCTTTGTCGCCTTAATGCCTTGTCCATGTTTAATGAACAGAGGTTCATCGAATAAGCTACGTATCTTCTTCAGGTTTTGACTCATGGCAGGTTGAGATATATCGAGTCGCTCAGCACTTTTAGAAACACTCTCCTCCTTAATTAATACTGCTAGACTGAGCAGTAAATTAAGGTCACAGCCCTGTATTATTTTCAGATCTGAGTGGTTCATGATGTTGTATCACCTAGCTGTTTTATTAAGATTGAGGAGAGCAGTTTTCTGAACCACTTTTGCAGTTCAAGGTTTCGGTTATGTTCGTTCCAACAGCATTTCAATTCAAGTTCTATGGTATCGCCTAACCAGATAAAATCTTCCACCTGATGATGCTCAAAAATTCTGACCGAGTAGTGCGGAAGTAGCATGATAGTGCATGGCGCTGTCATTGCTTGAGTCAGGGTACTTAAGGAGCCTGAGGTCATAGAGTATGAGGCGTCTTCCGCGTTGATTGTTTTGAGCGCGTTAATCATATGAATTTGATTATGCTCTTGATATTGATACCTCAACAGCTTAAATGGGCTCTCCTCTATAATATGATAACCATTATTTAGCATGTCTATATATTCGGGGGCGCTGTTATCTAATGTGACTAATTGCCAAGGATATTTGGCAATGACTTGACTACGGATTGGCTTAGGCACGGAATCATAAAAGCCCACAATTAGATCTAAATGCCCGCGTCTTAGCATTTTAAACCCCTCTGTTTGCTGGGTCATGTATTCAAGTTCAATGCCGGGAGCATGCTGGTCTAATTCAGCAATCAGTTCTGCGATACACATCTGTGCAAGTACATCATTCATCATTACCCTGATTCTGCCTTGCGCTGTGGCAGGATTAAATGTGTCCCCTTCCAAAATAGTGAGCACGCGATTGAGTATCGGCTTTAGCTCCAGTTTTATGGTGTTTGCCTTATTGGTAAGCGTCATGCCATTGTGACTTTTAACAAGTAGGGGATCTTCAAACATCAGACGTAGACGCTTGAGTATCTGACTCATGGCCGATTGAGATAATCCAAGTTCCTTAGCTGACTTAGTAACATGCGCTTCTTTTAGCAATACAGATAGAGCGATGAGCAGGTTGAGATCGCAATCTTTTAGTTGTTCGATTTTATTCTCTAAAGGCATGTCGTCGTTCTAACTCTATGGTGGGGAGTAACGAGTCGACTATAGATGAAATGCTGGCATCGGCAAAGGGGGAGGAAGTAAAAAGGCCTTCCTTGGCCTTTGGGATCACAAACTGGTTTGTTAATCTAAGTAAATTAACTGACAAAATGAGAGTATTACAGGCTGTAATGCTCTCATTCTGTTAAAGGGTCCGTCCTATATCAAGGTGTCTAATCCTTAGACTTAATGACGTGACTTAAGTGTTGAATGCTATTTATCTCTTGAGCTTTAATACCAGAGGATCCAATCCTTAGACGATTCGGGTCCATATTACTCTGATAGTAAATGTGCGCTAACACGATCAATCAAAGGGGCATTCAAGCAAGCTTAAATTGGTCTTAAGATGCAACAACCTGAACTTCACTGGTTAGAGTGATAGTCACGCGACGCTCTAGAGCGTGGTCAGCAAGGGTGTTGCCTTGTGCGCCTTCTGAACCCGTCGCTTTGGTTTCTAATTTCTGAACTTCTACGCCGTGAGTCGTAAGGTAATCTTTTACCTGTTGAACACGAGCTTCAGATAGTTTCTGGTTGTAAGCAGAAGGACCTTGGTTATCTGCCTGACCGTCTAGCATGATCACATCATTGTCATTTAACTTTGAAACGCGGATAACTTCATCGAGCTTAGCTTCAGCTTTGCTGCTTAACTTTGAAGAATCGAATCCGAATAGCACTGCAACACTACTTTGCTGAACTTCAGTTGCATAAACAACTTCTGGAACTGGAGTGATGATAGCTTCTTCTACGACAACAGGGATAACGGCTGGTAGAACAGCTGGTGCAATGTGAGCTGGTTTAACACCGAAACGGTAAACCATTTGTAGACCAACAGTCTGTGCATCCATGTTGGCAGTGTTCCAAGCTGTTTCATCGACGTTAGCGAAACGACGGTACTTAGCTGACACTTCTAAAGCATCGGTGATCTTGTAACCTACACCGGCACCAAAGTAAGGAGCAGTGTCTGTTGCACTGACATATTTATCAGCACTCATCTGGTGAGCTAAATGATATTGGTAAGCACCGGCTTCACCAGTTAAGAACCATTTTTCATTGAGTGGAAGTGTACCCACTAGGCCAAGAGTAAAACCATCTACTTTAATTGATTGAGAACCATCAAGTCCGCCCCACTGATGAGTATCATCATCGGTGCCAAGATCTTGCCAGCCAGCTTCGACTGCGAAATATTTGTTTAATTGATAACCTACTATAGCGTTCCATGCTAAGTCGCTATCATCACCTAAGTGACTAACTGCATCGACTGATTCGTAATTGCTTTGACCTGCACCAGCACCTATATACCAAGTGTTGTCTACGTCAGCAGCGTTTGCGTATGAGAATGTGCTCATTAGTGCGATAGCTAGAATTGATTTTTTCATCTTTGTGCTCCCTATGGAAATTAAAAATCTTTTTTTTCTATGGGGCGTATCTTGATGAGTTTATTGACTTGAATCGAGACTGTATTACTTATAATGATTATTCGTTTTACTTATGTTTATTGTGTGTCTAACGACAACAATTAAAATTGAGTTAGGCTTTATGGATAATTATAGTCACCGATATACCAGTCCATATTCCATTTATTGATGTATTTTAACTAAAGTTAAAACATTAATCTTTATTAATTTAAATGGTTGCAGTGTGTTTCTTGTTCTGGAAGGCTATTTAAAGGAGAACATATGGTGCGATACGTTGAGGATGTTAGTTACATTGATTAATAAGTATTTTGAATTATCGTGGTAATTTGTCATTAGGCAGAACAGAGCGTTGTTAGCTTTGAACTGCCCATTAATACCTTTAACTCTCTATATGGATCTCTCTTACAGGGCAGGGAATCTCAATATTAGCCGCCAATAGAGCCCGATAAATGGCTAGGTTAGCGTGGTATTTATCTTGGTAGTACGTATCAGTAGGTACCCAGTAACGTATGCTTATCTCAATTCCGATACTGTTAAAGTCATTGATACCAATAAGCGGGCTTTGTTCATGATAAACACGAGGGCATTGAGTGACAGCCTCTGTTGCTAAGGCGATGACTTCATCGGGATCTGACTTATAGCTGATATTAAACTTGGTCTCGACCAACTTGTTGGCAAAAGAGTTATGCAGTATCTCACCGACAATGTGTTTATTGGGGATGTTTATCTGTTCTCCCTCTTCATTTATAAGCACTGTCATCCCGAGGTAAATATCCTTCACAACCCCGGTAACGTCTTTAATGCTGATGGTATTGCCGACGACAAAGGGACGAGTGACAATGATGGTGATCCCAGCCGCATAGTTAGAGAGCATTCCCTGTAGGGCTAAGCCAGCCCCTAATGATGCCGCACCTATTGCTGCGACCATAGGCGTAATGCTTATCCCAAGTTTACCGAGACAGACAATACCGACCATGACGATGATCAGTATTCTGAGCAAGTTAGTCACGAAATTACTCAAGGTGATATCGATATCATGCTTTTTCAGTTGGCTGGCAACTAGGTTCGATACCTTGTTAGCGACCCAGAGACCAAGTAGGAAAATGAAAAAAGCGCCTATCAGTTGGAAACTGTATTGAACCAAGAATTCATAGATGATGTTGTACACACCTTGTAGTTGTTGAAGTTCCTGCTCTAGTTGATCTTCCTTCATATCCCGTCCTATTTATGTCTTTTTTGGTATAATGCCATTGAGCTTAGCTTACTGACATTTGTCTCTTTTGGAACTGAAATTTTATAGACAGCTCCTTCTCATGTAATATTGTGCGTGAAGGGGATCATGAATTAACTATTTCGACCATGTGGTTTTATGGAGAGTCGAGTACTCTTGAGGCTATTTTTACTTAACAGGAGATCAAATATGAGAGCGATAATTTTTATTAGCTGTATGTTCCTTGCTAACTTTGCTCAAGCGTCATTTTATGAAGCTGGTGATCAAGTGACCCCAATACAGTTAGAAGATCAATTTGAACAGAAAGTTGAAGTTAATGCCAATACGCTAGCGATACTTTTTAGTCGTGATATGGATGGCGGAGATATCATTAAAGAGGCGTTAACATTACAGATTGCAGATGGCGAGAAGATCCCAGCCACTCAAGTCTATATCGCAGATATTAGTGGTATGCCTTCACTTATCGCTAAATTTGTGGCAATTCCTAAGATGAAAGATCTCCCATTCCCAATTGGACTGGACAGAGAAGGTGAAGTGACTAAGCTGCTTCCTTCTGACGAAGATATGGCAACTTTGATCTTACTCAATAATTTGAAAGTGATAGATGTGCATAACTTTGGCTCAAGTGCCGAGTTAGCCAAGGCTTTACGCTGATAACATCGATTTGATGGTGACATTAAAAATGGGCGCATAAGCGCCCATTTTTGCTGGAGACGCTACTGAGGCTGTATTGACTTGAGAATAGTGTGGAGTTCCTCTTTTACGTGTAACTTTTTCTTTTTAAGCTCTTGAACCTCATTGGTAAAGGCGGTCGAGCTATGTTGTTCTAATTCCTTAATCTCATCATCTAGCGCATTATGTTTGTTAAACACCTTTAGAAAGTGTGCGTCGTCAGTTTTTAACTTAGTGATGAGTGCTCTGTATTCAGGAAACATAAGTTCAACTCCTTGTCTGTTTATTCTCGATTCCTCTTTAAACTAGCGCGATTTTCACACAGGTAATGTGATGTGGATCAACAAAACTCCCATTGTTTTAGAACAATCTATACCTGCTGTAAATACAGTGAAATGACCACAAAACGCGTGCTTAATTAACGTTTTACTCTGAATTATAATTTGATAGAGAACAATCGATTTAGTAACTACATTACAGCAAAGCATTTACCTATTGCCCTTCAAAGTGTGATCAAGTTAACCTTACTGGCTTCGATACTAGGTTAAAGTCGAAAAATAAGAATTTTATAATCTAAATTGAAAGGGGTTTTCACAATGTCAGATGTATTCCATTTAGGACTGACCAAAAAAATGTTGGATGGGGCTAGCCTAGCGATTGTACCGGGCGATCCTGAACGAGTTAAAAGAATCGCTGAGTTAATGGAGGGAGCAACTTTTCTTGCGAGTCACCGTGAATACACAAGTTACTTAGCTTATATCGACGGTAAAGCCGTGGTTATCTGCTCAACAGGTATTGGTGGTCCATCAACGTCTATTGCAGTTGAAGAGTTGGCTCAACTGGGTGTGCGTACCTTCCTACGTGTAGGAACCACAGGGGCAATCCAGCCACATGTTAATGTTGGTGATGTGATCGTGACTCAAGCATCAGTTCGCTTAGATGGTGCCAGCTTGCATTTTGCACCGCTTGAGTTCCCTGCAGTAGCAAACTTCGAATGTACGACAGCAATGGTTGCAGCGAGCCGTGAAGCAGGTCTTGAGCCTCATATCGGTATTACCGCTTCTTCAGATACCTTCTATCCAGGTCAAGAACGTTATGACACGGTATCTGGTCGCGTAACACGTCAGTTTAAAGGTTCTATGCAGGAGTGGCAGGATCTAGGCGTGCTTAACTATGAAATGGAGTCTTCGACGCTATTTACTATGTGTGCTTCTCAAGGTTGGCGTGCGGCATGTGTTGCTGGCGTGATTGTTAACCGTACACAGCAAGAGATCCCAGATGAAGCCATGATGAAGAAAACAGAAGTAAGTGCTATTTCTATCGTGGTTGCAGCTGCTAAGAAGTTGTTGGCCTAGCCTCTACTTTTAAGCTGCTTGCGGTTTGTTTAAAGATTCAAACTTAATATACAGAAGGCGCCCGTAGCGCCTTTTTTATGCCTCAGTTTTAACTAACCCTATTTTTTAACTCGAAAAAATGCCTATTGCTATCCATTTCGAACTGAGCGTTGAGATGGATATGTAGCTAGCTTTACACTTAAATGCGCATTACTTGTGACATATTATGTCGCAAGAATGGCGATCAGCTGATATAGTAGCCATAAGTGCTCAATTTTCAGGGGGAAATATGGAGTTAACGAATCCCATTATTATATGGGGCTGTATTGGACTGGTTTTGATGCTGGCTGAATTGGTGATACCTGGTGGGATAGTGATCTTGCTTGGCGGTGCCTGTTTAGTGGTGGCATCTGCGTTAGGCATAGGTTTGGTCGAAGGAATTGTCCAAAGTCTCACGCTCTGGTTTATCGCCTCTATTGTCTTATTGCTTGGTTTCAGACAAGTGACACAAAAGTTGGTTGGCGGCGACTCTCATGTGGATAACACGGACGAGGAGCTGGATATCTACAATAAAATCGCCTTAGTGAAAGAGACGATTGGGCCAGCCCAACATGCTGGACGTATCGAATTTCAGGGAACCGAATGGTCGGCTCTTGGTGATGGTAGTGAAATTGCTGCTGGTACTCAGGTTAGAATCATTTGTCGTGAAAATATTGGCTTGATTGTCGAACCAGTCAATAGTTCTAAATAAACTCATCTAATTAATGCATCGACTCGTCGGTGCAACAAACAAATAAAGGAAGGGATCTATGTTTGTGTTTACGATATTTGTACTTTTTGTCTTGTTTATTCTCTATAAACTCTTGTTAATTGTGCCTATGCGTGAGGTCAATGTGATCGAACGTCTGGGTAAGTTTCGCGCAGTGTTACAGCCGGGTTTCCATTTCCTCATTCCGTTTTTTGACCGTGTGGCCTACAAGCATGAGATCCGTGAACAGGTGCTTGATGTACCACCCCAGAGCTGTATCTCTAAAGATAACACTCAGCTTGAAGTCGATGGTCTTGTTTATCTTAAAGTGATGGATGGTGAGTTGGCCAGTTATGGTATCGAAAACTACCGTCTTGCTGCGGTTAACCTCGCACAAACCACCATGCGTTCTGAGATTGGTAAGCTCAACTTAAGCCAGACATTTTCTGAGCGTGATAGCCTGAATGAAGCGATAGTGCGCGAGATCGATAAGGCATCAGATCCATGGGGGATCAAGGTATTACGTTACGAAATTAAAAACATAACCCCATCACGTAAGGTGATACACACCCTAGAGAAACAGATGGAAGCTGAGCGTAGTAAACGTGCTGAAATCACCTTAGCGAACGCCGAGAAAGCGGCCATGATTAATCTCTCTGAAGGTGAACGTCAGGAGGCGATTAACATCTCCGAGGGACAGAAACAGAAGCGAATTAACGAAGCTAAAGGTACCGCGTTTGAAATTAGCATTGTCGCTAAGGCAAAAGCTGAAGGGATGGAGTTAGTATCAAGTGCGTTGGCACTTGATGGTGGCAATGAAGCGATGAATATGCAGCTTAAAGAGCAGTTTATTGTGCAAGTTGGCAAGATACTCAATGAAGCTGAAGTGTCAGTCGTTCCGGCTGAAATGGCTAAATTAGAAGGTTTTTTTGAAGGCATGGAGCAGGTAACCCATGCAGTAAGTTCGAATTCAGCAAGAGGAGCTAACTCATGATCGCAGGTGTAGATACAGATCTAATCGTACTGGGTATTTGGGGGCTTATTTTTGCGGTCTTTGTGATTAAGCTATTTCAATCTATCCGCTTAGTGCCGACAAAGTCTGCCTACATTGTTGAGCGTCTAGGGAAATATCATTCAACGTTAGATGCGGGTTTTCATGCCCTAGTCCCCTTTGTCGACAAGGTCGCTTATGTTCATGACCTTAAAGAGGAAACCATTGATGTACCGCCACAGGAGTGTTTCTCCAGTGATGAAGTTAACGTTGAAGTTGATGGCGTTATCTATATCTCAGTGGTTGACCCTGTTAAAGCCAGCTATGGCATTGTTGATTATCGCTATGCCGCGATTCAGCTCGCGCAAACCACGACGCGCTCAGTGATCGGTACGCTAGATCTTGACCGTACTTTTGAAGAGCGTGATGTGATCAGTGCTAAAGTCGTTGAAGTGTTAGATCAAGCTGGCGCCATGTGGGGCATTCGTGTTCACCGCTATGAAATTAAGAACATTACTCCGCCAGAGACGGTCAAAAATGCCATGGAAATGCAAGTGAACGCAGAGCGTGAACGCCGTGCATTACTGGCAAAGAGTGAAGGTGAAAAGCAGAGTAAGATTAATCGTTCTGAAGGTATTAAAGCCGAGATGATTAACCACTCTGAAGGTGAGATGCAAAAGCGCATCAACGAAGCTGAAGGTAAAGGTGAAGAGATCATCACCATCGCAAGAGCGACTGCTGAGTCTATCGAACGTATGGCCACAGTCATTGCCGCGCCGGGTGGCAAAAACGTCGTACGTATGCAACTAGGTGCGCAGTATTTAAAGCAGTTTGATGGCTTGAGTAACAACACCAGTAAAGTGGTGTTACCGGGCAATATGATGGACTTTGAACACTGGATGGACAGCATCGGTCTGGAAGAGGAAAAATAATTCCAACGACAGATAAGTAAACGGTATTTGGGGTAAGTAGCAAGTTAACGTTAGCTGCTACTAACCCTGCTTAATCTCTCTGACTCACGCCAACTCGTATCACTTTCACATCCTCTACGCTATACCACTCCTTACCACTGGCTTTATGCTGATTAAAATTAGTGCTACTTTGCTTGTGCGTTAACAATAATAAAAAAGGATTTTGTATGGCTTTCGACGACAAGTTTCGGCTCAGCAGTCACGCGGTGATTTTCGACAGCGAAAATCAGGTACTTTTGCTCAAAGCCACCTACGGTGGCAAGCATTGGGGATTACCAGGTGGAGCATAATACCAATTATATCAAGTATGTAATCAATTCAGAGTGCCTCAGAGTTTTCAATTCAAGGCGTATTGATGAGGAAATGGTTATTCCCTTTTAAATGAATGCAAAGCAGAAGTGGAAATTCTGAGTCGCTCACATAGTGCGGGTTTCAAAGCACTTTATGCTGCGTTTGGGGCTCTAGATATAGAATAACTATTAGCTTCAAGCCCCTGCCTTGCCTACAGCGCTTTGAACTCCCGCTGAATGGTCAGATACTTAATACAATTGGTATTGGAGAAACCATACATGAAGCCCTGATCCGAGAGTGCCGCGAAGAGTTGGGTTGTGAAGTTGAGATTAGCTATCTCAGTGGTATTTATTATCACAAGGCTTACAACTCTCAGGCTTTTATCTTTCGCTGTGAGATTGCTGATGGCAGTTTAATAACGCTCAGCGATGAGCACTCTGAATATCAATATGAAGTGATTGAAAACCTCTCCGCTGTGCAGCAACAAAGAGTGCGACAGTGCCTAGAGTTTGATGGCCAAGTGGTGAGTGATAAGTTCTAGCTTGAACTGTTTAAGATCGCAAATAGGCGCTTGAGCTCGACTGTTTGCATCATTTCATCCCCAACTCCTCGATTATTGCTGGCCATGCCGTTACTATCTTGCCATTGAAACTTTGGTATAACATTGATTTGGGAAATATATGAGCCTCGAAAGACTAGAAACAGCAACTCGCATGAGCCGTATCGTTAAGCACAATGGCACCATCTACCTATGTGGCCAAGTCTGTAAAGATGCCGAGCAAGGTATCACCGAACAGACTTCAAGCATGCTTGAAAAAGTGGATGCGTTACTCGCTCAAGCGGGCAGTGACAGAGAACACATCTTATCGGCCACTATCTATGTCAAAGACATGTCATATTTTACCGAAATGAATGCAGTTTGGGATGCTTGGGTACCAGAAGGTCACGCACCAGCACGTGCTTGTGTTGCCGCTAAAATGGCGAGAGAAGCCTTGTTAGTTGAAATCTCAGTGGTTGCAGCAGAGAAGGTGGCATAAACAACAATGTTAGTTAGCCTTCGAATGAAGGCTGATTACATTTTTTGGTTTGGTTCATTTGGCTTACTTGGTATTAAGTTGAACATTTAAAAGCCTTATCAGTATTGTTATCTATCACCTGCGGTGGGCGTGTGTGCAGACACTTCTGCGAGACGCCGCAAGCACATCTGACCTCCAGAGATGGAGGAAATGCAGAAAAATGTCTGGAACATTTTCTGCCATGTGGGCTCTATCAAAACAAATAACCTCCCTGTTAAAGTGCCAGTTCGGCATCCCTGCCTCTCGCTCGAAGAGTATCACTTCGCGATACCTCACCCTGTTTTGGAAGCTCGCAGCCGTATTTACACATCAGCATGCTGCAAGCAATAAATAACCTTGCTGCTATGGTATCCAGTAAACCAGCCAAACACCAACCCCGCCCAATGAACCAATCCAAAAGATATTTGAAACTTGTTATCCGACAAGTATCAACCTTTATGTTAGCTCTTTCAATAAGGTTTTAGCGGCTAGCTTTCCTAATTCATTGGCGGCTAGTGGGCTTGCACCGGTTATTAATTTTCTATCTAGGCAGACAGTATTATCCGCTTTGGTGTTAACGATATTAACGCCTAAGTGGGTTAGTTTTTCGCTGAGTCCCCAGAGCATTTTACCTGGTAGATAGCCTATTTTTGGTGTCATATTATCGACTGAATCTGGGAATACAGCCATCTTGTACCCTGCATAATAGAACTCTTTATCATTCAGAGCGGTGGCGATCAGTGAGCTTGGTCCATGACAAAGTGTGATGGTAAATAATTCATTGTCATGAGCCCAGTTCAGGGTTTTGCCTACATTTTCATCTTCAGGAATACCGAGCATGGCGCCATGTCCACCTGGGACAAATACTGCTGCATATGATGTTGAGTCGGGCAACGATGTTTCAACCAAGGTTTGTAGATTTTTTGGCTGTTCAAAACTTGATTTGTACTCATTGTAAATCGCTTTTACATGTTCATCTTTTTCTGGGAAAGCCCACATTTCAAAAACAACGGGCTTGCCAGTTGGGGTTGCTATTTCAAAGTCGAACCCCGCATTTTTAAGGTGCAACATTGGCACTAATGCTTCTACTGGATGGTTGCCAGTAGAGAACTGTTTGCCGTTCTGCATCTCCATGTTTTTGTGTTCAGTGAAAATCACTAAAATCTTCGACTTTTCTCCCTGATATTTATCGTATGTAATGTCTTCAAAATCAGTTTTACTCACCGTAGCCAGTTTTAACGCCAGTTTCGATGGCGAGTAAGATCCATCGGATTCTAATTTCGGCGCAATTCCTAATAATTCTTTAAGCATTGTTATCTCCTTACCGTGATTTACGCTGAAACGCTGATGATGATTTTCCCTTGTGCGCGGCCTGTTTCACTGCGCTCATGAGCTTCTGCCACCTGATCTAATCTAAATTCGCTGTCGATATTGACCTTTAGCTGACCCGCATCGGCAAACTTAGCTAGCTTGGTTAATTGCTCGCTGTTTGGCTGTACAAAACAGAAGAACGCGCTGACACCATGTTGAGTTGCAATGGCTTCATCTGGATTTTGGGTAATAGAAACCAGACGTCCACCTTGCTTCAATGTTTTCCAGCTATTTGCTTGAGTATCACCCCCAATGGTGTCGAATACTACATCAATATCGGTTAACTCTGAGAAGTCTTCCTGACGATAATCGATGGCTTGATCTGCGCCTAAGCGCTTTACCAGCTCAGTGTTTCTTGAAGACGTGGTGGTATAAACATAAGCGCCACGCAGTTTTGCCAACTGGATGGCAAATTGGCCTACTGCACCAGAGCCTGCATGAATGAGCACTCGCTCGCCTGCTTGTAATTTTGCCAGTTCATAGAGTGACTGCCATGCCGTCAGTGCTGCCAATGGAACTCCAGCAGCTTCTTGCCAAGTCAGTGAGTTAGGTTTAAGCGCAACTTCATCAGATGTCACGGTCTGGTATTCTGCATAACTGCCGTTTTTGGCAATATTTGGTCGACTGTATACTGCGTCACCAATTTTGAAGTTAGAGACATTTTCACCTATGGCAGCAACTTCACCGGATACGTCCCAGCCCAAGGTTAATGGCAATGTATGATTAAGTAGTGGTTGCAAGTAGCCTTCTCGAATCTTCCAATCTACTGGATTCACAGAAGCGGATTTTACTTTGATCAGTATTTCATTTTCAGCAGGTGTTGGTATGGCAATGTCATTTAACATTAATACGTTGCGGCCACCAAATTCATTGATTTGTACTGCTTTCATTACGTTGCTCATGATGTCTCTTTTAACGTTTCATTCGGTAAGTTGAGCAAAGAATACACATAAATAGCTTGCTTGATTAGTCATAAAATAGGCACTATATTGATTCCAAAATGGAACCAATGGGCGTGTTATGGCACTTGAAAACGAAAATATGCAGGGATTGGTGCTGTTTTCTCATATAAACAGGCTAGGCAGTTTATCGGCTGCTGCGCGCTTAATGGGAATTAGCCGTTCATCGGTGAGTAAGCAATTAGCGGCGTTAGAAAAGAAAATCGGTTCAAGGTTATTTAATCGAACGACGCGTAAAATTGTGCTTACTGAGGTGGGTCGACAGATCCTTAAAGAGGCGCATAAGGTCGAATTGGCGCTTCAAACAATTGAACATATCAGTGAACATTCTCAGTCGAGAATCGCTGGAGATCTGAAAGTTTCGTGTGCCAGCGCACAGGGTCGGGTTCATCTCATTGGGTTAATCACTCGGTTTATTGCGCTTTACCCTCAAATCAATGTGAATTTGCAGCTGGAAGATCGGTTTGTCGATATGGTTGCCGAGAACATGGATATCTCTATTCGCGTTGGTTATTTGCCAGATTCAAGCTTGATCGCTCGCAAACTCGGTGACTTATCTGGTGTGCTTTGCGCCAGTCCGGAGTATTTAAGCAATGCACCCGTGTTAAAAACACCTTGTGATCTACTGCACCACCGTTGTTTGTTTTATCGCAACTCAAAGCTGGCGATGAACTCTTGGTCATTTATCAGTGAGGAAGGCGAAGAGACTGTGACGGTTTCTGGCCCATTGAGCATCAATGACCCCAGCGTATTGATATCAGCAGCACTTGCACATGCTGGCGTGTTACTTGTTGATAAAGGCTTGCTCGGTGACACCATGCGAGAAGGGAAGTTGGTACCAGTGCTGGAGGGCTATCAACCTCTTGTGAGTTTACCTATTTACATTGTTTATCCCGAAAGAGAATTGATCCCAGCAAAAACCAAAGCACTGGTCGATTTTTTATTGGAAGAGATGCCACATATGCTAAGAGGGGAATAGCGCTTTTTATTTCCATCTCCATATCTCGCGTTTTTGCACGAATGCCGTGCAGCGAAGCGCTTTGTAGTGAGCATGAGTGGCGATACTAATCAGTGTAAGATTCTGAATCTGTGGCGGAGTCAAGATAGCGGGACAATTTATCCTCTCTTACTATTTTCTCCTTTTTAGGTTCTAGGTTGCTCTTCCTGCTATACTGTTTCCTCGATTTTTTGGAGGCAATAATGGACGTATCATCTTTACTCGACGGCCTGAATGATAAACAACGCGAGGCCGTAAGTGCACCGCAATCCAGTATGTTGGTATTGGCGGGCGCTGGCAGTGGTAAGACTCGGGTATTGACCCACAGAATTGCCTGGCTGATGCAAGAGGAACAGCAAAGTCCTTACTCTATTATTGCAGTAACCTTTACTAATAAAGCCGCCGCTGAAATGCGTGAGCGCGTAGAAAAGGTCAGCGGTAGCAATATGAGTCGCATGTGGATCGGTACTTTCCACGGTTTGGCTCATCGTCTTCTGCGTACTCACTATCAAGATGTGAACCTGCCTCAAACATTTCAAATCATCGATTCTGACGATCAGCTAAGGCTGATCAAACGCATTCTAAAAAGCCTTCATCTTGATGAGAAGCAGTATCCGCCTCGTCAGGCTCAAGGTTATATCAATGGTAAGAAAGATCAGGGATTACGTCCTAAGCATATTGATGCTGGTGGTTTCCCGATTGAGCAAACTCTGCTGCAAATTTATCAGGTTTACCAAGAGTCATGCGATCGCGCAGGGCTGGTGGACTTTGCTGAGATCTTACTGCGTGCCCATGAACTTTGGCTGAATAAGCCTCATGTGCTTAAGCATTACCAAGACAGATTTAAAAACATCTTGGTGGACGAGTTCCAGGATACCAACGCGATTCAGTATGCTTGGATCCGCATGTTAGCTGGTGATAACGCTAATGTGATGATTGTTGGTGACGACGATCAGTCAATCTATGGCTGGCGTGGTGCTCAAGTTGAGAATCTACACAAATTCCTCGAAGACTTCCCTAAAGCAGAGACGATTCGATTAGAGCAAAATTATCGTTCGACTGGCCATATCCTAAAGGCATCGAATGCGGTCATCGCGAATAACCCTGAACGCTTGGGTAAGAAGCTATGGACTGAAGATAAAGATGGCGAGCAAATCTCCATTTACTGTGCATTCAACGAAATGGATGAAGCACGCTTTATTGTTGGCCGTATTAATGACTGGCACGACATGGGCGGCGACCTCAGTAAGTGTGCGATTTTGTACCGCTCTAATGCACAATCTCGTGTATTGGAGGAGGCGCTGCTGCATAAGGGATTAGCTTACCGTATCTATGGTGGTTTGCGTTTCTTCGATCGCCAAGAGATTAAAGATGCAATGAGCTATATGCGTCTTATCAATAACAAAGATGATGATGCCGCATTTGAGCGTGTAGTTAACACGCCTCCTCGTGGTATTGGCGGACGTACGTTAGATATTCTCCGTTCAACGGCGCGTCAACAAGAGCTGACTTTGTGGCAGACTTGTGTGCGAGCGATTGAAGAGAAGTTACTTAGCGGCCGTGCGGCAAATGCAGTAAATGGCTTTTTGGATCTGATTGTTGAGATGCAGCAAGACACGGCAGAGATGAGCTTACATAACACCACAGATCATGTGATCCGTGTGTCTGGGCTCAAAGTGATGTACGAAACTGAAAAAGGCGAGAAGGCACGTTCACGTGTTGAAAACCTTGATGAGCTAGTTACAGCCGCGCGCACCTTTATCTTGCCTGAAGAGAGTGAAGATATGGGCGAGCTGAATGCCTTCTTATCTCATGCGGCATTAGAGGCTGGCGAAGGTCAAGCAGATGCATTTACCGATGCTGTGCAGCTAATGACCTTACATTCAGCCAAAGGACTTGAGTTCCCAGTGGTCTTTATGTCTGGTGTTGAAGAGGGGTTATTCCCGAGCCAAATGGCGATGGATGAGGGCGACAGACTCGATGAAGAACGCCGCCTTTGCTATGTGGGCATGACACGTGCGATGGAAAAGCTCTACATCACTTACGCAGAAACTCGTCGTATCTATGGCCGTGAAAATTTTGCCAGTCCATCACGCTTTATCAAGGAGATCCCGACAGAACATGCTGAGGAGATCCGCTTAAAAACGCAAGTGAAAGCACCGGCGCGAGTTAAACCAGCAATGGCGAGAACCACGGTGGTTAACGACTCAGGCTTTAAGCTAGGCCAAGGTGTTAAGCACCCTAAATTTGGTGAGGGTAAAGTTACCGGCACCGAAGGAAGTGGTGCTCAGGGCAGAGTACAAGTTAACTTTGCAGATGTAGGCAGTAAGTGGTTAGTTGTTGCCTATGCAAAACTTGAAACCTGCTAGGAGTGTTTTGGCTGCCTACTTCAGTGTTGAATTAGTTTGCCAAAAAACACTCCAAATAGATCAACCTCTTATATTGATTGGTATTAGAAAGTTTAAAGGCCAAAGAGATTTTTAGGAGAGCCTAGATGAATGTGAAGGATAAAGTAGAGGTCTATTTACGTTTGGCGCGAATGGATCGCCCCATTGGGACTTTGCTGTTGATGTGGCCCTGTTTGATGGCACTGGTGCTGGCCGCTGGTGGCATGCCGGACTTGAAGGTATTAGTGATCTTTATTCTCGGTGTAGTGGTGATGCGCGGCTGTGGCTGTATCATTAACGACTATGCTGATCGTAATTTAGATGCCCATGTTGAGCGTACTAAATCTCGTCCATTAGCGAGTGGAGAGGTGTCAGTCAAAGAGGCGTTAATGCTTTTTGTGGTGATGGGACTGCTGGCATTTGGGCTAGTGTTGATGCTGAATCCTTTGGTGGTACAGCTCTCCTTTGTGGGGATAATACTGACCATTATCTACCCCTTCACTAAGCGCTTCACGAATATGCCGCAGATGTTTCTTGGTGTCGTGTGGAGCTGGTCTATTCCGATGGCCTATGCAGCACAAACCGGTGAAGTGCCGGCAGAAGCTTGGTGGTTATTTGCTGCCAACTGGTGCTGGACAGTCGCTTACGACACTATGTACGCCATGGTCGACAGAGATGATGACCTCAAAGTTGGGATTAAATCGACTGCAATTCTTTTTGGCAAATATGATCGCCAGATCATTGCGCTATTTCAGTTTGCTGCACTCGGATGCTTCATCACTGCGGGCTGGGCTGCCGACCGTGGTCTGGTTTACGCTCTGGGCATTATTACCTTTATCGGTTTCAGTTTATATCAACAGAAACTTATCTATGGTCGTGAACGTGCTCCCTGCTTTAAAGCCTTTCTCAATAACAACTGGGCGGGCTTGAGTCTGTTTATCGCCCTTGGTGTTGATTACATTATCTAGTCTTTAGCGCTGTAAAGGATGTTGAGCTGGTTTGCTCAATATCCTTCTATCTCTCCTTTCTCTTCCTCTTCTTTTTCTGCATTTCCAAGTCGCTTGGCTATATATACCTAGCTAGCGAATACAATTCATGTCAATTGCTATAACATAGTCTCAACATGTATTCGCAAGGAGCCTTTATGAGGCGTAGCGTAAAGTTCAGGCTTATCTTTTTAATGAGTGCCATAGCAAGTTATTGGCTAGGCTTTCAATTTCTTCCCCAGAATTTAGAAACAGACAACAGCAAGCATCTGCTGATTGGTTTCTCAGTGCTCTATTTTGTCCTACTTCCTCTTCTCTACTGGTTTTGCATCATCAAGGTGGGTGAACAAAAGCTATGGAAAATGCTGCTCATATTTAGCCTGAGTAGTCTGATGGCCCGGCTTAGCTTTCCGGTTGAAGTGGCGTCTTATTTCGAGTTTATCGCCTGGATGCGCTACCCAATTATCGCGGTGTTACTGGTCATTCAGCTGTTCTTGATGGTCAGTATTGTCAAGGGGTTATGGCAAGCACGTAGTTTGTCCGGCGACCCTAGAGTGCATATTCTCGATACGTTTCAAGAGCAGGATGATAAAAAGCGTTCACTGGCATTAGTGATGGCATCTGAACCTGCCAGTTGGTATTACGCCATTCCTTATCTGTCGCGTAACCATACGGCTGCTATTACTGCTCTACGGTTACGTTCTGCCTCCATTTGGATTTGGCTTTTGATGATAGTATCAACCCTTGTATCTGCGGGTTTAGCTTACTATTTTATTGAGCCTTGGAGTGAAATCGTCGCAATTATTGTGTCGAGTATTATTAGTTATAGCTTGGTGATGGTTACTGCTAACTATCGAATTTCGAAAAACTACTCACTGTATCGTCATCAAGATAAGCTGATTATTAACAACAGTGTTTGGGGTTTTATATCGATTAAATTTGCCGATATAGCGGATGTTGAACTCGGTGAATACAATAGAAAAGAAGACAAAGAGGGCCTACACCTAGGTTATGGTGATACTAGCAATATCAAATTGACCTTTACTCAACCGATGACATATTTTGGCGGTTTAGGCCAGCTGACCGAGCAGGTCGATATGATTGATATGCAGGTATCGGAGCCTCAGCTCGTGCTTGAGTGTATTCAAGCATATCAAGCGAGTGATGCTGAGCATTCCAGCTCAGAGACGCTATCTGACTGTGAGTCCGCTGACATGCCTGTTCAACTAGATTCAAGTCCCCAAGCATGAAGGCATTGATTTCTTGCTTTGTATTGAAGCGTTACAGAATCTAAATCTATTTTCATATCACCGACACCTTATAAATACCTAAGGCGAGTATAATGTCCCCTGGATTTTTAAGGTGCTGTGATCACGGTTATAGTGCCTATGTGTTACCTATTTTGTCGGGGGACAAATGAAATATTTTCAAATTAGCTTAATATCTATGATGGTGACCGCCTTTGGTGCCAATGCTGCGGGAATGAACATGGAGGTGAGTCAGCCATATACCAATACTCATCTCTCATCAGGTTCAGGTGCTGTGGTAAACGATGGCAATATTCTGGTGGTTGGTGATGACATGGAGTGGTTATTTTCGGTTGATAAAGATTATCAGATCGTTGATCGATACTCTTTGTCTGCAAGTAAAACGCCTGCAGAAGGGCGGATGAAGAAGAAAATCAAACCTGACTTCGAATCTATGACCAAGCTTAAATACCAAGGTCAGGAATGCTATTTGGTATTGGGTTCTGGTAGCAAAAAAGGTAAGCGTGAGAAGGCGATATTGATGGCTGCTGGCGATCACAGTAAGCAAATATTGTCCTTGAGTCCTTTATACCAATCCTTATACGACGCCTCAGGTATGTCAGGTATGTCAGGTAAGCAAAAACTGAATATCGAAGGTGTAGCAAGCAGCGATGATATGGCTTATCTGTTCAATCGGGGTAACGAAGGAAAGAATATCGTCTTTTCTATAAAGTTAGATCAGATGATGGACTTCATCAGTGGCAAGAGTGACAGCTTAACTTCACTTAGCGCCGTTGATATTGAACTGCCCTCTATTAAGGGTTTTGATGCGACCCTTTCTGGTGCAGATTTCTGGCCAGAAGCCAACAGCATAGTATATTCAGCTTCAGTTGAAGGCACTGACACTGCAGTGGGAGACGGTAAAGTACTTGGAAGTTTCATTGGTGTATTACCTGCCGATAAACTGACAGGGAATATCAAGGTGCTGGATCTGACTCAGAGCGCACAACAGCTGACTCATAATGGCCAAGCTGTTATCACCAAGGTTGAGTCTGTCGCCATCGACACGTCCAATCAACACGGTGTACAGGGGTATCTTGTCAGTGATAACGATGATGGCACAAGCCAGTTCTTCAGTTTCACAATAAAGGCTGATTAACACTTTCTAATTTGATTTAGCTTATTTGGTTTTTCTGGTTATTTCTAGGTTAATTTTGACTTTTACAACTTTGTTTTTGGAGAATGAATGAAAAAAGTATTGTTTCTATGCAGTAAGAATAGACTGAGGAGTCCAACGGCTGAAGCTATCTTTAGCCATGTTGAAGGCTGGGAGGTGTATTCGGCTGGTATCTAACGATGCGGAGGTGCATGTCAGTGTCGAAGATATACAGTGGGCTGATTATATCTTTGTCATGGAGAAGGCTCATAAAAAGAAGTTGAGCAGTAAGTTCGCTAGGGTTATTAGAGATCAAAAAGTCATCTCGTTGGATATTCCAGATGATTACGAATTTATGGATGACAGGCTGATTGAGATACTGCAATAAAAGGTGCCAGATCTCGTCAAGTAACCTGCATAGTACCTATGCCTGCTCTTGAGCCAATGGGGGTTGAGTGATTGAATTCATCTCAGTGAAACTTCCTTTTTAATCAAATTTATAGATAGCGACACTATATTTTCATCATGTTTTTAATTAGACAGCATTTAGTTGGTTAGTCTAATTTATTTTATTAAAATATTAAGTTGTAAAGTCGATAAATAGAAGTATTTATCTTTGTTATATTATTATCATAAAGTAATACATTTGATTTTATTGTCGAACAGTAGCATCTGATAATTATAATTTTGGCAAGTGATTAATAATAAATATAATAACATTTAGATGGTTTTTTCATTATTAATTTAAGCTTCTATTGTGTTTTATTTAATCGTTGCGAAAGTTTCTAGGTAACAATACTAGCAGTAAATTAATTGTTAATGATAAAAGGATAAAATTAGTGCTTAACATTATTGTTGAGAATTAATCATCATTATTCAATTAAATGTTTGTTTCTATGTGACTTTGGTTTGGTTGTGGTATTGATAAGATGAAATTATGTTAGTGATAACTAACCATTATATAATACTCGTTTATATCCTGAATATACAACTAAACCAATAAAATGCAACTGATTATTAATTAACTTAGAAGGAAGCTAGGTATGAAGTTTAATCATAAAGTAATAATCTTTAGTTGTGCAGGAATATATATGCCTCTGTTGTTTGGTTCTGGAATGGCGAGTGCAGATACATCCTTAGTGAATACATCTTTAATCAATAAATCGGAGGTCATGGAAGTATCAGCACCCAAAAATGTCGGTGCTTTAATTAACAAGCAGTTAAACATGGATCAGGCTACGCCAATGGAATGGCCTGAATATGTTGATACCAAAGGGGCTCATGAAGAGAGTATCTCTGTTGGTTCAGGTTTTGGGGACAGTCAACTGGCACCCACGGGAGCCAATGATGATGCCAAAGCTCTCTACCCTGAAGCTTGGCAAGCCTTGGAAGATATGATAATTACTGAGGAATACACTACCAGTGATTATGATGCTAAATCTTCTGCCAAACCTGATCTGTATACAGGTTATCCGGCAAATAAATACTCACAATCTTGGAAATATCACCCATGGAGAACCATGGGGAAGCTCTATTTCAATACCCCTAGTGGTGGAAGTAGCTATTGCAGTGCGTCAATGTTGAAAAATAACGTACTGGTGACAGCTGCTCACTGTGTGTATAGCCGTGGAAGTGGTTGGCATTCTAATTTGGTATTTGCGCCGGGAGAAAGATACGGCAATAAACCTTATGGCCAATATAATTGGGGCGGAGCGATTGTTCTAACTAACTGGATTAATGTCGGCAGTCGCCAATATGATCTCGCGTTAGTGCGGTTAAGTGGTAACCCTAATGGTATGGTCGGCAATCTGGGATATGCTTATGGGCAAGCTTTCGAGCAAAGCTTATTTTCATTTGGTTACCCAGGTAATTTGGGCTCAGGCCAATACAGTAATACTTGTGCTGCTGAGTCATTTAAAGATGATACTGACGCAATTGGTATGGGCTGTAATATGACTTATGGTGCCAGTGGTGGGCCTTGGGTTAGATCGTGGTCTCCATATGTATCAGGCGGAAACCAGGTTAACTCTGTGGTCAGTGGGCCATCCAGAAGAGGCACTTTTGGTAAGAGTATTGTTGGTCCACGATTTACCAGCAATAACTTCAAAGTACTTTGTACTAGCTATGGTTGCCTGTAAGTTGATTGTTTGAAAATGCTCAAGTAAGAATAATGTCAGGGTGTTTTTTTGCTGGCATTACGGGGTTACGAGAAACGCATGATTAACCATGTTTGTGTTTTTACTTGTAACCCCGAATTGGTATGAAGATACATGCAGAGGTTTTACTCCGCATGCAGATTCAGACAAGAATTAATCTGTGAACAGTGCTAGAAAAGTCTTTGACGGCATAAAATAAAGCCCGCCAGTTTGTGCATCCACAAAGTCTAATAAACGGTCATAATCGCCATTTTCATCGGCATAGATCATCTGTGTCAGTGACGTTTTGATGATTTCAGGCGTAGAGGCAAACCCGACAAAAAATGTGCCGTGCTCTTTGGCATTACCCCAAGGACGATTCTGTCTAAGCATTTTGATTTCAACGTCATCAATTTCTACTTTACTCTTGGCATTGTGTGCCCAAGCAGGTTTAACATCATCATCGAGTTCAATATTGTCCATTTTAGTTCGGCCAATAACTTGCTCTTGGTATTCGGTGTGCTGTGCTTCCCACTTATCGAGGTGATCGACATAACGTTGCACAGTGAGGTAGCTGCCGCCTTGGTGGATATCGATATCTTCACAAACTAATACTGCTTCAACACGCTCGTCACCGACAGGGTTCTCAGTGCCATCAACAAAATCAATCATGTCGCGGTTATCGAGATACTTATACCCTTGAATATCTTCAATCAGTTCAGCAATAGCAGCAAGGTCTCGAACGATAAGTTTCGCCGCTTGAAAATTGAGATCCATGCGATTGGATTTGATCATGAAAAAGATATCGCCAGGTGTGGCAGGGAAACTTCTCTTCCCATCTTGCATCGGCGTGAACGGTTGTAGTTGTGCTGGGATAGCTGTGTCAGGAAACAGCGGTGCCCATGCATTGGCAGAGAAACCTACGCTAATGGAAAGGTCGGCGTCGAGATCTTTTTGATTGATGGATTTGGTGATGACATCAAGCTTAGCGAGCGCGGCGCCTATGTGTTCGCTGGGTGAAGGGCTTTTATCTGTCCCAGAGAGCACAAAGGTCATGTATTCGGCGTGTACGGTAGGGTTGGATAACACACCTGCTTGCGCCAAGTTACTTAAAGCTGTCATTGTCTGCTCCTGTAGAAGAAAATAAGGTAAAGCTGATTTTTAACCATCATATTATATCTGGTTTAATCAGGTTGTGATATTTAATAACTATTGGGTCAGAGTTGGAATAATCGCGATTAAATATCTTTAATAAACAAAAAAGCACTTCAATCGAAGTGCCTTCCAGTCTTTTCAAAAACGTTAGTTTTTAACGAGCTTAGCTAGATCTGCTGGGCGGTAATATACCGACTTGAGTACTTTGCCTTGGCGAACCACTTTACCAGCCATGTCGACGTCTTTAGCGCATTTGGCGATGATAAATTCACCCTTCTGGCTACCGACAATCTCGACGCCTTGCTTGGCATAAAACTCGATGGTTTCAGCGAGCTCTTTCTCATTGCGACAGACCTTACTCATGTTGCTTGAGTGGACTTCATCCCAACAAGTTAAAAAGTCTATTTCACGATTTTTAGCGACATTTAGCAGAAGATCGATGACATAGCTGATTTCAATACGATCATTAACCTGTGAAGCGCCAAGGTGAACCAAACGGCCCATCAGTACATAAACAGAATCGACAATGGCATCTGCTTGTTCGATACGCGTGTCGGCTTCAGCAAGCTCGGTTAACTCTTCAATCGCAAGTGACGTATGCAATGTGTCAGCTTTATCATCCAATGTCGTTTCATCTTCGCTGGGCAGATCGAAAGTCGAGCGGAATTGAAGTATGTCACGGTAAAGGTGATCGTAAAGTGACTGAGTCAGTGCAGTTAGTTTCATGAGTAGACCTTGAGGTTTTAGCTTATGTTCGAATAATTGAATTGCGGTAATTCTAATTTAATGGGGCTGTAAAAGAAACTTATGCGGCTAAGTTATCGAGATTAGATGTTAAACGTTTACTTACTACCAAGGGCGTCAACGATTAATTGAAATACCGTATTGATAACGCCATTAGTGACATCTTGTGAGCTAGTTTGCTCATCTCTGTTCGAAGGGTGGGTATCGGCCTGTCTTTGCTCCGTTGCTTCTCTGGTTGCCTGACCGAACACTGTGGCGGAGTTGGCTACTTTTGTACTTGAGCATGCGCTCAATTACAGGGTTAGCAGGGTTATTACTAATATTTTATAGCGGTTATCCATCTCGTTAAATCCACCTAAAAAGTCATTCCTGAGAATAAAATATACCGTAATAGCTGCGGTTGCAACGAACCGATATTCGCGGTGCTCAATAGCGTTAACTTTTGCTCATTTATTTAACAACGAATTGAAAATTAGCTTTCAGTGATGTTCATCTCACCCAAACCGAAATATTTTACACGATACCCACTACAAACTTTATCTCTGATTAGTGAATAATTAGCCGCCTTTTGGACTCAATATTGAATTTATAGTCTGCAATGGCATCTTGACTGCTTCTGTTGGTATTTTCCTCCTGTCATCGCCTGTAGACGCACTTGTTAACTTTATGTAAGGATGATCGACTGTGACGCAATTGAAAAGCCATCGATGAATGGTATTTGTGCTGCTAAATAACCTGAAATCGGGATAAGCGATGAATCATCCTTCGTCAGGTTAAATAAGAACAATAACAAGGAAAATGCGATGACCTCAGAAACTGATCCTCAGCAATCAGCACCTCATCCGCAACAAGACTCGAATTCTACTCAAGGCCCTAATGGTCCTGAGACAAAGCATAAGCAACCTAGCTTATTAGATGCCCTGCTCCCCATTATTGCCCTCGTGGTGATGCTGACTGGCGCCGTTTATCTCTTCTCTTCAGACAGCTCATCGGGCGCTAATCAGATCGCGCTAATCATGGCGGCCTGCGTTGCGTTGATCGTTGGCGTGAAAAATGGTTACACCTGGAAAGAGATGGAGGAGGGGATTGTTTTCAGTGTCTCCATGGCCACGGGGGCGCTGCTAATACTCTTTACGGTCGGTTCTTTGATTGGTACTTGGATACTGTCGGGCACCGTACCTACGATGATTTACTATGGCATGAAGATCTTAAACCCTGAATATTTCTACGCGGCGTCATGTCTATTATGTGCCGTGGTTGCTATCAGTATTGGCAGTTCATGGACGGTTGCGGGCACCTTAGGTATCGCACTTATTGGTGTGGCTGGTGCCATGGGACTGAATGTTGAAATTACCGCGGGTGCGATTATTAGTGGGGCGTATTTTGGCGATAAAATGTCGCCGATGTCTGATACTACTAACCTAGCCCCAGCTGTTGCCGGAACCGATCTGTTTAGCCATATACGACACATGGCATGGACGACTACGCCGAGTATTATTATCGCACTGATTGGATTTCTACTCTTGGGCTTTAATACTGAAATCCCTGCAACGGGTGCTGAATTAGCTAAAACTATGGCCGTGCTGCAGACTCAGTTTTCACCTGGAGTACATCTGCTCATCCCTTTGTTGGTGGTACTGGTTTTAGCGTATAAAAAGATGCCAGCTTTTCCTACTGTGATTGTCGGAACGTTGGCTGGCGCTGTTTGTGCTGCTTTGTTCCAGTTTGATAATGTGATCAAGTTTGTTGGCGATCCGAGTCTGCTACCTTCAGTCGCGTTAATCAAAGGGATCTGGATTGCCATGTTTGATGGTTATACCGCCAACACGGGTAATGCGATGATCGACAGCTTGTTAAGCCGAGGTGGCATGGGCAGCATGATCAATACCGTATGGTTGATTCTATGTGCCATGGCATTTGGTGGTGTGATGGAGCGAACAGGCTTACTGCAGCGAATTTTACAGAGCATGTTGGTGTTTGTGAAATCCAGCAGCAGCTTGATTTTGACCACCCTTGTTAGTTGTATTGGTGCTAACTTGATCACCGCAGATCAGTTTATTGCCATCATTTTACCGGGCCGGATGCTCAAGGTTGAATACAACAAATATGGGTTAGCACCGGTGAACCTAAGCCGTGCATTAGAAGATTCTGCCACTATTACCAGCCCGCTAGTGCCTTGGAATACCTGTGGTGCATATATGGCCAGTACCTTAGGCGTTGCGACGATTGCGTATCTACCTTATGCCTTTTTTAATCTGGTTTGTCCGCTAATTAGTGCAAGCTACGCGTATTTTGACTTCAAAATACTCAAGCTGGAAGATATGGATGACGCTGAATTAGCAACGAGCTAAATACCAGTTCGATTAGACCGTCATTGGCAGCAATGATGGTCTAACGATTTATTGAATATTACAACTTTCCCCTTATGCAGAACTCACTTCAAAAACTCACTTTCTTCATAGCGATACAGATAGATATCACTGTTGCTGTGCTCTTTGGTTATCCATCTCATCAATGAGCTGCACAAAGCTGGCTTCTAGTTTTAGTGCATTAAAGTTTGGATCTAGCACGACGAGATTTTTTTCCAGTAAGCCCTGATTGATCGCTTGGATAAGGTAGCGGTAACTCTTGCTGTGTTCACTGTTTTTGGCGTAGATTTGCGCTAATGCCAAACTGTCACTGGCTCTGTCTGAGCCTTGTGCCAATTCATGTTTAAACTTGGTCTCAAGATGAGCCAGTTGTTCGTCTGAATGCTCACTACTGGCGAGATAATAGAGTAGCTCACCTTTGATTCTCACTTGACGGTTATCAGATTGGATCAGTTTATCTGTCAATGTCCTTGCCTGTTCTAGCTCCCCCAGATAGAGATGTGTTCTTGCCAGTCCTTCAACGAATGCAAGTTGCCCTGGGTAGCGTGTGAGCAAGTTCTGATAATGGGTCTTAGCTTGGGAGAACAGGCCTTGTTGCAATAAGCTGGCACCTTGAGTGTTATTGGCCAGTAGTGAGTCAGGTTGCAGTTTCAGTGCTTTGTTTAGCCAATTATCTGCCTTGGTATATTGGCCAAGGGCAAATAAGATCTGTGCCTTATGTAGCATGCTGACACTATTACTTGGATTGGCATCCAGAGCCTTGTCTATCCAGTGAAGCGCTTGCTTAAGTTGGCCCATCTCTCGGTAAATAAAACCTAAATTAGACATGGCTTCGTTGTAGTTAACCCGCTTCTGTACCGCTTTTAAGTTTGCTGATATCGCCTTCGTTAACCAGCCACGATTGTAATAAGCCAATCCCAGTGATTTATACCCCTGAGCAAGGTTGGGATCTAACGCGATCGCTTTATAGGCGGCATCGATCGCAAGTTGCTGCCATTTGGCTGGACCATTGAATTGAAATACCCCCTGACTATAAGCATCCGATAATCCTGCGTAGGCTTTGGCCATATTGGGATTGATCTCTATGGCGGAGTTAAAGAGTTCAATGGCGAGTTTGTTATCTTCAGCTCGATATCGGTGGTAGTAATCTAGGCCATTTTCATAGAGTACATTATCAAATCCACTGCTGATTTTTGCTGCCAAGGTTTCCGATATCGAAGTGGGTATTGTGTGGGTCGAAGAGTAGAGAATAGCGATACAAGTCAGCACGCTAAGGATACAAGCCAAGCTGAGCGAGGTGATCTTCCAATAGAGCGGGTAGCTGCTGCCATTTGCGGGTGAAACATGGGTATCGGTTGCCAGATCAAGCCTAATGGACAGGCTGGGATCTGGGATCGCGGTGACTTCGACATGTGGCAAGAGACGATAACCTCGCCCGCGAATGGCTTCAATGTAGGTGGGTGAGGCGGCGTTGTCATCCAATACTCGACGAAGGAGCTTTACCCGCTGTTTAAGGGTTTCATCTCCAACGACGATCTCCGGCCAGATCTGTTCGATCAAGGCTTGCTGGCTCACGATCCCTGGCGCCGAGTGGCATAACACGCACAGCAGGCGATAGCTGAGCCAAGGCAGTTTGACCTCATGGGTTTGGAGACGAACTAACGTACCCAGTTGGGTATTGAGCTCGAGATCGGCAAATTGGTAGCGGTAATTGATAGCTGCCTCCTGCATCCACTATTTGTTGTTTTTATCTACGATTGCATCTGTTAACCCTCACTTTACCTCGCCTTCACCAAACTTCAACAGCTTTCACCAATCTTCACCAACTCTTACTGAAGCTTTCACCTTAGCTTCAAGCACGCCAAGAGAGTGGGGTATAGCTTAAGAGGACGAATAACTAAAAGAAGAATAGCAATGAACAGTAGAGCGGAGTTAATCGAAGGACGTAAAGATACAGATAAAAGATCTGAGGTGAATTTAGCGCATCCCAAAGGGCTTTATGTATGCTTTTTTACCGAGATGTGGGAGCGTTTTAGTTTCTATGGTTTAAAAGCCTTGCTGATTTTCTACCTGACTGATCACTTTCTGTTTAGCGATCTGGAAGCGGCAAACATATTCGGAAATTACTTTGCACTGGTTTATGCCTTACCTCTTGTGGGCGGAGTGTTGGCCGATCGCTACCTGGGAGGTAAGCGTGCGGTTACTTTTGGAGCCATCTTGCTCTGTTTAGGCCATTTCGGGATGGCGTTTGAAGGTCAGCCAGCCTATATAGATAACTTGGGCAATAAGATAGAGAGCACTGGGTTATCCATGTTTTACCTGTCACTGTCTTTCATCATTGTGGGTGTTGGTTTTTTAAAACCTAATATCTCCACCATAGTAGGCAAGCTTTATGATAAAAATGATCCTAGAAAAGACGCTGGATTTACCCTTTTTTATATGGGTATTAACTTGGGTGCTGCACTGGCTGCTATCGTTTGTGGCTACGTAGGATTCACTTATGGTTGGTCCTATGGCTTTGCTTTGGCTGGCTTCGGAATGTTATTTGGTTTAGTGATCTTTCTGGTTGGACAGCCCTATCTAAAAGGGTGCGCCGATACACCGAATATTCAATTGTTAACCCAGCCTATGTGGTGGCGTCTTACTCGAGAGCATCTGATCTACGCGTTTGCGATAGTGATGGTACTGCTGGTGGCACTGATCATTGGCGATCATCAAGTGGTAGGCAGCCTGCTGACTCTTAGCTTTGTGGCGATGGGCGTCTGGTTGGTTTGGTACTGTATTAATGAGGTATCTGTTGAGGTTAAACAGAAACTCTATGCGGCAGTTACCTTGGTGATGATGTCCACGGTCTTCTTTCTCTGTTTCTTGCAGTCGGGCAGTTCGATGAACCTATTTGCTGATCGTATTACAGATAGAGTTGTGTTGGGTGTCGAGATACCCGCCCCAATGTTTCAATCTCTCAATGCCATTTTCATTATTCTACTGGCGCCTATTTTTGCAAAAACCTGGCAGTGGATGATCCAAAAAGGGATCGCGCCAAGTACACCAATGAAGTTTGCCTTAGGCTTAATTCAGGTGGGGTTAGGCTTCTTAGCTTTGGTGGTGGGGCTGGCATTTGCTGATGGTAATGAACAGGTTGCCGTAGGTTGGTTAGTACTTGCTTACTTATTGCACACCACGGGAGAATTATGCATCTCTCCCATTGGGTTATCGATGATCACTAAGTTGTCAGCCACAAAAATTGTCGGATTGATGATGGGTCTGTGGTTTTTAGGTTCGGCCATTGCTGAGTATATTGCCGCATTCCTTGCTGGCAACAATTCAGCGGAGCAGTTGGGGATATCGCAACATCAAAGCTTCACTCTGTTGTATACCGATATCATGTGGATTGCATTTGCGGGGGCGGCATTAACGCTACTACTGAGACCTTTACTTAAGCGCTGGATGTGGGATGTTGATTAATGAAAAAACTCCCTAGAACCTACTAAGTAGATTTCAGGGAGGTTAGTTAACCTGAACAACATTTTAAATCAGCACGTTAATTCATTGTCCATTTTGTCATTACAAGCGACTCACATCCACTCTGAGTGTATCGAGATGAGTCGCCAGTGTTGGTGTGACTTGTTCATCGACTCGACCACCTAAGTGCTTAGCGAAAAACTGTTCCATAGCGAGAATATAGGCCAGCTTGTTATCACGTTTACGAAAGCCATGACCTTCATCTTTTGCCAGAATATATTCAACAGGAAGCTGATGCTGATACATCACTCTGGCGATATTATCTGACTCAATCTGGGTCACTCTCGGATCATTAGCACCTTGAACCAACATCAAGGGAGCCTTGATGTTATCGACGAAGTTGATTGGAGAGCGAGCCAACATATCGACTCTGTCTGTTGCTATCTCAGGATCACCTACTGCGCTGTAAAATTGTCCAAGATAGGGGCGGAAATGAGGTGGAAATGATTCCAGTAAGGTGATTAAGCTCGATGGTCCAACATAGGAGATCACTGCCTGATACAGATCGGGCGTAAATGCCGCGCCAGCGAGTGCTGCGTAGCCACCATAAGATGCGCCCATTATGCCTAAACGTTGCTTATCGGCGATGCCTTGGCTGACTAAGTAGTTGGCTCCGTCGGTCAAATCGTGCTGCATACTGCCAGTGCCCCAGTTTTTGTTACCAGCATTGAGGAAGCGTTTACCAAAACCTGTTGATGCACGAAAATTTGGCTGCAGCACTGCGTATCCACGATTTGCCAACAGTTGTGCTATTGGATTGAAATAGCCTGAACTTAAGGTCCAGTAGTCTCTTGCCCAAGGGCCGCCATGGGGAAGAATAATGGTTGGCAAATTGCTGCTTTGTCCCTTAGGTAGGGTTAAATATGCTTGAATCGTGATGCCATCTCTCGATTGGTAAGAGATAGATTGTCGCTTAGACAACAGCTCAGGTGCGATAATCGCTTCTTGTTGTAGCAGTAAACTGACTTCACCTGTGTCAGCGGTATACCGATAGTCACTGCCCATATCCACATCGCTGGCGACATGGAGTTGCCATTGGCCTGTTTTTTCATTTCTGTCGGTTATGGTGATCTCGACATCTTGCGTGAAGTGATCATTTATCTTCGCCCAATGCTGAGCAAAAGTGTTGTTTAGGGGATAAGTGCGTAATCGTCCGCCGTAATAGGAGACAGCTAGAGGCTCGCCTTTATCATTAAATAGCACTTCAGAAACATCAGATTCATTGTCGGGATCTTTATGCACCGTGGTGATCTTGCCGTCTGTCATATCCAGACGCAGCAACTCTTGTTTATCTCTGCCGTCGATATCAGCGCTGATATATGCTTGATTGTTTTCTGCGTCAAAGTTCAAAATATTAATACTTTCCCCAAACTTTGTTTTGATCAAGCTCGTCCACTTTCCGTTTAGATTGGCAAAGAGATCGCTGGTATTGTCGGGATTACTGCTGGTGCCCAGTACGGGCTCGCCTTGCTTATTGATCTCTATTTGGGAGAACCCATATGTGTTGGCAAAGATGTTGGTGAGCTTGCCTGAGTCGATATCCAGACGATAGATATCCAATTGTTCAGGGTTGTCATGATTCGCCATCAATATTAAGGATTCGGGATGATCTTTTGGTTGGCTGAGTAGGTAATACTGCACTTCATTATTATTGGTGAGCGCTGTCACTTCAGCGACGGGTTTTAGCAGGCTCATATCCAGTGAGAGTTTGTATACCTGAGTATTTTCATTACCGCCTGTATCTTTAAGGAAGAAAATGTCATTGGTGTCACTTGACCAGCGAAAGCTGCTGATGGGCTCTTTTGAAGTGGTGATAGCAAAAGCTGCATCGAGCTTAGCACCTGCAGGCATAAGGTAGATATTTTTCGCGCCTTGATATTCTTTAGAGAACGCCAACCATTGACCATCGCTGGATGCGGTGAGGTTACTGACGTCTTGCTCATTAAAGAATGACTCAACTGGGATTAATTGGGCTTGCTGTACCTGCTGACTTTGAGCGGCTGGCGTCTGTTTCTGTGCACAACCAGTGAGTAATAAGCTGCCTGCAATGGCAGTCCATAACAAGGTGGGTATTATTTTTTTCGTTAGCATTGTTTCATCCTTTTAATGGTCACTGATAGCGAGAATATAGCGGATATCATGGCTAAAAGTTCTGGCTGTCTAAATTGTTAATTAATTTATTACATAAAATAATTATTGTAAAACGATAATTAAATATTAAATTACAACTAAATGTTTCTGTCTGATACAATTGGCGAACTCATGACGAAGGAATGGATAACAATGAACCCCAATATGAAACAGTTGATGAAGCTCAGTGGATTTTTTAGAGTATTTGTCTTAATCGCGACAGCCGTTGTTGTGGTTTATCTGGGTTATAGCTACCTCATCGAAGGAGAGATCCGTTTTTCGACTAGTCATCTTTTTCTCGAGGCTTGGCATGATGAAAGAGCCAGTAAAGGCATACTACTAGCGATTCAGATACCGCTTTTTCTCACTCTGCTTATTGGTGTGTATTGGTTGCAAAAATTGCTTAGTTATTATCAGCAAGGATTGTTTTTTGGTCGTGAGTCCATGCATTGTTATCTGTGGTTGATATGGCTAAAAGTGTTCGATTTTGTGTTGGAAATGGTGCAACCACTTGTGACGGGTTTTTACCACAGGTCGATTTTTAAAGAGAGTAGCATTGAGTTACCGATAGATTTTGGTGACTTCACCACCATTTTATTGATGTTAATTATTGTTTACTTACTCAAAGCGGCGAAAGAGATTGAAGAAGAAAACAGAGAGTTTATCTAGGGCCATATGTCGATGGAAATAATCGTTAATTTAGATGTGATGATGGCGGTACGTAAGGTGAGTTCTAAAGAGCTCGCCAAGGAGATAGGCATTACCGAAGCGAACCTGTCTCTGTTAAAGCGGGGTAAGGTTAAAGGGGTACGTTTTGAAACTTTGGCGAGTATTTGCCGTTATCTTAAATGCCAGCCGGGAGATATTCTAGAGTATCGTCCGATAGAGGATTAATACCAATCAGTATAAAGATTTGATCGCTCAGCGAGAGTTTAGCGGTCCTGAGGCAAGGTCATTAATTGCTCCTGCATTAATGACATTCACCACATCCATGTGGTTTGCAACGAGTGAAAAGCATAGTTAAACTAGGGTTAAGCTCCTTTTTGTTCCTTAAGAGTCACAGCATCAGAACCGCTAAAACTCGCCTGTAAGGAGTGTTTTTGGCTGCCTATTTCTGCGTTGAATGAACTCATAAGGGAACAACCATTATGTCATCCATTCGCCTTGAATTAGTTTGCCAAAAAACACTCTGAGTAGATCAACTTCTTATACTGATTGGTATAACGTTGGTTTTTATAGGAGGGAAGTGAAAAAAATCCGTCCGGCGAAAAGGGGAACATGCCCGGACGGGAGCAATTTGGTTATGCATAAATAGATATGTGCAATAGTTGCAAAGGGAAGTGACATCATTGGTCATGTCACTTGTGGTGGTTAAGGTATGAATTTGAAATAGGTTTTTAATCGTTATCGATGAGCATACTTAGCGATAAGCTTTTCCAAATAAGGTTGTACCTCTGCATCTCCCCAATCTAGGTATCCTCTTAAGAATCCGATTAAGTTTCCAGAACCATCGAAGAAGTAAGTCGCCGGAACTACGTTAGCAGGCATAACACGGTCGATGCTCTTGTCGGGGTCTAGCCAGGTTTGGTAATCAGCGAACCCATGACGCTCTAGAAATGGCGCCACCTTTTCACTTTCTTCGTCAATCGACAGAGGCAGTATTACAAGATCCTTGTCTGCATTCACTAGACGGATATGCTCCATTTGCGGGATCTCCTTGATGCAGGGGGCGCACCACGTCGCCCACAGATTGACCATCACCAATTTCCCCTTGAACTGCTTGAGCTTGATGGACTCTCCGTGGGTGTCTTTAAAGCTAACGTTAGGCACCTTTCTTGCCGAACTCATCTCAATAAAGCGAGACATTATCATCGGCTTTTCGATCTGCTCTCCTGTGTTATAAACCTTTTCCGTCGGTATCGATGCATTGGCAGCGCTTGCGATCAGTAAGAGCATACCCGACAGTATGAGACTCATCGCTAATAAGGTTTTCTCCATGACTGTTTTACCGGTTGTGTTACTCATTCTTTGTGTCCTGTTGTGAGGATATTAATGTCGATGATTCAGCCCTTGATGAGACGATAAGCTCGGGGCGAATGAAAAAATAGACCCCACCTATGGCCAGCAGTACCAGCAAAAGAGGCGCTAACCAGAGAAAGGCGGTGCCTGAGTTAAGACTTGGCAGATAACGCATCTTTTCGCCGTAACGCTGCACCATAAAGTCGATAATGGTCTGTTTAGAGTTCCCTTGTTCTAGCATCAGGAATATCTGCCCTTTCAATTCACTCGCTATGCGGCTCTGAGAATCGAATAGGTTTTGATTCGGTGATGTTGGACAGCGTAGCTCTTTGGCAATCTCAAAGCCCAATTCTCTGATCTCAACTTTATTGTAATGAGTCGGAGTCCCCAGACTGTTGCTCTGGATACTGTCTGCCATCACATTGCCTGAAAAAACTAGCAGGGCGAAAATTGAGGCAAGGATGAGCAGACAGTACAGAGCCATTTTGGTCATTGAAGATGGGATAGAAGTTTTCAGTGTGCGGTTCATTGGATCGCCTCTGAACGTTGAAGAGCTCTTACCTGCTCTGTTGCATTGCTTGTTGCTCTGCGCGGCGTCATGACCAAGATAATGCCGGAGAACATCATGAAAATGGCCCCAATCCAGATCCAGCTAACAAAAGGTTTATAGCCGATGCGGATAAGGTATTCATTGTCACTTAGGGCATCACCACTTTTGAGCTGTTGACCCATAGAGATATAAAGATCGCCTAAGATGCTGGAGTGGATCCCCGCGGCTGATAATTCCATCGCATTGCTTTTAAACGTCTGCCTTTGAGGGTAGATGTAGGTGACGAATTCTTCATCGGCATCGAGTACCTTTATTTGTGCTTGAATGGCAGTATAACTGCTGCTTTCAACTGCCTGAGTCTCTTCGTAAACAAAGGTATAACCAGCGAGGGTTTTCCCCTGTCCAGGTCCCATGCGTAGTAACTCCTCCTGCTCAAAGTTAGAGACATAAGTGGCACCAAGCACCGAGAGTGCAACGCCGACATGGGCAATACACATGGCATAAAAACGTCTATTTGAATGCTTCTCCTCAGTGTGATTCTTGTTTCTTGAGGAGCGGTTCTTAATGGCTAATCCCGTCGCGGTAACGATCCATAAAACAGAGAAACACCCGATGAATAACCAGAGATTAAAACTAGGCTGGCTAACCAAAGTGATCACCAAGGCTACAGCGATACACAAAGCGAGTAGCAAGAGTTGGCTGCGAATACTGCTGGTGGTATTTTGCCATGCTTGCAGAGGTGCAAAGCCCATTAACAGGAAGATAAGGGCCGCAATTGGGATGAAAATACTATTAAAGTAGGGCGCACCCACTGAGATAGTGCTGCCCGTTAATACTTCAAACATTAACGGGTAGCAGGTACCTAACAGCACTGACAGTGCGGCGGTAACGAGCAGAAGATTACCCAAAAGTAGCAAGGTCTCTTTTGAACGCAGTGTGAAATCGACCTTGATTGTTTGTTGACTGGTTTTACTGGCAAATAGCGCCATTGCAGAACCAGCAAACAAGATAAGCAGTACCAGAATTGACATGCCACGGGTGGGATCTGAGGCAAAAGCGTGCACCGATTGAACGACTCCCGATCTGACTAAAAAGCTGCCGAGAAGACTCAGTGAAAAAGCCAGTATGCAAAGAAATATAGTCGTTGAGCCAAAGATGCCGCGACGGTAAGTCATCGTGATGGAGTGCATCATTGCAGTGGCCACAAGCCATGGAATAAAGGAGGCGTTTTCTACTGGATCCCAGAACCACCAACCGCCCCAACCCAGTTCATTGTAGGCCCACCAAGATCCAAAGGCGTTACCGCCCGTGAGAAACACCCAAGCCATGATTGCCCAAGGGCGAAGATGCTTAGCGTACTCTTGTGTCAGGCCACCACATAGCAGTGCTGATACAGCGCCGGCAAAACAAATTGTGAGACCAACATAGCCGAGAAATAGCAGCGGTGGGTGAATGATTAAGCCAATATCTTGCAAGATAGGGTTAAGGTCTCTGCCTTGAATAGGAAACTCGGGTAACAGCCTGGCAAATGGATTCGAGGTAAACAGTAAGAACAGCGAAAAGCCCAAGATCACTAAGGCTAATATGGCCATCATCTGCTGATGAAAGCGGCCCCTTTGAGCTGTTTTCTTTGTGTAGATAAGTGCCGCCCAAGCTGAGATAGCGAACACCCAGAACAACATAGAGCCTTCATGGGAGCCCCATACTGCCGCAACTTTATAGAGGGCGGCGAGTTCAGTGTTTGAGTGGTTGGCAACATAGGCAACAGAAAAATCATCGGTTAAAAAGCTGTAAGCTAAGCTGATAATTGAACTTAATAGTGCAATAAATATTAAATAAATAAGCGGTTTGCTATAGCTTGTTAAATAATCGCTGTCTGTTTTAATGCCAACTATTGTAATAATAGATAAGATTAACGATAGGCAGCTTGCAGCAATTAATAAGGTTAGTCCTATCTCAGGTATCATTTTCTTGTCTTAATAAAAAACTTATTGTTTAGAACGATAAGCTATTCATTTATCTCTTTCTGAGACAAAGATCATAGTCACTCTTCTTTTGTTCCGCTTTAATCATTTTTGACATCTTAAGCCCGCCTTTTACAGCTTTTTAGATCTAAAAACTGAACTTTTACAACTGAGTAATTTAATTTTTATATTTTCAAGCTATTGAAAATAAAGTTTATTTTATTTTTTACATTTACTGATATCTAATGCGTTTCCTTTTGTGCTCTAGCGCAGGTTTCTGATGGTTTTTTTATGAAAAATAGACCCTGCTCAGTTGTTTATGTGGTTCGGTGAACGGTTAGATTTGTAGGACCACATTTGAAATTACGACTTACTAATAATGCGAAAAGCAAAATTTAAAATCAGCTGATGAACCTGATTTATAAATAAGTAAGTTTGAGTTTCAAGTGTGTTGAATTAAAAAAATACGATAAAGAATCGAAACAATCTAAATAATAAAATAAATGATAAGTAGGAGTGAGTGATGAAACGATGGAAACACAAGGTAGCCTTAGGTGTGCTGTTTTGTTTAGGTGCCATTGCTAATGTGAACGCTGCTGGTGATAAGTACAACAGCATTCCAGAAATGGGTAAGTCGGCAAAAGAGTCGATGGCAGATTACCAAGGCACTGTGGAGCGAACTGGTGTTAGATCCTTGCAAGATTATATTGTGCAAGAAGATGAGCTGTTCGATTTCCTTTTCCAAAACCACCCAGTATTTAAGTATCACGAAGAGGGTAACCTGATTGGTGATTACCATATCAGTGACCGTGGTGAAGAATATCTCGATACTGGTGGAAGCCAGGCATACAGTAAGCGTGTGGGTCGTCCAAGCGCTATTCAGTATCGCCTAGGTGCTAAATCAACACTCGATTTTCCAAACAACTTTGTTGGCCCTGAAAAGTGTGGCGAATGTCATGCGCTTCAATATGAGAAATGGCAGCGTTCGCGTCACGCTAACGTCGTTCGTTTCCCAAGTGAAATTACCGATAAAGAAGTGCCAAACGGTGATCTAAATGCCAAACTTTACGGCAGTGACGCGTCTATGTTACCAGATGGTATCCGCGCTGATGACGTATATGCCATCATTGGTACTCCTCGTACAAAATACGGTTTCCTAGATAACTATCTAGTGCGTGGTACTTACCACATCCGTGACGGTTTGTTATCTGAAGGCACCGGTAAAATGGTCGCTGGTGGTAACCAGTTCTCTCGCGGTTGGGCTGAATGGTTAACGCCTGAAATGGCAAAGAAGATCAACAAGTCAATTCCTGAGTTCCCAACAAAATTGGAAGACTTTGGTCCATCAGCATCTCACCAGTGGGGCATGACTTCATACGGCGCTAAGTATGAAAAAGAGATGCTGTTCCAGCCAGGTAGTTCTTACTGTGAAATGTGTCATACCTATAAGTTTGACTTCAAATCTAAAGACGAATTCTTCGATGCACTTGGTGATGCCAAGAAGCTACAAGACCATACCATCAGTAAAGGTATCGCTTGTGAAGAGTGTCATGGCGCGGGTGGTCACTTAGATGGCGGCACCGGTGGTATGGAGTCTAACTGTGAGCGTTGTCATCAGAGATTCTTCTTTGTTGATGAGCTAGCAGACACCGAGAAAGGCCAAGAGAAGATGGAATACGCCTTTGGCGTGTACTTCAAGTCTGCTTGTCCATCTTGTGGTACTGAAGGTTCACAGATGTTTGCCTCTGCTCACTACGAGAAAGGTATGCGTTGTACGACTTGTCACGATCCTCATGAAGTAACTGACGGTGATTTCCTATCAGGTTTCTCAAAGCCATTGCTTAAGAAAGACTGTAAGGATTGTCATGAAGCGCAAACTTTGATCACTGACAACACTGATACTCATAACAAGCAAACATGTCAAAGCTGTCACATGCCTAACATGGGCAGTTGTGAGAACTTTGCCGCGATTCAGTTCCCGGATATGGCTGGTTTCGATGCGGTTCGCCGTTCACACATGTGGAAAATCGATATTCACCCAGAACGTAAGACTCTTAACCCACCTGAAGGTCAGCCTCGCGATTCTTCTGTGAAGGGTTGGACTGTGGCTAAGAACGAAGAAGACCATAACTACCTAGATCTTATGTGGTCATGTGCTCGTACCGCTATTTCAGACAAAGATGTGGTTGATAACAAAGGTTGTCACAGCCCATTCCAGTCTGAGCTAGAAACCGGTCTTCACTATGACGACCAGATGGAAATCTACGGCGAAGTGATGAAGTGGCAGAAGCCGATTAAGGAAGTTCACGCTGATGTTGTTGTTGCGCTAGAGCGTATCGACAAGCTGCTTGAAGTGACTAAGTTGTCTACTGAAGATAAGACTCAAGTACTTATGCTAGCTGAGAAGGCGCAGGAAACTGTCAACCTAATTCAGAAAGATGGTTCATGGGGTGTACATGGTTTCCGTTATAGCCAGAAGCGTCTCGACGCAGCTCAGACTTACGTAACCCAAGCTCAAAATATCTTAGATGGCAGTGGTTATTCAGCAAAAGCTAACTAATCCACACTAAGTTAACCCGTTTCGCCTCCAGCTCCCTCGCGGTTTGAGAGATCTGGATGGCGAAGCAAATGAGAGACATACAATGAAAAATGCATTTGGAAAATTGGTTATCTCTTTGACCTTACTTGTACTTCCTATGACGGGTTTTGCGGGCGGTGGTTCTGAAATGGCACCGGCTAAGTACCAAGATATCCAGTTCAATCATATCAATATGAGGGAAGCGGAAACGTTAGTGGGTAAGGAGGGAGTCCATTTCTTCGATGTGAATACCTTGGAGCTCTGGGCCGAAGGGTATATTCCAGGTGCTATCTATTTCAATGTTAAAGATTGGAAAAAATTACTGCCTGCAGACAAGGATGCCGTCATGGTTTTTTACTGCGCTAATCGCCTTTGCAATGCCAGCGAAATAGCCGCAAGAGCCGTGATGAAGTTGGGTTATACCGGTGTTCGTCAGATGCCAGAAGGTATCTACGGGTGGCGTTTATCCGGTCGTGTGACCGAAAAGCCATAGCCAGTATTGTTAGCCAATAAAATATAAAAATTATAATTAGATCAAGATACTAAAAACTTAAGCAATAACTCAGAGAATACATTCATGAAAAAATTTACCCGAAATACATTAGCTGTTGTGACCAGTTTTTCACTTTTTATCTCTGCACACAGCTTGGCAAATAACGAACCTACCACCGATCTACAAAAAGAGTCTTACAGCATAGGCGCATCGGTTGGTAACTACATCTCAAATCAGATTTTCAGTCAGACCCAAATGGGTGCTGAAGTTGATGTTGATATGGTTGTACAAGGAGCGATTGATGCCCTTAAAGGTCAGCAGAAATTTACTGATGAAGAGGTATTAACTTACCTCAATAAGCGCGCTGAATTCTTAAACGCTGTGCGCACCGCAGAGATAGAGAAGATTGCTCAGAAGAGCATGGCCGACGGCCAAGCGTATCTGGAGACAAACAAGAGTAACTCAGATGTGGTCGTGACTAAATCTGGTTTGCAGTACCAAGTATTAAAGCAAGGCGAGGGACGTATTCCTAACCCTGAAGATGTCGTGACCGTTAACTACAAAGGTTTCTTAGTCGATGGCACACAATTTGATGACTCTTATGAGCGCGGTGAGCCAAATCGCTTCGCACTTATCAGTGTGATTGCAGGTTGGCAAGAAGGGATCACCTTGATGCCTGAAGGATCTATCTACAAGTTTGCGATTCCTGCTGCTCTTGCTTACGGCAACGACACTGTCGGCATGATCCCACCTAGCTCAACATTAGTGTTTGAAGTTGAGCTGGTAAAAGTGGAAGAGCCAGGTGAAAACGCTCATGGTATGGGGCTTAGTGGTATGGGAATGGGCGGCATGATGGGCGGAAAAGGTAGCCCGCACTAGTCCAACTTTCACTATCGTTAATACGTTTTAAGAGAATCATTATGAACAGTCTTGCCGTCGGTATTGGGATCTCCTTAAGTGTGTTTATCGCACTTATTTGGCGACATCATCTCCAATCTGCTCACCTTCTGCTTAACGAGTCTGCTACTGGCGATGAAGGTCATCGTTACACGCCATTCTCGCTAAGTGAGATCAAGGTACCGGTGGCACTATCGATGGTTTTCTTACTATTTTGTGTGAGCCTTTACGCCCAAATCGGGCGTTTTGGTGAATGGGATAAAGGAGTCGTAGATGAAAATATTGATTATCTGATCGCTGCAGATATCAATAAGAACGCACGTACAGTCAGCGAACAACCCAACAATGAAATTGCATTATTAAATTTAGCTCAATCCTATGCTGCTGGTGGCCTCTATGTTGATTCTATCAACTCCCTCGATGAGCTGATTGCCCTAACTGGAGAGGATGCAGCGATTCTGGGAATGAAAGCGACCGCCATGTACTACCGAGATAATCGAAGCTTGAGTCTGGAGACTGAGTTGGTACTGGCAAGGGCGATAGCACTGGATAAATTCGAATTTCAATCTCGGCTATTAATTGCAACCCATGCTTACCTTAACGGTCAGTTTGAGCAGGCTATTGAGCAGTGGCAACTCTTGTTACAAAGCGATAGTCAGAGCTTCAATCGAGCTTCAATTAATAATGCGATTTTTAGAGCAGAGCAAAAAATAGCTAACCGATCATAGGCCCAAACTGAGCATAAGCCTAAAGAGATGTCAGTGAAATAAATAAAATAGATCAGCAAGATAGCTGATAGATGGAGGATGCTGTGAGTGAAAATCTAGAGAGACGGAGGTTCCTTAAGTGCTTAGGAGCCAGCTCTTTGATACTAGCGCCCTTAGGGTGCAGTTCGGTCAAAGAAGAGTCAGATGCAAATAAACCCCACTATGTCATGGTGTTCGATCAGAACAAGTGTACTGGATGTGGTGAGTGTAAGGATGCGTGTAATCTGGCCAACAATTTACCAGCCGGTAAATCAAGGCTATTGATGGAGCAGCAGTCTGGTGGAGTTGTCGGAGAGGTATGTCCGCATTGTGGTAAGACTGAGTGTGATTGCGAGCGTAAATATGTTCGTGTGTCATGCCAGCAATGTAAGAACGCCCCTTGTGTCACGGTATGCCCAACAGGTGCAGCTCACAGAGATGAGAAGACCGGTATTGTGACCATGGACGCAGCCAAATGTGCTGGTTGCAAGTATTGTATTGGCGCTTGCCCATACGATGCACGTTTTATCAATAAAGAGACCGATGTTGCTGATAACTGTGATTTTTGTTTGCACAGCAAGTTAGCTATTGGTGAGCTGCCAGCGTGTGTGCAGCAGTGTCGTTACGATGCGTTGATCTTTGGTGATGCAAACGATCCAGACTCCTACGTCAGTAAACTGCTTAGAGTGAAAGACTCTGTGCGGATGAAGCCTGGTTTTGGTACTGAGCCAAGTCTTAGATACATACCTATTGTTAAGTTGGGAGTATAGAGATGGACGGAAGTATTGAGTTTACTATGGGACTCTCTGATGGCATTGCCTGGCCTTGGCCTATCGCTGTGTACCTGTTTTTTGCAGGTATCTCTGGCGGCGCATTAGCCACGGCACTGTTTGTTCGCTTCTATAAAAATCAGACTGAAAATACACCTTTTTATAAGGCTGCAGCCTTGATCTCTTTGGTCACGATCAGCTTAGGTATGTTGTGCTTAGTACTAGATTTGACTAACCCACTCTTCTTCTGGCGAATTTTGGTTTACTACAACTTTAATTCGGTGATGTCGATTGGTGTTATCGCACTCTCTTTTTATATTCCACTGGTGGCAATCATTGCACTGCTGGCATTAGAAGAGGAGGTGCGTCAGTACCCACAGCTTAAGATGTTGCTTCCAGTGATTGAGAAATTGAAAAATTTCCGCCGCCCAATGGAGATCTCTGTATTGGTATTGGCCTTATCGGTCTGTGCTTACACTGGTTTCTTGATCTCGGCGTTGGTTCGTTTTCCTATCATCAACACCTCTGTACTACCTGCACTGTTTATCGCGTCGGGGATGTCAGGGGGTGCGGCGTCTGCAAAGATGTTAGCGGTATCGATGTTTAAGGAAGATCTACATAGCCCAGATATGAAACTGCTTCATGGCGCTGAGTGGCCGATTATGTTTTCTGAAGCGCTGTTTATCTTCATGATCGCCATGTCGCTATTTACGGGCAACGAAGGGATGCAAAGTGCGTTTGCTGCTTTTCATACTGGTACTTGGTCATGGGTATTTTGGTTGGGTGTTATTGGTATCGGTTTTGCTGGTCCTCTGCTGCTTAATTTTGCTACCAGCCATAAGTTCAGTCATTCAGCCAAGGCGTTTTATGCCTCAGGTTTGTGTGCGGTAAGCGGCATGATGTGCCTGCGTATGTTTATCCTTTATGCCGGGCAACAATACGGTATATAGGCGATATAAGGTTCTATTACTCCGTCCCTGCAAGGAAAGTAATAGAAGCTAATGGGTAAAAGTATGACTCACACTCCTATCGGTTAATCCCTGCAAGGTACCGATAGGGTGCTGAGTTATCTGCTTTTAGTTATCTACCATTTTAAATCTGAGTTCTGTATGAAAAAGCTAATCTGCCTCTTGTTACTTATCCCCTCTCTTATGGCGTGCAGCCAAGATAACAGTGCTCCTGAGCAAGTGTTGGTGCAATCAATCGGCGAACATGAACGTTGTCACCTGTGTGGCATGATGATCACTAAATATCCTGGTCCAAAGGGAACACTGCAACTTAAGAACACTGATATTTCACCTAAGTTTTGTTCGACTCGCGACATGTTTAATTTTGCCCTACAACCAGAGAATCAACGCCAAATTAGTCACTTGATGGTGCACGATATCGGCACTACAGATTGGGAAAAGCCCAATGACAGCGCATTTATTGATGCCACTAAAGCTTGGTATGTCTATGGCACAAGCCGAAAGGCGGTGATGGGATCTGCGGTCGCCTCTTTTGCAACCAAAGAGAGTGCGCAAACTTTTGCTGAAGAGTTTGGTGGTGTCGTGCTCCAGTATAAGCAGATCACGTTAGGGCTGCTGGCCGGAGAGTAAGCATGAAGTGCATGAGTGTATGGGGTGGATTGTTGCTGTTCTCGGGTTTTGTTCAGGCTGAGATTATCCATGTCGACACAACCGATACACTCATCATGCAACTGCAACAGGCTCAGCCTTATGACCAATTAATCTTGGCCAGCGGTTTATACCAAGGCCAATTTATTGTCGACAAGCCACTCTCAATCATCGGGGCAAATGACAGCGAGGTGATTGTTGATGCCAGCGGCGTCGGCAGTGCGATTACGGTGTCCGCATCTGATGTCGAAATCTCTGGTTTACGCATACGTAATTGGGGTAACGATCATTATGAGCAGGACTCAGGGGTCCGATTACTTGAAGGGGCCAATGACGCCCAAATTAGCGGGAATCAATTTCGAGGCGACGGTTTTGGGATCAGCGCAGATTCCCTCAGTGATATCAATATTGTCGCTAATACCATTGTCGGTAATGCCGAGCTATTTACCTTGGACAGGGGCGATGGCATCTACTTACTCAATGTCCTCTCTCCTACCGTGTCAGGCAATATCATTTCCCATGTACGTGATGGGGTCTATATCGAAACAGGCCGTCTAAGCCGCGTGTTCGATAACCAATTTTCAAGGCTTCAGTACGGCATCCACTATATGTATTCCAAAGAGGATGAAGTCTTTAATAATGTTAGCCGTTATGTTGACGGCGGTTATGCCTTGATGAGTTCAAAGTTAATCCACCTGCATCACAATCGAGTCAGTCAGGCGTTGGATTTTGGTGTGCTGCTGAACATGACCTCTCTTTCGCTGGTGGAGTCCAATGAGTCTGAGTGGGCAGTGAATCCGAGTGAGAATGTGGAGCTTGGCCGAGAGGGAAAGGGCATCTTTATCTATGGTGCCAAGGACAACCTAGTGTGGAACAACCTGTTTGCTGATAATGATATTGGCATTTATATGGCGATGGGCGGCGAGGGGAATCGCATCTTTGAGAACCGCTTTATCAGTAATCAAGCGCAGGTGAAATATGTGGGTGAAGCGCTGCTTGAGTGGAGCCATAACGGCCGTGGAAACTACTGGAGTAGCTTTACTGGTTGGTCGGGATCTGACGCCAATGTGAGTCATCAAGCTTACCGTCCAAATGATAATTTAGATCGCCTATTTTGGCTTTATCCTGAAGCGAACTTCTTGATGGGCAGTCCCATTGTAATGTTACTTAAGTGGGCGCAAAGCGAGTTTGATATCGTCGAAGAGACGGGCATTATCGACAGCTTTCCACTATTAAAACCAAGCAGACACTCGGGATTAATCAGGGCGGTTGCTCCCCATGTAGCACAAGAGAAAACACGCTCTTCTGGTGGAACTTTTTATGGAAAATAATGCGGTATGTGTGAATGAGGTGACTCACCATTTTGGTGATTTTACCGCGTTAAAACAGATGAGCTTTGCTGTAAAACAGGGACAAACAATGGCGCTCTTAGGCCACAATGGCGCAGGTAAGTCGACCCTGATAAAAATCATTCTTGGCCTGATAAAACCTGATATTGGTGAGGTATCACTGATGGGAGGTGCAAATGAGGGCTCAAGTAGCATGTCATCGCAGGGCGTACCTGTTCGATTGGGTTATCTGCCTGAGAATGTGAGCTTTTACGATAAGTTAACCGGTGAGGAGATCTTACATTATTTCGCTGCCCTAAAAGGCGTGAGCAAAGCCAAAGTTGCCACACTTATCGAAGAGTTTGGTTTAGATTACGCCAAAGACAGACAACTGAAAACTTACTCTAAGGGGATGAAACAACGGCTAGGTTTTGCCCAGGCGATCTTGTCTGAACCCGACATACTCTTATTGGATGAACCAACCGTGGGTTTAGACCCCCATGCATCTCAATTTCTCTACAGTAAAATAGCAGCGTTGAAGCAAACGGGCTGTGCGGTGATTGTTTGCACCCACGAACTCTCCTTAATTGAGCCTCATATTGATACCGCTATGATCGTGGCCAAAGGTGAGCGCTTGGCGTTGGGAAGCTTGGCACAACTTCGGGCACTGAGCGGCTTAAAGATTCAGCTTAAATGTGAAGGCTTGGCCGACCTTGCTGAAAAGGAACCGCTTCTATCTCGTCTTTATCGTCATGATGCCCTCTACTTCGATAGAGAACAGCAAGACCAAGTGGTGCGTTGCCTCACCTCTCAATATGGCAAGTTTGGTTTCTCAATAATGGAGCCGGGGTTGGCAGAGATCTATCGCCACTTTATGGCTGAATCAGAATCGTCTCATCAGGCGCTTGCTTTAACACCATCACTTAATGCTCAGTCGAAAACATCATTAAAAGCTCGTTTATTTAGCCCGTTTTTTGGAATGAAAAATGTTTAATACCTCTTTACCTCTTTTACGTCGCTCTCCAGTACTGATTATTGCAGCAAAGGAGATTAAGGACAGTTTTCGAAACCGTTGGATAAGCTTTATTTCACTGATTTTCATCATACTATCCTTTAGTGTCACCTTTGCTGGGAGTGCGATAACCGGCACGTTAGCATTTCCTGAACTGAATAATTTAATCACCAGTTTATCGACGATTGCGGTGTTTATTATCCCATTGGCGGCTATTTTACTCAGCTACGATGCATTTGTTGGTGAGGATGAATCCGGCACCTTATTATTGTTGCTCTCATATCCATTGACGCGGTCTCAGATCATTTTGGGCAAACTTATCGGTCATGGTTCTGTGATGTTGCTTAGCTCCTCCATCGCCTTTGGCGGTACAGGTGTGCTGTTAGTGTTATTGGGGGAAGACTATGGCGCCATTGAGACCATGTTGGTCTTCACGCAATTTATTTTAAGCAGCTTTCTGCTGGCGCTCACCTTTATTTTAATTGGTTATCTGGTGAGTCTGCGTGCAACAGAGAAAGCTAGAGCGGTAGGTAGCTTACTGTTTGTCTGGTTTCTGTTTGTACTTCTCTACGATCTGTTGCTGTTAGCCGTGCTGGTGGCGGATCTTAGCTTTATGAATCAGACCGTGATTAATCTTCTGATCGCTCTGAATCCAACCGACCTTTACCGCGCGGTAAATATCATGGCAATCGGCGCTCAAGGTGGCCTCTCTTTGTTCAGTGAAACGTCTTGGGCTTTAGAGGGCTTATATTGCTCTATGTTCGTTTGGATTTGTGTATTGATGGTGATAGCAAATCATCTGTTTAGGCGCAAACCTTTATAGCTAAATTTATGATCTATTTTGATTTTTATCAGTAAGCAGGACGATGGGGCTTAACCCATTGGATTTTTACGAGAGTGAGTTCACGTATGTGAGAATAAGCAGTAAAACAGCTTAATTATAAGTTTGATTTGCTGAAGTAATCACAGTATCTTGCGCATTCAAATATCATTATTCGTATTCACAATTATTCAACCCTTCTTCACGTTCAATATATCTGATTAATTGACAATGAGGAGGGGGATAAAGAGGTGTAAGGTGTTAAAAGTTACCCCTTATTTGGAATTAGACTGTGAAGCTAACCATCTCGTCGATCATGCCAATCGAACGACGATAGGGCTCACATTTTCCGAATCTGCTGTCCTTTCCCACCTGATTTCTGCGCCGGATGCAATCTGTGATAAAGATGTGCTGCTACAGGTTGGATGGCCTGATCGTGTGGTGGCTGCCACCTCGCTGACTCAGTGTGTCAGCACCCTAAGAAAGAAGCTTGAACCCTATCCTGAAGTGCAGCTTAAAACTGTGGCTAGACGTGGTTATCAGCTGCATATCTCATTAAAATCTCATGTGAAAATGTTGGCTGTTAATGATGCTGCATCGATAAAAACAGCCCTGTTTGATGTGTCATTAATGGTTAAGGTTGGCGGGATTATTGTGCTGTTATCGCTGGTGCTATTGGCATGGCTTAACAGTAACAATTACACCGTGATGCAAGAAGCTGGGAAATGGCAGGCTGATAAGCAGATCCCACTGAACATTGGTGGTACCAAAGAGAGCATTCAGCTTATCTACCCAACAGGGGAAGACAGGCTTCATCCCTCCATGTGGCAGAAGCATATTGCCCCTGAAACAAATCATATTCCCGGTATTGAGAGCTTTAATGCTTATGCGCTTACCGATGGCGAACATTACTCCTTTGCCAGTTGTGAGACTGATAGTGATGGGCATTGTATTCGTGATCAAATGATTAACCTTACCGCTATTGATCTAACGCCTGCAGGCTTAGACATGAAGCAATTCATAGCCTTAAGTCGAACCATGGAGAAACGCATCCGTTATAACCGAGTGCTAATTCCTCCTTACGTAATATTCCAAGAGAAAGAGCAGAAGAAAGCCGTAGAGCCAGAATTTATTGAGCACCACTATCATGGTGATATCTATTTTCCCGTGGCAGATGAGCTGTTAGTCCGCGCTGATGTAGGGTTATCTCTGGTTTATGAAGGTGAGAATACCGGTAAGTTTTACTCTTCTACCTGCATTACAGATGAAGACTGCTTAACTACGCCGATAAAATATCAAATTCGTGGCGATTTCGAGCAGTATAAAGAGACCATCGATAACCTTGATGTGGATGTTTTTCATGTCAAAGTGACCCAAAAAGATCTCATTAAACCCGATACCGTCAGCGCCTCAGCGATGCATTTTTATCGCGAGATTAGAAAGCATAATATTCGTGATGACGAACTGTTCTTCTATCGCATCCATAAAGATAAGCAAACTGCAGTTTGGATCGTGCCGCTGATGGGGAACATCATCGTCTGGACTAAATATGAGAAGGTTGAGTTATAAAAGAAGATTCTAGGTTCTAGGCGCTAGAACATTGACTTCAGTCTACTAGCAGGGCTGCCTTCGGTCTGTTTTAAAGTGCCATTTGAGAATGAAATTTGGTTACATGAGCCGTCATCCTGAACTTGTTTCAGGATCTAGCTTGAAACTTTTAGTGGAGTTGGTATTGGATTGAGCTATTGAAGGCGTAGCTTTATGAATCAATTAAAAGAGACTGCAAACTTGTTATCCAGCAAGTTAATCAGTCTCTTATAGACAGCGTTTATCTACTTGATAAACGCAAACGCATCACCGTAAAGATGAGCTTCTTCTACCCCGATACTGCGGAACACTTCACGTGCAGCGCCAACCATATCGAAACGTCCAGCAATGTAGATGTCATAACCATTTAAGCTAACGTAGTCGGCCTTGATTTGGGCTAATAGATTGGCTTTCTTGCCTTTCCAATCTCCACCCGCTTCTTCCAGTACTGGGACGAAATGTAACCATGGATGTGCTTCATGCCATTCACGAGCGATAGACTCGTAGTACATCGCATCGACATTACGGCAACCCCAGTAAAGAGTGGTTGGGATTTTTTGATCTAAAGCTATCTGGTGTTCAACAATACTCTTGATGTAAGAGAAGCCTGTGCCGCCAGCAATTAATAGTCTTGGACGAGTACTGTCATGACGCAGATGTGCGTCACCACCCGGTACTTCTATCTCCATACTCGTACCATTAGCTAGGCACTCTTTCATACGCTCTACAACCTGCATAGGGTAGCTTTCGCTGACGGCTGCGCCTATGTGTAGCTCGATATGTTCTGCATCTGGTGCTGATGCGATAGAGAATGGACGCTTGTCCTTTTCACCCATAACGACACACAGGTACTGACCAGCTTTAAAGTCGAAAGCGGTTTCAGGCTTAAGAATGATTTGGTAAACCGCATCATTAAATGGGGTAACTTTCTCTATCTGACAACGAATAGTGTTCATCTAACTTCCTTTTGTTACCTCTCTTTGGAGGCTTAATAGATACGTATTTATAGAATTATAGGGTAGGCGGTTAATCTATGCCTAAGTCGGCCCAGATCTGATCTACTTTATCTTTGACCGCAGGGTCCATCACGATAGGGGTTCCCCATTCTCGGTCGGTTTCGCCTGGCCACTTATTGGTTGCATCCATACCCATTTTTGAACCTAGTCCGGCAACCGGAGAGGCAAAGTCGAGGTAATCGATAGGGGTGTTTTCTATCATTACAGTATCACGCTTAGGGTCCATTCGAGTGGTAATGGCCCAGATGACATCGTTCCAATCACGGCAGTTAACATCTTCGTCGACGACAACAATAAACTTGGTGTACATAAACTGACGTAGGAAGGACCAAGCCCCCATCATCACGCGCTTAGCATGACCTGGGTATTGCTTGCGTATTGAGATGACCGCCATTCTGTACGAGCAGCCTTCAGGCGGCAGGTAAAAGTCGATAATTTCTGGGTATTGTTTACGTAAAATAGGCACAAATATTTCATTGAGTGCAACACCTAACATGGCTGGCTCATCAGGTGGACGGCCAGTGTAAGTGCTGTGGTAGATGGCGTCTTTTCTATGGGTAATGTGGGTTACGGTGAAGACAGGGAAAGAGTCTGTCTCGTTGTAATAACCGGTATGATCGCCATAAGGACCCTCTACAGCCATTTCATCGGGATCGATATAACCCTCTAAAATGATCTCGCTGGTGGCCGGCACTTCTAAATCACAGCTCAGTGCTTTACATACTTCGGTGCGCTCGCCGCGCAGTAGCCCAGCGAAGGCGTATTCACTCATCGAATCTGGTACTGGCGTCACAGCACCTAAAATAGTCACAGGATCCGCACCTAGGGCGACGACAACCGGATAGCGCTCACCTGGGTGCTTCTCTTTAAAATCTTTAAAGTCTAATGCGCCGCCGCGATGATCGAGCCAGCGCATAATTAGTTTATCTTTACTCAGCAGTTGCTGACGATAGATGCCTAAATTCTGACGTTTCTGGCGAGGGCCTTTGGTGATGGTTAATCCCCAAGTGACGAGTGGCGCAACATCTCCTGGCCAGCAGTGTTGAATAGGGAGTTTGGTAAGATCGACATCCTCGCCCTTTTTGACGATTTGCTGGCAAGGTGGATTACGTACAGTTTTAGGTGGCATGTTCAGCGCTTGTTTGAACATAGGGATCTTGGCGATCGCATCTTTAAATCCACGAGGAGGCTCGGGCTCTTTGAGGAAAGCCAGTAGCTCACCCACTTCTCTTAATGCGAGAGGATCTTCTTTACCTAATGCCATAGCCACGCGTTTGGGCGTACCAAAAAGGTTAACCAAAACAGGCATATCATTGCCGACAGGGTTTTCAAATAACAGAGCTGGACCCTTAGCACGTAATACGCGATCGGCGATCTCTGTCATTTCAAGATTAGGATCGACCGGATGGCTAATACGCTTAAGTTCACCTTCTTTCTCTAGGTGGTCTATAAAACTGCGTAAATCCTTAAAACTCATGTGGAAATAACCCTGATGATAAATGTGATATTGCGCGCACTATAGCATTTTTAGTACGCATGTTTAACTGATTCGCTGCAAATAAGAAGAGAGAGTAAATAGATAAGCTAGAGGTGAATTACATCTTGCTGTAAATGGGAGTAGAGTGGGACTTGAGCTTAATGACGAAGTGAATGTGGAGGGAGGTAAATGCGTAAATTATTTGGTGCTGGTCAGGTCATTATTTTGTTTGGTTTATTGTCTCTTTTTAGCGTAAATGTACACGCTAGCGATCGTTTCGGATGGAGCAGTAATGTTTGGGTGCAGCCGAGTTGGAGCAGTAGTTGGGGAGTCGGCATCGGCAATCCTTATTGGGACCGTTATCGTTATCGCCCTTATTGGAGCAACCACTGGAATCGCGCTAACTGGCACTATCCTTACCGCTATAATCGCTCTATCTATCGTGATGAGCGACAAACTGAAAAACCTAAGGTGATAACACCACCGCAGAGAGTCACGACCAGTATCCAATATGCGTCAGGATTAAAAAGTCTGCCAGAGAACGCCCGAGTCATACAAAGAGATGGACGCACTCTATATGAATGGCAAGGTGTCGAATATCTGTTTGATTGGAAAACTGAGACGTATTTAAAGTTGAAGTAGTTTTCTGAGTTATCTTTATCTATTTATTCGATTTATTTATTTTTCAGTATTTGCGTTATTTAAGATAAAGCTTAAGTAGCAATGAGTTATGTCAAAATGGTATTGAGATGTTGATTGCAGGCCGCTGGTAGACTAGCTGATGTTCATTTTTTATGTTACTCATATGTGCGGGTTTTACGGGAACCCCCGCAGAGAAAAGCGAAAAGTAACATGCTTTTGTGTTTGGTATTAGCGTCATCAGTCCCGCTACATAATGAAGAGTACGACTGCTGGAACTAAAGGTAGGACGCATAAGTTATTATCGAAAATAATGTATGGTTCAGTAGTTGAAGAGTAATGAACTCGCTGGTCCTTTTTTACTTCTCGACATGTTGAACCCTATATTTTGAAGTGGTTTGGCTATAATAATGCATAAAGTCCGATTCCCTTCCTATACTAAATAGTAGTTATGTATTTCTCCTTCCAGCTTGAGCTGTCTTGAGCACATTTGAGTACTAAGTATGAGCGAATTGAAAAAATCGGATATTCTGACTGAAAGTGGAACTAATGAGCTTGAAATTATTGAGTTCCATCTACATAAAACATTAGAGGGTGGCGGACATAAAGTCTGTCATTACGGCATCAATGTGGCTAAGGTTCGGGAAGTCATCAGAGTACCCGATACCTCAGATTACCCCAATGCTCAATCCCATATGGTGGGGGTTTTCTCTTTAAGAGACAATCTTATCCCACTTGTGGATCTTGCTGGTTGGCTTGGGATCCCGACTCAAAATGACCTAACAACTAAAGTTGTGATCGTAACTGATTTCAATAAGATGATTAATGGTTTCTTAATTGATAGTGTCCGCAGTATTCACCGTGTGTCATGGGAACAAGTTGAATCTCCAAGTCAATTTTTGGAGGCGGGTGAGCAAGATTGTGTGGTTGCAGTTGTGCGCCGTGAAGGCCACCTTATTATGGTTTTGGATTTCGAGAAAATCATTTCGGATATCAATCCAGAATTAAGTATGGATAAGTATGACGTGACTCTGGATAAGAGTGTCGTTATCGATGATGAGATGTTAGCTAAACGTGCTGCGAACACCATATTGATTGTCGATGATTCTGCTTTTATTCGTAAGATGATTGAAAATACCTTACGTACAGCTGGGTACAATATCATTACTGCCAAAGATGGTGGCGATGCACTGGAGATGTTGCAGGAGATAGAGAGACTGGCTAGCGAAGCCGGTGCATCTGTTGAGGATATGGTCAGTGGCATCATTTCTGACGTAGAGATGCCTCGAATGGATGGGTTACATCTGCTGAAACGTCTTCGAGATATGCCAGTCTATAAAACGATGCCCATTGTTATGTTCTCCTCATTAATGAGCGAAGATAATCGAGGAAAGGCATTAGCATTAGGTGCAAATGATACTATCACTAAACCAGAAATAGGCCGCATGGTGTCTATGATTGATAGTTTTGTGCTTAATACTTAACTGACTGATATGGGGTATAAAGGTGACGCTTAGTACCGTTACTTTCATTACTGTTTGAGTTAGTGTTGAAATCTCTAGTAATAGTCAGCTATTACTAGAGATTTTTTTATGCGTTTTTCTAATCAACAAAATGCGTCAAAGCAGACCGATTAGATAAATGTGGGTTCAATTGGTGTTAAGTGCTCTTTCTTTGGTCTTATACTGATTGGTATTAAACGTTCCATACGCTTTAAAGACATTCCCCATATCCTTATGGGTCGGTGGAAGATATCTCTTATTCTGTGTAATACCAATCAGTATAAGAAGTTGATCTACTCAGAGTCTGACGAATCCCCACAAAAAGAGATGAATAAATAATGAGATAGGTGAAATAGTGAGGAACATTCATGGCATTTGGTGATCA
>NZ_VKGK01000035.1 GCF_007197645.1 Shewanella hanedai
AGGCAAGGCAACGAGTGAAGAGCATAGTTATTCTACGGTTAAGCTCGTTAACACAGGATCAGAACCGCTAAAACTCGCCTGTAAGGAGTGTTTTTGGCTGCCTATTTCTGCGTTGAATGAACTCACAAGGGAATAATACCAATCAGTATAAAGATTTGATCGCTCAGCGAGAGTTTAGCGGTCCTGAGTCAAGGCAACGAGTGAAGAGCATAGTATTCTACGGTTAAGCTCGTTAACACAGCATCAGAACCGCTAAAACTCGCCTGTAAGGAGTGTTTTTGGCTGCCTACTTCTGCGTTGAATGAACTCATAAGGGAACAACCATTATGTCATCCATTCGCCTTGAATTAGTTTGCCAAAAAACACTCTGAGTAGATCAACTTCTTATACTGATTGGTATTATTCGTAGTTAATCCCCTTTCAATGCTGCTTCAATCACCTGTTTTCTAGACACTTTCAAGCTCACTGATTCGATCTCTGGCCATGGGTAGTAAACTCGTGGGCGTTTAAAGCGGGCAATGTGATCATTTAAAAACTGTTCCAGTATTTTACTCTCTGGTCCTCTTGAAATAAAGCCTTGCTCGGGGTCTGAAAATTTGATGATTGCAGCGGGTAGGTTGCCAAATTCATTGTTGGCTTGCGGAAACACGATGGCATCTTCTATGTTTGGGTATTGCTTTAGCGCTGCTTCAATCTCTTCAGGCTGCACGTTCTCACCACCACAAATAAACATGTTATCGCTCCGACCTAAGATATGCAGGTTTCCCTGTTTGTCCCAGTAGCCTCTGTCTTTAGTGGCAAACCAGCCTTCATCATCCAAAGGTAGATCATACTGAGGCTGGTTTTCGTGCCAATTGAGATAGCCTAAGAATAGAGTTTCGCCTTTCACATAAATCAGTTCATCGAGTATTTTGACCTCTCTGCCTGAGATCGTTTGTCCACTGTTTCCATCGCCGCTTGCTGACCCAGTGGTGATCTGGGATGACATTTCAGTCATGCCATAACTGGTAAAGCTGCTGATCGACAGGGTGTTAAGCTTATCAATCAGATCAAGAGGGATAGCGCCGCCGCCAAGGAGCAAAGATTTGATTCCGTTTAGGCAAGATGTAGTCTTTTCATCGGGTTCACTATCAAGCAGACGCACTAATTGGGTCGGCACCAAAGACAGGTGAGTAATAGGATCTTGGCCAAGCTGAGCAGCTAGGCTCATCTCTTTATCTTGCATCACAACAGTTGCCGCTGCTAACGCGCAGCGGTTAAGAATGGCTAATCCCCCAATATGAAATAGCGGCAGTGATAGTAGCCAGCCATCACCAGCATTAAGTGGAAAAAGGGCGCTGGAGCCTTTCGCGCTAGCGAGATGATTACCAAGACTGTGGACTGCTGCTTTTGGTTTACCGCTACTGCCTGAAGTTAAAATGATATTCGCGGGAATCGTAGTTGTGTTTTTTGCTGCTGAATTCAGGCTGGTTGCAGTGAAGTCTAATTCGAGTTTGGTTGTGGATAGCTCTGAACTCAAAAACAATCGTTCAGGTGCTTGGGTTAGCTGAGTTTGATGGCGTGAAAATAACGGGCTGTACTCATTACCTGCCCAGATATAGTTGAGCCGATGCTGCTTAATTAGCTCTGCAATTTGCTCTATGGGGAATCGAGGTGAGAGTGGACAAAAAAGTATTCCGGTGTCGATACAAGCCCAATAGAGGATGATCAACTCGACTGAATTATTATCGACACACGCTAATCGATCGCCAACAGATAACCCCTTTTCGCTAAGCTGTTCAGCGAGTGCGATGACTTTTTGACTGAGGCTTTTATAACTTAGCTCCTGTCTGGTTCCATCTTGGTGCCATATCAGCGCCGGATGTTCAGGAGAATGCACCGCAGCTTGATGCAGTGGAGAGAGAGCGTGTAACTCAGAGCTGTCTGTGGCCAAGTGGTTACCTATCGATACTGGTTTATCAGAGTGAGTGTATCTAAGCCTAGCAGACGAGACTTGCCTGAAGTGATTAATATGTCGGCACTAAAAGCACTGAGGGTATCAAGCCCTGGGATCTCACCTGGAGTCATCACTTGGTTTAGCTTGGCTAATGCATTTATACCAAGGCTGGACTCTAAGCTTGAGCTGAGGATAAACCTGACTCCAGCATGCTCAGCGTCAGATTGTAATTGTTGTAGCTTCTCCAAGCTGCCAATGAGCATAGGTTTAACGACTAAGGCAGTAAGCCCATCTTGCATCTCGAATTGATAGTTAGGATCATTTAAGGATTCATCTAACGCCCAAGGCATCTTGATGGCGTGATAAAAGGCCTGATTATCTTGTGGATTGATGCAGGGTTCCTCAATGTATTCTATGGCACTCATCGGCAAACAAGCGGCAAACTCGATGGCTTGCTCGAGGGTAAAGCCTCTGTTGGCATCTAATCTCAGTTTGAGATCTGGGCGTATGGCTAAGATCTCATGAATAAGCTTTATTTCTTCCTCAAGTGAGGTTTGCGCCACTTTCACTTTAATCGAATGAATGGTTATTGCTAATGACCGCACTCGCGCGTGAAGTACGCTTACTAGTTCATCTTGAGCACGATAGATAAGCGGCACAGACCTCATCGTTTGCAAAGAGATTTGATGACCGATTAATTGCCCTTTGAATTGTGCGTGGAGTAAACTTAAGCCAAACGCGAGGGAGGGCAGTTGCGTCTTGTCACAGAGATCGAGCAAGCTATCTATTGACTGGCCAATAAGTTGCGCTGCACTCAACTTTATCTCGTTAATCACCTGCTCGATACTCTCAAGACTAAAACCAGTAATAGGATTGCCGTCGATATCAAGACCTGAAAGAGGAGATATTTCTACTTGTTCGATATGCGATGTCATAGCCTCATCTAAAACTTCAACATTAAGGATTAGGCCTTTGCGGACATCAATGCGTTGCTTACCTACTGGCAGGTGTTTATCTAATGGCTGTAGGTATTGATAGAGTTCGATGGCATTGATCTTCAAAGTTTATCCTCGATAAGTAGTTGGATTAGTTTACGGCTGTAATCGATAGGTGCAGCCAGATGAACGTTGTGGCCCGCGTGCTCCACCGCGTGCACATTAATGGGCGCAACTTGCTGCCAACGTGTGGCTAAGGCTAGAAACTTGCTGTCATGACGGCCGACAATATAGTGGCAAGTGATCTTGATAAGGTTAGGCAGATCCCAAAGGTTAGTTTGCTGAGCCAATGAACTCGCCAGATAAATACTCAACAGGCCTGCTTTGCTGTTATGGCTTCGTTTGTTGATTAATTGCTGACGATCCTCAAAAGATAGTTCGGCAAATACGCCTTGTTGATACCACAGTGAGAGAAATTCATCGATAGGTAAGCTAGTCAGTTTATGGCTCCAATCGAGATCACTTTTTCCCCTCAACAGTTTCTCTTCAGCACTGTCTAAGCCGGGATGACATGACTCGACGCATAAACTCAGAAGCTTATCCGCATGATCGCGAGCCAAGTGCAACGCGATACGTCCACCAAGTGAATAGCCTAGCAGGTGATATTTTTCTATGGCAAGGGCATCTATAGCGGTTTGAATATGCCCGGCTATCTGATCAAAACCTGGCGTCGCCAGAGTCAAGGTTGGACTTTGGCCGTGACCAGGCAGATCGACACACACACAGTAAAAATGCTCAGTTAAGTGCACGACTATACTTTGCCAGTCTGCTTGGTTACCCAGAAAGCCATGCAGCATGACCAATGCGGGTTTCGCCTTATCTCCGTAACATGACAGCGCCAGCATTAGCTTTGCTTTATCCAGCTGGCGATGCGGGCTATTTGATCGCTGGCTTGGGTTTGCCCAACGATGACTTCGATAACGGAAGCGCCATGGTATTCAATGGCATCTTGATAGGCATCGTTGAAGCCTTCTAAATCCTCTACCCGATTGTATGGGATGCCAAACATGGCGGCGCCGTAACCGAACTCAAGTCCATGGGCGAGGCGATAGTAATCGTTTCTGAGTTTCTCATCGGGCACAGGCAACAGATTAAAGATGTTGCCGCCATCATTGTTCAAAATGACGATCACCAATGGGCTACTGCTGGTTCTGGCGATCGCCAGAGAGTTGAGATCGTGCAGTTGAGAGATATCACCGATAAGCAAGGTTGTCGGTACCGCTTGATGTTTCGCTATGCCGCATGCGGTAGCAAGCAGTCCATCGATGCCGGATGCGCCACGGTTGGTAAAAATCGAACCATGCTCTGTGGTGAGGGGGGCAAACATGTCGTATAGGCGAACGGGTAAACTGTTGCCAATAAACAACTGTTGCTGCTTGTTCTGCGACTTTGCGATGGCGCGTACCACCATAGCTTCACCAAACTCGGCATTATCTATCTGCTGTTCAAATAGTTTTTCGAGCTCGTCATTGAGCAAGGTAAGTTGTAGTGCCCAGTTTGCATCAGATGAGCGCGGCCATGAGAGTGAAGTGATGGCTTCGACATCGGCATGCCATATCTGCTTGGCGCTGTGGCTGGGATCTAACCTCATCTGCTCAGGTAATACCTGCCAATAGCTCTTCCATTTGTTGTCAGCAAGATAATCTATCAGACGTTTTGAGAGTATACGTCCACCTATCACAAGCACACGATCGGCGTGCATCAATAGGGCTTTAGCCTTGGGTTGGTGTAAAAGTTGGTCGATATTACCAATCACACCGGTGTGCTGTCTGAGCTGGGATTGTGCATCGGTGAGTAGCGGCCAACCCAGCTTTTGCGACAGTGCGATTAATGCTTCAGGATCTTGCTGCGGTGAGAGAGTCCCTGCGATGATCACCCCTTTTCCGTGCACAAAGCGCATCATGGCGTCTTGGCTTGGCAGGCTGCTAAGGTTTGATTTTCCGTACTGATTATAGGGAAAGTTTGTGTGCTGCCAATTGCCTAAGGTACTCAAATATTGAGTAAAGTCAGCACTCATGGTGGATGGGTATAAGGGTTCTCTGTACATGCAGTTAATGTGTACAGGTTGACTTTGATTACTGACAGCTTCATCCAGCAAACTTAACAGCGCCTCAGGGCGTATGGACAAATCCGGTGTCGGCAGGTTTAGTTGCTTGGCATATTGAGCAAAAATAGCTGGCTGAATAATGGCTTGATTTGCGCCGCAATCAATAAGCTCTGGAGGACGGTCGCCGGACAATACAATCAGAGGAACGCGGGTCAACCAAGCTTCAATCACTGCTGGATAGAGGTTGGCAACCGCGGTGCCGGAAGTCGTAATAATGGCCACTGGTGCTTGGCTGGCTTTGGCTAAGCCAAGTGCCATAAACCCGAGTCCACGCTCATCAAAGTGCAAATGTTGCTTTAATTTAGTTTGCTTCGCGGCGGCTAAGGTCAGTGGTGTCGAGCGAGAGCCCGGCGCCATGCATACATGTTGGACACCTAAGCGAGAGAGTTCTTCTAAAATAAGCGTGCCCCATAATAGGTTCAGCTCAGCAGTCTTGTTGATTTGCATGGATAGGTACCCTAGATTCAATCTCTATATTGTACCCCTATTGAGTTTAAAGGAAAATTGTTTAACCCTGATAGCTACTCGTGCCGTGACAAAGCCTAACGGGTGTCATTTTTAGAGTTAGATTTAACTTTAAGAATCTTGGCTTAACCTTACTGACAGGCATTAATCACAGTCTTATTTCATCGAAGTGTCAGCTTCATTTGATCTGAACTGTTGATAAGCTGTTTCCCCTTGATGATTAAATTAACAACTCACACAAAGTAAAGAGATAAACGGAATACACTGATTATATATTTATAGGTATTGATATAAATTGCAGTCATTAAATTAGTAGTCACTTAAATAATGCGAATATTTGAAAATTTAGATGTACGTCAACAAGCGTAAAATAAATAGCTGATCATTATCTAATTAATTACTGAAAGTGATGAGTTAACTGTGTAACTCAGTGTTTATTCGTTTGTGACTGATTTAGAAATTATTTTTTATTAATTTGATCTCCATCATTGGCATCCACTTAAGTAGCGATTGTTAATTTAACATATTGATGCGTATGCATTAACATTCATTCAGCGTCAACCTATCTTCTTTTTATTTATAACCATTTATTTCATGTGGTTATATGCGTGAGCGTCAAAATCTAAATAATACTCATTCTTAATCTGCTTATGTGTTACCTCACACTTTTTGTATATTCATTGAGCCTATCTCAAATTTGTTTTTACTTAGTTTAACAATCAAGAATATGAACCTGATTACATTAAAATATTGGCATCTTAACTGGTTAACTGCTTATTCGAATTGGTGAGTTAACTGTTGTGTTAATTATGTAAGGCTCGATTAATGATTTGTCGTATTTTTAATAAGGTATTAATAGGGATTGCCGCACTTGCGTGTATATCTCTAAGTGTGAACGCCACGCCTTGGGATAAGCTCACCGGTGATCAGCTTGAACAGCAACTCACCGAAAAATTCACTCAGGGGCAATATTCTCCTAAAGGAGCGGATTCATGCCTTATGTGTCATCGCAAAAATGAAGCGGTAATGGCTATTTTTGATGGCGCGCACGGTGCGATGAATAACAAGCAATCGCCAATGGCTGGTCTGCAGTGTGAAGCGTGTCATGGGCCTCTCGGTAAGCACAACAAGGGTGGCAAAGAGCCGATGATTGCCTTTGGTGATGACAGCAAGCTTTCTGCATCGGCGCAAAACAGTGTCTGCCAAGGTTGTCATAACGATCCTAAGCAGATGGCATGGCATACCAGTACCCATAACCTCGAAGAGATAGCCTGCGCTGATTGTCATAACGTGCACAGCGCCAAAGATCCTGCTCTGGATCAGTTGATGGTTAACGACACCTGCACCTCTTGTCATCTCAAAGAAAAAGCCGACATGAATAAGCGTTCATCGCATCCTTTAAAGTGGGATCAAATGACCTGTGTCGATTGCCATTCGCCACATGGTTCTATGAATGAAAGCGCCCTCAATAAGCCGACGATTAATGATACTTGCTACAGCTGTCACGCCGAAAAGCGTGGCCCACTACTGTGGGAGCATGCGCCAGTAACTGAAAACTGTGTGACCTGTCATAACCCCCACGGCAGTGTGAATGAAGACATGCTAAACAGCCGTGCACCTCAACTTTGTCAGCAGTGTCATGCTCCAGATGGCCACGCAAGTCGAGTCGTACAAGAGCCGGGAGTCGATGCGTTTGGTGGGGGTAAGAGTTGCCTCAATTGCCATAACAAGATCCACGGTTCTAACCACCCTTCTGGCAGCCTGTTTCAGAGATAATTGGAGCGTAAATTATGACGTTTAAATTGAATATCATCACCGTATCTCTGTTAGCCATGTCTGGCTCGGTTGTTGCGGCTAATTTTGGTGTGGGCAATGCCAATACTGAATCCGTCAATATGGACAAATATCAGTGCAAACGCTGCGTATCGGCTACGGGGTACACAGGCAGTGTCACGTTACTTACTGGCTATAACAGTCCTGAAGATGCTCATGCTGGTAATGCATTATCTTCCGATGAAGAGGGTGTAATTGCCGCCATCAGTGGTGATGTGCGTTATCTCAATGACACGGGTTATAAAGCGAGTATGCAGGCCCACCAACTGGGAATGGATAACGGATTTGCCAACATCAAGGTGGGTAAATCTGGCTTGTATGAACTGGAATTGGATTATCAGGCGATCAAAACCTTCGAAGCGGGTGATGTACGCAGCCAGCTGTGGCAAAACGACGGCATGTTAACCCCAAGCGTGTATCCAAATCAGTTTGATTTAGCCCTGCAACGTGAAAACTCAGCCATCGGTTTTAGCTTTGGTGAAGGGGTTTATAACACCTTTGTTCGTTTTAGCCAGGAGGAGAAAACCGGTCACCAGTCAGCGAGTTTTGTTGCGCCAAGTCCAACCAATTTTGGCTTACCTGTGGACTCGACCACTAAGCAACTTGATGCTGGCGCTTCATTAGCAGGTGATAATTGGCTCACTGAACTGAACTATTTTGGCAGCTACTACAGCAATAATATTGATGACCTTAGCCTGCCTTACATGAATGATGTTTATTCGGCAGCCCCAGATAATCAAGCACATCAACTTTCTATATCAGGTCAGTATCAGCTTGATCGCACTGTCATGTCAGGCCGTTTGGTCACGGGACGGATGATTCAAGATGATTCACTGATCCAAGTGAGTGGTAACCCACTGCAGAGCTGGGATGGTCAGATCGATACGTTCGATGGCCGTTTTGCCGTGACGTCGATGTTGAATAACCGTTTGCGTGTCGGTGCCAGTGTCGATCATTCAAAGCGAGATAATAAAAGCTCAAGTTGGGAGTTCACCCAGTACAGCTACAACAGTTTAAGTGGCGCCTTTAAGCAAAATGTCCCTCAGGATATTGAGCGTAGCACCTATAAGCTAAATGCCAGTTATCGACTCGCAAGCGGCTACCGGGTTCAAGCAGGCTTTGACAGAAAAGAGATCGATCGCAGCTACAGTGAGCGCGAGCAAACCGATGAGAATAATTTGTGGGCGAAGCTAAATATCAGCGCCTTGGATAACGTTAATATCAATGTTAAAGCGAGTCACGGCGTGCGTGGTGGCAGTGAGTATGAAGTCAATGAACTGACGTCATCTGAAGACAATGCCTTGATGCGTAAGTACTACCTTGCGGATCGTACCCGTAACGCGGTTGAGCTTAAGCTTAATCACTCGCTGCTGTCGTGGGTGAGTATTGATCTGACAGGGCGTTATGCCATCGATGATTATAACGCTACGACTATCGGGTTAACTGAGTCGCAAGACTATGGTTACGACCTCAATATCAGTGTGCAGCTGAGCAAAGATATATCGGCTTATGGTTTTGCTGGTCAGCAATGGATCGACTCTACACAAGCAGGCAGCCAAAGCTTTAGTTCTCCAGATTGGCAAGCGAATATTCAAGATGAGTTTATCAACTTAGGCACGGGTATTAGCTACAGCGGCTTGATGGAAGACAAGCTGACATTAGGCGGCGACTACCTGTTCAGTAACTCTATTAGTGATACCTACCTCGACGGTAGTGCGGTGACAAACAGCGCACTGCAATACGGTGATTACTTCGCCTATAACCATAGCGTGAATATGTATGCCAATTATGCCTTGAGTCCAAAGATGGCCTTGAAGCTGAGTTACCAATACGAACGTTATTACGATACAGATGGCGCCCAAATGGGCATCAATACTGTGCCAGGGCTAACCACTTTGGGTGAGCTTAATCATGACTATAACGCGCACCAAGTGATGTTGTCGTTTAGCTATTTGTTGCGCTAAGGCGCAGTGCGGAAATCGCAAGAGGATATATTGATGGAACGTAGAAGTTTCTTAAAAATGAGTGCAGCGTTGAGCTGTGCAGCAAGTGTCACAGGTTGTAAAACCAGTTCAGATGATGCCAATGTCGTGCCGCCCACGCCACCAGTAGGTGAAGAGCAAATTACTTGGTCATCTTGTTTGGTTAACTGTGGTTCTAACTGCCCAGTTAAAGTGTTCAGTCGTGATGGTGTTATCACTCGTGTTGAAACGGATCATGATGTGGTTGATGGCGATGATATCTATCAAGTGCGCGCCTGTGCTCGTGGTCGTTCATTGCGTCAGCGTACTTATGCTGTTGATCGTTTAAAAACACCGATGAAGCGTGTTGGTAAACGAGGTGAAGGTAAGTTTGTGCCAATTAGCTGGGATGAAGCGGCTAAAACCATTGGTACCAAGTTAACCTCTGTAATTGCTGAGCACGGCAACAAAGCCATTTTCCGCAGCTATGGTTCTGGTGCTTACTATGGCTTTGCTTCTAATGCCTGTTTTAACCGTCTATTTAACTTAAACGGTGGCTGCCTTAACGCCTATGGTAACTACTCATGGGCGCAGCAGATGGAAGCGGCTAAGCATACTTTCGGTACCGGCAGTACTACTGGCTCATCAACGGTAACTTTGGCCAACAGTGACTTCTTGTTAGGTGTGGCTTATAACCCAAGTGAGATCCGTCAGTCTGGTTCAGGCGAAGGTTATGACTACTTAAAAGCGCTGCAAAAGAGCAATGGCTTGAAAGTTGTGATGATTGATCCTCGCTATACCGACTCTATGTTAGGTAAAGAATCTAAGTGGCTACCGATCCGTCCAGGTACTGATGCGGCATTTGCTGAGGCAATTGCTTATCAAATGATTAGCTCTGGTTGGGTTGATGCTAACTCACTCGATTTTATCAACAAGTACGCGGTAGGTTTTGACGCGGCCTCTATTGCTGCACAAAAAGAAATTTTTGAAACAAGTGGTGATGCCACTAAGCAAGAATATGCCAAGGTGATGAAGCCGGAAGAAAACTACCGTGACTACATTCTAAGTCAGGGGATTTATGCGGATCAGCCGCTGAAAAACCTTGAATGGGCTGAAAAGATCACGGGTATTCCAGCTGCGCAACTTGAGCAAATTGCTACAGACCTACAAAATGCTAAAGCGCCATATATCGTGGTTGGTGCAGGCGTAAACCGTCAAGCTAACGGTGAGCAAAGCATGCGTGCGCTGTACATGTTGTCAGTGTTGACTGGCAAGTTAGGCACTTTAGGCGCATCTAACGGTGAGTTGCCGTACATGAGCAGTATGTCTCGTGCCGGTATTCCAACAGGTAGCAACCCAGTCAAAGAGAGCATCTCATTCTTTACTTGGTCTGAAGCTATTCACAATGGCGAAACCATGACTGCACGTAGTCACGGGGTTCGTGGTACTGACGGTTTAGACACACCGCTTGGCACTAACATCAAGGTGATCATCTCTGCATCTGACAGTTCATTGTTGAACCAGCACGCTGAAATCAATAACACGGCAAAAATCCTAGAAGATGAAACGGGTGTTGAGTTGATTGTTAGCTGTGATTGCTGGATGACGCCGGGCGCTAAGTTTGCCGATATTATTCTGCCAGATACCAGCTGGTTAGAGTCAAATGACTTAGTTAACGACAGCTACGCATCTGGCGCACTGGGTTACATCACCGCAATGAAGTCAGCGATTGAGCCAATGTGGGACTGCAAGTCTATGTATGAAGCATCTGCATTGATTGCTAAGTACATGGGTTGTGAAGCTGAATTCACCGAAGGTAAGACTGAAGATCAGTGGCTTGAAGAGCTTTACCAAAAAACCAAAGACAGCAGCACTAACCTAGGGGTTTTCCCTGCATTCCCTGCGACTTATAAAGAAGCGCAAGAGATTGGTTTCTTCCGTAAGAACATGAACGACAAACATGTCGCACTTGAAAGCTATATCAAGGGTGGCAAAGCCTTATCAACACCAAGTGGCAAGATTGAGATCTACTCAGCAGAGCTTGCATGGCGTGCGGCGAACTGGGATCAAGAGTCAACCACTGGAGTTAAAGGCGACACGATTACTGCTATCCCGCAGTACACGGTCACTTGGGATGGTTATGAAGATACCGATACCAGCACTGATTACCCGTTCCAGTTAGCGGGTTATCACACTAAGGGTCGTACTCACTCAAGCTACCACAACGTACCTTGGCTTCGTGAAGCGGTAGAAGATGCCGTTTGGGTAAACCCAATGGATGCTTCTGAGCAGGGCTTAAGCGCTGGCGATGAAATTGAGATGTACAACGAGCGAGGTTCGATTGCCGTTAAGGTGCGCATCACGCCACGTGTCGCGCCGGGCGTATTAGCACTAGGACAAGGCGCTTGGTTCAAACCTGGTAACACAGTGGGTAGCACGGGTCACATCATAGATGAAGGCGGCGCGATTAACTCGCTAACACGTTATCAGCCAAGCCCTGTTGCCAAAGGCAATCCTCAGCACACTAACCGTGTTGCCATTAAAAAGATTTAAGAGACGTAAATTATGACTCAAGCAACTCAATATGGTTTTTATGTAGACAGCACTAAGTGCAGTGGCTGTAAAGCGTGTCACGTGTCGTGCAAAGACCGTCAAAGTAATGAAATTCGTAACAACAGCAATCCTGAAGGTAACACTTTACCTTCACTTGAAGGCGTCACTTGGCGCCGAGTGTATGAGTATGGCGGTGGTGAGTGGACTAAAGGCAATAATGGCTGTTTTGAGCAAAATGTGTTTGCTTATTACATGTCGATTGGCTGTAACCACTGTTCTGAGCCTGTGTGTGTTAAAGCATGCCCAACAGGTGCAATGCACAAACGTCGTGAAGATGGCTTAGTTCATGTTGCGCAAGATTTGTGTATCGGCTGTGAAAGCTGCGCCCGTGCTTGTCCATATGATGCGCCGCAAATTGATCGCGAACGTAAGGTGATGACCAAGTGTGATGGTTGTTTTGAGCGTATCGCAGAAGGTCGTAAGCCAGTGTGTGTTGAGTCTTGCCCACTGCGCGCTTTGGACTTCGATACCATGGAAAACCTACGTGCTAAATATGGTGAAGGCGACGGGCATATTGCGCCATTGCCATCACCTTCAATCACCTCTCCTAACCTGATCATCAAGGCCAATGTGAATGGTCGTCCGGCGGGTAGTGGTGATGGACAGATCCTAAACTTCTCAGAAGTTTAATCTCCTTCCGGTTTGTACAAAAGGCGCCTAAGGGCGCCTTTAATCGAGGTTTTTATGTCATCAGATAACAGATTTGATTTTGAAGCGGGTCAAGGGCTAGCGCGGATACTGCATAATGTCCTACTTAACTACCCGACTGCAGAAATGGTAGAGAGTTTTAACGTGCACGGCGTGGCTGAAACCTGGCCTGAATTCTCTCATTCATCGGATAATAAAGCGGGTAGAGCTGCGTTGATGGCTTATCTGTCGCAATGGTCAGTTGATCAACTTGATGAGCTGAAGCTTGATTATGGCCAGCTATTTTTTGGCCCTGGTGAGCCTAATGCAATGCCATGGGGCTCAGTGTATTTGGGTGAACAACAGCTGCTAAATGACAAGTCGACCATTGATCTAATGGGGTTTTATCAGCAGCATGAGATCAGTTTTTCTCTTGAATACAAGCAACCGCTGGATCATATTGCGCTATTTTTTGCCGTAATCGATCAACTGTTAGGTTTGCTGGTGGTCAATCCGAATGATGAGTCAGTGCGTCGTACCTTGAGTGTACTTTTACAGCAGCATATGTTGCCGTGGTCACATCGATGCTTTGAGTTAGCGATCGAACATGCACAAACCGATTTTTATCGTGGTATTGCGTATTTGGCACTGGATTTTCAAAAGGTGTTAGCAGAAGAGTTTAATCTTGTGCCTATGCCAGCTCGCTTACATCGATAAGGTTGCATTGAGATGAGTGTGATTCAAGCCATAAGTCAGCAAAATGCAAAGGCAGAATTTGCCTATCGATTACAGTGTTTTTTGAATCAAAATCCTCAAGTATGTGAACTGTTTAGTGGCGCGACATCTCTCACCACTGTGGTTAACCTTATCGCTGGGATGAGTTTTCGTGAGGGGGATGAAAGGGTTGAGTTTAGCGCTTTAGATAACGAGTTGGTTTTCTCGGTGCTTTTTGACAGCTTTTATCTGCTGTTTATTAAGGAGCTTTCCCACGGTGATTTGAGTCAAGCTGAGCAGCTTATTTTACGCCTGAGTCGTCACTATGCCGACTTAGTGAATAAGGAGTTTGAACAAGCTGATAATACTGATTCTACCGTGGTTCTGTCGGCAAAAACGGCACAAGCTAATAAGATAAAATGTGTGCTTGATGCATGGCTTCAACTCGATAATCTGTATCGTCAGAGAAGAGAGGGAACTCGAAATATGGGGGGCTAGTCCTTTTCTCTGAGTTACCCTTGATTACCTATCCATTCGCTCATCACCACGTGGGTTTTCAATTTTATAATATCGGTCTGAGCATCGATAAACTCCCGAATCTCGTGCAGTCTTCTCATTGAACTTGCTTGAACATAGACGAGCAAATCCATATCGCCAGTTATCCCTCGACAGGTGATGACCTCTGGTATTGCTAGGAACACATGCACCACATCTTCACACCTTGGGCATTGATGTTGGATCTCAAAATAGGCTGAGACTCCCTCTTTTTGTGACTGACTTAGTAGCACTTGATAACCACGAATAATACCTTGATGTTCCAGCTTCTTTATCCGTTCGGATACCGCTGAGCGTGACAAGTTAACGGCCTCGGCTATGTGCGAAACACTTTGGCGAGCATTGTGCCTAAGCTCTGCGATTATGGCGCTATCAAATTTATCCAAGTTACTTTTCCTATTGTTATCACTGATAGCCCTGAAACCGACATAATGTCGGAATTTTTCTATAGACCAACATTATGTCGGTTTAGGAGTGTTTATGAGGGCTAACGATGACAGTTTGTATTTTGGTTAACATTTATACTTAGCCTATCAATATCAATGTATGACTACAAATTAATAGAACTCAAGATGTGTGAACCGTTTAGTTGATAAACGTCATTATGTTGGTTTTAGGTATGGGAATATCAAATGAACTCAGGTGTGAAAGGAACGATCGGTCGATGGCAAGGCGCTGGATTAATGGCGACCACCTTATTGGGAACTGGGGTATTTATCTTGCCTCAGATGACGATAGAAGCAGCTGGAAGTGGGGCACTGATCGCGTGGTTGGTACTGACGCTGGCCATTATTCCTGTGACCTTGGTATTTGGACGTTTAGCTAGTGTGTTTCCCCATGCCGCCGGTCCTGCTTACTTCGTCGAGAAAGCGTTCGGGCGAACTTCGGGTCGAACGATTGGCTTGCTCTTTCTACTGGTGGTGCCATTGGGCGCACCCGCTGCAATTATGATGACCTTTAAATTTGTAAATGCGCTCGTGGCATTGTCTGGCTGGGCAGAAGTGATGACTGAGGTGTTGCTGTTGGGTATCTTGTTCGTGTTGAATTTTAGAGGCGTTCAGGTATCGGCTAAACTGCAATTTGCTCTCACCTTAGCCATTGTTTCTGTCATGGTGGTGTTGTTTGGTGCTGCAGGTATGAACCTGAGTGAAATGGAGTCTGTTGCCTCTGGCGTAAACACTGATGTCAGTCTTATCATGGTTGCTGCTAGCATCGCATTCTGGAGTTTTCTTGGCATTGAAGCAATGACGCATCTAGCCAATGATTTCCGTGACCCTGAGAAAGATATGATCCCAGCAATGATCATAGGAACAGTATTAGTGGGGCTGGTTTACCTTGCATGTACCTTTCTTTTACTCATGCTTCCAACGAATGCTAATGTCGCGATGGTTGGAGTGTTTGATGCCCTACTTGGAGGCTATGGTGCGCAAGTGATAGGCATACTAGGCATCGCGAGCGGTTTAGCTACGGTGAATGTTTATACCGCCAGTACGGCTCGCCTTGTTTGGAGTTTTAGCCGTGAGGGGATATTACCGCGGTATTTTGATCACCTAAATAGTCACAACGCGCCAGTTAGAGCCTCAAGTGTAGTACTGGCGATGATGGCAGTGGTGATTGTACTGACGTATGTCACAGGGCAAGAGTTGGAACACCTTATTGCGTGGACTAATGGGGTGTTTGTGATCATCTATTTTGTTTCTATGTTGGCGGCCATCAAATTACTGAGAAAGCGTTTTTTGCCTTTAATCTATCTGAGTTGCGTCTTATGTTTGATTTTAGGCTTTGCTCTGGGAGTGAGCATGGCTTACGCCTTGATCTTAATGGCCTGTTTATATCCACTACTGTGGTGGCAAAAGGTGATTTTGTCGCGTAGAGATGTCAGTCCTGCTGTGTGATTTTTGAAAAACGATGACTATTGAGCCCAGATTATTTGGGCTCAATAGTATTGAGTTATCAGTATTATTAGATCTGCTGTTCTAGGGTAAAGTCTAACTGGACCTGTTGGTTAGGTTGAACCACTGGTACTCCTTCCTCCATTTTAGGCTTATATTTCCAGTTCTTTATCGCTTGAATCGCCGACTTATTGAAGATCCGTTTTGGGTTGGCGTCTAACACTTTGACGTTACTGACAGTTCCCTTTTCTGTGATATCAAATTCTAAGATAACGTAGCCCTCTTTACCGCTCTGAGCTGCACTAATTGGATATCTAGGTGACACTTGAACGATAGGAAGCGCCTCTGAAGTGACTGCCCGTCTGTTATGTTTTGTTACCAAAGTGGGCATTCTAATGGGGTCGACTCTGTGAGAGCCTATTTCTCCACCTGAAGTGGGAATGACTCTTTGGGGGATTACCGGCTCGATTAAGTCCTCTTTTGGCTTTAATTCAACACGTTTTTTAATTGGTTTTGCGTCTTTGATTGTTGGTGCTATCTCAAACTCAGGAGTTTGAGCAGTCTCTATTGTTTGTGGATGTTCCGCATCGATTAATTTTGCCATAAAGGCAAATAGGGCAAGGGTAATAATTGATGCAAAAAGGGTTATTGATGCTTTTCTTAAAAGTGAAATCGTTATCATAAAAGTATCCTTACAGTAAGTGAAGTCACTTAAATATAGTTATCACCTTTTCATTAGCCTGACTAATAAAACAGCAATTAATTTTGTTGTGTGATCTTTTTTTAACGCATTCTAGATTAATTTTCGGCTAACTATTTTTGTGTTTGCTCATTCGTGGTTGAGGAGGGCTATTGCTATTTTTTAGCGATTATCAAGTTAAGTGGTTCATAAAAAATTCACCTATTTCAGGGAAATATCGCTGATCTTGTTCTATATTTTTATTTTGATACTTATTCATTAATAAGGAGATAGATGATGGGAACAGCGGCCTTATTGAGTCATATAGATAAACTTCCACGCTTACCTAAAGCAGTGAGTGAACTATTGGATGTAGTTAACAATGACAGTGCTTCTATTGCTGAAGTTTCTGAAAAAATTTCCCGTGATCCTCTGGTCAGTGCCAGAGTGCTACGTTTAGCCAATTCGGCACATTATGGCCGTAGCCGAGAAGTCGGCTCAATCGACGAGGCAGTGGTTAGACTTGGTCAACAATCCTTAAGAACGTTAGTGATAGCCTCGGCTGTGATAGGTACTATTCCGACGGTCGCAGGGATTGATATTGGTGAATTCTGGGGCAGTTGCTTTGAGGTGTCTCTGTATGGCCAAGAGTTCGCTAAGCGTTGTGGTGCTGAGCCTGAAACGGCATTCACCTGTGGCATATTACATGATATTGGTGATCTGCTTATTGCAACTATAGAGCCGGATAAGGCACTTAAAATTCAAGAGTCTATCGCTGGTGGCGCTGAAAAATTGGCCGTTGAGATGGGAGTTTTAGGTTATACCTCATCGGAAGTTGCATCCTTATTGGCGCAAAACTGGAACTTTTCATCTGAACTTGTTCAGGGAATTAAATATCAAAATAACCCTAAGGATGCGGATCCGTTCTCCTCTCAGGCTGCGATCCTGAAGTTGTCTCATATTGTGTTACTTGAGTGGGACTCTGTCGATGATAACGAAAAAACATGCTGGTTATCTCAGCAGGTGACTTCGGTAGGGTTAAAGATGGAAATGGGCGGTTTGAGCAACAAAATTCAAGCGCTTCGCGGAAAAGGTTTTGAAATTTCAGGCCAACTAACTTAACGGCTTTAGTTCACCGTGCTTGAGGTATAGAAGCTCAGCAGAATGAAATGAGTGCTGAGCGTCCAATCGTGATGACTTACTTGTTTTCCATTGCAACGTTGCGCATCTGGATTAGCTCACTGTGTTTGAGATAGAGCAGTTCGGCTGTGCGACGAATGATTTGGTCTTCATATCGACAAAGCTGGCCATCGGCATAGGCTAATTTCCACATCGCTAGAATGAGTTTTTGCTTCTGTTCGATGCTGCACTGCTGATTTATCTCGTTGGTGAACTCATACAAAGAGGTAGAGTTCCCCTGTATTTTTGTCGCTTCCTCTACCAGTCCTTCTGCTTCAGATTGACTTAAGTCGAGGGCTTCAGTCAACATCGAAGGCAGTAACTTTGCCTCTTCATCTGATAGTGTTTCATCGGCAAAAACCACTTCAAGCAATAGGCTTACGGCTGCTAAGTTTAGATGATGTGTCTGCTCTTCGGGTGTGGCAGCTTGGGCGTGGGAGGTTAAGAATTTCTTTAGTGCTGCTATCATAAATAGACCCGCCAATGAATGATTTAATAAATTAAGCTTATAAGCTTAGAGTAGAAGAAAAGAGATGAGTTCATCTTATTGTCATTAATAAAAAGATAAGATGAACCCAGTGATTGTCTTAGGCGATACTTTATAAAATGGTGCTTAAGCCTTTCATTAGCATATCGCTGGTACCATCGCCGGCATGAGAATCTAAGTAACCCTTAACGATATTTACCATAGGTGCGGCAAGTTCTTTAGAGATACCAAGCTTTTCAAATGCATCATAAACCTGTGCGCCACCTTGCAGTGAAGCACCTAGATCGCCGGCCTTTGAAAGTAGACCTGACATGCCTGATTCGTTATCTATTGCTGGTGCTGCAGAGAGTAATTCATTGATGCCTGGAATTGCTTTAGCGATTGGACCAAAGTCTTCTCCACCAAGTGTAGATTTAGCTAAGGTTAATAAGCTCCCTAATCCGCCTTCAGCTTGAGATTTGTTGAGTCCAAGTTGAGACATCACATTACTGACAAGATCGGTACCTTGGGTTTGAGTTTCGGTTGCAACAGGCTTCACTTCCTCTTTACCGAAAAGATCATCAAACCAGCCAGCTGTTGCAGGAGCCGTGATTAAAGTGCAGCTCATAAGCAAGCCAAGTAGAGTTGATAGTTTCATGTTTACAATTCCTATGGGGGTATTTAATTCCTGTCGTGACAGTCATTCTAGCTTTTTTAGCACAAATAATGCATTAACTTTAACAATAGTATCTTATCGTTTCGATGTTAAGCGGTTCACCTATTGTTCAATTCACCTGTGCAATAAACGTGATTTTTGGGTATCCTATTCAGCCTATTAATTTATTATCTTTTATCTACTGGAAACGTCCATGCCATTGTCCGCGATATTTACCGAAGCCTATAACTTCTTTCGCAATCATATTAGTCAGTTAGCTATCCTTACTGTCCCCATATTGTTTATTCAGGTAGGTATTCAGTTGTGGCTAGGAATGGAGATGGCAAACGCTGACTTGGAGAACCCACAATTCGGTGGTCTGCATATGGCTGCTGTTATGGCGTTATTGTTGGTTTTCTCGCTCTTAATTGCCGCCGTAACTATTTTCTTAGAGATACGTTCACAGGGTCATGAGGCGAATACGGCATTGATTCTTAAAACCAGTCTGAACTTTGTTCCTGGTTTGTTGTTAGCAGGTGTCTTCTCCGGCTTGGCGATTCTAGCGCCAGTGATGCTTTTTGCTGCTTTTGGTCCTCTATGGCTTGTGGGTCTTACTATGAGTATTTATATATTTGCAAGATTGGCTTATGTGAACTTTATGGTGGTGGTTGAGCGTTTAACACCGTTAGAAGCGATCAAGGGCAGCTTCAAATTCAGTGGACCTATCGCCTTTAAAACCTTGATGGTGTTGATGCTGTATATTCCGCTTTCTCTTATTGGTGGCTCACTGTCATCTTTGGCGCAGTCAGTTGGTTTTCCACTGCAGTTAATCGTCGAAGTTTTCGTGGCATTTATGGGATTGTTCGTTAACGTTGCTCTATTCCGTTTATATATGGTTTCACGACCGAAACTGGATGAGCAAGTTTAACATTTAGCGTTGTTCCCGGGCATTCGCTCCCGGGAACTCGATTCCCGGAGACTCTGTTTTGCTAACTGATGTCGAATTTGTTACTCGTTTTTCACCTGAACTAGGGAACGATTATAGTGTCGCTAAGAGCTATGTTACTGATGTTCCCACTCAAGCTTTACTTCAAATTCGCAGCCTTACACATAAATTAACAGAGCTGCTCGCCCAGCCTGCCGGCATTACTTTCGATAGCCCTAACCTCTACGACAGAATTGAAACCCTGAATAATAAGCGGGTGATTAATGTTCGTGCGACAAGGGCAATGCATAAGTTACGCGGTGACGGCAATCGAGGGGCCCATCCTGAGAAGTATCACCTTACTTCTGAACAACTACTGCTGTTAAGTGAAAAGTCGATAGAGAGGCTGCTGAGCTTATTCGACTCGCTCTTTTTACAGGTAACGGGAAAGCCGGCGCCTAAATATCGATTTGAAGCATTTAACTCTTTGGCGGGGCGAGATCTCTGTTATCGAGCGGTGATGGAGTCAGATCCGCAGGCTCAGTATCTTGTTGGTATGTCCCTTAAAACACGTGCCTTGATGCAACGTGAGCAGGAGGAAGCGCTGGCTGACAGTCATGGTGATCGGCAAGTATTGACGACCTCCTCTGCTGACACGCTTAAAAAAGCGGAATACTGGTTTGATTTAGCTGCCGTCAGTGACATGGATGCTCGCTATGAATATGGCGTTGCTAAGATCCACGGTTACAGTGGTGAGGCTGATATTTCTGCTGGTGAGCTGGCGATCGCTCAAGCTGCTGAAGCGGGAATTGTTAATGCCATGGCGCTGTTGGGTTACTTTTATCTTGTTGGGGGCGAGAGCCTAGCTGTAGATAGGGTGAAGGCGCAGGATTACTTGTATCGGGCTGCTGAACTCGAGCAGTCGGAAGCGATGGCGAATTTAGGTGTGCTTTATTATCAAGAAGGGGAGCTGGTAAAAGCGCATCAATTTATCGCTAAAGCGGCGCAAGCAGGTTTTCCTCATGCTCAATATCATCTGGCGCTTATGTTAGCCCAAGGAGAAGGCTGTGAAGCGGACTCTCTTGCCAGTGAGCAATGGATGGCTGAAGCGGCTGAACTGGGTCAGGTTGATGCGATGTTTTCGCGTGCTCAATCAATGCTTAATGATGACAATGCTTTTGGCACCGATCTTTCACAGGCAGAGCTCTATCTACGTGAAGTGATCAAATATGGCCACAGTGTGCCAGCTATGATTGAACTCAGTATTGCGTTGGCCGATGGTGTGTTAGGCAAAATTGATGTGGTAGGGAGTGCGTCGCTGTTAAAATTGGCTCGCGAGCACGGCAATGAACAAGAACTGGCTGTGATCGCCCCGCTTTGGGACTCTTTGGCTCAGCAAGTTACCAATGTCATTGGTGTTACTCAGAATCAATCAGAGCTTGCCGCGTTAATTCGAGCTCAAGAGTTACTGACTCTGTAGAAAGTTCACTGAGCTGAGTGCTAAATGCATAATCTATCATTGCATGTTGCATGCAATATACCAAGTGGTTACATTAAGCCTTTAATTTAAACGGGCTGATAAAGCCAAAAAAGGTGGCTTTAGTGAATGTAGAATTTAATCAACAGCTTGATGATATTGCCAGATCCTATGTCAAACTCGTGCTAGCCGTTGGTTTGCACGATCCTAACTATGTTGATGCTTATTATGGCCCTGAATCGTGGCGAGAGGAGTATCAGCAACAACCACTAGCGACACTTAACCTTGATGTCCGCAATCTATTAACTTGTCTTGATGGACTTAAGCTTGAAGGACTCGAGATTGAACAGCGTCGAGAGTTTTTGATTAAGCAGCTCGCGTCAGTAGAGTATTACATCAAACACTTACTTGGAGACAGGGGCTCTTTTGCGCTTGAATCACAAGGTTTATATGACTCCCAAGCTGATCATTACTCTCCCGAAAGCTTCCAGCCTGTGCTCGATGACATTGCCAAATTACTCCCAGGGGAAGGCTCACTAACCCAGCGCTTTGAAGCATATCGAGGGCAATTTATCGTACCTCATCACTGCATTCCTCAAGTGTTCGCATCGGCGGTTGAAAAAGCGCGAGAGCTCACCTCTGCTTATATTGAGCTGCCTGAAAATGAGAGTTTCAGTATCGAGTTCGTTAACGATAAAGTGTGGAGTGCGTATAACTGGTATCAGGGTGGTTATCAGAGTCTAATTCAGCTCAACCAAGACCAACCTCTTTACCTTGAACGTTGTATGGAGCTGGCTAGTCACGAAGGTTATCCCGGACATCATGTGTTTAATCTACTGCAAGAAAGGGAACTTGTTAGGAAAAAGCAGTGGCTTGAATATGCAATCTACCCGTTATATAGCCCGATATCTTTTCTGTCAGAAGGCAGTGCTAACTATGGCTTGAGTTTGATCATGTCAGATAAAGATCTGATTGAATTTGAACGTGATGAGTTGATGCCGTTAGCGGGAATTAAGGGCGATATTGAACATTATCATCGAGTGTTAGCCTGCTATAAAAAATTAGCTCACCTAGATAACTCTGTTTGTCGGCAATTGACCGATGGTGATATTTCACCAGTTGAAGCTGAGAGTTTACTGGTGCGTTATGGTTTGTATAGCCAGTCACGTGCTGAACAACGGGTTTGCTTCTACCAAGCAAACCGAGCTTATGTGATTAATTATAATCATGGCGAAGACAGTGTCGCTCAATGGGTGGAGAAGGGAGGGGTTACTCAGAGTGAGCGTTGGAAGCGGTTTGAAGCCTTATTAACACGTCCGTTAATGGCTTCACAATTTACTTGAGGATAAAACGAAAAACGCCTGCCAAGGCAAGCGTTTTAGTGATAATCATTGGGCTAGCTAGGATCGTGCTCGAAGGTACGTCCCTGATGTGGCTTAGCTTGATGACGGCTACTGCCAAAACGAGTCTCTTCAAATACAGCCTGATCTTGGCTCTCACTTGACTCATTAAACTGACTTTGCTGAGTGGCTTGCGACTGCTGTTGGCGAAAACGTGCCAACTGCCTTTTCATAAAGATACGGCCAAATAAACTCAGTAGAACAAAGCTGATAGCGCCAATTAACAGCACGAAAGGAAGTGCGATTAACGTTAATGTGATAACTACGAGTCCAATAGCAAATGCCATCCAACCTCTGGTGCCGGAGAATCTAGTCTGAAAAGGTGACTGCTGAAATTGACTATAGATCATAAGAACTCCAAATAATTAACTGATCCCTATTCTGCATAATTATTAAGCTTAGATCACGTTAATTTCAGTTAACCTAATCGATTGTCTCAATCTATTCAGGAATTGTTCAGCAACTTTTAGCTTATTTTCCGCCATTAGTTGTATGAAAAAACCACCCCTAGCTTAATTATCCTACACCGTTATCTACTAAAGACTGATTTAAATGAGACCGCTACTTTATCTTAAGCGTTTATGTGATCATGCGCCATAGTCGCCACAGAGCGTATGTAATAAACTGCATTTCTAATTTAGCGTGATCGGAAGTTTACTTCTCATTGCCCACTCAAATCATCACTGTTCAACAGAGTCATTATGAAATCTCACTCACTCAAGAAAAAAATTCTGTTTTCTGTCGTCATTGCTCTTTCGCTGGTGATTGTCTTGCTGTCGTGGCAAAGCTACTCGAGCCAGAAGGCACTATTGCAGGAAAGTAGCTTGGAGCAAGTGCAGAGGCTAGGTAGTCAGCAGGCGCAAAATATCCAACAGTGGTTTGCCGCCCGTGAAAACATGATCAAAGCCTTAGGTTCACAACCATTGTATGAACCGTTAAATCCGTTAAAGCAAGCGCAAGTATCAGGTGGGTTTGAACTGACTTACTTTGGTTCAAACGATGGTGTGATGCATGATTCTGATCCCAGTATAAACCGTGATGGCTATGATCCTCGGAGCCGTGACTGGTACCGAGAAGCGGTGAATGAAGGTGGATTCATTGTGACTAAGCCTTATATCGATGTGGCTTACAATATCTTAGTGGTGACTTTGGCTCAGCCAGCGGCGGGCGGTGTTGTGGGTGGTGACCTACCCATTGCAAGCTTAGTCGATGACATTAATAGCATGGAGCTTCCAGCAGATGGTTATGCCGTGCTAATGCATAAAGATGGCACTGTTATCGCTTATAAAGATGCGAGTAAGGCGATGCACCCTGCCTATGAAATCGATAATGATTTGTCTCGTGGGCTGCCTGATATGAGCCGTTCGAGTAATGATTATGTTTCTGCTTACTTTGAACAAGAGGGGCGGGACAAGCTACTTTGGGGCGTGGATATTCCTGATTCAAATTGGGAGTTGATACTGGTGCTGGACAAGCAAACGCTAGAAGCGCCCTTAAGTTCGCTGCTGATGACTCAGTTAGGTTTATCCCTTATCGTGTTGATCGCCAGTGTGCTGGCTATATCAGCCTTGATGAATGTTTTACTTGGGCCACTAACTAAGGTGTCTCAGGCGCTGGCTAAAATTGCTGATGGTAATGGTGACCTCACCCAGAGAATAGAGATTGAAAGTCGTGATGAAGTGGGATTACTTGCTGAGAGTTTTAACCGTTTTGTTGGCAGTCAGCATCAGCTAATCAGTCATATTCGTCAGCTAGCAACAGAGCTGGATTTAGACGCTGAGCGCAGTTTAAATACCAATCAGGCCTCAGTGCATGAGCTACAAAGACAGCAGCAAGAAGTCACGATGGTTGCGACTGCAGTGACTGAAATGGCCTGTGCGACCCAGGAGATAGCCTCGAATGCAGAAAATACCGCCGCGGCTGCTCAGCAGTCATCAACGAGCAGTGAGCAGGGGCGAAATCAGGTCGATCAGACGCGTAATTCAATTAACTCTTTAGCCAATGAGGTGACCTTAGCCACTGAAGTGATTGGTGAGTTGAGCCAACATGCGCAGTCTATTTCAGGTATTTTATCGACAATTCAAGGGATTGCCGAGCAAACTAACTTGTTAGCGCTTAATGCGGCGATTGAAGCTGCACGGGCTGGTGAACAAGGGCGTGGTTTTGCTGTCGTTGCCGATGAAGTTCGTGTGCTGTCACGTCGAACTCAAGATTCAACACAAGAGATCCATTCTACCATTGAGACGCTGCAAAAGATGACGGCGCGAGCAGTGGAGCTGATGGAAACAAGTCAAAAGCTGGCAAGTAACAGTGTGAGTGATGCGGACAATGCAGCGCTTGCGTTAGAGGAGATCACTCAGGCTGTGTCGCTTATTTCTGATATGGCAGGCCAAATCGCAACCGCGGCTGAAGAGCAAACTCAGGTAACGAGTGAGATAACGCAAAATACCATCGCGATTAAAGATGTAACCGATGATATCACTAGCTCAGCTATGGATACTTTGGAACATGCGCGAGAGCTCAAGGAAAGAGCCAATGATTTAAACGCTAAGGTCGCCACTTTTATTCTATAAAGTGTTATTAGCAAAATCTTTATACTGATTGGTATTAGATGAGCCCGCATTGGGCTCATCTTTTACTCTTTTGTATCAATCATCGACATGACTAAAGGCTTCTGCCACGTTCTTGCAGATGGTCTCCCGAATCCACTTATGCCCCGGTTCTTCATTGTTCCTTTCATGCCACAGTAATACATAAGCGAGTGGCATAAACTCGAAGGGCAGATCCAGCTCTACCAGTGGGTAGAATTTTCTGGCGTGTCTGGCGAAACTGGAAGGTAAAGTAAAAATCAAATCGCTATGGGCACATACACTTGCGGCCCCATAGAAATCCGATACTGTAGTACTTAGCTGACGCCTGTGTCCGAGGTCAGCGAGGTGATAATCCAATGCCCACCACTCATTACCTTCACAGCGCACTTGCACATGGAACATTTCAAGGTACACCTGCATATCCCATCTCCCCGAAGCCACAACGGCAATAATCGGATGATTTTCTCTGACAAGGCAGATTTGATGATCGGTAAAGAGGGTTTTATGGGCAATACCAGCAGGCAGGTTATCTATCTGTAGCGCAGATTGTGAATGTAGATCTCTCCCCGAGATCCCAAAGTCTATTTGGCCTTTTTGGAGTCCTGTCATCGAGCTTTCAATCCAGCCATAAGTGTCCAGTTTGAGGTTCGGTGCGTTATTAAGGATAGGGCCGATAAAGTAGGGCAGAAGAGTTTCATAGGCACTCTCGACCATCGCAAAGGAAAACTGACGTGTACTTGCCGCAGGAACGAAGCCAGGAGGCTGAGTGAGCTGATATAGCCCATGTAACATGCTCGGTAACTTTTGACTTAACTGCATAGCATGTGCGGTGGGTTTTAGGCCATGAGCGGTACGAATGAATAAAGGATCGCCCAGCGATTCCCGCAAGCGATGTAAGCTTTTACTCAAGGCTGATTGACTGACATGAAGCCGATTTGCTGCTCGAGTGACACTCTGCTCTTCAAGCAGAACCTGTAGGATAACAAGTAGGTTTAGGTCTATTCTGGCCAGATTATCTAAATTCATTAGATATTCCTAAAAGGAAATTCATTCCTGAAATAATACCATTTCTGTTCATATCATGGGTGAGCTAAAATGGCCTCAATTAAATAATGTTCCATCTTGAGAGAAACCATGCGCCGTAATTTGTTACCTATTCTAATGTCTATGGTGGTGTTAAGCCCTTTAGCCATTGATATTTATCTGCCCTCTATGCCTGTCATGGCTGCAGAGTTTGCGGTTTCCGCCAGTGAAATACAGTCAACCTTGGTACTTTTCCTGTTTGCCATGGGTGTTGGTCAGATAGCAATAGGACCATTAGCGGATCGTTATGGTCGTCGTCCAATCGCACTTGGCGGCATTCTGCTCTATATCGCCAGCAGCATACTGGCTTCGGTTGCAATGGAGTTTCATTGGCTACAGATAGCCAGAGTGTTACAGGGGCTGGCAGCTTGCTCAACATCAATTGTGGTGTTTAGTGCGGTTAGAGACTGCTTTACGCCTAAAGAGAGTGCTCGCTACTACAGTTATCTCAACGGCATGATTTGTGTGATTCCCGCTTTGGCTCCTACATTAGGTGGCTTATTAGCACTGCAGTTTGGCTGGCGTTCAACCTTCGTATTTATGACGCTTTATGCCATCGTGATGATGATTGTTGTTGGGTATCGATTACCGGAAACTCGCCCAGCGAATACGGTTATGACAGGCCCTCTTTATCGTTGGTCGCGTTATAAGCCAGTGCTTATTGAGCCACACTTTGTCTTCTATGCTCTTTGTTGTATGGCGGGTATGGCCTCCATTTTAAGTTATGTTTCTTATGCACCTGTTTGGCTTATTGATCATTTAGGTGTATCTGAATTGACCTTCAGTGGGCTGTTTGCTCTTAACGCTGTTGTGAATATCATTGCTTGTTTCACCGCCCCTATGGTGATTAATAGGATTGGTAACCGACCTACCGTAATCGTTGCACTTTCAACCATGTTGGTATCAGCTTTGATGCAAGTACTATTGCAAACTGTAGGACCAACACAAGGCCTGATGGCAGCCTTTAGTTTTATGCTACCTATGATGTTGCTGTGTATTGGTTTCGCCCTTTTGCTTGGCCCTGCGACTAGCATGGCTTTGGCAGCTTTCGGTGAGCGAGCTGGCACTGCGACCGCGATATTAGGCTTTATACAAATGAGTGGGGCGTCACTGCTTGTTGGTCTAGTGCAGCAAACGGAGCTAACGGCACCTTATGCGGTAGCGCTAGTCATGGGAGGCTTGATGACAAGTTTATTGATTATGATGGCCATGTCTCGCTTTGATCATTGGCATCAAGAGCAATATGCGCATTAAGGCTTAATTTAAGAATTAGTATTACAACCTGACCTAAACACCCTTGCCCGCTGACTGCTAACCACAGAAGGCGGGCTTTTTTATGGAAGAACTGGTCAAGTGATACGATTAAAAGCGCGCGTTAGCGGAGATCCCGATAAGTAAACCATCGGGCAAACCATCACCGTCTAAACCAAATTGTTTTGCAACGCTAAATTTAGCTGCAAAGTGCTGAGATATTTGCCACCAATAGGCGGTGGTGATGGCGTACTCATTGCTGGTGTCATCAAAACTGTACTGATTTAAAGTATCTTCTGTCATGTATTCAGAATCTGTATCATATTGACTCCAAACATAGTTAGCACCAATAGACCATGATCTATTGATGTACCAATCAGCTGAGAACTTGACGGTATTGCTATTTGTTTTAGAGGTGCTTGTGAAATCATCATACAGATTGAATGTGTTGCTTGTTTCATAATCTTGATTGATATAGCTCCAACTCGCCAGTAAATCTAAACCAGAGGATGATGCGAGTGGGATGAAGCTGTGCATTGCGATTGAGTACAACTGGTAATCTGAGTCACTGCTAGAGTTAAAGGAAAACTCAGGCGAACTAAATGATTGAGTATCTGAAGTGGAGCTCGTTTGATATGAGAACGAAATTTCAGAAGCTTCATTAAAGAAGTAGCCAATATGTGCCTCATATTCGACAATGTCATCTACAGAAGAGACAACATCGAAGTAGTCATTGTCAAGATAGACTCTGTTATATTGAGCACCAATAAACCAATTAGAGTCAAAAACATAGGTCCCATCAACTTGATAAGCAACAATATCTGTAACGACTGCTATTTGTGCATATTGGGCACCGATATTAGACTCTTGTGCAAGAAATCCACTGAGTGCATAGGGGCCTTTATCTGCGTCCACAGGGTTGAAGTAATAACGATAATCTAGGTTCCATAAGCCATCATCGAAGCCGTCTGTATGAGTACCGAAAGTGAGGTTCGCCTCATGCTGGAATGTGTTACTGGGATCGGTTTCCGTGGCTGCACTTACACAAGGTACAGTAAGCCCTAATAGTAATGCGAGGGAAAGGGAGTTGCTGTTCATTATTCATCCTTGAAGTTGGTCAATAAATTAGATTCGACTAAAGCTTTGATAAAAATGTAGTTATATTTATTTAGGGAAGTGTAATGCTATGGATGTTACTAAGTAAAGTGTTAATTGTTAACCGCTGGTTGCGCAGTGCTTTTCAGTTCCATTGTTTCATCATAATAATGTAAACTAGCAGCACTATTAATTCGTAAAGTCATGTCTTGTGTCTCGTCCTAATTGTCCTCAATGTCATTATCCGTTAACGGCCTGCTTGTGTTCGAGTATCGAGCCTATGACGGTCTCTACAGAACTGATCGTGCTGCAAGATCCCAGTGAAGTAGGGCACGCCAAAAACAGCGTCCGTTTGATGGCATTAGTGATCCCAGAAACTCGTGTTTATGTGGGTGAGTCACCAGATGATTTTAAGTCATTACGCCAGTACCTTGATGGCTGTACTAAGCCAATCTATTTAGTTTACCCGTCGGATAACAGCTCTGATGTAATGCAGACTCAGCTTGAGAATCAAGTGGTGTTGTTATTCCTTGATGGGACCTGGCGAAAAGCTTACAAGCTTTTGCAGCTAAACCCTTGGTTACAAGGTTATCCTGCACTGCATCTGGACTTAGAGTCTGCTTCCAATTACAAGATCCGCAAAGCCAGCAGAGCAGACAGTTTATCGACCTTAGAGGCGGCAGCGATGATGTTGAAGTCTATTGAACCGGAACTGAAGGTGTCACCATTAACCAATGCCCTTGAGGCGATGGTTCAGCAACGTATTCAGTCAATGCCTGCTGATGTGAGAAAGCGCTATGAGTCGTGATAGTTTAGGGATTAGCTTTTTTGTGAACTCTATCCATGAGCGATGATTGAAATAACATTTCGATCACGCTTATGTAAGACAAAATAGTGTTTAATGTATATGAATCATCTGTTGTACAGATGGTGTGAAAGCTGTGTTAGTTCACTGTCCATGCAGGGAGGCAGTGCCTATCGATAATTGATAGGTCTAACATAGCTTTCACTGTCAGTTATCGATTAACTTTCCACTTCGATATCATTAGCATTTTATAGATTATCCGACATGAACTGTGAGGCGTCTTTGGGGTGTCCGAAGAAGTAACCTTGTCCAAAACCTTTACCCATCTGCTCTAATATATCTTTCTGCTGTTGCGTCTCAATTCCTTCGATAACAAAGCTGATATCCAGTGCTTGCGCCAACTGTATCATGGCTTGGCATAGTTCTTTACCTTGAGGTTCACTGAGCCTTTGAGCAAAACCAGCGTCTATTTTCAAGCAGTCGATAGGAAGGTTGCTCAACTTACTGAGTGAGGAGAGACCCGCACCAAAATCATCGATGGCGATGCTCACACCAAGCTTCTTTAGAGCCAATAATGTTTGTGTGACCGCTTCAGGCTGTCTTAACAATGCCAGCTCTGTAATTTCGAGCATTAAGGCTTCTGCAGGCAGTTTACTTTGGTTTAATACCTGAGTGACTTGTTGGACAAAGTCATGATGCTCCAGCTGCATGGGAGAAACATTGACGCAAACCTTTAACTCTGGATTATCTTTTCGCCATTGCACCATCTGGGTACAAGCAAGCTCTAGCACCCATTGACCAATAGAGATCAAAAGGCCCGTTTCTTCGAGTAGCGGCACAAAATCACTGGCGTCTATAATTTCCCCATCAGGTCTGTGCCATCTGAGTAGGGCTTCAGCCCCAATGACGGAGTGACATTCAAGGTCGACGATGGCTTGGTAGGCGAGTTTAAACTGATCTAGGTTATGGGCATGACGCAGTTCGCTCAAAGTATGGAGTTTCTGCTCAGCCTCCTGATGCATTTTTTTATCATAAAAGCGTAAATGCGTTGGACTGATTTTAGCGCTGTACATGGCTGTGTCAGCGAGACTTAATAGTTTATTGGCTTGTTCACTGTGTTCAGGGAATAGGGCGATTCCTATACTGGTGCCTAAATACAGTTTTTGATCATCGATCTCGAAGGGAGTGTCAAATAGTGACATGATCTGCTTAGAGAGTTCTTCAACTTCAGCTCGGTTATTACATTTCTGAACAATAAGCGTGAATTCATCTCCACCTAGACGGGCAATGTCGGCGTTTTCGATACAACTGGCTTCTAATCGCGCCGAAACGAGTTGGAGAACCTTGTCACCAGTGGCATGACCGAAGCAGTCATTGATGTTTTTAAATCCATTGAGATCGAGAAACATCACTGCACCCAATGTATCAGGGTGTGCTCTAGTTTGCTTAATGGCTTGATTTAGCAGCTTGATCAGGTGGAAACGATTGGGTAAACCGGTAAGCGTGTCATACATGGCCTGTTCGGTTAACTGGGTTTCTAATTCTTTCTTTGAGCTAATGTCACTAAAGATGGTGACATAGTAAAGCTTATCTTGGGTCGAGATCTTACGACAGCTTTTCCAGGCTGGGAACGTTGAACCATCGGATCGTTGTTTCCAGACTTCACCTTGCCAACTCCCCCTTTCTTGAAGCGCGCTAATGAATTCACGCTCTTCATTGGGGCGATTATAGATGTTGATCAGATCGGTACTGCTATTGAGTAGCTGTTCTGTGCTGTACTCGCAAATACGACACATGGCTTTGTTCACTGCAATAATCTGATGAGCTGCATCTGTGATATACACAGCTTCAGCATTGTCTTCTAATATCGTCGACATTAACTCTTTCGGTAAGGTATCAAATCCATTACTTAGACGAGGTCTGGTGTGGCTTCGCCTATTTTTTGATTCAAATTGGACAACAAGTACATCTTGGAGGCCAAATTTGAAAGGAAATAGGGTGACTTTAGTCGGCAGATCATCGCCTTTTTGGCTGATATACTGCCAATTAAACTCAGTTATTTCACCTTGTAATGCTTGCTCAATCATTTGGCGTGTATATTCTACACTGCTTCTGCCTGATGATTGGATACGAGGAGAAAAGTCACTGGGACTAGCATGAATAAAGCTATCGACTTGAGCTTGAAAATAAGCGAGTGCAGCAGGATTTGCACCGATGAATTGATCGTCTTGAATTAAAGCCAAAGGGAGTGAATGATCTGCTTTCAACCAAATGTTGAGTTGATCAGTTAAGTTTTGTTTATGTGAATTGAGTCTAGACAACAAAATGGGCCAGGGCTCCATTCTTATACTCCCTAGTGACGTGTCCTGTTTCCTATTCTCTGGAAATTTAGACCTGAGTTCAGTGATGGATGTATCTTATTTATTAAAATAAAATTGATTTAGTGTTAAAACTACCCTGATTCCTTCTGTATGACAAATAGGAAAGGTTATTTTATATCGGTATTTTCGATAGCTGAGTTGCTATAAACGTATTTTGCAGATAAAAGATGATGTATTCAGTGTTGAGTTAGCATAGTGTGCTGATTATTTGCTTGGGGTCGGGTTTTCAGTTAAGAGTTTACTAAGTTCAAGATTATATTAATATTTAGAGGTAATTTAGGAGAGGAAGATGGAATTTTCAACTAGTAAGCAGATTAAATATATCTCTATTTTGGCTTGTGTTGGCGTATTATTTTCAAATTTGCTGCAAGCAAAGGATGGATTAAGTTTAAGTGAAAAAGCAGAAGCAGCAGATAAACTATCTAAAACTTTGGAGCAGGAACAGTTACAAAAAGCACGTGATGCAGCAGGGGAAACTTTGGCGCGTGAACGAAAGATATTAAAAAAGCAGCAAAACGGTGACTGGGAGTCTGAGCAAAGAGAGAAAGCGCAGACACAGTTTAAAGAGCGTGAGTCACGGGAAGATAAATACCTTAGGCAAGCTAAAGAAGCGGCGGCTAAAGAACGAAAAATACCTAAACCCTAAATCATAAGCAGTTGGAAATATTTTGAGTCTATGTCCCTTATGTCAGTATGATGCTCTGTCCCATTTTGATGAAGATAATAAGAGAGTGTACCTGCGGTGTAGTCAGTGCCATCTCGTGGTGGTGCCACAAAGATACCTACTTTCCGATGAAGATGAGAAGAACACTTACGATCAACACCGAAATGATCCAGACGATATTAGGTATCGGCATTTTCTGGGAAGAGCCGTTAATCCGTTGTTGGCACAGTTACCTAAACATGCCCAAGGGTTAGATTTTGGCTGCGGTTCGGGCCCGACTATCAGTGTGATGGCTGCAGAGGCTGGTATCACTATGAATAATTATGATCTGTATTACCATCATGTCCCCGAAAATCTAGCACGCAGTTACGATTTCATTACCATGACAGAGGTGATAGAGCATATTGCTGATGCCCGCTCTTTACTGAAACAACTGAACACCTTGCTTCACGCGGGTGGGATTTTAGCGGTAATGACTAAATTGGTAGAGCAGAAGCAAGTGTTCAATCAGTGGTACTACAAAGGCGATCCAACCCATATCTGTTTCTATTCAATTGAAACCTTTGAGTGGATAGCTCAACATTTTGGTTGGCGTTTAGAAGTGATCGATATCGACGTAGTGTTTTTCCATAAAAATTAATGCTTGGGCTCCCCTTCAACTTGAGAGCTCTTTTATTTTTTCGAACATCCCTTCACACTAATCCTCAAGATCTTTACTGACAGTAAAAACTGTCAGTACTTACTTACAAACTTATCTCTTCCTTACCCTTGATTTTATTTCCAATATGCCATCTGATAGAGTTTGAATTTTAATCTGTACTTGTTTTAACCCTTTATTCTGTAGGGTTAGAAAGTTAACAATTCAACAATAATAACAATCATAGGGATGAAAATGATGAACAGATCATACATGGTCAAGGCATCTAAGTGGGTATTGGCAGGGGTTATCGCCTCCTCAAGTTCTTTTATGGCTCAAGCGGGATCGACCATTGACGTTAAACAACTATCACTAGGTGTTGAACCGAGTGTCATTGAATGGCGCCGAGATCTGCATCAGCACCCAGAGTTATCTAATCGAGAATTTCGAACCAGCAAAGTGATCAAACAACATCTAGAGTCTTTAGGCTTAGAAGTCAGAGCGGGTATTGCGCATACCGGTGTTGTTGCGATTTTAAAGGGAGGCATGCCGGGTCCCTTGATTGCGCTTCGTGCGGATATGGATGGTTTGCCGGTGACAGAAGAGGTGGATCTGCCTTTTGCATCTAAAGCGACAGACACCTATAGAGGGCAAGAGGTTGGTGTGATGCACGCCTGCGGTCACGACACACACGTCGCGATATTGATGGGGGTTGCCCAGAATTTGGTAAAAGTGAAAGATCAGTTAAAGGGAGATGTCATGTTTATCTTCCAGCCAGCAGAAGAAGGTGCGCCAGCTGGCGAAGAGGGAGGGGCTGAACTCATGCTGAAAGAGGGACTTTTTGCTGACAGGAAGCCAGAAAAGATATTCGGACTGCACGTTACCTCAAGTATGCCAACAGGCATGATAGGTTTACGAGCGGGGCCAGCAATGGCTAGTGAGGACTCATTTACCATCAAAGTCAGCGGTAAGCAGACTCATGGTTCTCGTCCTTGGAATGGGGTCGATCCTATTGTCGCGTCAGCGCAGATTATCAACGGAGTTCAGACCATCATCAGCCGTCAGGTTGATGTAACCGCAGCACCAGCCGTGGTGAGTTTTGGTGCGATAAATGGTGGTATACGCTCGAACATTATTCCTGATGAAGTGAAGCTTATTGGCACAATACGTACCTTCGATCAGGATATGCGCGCAGACATTAAGTTAAGACTTGCTAACACGGCAACCATGATTGCACAAAGCATGGGCGCTACTGCTACGACGCTGATAGATCAGGGCTATCCAGTTACTGTGAATGATGTGCAGCTGGTGGCTGAGATGAAACCTGTATTAGCTGATATCGTCGGCGAACAGATGCTGATTGAACCTGGACTTATCACTGGAGCGGAAGATTTTTCCTATTATGCGCTGGAAACACCGGGTTTGTTTTTCTTTTTAGGTGTGACTCCAGCAGGAATCGATCATAAAACGGCTGCGAGTAACCACTCACCTCGCTTCTATGTCGATGAAAGCGCATTGGTGGTTGGGGTAGAGGCATTGACACAACTTGCGGTGACGTCATTGAAGTAAGTATTTGGACGATTTAGTATTTTATTGAAAGTATTGATTAAAGTTAGGGAGAGACTGATGTTCAGTAGATTAACTGGGCTGGTGATGGCAACAGGGCTAATTTTTGCCTCAACTGCCGTACAGGCCACTGAAGCGAAAGATATATCCAGCTTTACGCTAGATAATGGAATGAAAATAATGGTGTTGGAAGACGCTTCAATTCCAAACGCGAATATGTACCTATTCTGGAAGGTGGGATCCCGTAACGAAGTGCCGGGTATCACCGGTATTTCACACTTCTTTGAGCATATGATGTTTAACGGATCGGCTAAATATGGTCCCAAGATGTTTGATCGCACCATGGAAGCCGCAGGTGGGGCAAATAACGCGTATACCACTGAAAATTTAACGGTATATACAGATTGGTTCCCCTCGAATGCCATCGAAACTATTTTCGATCTTGAGGCCGATCGCATCGCGAGTTTAGATATCGATGCCAAAATGGTGGAAAGTGAGCGTGGTGTTGTTGCATCAGAGCGTACCACTGGATTGGAAAACTCAAACTGGAGAACGCTGCAAGAAGAGATAAAAGGTGCCGCATTTAGGGCGTATCCTTATAGCTGGTCTGTTATTGGTCATGAGTCTGACATTGAAGCTTGGAGCTTGGATGACTTGGTTCAATATCATAAAACCTACTACGCTCCAAACAATGCGGTTGTGATTATTGCTGGTGATGTAAAGCTGGCGGAAGTGAAAGCGTTGGCCGATAAATACTTTGCCCCAATTCCTGCGCAAGTACCGCCCAAAGCGATTAAAACTGTAGAGCCTTTACAAAAAGGAGAGCGCCGCGTCTTTGTGCAAAAAGCCTCGGTGAGCACGCCGAATGTGATGTTGGCTTATCATGTGCCTGCTACATCTCATGCAGATTATTACGCACTGGATCTTCTCGCTACTATTTTAGCGACAGGCAATAGTTCGCGTCTTTATCAATCACTGGTCGAGAAACAACTCGCTCTAGGAGTTGAAGCGTATTTGCCAATGACGCTAGATCCTAATCTCTTCTATGTGATGGGAGTGGCAAACCCAGGGGTGACAGCCAAGGAGCTGGAACTCAACTTGATTACTGAGATAAATAACATTGCCCGTGTCGGAGTCACCGAAGAGGAGCTTGAGAAAGTACAGAATATTAAGTTGATGAACTTCTATCGTTCGATGGAAACGATTAACGGCAAGGCCAATACCATCGGTACTTATGAGCTCTACTTTGGTAGTTTCGATAAGCTCTTTAATGCGCCAGAGGCTTACAACAAGGTGACGCCTGCTGATATTCAGCGAGTCGCACAAACTTACTTACGCCGTGCCAACCGTACCGTTGCCGTTTTAGCCGCCACAGAGGAAGCTGATGAATGAACACATTAACTCATCTATCTAATCGTTCAAATAAGCTGATGGCTGCCATGGCCTTAGGTAGCGTGCTGATGTTGTCAGCTTGTGCGAATACGCCTCCAAGTCAAGTGGTCGAAACGGGGAGCTTTAGTGTTCCAGCCTATGAGCAGTATGTGCTTGATAATGGCTTAACCCTTTATTTTATGCCGCAAAAAGAGGTGCCATTAATTACCGTCAACGCCGTTGTAAGGGCGGGTGCGATTAATGATACGACTGCCGGTGTGGCAAGCATGACGGCACAAAGTTTGTTACTGGGAGCGAAAGGAAAAAGTAAAACTGAGATTGAGCTTATGGTTGATTTCTTAGGCGCTGCTATCAATGCCGATGCAGGTAAAGAGGGCAGCTATCTTGAAGCGGATTTTATGGCTAAAGACAGCGATATTATGCTGCCATTAGTGCAAAGTCTGCTGTTGTCTCCCGATTTTGATAAGGAGGAGTTTGATAAACTTCGCCAGCGTCAAATAGCAGGTCTATCTCAGGCTAAAGAGAGCCCACGTTCAGTGATTAGCCGTTATTTTGATAAGTTGATATTTGGTGAGCATCCCTACGGCAATACCAGTTCTGGTAATAGTCGCTCATTAGCAGAACTTGAGATTTCTCAATTAAGGGCTTTTCATAAGAGTTACTATCAGCCATCTAATACTGCAATTACCTTGGTGGGGGACTTCGACGTGCCTCAAATGAAGGCTAAATTGGAGCAGTTGTTTGGTGAGTGGAAAAATGTTGAGCCGATAGCTAAGGCGGATCTTACGTCAGCGAAATCCAAGTTAACCACGAGTAAGGTGTTGTTAGTCGATAAAAGCGATGCCATAGAAACAACGTTTCTTATCGGAGGCAAAGGCGTTGCCAGAGACAACCCTGATTATGTTGGCTTACAGGTCATTAATACCATCTTAGGAGGCCGATTTACCTCATGGTTAAATGATGAACTAAGGGTGAATGCGGGTCTGACCTATGGTGCTCGTTCTGGGTTTATCGCTTACTCAGAAGGTGGCGTATTTAGGATCAGCACGTTTACCAAATCGGAAACGACCAAGGAGACCATAGAGCTGGCTCTAGCAACCTACGCTAGATTGTGGGAGGTCGGTATTGATCAAACGACATTAGATTCGGCCAAAGCTTATGTAAAAGGTCAGTTTCCACCTAAGTATGAAACCAGTGGTCAGTTAGCAGGTTTACTTTCCGACATGTATTTATATGGTTTTGATGATCGTTTTATCAATGACTTTCAATCAAATGTTGATGGTTTGTCTTTAGCGGAAACGAAAAGATTAATTCGTGACTACTTTCCTCAACAAAATCTACAGTTTGTCTTGATTGGCAATGCGGAAAAAATCGCTGAAGTGGCCAGCGAATATGGCGAAGTGACTCAGGTTGATATACAAGCCATAGGCTTCGGAGGTTAACCCTTGTTTGTTCAGTCTACCGGCTGCAAATAAGCTTGTTAGAGACTTGGAAATTGTAATGATTACAAGTCTCTTTATTTTCAAATTTTATTCCCTTTCGCATCTTAGGTCTCCTTTCATTTTTGCTTTGCTGTTCTACACTTTATGCAAAGGGATGTGAGATTGGAGATTGGTGTGGTGACTAAGAGTTCAGAGGGAACGTTTGAGAACACGAATGGTTCCGACGTGGATGATACCGTTGATTGGTGTCATGTCCGAGAAAGTATAAAGGTAATAATATTAGCCATGGCGCAGATAGAGCTGTCATTAACTGATGGTGAGCACAATGTCACCAGTCTGGGGGCACTGTTTACCGATATGGCAGAGCACTTAGGTGAGGTGAATGATTTCCTGTCTACGCAGAGCAATACCCCTGTTCTAGTTATGGCACATAGTACCATTCTGGTCGATAAAGTGAACGAGGGAGTGGTTGCTTTTCAGTTCTATGATCGTATTTCGCAGCGTCTACAACATGTGATCATGGGTTTGGCTTTGATGGAAGAAGTGCTAAACAGTAAAGAGCGCAGAATATCGCCTGAAGCATGGCAGAAACTGCAAGATAGGATTCAGGATAGTTATTCACTTGACTGCGAAAGGAAAATGTTCGAGCTTCTACTGAAAGGTACGCCTGTTAGTGAAGTATTAGAGCAATATAAAGAAGAACATCAAAAAACCACAGAGGATGATATTGAACTGTTTTAAGTATGGGGTATTTTTTTGTCTATTTTTACCCATTACAACATGGGCCGAGAGAGCCAATTTTAGTGAGTTTTGCAGTGCGCTCGACGGTCAATGGCAGGGCAGTTCTGCTAAGTTAAAACAGAAACCGATACAAACTCATGTCAATGCAGTCTGTTCTGATGATAAGCGTCAGCTGATCTTAACGGTTAACCCCAGCGCAAAACATCCATTTAGTGAAACATGGTGGTTTAGAGTTCGAGGTGATTCTACCTTTTTGATCTATTTCGACGGTGTCGATGAAGATAAGGAGCAGGAGTTTAGCCTTTACGTTAATCAAGGCAGTTATTCGTTATTAGGTGAAGGCAAGTTGAACAGACGCCCAGCGCTTATTCAACTGAGGTTCGATGCTAAAGAATTTGGATGGCTTTGGCTGCAAAATATGCAGTATTTGGATGACGACAGTGATCGTTATCTTTTTTATCGAGGGATCGAGATGATCCCTGTTGCAAACTAGTGTTGCTGCCCCCTAATTATACTGCCCCTTCGAATCCTATTTGTCTCCAAGCTTCATAACTAATAATCGCAACCGCATTGGACAAGTTTAAACTGCGGCTTGATGGTGTCATGGGAATTTTAAGACGTTGGCTGGTTGGTAAAGACTCGATAATCTCAATAGGTAATCCACGGGTTTCAGGCCCAAAGAGCAATACATCTTCTTTCTCAAAACTCAGTTCCGTGTGCGGTCGACTGCCTTTGGTAGTACAAGCCATAATGCGCTTGCCTTCCATCGCTTCAAGAAAAGCCTCGAAATTTTTATGGTGAGTGACATTGGCCAAATCAGCATAGTCTAACCCTGCACGGCGCAGTTTCTTATCTTCTAAATCGAAACCTAATGGCTCAATCAAATGCAGTTTGCAGCCGTTATTAGCGATTAATCGGATGATATTACCGGTATTCGGAGCGATTTCGGGTTCGTAAAGCGCGATATGAAACATGCTGGCCTGCCTAAATAATAAAGAGCCGTGATTATACGGTAAAAAATGAAGCAGCGGAAAACTTCAGTGAGGCGAGTCGTGATTATGGGGCTTAGTAATATACCGCATCGATGTTTACGTCTATATTCCAGTTGATGAATACAGCACCCGTTCAAAGGAAGTCTTAATGGATCTCGCTAAACTCTCTCGGATCAGCATGAAGCACCTGATCACTCTACATGTGATGTTAGATACCTTAAGTGTGACTGCAAGTGCTGAGCGTTTATGCCTGAGTCCATCTTCGGTGAGTAAAACCCTTGCCCAGTTAAGACTCAGTTTGAATGACGAGCTCTTTTACCGTCATGGCAACAAGCTGGTGGCCACACCTTTAGCCCGTCGTTTAGGACCGGGCGTGCACCAGATTATTAATGATATGAATCAAATCATCACCCAAGAAACTTTTAATCCAGCTCACTATGAGGGACGTTTCTCGCTAGCCATGCGTGAGAGTACCTTTGAACTATTGGCGGTAAAATTGAGCGCCCATGTCCTTAATTTAGCTCCCAATATTCGCTTAGATATCTGCTCTAAAGATACCGTAGGTTTCGATGGTTTAGTGAAGGGGGCGTTGGATTTCATTATATTGCCCCACGATTTAAGCCAGCCGCCTATTTCACGCAGTGAACTGGTATGGGAAACTTTGATTAACGATGAGATGGTTTGCTTGATGAATCCAGAACATCCATTAGCTACTCAAACACTAATGACCCTGGATAATTACTTAGATTATAGCCATATTGGTATTGCTGACGCTGATCTGAATACCCCATTTTTTGAGATGTTACTGGCTCAACAGGCCTACAATAGGGTGGTGCCTATATCAGTACCTGATTTTGGCTGTGCCGCCTTGATGTGTCATCACAGTGAGCTTTTGTTTACCTGTTCTCGCCGTTGGGCTGAATCAGCACTTCAGGCGCGAGGGTTAGTGACTAAAGCGTTACCACTTGATTATGGCGAAGTGGCCTATAGCCTTGTGTGGCACAGGCAGAGTATGAATGATCCCGCCCACCGGTGGTTGTATGAGCAGATAGTAGCGTTTACCACACAAGAATTTAGCAGCCTTCGAATGAAGGTTTAATTTACATTTATTGATGAATATCCGATTGTATTGTTATTTGATGGTGTCTTAGAAAGTCTTACTCACATTGCAGTTTATTGCCTCCAGCAGGGTAATGTGTCGTTTATTCAGTTAGACCTTGTAGTGAATAACTTTTATATATGTGACTTTAATGCTTATAAGTAGCGTTAACGATTTAAAGGTCCTGTTTTAACAGCATTTAAACGTAAAAAAATAAAAGTTTGACGTGGGTCACATTATTTTGATAGTGTGAAGTTAGCAGTTTAGGTCGGGGTTTTCATTGATATAACGAAGACTCAATCAACTGGGAGTTCGACATTAGCCCGCTACGCTGGCTGAGCCGGATTCGACAGTGCTGAGGCATTGCTATTAGAAGCTTCGACCGGGCTACTTTTCAATCCGACTTATGTAGAACACTATCGGATACAACTAAAGGCCCTTACAGGTAACTTTAGTAAGCCTAACAAATCTATATTTGTGTTAGGCAGCAAAACAAAAAAGCATCCCACAGGGATGCTTTTTTTTGCTTAAATTTCGGACTCAAATTTAGTTAAGTTGCACTTGAGGGCAGAGTTAAACTTCGTTTGATAAAGGTCATTGCCTTGCCACTTATCAGGCTGCGCCTGAACTCTATAGTTAGACTGTGCCTAACAACTAAAGTCGTGGGATTCCATCCCACACCCGGGCAAGGAGGACTGCTCGTCCTTATCCTCCTTGCATCCACCATGACGCCCCGACGAAGTTACATGCATTAGGTACGGGTCTCATGCTCCAACAAAAATCGCCTAACGACTCAGATGGGACATCCATGTCCCCCCGAGCCTGAACCATCATCCATGATGGCTCTACGGCATTTTTATCTGCGCATTTCGTCAACTTCGATGGGGAATGTGTGTCCCCTGTAAGTAGAATGTGGCCAATTAACACTTACTAATCAACAACTCTTATTAGGTTTTAAAAGGTAGTTGATTGATAATAAATATTCACCATTTAGCCAGTGTTTACATATTTTAAAGGTTGAGCATATTTGAAAATTATATTCTTTATGGGTGGTATCTTGATTGCAGTACTTTTTCTGCTGATAGGAGTTGCCATCGGAGTTTCATTTGATGACACAACTGAAGAGTTCTTAGCTTTGATACAAGCTATGTCTTCCGTTGGAGGCGTCATAATCACAGCGTGTACGATGCTTATTGCTCTATTTGCTCTCCATACATGGAAAAGTCAGTTTGATCACGCAGAGAAGTTTAAATCCATAGTTAATTTAGAAACTCAGTTAAGGTTGCTATATCAATCATTTGATGAATACTTAGATATCTACACGAAGGTAACTGTATACAACCATCAGAAGGATTATTTAGATTTACGCGCGAACTTTAACTTACAACTGGCGACATTTGATCGGTCAATGGACTTTTCTTTAAGTTTTTTGTCGTCACAAGAGCAAGATAAATTTAATCAATTATTTACAAAATCTAAAGATATATTTAATAGTGCAGTCGGGTTGGTTAATTCTAACCATAGCTGCGTAGACTCTACTGAATTTGAAAATTTAATAGTCGAAAAAGACAAAAAAATTACACAAAGCTACATATGTTTTAAGAATCTATTAAGAAGTGTGCGAAAATAATTAGATTCTTGTGTTCGGTTAAAAACACAGCCGCCTCGGTTTTGTGTTTTTCTAACCTAGTGTAGATGCGGCCGTGACCGTCTATGACATGGACGTCATGGCCGAGCTTCCATGGATGGACTTGCAGCGTGTCACGGCAGTGTCTCCACATACGCCGGCTGCAAGCCATTGGAACCACAGATGCAGGAAGCTGATTCCCTGTATCAAATGACTAGGAGACTAAAGGTTACATCGCTTTAGATATAACTAGCGGTGAATTCTCGCATATGAACCTACACATAAGATGTGGAATATTATGACTCACTTACCGAGTACTCATTTCCGATGAAATCTGACGAGGCTTAGATCCAAGCCTACAAATAAACATTGGGTAACACCAGGTTAGTCACACCACGTTCAGTTAGCCGTGCCGCTAACTCAAGCATCTGTGCTTCACTGCAAGTGCCCCATTGGCGGGCTTCGCCTGTGACACCGTGATGTTGAAAGGCGTTGAGTTTGATTCGAACGCTGTTAGGTAACTGCTTAAGATAGGTTGCGACGGCCTCTATCTCAGAATCGAAGTCGCTGATATTGGGGATATGTAATAAGCGCACTTCATATAACTTTGCGTGTTGTGATAACAGTTCGAGTGATTGAAACACTCTGTGATGGTCGCGGCCGGTAATATATCTGTGTGTTTCTTCCTGCCACGCTTTTAGATCGATCATCGCACCATCGAGAACAGGAAGTAACTTGTGCCAGCCACTGATGCTTAAGCTGCCATTGGTGTCGATCATACAAGTAAGGTGACTTAACGCTTCAGTGGATTTAATCGCTTTAAACAGTTCGATAATAAAGGGCAGCTGCAAACTTGCTTCGCCGCCGCTGACTGTGATGCCGTTGATAAAGTGGCGTTGATGGTGAATCAGCGTGACTAGAGAGTCGATACCGTATTGACGTGTCTTTGGGCTAGATTGCTTAGGACATACCGATAAACATATATCGCATTGAGTACAAAGGTCGCTATCCCAATTTATTCGCGAGATACCTTTTGTCGTCACTAACGTCAGTGCCTGTGTAGGGCAAGTGGAAATGCAGTCACCACAATGATCACACCAATTGATGGTATGAGGATTGTGGCAGTTCTTGCAGTTATAATTGCACCCTTGCAGGAAGATAACGAGCCTGCTTCCAGGCCCGTCAACACAAGAAAAAGGCAATATCTGACTGACGGTTGCCAGTTTATTCTGCATAGTTAGGCGATAACTCTTGTGCAGCGACTCTCGGTTTTCGGTTCAAAATACCCGTCACTTCAGCTGCCTCTGCGCCTAGCCCTGTGGTATTGGTTCGGGAGCCTTGCTGTTTAAAGGTTGCGATATCAGAAAGCTTGATCATGTAACCCGTGACTCGAACCAGATCATTGGATGCAACGTTAGCGGTAAACTCTCTAAATCCTAAACTTAATGCACCTTTGCAGAGCTGGAACATGGCTTGTGAATTGTATTTCACGGTTTCATCAATGGTGAGAATGTCACTGATCCCTGAGGTGTAGTATTGATGATGTTCGGCTAACGCTTGAATATGGGCTATTGGGTTGGGCTCTGTTCCGTAAGGAATACGAACGCCGGGAGTGACATCTTTATCTATGCTAATGCCGCCTTGTGAGTGCAACAGGGCGCGGCCATGGTAGCCGTAGGTGACTGGCGTTGACTTAACTATGGTATCCAGCGCTTTAGAGATGCGGTGCCCGAGTTGGTTTGCTGTTTGATTATGACCATAGTGTTTACTTGGTTTCTCAAGATCATTTTCAGTTAATTCGGGATTGTTCTGCAGGATATTAACTGCTTCAGCCATACCGTAAATGCCGAACATCGGGGCGAAACGGGACTCTTCGATTAAGCCCTCTTTGACTAAAAAGCTATTGAAAAAATTTGACTCTTCATGGAGGAACTTAGCCCGGGTTTCTATTAATTCGTAAGTTAACTGACAGTAGTGAGGCAAAGTATTGGCAAAGAAATCTTCAACATTCAGTGCCTTTAATGCTACTTCCTTGAGGTTGAGGCGGACTAAAGTGTTCGCGCCTCCTGCTAAAGGGAGTGAGTTATAACAGCTGACAATCCCGAAGCCTTGGCCATCATAGGCTTTAGCGTGAATAGGGTAGTTGGCAATATGCGGTTTGCTGCATTCGCAGATGTTACTCGTAGCGATCTGTAATAGGTCATCAGGCGTAATGTCGGGGTCGTACATAAAGGTTAGGTTTGGCGCGATCTGTTTGAGCTCAGCATCAATTCGTAAAATAGTACGGCAGATAATGTTATCGCTCGGGCCAATATTCACATGCATAAAGGCATCGGGAAGGGTGCGATCTAACATTATCCAGAAGAGCTTGAGCTTACGGTAAATGCTTTCAGCGTCAACGCCATCAGTGTAAGGCATTAAGATGTCATCTAATTGTCCTAGATAAACAGGAATACTTGTGACCGATGGGACATGGTGGTAGATAATCGTTAACGCATTAAGGGCTTCATCTAAATTGGTGGCTTGTGTCAGCTCTAAATATTGAGAACCCTGCTGCAGGTATTTGGCGTAATCTGGCAGTACATATCGAGGTTTAAAAGGTGCGTGGCCTTCAAACATATCACAGATAATCCCCGCTTCTTTTGCTTGGTTGATCTCTTTAGATATGGGCAGATAAGGTAAGCTGGCTTCCGCGGCTAACGCTAAATAGTTAGATTTTTGTTTTGGTGATAAATTAGGGTCGCTTATGATCTTAACTAGGTTATCTTGAAAAGCCATCGGGGTAATATCCATCTATTTAGTATGGTTAATATTTTATTCGCTAATCAGTACTCCCATAAAGTGAAAAGCCGTTAAGCATTCTTTTCGAAAAGAGAAATCCGTAGAGTGAAATCGCACTTTTGGTCGAATTGAGTGTTAGGGGGAAGTGGGATAATGTTATAGAGCACTAATATGCAGTGGGTACATTAACTCAATGCAAATAATGCACTTCAGTCATGACTTGTGTTCCATTATCATGTCACTTCATCATTTTAGAGAGGTTCACCATGTTCAACGCACTTATATTAACTCAAGAGGGTAAATCTACCCTGGCAAATGTTGGTCAGCTTCAGGTATCAGATCTGCCAGAAGGTGAAGTGCTGGTGGACGTTTCATGTTCATCACTGAACTACAAAGATGGTTTAGCGGTGACAGGAATAGGGCGTATCATTCGTAATTTCCCTATGGTGCCGGGCATCGATTTTGCGGGTGTTGTTATTGAATCTTCTGATCTTCGTTATAAAGCGGGCGATCGAGTGATTCTAACTGGCTGGGGAGTGGGTGAAAACCATTGGGGCGGCATGGCTCAAAAAGCACGTGTTAACGCAGATTGGTTAGTGCCGATGCCAGAAGCTTGTGATGCCGAAAAGGCGATGATGATTGGCACTGCAGGCTTAACAGCTATGCTTTGTGTGCAAGCACTTCAGGAAGCAAATATTCAACCTGAGTCAGGTGATATTTTGGTCACAGGTGCCAGTGGTGGCGTGGGTTCAGTAGCAGTTACCTTGTTGGCACAACTTGGTTATAAAGTCGTTGCTAGTACTGGTCGAGCTGAAGAAAACAGTGAACTACTTCGCTCACTGGGCGCTGCAGAAGTCATTGAGCGTAGCGAGCTAGAGCAAGATACTAGGCCGCTAGAAAAGCAACGTTGGGCAGGTGTCGTTGATACTGTAGGTAATAAAGTCCTGGCAACGGCGTTAGCTCAGATGAACTACGGCGGCGCAGCTGCAATATGTGGTCTTGCTGGTGGGTTTGCACTGCCAACAACCGTGATGCCATTTATTCTTCGTGGCGTACGCTTACTGGGGGTTGATTCTGTCTCTTGCCCATTTGAAAAGCGTCAAGCAGCTTGGAAACAAGTACTGGAATTATTGCCTGAAAGCTATTATCAAGCAGCTGGACAAACGATCACTCTAGATCAAGTTCCTGAATATGCAGATAAGATAGTGAAAGGCCAAGTGACAGGCCGAGTACTCGTAAAGCTGTAATATGTAGAAAGTATAGGGAGACAAAACCTCCCTATACCGAGTTTTAATTCACTTCTTTAATTCGTTTAGCTGAATGATTTATCTAATTTATAACAATGATTTAGTTTAATGTTCTTTTTAGTCTTCTTCATCCCTTTCATAGTTGTTATTTCCTTTTTTGTTTGTTAAGTTTTTGTTGCTTATTGGCTGTTTGTTTGACGATTGGGTTTAAGGAAAACACTCCAATCTCAATTTCCCAATGGCTCATTCATCAACGAATTGAATGAACTCATCACTATAAGAATAAAAGGAATTATTTAATGTCTAATCGTATTAAATTAGCGTTAGCTGTTTCAGCTGCGCTCTCAATGTCTGGCTGTCTTGAAGTTGAAGATAATAATAATAACGATGATGTTGTTGCAGCTTTAGAAGCACAAAACCAACTACTGCAAGATCAGAATACCACTAATGCTTTACCAATCACTTTATCGGGCACCTTGAAAGGCGCGACAGACGATGTTGACCTGTCTGATGCTCAGGTATCAATTAAGTTTTCTGGTGAATGGTCAATTCCCGTACCTATATCAGATACAGAAATTTTACTGGAGAAGCAGCCTGCATATAGTGACTTCACGTTAAAAGTAGGCAGTCCTTCAGAAGCTTTTGTTGCAATGACATATAAGTCTTTAACGAGATTATCAGGTCAAGGGCAAGTGGTTAATCAGGCTCTGGGTGAACTTATCGTTGGAAAACCTAAAGAGAAAGTACTGACTCTACTTCAGACTGGAGAGAATACTTTTGTTGAAGATCTCTCTGTATACCCTCTTTATGAAGTAAGTAACAATCAGGGATATGATGCTTATAGATTGGTACTTCAGCAGCCAGATGATTTAGCAAGTTTCACAAAGGAAACTGGTGAATATAAACTCACATTGGCTGAAGGGATCCCAACAGAAATTCATGCGAAACTTGACGTTGATAGTGATGGTGTTAATGACTTTGAATTAGAGCTTGACCAGAACGGTACAGCATCTCAATTATTGAGTGCAAGTAAGGTTTGGGCAGAAGATACCCTCTATCTCAAAGAGATCAACCAGCTAAATGAATACAGTTTACGATTAACCGTATTAGACGATCAGGGGGAAGTGTTAGAGGGCGCGCGCGTATCTTCAGGAAACAATGATAATGGAAATGCGTATTTTGATTATGATTCTGCCACAGGCCAATATGTATTAGATGCTGCTTATCGTGGTTACCTTAGTGTTGAAATTCCGAGCTTTAAGGTTGGCGATCTTAATTATACGAGTGCTGATGTGAATATTTATGAAACAGAGTTTGAACAGCAATACACTGTTTCTATTTCTGGCTCTCAATATCGAGACTTTAAAACGGAAGTGGTAGAGGGCGAGCTGAATTTAGCGGTGAATTTATCAACATTTAGTTACCAATCTCCATCAATAGAAGTTCTTTCCAATAATGTTAAAGATACGACCCTCGAGCTATTTTACTCTGCGCCAGTTGCATTAGTTGAAGAAAGTAATAAGCAGACAAGTGTTGAACTTTTAGCTAATGATTTTGTGACTATCATCCCAGGTAACACTCAGAATGATGAGGGGATTACTCCAGGCACAACTTATGTATCTATAGAGCAAGTGGCTGTAGATACCAGTGTTGAACTAACATTTAACGGTACTAAATTAACCGCTTCTCCAGTCAGTGAACTCGTTGATGGAGAATATCAGTACCGTGTGGGTAAGTTAGTCAATGTGATTGCTGATAAAGAGGAAAATGTTAATAGTGATGATTCTGAAGCGTTTAATGTATCCAAGGCTGCATTTAATGTGAATGATGTTGTGCTGGATAATAGAAACCACACAACTAATGGTGCTTTAATTGTTGCAAAAAACACCGCTGATGTAGCAGTAAATTGTGGATGGTGCGGAAATTCAAATAATGTAGTGCTTTACACACCCACTTCAATTAATAACCTAAATGAACTGACCTTTACATTAACGTCATACATTGAAAATGGAGTCGCTCAAGACTACCAAAGGGAAATTAGAGTGGTGGCTGATGGTCAGCCATATTATGCAAATAAGACATTTTTGTTGAAAGCTGCTCAAAATGAAAGCCTTAGTTATAATTATTATTATCCTCAAGTTGGGACCAGTTTGGATTCTGGCTATCGATATTCAAACTACACATATATCTACCTTGCTGATGATATGGTGGGCAGTGAAAACAGAGTTACTTTTGATTATACCTATACGACAAAAGACGGAGATACTCAAACAGGAACTGTTACTTATAAAGTCCGGTAATCCATTGTTTTGAATATATCGTTAAACAGAGCCCTGCTAATTAGCGAGGCTTTTTGTATAAGGATATACTTATCCCCGAACACCATGGATGGTGTAGGAGGGGGGTTGTATAAGGACCTATCTATCAAAGATATCCTCGAACACCATGGCCATAAATGTTCCTTATATTTAATGGCATTCCCTCCTTGACCCACAGGGATGTGGGGAATGCCATTAAAGATATCTGGAGTATCTTTGGTCCTTGGAGGTCAGGTTGTGTAGGAGGGGGTTGTGTCTGGAATACTTATTCAGCCTTAAGTAATCTACGTATTGATTGGCGGACCTCTCCTCTTAACCACTGCTGTGCTTTATCTAATTCAGCCCTTGAATGCCAAAACAGGTTGTAATTTAACGGCGGAATATCAAAAGGGAGTGGTTTGACTCTTAATCTATGCTTGGAGGCGGCAAGCTCTGCCATGCCAGCAGGCAGGGTGATAATGGCCGGGTGAAATTGTAATAATGCCAAGGCGCTATCTAAATGTGGGGTACGTAATAGCTCATTTCTTGGCGGGTAACTGATAATTGCTGCATCAAGTAAGGCTTTTACTCCGTCGCTGATGGCAATGGTTGCATGGGGAAAATGCAGGTAATCCTTCAAGGTTAATGTTTGGTTGGCAAGTGGATGCGTTGAAGACAACAGGCAGCTAACGCCGACTTTTCCCAGAAACTCTTGGTTCAATTGTTGAGTTTGTCCAATGGCACGACAGATAGCCATATCAGCGCCTTGAACACTCAGTTGTGATTGCAGTTCTCTATGCTGTACCGGAATGATCTCTAATTTGATATTTGGTGCTTTGGAATAGATGTCAGGCAGAATGAAAGGGATCAGAGCTTGCATCGCATAATCGGTCACAGCAACAGTAAAGTGTTGATGGCACTCGCTGGGAACGAAAGCTCTCGGGCTGAGCATTTCGATGAGCTGCCCCGTGGGTTGTTGCAGTTGCTGGTAGCAGTCTAGTGCGAATTGTGTCGGCACTAATTTTTGGCCAACGCGGGAAAATAGCGGGTCATCAAGCATTTCTCGAAGGCGGGATAAAATGCGACTCGTGGCTGACTGGCTTAGGTGTAAGCGTTTCGCTGCCTGAGTGACACTACACTCTTCAACTAAAATTTGCAGTGCGATAAGCAAGCTTAAATCCTGCCGATAGATATCTTCTAGTTCCATATCCAGTAGGTCATTCTTTTGAACGTTCAATGGGCACAGCTTAACAGCCATGTCTTAAGAGCGCTTGTTTTCCTTTGCACCTATACCGATTGGTTTAAGTCTGGATCGAATTTTGGAACTCATTCCTTTCTGCTACTGAGGTTGTGAAGTTTGATAATTTTAGACTTAACTTCAATTTATGAAATCTAATCATTTTCAATAAACACAACTGGCGTTGCATTCCCATTTTGGAAGTCATTCCAACTCTATAATTTCTCCGTCAATTAAAATAATAAGGGTGATGACCGGTGAGTACAAATAATCTGCTTGGACGCCGTAATTTCATAAAAGGAATAGGAGCTGCAAGTATCGCAATAGCAGCGCCAGCGATGGCAATTTCTGAAAAAACGGACGGAGTTGAATGGGACAAAGAAGTTGAAATTCTAATTGTCGGTTCAGGTTTTGCGGGACTCGCGGCTGCGATTGAAGCTACGCGTCAAGGCGCAAAAGATGTGCATATTTTTGAGAAAATGTCTTACTACGGCGGCAATTCAGCCATTAATGGTGGTTTGTTTGCAGCCCCGCAGACACCGATGCAGAAAAAAGAAGGCATAAAAGATTCTGTCGATACTATGGTTCAGGATCAGGTTAATGCTGGTCGTGGTATTGCTGATGTCGCTTTGCTAGATCATATTGCTAAGCATGCAATGGAAGCATTACAGATGACACTGGATGTCGGAGCTGAGTATCACCCTTACTTACAGCAGTTAGGTGGACATTCTGTTGCTCGTACTTACCAAACTACAGTGAGCTGCGGCGCGGGTATCACTCAGCCATTGCTTGAAGAGTGCCGTAAAATTGGGGTGCACACTCATAATCGCACCAAATTTGAAGGTTTTATTCTTGGTCAAAATGATGAAGTTATTGGCGTAAAAATGCATGATAATTATTATTTTGGTGAAGATCAACCTGGTAAAACGTCCAACATTCGTGTGAAGCGCGGCGTTATTATGGCGACGGGAGGTTTTGCACAAAACATCGATTTGCGTATGTCACAAGATCCTACTTTAACAGCGGAAGTTGGTTGTACTAATGCCCCCGGTGCAACAGGTGAAGGTATGTATCAGATGTTCCGTCTTGGTGCTGTTCCAGTTCATTTAGCCCATATTCAGTCTGGTCCTTGGGCGTCGCCCGATGAAGGCGGTTTCGGTTATGTGTCTAACTATTCAATCTATAATTTTCCGCATTCAATCGCAATTAACCGTTTAACGGGTCAACGTTTCATGAACGAAATCGCTGATCGTAAAACTCGCGCAGATGCTGAATTGAATTGTCGTGATGCCAAGGGCGATGCACTGCCACCTATTTTGATCACAAGCTACAAAGATTCGAAAAAACACCCGAACACCAAGAAAGTGATTAAGTACAACGTAGGTTGGAAGTTTGATTCAATTGAAGATTTAGCTAAGCACTTTGAGGTGCCATTGACACCGCTTAAGCAGCAAATTGGAGAGTATAACGAATACGTTAAGACTCAAAATGATCCTCAGTTTGGTAAGAACATGACGGAAGCTAAAGGCAAGTTCATTGAGGCGCCATTTACAGTGGTTCGCCTATGGCCAAAAGTGCATTACTGCCAAGGTGGTGTGCAGATTAATACCAAAGCAGAGGTTAAGGATAGCCTTACTGGTAAGTCAATTAAAGGCTTGTACGCCGCTGGTGAAGTGACTGGTGGTATTCATGGTGTGAGTCGCTTAGGTAGTTGCTCAATTCCAGAATGTATGGTGATGGGGATGACTGCTGCCCGCAGCATCATGAAAGCCTAAATCTGCCAGTTAAAATGAGGAATGAGTAATGAGTAAATTAAAAGCTGTTTTAGCATTAGCATTGGGTTGCTTGTTAACGCTATCTGCTCAGGCAATTGAGCAACGTGACTATCATAAAGAAGTGATTGGTAAAGATTGTAAGGCGTGTCATGACAATGGCATTAAGCAATTTCCTTCAGATCAAGCTTGTTTGCAATGTCATGATGTTGATGATTTAGCTGAGCAAAGTGCACGAAGCGAAGAGGATAAATGGCAGAACCCACACAACAACTTACACTACGGTAAAGAGTTACCTTGCGTAGAGTGTCATGGTGAGCATGTGGCTAAGAAGCCTATCTGTAGCAATTGTCATACGTTCAAATATGATAAACATCAGGAATAGTCATCTATTTGTTAATGGATAACTCCACTTTTTTTCCAATTTTTGTCGCAATCTATTTACTCAAATAGATTGCGCACTTTCCAATAATTAAATTCTTCGCTATTAAGCTTCCCGAAACGTGCTGGTTATTTATTGATGAACAGTGGAGATGGTATGAATAGAAAAATTATATTTGGTTTTTTGTTTTGTTCTAATAGCGTTATAGCAACAGGTATTCCTGACTTTCTTGATCCTAAAGATATCCAAGGGGCTGAATTCGAATGTTTAGGTGCAGAACCTAAATACAGTGTGAATGAGCAAAAATATATCGATGTTCTATGGGATGAAACCTTAACTTATCTAAGAGGCTTTGCAATTGCATTGACCAATGATAATGGTAGTGAATGTTTGAATTCAGATGTCGCTCTGGTTGATTCCACTCAAGGTGGTCAAAAAATATGTGTGATGGAACAGCGTGATATGCAATTGATGGTAAAAAATATCCATCAAGTACTTAACAATGCTGATGAAGCTAAAAAATGTTTTGGATCCCGCAAAGAGATTAATTGGAACTATAGTCCAGGAGGTAAGTTAACTGAGATCTCTCCCGTTGCTAAATGGATTGATCGTACAACTTTTAAAGAGTTTTTTGATAAAAAAGTGGTCGATAAAGAAGTTCAACAGTTCGGTTATAGCTTCACTGAAAACTTCTACAAAATGGTGACAGGTAACGAAATTAAGATGCCAGCGGTATTCCCTTATGACATCAGTGCTAACTCTTTGCCAAATCTTTGGGCATCTGCAGGTTGGTTTCCAATGTACGCAGAAGAAAGTAAGCGTAATGACAAAAACTTTAGCAATATTCGTGGTGGTTATGCCTATGCTGAAGTTTTCGGCCACTGGGGTTTACTTCGTATTGATCAAATCAATGGTGAGAAAGTCGGTGCAGAAGTAGGAATGACAGTGCAAATTGTTGATACTTTATATCCATTTCATAATCATGCGATTTCTGAGATGTATTACAACATGCGCATACCTGCATGCATTAATCAGTTTCAAACGATGGCAATTCGCGAAAACTCTCCATTAGTTAAAACCATTAAAGAAGATAATAAGATGCGGCGTGTTCAGTTCGACGCTGGTCAACTTAATGTAGACGCGATGTGGTTATCTGGCAGTGCAGAACAAGATCCTCTGATCTATTTCCACCCAAATACGATACACGGATTTGAAATCGACGGTAGTTGTGAAGCTAAACCGCAAGAGCGTGCCATTGTATCTGTTTGGGCCCGTAGTAATGCACACGATACGCGTAATGACTATGGCACGACTTTATTGTGTGAATCGGCAAATAACCTAGGTATCCCAGCAAAAAAAGGGGAAGTTATTCAATGTGATTTAACCAAAGTTAAGTGGTAATCATTAGATAAGTGCTGGTAGTTGGGGGGCAGGACTATCCTAACTACCCGCCCCCTAGAATTTGTAAACTTATTTAATCGTATGCCAATTAATGAGATTCACTTTCGAGATCAATGAAAGCGTTAGGCAATACAGCCAGCTCTGCAACGTTGGCTTTCATTAAGGTTATTAACTGTAATGTGGCGTCGGTTTGCGTCTCAGGATTCAAATATAAAGACTCGTTAAACACCGGTAACTGCGGTAAGCCATGTTCATTGGGATCAAGTATCTGCATTTTATCGTTAATACGAAACTCGGCAATGGGAGCGATAGCTAAGTCATTTTCAACTGCCATGCAAAGTGCTTGAGGTGATGGCGTTGATAGCAGTACATTAATGGGTCTCATCGATAATTGATGATTAACAAAAACCTGCGCACGTATGGGGCAATTTTCTGGGTAAAGAGCCATAGGGATCGTGTCACGTAAATGAGCGCTACCATGTTTAGCGGCTACCCAGTGAAAATGGCGCTCAAACAAAAGTTCACCATTGGTTGGGGGTTGCCAATGGGTCGCAACAATAAGATCAAACTCCCCCTTCTGGAGACGTTTATACAAATTGCCGCTGACATCTGTGTCTATGACCAGTTCAATGCAGGTGAATTCACGAATAAACTCAATCAAACAACTGCTTAGGTATCTTGAAATATAGTCTGTTGGTACCCCAAGTCGTATTATTTTACGATTTTGACATACCTTTAGTTCATCAATCGCTTGAGAGCTAAGTTGCATCATCTTATAGGCATAGTTTAGAAGCGTCCTGCCTGAATCAGTTAACGTGACTCCTTTATTGTCTCTCAAGAGTAAAGACTGACCCACAATCTCTTCTAGCTTTTTAATTTGCAAGCTGACTGCAGATTGAGTTCGATATAGTCTCTCGGCAGCCTTGGAAAGGTTGCCACATTCGACAATGGCAATAAAGCTCTCTAACAGTTCTATTTTTAACATCGACTATTACGTTTATTCATAGTGGTATCATTATTACTCAATACCCCCTTGCTTGATAACTTGATACTTTATGAATGTGAAGTTGAATTAAATTTATGTTTAAAGTGTGAAGAGGTCGATATGAGTAGTTGGGAGCAGCGAGGATGTTATTTGACAGAGGTTGCTGAACGCTGTTTACGTGGGCATAAGAGTTTTGATTTATGCCGTTCACACCTGGTTAATGCCAGTCAGATATCGAAAGGCACCATTTATAATCACTTTCCGACAGAAGCGGATCTAGTGATGTCAGTTGCCACGGCTCATTTTCATAAAAGGCTTGCAAGAACAGTGGTTGATCAGATAGAGCACGTTGATCCGCTAATGCGCTTTTTAATGCATCACTGCTGGTGCTTAAGGGATGATTTGTTATACCAAAGATTCGTTATTGCTCGGGTGATACCTAATGTTGAGTTACAAGAGCAAGCTACTGCAGCTAATCTAGCTTCGTTCGAGTCTGTTTATAAGGCATATATGGATTGGAACAGGGAGCTCATCAAAGAAATAGGGCTGGTTCAGGGGTTTGATCGAGGGGAGTTGGTTGCAAATTACCTACGTGGTGCCCAGATTAATTGTGATGATGCGGGTAAGCGTTATGACGATGAAAACCTTTATTATCAGTTTAGTTACGCGTTAACTCACTTGATGGGACATTCTGATAAGCGCATTCCAGATCAAGTGAGTTTCGAGAAGTGGTTATACCGCCTTAGCGAGCTCGAAGTCGTTCAGGCGGCGTAATACTAATCCCATTATTGGTATAACTATATCGTGGGCAAGTTAATGGTTATTTTCAATCCGTGTGGTTGGATGTTTTCAGCTGAAATCTGTCCTTGATGAGCTAAGATAGCGGCTTCTGCGATAGCTAATCCTAAGCCCCACCCTCCAGACTCACGTTCTCTAGCACTTTGAGGGCGATAGAAAGGTTTGAAAATGGCCTTAAGATCTTTTTCATCCTCGATACCTGGGCCATCATCAATAATCTCAATCATCACTTTACTTTGAGCTTCAATAGTCTGAATAGACACACTAGAGTTTGAATAGCGGATCGCATTCCTCAGTAAATTTTCAATGGCTCTTGATAAAGGTCTAGGGTAAAGAGGCAGTTCTATCTCTTCGCTGATATCGATCAACAGTTTCTTTTGCTGTTGCTCCGCTTCGAACTCAGCATCATCTAAAACTTGACCTAATGTTTCAGCTAAGCCAAGGTGCCTTTTACTCTCATTAGCATTGAGTTTGACCTTAGATAACTCCAGCAGCTCTGCAATCATCTTTTCAAGCAGCTCAGCTTCATAGCCAATTCGACTTATCTCAGCTGACTCATGACCTTTTTTGCGAGACAGGGCGAGTGCGAGCTGTAAGCGTGTTAATGGCGTACGAAGTTCATGTGATATGTCGCTAATCAGCCTCTGTTGGCTGTTCACCATATTCTCAACAGAATCGGCCATGCTATTAAATGCTTGGGCTAGCTGGCCTATTTCATCTTTTCGATTGGTTGTTTCATCATCGACTCTGCAGGTTAAGTCGCCATTTGCCAGTGCATTAGCGCTAAGCTTCAAGGTGCGTAAAGGCCTACCAAGATGCCAGGCAAGCAGACCACAAAGTAGGCCTGACAAGGTTATGGCTAACCCTAAAGTGAGTAGTTTATTTTCTGCGAAGAAGAAGAACCAAGGTCTGGGGTGGTGATCGGCCAGTCTTCCAAAGAGTGAGTATTGTCTCCCCAATACATCAAAATTGTAGGGTCCGAAGAGTAACTCGTTTTTAAATTGATGGCTGATAGGTTGATCTACTTCATCTGCCATCAGCATAAAGCGCCGTAAGCCGCGAGAAACCTTGTCGGTGTTCATTACTCTGCCTTGATCGTCGACTAAATAGAGACGAACAGGTTTACCTTTAAAATTTCGACGATGGTTAAGACGCCTAAGGTTTTGCTGTTCAAGCAGCTTAGGTTCTTCACTAATACGGTTCGCTTGCCTTGAAAGTAGGTTTTCTAAATGCTGCGGCAGAGGTGCACGGTCGTGTTTCTGCTGCAATAAAGGCAGCAAACCCACCGCAGCTATAATGATAGAGCTACAAAGCCAAAACCCAAGTAGCAACTTGATGAATATGCGATTAGGAATTTTGTCAGGTGACATTATGGAAGCCAAATGTAGCCTTTTCCTCTGATGGTTTTGACTCGAGGGCGACCATCGGCACGTTCAGGTAACTTTTTGCGTAAATTAGAAAGATGCATATCTAAACTGCGGTCAAAAGGCATTAACTTCTTACCCAACACCTTTTCACTTAAGGTGTCTTTACTTATTAGCTCGCCGCCGTTTTGCAGCATCTCGAAGAGAAGCCCGAACTCTGTGCCAGTTAGTATTAGCAACACATCCTGACAGTAAACTTCTTGCCTGCTAGGGTCTAGTTTAATGTCGCCAAACTCATGGATGCTAGAGTGAGCCTCGTCAGCTTGTATATTGGTACGACGAATGATTGCTTTAATACGCGCAACGAGTTCCCTGTCATTAAAAGGTTTAGGCAGATAGTCATCGGCGCCGATTTCAAGACCAACGACACGATCAATTTCATCTCCTCTGGCTGTCAGCATTAGCACTGGGGTCTGTTTTTTGCTTCGTAATGCTTTTAAAACTTCAAATCCATTGAGTTTAGGTAGCATTACATCGAGCAAAATAAGATCGAATTTTTGTTCAAGGGCTAATGCTAAGCCTACCTCACCATCATGGGCTAACGTCAGCTTAAAACCTTCAAGCTCTAAAAGCTGACCGAGTAATTCGGACAGTCCTAAATCATCATCAATCAATAAAATATGGTTCATTCTTTCCCATTGCTCCCAAACTAGATACTAACGAGATGAGTATACCCTTTTAGATGTCAATTGTAGTTTATCAATGTAAGTCTACGTAAATGTCTGCTAGATAGTTAAAAACACAGAGCTACGCATATATTTACAGTGTTTTACGAAACTGGAACCCTGACTTACATTGGGCTCGCTACACTAGATTGTGAAAATTGCGAGAGCAGTTCCCCTATAAATTGATGAGGCTAGAATGATGAAAAAGAATACTTTCAAAGCAGGACTGCTTGCCATAGTGGCAAGTACAGCATTAATGACATCTACTGTGTATGCGGGTGGTGATCATGAGCATAAAGATAAATCGCATCATATGAAAAGCGAACGTACGGGGCATCATGGTGATATCCGTAAAATGTTTAGAGGCTTAAACCTTACAGACGGTCAAAAAACAGAGATAAAGGCACTAGTAAAAGAGCAAAGAGCATCGATGAAAGCTGAAGGTTCATCTAAAGAGGCGCGTAAACAGAATAAAGCAGAGTTTTTCGCGTTGATCAGCGCAGACAATTTTGATGAAGCTAAGGCACAAGAGTTCATTAATGCTAAGCAGCAAAGTCGTCAAGCAAAAGGGGTTGCTATGCTAAAAGTGCAAAATGACATTTATCAATTGCTAACACCTGAGCAGAAGGCAAAGTTTAAAGAGAAGTTTGAAAAAAGACGCAACAAGAAGGGTGAAGGTAAAGCTGCCCACTAAGGCTCGGCTTTTCTTAATGATTTAAGATACACTTAGGATCATCTTCTTCTCCTACTATTACAGTAAATATTTAGTAGTAATGTGATCCTATGACCCAAACTTCCCAATACGATTTCTGGGTCAAGTTAGCGAGCCGCGCTGCCGTGGCAACTGCCTTGACCCTTATCATTATAAAAATGGCTGCCTGGCTCTATTCTGGCTCTGCCAGTATGCTAGCTTCCTTGACTGACTCATTCGCTGATGGACTCGCGTCATTAGTTAACTTTGTTGCTATTCGCTATGCCATTGTTCCCGCTGATCATGACCATCGCTACGGTCACGGCAAAGCCGAACCTTTAGCTGCCTTAGCACAATCTGCATTTATTCTCGGTTCAGCTTTCTTACTCCTGTTCCATGGCGGTGATCGTTTAATTAATCCTGCACCAGTCAATCACGCGATGGTTGGTGTCTTGGTCTCTGTGATAGCAATAGTTCTTACTTTTGCACTCGTGCTTTTACAAAAGAAGGCGGTGGCGGCAACGTCAAGTACTGTGATCGAAGCCGATGCATTGCACTATAAGTCAGACTTATACCTTAATGCGGCAGTTCTTCTAGCACTTTTACTCGCCCAATATGGTTGGTGGTGGGCAGATGGACTGTTTGCCGTCTTGATTGCGCTTTTTATTGGACAACAAGCAATAGGATTAGGGCATCGCTCAATACAGTCATTATTGGATCGAGAGTTAGATAATGACACTCGTTTAAAAATTGTAGAATTAGCCCAAGAAGATCCCCTTGTTAGAGGTATACACGATCTTAGAACTCGCGAGTCAGGTAAGACGACCTTTATTCAATGTCATTTAGAACTTGATGGTTCCTTGAGTTTAAAAGAAGCCCATGCCATTGCCGACAGAACTGAAGCAAGGATCCGAGCAGCATTCGATGATGCTGAGGTGATCATCCACCAAGATCCCGTATAAAACGCATAAATATTCACCTTTTACTCATCTTTTGTGGATAACTCAGGGGGTAAGTGGTGGGTATGATGTGGCTAATAAAGACATCTCAAAAAATATGACTTTTTAGTCGAAAACCGCTTGCACTCTGGGCTGATATGCCTATAATCCGCAACCACTGACACGGCATCGCCAGTCAGGTAGGCAAATGAGATAATTTAAGTAAGATTTTAAATAGTTTTTATTATGCACAGCAAAGTAAATAACCATTTAAAAATATTTTAAAACACTTGACTCAACCTACTAGAAGCGTATAATCCGCTTCCTCAAGCCAACGACCTAGCGTCTAACGGCAGCATCTGAAAGATTGATGCTAACGCTCTTTAACAATTCAAAACAAGAAATCTGTGTGGACACTCACAGGTGTTGAGTTATTCGAAATTG
>NZ_VKGK01000036.1 GCF_007197645.1 Shewanella hanedai
TTCAACTTGATGAGGCTTGAGTTGGTTGATAATGTCAAAAGCTTGAGATACTTGCATAAAAAAATCCGAGACCTAGAGGTAGGACTCGGATTCTGAAGCATCTAGAAGATCAGTCAACCGAACGATTTATCACTAAATGATCGGCATTAGCCGTTAGGCTCCTTTCTTTAGCTATTCGATAAAGCTGGACATTACTTCCAGCTTTTCATCTTATAACCCTTTACGGCATAAAATAGAATGAAGAGGTAACAAGGGAACATCACCATATATCCGCCCTGTTGACCAAGTGATGATACAGAGCTAGTTAGTCCCCAAAATAGTGGCCCAAATGCACCACCAGCAATACCCATGACTAACAGCGCTGAACCTGTACTGGTTAGTTTACCCATTCCAGATAAAGCGAGTGGCCATACAGCAGGCCATACAATCGCATTTGCCAACCCTAAGAAGGCTATCATAAGCAAAGTGTCTGGAAGCTGCGCACCACCAAAAGGGACAAGCATGGTATTAGCAATCGCATAAGATTCATTGTCACCAAATACGATACCGAGTGTGAGCAGTAAACCTAAGATGGCAGAGATCATTAATGCTTTAGGCTGCGAGATAAAACGTGGAATAGTAAGAATACCTAAGGTGTAACCCAGTACCATACAGATCATCGTATATGAGGTCATCACACCATAGCTTTCAATGCCTAATGACAAGGCAAATGTACCAATCGTATCTCCTGCTATCACTTCAACAGCGACATAGAAAAACAGCGCCATGACACCAAAAGCAAGATTTGGATGAGACAATGCCTCTTTAATCTGACCTTTACTGTTAGTTTGTCCCTCTTCATCTTCATCCGTTAACTCAGGCAGTGGAGACTTCTTAACCACTAGTGCAAGTAAACCGATAAATAGAGCCATTCCTAAGTATGGCAGTATAAGCCCATTAGCCATCTCATCTATTTGAACAGATGTTAATTCAGTACCAACTCTATCTTTAAAGCTATCTAGAATTAACGCGCTGAACACTAAAGGAGCGATAACACCAGCACCTTTATTCAAGATCCCCATCACGCTAACTCGTGCTGCGGCAGACTCTTCAGGGCCAATGCGAACAACATATGGGTTAACTGCTGTTTGCAGTAACGTCTGTCCTGCTCCCATTACAAGCTGAGCAAAAAGAAACAGTGCAAAAACTTGAGTTTTGGCTGCTGGGATAAATAACAGACCGGCAATCATCATGACTCCCATGCCCAACGCCATACCGTTCTTATATCCTACTTTTCTAATTACCCACGCTGATGGTAGAGCGGTAAAAGTGACTGCGATATAGAATGAAAACAGGATGAGGGAGGCTTGAAGAGGACTGAGCTGAAGGATCTGTTTTAGATAAGGCATCAACGAACCATTGAGCCAGGTTGCGAATCCGAGGACGAAAAACAGCATGGCAACGATTGCCATCGGAATAATACTGCTGCGATTTTTGTCACTATTTAATGTCATTTCCATAAGCCTACTTCTTATAATATTTTTTTTAATTGATGATATCCGGTAAACAAGACATCTCTTTTTATAGTTCTGTAGTCAAAAAGGCCTTCAAAATACACTATTTTACCCACCGATAAAACAGGCCTTGTTTCATCGATGTTAAAACATTAAAACAAAAAAGACAACGCTGTCATTTTAAGTTTTAACACTATTGCAGCAGAATTTTCCCTTTAAAAAGTAAAAAACGATAAATAATAGATCCTTAAACTTAAACCTTTATGAATATATCTCGTTTATACATCCAAAATAACAGTAACCATTGCACGAGCAACAGAGCAACAGCTGCGGCTAACCCGTGCGCTGAAGATGGAAAAGCATTAACCACACCACCAAATACGCTTTGGGCAGTATACTTCCAATCAATCAAGCTAGATGACAAATAGATAATAATTGCATTACACCCAATAATTACAAATGGGAACGCTATTATCTGCCATTTTAATACGTCAACGATGCCATAAAAAACAGCTAAAAGTATAATACTCCAACCCGTTGTTACCAGAACAAAAGAGCTCGTCCATAGGTCTTTATTCACAGGGATAATCATATTCAATAGCCAACCACTTGCGAGTACTAGCGAGCCAACCAACAACATAGACGCGACTTTAAACCACTCGCCTTTTATGTGGTCTTTGACAATAAAGTGTCCAACAAAAACCCCTGCCATTGCATTTGCTATTGCCGGAATGGTTGACAACAAACCTTCAGGATCTAATGGTCTATTTTGGTATGTGATACCCGGTAAATAATGCGTATCGAAATAAGCGTTGATTGAGCCTTGAGGAGTAAACACTCCAGCAGTTCCACCGGGGAAAGGGACAAATAACTGAGCGAATCCATAGCCTAAGAGTATGCCTAAAGTGACAAATATCTGAGTTCTTAAGCTTGTATGCCAAACGAGCATAGCTGCAAAAAACCAAGCAAAAGCTATCCGGCCCAAGACACTTGCATACCTGACTTCATCAATAGCAGTAGGAGCACCAGTTCCCCAACCATGGTTATATAAAACGCCAAAAAACAGAAGTAATAAAAGCCGCTTAATTGAATGTATGTATAACGGCATCCTCTTCGCCATAGGCAGCCTATCTAAACGTTTAGGAGAGAGTCCAAGGGCAACACCAGAGAGGAAGATAAAGAGAGGGAAAATAAGATCATAAAAGGTGAAACCATGCCACTGACTATGCTGCATCTGTGCATCAGCCCATTGCCATCCTTGCCAACTAGTCCATGCAAGCAGACCAGCAAAAAGCGCCTCCCCTCCTAGTATCCAAAACATATCGAAGCCCCTTAAGGCATCAAGCGACATTAACCTTCGTTTGGGGACTTTAGCTTGAGTAGCTTCCATTAGTTCTTCCCTAATTTGTTATTATTATTTTTTATTCGATTTTCTAAAACACAAAGCCTCAGCAGCATGACTGTTGAGGCTTAAACTTGAACCATCACTTAGGATTACCCCTAAAAAACACGCTTACCACCTATATAGGTTTGATCTACATAGATATCATTATTTAATAAAGTAAAGTCAGCACGAGTGCCTAAGGACAATTGTCCTTGTTGCTCAGCAAGCCCTAGAAACTGTGCAGGATAAAGCGAGCCCATGCGTATGGCCTCATCTAAATTGAGCCCTAACATATTGACAGTATTTCGAACTGCACCAGCCATATCCAACACACAGCCCGCAAGCTCACCGGTCACCGCATTTAACCTGTCACCTTGACGGATGACTTGAGTACCAAAAAGCTCAAAACTGGCTTCATCATCCAAGCCCACTGGTGGCATTGCATCTGTAACCAACATCACCTTGCCTTTTGGCTTCGCATAAATGGCAACCCTTGCAGCAGCACTATGCACATGATGACCATCGACAATAAGACCACACCAGGCATCACGACTCTCTATCGCAGCACCAACAACACCAGGCTCACGAGAACCAAACGCTGACATCGCATTAAACAGGTGAGTAAAACCTGTAGCTCCAGCGTCCAAAGCTGCTATAACCGTTTCATAGTCAGCATTTGAGTGACCTAAGCAAACTTTTACATCGGCAGCGACTAAAGCTTTTATCACCTCCACAGAGACGTTTTCAGGCGCTAACGTCACAATTTTAGTCCCCAAATCATGACGACTAAACACTTCGAGCTCTGCATCAGAGATACGACGAATATGAGACTGTGGATGCACACCTTTTTTGGGAATTGAAAGGTGTGGACCTTCAAAATGCACACCTAACACCCCTGCACTGCCTTTTGTTAATGAGGCAGCCACGGCATCAGCGGCTTTACGCATCACATCAATATTATCCGTGATCAGTGTTGGTAAAAAACCGGTAGTGCCAAATTTGGCATGGGCAGAACCTATTGTCTCGATACATTCAACCGAAGTCTCAGCGTTTAATAGAGCGCCACCGCCGCCATTCACCTGAACATCAATAAAGCCTGGAACTAACGTGCCATCTAACGTTATCTCTTTAGCACCTTTAGAAGTATCGAAAGCGAGTATATGACCATCCTCAATTGTGATTGGATAGTTATGATGAAAATCTTTGCCATCGAAAACTTGTTTTGCAATATAAGTTTGTTTCATCAATTAGCTCTCAATTTATTCAGTAACGATTTCATACTCGATAACGCTTATTAGTTCACTTTGCTACCAAACTGCTGGCGAGCAAAGTAGGTAGCGCCAAGTTCAGGTGGCGCTAGAGTCGGTGATAATTTCGCTATTACATCTTTCCCAAGCCAAGGTGCTAGAGGCTCAGCGAGACCGCCAATCATAGAAAAGCGCGGTGGATTTATCTCAAACAGCTTACGAGCAAGCTCACTAATATATGCAGCTCCCTCTTTCACTATGGCCTGCGCGACTTCATCCTGCTGATTAGCGCATTCAAGTACCATTCGAGCTAAGGTAGCGTAAACGCTCGAGCTTTTTCCGGCTAAGTGTTCAACAATCCCTAAGGCACTGTTGACTTTAAAGTGATTCATTAGCTGTTCTGTCAGTATGGTTTTTTCAGCAAAACCATCTAGATGTAGTAAAGACTGTTCAGCTGCCTTTAAGCCTAACCAAGCACCACTGCCTTTGTCTCCTAAAGCAAAGCCATGACCACCAAGGCTAATGTGTTCACCGTCGACATTCGCATAACCACAAGAACCAGTACCGGTAATAATGACAGCACCTTCGCCGCCCTTATGAGCACCGATACACGCAGTATGTAGATCACTGGTGACATACATATCAGCAAAAGGATGTTCCCAATTAACCACATCTTGATAAAGCCTAGGGACATTCACCCCTGCCAAGCCAAGACCAGCGACTAAGCCCTTGCTGTCGCCTAAAGACATGCCTGCATCTTTTAATGCAAGTTCTGTAGACAATTGAATCGACTCAAATGTTTGAGATAGACCGTGAAGTGGATTTGCTCGCCCAGCGACACCGGTGCCAATTACACCATCTTCAGCTGAATAAATCGTTGCTCGACATTTGCTGCCGCCGCCATCAATACCTATAAACAACTGATTCTCCTTCGTCTGGTTCACTTTCATCACAGATCTCATTTACAGTTTTCCAAAACACGCACTATCAGAATGCTGTTTTGCTAACTGTCTAAAGTTAACTTCATGTTACAACAACAATGACAGCGTTGTCATTTACTTTTTTTATTCTTAAATATCCAGCACAGCATCCCTGATAACCTTAAGTTTAAAAGGATCGGTACGGCATGACTAAACCAAAGAGCAAAGTCACACCTGTTTAGTAATTGTTAATTAACGGTGAGAACCCGTCCTTTTCTAACACCATCAGCAGCCACAGCTCTTACTTCGACGAGCCCTTTTACAGCCACAGGAGATTCGAATGTGATCCACTGCCCACCAGCAACTCGGTACTGAATGTCAAGCCCTGGGTAGATTAAATTAGTATGGAGTTGACCATCATAAATATGTGCACCTACGGTAGGTACTCGGTACTCTATTCCTGCTTTATCGAGTTTAAGCAGTTCCTTCTGGCCTAAGGTATTCGCAATCACGCCCCACTGCTTAGCTTGCTCTGCTCGCATCTGTTCTGTAAAAAATGCAGTACTTTGATTATATACTGCACCAGAATATTGGTAAGGCACTTCCCAGCTCGCTTGATGCCATGCTTTTTCAGCCAAAATAAGCAACCTTGGAAAAGTCATATACTCAACCAACTCATCGCTTCTTAGGCTTTCACTCCAGATCTGTCCTTGTATTCCAGCAAAACGCGTATCGGCTTTCATTGGCCCACTGATGCGCTTTCCATTCTCACTCAGCTTTTCAGTATCATCAGCTTCAAAAGCTTGTCCTTGTATATCAGTCCATTGCTCAGCGTTTGCTGGAAGGTTATCTGGCATAAAACCATATAACTTGCGTTCATTACTATTACGACTCGCCCAGTAATAGCCATGTTCCTTTGGATCAGCTTCATAGGGGAAATCAAAATAGAGCACCTCTGGAATACCCAGTATTGCATCCCACCCTAAGTTCGCTTGATCGTGCGCGCGTTTATAGCCGTCATGGGAGATAACGTCCCAAATATTCGATTGAGACTTCTGCGGCATCATTGAAGGTCGAGTGTGGCTCATACCATCACTCCAACCTGCAGGCTCTATGCCTTTATCACTGAGAATATTGGAGACTCGCTCAACAAAATATGCGCCAAATTCATCGAATGATGTTACGCCTTGTACATTGTTAGTCATAAACGCTTTACACTGAGGTGACTCAAGCCAGGCACCAGCAGTTTCATCTGCACCTATATGGTAAATAGTTAAAGGCTGGCCCGCTTGTTCATGTAACTTTGCTATCTCATCAACCACCTTGTCGACGAAGTGGAAAGTAGACTCCATACATACGTTTAAGGTGTTATCGTCATAGTATTGAATCGATGAATACTCAGTTTTATCTTCAAGATCGATCAACATATACTCATTAGCTGCCGCTTCGTCACCTGCAGCCATGAAGCTGTTATATCGTGCCTCCATCGACTTAATTGCAGCCCTTGAGTGACCCGGCATATCCATAGATGGGATCACTTGGATCTGCCTTGCAGAGGCATATTTCAATATCTCAATATAATCGGCTTTAGTGTAGTAACCACTCACACTTGTCTCAGCAAACGGGCCACTGCCAAGCTGAGGCAACAGACAAGTGGTTTCACTGAGGTCGTGACAACGCTTGCTGCCAATATCGGTCAGCTCAGGTAATCCATCGATCTCTAAACGCCAGCCCTCATCATCAGCCATATGCAGATGAAGCTTATTCAGCTTATACGCGGCCATCTGATCGAGCATATCCAGCACTAACTGTTTACTGTGAAAGTTGCGTGATACATCGATATGCATACCGCGAAAATCATATCTTGGTGCATCTTCAATTCGCATGGTATTGATGGAAAGCGCTTTGGTGTCTATCAAGCTAGCCAGTGAAGATAAACCATAAGAGAATCCCGCATCATCACCAGCAGCCAGCTTGATACCTTGTTTTGTTATTTCTAGTTTATAAGCCCCGGTATGAGTTGAGTCGCTAAGAGAGCTAAGAGCAACGGATAACCCATTATCAGTTTCTGGTACGCCAATGCGTGCTAATCGATTAAGAGCGGCAACGATGGGCTCTTTCTTCTGACCGTTAAGTTCAAGCTTTATGCCTGAGTGCAGAGACACAGGTTTATTATCTGACATTAGCTCTACCTTAAGTGGTGTAGGTATGATGCTATTCGTTGCTGCGCCGACCTGAAATTCAATGCCCTGATTAGCTTGAAAAAGTACCTCAGGTGTCGCCCATTTAATTAAGTCAGTATCGCTGCGTTTGTATTGTGTATCTGCATCGGTATATGCCACAGCATAAGGCCTAATCTCGATACCAGTTTCGGGGTCATGAGCCACCACAGTACTCTTAATTAACGCAGGGGTTAACTCTCCAGACACGAGGTAATAGTTTGGCATTGCATCAATTTCAGATAACTGCCAAAGATCGCCACGGAAATCTATCGTTTGGGTTTGCCCTCTCTTGAAGCCTTTAAAGGAGGCCGTTGGCGTTATCTTATGCAGATCACCCTTTACGTGCGTTATAGTGAAATCATCAGACTGAACCTCTTTTACAGGTCTCATCTGACTGTAATAGATTGCCCAATCGTCATTCATGACATCGACACTCGACGTGAGATCTATTTGAGCGCTAAAACAGCGCCCATCTACACCTTCGGTAGGGCAACCATCAGGAAAATTGGTCACAAGACGGTATTTTACATCAAGGGTATCACCCAGCTGGTTCAACGCCGTTTGAGTCATCGTCGGTGAAACATCAGCGCTAGCTTGCGTGACTGAGCTCTTATCTTCCATGACTCTATTATCAGAGCAGCCACTTGTCGCTAATACAACAGTGATGGCGGCAGTCAGTAATTTAAGCTTCATTGTATCCCTCTATTATTATCATTATTCATGTGCTGTTCTCATCCCTGTAAACGGAACGAACCAACCAAGATTCTTAATCTTTCACCTTGGTGAAATAAACGCTCACTCGACTCTGCAAGTTGCTCGCTATCAAGAGAAGCTGAACCGGAGACAGTAGCAAGATCATTTAGATTCTTTGATATGTCATCAGTGACATAAGTTTGCTCTCCGGCAGCTTGTGCAACCTCCAGATTCATATTGCTGATATTAGAGACTAAAATAGTCACGTTACTGAGTATTAGTTTAATCTCTTCAGAGTGACTAACCGCTTCTGCAGATAGAGTTTGACTGGTTTGCATTACAGATACCGTCTCATCAACCCCAGTTTGAACCTGCTGGATCATCTTTTGGATCTCACCAGTCGCTTGCTGTGTCCTGCTTGCTAATGTGCGCACCTCATCGGCCACAACAGCAAACCCTCGTCCTTGCTCTCCCGCACGCGCAGCTTCAATGGCGGCATTCAAGGCCAACAAGTTTGTCTGTTCAGCAATGGCATTAATAACAACCACCACTTCATCAATTCTTTGGGTCTCTTGTTGAAGCTCCTGTACAGCTAATACAGATCGAGACAGCTCATCAGCTAACCTTTTCGTCACCTCCAAGCCTAAATCAAACTGCTGCTGACTGTTATCAACCTCTTTATCTGCTAAACCCGTTGCCTCAGCCGTTGAACTGGCATTGTTAGCCACTTCATTAGCGCTGCTATTAAGCTGGGTTATCGCGGCAACTGCGGCTTCAGTCTCTTTTAACTGTGATTGCACTCTTTGATTGTTACTTTTAGATAAATCACCTAAAGCCGAGGCATCCTGAAGGATCAATTCAGATGTTTCATTTACCTTACTGATAGTGCAATGTATTTTAGCCACAAAGCCATTAAAAGCAGTCGCAAGCTGGCCTATTTCATCCTTGCTTTCTACTGGCAATTTATGACTTAAATCACCATCTCCAGAGGCTATCTCTTCCATAACCGCTGATACGTGAACTAAAGGAGTGATCACTAAGCGTTTTAGGATAATAAAAATAAATAACTGACTTAGAAGCAAAATAACAAGCGCTTGAAGTAAATAGCTCAGCTTGAGCTGGTTAAGCGCTAAGGTGATAGGCGTTGATGAAAAACTGACAAACAACTCCCCAGTTGATTTACCATTGGTTGAGAACTCTACCTGCTTGAACGCTATCGATTCTGCGTCCACAGGGAATGATTGCTTATTGCTGCCAAGTACCTTACCTCTATGATCTTTGATTGATATTTCATATATTTTTTCAGAAGCCAGCATGACAGATAGCACAGCATCTATCTGTTCAAAATCATAATTAAACACAGGCTGAGATAGAGTTACTTTAAGGCTTGCCAAAGTATTGCTTTTGTATTCACTAAAATCAGTCTCTAATCGTTCTGCCTCCATCATATAAGCGATTGAAAACAAAACGCTAACAACGATAAACAAAGCACCTGCTAGCCCAATCTGTACTTTAATGGATAAGCTATTCATCGTACATCTCCTTCCATATTAAACAGATCCAGCCATAACTCATCGCGTCCTATCGGTGTAAGAGAGCTCAGCTGTGGCGTCTGTAATCGAATAATTTTCCGTTTGGTGAATTGCGCTTTACGATACAGTTCATCAATGTTCAGCTGATCATTGAACATCTCATCGAAACTGCCATCTGCCAGCATGCTCTCTAATCCCCGACTCAGATCTTTTGCCAAACCGGGCTTTTCTGGTGAGATGAAAAAATACGCAGGTGAGCGATATTGCAGTAAAATAGCGGTGTCGACCTTCAAGCTTGGATCTGGGTTTTTACCAAGCTCATCCCAAATCTCTTGCGCACCTAAAGCTAAATAATCAAAACGCCCTCCCTCTAACATCGGGTATAAGTTTTTATATTTATAACTTGTTATTAGAGGCAAGCCGTTCTCTTCAATAATACGAGCATCAGGCCAGTAACGATTCTGACCTGCTGAGAAGCGTATAAAATCTTGTTTATCTTTCACATTAGAAAACTGCTGTTGGTCTTCACTTCTAATAATCAACAAGCGATTTCCTAGCAAACCTTTAAATATCGGGATCCTGACGGGAATGACAACCTCTTCAAGTTGCTGTGATGTCATACTCCAAAATATATCAATGCTCCCAGCTAAGGCTTCTTCAACTTTACGCTTTTGATTCATTTCACTCTTTAATAGTGAGATATCGTAGCTGGTATCAGAGCGAGACAGAGCCTCTTTGAGCAAATTAAGCTGCCAACTTTGTGGGATTGTCGTGGTTAACGTTTCGCTATTCGCATTAGCGATAAAGCAGAAAGTAGATAAGAGATAGAGGATGAAAATCTTAATTCGGGATTGTAGCATTGAGTGTTGGTCCTCTTTTATACGTCTGTGCCAGACAAGAGTGTTAATTAGTTTTTTTTACGATGATTCAACGTTCAAACCTACCATCGATATAATCAAGTCAACCTAGAGAAAAAGCCGCTAAGTGTTACATTCAAAATAAAGAAGATAACACTTAGCCAAGTTTAGTTTCTGGGGAGAGACTAGAGAAAATATCAAACACAAACCTATGCCAAATAACGCTGGCAGCGGTTTGCCAAAACATGAATAGGAGACCTCTTCCTTCATCATGCAGACCTTACAACAGACTGTCACACAAGCAGATGACAACGCTGTCATTTACAAACATACACAAGAGCAAACATAATATCTACATTTTTTTGACATTTAGTTAAGGGTTTTTTAGTCGAATCTGAGAAGGTATTTGTCACTCTAAGGAAAATAACAATGTGATGAACCAATCGCACACACCAAAATATGACAACGCTGTCAAAAATTGATAACATCCCAAATAGCATTAGTGTGATAAATAGACACCTGCAAAAAAATATAACAAAGTGGATTTAAACAGAATCGACACAAAACAGCAGAGCAGTTCTAAGCTAGTACTCACCTTTTTATGCTTAATAACTAATAATAAATAGAGGCAACGATAAAATGACAAATATCTCTCCATTGAACTCAACACAACACCTTAATACCTCTATCAAGGAGTCTAAGGACTACAGTCGATTTGCATCACAAAGCTTGATCCCTATCGTAGTGCAAGAGTTTTCCGTTTTAGCTAATGAGTTTCCCATTGTCTTCGTAAAAAATGCTGAAACGGGTCAATTCACACCTATCGCCATGATGGGAATTAAGAATGACTTCAATCTATATTGCCAAACGGAAAATTGGGAAAGCTCTGTAACACCAATAGGTTTTAGCAAGGCACCATTATCTTTAATGCAAACATCACAAAACAGCGATGAGGTGATGGTTTTCATCGATGAGAATAGCGAGCTTGTGTCAAGTACTGAAGGTGAAAAACTGTTCGAAAAATCAGGCGAACAAACTGAGTACTTAAAAAAACGTTCAAGTGCCCTACTGGACCTGGCGAGCTTTACCCAGCAAACAGCAGGCATCACTAAGTATTTTGCAGATTTAAGCTTGTTGACCCCTAAACAACTGACTGTAACGCTCAACAGTGATACCCCACAAGTCAATATTGATGGGGTGTACATCATTGATGAAAAAGTGTTAAACGAGCTAAAAGATGAGGAGTTTCTGACGATAAAAAACAAAGGGTTACTACCACTCATTTATGCTCACTTAACCTCATTACATCAGATTGCTAGGTTGATCACTAAGCAGAATGAGTTAGATAAAACTCAGCCTTAATTAAAATATTGTCTTCGAAAGTGGAGACTCTGTAGGATTAGAGCAAGCTCTATATGTGATATAAAGCTTGCTTCTCTACTAGTTCAATCCAGCTTTAGAAACTCCACTCATTAAACTTTCACTTTGCCACTTCAAATATCTAGAAAAGGTATATGCTAACTAATCGAGTTCGACTAACTCTCTTCAAGTAAGAAAGAAAACTAGATTGATTGAAGCCCATGCTCTTTAATCTTATTAAGTAGCTCCCTATGATCAGGTAACTCTTCTGCCAGTTGCTTACCCATTTTTGCAATCTGCAGAGACTGTTGATTGGCAAGGTGCAATTGTTCATTAGTTAAGTTTTTAACTTGAGTGTGATACTTCATTCCATAAAGAACATAGAGATAGTTATCCAGATCGAACACTTCAAACTTGCTAAAGAAATCTTCTCTATTCGGTACATAACTTTCCCACAGAGATAACCTTCTCTTTAACTCATCAGGAATGGTACTCGGATCTCTATTATCTATCCAAAACTGGGAATCTGTTCTATCCGACAAACAGTAATGCAGTTTAATAAACTCAACCACTCTTTCCCAAGCGTACTCCATCACCTGATTAAATTGAGGTTGAATACTCTGAATTTGCTCTACTGATTTAGGAAAGCGATTAGCGATATAGCTAGCCGCAAAGTCTGTAAGTAGGATGGACGTTGCTTCTAGTGGCTCTAAAAAACCTTGAGCTAAACCAAGACAAACACAGTTTTGATGCCAAAACTTCTCTCTGTATCCTACTTTCATTGGCAGAACACGATAACTTAAATCAGATAATACTCCCCCTAAGTATTTATCTAGCTTGCTAATAGCCGTTTCGTCATCCATATATTTAGTCGAATAGACAAAACCTACTCCTCGCCTATTAGTTAGAGCAATATCCCAGATCCAACCAGCTTGATGAGCAGTTGCTATGGTGAAGGGTGGGATAGGTGCATTAATATTTGTAGGAACTTGTACAGCTATAGCTCTATCGACTAACAGTTGAGCTGACTTATCGACAAAAGGCACCTTAAGTGCTTTTTCTATAATCAGAGCTTCAAACCCCGTGCAATCAATGTAAAAATCATAAACTAGCTCACCATGAGTATCAGTAACTAATGAGCCTACAGCACCAGATACATTGAGTTTAACCTCACTAACATTGGCGATAATATGTTCAACACAAAAACGATCCCGACCATTTTTAGCTAGTAGCTTTGCAAATTTAGCTGCATTTAAATGATAGGCATACCCAAGTGCTCCAGCATATTCTGGGGTGGTTATCTTCTTCGGTGCTTTTAAAGCTTCACAGGCAACAAACTGAGGCGATACTAGGTTGGAATAATCATAGTCCCGATTGTTGAGCCAAAAAGGCGTCAAGTCACCTCCCAAAGGCGATGGTATGTTAAACAGGTGATGAAAAGAATTATCTGAGCCATGATTATCTTTATTAAGCCAGTTGGAGAATTTTATTGACTGTTTAAACGTCACGTCACATTGTGTAATAAATTCAGTTTCGCTTATTCCAAAACTCTGCAACGACTTTCTAATTGCCGGCACGGTTCCTTCACCAACACCAATGGTCGGAATATCAGGAGACTCGATTAAAGTAACAGATACCCCTTCAGTATTAAGTAACGCCTTACCAAGATGATTTGCAGCCAACCAACCTGCTGTTCCACCTCCAACGATAACAACCTTTTTAATATCCATACCTAGCCTTATACATTATTTAGATTAACGATAATGTTGATAACTAATTACTCAATAAAAAGCCCAGCATTCGCTGGGCTTATATCAATATAAATTTACACTTATCAGAAGCGTAGTGCTACACCAACTTTATAGCGAGCTTCACCTTCGAAGCTCCATACAGGGTAGTCAGCTTTAAACTCTGGAATCACTTCTGCGTCAAGCGGAGCAACACCAGTTTGGATACTATCTTCTTCAGTTAAGTTAACCGCTTCAAACGTTATATCCATCCACTCAGTAACGCTGTAACCAGCACTTAAGTCTAATGTTCCGTAATCCTGGTGTTGACGGTTACCGTAGAATCCAGGAAGTTCACGCATCATGTATTCACTGCGCCAGTTATAAGCTAGACGAGCATTAAAGCTATCGTTCTCATAATAACCAACTAAATTCACAGTATGCTTTGAAGAGTCTGAGAATACCCCTATTTGATCTGGATAGTTTTCAGAAGGAGAACCTGCATCTGCATAAGTGTAGTTTGCAGCGTAACCGAATCCACTATCAAACGAATCCTGTAGTTGAAGTTCAATACCTTCGATACGCCCACCGTTAGCATTGTATTTTTCACTTACAGTCCAGCAGTCGTAGACTCCAACACCACAAGCACTCCCACCAGCAGCAATCAAATCATTATCTTCAATACCGATCTGTTGATTAAGCTTTTGACGTGTCGAGATAAATGAGCTCACGTCCTTAATAAAGTAAGTTATCGCAGCAAGCCCTTCACCACTAAAGTACCATTCTAAGCTAACATCTGCTTGAGTCGCTTTAAATGGATCCAGAGATACAGAACCCTGATTAAGTTTCTCGTTACCAGGAGTTCCATCATTTAAGCCAGGTAGTGTAGATGTCGCAAATAATTCTGAATAGTTAGGACGAGAAATAACTTGAGATGCTGAAGTACGTAAAATAAGATCGGATGTTAAATCAAATGCCACGTTAACACTTGGAAGTACATCGCTATAACTTGCCGTGTCAGTACTCAGATTATCTGCAAACTCACCAGTACTACTTAACGCGTAATAGTCAGATTCAATATCAGTTGAGACAAAGCGCAGACCGAAGTTACCACGAATACCTTCAGCTTCGAAATTAGCCATTGCATAAAGAGCGAGGTTCTTCTCGTTTAGTGTTCCATAGCCAGACTTATCACGAGTAAAACCATCGATTGCTGCATTAGCATCTGAAATCATCGCATCAAAGTTAGGCTTTGGCAGAGTAAAACCAGCACCAGATGACATAGTGCCACTGTAATAGTATGAAGCGTCCCGAGAAGCAATATCACCAACAGTTGCAACATCAGTTTGCTGAGTCACATCATGATCCGCATAACGAATACCTGTCTTGAATGCTGTAATAGCACCAAGCTCAACAGGTATTGTCACATCAAACTGTGCATACGTTTCTTCATCTGTGTTTGGTTGCTTTTTAAGTGCCCATCCAGCAGAAGCTAGCTCACCATTAAAATCACTTGAATCAAACGCTTTATTTGCAATATCGATAGCAATGATTTCGCCAGTAGCATCATAGTGGCCCGCAAAGTCACTAGACTTGCCGATAGAGTTACCGTAGTTGGAAGTAAGACTCGTACCTCCTTTCGCTGAAGTATTACCGACACGACCTTCTAAAGTGAAGTTATCAGCTTCGAAGTTAAAATCTAAATCATAGGTCTCAGACGACATTTCAGCTTTACGTGCCCAAGTTTGAGCCCAAGCAAAGGCATCTACACCTGAGTGAGTAATGTCAGTACAAACACCTGCAGCGTTTGTTTGATTACACGTTGATTCACCTTGTTGAGTAGGGAACAAGAAAATGGAAGTATTAGCATTATCAGCTTTAAGATCTAAGGTTGTTACCGTTAAACCAAATTCTAAACTGTCTGTTGGACGGTATTGTGCAGCAACATTAATGGCGGTACGTTCACGCTCTTGCTGAAAAGTTGTTGGAACTATCTCGCCCCAGCCAAGAAGAGTCTCGATACCATTACGCTGGTATTCAGTCTGCGAACCAGCAGCAGAAACTAAAATACCAAAGTTTTCATTTTCATTTTTCCAGCTATATAAGCCTGATAATGCAGGATCAGTCTCTTCTGAGATGGTTCCGTAATCACCCTTCGCACTTAAAAATACCGTGTTAGCATCTAAATCAAGAGGTTTACGTGTCTTAACGATGACTGTTCCACCAATACCACCTTCGGTAATATCTGCTTGAGAAGATTTATAAACTTCAATTCCACTTACCATTTCAGGTGGAAGAAGTGAGTAGTTAAAACTGCGATCTATCGCTTGTTGATCAAACCAGCCCGTAGAAGCTACAGAGTGACCATTCAATAGAGTTCGGGTTAGCTGTGAAGAGGCACCACGAATAGATACTTGTTGTCCTTGGCCAAACTGGCGGCTAACACTGACACCAGGTATACGAGCTAATGACTCTCCTACATCACCATCAGGAAACTTACCGATATCTTCAGCCGATACCGCATCAACGACGGCATCAGAAAATCGTTTTGCATTAACAGAAGCTTTCATAGAAGCACGTAAACCACGTACTTCAATTTTCTCAATATTCTCATCAGCTGTTGGTGCAGTGTCCGCTTCTGCTGCGATTGCAGACATTGAGACTGCTGTTCCCAGCATTAAAGCGATGTTTGTCGCTAGTATACTTTTCTTAAAATTAGATGTTCGCATCTCGTTTCCCTTCCATAACCATATTTTATTATATTTTTTGTATTCATAACCATTCCCTAATGGAATGACAACGCTGTCATGTCAAGAGCAAACACTACACAATAATTAACCCTTGCGCTACAAAAAAATAACCAACAATGATTATTTGCCTTTCAAACACACAATTTCACAACACCATAAACTTCCCTAGCGTCATTTGTAATGGCGGTGTTAAAAGGGCTGTAGCGAAATTAAACAATGAAATATCTTAGAAGCTTTGAGTATAAGCAATATTGAATTTGAATTTCTTGTTTGCTAATTAACAGAAAAGTTCGCACTATAGTCAGTAACAAATTGAAAAACTCTTCTCCGTAAAGCTAAGAATGCATTTTGTAATGACATATTTACGATACTGGCTTTTGTACTTAATGCACTGATATAAAGAGTATTTAAAATAATGAAAGTAACAATAAATGACGTTGCTAAGCATGCAGGAGTCTCGATAAAGACAGTTTCTAGGGTCACAAATAACGAGCCTTCGGTAAAGCAAGCAACCATAGACAAAGTCAATGAGGCGATAAAAGTACTAGACTACCAGCCCAACTTAGCCGCTCGAAATTTAGCGGGAACCAAGTCCTACGTGATCGGTTTTGTTTATGATAATCCGAATGCTTATTATGTTATTGATATGCAAAATGGAATTTTATCTTCGTGCAAAAAATTGGGATATGACCTCTTAATTCACCCTTGTGACTCGAAAGGCGATAACATCTGTAATGAGTTAACGACTATGGTTAAACACGCCAGATTAGCAGGCTTAGTGTTAACCCCGCCACTCTCTGAAGACCCTAAAATATTAAAAGCGCTTGATGAGATTAATGCAAACTATGTTCGTATCATTGCTGGTGGAGAAGTTAAAGATGACACTGGATTAGCCGTGCTAGTTAATGACAAGCATGGAGCGGTTAGTATCACTCAACATCTTATCGATCTTGGTCATAAGTCCATTGCATTCTTAAGTGGTGATCAACACCATGAGTCGACGAAGGAGCGTTTAGCGGGTTTCACTCAAGCCATGCAAACTAACAAGCTTCCAGTAGAAAGTAACAATATTATTTCTGGGCAGTATTCATTCGAATCGGGTGTAAATGGAGCCAAAGAATTACTAAAAAGACCCCAAAGTAAAAGACCAACTGCCATTGTTGCTTGTAACGATGAAATTGCAGCGGGTGCGCTTTTTGCAGCTCGACTTGAGGGGCTCGATATACCAAATGACCTTTCAATCGTTGGATTTGAGGACAGCCCATTCTCAAGGCAGACTTGGCCTAAACTCACAACGGTTCATCAACCAACACAAAAAATTGCACAAATAGCCACCGAGTTATTGATTGCCAAAAGACGTTCAACCAATGATGAACGAGCAAAGATATTTATACCTGAACCTGTGATTAGGGACTCAAGTAGTAAAGTAAAGCCCTCACTTAAAAACTGAGTTAGTTAAAAATAAAAAAGGCCGCAAAAAATTGCGGCCCTTTGTTATCTCAAAACAAGCTCATTGAAGGAGCTAAACCGCTTCTTCGTTTTCTTCACCAGTACGAATTCGGATCACTCTCTCTATCTCAGTAACAAATATTTTTCCATCACCAATTTTTCCAGTTCGTGCTGTATCAACAATCACTTCTAGTGCTTGATCTAGCAGCTCATCTTGGATAACTAATTCAATTTTAACTTTAGGCAAGAAATCGACCATATACTCGGCACCACGATAAAGCTCAGTATGTCCTTTTTGACGACCAAAACCTTTAACCTCTGAAACAGTCATGCCTGTAATACCAATCTCAGCAAGCGATTCCCGCACATCATCTAATTTAAATGGCTTAATAATGGCTTCGACCTTCTTCATCAAACTCTCCTATTCACTTGCTTAAATTGCTAAAAATATTGAATGACTAATCTTAGCATGCGATAGACTTTCCCCAAAGACTAAATGTTACATTCATCAATACAAGGCTTGTTCTAGTTAACGAACAATTAAGGAAGCAAAGTAAAGTTCAATAACTCGTCTATAATTAACATTCAGCACACATTTCACTGGCTTAACACTTACTTTCAGGATGTGAGTAAGAACATTTTCAAGGATGAAAAATGAAAAAATCACTCGGCTTTTCCTTAGTTGAATGCATGACCACTCTAGTCATCTCCACGATCTTGATTTCAGTTGGTGTACCTCAATATCAATCTATTGATGAATATTTTCGGGCCGATACAGCAATACGAAAAGTGCAGCAGACCTTCCAATTGGCCCGAAATCACGCTATCAACTATTCAAGTAGAGTCACCGTCTGCCCCATAAAGGAAGGTAAATGCTCTAAAGATTGGAAATTAGGCCTTACTATTTTTACAGACTTAGGAGAATCAAATCAGATCGATGGCACTGACATTATCATATTTAACACAGCACCATTCGACTCAAGAGATTTCATAACCTACAACAGGCAAGCTGTTAGATTTCAGCCTACAGGCTTAGCGTCGGGGACTAATGGAACCTTAAGGTACTGCCCTTCATCGCAAGATAGTCAATATTCACAAGCCGTGATCGTAAATCAAGCTGGTCGAGTAAGATTTTCAACAAAGAAGGTAATCACATGCGATAACTAACAAGTTAACCGTTACGAAACAACAGTGTCAAAAATACCTTGCAAGCCAATAAATTGGCTTGTTTTATTACTGTTTACCTACAGATAATAGATATGTTTTCGCTTATACTCTACTCAGTATACAGTGAGGATTTATGTAATGTTGACATTCAAAAAAGGCTTCACCTTAGTCGAGCTGATGGTGACACTCGTGATAAGTACAATATTAATCGCTGTAGGTGTCCCCTCTTTCACCGATATGTATCAAGGTTATAGAGCTGATAGTGAAATAAGAAAAATGCAACAATACCTGATGTTTGCCCGCAGCCAAGCAGTTAGTTACGGTGCAAGAGTCACAGTTTGCCCTATCTCTGGCACTGCGTGTGGAACTGATTGGAAGCAGGGGTTCAGTATTTTTATTGATAACGGTGCAGCAACAACCATAGATACAACTGCGGGAGTCACAGACCCGATTATCAAACAGGTTGATGCATTTAATGCTGACGATTTTATTACCTATGCAGGTAACTCCGTTAGCTTTACACCTGACGGGTTAATTCCCTCGACATCGACCACTGGAACCTTTTCTTATTGCCCAGGCTCTAAAACAAGTGAAAACTCAAGAGGAGTGGAGATAAGCTCATCTGGGAAAGTACGACTTTCTGATGTCGTGATCAACTGTAACTAATGCTAATTAAGCTATATTAGGAAGTGGTATTTATTATCAATAATTAGTGCAATGTAATTTTATCAATATCTTGTCCATCAGAAGATTCAAAATCCTGATTAATTAGCACGCACTCTTGTACATTTTTAATGTAGTATTTCTTCCCTTTCTTATTCATGTTGGTACGCCCAACTAAAGTAGCCATTTTCAACTTGATTTCTTTGGCTTCCCATCGATAGAACACCACTCTATCCCCGTCAGTTGAATTGATGAAACACTTATAATCTTGCTTCTCACTAGCAAAAGTTGACATAGACAAAGCAAATAAAAAAAGTGAAACAATATAGCTCTTCATTACCAACACTCCGCTGGGGTTTTAGCCCCTGTATCTGTAATTTGGATCGTAGCACAACCGCTATCACGACTTGCTTGGACCCCCTGCGCTGTAGCAACAAGCACAAAGTTCCCCGTTCCAGTTGAATCAATACTGTATAGATCACTCTCCGTCAAAAATGGATCTGCACCAAATCCAAGATCGACCATGTTTTCAGTATATCCACGATTATCAAGATAGTACTGCTCTTGCAAATTACTTGCTCTTAACAGTGATGTATGCGCCTCTGCACGAGCACTTTCAGCAACATATACCGTATATGATGGATAAGCTATTGCTGCTAAAATACCTATAATGGCAATGGTTATCATCAACTCAATTAACGTAAAACCTTTATTTATTTTCATAATATTTTCTCAGCTTAAGTTAGTGTGATTCGCTTCACTCATCAATGTGATAATAGATTTTGTTCACACCTAAACCTGAACCAACATTAATGGTTCCTGTCGCTTCACCATCTTTTATCTCCCCTTTACCGACACCAATGATATAGATATAGGGATCCTCTCCTGTTTCTGGAGCGGGGATAACTATTTGAGGTGTATCCGGTACACGCTCACCTAATTCGTAATAAACATTTGCATAGGTCCTAGTACCTTTATGCAGATTAAAAATGTAGAGCCTACCTTGCCCAGAGGTGCTACATATTAAATCAGATATGACATTGGCAGATGGAACAAAAGAAGTAAAAAAGACCCTACCATCTATTATCAGCGCAGCCGTCAATGACTTTTCGCCGCTTCCAGTAAAATCGTAATACCACCCTCGTGTGGCACCAAAAGTGATATTTTCAGCTTCAGTCACAGGAGGCGCGGAAGTGACGTTATACAGTTTACTTATATCTATAACCTCAGGAACCGCCTCTCCAACAAGACTTCGAGTAACAACATTTCGGTCTTGTAAGACAAAAAACTTATCAGCAGTATCAAGCCCAGTTGGGTGAGATCGATTACCACTGCCTATAACGACAGCATCATAGGGAATATTTTGATAAGTTGTTGTCGTTGTTGTCCCTGAACCATCCGTAACTTCGACTTCCGAAATATTACTAAATGTAGTTTGAGCGACCGCTGGCTCAGCAAAAAATCGTCGATCATTAATCGTTGTACCGCCGCCTAAGCCTGCCAATTTATAAGCGCTCCATGAACTCTTATTTGAATCAGGTAGATCCATCCTCCACACATTTCCGCCGACATCTGTCGCATAGATACGATCTGTAGAGCCATCATTATTACTATCCAAAATAGCGACTGAATTAGGAATACTGTCAACAAGCCCATCAATTTTTGTTCCAGCTAACCCTGTGTCTGTGAACGCATGAATTAATGCACCTGTATCAGCATTAACTACATACACAGCTTTTCCATGAGTTGCGGGCGTATTGGGAACTGTATCTGCATCATATAAAGAGGCATCATATCCTCCTCCAAATATCAGTACAGGCCCTGTATGGCCAGGTATTGTCGTGACGATGGGTTCAGACCAAGTTTGCCCAAGCGCAGAAAAACCAGCGCTATGTGGAGTAATAACCCATTTAACACTTGGAGAGTCAGGAGATGTCACATCTAAAGCGTAATAAGAGGAACCACCACGTCGCATGCCTATAAATACCCATGCTTTATTAACTTTCCCTGAAGAATCAGTCTCTGTGTAGGCTACAGGAGAGCCATCCATGCCGTAGACTGAATGACCTCCGTTGGCAATGTTCTTCTTCAAAATAGGAACATTACTCAGCAACTCTGTAGGCATAAATGCCCAGCTCTCCACTACATCACTGCCTGTATCCTTAAACATATGAACTAAACCTTGGTTAGTCCCCAAAACAATACGGATATCAGGGCTCGCTTTTGTACCAAAATTAAGTGCTAAAGGCTTTGAGTGTAACGGATCCCCCATGATGTCACTTCGAAAATCAGTTTTACTGCCCCCTGGGTTATCAAGATCGACATCGTAACCATATAACCACTTTACCGTACTGCTAACATTAGCCTCATCAATCCCCATATTAGTAGACAGAATTGATTCAGAAACTTGTGAGAGTGAAGACATTGGGCTAGTCAAATTCGAATAGATAGTCCTACCACTGATGCCAGTTGAAGGTGTCACTTTTTGCAGGGCTTCTATCACCCCACCTTCCATCACTTTTTTACCATCAGCTTTAGGCGAACAAAGACTCCAGAAAGTACAGGCTGTATCCTTAATATTTCCTTGTTCACCAATCGCTATCACACCATTTTTATCCACTAGTACGCCATCTGAAGTCACTTTAAGTTTTTTCAGGTTGCCACTCCATCTTGGTCCTCGACCAGGAAGAAACATCGCATAATATGCTGAATCAAATGTCTGAGTGCGATCAAAATTATTACTGGCAATACTTGGAGAGGTAAAGCTTGCATCCGTTTCCATTATCGTTAAAAGAGCTTCGTTAAGTGCAGCGGCTAATCCAAGCCCTCCGGTCGCTGAAAAATAGAGTCCGCCTCCTCTTCTAGCTGTTTCTTTCAATAATGGCGCGGCATCTGATGCACCTGAGCTAAAACCAATCGTAAAGGTCTTAACTGTTTGCATATGCTCAGTTGTTCCATCACTCTGTACTTCCGGTGATGTCACCAAATCATTATGATAGAGATAGCTCGATAATGCAGGGAGGTAGTTGGGCGTAGAAAGACTTTCTGAAAAAGCGGTATAAAGTGGCGCGACAATTTTATCATCAGCCTGCTCAATCACGCCATTATCTGTCAGTGTTTCTATATCTGTATCAGCAAAAGTGTCCTGGCTTGGAACACCATCGGTAATATAGATAATATAAGCAGCATCTGGGCATATCCTGAATGGCGATTTATAATTCGAACCAGATTCTGCTGTCGTATCTCTTGGCGGCTTATTACCCTCATACCAGCTGGAGTAATCTGAGTCTTTTTTACCATATAGCACCGACTTACCAGCAAAATATCGATAGGCTTCAAATAATGTTTCGCAAAGTGGGGTATTAGTATCAGCAGGTATGCCATCAATAGTTGATAAGAGTGCACTTTTGTTAGATGTGGTCATTTTTTGAATTTTTGAAACAATGCGTCCGCCATCACGATAGCCTTCAGACGGATAATCCATATTAAATAACGCTAACCCAAAATCTACTGATGTATTGGTGTTAATAACAGTCTCAATCGCTGTTTTCGCAATGCTCAATCGAGATTGTGGACTGGTAGGTAACTCTCCAGCAACAGCAGCCGCATGCCAACGAAGATAATTAGCCGTATATAACGTCACTGCCTCACCTAATCCTAGCTGAGTATCTCCACCTGCCGTGCTATATGGCTTAGGAACATTCCCCTCTTTAATTCCATCAATAGGAAAGCCATTAGGATGCGAAACCCCATCCTTATTTTTTGCATTAATCGGGTCATTTTCATGAATATCTTCCAGGCAATCTATGGTGTCATAGTTAGCACCACTGTTATCTCGTAACTCACCCCAAGTGCCCGTTTTCCCCCTTATTCGATACTCACCAACAAACCCAGTAAAACGACCGTAAGTTTCAATTAGACTCCAGCTTTGGTGGCAACCATTAATATCTTTTAAAAAACGTTTCGAATCAGAGGGACTCAAAGGTATATCGGTACCTGCATTATCTACACCAGCGCCTTTGGTGAAATAAATTTTATCATCTTGATAAGCGTGAGCTGAGCTAATTGCTTCATAGGTAATTCCAGAATCATATGACCCTGGAGTGTCCTCTTCAATAGTGCTCATGCTTCCAGAGTTATCAAAAATAATTAATATTTTTGGATTTGCACCGGTTCTTAATGAAGACTCAACAACATACAGCTCGGTATCATCGGCAACAGTACCCGCTGATATTGTAACCAAAGCAAACAGAACCGAGCATAAAACACGTTTAATCATCATTTCTAGCTCCCAGTAAGCACTTCTTGTTCAACACCAGCGATAACCGTTAATCGGCCCATATCATTACGCCCAAAAGTAGATACACTCGAAATTTCAGAACGGCGGCAACTGACTAAATTAGATGAATTCGCATTGGCGCTGCGTTGACAACTCACATCATCAAGCTGCAAAGGTGTGATCGTACTGGTTACACCTAACATGGTACCCGCATTAAATTCGCCAGTTAAATTTGCAAGCCCAACACCTTGATTAGTACTGATAACGCTATCTAACGCCCCATGGGCTGAAGCCATTGCTTCAACACGTTCAGATCCCGCACCCGCCATTCTCATGGACTGAGTCGAATTCACAGCAAGTGCCACACCAATCACTGTCATAATGACAAGTACAATCAGTGAGAAGAACAGAACAATCCCTTTTTGCTTCTTCATCTATTTACTCCAAACAATTTTTAAGCACACGTCTCAACATGTGCTATTTACCTAATCAATACGGGATTTTCAAGTACGACCGTAGTCGAGACAACTTTCCTTCTGAAGTTATCTCCCGTAGCTGCAATGGCTTTATCACCCAATCTGTACACTGTATTGTTGGTATAACTGTTGTCTGCTTCGGTAGCTCTAACTAAAACAAATATCCTCAGCGCAACTAAACGCTGAAAGAGCTCATTGTCCCACATCAAATTAGTGACATTTTGCACTGGCATAAAGCTGTCGGCCGTGTTGTCTCCATCATTATCAAAGCCATACAACACTCTAAAATTTTCGATTCCTTCGACAAGTTGGTCTTCATTAGCCATGCCGTTATTGACACTTAATGTTCTACGTCTTAATACCGGAATATCGCCATCATCAGCAATATAGTAAATATGATGCTGGTACACCCAAAACCTGGCATTGGCTAAAACAGGTGGGACAGGAGTGCCGACAAAAAATATGGCCTGATTGGGTGTGGCGGCCATGTAGTATCGGGTATTTACATTAGGGGTTACAGTTGCAGGACCAATAAGCCTTTTTATCTGTAACACATCAGTGCCACTGTTGACGTTGTTTAGGCAAGCAAAAAAGTCAGCACTGACACCACTTTCATACCCCCACAATCGCCTAAAATGCGATGGCTGATTGTTCGGCAATGTCGCATTATTCGCGCCAGCACCAACGCAGTCATTTGGCACAATGCCTGCGGGAATTTGAGTGTTTGCCCCAAGAACAAAATCGGTTCCAGTCATGTCACCCATAAACCCTAACTGACTTACATCTCTTTCAATCAGTGCCAGTGCAATACGTCCATTCTCTTGGAGTTGATTAAACTGGCTTGTCGTTGTGACATTCGTGGCAGACATAGTAAACATGGCAAACAAGCCTGCAGATAAAAATAAGCTGATCACCATGGCAACCATAAGTTCAACCAAAGAAAAACCCGCTATCTGTTTATTCCTTTTCTGCATCGCTTGTCTCATTTATATAATCACAGTATTGATCGAGTAAGCACGGCGCCTGTCACTGGCTGTACCACAACTTTTAATAAAAGCAGCACCATCACCTGTCGCATTCTCTGTACCATCGGAAAGGTTTCTTATTCCCCTCCACGTCATCACAACAAGTACTTCTCCGGTGGCTTGAATCTGAATACAAGCCGTTGGAGTATCTAAACCACCAACATCACGACCACTAATTCTCTCTGAAGAGCCACCGAACAATTGTTCCCATTGATATAGATCCCAAAGCCGAGTTTCCACGTTGCTACAAACCACTGCTGCAGCGCCAGCGGCAACATCACAAGAAGTGCTAGGGGCGGAGAGAGCACCACTAAAAGTGCCGCTATAATTGATTAACTGAGTACGATTCAATTTCATTCGGTTAATAATGTCATTGACATAATAAGAGGCTTGAGTTTGTTGAAATGATTCAAAACTACTTCTCTTGGAAACAATATGAAGATTAAAAATGCCGATCAGACCTATCACTAGTATCACTAACGACACTAGCACCTCGATCAAAGAGAAGCCTTTTACCTCATTTTTCATCTGCGTCAACTATCCTTTATTCGTCATATTATTGACGGTTAAAACACTGGTTTACCTGTTATAAATCTGAACGTTAGCTTAATCAACCACTATATAGGTTAATGATAGTTTAGTCGAATGTTACACGCGAGCATTAATAGTGTGTGCAAATATTTTACATTAAAAAAATGGTAAAAATTAGATAACAAAAAGGAGGCTATTAGCCTCCTTTATTTTAGGAAAAACGTTAAAAATAATTACCTTAACTCAGCTGGAACCGCAAAAACGGTGTCTTCTTTACGCCCTTCAACTTCGGTGATCACACTGGGTGCTAATTTTGCGATAGCCTCAACAACTTGCTGAACTAACACCTCTGGTGCAGATGCTCCAGCAGTTACAGCTACTTTAGTAATACCTTTAAACCAATCTGAATCTATATCGTCAGAGTTATCGACTAAGTAAGATTGTGTGCCTCTTTTTTGAGCCAATTCTCGAAGACGATTAGAGTTCGAACTGTTCTTAGAACCAACCACAATGAACAACTCTACATCATCGGCCACATTTCTTACTGCATCCTGTCTATTTTGAGTGGCATAGCAAATATCATCTTTGCGAGGACCCTGGATACTAGGAAAACGCTTTTGGAGCGCCACAATAACATCTTCGGTATCATCCATGGATAAGGTTGTTTGAGTTACAAAGCAAAGATTATCAGGATTTTTAACAACCAATGACTCTACATCTGTTGGAGACTCAACTAACAGCACACCACCTTCAGGGTTGTCGTACTGACCCATGGTTCCCTCAACTTCAGGGTGACCAGCATGACCAATCAAGATGCACTCGATACCTTTACGACTTGCTCGTGTCACTTGTAGATGAACCTTAGTCACAAGTGGACAGGTCGCATCAAACACTTTCAAACTACGACGTTTGGCTTCTTTTCTCACGGCTTGGGAAACACCATGAGCACTGAAGATCACAATACTATTGTCGGGAACCTGATCCAGTTCTTCAACAAAAACCGCACCACGATCTTTCAGATTCTGTACCACATAACGGTTATGCACCACTTCATGACGAACATAGATAGGAGCTGGAAATAGTTCTAAAGCGCGTTCAACAATGCTGATCGCTCTATCCACACCGGCACAAAATCCACGTGGGTTTGCGAGTTTAATCTGAAGGTTATTGTCTACTTGCATACGTTATAGTACCTGCACGACTTCAAGTTCAAAGGTCACCACTTGCCCAGCCAATGGATGATTCAAATCGACAGTAACAGAGTCACCAGCAACCTCACGGATCATGCCAGGGATCTCACTTCCACCAGGTCCCCCAAAGCTAACAATAACGCCAGGTTCAAGTGACATGTCAGCGGGAAATTTACTTTTGTCCATATGATGAATAGCATCTGGGTTTGACTCACCAAACGCATCAACAGCTTGTAGTGTAAAACTATGCTTATCGCCTTCAGACAAATTAACAATTTCAGCTTCAAACGCTGGACTTAATGTCTCATCACCCACATTCAACTTTGCCGGCTTGCCCGACGCTTTGGTACTATCAGCCGTTGAACCATCTTCAAGTACGATATTCATATGACATAAAATAGAACGTGTATCAGCCAATGTAACTACTCCTTCACTGTATTACTGTTATCTTGAGCTTTCTTTATCGTTTGTATCTAATACGTGTATCAGGCAGATAAGGTAACGACTCCTTCACTGTATTATTGTTATCTTGAGCTTTCTTTATCGTTTATATCTAATACGTGTATCAGGCAGATAAGGTAACGACTCCTTCACTGTATTATTGTTGTCTTGAGCTTTCTTTATCGTTTATATCTAATACGCGTATCAGGCAGATAAGGTAACTACTCCTTCACTGTATTACTGTTATCTTGAGCTTTTTCGCTTATATCTAATACGTGAATCAGGCCGATAAGGTAACTACTCCTTCGCTGTATTACTGTTATCTTGAGCTTTTTTTTTCTTATCGTTTCGTTCAGTGATAATTGAATCGATGATGATTAAACCAGCACCAACACAAATGGCAGAATCAGCAATATTAAACGCAGGGAAATGGCTGGTATTCCAATAGAAGTGTAAGAAGTCGACAACAAAACCGTGCTGTAAACGGTCAATCAAATTACCTAATGCCCCACCAATCACTAAGGTGTAAGCTAAATTCAAACGCCACATCTGAGCCGGTTGCTTTCTTAACCAAAAAGTTAATAGCGTACTAAAACCAACAGCAATTATCGTGAACAACCATCGTTGCCACCCGCCTGCATCACTCAAAAAACTGAAAGCAGCGCCATAGTTTCGCAAGTAGGTAAAATTAAAGAAAGGCAATAATTTTACAGACTCATACAACTCAAAATTAGACAATACCCATTGCTTAGACAGTTGATCGGCAATAAACACCAATACCACCACCCAATACCAACGCAAGCCACTGTCTTTCCAGTTAGTTGGCATTAATCAATCCTTCCCAATCTAAAATTTATTTTATCAATGCTTTAAAAATATTATTTTTCAAGCATTGAAATTAGTTAACAGAAAAAAGCAACGGCTCCTCAAGAGCCGTTGCTTTTTTACTATTTAAGCGAACTGGCGAACTTCGCCGTCACCTTCAATGTTGGTCACACAACGAGTACACAAGGTAGGATGTGATTCAACTTGCCCCACATCCTCTCTGTGATGCCAGCAACGTTCACACTTTGCTGTTTCTGCTTTATGCAGACCTAACTTAAGCGAGCTCAACTCGGTATCGATAGCGTCTGTTGGTGCCGCTGACAACTCAAGAATTTGAGTCTTAGAGGTAAGCAATACGAATCGTAGTTCATCACCTAAAGTAGCTAGAACTGAAGATAGGGCTTCATCAGCGTAAAGCGTAATTTCAGCTTCAAGCGATCCACCGACCTGCTTTTCGCGACGAGCTTGCTCGATCACCTTGTTCACTTCAGCACGTACAGCTAATAGCTCTGACCAATACTCATCACTAAGATCATTCTCTGTCGTGACAGACTTAAGTCCTTGGAACCACTCTTGAGTGAATACGTATTTTTCACGCTCACCCGGTAGCAGTTGCCAAATCTCATCGGCTGTAAAGCTTAAGATTGGTGCTATCCAACGAACCATAGCTTCAGATATCAAGTACAGGGCACTTTGACAACTACGACGAGCATGACTGTCACTTTTAGCGGTGTACTGTCTATCTTTAATGATATCAAGATAGAAACTTCCTAGCTCAACAGAACAGAACTGCATGAGTTTCTGTGTCACTAGGTGGAAGTTATACTGCTCATACGCTTCAAGTAACTCTTCTTGCAGTACAGTAGCGCGACGAACAGCCCAACGATCCAAGGCAACCATATCTTCAACGGCAACCAAATCGGTCTCAGGATTAAAACCATTGAGGTTAGCAAGCAGGAATCTAGCCGTGTTACGGATACGACGATACGCATCAGCACTGCGGTTTAAGATCTCATCAGAGACCGTCATCTCACCAGTGTAATCTGTTGCTGCAACCCAGAAACGAAGAATATCCGCACCCAGTTTATTAGTCACAGTTTGTGGAGCAATAACATTACCCACAGACTTTGACATCTTGCGTCCTTTACCATCAACGGTAAAACCATGAGTCAGCACTTGCTTATAAGGTGCTTTACCATTCATCGCAGTAGAGATCATCAATGATGACATAAACCAACCACGATGCTGATCGCTACCTTCTAAATACAGGTCAATATCATGACCATGGAACTCAGGACGTGCAGCAACAACCGATGAAAAAGATGAACCAGAGTCATACCAGACATCGAGTGTATCGGTTACTTTGCGATATTGATCTGCTTCATCACCTAATAGCTCTGCCGCATCAAGATCCCACCAAGCCTGAATACCTTCTTGCTCAATCTTATTTGCAACACGCTCCATAAGTGAAGTGCTATCTGGATGCAGTTCTTCAGTTTCACGATGCACAAATAAAGCAATAGGCACGCCCCATGTACGCTGGCGAGAAATACACCAATCAGGACGGTTTTCGACCATTTTTTCAATACGATTCTGGCCCCAGTCTGGGATCCACTTCGTTTCTTTGATTTCACTTAACGCTTGCTGTCTAAGGCCTTTTTGCTCCATAGAGATAAACCACTGAGGTGTAGCTCTAAAGATAATCGGTGTCTTATGGCGCCAGCAATGTGGGTAACTATGGATAATATTTTCAAACTTGATGAGTGCGCCTTTCTCTTCAAGAAGAGCAACGACACTGTCATTAGCCTTAAATACATGCTGACCGGCAAAGATTTCAGTATCTGATTTATAAACGCCGTTATCACCAACAGGGTTAGCCACTTCAAGACCATACTTCTGACCAACGATGAAATCGTCTTGACCATGACCTGGCGCGGTGTGAACCACACCAGTACCTGAATCGACGGTAACATGCTCACCTAAAATAACAGGCACATCGAAATCATAGAAAGGATGGTTAAATCGCAGTAACTCAAGTGCATCGCCATTGACTTTACCTAGCACTTTATGGGAATCAACGCCATAACGCTCCATGCATGACTCAACTAGCGCATCAGCTAAAATCACGGTGGTGGTTTTATCGCCTTTAACAAACTCAACTAACGCGTATTCGATATCACCAGCGATAGATAAGGCACGGTTAGCAGGCAGTGTCCAAGGCGTCGTTGTCCAGATAATCATAGAGGCAGGACCACTACATTCATCAACACCAAATTTAGCAATCAGAGCAGCTTTATCTGCAGCGGCAAAAGCAACATCGATGGCTGGAGATTTTTTATCTTCGTACTCAACTTCAGCTTCAGCAAGCGCTGAGCCACAATCGGTACACCAATGCACGGGCTTAACACCTTTGTGCAAGTGGCCATTTTCGATTACTTTTGACAAAGAACGCACGATGTTCGCTTCAGTGCTGTAATCCATCGTTAGATACGGGTTATACCAATCAGCAAACACACCTAAACGGATAAAGTCATCACGCTGACCATCAACCTGTTTAGCCGCATACTCACGACATTTAACACGAAACTCTGCGGCGGTAACTTTATGTCCAGGCTTACCCACTTTTTGCTCAACTTTGAGCTCAATCGGTAAACCGTGACAATCCCAACCAGGGATATAAGGCGCATCAAAACCTGACATTGTTTTAGATTTAACAATGATATCTTTTAGAATTTTGTTAACCGAGTGACCAATATGAATGCTGCCATTCGCGTACGGAGGGCCATCATGTAAAATAAAAGGCTTACGGCCAATACGACTATCACGGATCTGTTGGTACAGATTATCTTCTGTCCAAGATTTCAGCATCACAGGCTCACGATTAGCCAGGTTACCACGCATCGGAAACTCAGTTTCCGGCAAATTCAAAGTAGATTTATAGTCGCTCATTAATCCTATACCATTCATGTTTGCTAAAAGATCTTAGCTTGCATCGAAGCCAAGCAGATCTTTGGCTTTGTTTGCATCATTGTTAATTTGTTTTTTCAACGCTTCCAGTGACTGGAAAGGTTGTTCATCTCGAATTTTTGCAACTAATTCAACTTCAATATTACGCCCATACAGGTCACCATCAAAATCGAAAATGTGTACTTCTAATTGGCATTTTTGCCCATTAACCGTTGGCCTAAAACCAACGTTGGCAACACCATCATAAACATCACTGTTATCCCAATACAACCTTACCGCAAATACGCCTCTCACAGGGCTCACTTTACGCTTCAAAGCGATATTGGCAGTAGGAAAACCGATAGTGCGCCCAATTTTTTCACCATGAGCCACTCGACCGCTCAAGGTAAAAGGATGACCTAATAATCGTCTTGCCTGTTCCATCTGGCCTTTAGCAAGTAGCTCCCTAATCTCTGTAGAGCTGACTCGTTTATCGCCAAGAATGAAACTTTGAGTGCTGACAACAGCAAATTGATGTTTCTCCCCTGACGCTCTGAGCATGTCAAAATTGCCCATTCGCTCCTTGCCGAAACAGAAATCGTCTCCGACAACCAGGTATTTAACGCCAAGGGATTGCACCAACAATTTCTCAATAAAATCTACTGCAGGCATCTCGGCAAACTTAGCATTAAAATTAATGCACACTAAGCGGTCTATTCCGAGCTCTTCAAGCAAGACGATTTTATCACGCAAGGTACTGAGTCTAGCCGGAGCACAATCTCCCCTAAACATCTCTTGCGGTTGAGGTTCGAAGGTCATCAAAGTCGCCGGCACATTCAGCTGTCTCGCCTTTTTCACGAGCTTTGAGATAACTTCAGCATGCCCACGATGTACCCCATCAAAGTTGCCAATGGTGAGAACACAACCGTGATGTGCTGGTAAAATATTGTTTATACCGCGGATTAGTTCCATTGCATTACATAACTAGCGAGCCTAAGTGGGCGGATTATATACCAGCTGACATTGATTATCAGCAATGATCTTACTTGGTATTGTCTCAAACCGTTATTTACAGACCCGTTTTAATTTTCCAGGGGCGAATTCCCAGCACGATCATGCTGATCAAATAACTCCCTACGCCTGCACCAATCAAGGCTAAAAGTGTTAAGGCTCGCTGTGTGAACACTTGTTGCAACCAAATATCTTGACTCGGTAAAAGTTGAATTAAAACGGTGACCATCACTATACAAGATAGCATCGCTTTACCAAAAAAGAGTCCGGTTTGCTTACTGACGGTGTAAACCTTCGCTTTATGCAAGCCGCGATATAACAAGGCTGCATTTAATAATGCCGATAGAGATGTCGCAATAGCCAAACCAACATATCCAAATGGGATAGCAAAAATGATATTTAACACCATATTACTGACCATCGCGATAATCCCATAACGCACTGGCGTTTTGATGTCCTGCCTTGAGTAATATCCTGGTGCGAGTACTTTAATGAGCATAAAACTCAGTAATCCACTCCCATAAGCCATCAAGCTATAAGAAGCCATTTCAACATCATCAGCAGTAAAAGCACCGCGCATGAACAAGACCATTAACATAGGCTTAGCGAGCAAAATTAGGCCACACATAGCCGGCATGCCCAGTAACAGAATCGCCTTAATTCCCCAATCCATGGTTTTTTCAAACCCTTTACCCTCATCATTCACATGTTTTTTAGATAAAGCGGGCAAGATCACGGTGGCGATGGCAATACCAAACAAGCCTAGAGGGAACTCTAATAATCGATCGGAGTAATAGAGCCAACTGATTGATCCCGTTACCAGATAACTGGCAATGATGGTATCAAACAACAGATTGATTTGTGACACTGACACTCCAAAAATAGCAGGGAGCATCAAGGTGCGAATTTTAACGACTCCAGGATGGTGCCAACCCCAAGATGGCTTAACTAGCGCCTTTTCTTGAAATAAAAACGGGAGTTGAAACAAAAACTGAATTAACCCACCCGCAAACACCCCAATAGCAAGGCCTAACTCAGGTTTTTCAAGCTCTGGTGACAAGAAGAGTGCAGCACAAATGATGGCTATATTTAAAAATACTGGCGTGAATGCTGAAACAGCAAATCGGCCTCTCGTATTGAGAATAGAGCCAGCCATTGCAGTAAAAGTAATAAACCACAGATAGGGAAAAGTGATCTTTAGCAAAAGAGAAGCAAGTTCAAACTTTTCACCGCTGGGTTCGTCATTCAGCCAAGCAACGAACCAGCCGTTAGCAAACAAAGCCATGATTACCGGTGATGCAATAACACCGACTAAGGTCACAATACTCACCAAAACACCTAAGGTGCCAGTGACCTTTGAGATAAGTTCCCTTACCTCCTCAGCAGTATTTTTTTCTTGGTACTCAGTAAATACGGGAATGAAGGCCTGTGCAAAAGCCCCCTCGGCAAATAATCGTCTTAAAAAGTTGGGAATTTTATTTGCTAAAATAAACACATCGGCACCACTGCCTGCGCCCATAAGATTAGCAATAACCACATCCCTGACTAATCCCATGACGCGAGAGACTAAGGTCATGACACTCACGATGATGCCTGACTTAACTAATTTTTTACTCAAAATATGCCCTGAATTGTACCTAGAACTTTAGAAGAGTAGTCTCAAAAATATGATTTTCCCCTATCACCTTCTAGCTATTACTGTTAGAATCGCGCTCCATATTACACGAGTTAGGTTGGAGATAGCTAAGCAGGTTGAATTTTTTTATCTTTAAGATAAAGATTCAACTATTGTCATTGACAAAGTGGCAATAGTGAGGCATATTCCCGACCTTTAAAATATCTAACCCTATTTAGGAGTTGCACCTTGGCTAATAGCAAGTCTGCAAAGAAGCGCGCGCTTCAATCTGAGAAGCGTCGTCAGCACAACGCTAGCCGTAGCTCAATGTTACGTACTTACGTTAAAAAAGTAATCGCAGCAATCACTGCAGGTGATCACGCGGCAGCTACTGCAGCTTTCGCTGTAGCACAACCAATTGTTGACCGTATGGCGACTAAAGGTCTTATTCACAAGAATAAGGCTGCTCGTTATAAGTCACGCTTAAATACTAAAATCAAAGCACTTGCTGCTTAATTTTTAGTTTTAAAGCAAATGAAAAAAACCGGCCTTGGTCGGTTTTTTTATGCCTGTTATTTGGCTTACACATCACCGTTATCAAAATTGAGGCAAAAAAATAGAGAGGCAAGCCTCTCCATTAGTCATCTGTTGTGTCGCTTTTATCCAGTCATAAACCAGCCGTTAGTAAATAACAATCATGTACTAACAACAGAGCTTAGCTTTGTTAAGCAACTGTCTGCAATCTATCACAATAGATGTTATCAAGTAATTTAATGATTTCTGCAACTTCCTTGCTCTTCAACGAATAGTAAACCGTTTGAGCTTCCTTGCGAGTTTCGACTAAATTATCTTTTCTTAACCAGGCTAAATGTTGCGACAAAGCAGACTGGCTTAAACCCAGCTTCTTATTCATCTCGCCTACACACATCTCTCCTTCACTCAGTAAATAACACAGAATGAAAAGGCGACGTTCATTAGCCAAAGCTTTCAACATTACGACGGCATGATCTGCACGCTGTTGCATTAATTCAATATTCATTAAAGTCTAATTCTCCTAAAACAATCCCCGCCACTAATATAGCCTTGCCTTACAGATATAGTCGGGACATAAAGCACACTTTTTGCTAGATTGTTTTCAAAAATGGGACATAAGTAATAAAAACAAAGGAAACTTATGAAAAACGGCCTACACATCTTACTCATAACTTGTCTTTCAGGTTCACTTTTAGCCTGTCAGCAAACACCACCCAACTCTAAAAACCTTCAAGTTTCTAGTCAATTACAACAAGATGCCCTCTCCTCGACCTTGGCTTATGACTTGGTAGAATCCTTAACTGTAGAAGTTGGCCCTAGATTAGCGGGTAGCGACAAAGATCTGGTTGCGGTTCAATGGGCTGAGGATAAATTAAATCAATTAGGTTTTGATAAAGTTTACAAAGAGCCAGTAAAGGTTCCGGTATGGGATCGAGGCAATGCCGAAGCAATTGTCGTAGCCCCTTATCCTCAAGGCTTAGTCATTACCGCTTTAGGAGGCAGTGTTGCGACTCCTACCGAAGGGATCACCGCTCCAATTGTGCGCTTTGACACTCTTGCTGCGCTAAAGGCCTCCCCAGCAGGTTCATTAGAGGGAAAAATAGCCTTTATCGATCATAAGACTGAGCGTCACACCACAGGCAAGGGTTATGGCAAAACAGTCGGCGGACGCTCACGCGGTGCAGTAGAAGCCGCATCTAGAGGAGCGCTGGCCATCGTTATTCGCTCCATTGGCACGGATCACGACAGAATGGCTCACACTGGCGCCATGCGCTACCAAGACGATGTACCACGCATTCCTGCAGCAGCATTATCCTCACCGGATGCTAATCAGCTTAATTTGATGCTGAAACGAGATGATAATGTTGTTTTGCAAATCAAGATGTCACCGCAAAGTCATGGATATGCGACCTCTTACAATGTGATTGCTGAAATCACCGGTTCTAGTAAGCCTGATGAGATTGTGCTTATCGGCGCACACCTTGACTCATGGGATGAAGGCACGGGTGCGTTAGATGATGGCGCCGGAGTCGGCATTGTGACAGCCGCGGGAAAATTGATCCAAGACTTGCCTCAAAAGCCAGCCAGAACCATCCGAGTGGTACTCTACGCAGCCGAAGAGCTAGGGCTTATTGGTGGAAAGGCTTATGCAAAAGCCCATCAAGATGAACTTGCTAAGCACTACATAGCCGCAGAATCAGATTTCGGTGCTGGTCGCATTTACCAAATCGACTACCGCGTCGCTACGCAAGCTTTTGAAGCTGTATTAGCAATGAGTGCCCCTATGGCATCTAACGGTGTCGCAATGGGCACTAATACCGCCTCTGGTGGCCCTGATGTCTCAATGCTGCCTAAACAAGGCGTGCCTGTGGCATCATTAAGACAAGATGGCCAAGATTACTTTGACTATCACCACACACCCAATGACACACTGGACAAAATTGATCCTGCAGCGCTACAGCAAAACGTCGCAGCTTATGCGCAGTTTGCCTATCTAATGGCTCAATCAGAAATTGAGTTACGCCCTTTGGCAACTAAGTAGATTTTGCTAAATAGCTGTTTAGCGATCAGCTTTATTTGTGCCTCATCAATTTAGCCACCATTTATCTATAATGGTGGCTAAATTACTTCGAATAAGCTTGATTACATTTTCTGATTTAGCTTTCGGCTGAGCTGGACTGTTGAAGGTTGCACCTTCATTGTTATCTATCGCTTGCAGCGTGCTTATGTGCAGTTACTTCTGCGAGACGCTGTAAAGCCATCCCTGGCCGCTTTACGGTTTCAAACAACGTCCATGTTTAACGGCCAGTTCGGCATCCCAGCCTCTCGTTCGAAGAGTTTCACTATGTGAAACCTCACCCTGAAACCGAAACTCGCAGCCGCACCTACACCTGTTCATTTATCTCTTCGATTTAGCTTCTAAGTAGTAAGTATCGTTCCAGAATAGCGCAATTAGCTACAACCTCTTTGTTGATTTAGAAATAAGAAGCGACTGATTTGGTAGACTATAAGTGAGAATGGTTGCATTCTACGCCCAAGAAAAGTGTCTTGAAGTTGCATAAAAATTGTTAGCATCTTCTAATTAAAGTGGTTCTTTAAATGATTCTATACAAATACATGTCATTTTCTTCAGCGAGAGCTGTGATTGACAATAATTCTATCGGATTTTCTTGCCTCGAAGATTTGAATGATCCTTTTGAAAGCGCTGCACTATGTTTTGAAAAAAGTGATGAATTACCAAATAATTCTCAATATGGTCCACACCGTTCTCGTCTAAGCCAAATGTACGGTGTCCTTTCCCTTACACGAAACCCTTTAAACGCACTTATGTGGGCTCACTATGGGGATGACCATAGAGGCGTAGTTGTTGGCATTGATATGGATAAAGCGGGGCTAAATGATCCAAGTAAATCCGTTATTCCAGCCAAATTCGGAGAAATCATTTATACATCCAGTATTCCTAGGAACCATCTGCCTACACCTACCATGGATTCATGGATGAACATTGGTAATCAGTTTTCTTCATTTCACGAAGATAACTATGACTTATTCAAGAATGCCTTTTTGTATAAAGATCTTGCTTGGGGTTATGAGGAAGAAGTTCGAGTTGTTAAAAACATCATTGACCCTAATGGTGGCAGTCGTTACAAGAAATATAGTTACTCAAATTCCTCAGGCAACTGGCTCCAAATCCAGCATCAAGGAAGACCTGTTTGTTGCTTATCAATTCCGCAGGACTCAATTGTTGAAGCTTATTTTGGTTTTTCATCCCATAAAAATGTCACGCGTCTTGGGGTCGATGAAAGTGTGTACCATTCAGTTAGAGAACAATTTAACCACCAGGGTGTTGATGTTAAACTTGTACGCAGAAAGACAGGGACTTGGAGTTTGGAAGTTAGTGATTTTGTGGTCTGAACAATGCTAACGAGCGATTTGTGCTGGTTACTTTCTACGAGGCATTGATGAAACACTCATTACCGAATTTTATAGTTAGCTATTTTTATTGTTCGAGAGAGAAAATTAATTGTCAAACCAATTGGAATTGTTAGAAAAAATTGTAACAAATACAGCGTCAAGCAGTAACCTTATATGGATTGCTGCGATAACGGGTGGTACGGCAATTTGTACAGCTGCTGTTACAGCATCAATTGGTTATTTTAATAGTAAAACTTCAATGTCATTTGAAGCTAAACAATATGAACGGGTGCAATACTATAAATTGATGGATGAAAAGAAAGTTAAACACTCAGAGTTTCTTAGCCAATCCCAAGAGATGATTCAAAGTACTCTAAATTTATTTTATCTTCCAGATTCAGATGAGTATAAGCGGTATTTACGGGCATTCAATGATGCGCAGATAATATCAGATGAACATTTTTCCTTAGCTTCTTATCAGGTATTTGATGAGGTCCAGAAATTTGCACTTCTCAATAAAGAAGGGCTCTCCTGTGATTTTTTACTCGGTCTAGTTAATGCTGCGAGGGAGAAGGTTTCAATTTTGAGAGCGATAGCAAAGACTGATGTAACAAAGCCATACACAGGCAGCTAACATATAAGCGAACAAAGGGATTGTAGCGAATTAACCTAAATCGAAGAGATAAACACTCAGGTGTGAACGCGGCTGTGACCTTCGACAGCAAGGACGCTGTCGTAGAGCCCACAGGGATTGTGCTTGCGGCGAGTCACAGAAGTGTTTGCACATTCAGCGAGCCGCAGGCTATAAGTTAATATTGAAGTTTTGGCACCTAGTAAACTTAATAAGTACCAAACCTGCCCAATGAACCCAATCTAAAAAGATACTTATAACTTGTTATCAGACAAGTTATTGTTCTTCGCGTTTGAAAACGGGTGAAGCAGGCGTTGATTCGGCTTCGCTGTAGTAGTATCCCGCCACATCAAATTGGGTTAAACCTGCTAGGGTTTTAATGTCATTATCAAGAATATATCTCACCATCATGCCGCGAGCTTTCTTGGCGAAGAAGCTAATCACCTTGTATTGGCCATTTTTACGGTCTTTAAATACTGGCGTGATAATCGTGCCTTTAACCAACTTAGGCTTAACCGCTTTGAAGTATTCGTTCGATGCTAGGTTAACGAGGAGTTCATCCCCCTGCTCTGACAGTGCTAAATTCACTTCGTCGGTGATCACATCACCCCAAAATTGATACAGATTGGTGCCATTAGCATTCGCCAAACGAGTTCCCATCTCTAAACGATAGGGTTGCATCAAATCTAACGGCCTTAGCAAGCCATATAAGCCCGATAAGATACGTAACTGAGTCTGAGCTCGCGCTAGGCTTGCTGTCGATAAGCTGTCGGCATCTAAGCCTGTGTAAACATCACCACGAAAAGCATAAACGGCCTGCTTGGCATTATCGGTGGTAAATGTTGGACTCCAGCTTTCAAAACGGGCCGCATTTAACCCAGCAATTTTATCGCTAACTTTCATTAACGAGGCAATATCGGCCGGCGTCATTTTACGACACTCATTGATCAACTGCTCACTGTACTGGGTTAACTTAGGGAGAGTGAATTCAGTTGTCGCCGCTTCGTTTTCATAATCTAAGGTTTTTGCTGGTGAAACTAAAACTAACATTCTTCATCCTTAAGGTGCACTAATGTAGGAACATGATACTTTTCAAACCGAAAAAAAACCACGCTATTACACGTGGTTTTTTAGATTGTGCTAATTCATTTAGCCAAACCTAGACCGATTAAGTCTCTGTTTGCTTACTCTCTTTATCACTCAAAGGTGTTTTCTGATTTTTATTAACCCAGATCCCACCCTCTAAATTATCAATTTCAGGAAATTGAGTACTGTCGAAAGTCGGTGTAACGCCTAACTTTAACTGACGCTCATAATCTTTAATGACGGCATACGCCACTTTAGACAGCATCACGATAGCCGCAATGTTCACCAAGGCCATGAGTCCCATCGTCAAATCGGCAAAGTTCCATACCATGCTCAGCGATGCCACAGAGCCTGCCATCACCATTGCCAGTACTAGACCACGGAATATATACAATACCTTCTTGCTCTTACTAAGGAACATGACATTGGTTTCAGCGTAGCTGTAGTTGGCAATAATAGAGGAGAAACAGAACAAAATTATCGCAAATGCTAAGAAGTAGGCTGACCAACCTCCAAGCTGGCTGGTTAAGGCTAACTGTAATAAGCCAATACCTTGCTGCCCATCTGGGTTATCGAGTACACCCGATAGCAAAATAATCGCAGCAGAAGCGGAACAAATGACGATGGTATCCACAAAAACACCCACCATCTGCACAAAACCTTGAGACGCAGGATGATTAGGGTTTGGTGTCGCAGAAGCTGCAATATTTGCAGCGCTACCCATACCGGCTTCATTTGAGAACAAACCACGTGCAATACCGGCCATCATGGCGCCCATGGCACCACCAGCAGCCTCTTCCCATCCCATTGCACTCTTAAAAATCAAAGAGAACGCAGCAGGCACTTGATCAAGGTTCATCACCAAAACAACCAGTGCGATGCCTAAATAGGCAACTGCCATCACAGGGACAATTAGCTCGGATGCTTTAGCAACCTTTTTAAGTCCACCACATATGATGTACGCAGAAGCAAGTACAATGACAACACCAATGATAGTTTTATCAAAGCCAAATGCATTGTTGAGTGCATCGGTCATGGTGTTAGCTTGCACTGAGTTGAAAGCAAAGCCAAAAGCGGTGATAAGCAATATCGAGAAGACAGTGCCCATCCAACGTTTACCTAGGCCACGCTCCATATAATAGGCTGGACCACCTCGGAACTGACCATCGCTGTCTTTGACTTTATAAACCTGGGCTAAGGTTGACTCAATAAATGCTGTCGCCATACCCAGCATGGCAATGAGCCACATCCAGAAAATAGCACCTGCGCCACCAACGGTTATCGCAACCGCGACACCCGCCATGTTTCCGGTTCCGACTCGCGCAGCCATCGAAGTACAAAAGACCTGGAATGACGAGATCCCATCGACTTTTTCACGACCTTGAAGCACCAGTTTTACTCCGTGTCCGAACAGACGGAACTGAATAAAACCTAAACGGAGTGTAAATAGGATACCAGCAGCAACCAACACATAGATAAGCACACTGCCCCAGAGCAGGCCATTGGTATAATTGATCGCTAACTCGATCCAAGTGATTAAATTTTCAAACATAAGCTAATTTTTATCCCTATGACAAATACAAACTAAATTATTGTTCTGTTCTGTATTTGACTTGTTTAATTTTCCTTCCAATTTTGATCAAAGAATACCGGTAAATTTTCTTTTAGAATAATCCTTCCGTAGCCTAACTCAGCCACGTTTACCGAATTCGATGTCGCAAAATAGCATACCATTAAAAATAACCCGCGTGATCAAGATCTCATTTAACCATTTGCATAACACCTAAATCACAACTATCTCTCTACAACCTCATCTTTCACAACTGATAACACATAGGTTTTACCAGCATTTGAGCAACATTCAATAAAGTTCATAACTTTATCAAAACAAGATATAGGGCACATTTTTGTAATAAAATTACAAATATAGTGATTGGCATAAGGTTTGATTAACTTTTTGCTTACTAAAAATGGGGTCATTTATGTCACATCAGCAAGAGATCAGCGCATTAAAGAAATTTGTCCGAGCCACTAACTTTTTAGCCACGTCACAAATTTATCTCAAGCAAAACGTACTGCATAAGCGTTCACTACATCATTCTGATATTAAGCCGAGATTACTAGGCCACTGGGGAACCTGCCCAGGTATCAACTTTGTCTATGCTAACGTCAATCGACTCATCGTTAAAAACCAGCGCTCATTTGTTTACCTCGTCGGCCCAGGCCACGGTTTCCCAGCAGTGCAAGCTAACCTATTTATGGAAGGATCACTCAGCCATTTCTACCCTGAGAACATTCCCTATAATGAAACAGGTATTGAAGATATCTGTAAGAAATTCTCAGCCGCATACGGCTACCCTTCTCATGCAAACCCTGAAGCACCAGGCCAAATTCTAGAAGGTGGTGAACTTGGTTATTCACTGTCTGTCGCATGGGGCGCAGTATTAGATAACCCAGACTTAATTGCAGCGTGTTTAATCGGTGACGGTGAATCTGAAACCGGCCCATTGGCAGCATCTTGGTACGCTAACCGTTTAGTTGATCCCGCCACCAACGGGGCAGTGCTTCCCATCGTTCACATCAACGGCTATAAAATCTCTGGCCCAACTCGTATGGGCCGCATGAGCCACGAAGAGTTGGATCTTGAGTTTAGAGGCCTGGGTTACCAGCCATTCATTATCGATGATGAACTGGAAGAAGATGTCTATGTGCAAATGATAAACGCCATGGACACCGCGTATGCGATGATCACTGATATCCAAACCCGTGCACGCAATGGAGAAGATGTCGTTAAGCCTCGCTGGCCAGTTATTCTTATGCGCACAGCCAAAGGTTGGACGGGAACTGCTGAATATAATGGTAAGAAGTTAGCAGGTAACTGTGAGTCACACCAAGTCATCGTCAACAAGTGCGCCACCGATAAAGGTCACTTAGATGCTCTTGATACTTGGCTTGCCAGTTACAAGTTCAATGAACTCTATTCAATCAACGAACAGGGTGAATTAATTTTTGATAACGAGATCCAATCATTAATTCCACCAAGTGAACTTTGTTGTGGTCAACAACGCTTAAGTTACGGCGGTGAAGTCGTTCGCTCATTGATTAAACCCGATCTTGAAAAGCTCGCCTACGGCCCCGACACGCCGAAAGGACAGCGTGGCGTGTCTATGTACAAAATGGGCGAGTGGATGCGTGATGCATTTAAACTGAACAGTGAACAACGCAACTTACGCATCTTTAGCCCAGATGAAACCTATTCAAACCAACTTCAAGCCGTATTTGAAGAAACGGATCGCTCATGGCAATGGCCTATCGAAGAGTGGGATCAAGATATGGCTCGCGACGGACGCGTCATAGAGCTTCTCTCTGAAAACTTACTCTTTGGTATGATGCACGGTTATACCGTCACCGGTCGTCACGCTATGTTCCCTACTTATGAGTCTTTCTCGCAAGTGGTGTCTTCAATGGCTGACCAATACTGTAAATATGTCTATGCAAGTCAGGGCGTTCACTTCCGTAAACCTGTTCCAGCTTGTAACCTTGTACTGTCCTCGCTCCTTGAACGTCAGGATCACAATGGCTATTCTCATCAGAATCCCTCCTTCCTTGGTGCCATGTTAGAGAAACACCCTAAGATCATCTCAGCTTATCTGCCTGCCGATGGTAACAGTACACTGGTCTATACCGAGCGTGCTTTTGACGACAGAGACAAACTGAACATTCTGGTCGCTGGTAAAAAAGACCTCCCTCAATGGCTAACACTTGATGAAGCCCGTCAACAAGCCAAAGATGGTGTCATGGTGTGGGATTTTGCATCAGATGAAGATCCTGATGTCGTACTAGTCGGGTGTGGGGATTACGTCACCCAAGAGGCGATGGCATCTCTAGTGCTAATTCGTGAATTGCTACCACGAGTACGTATCCGTTTTGTCAGCGTTACCGAACTCACCAGCAGCGGCCTTGGTAGTGTAGAGTTCCAAAGCAAGCCATGGTTAATGGATGAAGTATTTACCGCCGATAAAGGGGTGATATTTAACTATCACGGTTACCCAAACACCATTAAGAAGCTTGTATTCGATTATAAAGGCAGTCGCAGATTCAGAATCAAAGGCTATGAAGAGGAAGGTTCTACGACCACACCATTCGATATGGGCGTGCGTAACGGCACCTCGCGTTACCACTTAGTCATCGATATGGCATACAAGTTGTTCCAACAAGGTGTTATTGATGAAACTCAACATGTTGATTTAACCACTGACATGCTTCAACGTTTGGTTGATCACAGAAACTACATCAAAGCTAACGGTGTCGACCCCATCAGCTTAGAAAACTGGGTTTGGACACGCTAAAACGGCTTCATTAAACATAATTAACCTACAGGTGTATCCGCCATGGGTACACCTTTCACATTAAAAACCACTCAACACAACCAATAAACCACAATCCAATTGGAAATTATTCACAATTCAATGGATAATAGTGACACCAGCGATAACAACAAAGGAATCCCCTCCCAAAGGGCTGGATCTGCATCATCAATCGATAAGCAGTCATGGGGAAGTATTTATAATAAAAGGATTTCGAAAATGATGAACAATACATTGAAAGCTGTTCTGCTGACATCTATGCTCCCGTTCGCAGCCAATGCGGCACAAGAGCTGACACCCTGGTACGTTGGTGGTGGTATAGGTGTTAATAACTATGAACCAAACTGTGACATGAAAACCATGAAAGCTTGTGGTAAAGATGATCCATATGCTTGGGACGTATTCGGTGGCTATCTATTCAATGACTATTTTGGTGTTGAATTAGGCTACCGTGATCTTGGTCGCGCAGAGTGGACTGACTACTCAAATAAATTAAACGATGTTGGAGCCAAAGGCATGACCTTAGGCCTAGTTGGTTTTTTACCGCTATCACAACGCTGGGGCCTTTCGGCTGAAGCGGGCGCGATGAACTACCTACTATCAAACAACAAACAGTGGGGCACTGAATATTACAGTGATAGTGGCGTAGCTCCCTACTTCGGCGTTGGTGTTGACTACAACATCACTGAAAGTTTAAAAATGCAGCTTAAATATCGCCGCTATGAGAATTTAGATGATGATAAGTGGAACACACTTAATATGGAAAGCAACTATTGGGGTTTAGCACTTAGCTACCGCTTCGGTACTGCCGCTCCTGCAGTTGTCGCAGCCGCACCTGTGGTGGTTGCCCCGCTAGATTCTGACAATGATGGCATTATTGATAGCCTCGATAAGTGTGGCGATACACCATCAACTCACCAAATCGATAACTACGGTTGTAGTCTCAGTATGTTTGTTGAAACGACTGAACAGCATGAAGTTGGCTCAATTCTATTTGCTAATAATTCCTCTATCGTTAAAAAGGAATCATATGACAAAATAGAAAAGCTAGCGACTTACATGAACAACAATCCAAAATCGACAGTTCTCATTTTGGGTCACTCATCAAATGTAGGGCAAGCTGACTACAACATGATGTTATCTGATAAGCGTGCTAATTCAGTTGCTAACATTTTGATTGAAAAATATCGCATCAATCGTAGTAGAGTTTCAGCAAAAGGCGAAGGTATCACTCAGCCAATTATGGAAGGTAACAGCGAAGAAGCAAACAAAGCGAATCGCCGTATAGAAGCCTACATAACTGATTCAAAAAGCGAAGCCGTGTTAATGCTTAAATAATACGTAAATTCGATAGTTGATACATTAAAATCGCTGCCCAATGGCAGCGATTTTTTTATCTGTAATGATAACAAACTACAAGCTATACTCTCGGATACTCAATTTAAGCGCGTATTTTCGAGCAATCTTACCCTTTAAATGCCTTTTTACTGATATTTTACAACTTTACTGTAATTTTTTTTCATTTATGGTTGGATTTATCATCAAGATAGCTTCTAATACCTGCTGCAAATCACAAACCTTAAGCTGCTTCTTAAGAAGGATGTAATTTTATGGCTAATACACTAGAGCAATTCAAATCATTCACTACCATTGTCGCTGATACTGGAGACATTGAGGCTATCAAGCGTTACCAACCAGAAGATGCTACAACCAACCCGTCGTTAATTTTAAAAGCAGCCCAGATCCCGGACTATGCTCACCTTATCGAAAATGCAATTGAGTGGGCTAAAACACAGAGCGATCAGATTGAACAACAAGTGGAAGATGCCGGTGATAAACTTGCCGTTAATATTGGTGTTGAGATATTAAAAATCGTTCCAGGCCGTATCTCTACCGAAGTCAATGCTTGTCTATCATTTGATAAAGCAGGTTCTATCGTTAAAGCACATAAGTTGATCAAACTTTATCAAGATGCTGGCATAGACAAATCTCGTATCCTAATCAAATTAGCATCAACTTGGGAAGGGATCTGCGCAGCTAAAGAGCTGGAGCAAGAAGGCATTAACTGTAACCTAACCCTATTGTTTAGCTTTGCTCAAGCACGTGCATGTGCAGAAGCTGGGGTTTTCCTTATCTCTCCTTTTGTAGGCCGAATTCTTGACTGGTACAAGAAAGACACTGGACTCGATTACTCAGCATCTGAAGATCCAGGTGTCGTATCTGTCACAGAGATCTATAACTACTATAAGCAACATGGCTTTAATACTGTCGTGATGGGCGCAAGCTTCAGAAACACAGGCGAGATAATTGAACTTGCTGGTTGTGATCGTCTAACGATTGGCCCTGCCCTTCTTGAAGAGATGGCAAACTCACAGACACAAATTGTGCGTAAACTTGTTCCAGCTGAAACAACAGTAGCAGCCGGTGAGCCACTGACTGAAGCGCAATTCCGTTGGGAGTTCAATGAAGATCCTATGGCGGTTGAAAAGCTTGCCGAAGGTATACGCAACTTTGCTATCGACCAAGGAAAGCTAGAAGCCATGCTAAAAGAGCAACTAGCCTCTTAGGAAGGAGTGAAAGAGATGACCAGATTGACCCAGAGTAACACTTGGAAAGCGCTTCAAACTCATACTCAGGCACTGCCTCATATGAGAAGCTTGTTCGAAGATGATACTCAACGTTTTAACAATATGTCGACGTCAGCCTGCGGTCTATTTTTAGATTATTCTAAGAATAGAGCGACAGAAGAAACGCTCTCTTTGCTTTTTAAGCTTGCTGATGAAACCCAGTTAGTATCGAAAATTAACGCCATGTTTAATGGTGAGATTATCAATACAACAGAAAATCGAGCTGTATTGCATACCGCACTTCGCGCTAAACCTGAACAGAAAATAATGCTTGATGGTGTCAACATTGTACAAGAAGTACAAGAGACTCAGCAGCAGATGGCTAAATTCGTTGAAGCTGTGAGTTCTGGTCACTGGAAAGGCTATACAGGCAAAGCGATCACTGATGTGGTTAGCATAGGTATTGGTGGCTCCTTTTTAGGGCCTAAAATCGTCTCTCAGGCACTTAGACCTTATTGGACAGGAAAGCTAAACTGTCACTTCGTCGCCAACGTTGATGCTAGCTCTATTACAGAGAAGCTTAAAGTGTTGGATGCTGAAACGACCTTGTTCGTGATGTCTTCAAAATCTTTTGGTACCCAAGAAACACTCACCAATACGTTAAGCGCTAAAGATTGGTTCTTAACCCAAGGCGGCGAGCAAAATGATGTCGCTAAGCATTTTGTGGCCGTGACTTCTAACGTTGCTAAAGCCACCGAATTCGGTATAGATGCTAATAACATCTTTCCGATGTGGGATTGGGTTGGAGGCCGTTACTCTCTTTGGTCAGCGATTGGATTACCGATTGCCCTTTTGATAGGAATGGATAACTTCCTTGACATGCTAAAGGGTGCCAATGAGATGGATCAGCACTTTTTGAATGCGCCACTCACTGAAAACATGCCTGTGCTCATGGGATTATTTTCACTACTTTATGGCAATTTCCACGGTGCTCAATCACATGTAGTGCTCACTTATGATCACTATCTAAGAGGCCTTCCTGCCTACTTCCAACAGCTTGATATGGAAAGTAACGGTAAGTCTGTCACCTTAGATGGAACACAGGTGGACTTTAGCACTGGCCCAGTCATTTGGGGCGGTGAAGGCACCAATGGACAACATGCTTATCACCAGTTGCTTCATCAAGGAACGGCATTAATTCCAGCTGATTTCATCATGCCACTCAATAGTCATAATCCACTAGGTGAACATCATATTCAACTTGCGTCTAACTGCTTTGGTCAAACCCAAGCACTGATGCAGGGACGTAATTATGATGAAGCACTAGAAGAAATGTCTGACAGTAAGCTATCAGCTGATGAGCAAGTCTTAATTGCTAAGCATAAAGTGATGCCAGGTAATAAGCCTAGTAATACTATTTTGATGGATAAACTGACGCCAACAACCTTAGGCTCCTTAATCGCACTTTATGAACATAGAACGTTCGTTCAGGGTGCCATTTGGGACATCAACTCCTTCGATCAATGGGGTGTTGAGCTAGGAAAGAATCTAGGTAATGACGTCTTAGACAGACTCAGTGCAGACACTGATGCAACGGCATTAGACAGTTCAAGCAATGGACTGATAAACATGTTTAGGCAAGGTAATATTTAACCTTGTCGCTTAGATTGAAAAAAAGCCAGTTTTGACTGGCTTTTTTTATTTCTTAAATAAAATAAACCCATCTTATTGTATTTAATTAACTTTATTCTACTTAGCGTTTATCCGCGACTTCAACAAATCACATCAAATTAACACAAATGAAACATTTCTCTTGCACACTATTTTAAAAGTGTGGTATTTATTTGTTGAACAGAATAACAACAATAGGAGGTTGCCATGAATCGATTAGATTATGGTAGTGCGCTAGATGCAGTCGTAGAAAGGCCGAGTCGCTCAAGAAGCTCCAACAAGAAGCGTAAATGGCGTGAAATCGAAGCACTGAAAGAAAAGCATCGTTTACTTAAAGAACTACAAGATATCGACAAAAGTTTCGAATGCGAGTTAGATAACCTCCTAATGTAGAATATAAAAAAAGAGCGCTTAACGCGCTCTTTTTTGTGTCTGGCCATAAATGTTCCATACATTTTATGGCATTTCCTCCCTCCCTGGAGGTCAGAACACTTATGTCAATTTCCCATGGGTCTTAGATGTTCCCGACATCTTTAAGACATTTCCTCCCTCCATGGAGGTCAAGGATAGAAATTTACGTTGTGTCTGGCCATAAATGTTCCACATTTTAAGAGACACTCGACTCAACTACATTTCTAACCGTTGTGAGCGACCCCTGTAGACGATAAAAAGCATCTCCTGCAGAACTTGCCTCTTTCAAATTTTTCTCAACTAAAGAAGCAAAATAATCCTCCTGCTCTTCAGTCATGTCCAATACATGGAAACTGCTGCGGATCTCAGTCGTTACACTGGTCAATGCAGTACTGAATTTTTTATCATGTTCAACAATTGCCCCAGAGATATTGCCCAACAGATCTTGAATCTCTGTAAACACAAGTCCTAAGGTTTTTTGTCGACCAATATCTAACACTCGAGCCTCCAAACCTTCAACAATAACGGCAATCACATCCCTCAATCGACCGTATAACACTTCATCATCCATCGGCATGTTCTTAATGAGGAAAGAGACATGATTGTCATTACAGATAGTTCTACAACCAAAGTCATATAAGCGGCCATGCTTGTCTAGCAACTCTAGAATATTAGCTTCGATAGGGCTGATATCCGCATGCTTAGGCGCAAAATAATGCACCTTATCATCACGGATCTCTAAACAAGTGCTTAAATTTAACTGCTGCATCAATTCAAAAAAGGCATCAGCTAGGCTTTGGTAATCATTACAAAGGAAACATTGCCTAAAGAACTGCAAAACGGCCCCATATTGTGATGACTCCGTCATCGATTGAAAAGCCATGTTCCTCGACATAGATTCTGCTTGAACTAAGGTTTGCTTCTTAGCTTGATATGAAGCAACCGCCTGAACCTTTGCTTGCAGCTCTTTAAGTTCAAAAGGCTTGGCAATAAAATCAACCGCACTGACTTCGTAAGCTCTTAATCTTTCTTCAAGGGTATTCATGCCTGAAACAAATATGACTGCAACATCTTTACCTGAATTCATCAGCTCTTGGCATAGCTCGATACCACTCACGTCAGGTAAGTTAATGTCCATAAGAATGAGCGCGGGGGTTTCCTGCTCTTCTAGTGCGGCACGATATGTACTTGCATCATTAAAGAGTGAAATCTGATACTCATCACTAAGCACTTCAGATATCAGCTCACAGTAATCAATGTCATCATCGACTACCCATACTAATATTTGATCCATACACTCTCTCTCCTTTTAACGCCTATAATTCCATTTATATTGGCTTGCAAATGTTGTTTGCCCAATCACGGTCGAGTACAAAAACCTACTCTTTATTACCTTCATCCTCTGAAGAGAACTCTATGCCTATTTGCTCAAGTGAATTAACAAGCGCCTCTAAATCAAATGGCTTATGTAATACTCGATAGGGCATATCTTCGTTCTTATTAATGCCAATATCACCGATAAATCCAGAGATCAGTAGTACTGGCAGCTCATTATTCTCCGACAGTTCTTTTGCTAGCTCATAGCCATTGAGCCCACCGGGCATAAGTACATCGGTAATAAGTAGCTCTATGCCCCCGAGACCATCACTGTACTTCCTCCTGACCTCTAAGGGGTCTGAATAAGACTCAACTTCCATTCCCAATATTTCGCAATAATCGGTCAACACATTCAGTAACTCGACTTCATCATCGACAATCAAGACTTTGAGCTTCTTAGCAACCACAGGCATTTTTATCCGCTCATCAGATTTTATCTCTTCAACCGAAGCTTGTTTAGCCACTGGGAACCAAAGGCGAAACTCAGTCCCGTGTTCGTCAGATTTAATCACGCTCATGTAGCCTTTAGAGCGTTTAACAAAACCATAGACCATTGAGAGACCTAAACCAGTGCCTTTACTCTTATCTTTGGTGGTAAAAAAAGGCTCAAATATTTTCTCTAAAAGAAGAGATGGAATACCACAACCCGAATCAATCACTGACACCGTCACGTATTGCCCATCTTCAACCTGTGGGCTACCCGTTATTCCAGGAAGCAAACCACTTAAGTACGTAATATCAGTTTTAATTAAGAGATCCCCTTCCCCCTCCATCGCATCTTTGGCGTTGAGGACCAGGTTGAGTAGTGCATCCTCAAGATCACCTCTATCTACGTAGATATTGGTGATCTCAGTCTTAATTTCCGTCTTAAGTGTTATCTGACTCGTAAGGGATTTCCCTAAGAGCTCCTCCATATCTTCAATCACGTCATTCACATGACAATGATGAGCGCTGAATTGCTCCTCTCTTGAAAACTGCAATAAACGTCGAGTTAAATCAGTGCCTCTTTGGCAGGCCTTAAAAGCATTGCCAAGATAACGAACGAGTTTCTCTTCGGTATTTTTAAACTCCAGCAACTCCAAGTTGCCTTTCAATACGCCCAGAATGTTATTGAAATCATGTGCGATACCTCCCACAAGCTGCCCCATAGCTTGCATTTTCAGGGTTCTAGCCATAATGTGCTGTATCTGCTTTTTCTCAGTAATATCCCTGCCCACCAGCGCAAATAAACTGCCATGCCCACTTGTCTCCTCCAATGCAACGAGGTGCATGTGCAGTAATGCTTCCTCGTTGTACGCCGTAGTACAAACAAGTTCACCATCAAATTCAGCACGAGAATTAATGGCTTGTAAGAGCTCGCTGCCGTCATATTCTGTTTGATTTAGCTCAAATAACATTGTGATAGGCTTACCAATTAACTGACTGCGGGGATATTGACTCACACTGGTAGCTGCAGCGTTTGCATACATGATACTGGGTACGCCAAAGGGGGAGCGGCTCGCCACTAAAATGAGGTCTTCACTATTACTGACAATAGATTGGAACATCTCACTATCAACAGCAGGGGTAGATCTGCCTTTTGCGCTTTCTTTCCAGCCATCAGGCTGCAGCACTAACATCCCCATAATTATCTCAGACAGAACCGGACTGGATTCTAAAAGAAATGATAACCACTCCTCGCTTGCTGAGTGAAAGAATATTTGAACATTTGCTTTTTTCGCTGGCCAAATAACAAATGATTTCCAACAATGGACTTCCGGTTCTTGATCCATAAAAGGCCAATCTTTAGCTTCTTTCCATAACGTTAGATAACGAACCGGGTCACGACACCAACAAGTCGTACACGCCGGCATCTCTTCTGAATCGAATGAATCTTTAGGGAATATTAATACCGCTTGAGATTGGCTAAACTCAGCCAAGATCCGGCAAAGTGGAAGCAGTACATCTTCACCATTAATAAAGTCTGCTTGTAACTTCCCAAGCTCAGCAAGAAGCCTAGGCCAAAAGGGATTAAGATCCGTTTGAGAGAATTCTTTAAACACTGTAGAGTCCATTCCGATTACCCTTCCCCTAGCAATACTGATTATTAACTTTATCAATCTGTTATTTAGCATAGTTAAGGCTTGGTATTTCGCGACTTTATTCCTCTAAAAAATTGCACTTAACTATGTAAGGAAATTTATTTAAATGAATTCTAAGCGATGGATTGGCGCACATGTCAGTGCCTCTGGGGGTATTGCCAATGCGCCCATTAATGCAAAGAAGATAGGGGCGAATGCGTTCGCTCTGTTCACCAAGAATCAAAGAAGGTGGCAAGCGGCTCCCCTATGCCCTGAGCAGATATTGGCCTTTAAGCAAAACTGTGAACAAGCCAATATCTCAAGTGACGCAATCTTGCCCCACGATAGTTACCTGATTAACCTTGGCCATCCAGATAAAGAGCAACTGGAGAAATCGCGAGAGGCATTTTTCGATGAGATGGATCGCTGTGAGCAGATAGGCTTATCATTGCTGAATTTTCATCCTGGAAGCCACTTAAGAAAAATTGAAATTGATGAGTGTCTTGCCAGAATAAGCCAATCAATAAACATGGCCTTAGAGCGCACCAGTAAGATCACTGCGGTAATTGAAAATACCGCAGGACAAGGATCTAACTTAGGTCATAGCTTCGAGCAGTTGGCTCAGATCATCGATAAAGTGGAAGACAAATCTCGGGTTGGGATCTGCATCGATACCTGCCATATGTTTGCCGCAGGTTACGATATAAGTTCATATCAAGCCTGTGAGGAGAGTTTTACACTGTTTGACAAGATTGTAGGCAATCAATACCTCAAAGCCATGCACCTCAATGACAGTAAAACACCGTTAAACAGTCGGGTCGACAGGCATCAATCTTTAGGCTTGGGTCATATTGGTAGAGAGGGGTTTAAATTTATCATGAATCATCCCGCCACTGAAAATATTCCACTAGTGCTGGAAACCATTAATTCAGATATTTGGGCTGATGAAATAAACTGGTTACGCAGTTTAGAGCAAAACAAGTCAGCGACTTAGGTTTTACTTGCAGACATACCTATTGTTATCAGCGCAGGCATTTGTATATAACAGCAACGACTTTGGTAGGCTCACCATGATCGGTTTGTAACCACACGATATGTGTTCCGCCCAGTTCTTCGCCGTGAATGATGGCGTCGAGCTTGGCATCACTTAACGCCTTTTCTCCCCTTCCAAATCCTGTCACCATGGCAAAACTGTCACAATGAGTAACTTCGAAATCATAGGCTTCATTGATCCTGTGGTACAAATCATGTTCGTCCATTACTGAACACGCCGAAAGCATAAATGAAATCAGTATTGCAGTAAAAAATCGATACACAGTTTTGGAACTCATCAGAAAAACTGCGACGCAAGATATACATATTTAAGCGAGTAAATCGTGATCTTGATCACACCAACATATCTGCAAGAGTTACACAGTGTTACACAAGTGATGATTAGCGTTAAGTGTAAATCCTATTCTTAAATTTTTACTACCATGTGAATGCTTATATGCCATCGACTGCCAGCTCACATAAGCGTTAACAAAGGTATCGGAATTTAAAAAATAAAAAAGAGAGCATACGCTCTAATGCCGATCATTTAGTGATAAATCGATCGGTTGACTGATCTTCTAGATGCTTCAGAATCCGAGTCCTACCTCTAGGTCTCGGATTTTTTTATGCAAGTATCTCAAGCTTTTGACATTA
>NZ_VKGK01000037.1 GCF_007197645.1 Shewanella hanedai
GAACAGCCATTAAAACACTACAAGGCTTAATTCTGGAGCCACAAGCATGCTATTAAATTCGAGGGGATCCCTCAGACTCAGAGTGTTTTTTGGCAAACTAATTCAAGGCGAATGGATGACAAAATGGTTGTTCCCTTGTGAGTTCATTCAACGCAGAAGTAGGCAGCCAAAAACACTCCTTACAGGCGAGTTTTAGCGGTGCTGATCCTGTGTTAACGAACTTGACCGTAGAATAACTATGCTCTTCACTCGTTGCAAACCACGTGGTCTTGTATGTTCCCGACATACTTAAGACATTTCCTCCATCCATGGAGGTCAGATGTGGTGAATGTCATTAATGCAGGAGCAATTAATGACCTTGCCTCAGTACCGCTAAATTCTCGCTGAGCGATCAAATCTTTATACTGATTGGTATTATTTAGTACTCGCTTTGGCTATTAAGGCTTTGCGGTATTCGACAATATCCTCAATGGTGAGCACTGGCAGATTATGCAGCTGACCAAACTCAATGATCTCAGGCAGCCGTGCCATGGTGCCATCAGGGTTGGTGACTTCACATAATACTCCCGCAGGTTTCAGGTCGGCGAGTAACATCAGATCGACAGTTCCTTCCGTGTGTCCTCGGCGAGCAAATACTCCACCCGGTTGAGCGCGAAGAGGATACACATGGCCTGGTTTGGCTAAATCATCTGCAGTGGCGTTATCGGCGATAGCGGCCTTAATGGTGGTAACACGATCTGCAGCAGACACGCCAGTGGTGACGCCCACCTTTGCCTCTATGCTGACAGTAAATGCTGTACCGTATTGGCTGGAATTATCTTCGACCATAGGTGGCAAGTCTAACAGCTTGATACGTTCATCGGTTAAACAGAGGCAGACTATGCCGCTACACTCACGAATAAGCAGAGCCATCTGTTCATTGGTTAGTGATTCAGCAGAATAAATAAGATCACCTTCATTCTCTCTGTCCTCGTCATCGACAACGAGTACGCCTCGGCCTTGTTTGAGGGAGGTGAGAGCGGCGTCAACACGTTCAAATGCTGTACCGAAAGGTGTGAGTAGTGACTGATTCATGGTTAAAATCCTTAAAAAACGACATTGGGTTTTCCAGAATCAGGGCGTGCAGAAAATGACGTTGCATAGCTAGCCTTAAAATAAGTGGCTTATGCAAACGTACAATAAGAGGCAAGTTAAGTTGAGCATTACCGGAAAACGGAATGCTAACTTTTTTGTCTTATATTCTCTTTCATCCGGACTTAGAGGAGTACAAGCTGTTGGCGAGTACTATTCATTACCGTCGGCTCTGGAGTGTTCTATAAGATAGAGGTCACCAGATCTGCTTGACCCCAAACCACGCAACATTTTTCAATGCTTGAGTGAGTATGGGCGCTCGCGGGCTTAAGGTTTAGGTAAGCCTAAACGCTATCACCGCCGGTGGGGAGTTTCACCCCGCCCTGAGAATTTACTCATCTAACCACCATGTTGGGCAGATAGTGAGCGCGAATATGGTGCGCTAATTTAAGGGGAATAACAAGTGGGAAAAGCTTTGCTTTACCTCTCAGGGTTTCGACTTTAGACTCGAACCAAGCAAACGAAGAATCATCATCTACCAAGGACGAGTAATGAAGTTCACTGTCAGTGCTATGTTAGCTTGCTTATCGATATTTTTGCTATTAACCCTATCTGTTGGATGTACCTCTATGAAAACTGTGACCTCAGTTCAGCCACCTGTTGCTGAAAAAATTCCCCATGAGATGAACCAGCATGGTGTTCAACGTAATGATGATTACTACTGGATGCGAGATGATGATCGTAAAGATCCTAAAATCATCGCTCATTTAGAAGCGGAAAATAGTTATAAGAAAGCACAATTTGCTCCTTATGAATCGCTGCAACAGACGCTATTTGATGAACTGGTGGGACGGTTAGATAAAGATGAATCCAGCGTGCCTTATCTGTGGCACTCACACTGGTATTCCCGCCGTTATCAGCAGGGATTTGAGTATCCTATTATTGCCAGAAGTAAGGTGTTAGGAGAGACTGAGACAATACTATTGGATGTTAACGTTCGCGCAGAGGGGCAAGATTTTTATGGCCTCGGCGGCGTTACCGTTAGCCCCGACGAATCTATGTTGGCTTTCGGTGAAGACCTGTTGAGCCGTCGTATGTATAAAATCTACTTCAAATCTATCGAGAGCGGTGAGTTTCTTAAGGATATTCTAGAGGGCACCGACGGTCGTCTAGTTTGGGCTAATGACAACCAACATGTTTTCTATATCAAGAAAGATCCCCAAACCTTGTTGGGCAATCAAGTATTCCGCCACCAATTAGGGACAGAGCAAGCCCAAGATGTTTTGGTCTATGAAGAGTTAGATGACACTTATTATATTGCGCTAGGCCAGAGCTTAGATGAAACGCGCATAGTGCTTCATCACGAAAGTACCATTACCAGCGAAGTCTCGGTGCTTGATGCAGATACTCCACTGGGTCAATTTGTGCCGCTATTAGCCCGTGAAGAGGGCCATGAATATTCCGTCGCTAAGCTAGGTGATGAGTATTACATCGTGACTAACTGGTTAGCCGAAAACTTCAGATTGATGAAGGTCAGCGAAAGTGAGTTTGCAGATAAGAGTCAATGGCAGCAAGTGATCGCGGCCGATGATGATGTGCGCATTGAAGATATCTTACTCTTGAAAGACTTCCTTATCGTGCAGACGCGAGTCAATGGTCTGAGCCACATTGAAGTTCGCCCATTTGGGGAGCAGAACGCTTATCACTTAGCTTTCAGCGATCCAGCTTATGTCGTTGGCTTGGATGTGAATGCAAGCCAGCAGAGTGACAAGTTACGAGTCTACTATTCTAGCCCGACAACGCCTGAGTCTATTTACGAATATGACCTAACGAGTCCATCGACTCGAGTACTGCTTAAGCAAGAAAAGGTGCTAGGGCAGTTCGATAGTGAGCTTTATCAAGCTGAGCGTCTGTTTATTACTGCCAGAGATGGGGTCAAAGTGCCTGTGACTTTGGTGTATCGCAAAGACACATTCAGTAAAGATGGGACAAATCCGCTCTACCAATATGGCTATGGTGCTTATGGACACACGATTGAACCTGACTTTGATAGCTCAGCGTTGAGTTTACTCGACAGAGGCGTGGTATATGCTATCGCGCATGTGAGAGGCGGGGAGATGTTAGGACGTCCTTGGTATGACAATGGCCGTATGTTGAATAAGCAAAACAGCTTTAATGATTTTGTTGATGTAACAAAGGCGTTAACCGAACAGGGCTATGCAGATAGTAAACGCGTCGTCGCTGCTGGTGGCAGTGCGGGAGGCTTGTTGATGGGCTCAGTGATCAATCAAGCTCCCGAACTTTATTTTGCGGTGGCGGCCCATGTGCCATTTGTGGATATTGTGACGACAATGCTGGATGAGTCGATCCCCTTAACGACCAACGAGTACGACGAGTGGGGCAATCCCAATGAGAAAGCCTATTTCGATTATATGTTGAGTTACTCACCTTATGATCAGATCACCCGTCAGGATTACCCTCACTTACTGGTGACGACTGGTTTGCATGATTCACAGGTGCAATATTTTGAGCCAGCGAAGTGGGTGGCCAAACTACGTGATTATAAAACCGATGATAACGAGTTACTGTTCCATATCGATATGGAAGCGGGTCATGGCGGCAAGAGTGGCCGTTACCGTCGCTATCAAGATACTGCACAGGAGTATGCTTTCTTCCTTGGGCTTTTAGGCTTAGGTAAGTAAGGGAAGTGAGATTATATGGTGATGCTAAGTAGCTCCTATATATGATCAAATATGCCTATGTTCAGCTCTTCATTGGGGTGACTGTCGACATTGAGCATCGTTTTAGAGAGCATGGAAGTGGTGGTATTAGTGAGTGATACTAAGTGGTATTTGTACATGATTGAATGCGCTAATGGCCACCTTTATACCGGAGTGACTATCGACATTGTTCGTCGCTTTGGTGAGCATGAAAGTGGTGGACCCAAGGCGGCAAAATATCTTCGTGGTAAGGGGCCGCTTAAGCTGGTTTATCAAGAGGAGGTTGGTGATCGCTCAAGCGCGTTAAAGCGCGAACTTGAGATTAAATCTTGGAGTCGAAAAAAGAAATTAGCTTTGCTCTGATAGGGTGGGCAGCGACTCGAATAATCCTAAAGTCGCTGCGCCGGGAAGTCTTTATACTGATTGGTATTACTGCATATTGACCTTGCCATCGATGTTATCAAAGCTCAGGCTTCCAGAACCTGCTTCAATGATGCGTAAGCCTTTAGTATCGTTGACATCAATACTACCTGAACCGTCATCTATGGTGACCATTCCCTGAACCTTCTCGATATCTAGGCTACCTGATCCGTCATTGACGGTGACATCACCGTTAACATGCATTATCTCGATTGAACCTGAACCGTCATCCAACATAATACTGCCATTGACGTCCGAGAGTACGATTGAACCAGAACCATCCTCAATATTGAGATTGCGGCCTCCCTCAACCTCCAGACTGCCTGAACCATCTTTAATGGCGATATCTGCGCTGGTTCCCTGAATTTTGATACTGCCTGAACCATCATCGATATCCATTTTCATCTCTGCAGGCACTTTGACAATCAGGTCGATGTAGGGAGAGTTACCAGAGACGTTATAGCGTTCAAAATTGGCAATAAGGCTTGCAGAATCACCATCTTTTTCAAGAGTGAGAATAGGGTTTATTCCTTCATAGGTGTAGATGTCTGCTTCAAGCTTGATATGAGTTAGACCAACAATTCCCTGTATTTCTAAAGCGCCAGCTCCTGTCTCGGCAACCAGTGCATTAAGGCCATTAGCGTCTAATTGAAGTGATTGATGAGTGTGCTCGGAAGGACCTCTTCCTGCTCCGTTTACATTAATAATACAGCCAGTTAAAAATAGAGCTGTGAGGCCTGCAAGGGCAATAGGTCGTAACATCATTTTCTTAAGTCCTTTTTAAATATCTGGCAATCTATTGCGGTTTTTATACTTAGCCGTAATGTTAACTACGCAGATTCAGTTTTCGAGTGAGTTCTCTCTGTTGCGCTTGAATATGCAGGGTTTGCGCCAGTTCTGTATCTGCATGTTTTATAAATGTTATTTTATTTATAAAAGGTAAGGTGATAACTTGTATGCCCAATAGATGGGGGATAGGACAATTTGTTGGTGATTTTCCCACACGAGAAGCAACAATATTAAGAGGTGTAGATAATGGATTACTTAGCGATCAATAAAAGCGCATGGGATAAGCGTACCCAAGTTCATGTAGGTTCTAAATTTTATGATGTCGATGGTTTCCTTGCCGGAAACAGCGCATTAATGGAGATAGAGCTTGATGAGTTGGATGTTAAAGGCAAAAGCTTACTACACCTGCAGTGTCATTTTGGACTCGATACCTTGTCTTGGGCGCGTGAAGGCGCCCAAGTTACTGGTATTGATCTTTCATCCGTTGCTATCGAGCAGGCACAAGAATTAGCCCAGCGTAGTCAGCTTGAAGCAGAGTTTATCTGCAGTGATGTCTATGCAGCGCCCGAGAAGCTTAATCGTCAGTTTGATATTGTATTTACTTCATATGGGGCCATCTGTTGGCTACCGGATCTGACGCTCTGGGCACAAGTCATCAAGGATTGCCTAAAGCCCGGTGGTGAGTTCTACATGGTGGAGTTCCATCCTTTAGAAGCGTTATTCGATGGCTATAGTTACTTTTCTCAAGCTGAACCCGATGTCGACGAAGAGGGAACCTACACTGAGAACTGCACTGGAGAGAAAGATACCTTAGTGACTTGGCCACATCCCATCTCTGAGGTGCTTAATGCGCTCATGGGTGTTGGACTTGAGATCAAGATGTATAACGAGTTTGACTTTAGCCCCTATGATGCGTTTGCCAATTTGGAGAAAGAGGTAGTGACTGATCCACAAGATAAACCTCGCTCGCGCTATGTGTTGAAGCACAATGAGCAGCGTGTACCGCTAGTGTATTCTATCTCTGCCATAAAGAAGCCTTAAGTTAAGATGAAGCTGCAGGGTTTGACCTAATGTATAAGTCGTAAATCAATAGGAATAACCTCTGCTTTTTTCGCTTTCAATGATCATTCGTCTAGTGTGTGCTATAAGCTAGTTATCTTTACAATCAGTACCTGTTGTTTATGCGTATTATTTTAGCTTTGGTTACCTTGTTATGCTGTCATCAAGCGCTGTCGGCAGATCCTGTGTTGATCCAGTCGCCACAATCCGAAGATGATGCCAGCTATCGTTATTATGTGGACCTTATTTCACAGGTATTGAGTAACACACAAGATGAGTATGGCGAGGCAAAGTTAGTCGAGACGGGTTCCTCATACACCCAACATCGTGGGTTAAGTGTACTTGATTCCGGTCAAATATCGGTATTCTGGGCTGGCACAGACCCCAAACGAGAGCGAAGATATCATGTTGTCCGTGTTCCATTAATGGCTGGCCTGCTTGGGATTAGGGTACCGGTTATCCTTGCCTCACAGCATCATCTTTTTCAAACATTGGATAATGAGGATCAACTTAAGTCACTTACTGCTTGTCAGGGAACGCATTGGCCAGATACCGATATTCTTGAAAAGAACGGGTATCAGGTAGAGAAGGTGACCAAGTTTGAATCCATGTATTCAATGTTGAGACAAGGGCGCTGTGATTACTTTCCCCGAGGGATAGGAGAGGTATATGCTGAACTGGCCCATGAAAGTAACCAAGATATGATGGCCATCAAAAACCTGCTGCTTATCTACCCCATGCCCATGTACATTTTCCTCAGTAAGGGTAACAAACAGCTTGCTGAGCGATTAACACAAGGACTAAATGTGATGGCAGAACAGGGCGAAATTTTTGAATTTGTTCGACAGCATCCTGCCACTCAAGGGGTGTTTCCGTTAGCGCAATATAATAACGCTAAGCAGTTCAAACTTACCAACCACCTACTACCCGATACCACTGAGCTGGATAACCCTTTGTTGTGGTTTGAAATAGAGTCAGAGTTCGAGGCTAAATAAAAAGGTCGCGTATAGAATGCGACCTTATACCAATCAGTATAAAGATTTGATCGCTCAGCGAGAGTTTCGCGGTTCTGAGGCAAGGCAGCGAGTGAAGAGCATAGTTATTCTACGGTTAAGCTCGTTAACACAGCATCAGAACCGCTAAAACTCGCCTGTAAGGAGTGTTTTTGGCTGCCTACTTCTGCGTTGAATGAACTCATAAGGGAACAACCATTATGTCATCCATTCGCCTTGAATTAGTTTGCCAAAAAACACTCTGAGTAGATCAACTTCTTATACTGATTGGTATTAGTTGCGATAAGTGCTTTGTCGTCACAGCGAATCGTCACCGCCGTTAGCTTACCGCTTCAATTTTCACCCTTATTTCTGTCTTAGAACTGGGTACTTCATGTATTGATTGTCATAGTAAGGGCTACGTTCGTAAAACCAGCGTAATCTTGCTTTTGGATCGTCTGCGAATAACGGATCTTCAAGTGCCAAATCAAACTCGGTCTGTAGGGCTGGGTTGTCCTTAAGCATCTGCGCGGCCAAAGGTTCTACTGCATAGTTTTCAATATACTCAGTTCGAGTAAAGATAGGATTAAACAAACCCCATTGAAACAGTGAATCAGCTGATTGCGGCTCCAGTAGCAAGATAGCCAGATCCCCTAATGGCTGCTTAGTATCAAGTTTGACTGTACCCGTTGGTAGAGTGGTCTTTATTGATTGTTTAGTGACTTGTGCATCGACACGCTGACGGCCTTCATAATCTTTAGCGGCAAACTCTGCTTGAGTGAACTGGTATTGCTCCAAAGTGAGTGCAACAGGTTGTTCAACAAGGGTTAAGCGGATGCCATGTCGTTCGAGTCTGTCGATGACTTCAGTCCATTGTGAAGGAATATAATAGGCGCTGGGGCGCTTTACCCTAATATCCGCCACAGTATTGCCAATTAATGGCAGATCATGGTACAGCTTAGGCTCACCAGTCCAGCGCACTATCTCATTGCCACTAATGTCGCTTTTTTCTAAGTTGTAACCGATCCCCTTGAAATCCCACCCTTTGGCTTGTTGATGCTCCTTCCAGCTTAAGGTAATCATCGGTGCGTAATTGAATTTATCTTTACGTATGGCCGATTTGAGTTTAGTGGCTTGCTGCCCGACAGTATGAAGTGTCGATTCCAACATCACATAAGTGCCCAGTACTCTTTGTTTATAGGGTTTCAAACTGTGATTTTCGATAAGGATGGTGGGCAGGTGACGAGCATCGCCATAGCCATTTGAGAAACGCGGACCGGCGTTCCACAATGACATGCCCTTAGTGATATCCGTGTTATCGATGGCAAATACCAAGGGGCCAGGGATATGACCTTGAGCAGTCAGGTCGGCTTCTATGGCGGGGCGGTAAATGTTCTCAAGCCATGCGTAACTAGCTGGACTCAATCCCTGAGGTAAGTTATAGCCAAAGGTGACATCATATTGGTAATCAATACCATCGGTGACGTGCACATCGATATACAGGTCTGGTTGCCAGGTGTTGATGGCAGTCAACATGTGCTGCATCTCAATGGTGTCAGCTTTAGCGTAATCTCGGTTTAGGTTGAGATTATTGGCCGTGGTGCGCCAGCCCATGTTCACAGGACCACGCTGATTAACACGATTATATTGTGTCGAACGCTCGTGACCATCGACACTGAAAATAGGCACAAATAACAGATTCGCCTTGTCGAGTAGCGCGCCTTTATCGCCGATAACAATATCGCGCAGCAGCATCATACCGGCGTCTTTACCATCAATTTCACCCGAGTGAATCCCAGCTTGAACGAGTACGCTGGGCTTATCATTTTCAGCGAGTGCTTGTGGTGTTTCAGCCCCTTCAGTTGAAGCGATGATCATCCAGATATCTCGCCCTTGAGGGCTTTTCCCTAAACTGACTTTTTTCAGCTTATCGCTTTGGGCGATGAGCTTATCGAGCCAGATAAAGGTTTCGTCATAACTGGGGCTCGTCTTAAGACCGTTCTTTTCAAATGGCGTAGCCCAAGGATTATCTGCACTGAGGAGCAGGGCTTCACTTTTACCATGCCACTCGATGGCTGGTGGCAATATGGCATCATTGATGTAAGTGCTAGCGATTTGAGGAGCGTTACTTTTTTTTGTGACAAGAGTCTCTATTGTCGCTGCATCATTGGCGTTAGCTAACGTGCTGGTGGCACTTATCGAAAGTAGGGTGATAACTGATAGGGGAGTTAAACGCATTTTTATGGCCTTTAATTGGTCTTGTATTGTTTTAGTTATTGTTCTTATAAATTGTCATAGATGTTGTTAGTGATATTACTATGAAACTAGGCAGGTATATTTCATTAAAATGGGCGTTAACACAAGGGAAGGGGTAAAGTCTGGCCACATATTTGAAGCGCCTTGGAATGAAGGCAGTATTTGCTTGTTTCAATTAGGGTCTAAGCAATCAAAAGAAAGACTCTGTAGTTAGAATTCATATCGGGTGACAGTGTTGTTTCAGACGTTAAAACGCCAGGCAATTATGTGACTGGCGTTTAGTGGATGCTTGCTTAATAAATCACTTTCTTAGCTGTGATTAGACCCAGCCGAGCTGGCGAAATTTGGCCAATGTTTTGCAGAAATAGTGCATCTGCGCTGGGGTGCCGATGGATAAACGGTTCCAACCTTCGCCGTGATTGAATGGGCGTCCTACTAAAATACCTGCTTGCTCCATACGTTCCATATATTGCTGGCTGTCTCCTTTCACGCTATGGAAGATAAAGTTGGCTTCACTAGGGAGGTACTCTAGACCCAACTCATTTAGTTGCTGATAGACCAGCTCTTTAGCTTGATGATTGGACTCAAGACTAAACTTGAGCCAATCAGGGCTTGCTAGCGAGGCCGTGGCTGCGACACAGCCTAGTAAGTTGGCGCTATCGATGCTGGCCTGAGCTTGCATGGCTTTAATGAGAGTTGGATGTGCCACGCCATAACCCACACGTAAACCTGCTAGGGCATAGATTTTCGAGAAGGTACGACATACCACAATATTGGTTTGTCCTTGCTGCACTCGCGCAGTGGCGGAGACAAATCCCGGCTGGGCGACATATTCGACATAAGCTTCATCAATAATAAAGCTCAATTGTGACGAGGCTTTATCTAACCATTGATTCAAAGGACTTTGAGGTAGCAATATCCCCGTTGGGTTATTGGGATTGCACAGATACACAATCGATGGTCCCTTATGGGCCGCGACTTTCGCCTGCATCTTAGCGAGATCGGTTTGCCACTGGCCGTCGAGCTTAACTTTGACCACTGGGATACCGCGCGCCATGGCGTAGTCAATGATCACCCCGTAACTTGGATCTGGCATGACCAACTGACAGTTGGCCTGCGCTAATGCATCGAGTGCCATCTTCAATACTTCTGATGAGCCATTACCGTAAATAAGTTGCGATTCGTTTAAGGTTAACGACTGGCTTAACGCAGCCATCAAATCGCTACGGGCTTTATCAGGATAACGCCAAGCTTGAGGCAAGGCTTGAGTGATCGCCTGCTGAGCTTTCGGCGCCAAACCTAATGGGTTTTCATTGAAGTTAAGCGGAATAGACTGACCTTCGGCCATACCATTACTGCTGCTATCACTGGTAGAAAGTAGCTTCGTGGCGGTGTTTGAACTGCTACAACCAAGCGTTAACAGGCTAGCACTTAAGCTACCACATAGAAATTTACGACGATTCATTTGCATTTTTAGTTATTATTATTGAGTATTAATTCAAGTATACTGGTGTGTATTATCCATTTGAGCCAGCCACAATTTGATTTTTTGAGTTGTCGATCACAAAAATCATCTCTTTCAATATGTTATTGATACTTTTATCTTGGAAGAAGGGCGGGCTTTGCCCTGCTAGGATGCCCTGCTAGGACGGCACTACGTGCCTACGAGGTCGTTCGCAAGCTCACTGCTAGGGCGCTTCGCTGCGAGTGAAAAGAAAAAGATATTTTCACCACGGAGTGCATGGAGAAGAGCGGGAGGTTTTAGTTGGTTATCTGCATATTTGTTAACGTACCGTGTAATGAAGGTTTTGAATGTTCTCTACATACATAAGGTTTTCCCCAAATTCCTATGAGTCAGATACGTCAATATCGTGATTAGATGAATGTGTATGAGCGACGTATGTGCAGTTACTTCTGCGAAACGCAACAAGCACATCTGACCGCCAGGGATGGTGGAAATGCAGAAAAATGTCTGGAACATTTTCTGCTGTGTGGGCTCTACCAAAACCAATAACTTCCCTGTTAAGCGGCCAGTTCGATATCCCTATCTCTCGTTCGAAGAGTTGTACTACGTGCACCTCACCATGTTTTGGAAGCTCGCAGTAATATCTACACCTGCTGATTTACTAGAAGGTTACCTCTTCGATTTAAGCATTCGCTACGACCCCTTTGTTTCTTTGAATTGAACCTCTTATAGGCTCTATGGCGTTCAGGCCAAGCTAAACCTGTTACTCTTTTACAATAGAATACGGATTTAAGAACTGTCGTTTCCAGAATAAATTGCGATCAACGTCACTTAATTTGGCTTCATCACAAACAGTGTTCCAATTTTGAGTTATCACCATTTGTTGATACTCAAAAATTTCAAGAGCATCATTTTTACTAAGTTGAAATTTAGAAGCAGCAGCTAAGCATGTTTTTAATTGGCTGGTATTGTCTTCACCAATAATGCGCATAGCTTGCCCAGTAGAATTACCCGTTCTGCCCTGTGGACAGATGTCATAGGCCGGAGTTAATCTCAAATCTTTACCGTCCCAAAAGGCAGCATGATTTCGGGCATGATCATCGTTATTACCTGAGAGAATATTGAACACAAGCCTCGAGAACAGTTCTTTTAAGGTCTTTTTGGGATCAATAAAACGTTTGCGTATAATGTCAGCCAGATCCTCATAGCTCGCATAACGCGCCATCATGTCATCAAGTTCAAACAGAGTTAGGGCTGATACCATAGATTTGCGAGTCCAGCCTGCATCGCCGTTGGTGAGAATGGAGTGCTCTCGATCAAAACGCTCAATTAACACCACATCTTTATTAGCCGCTTTGACCAATTTAACTGTGGCGACATCAATTCCGGCTAATTTTGCAAGTCGCATGGCAATAAACTCCGCCTTGACGACACTGTACAAGTCAGTGCTCGCTGAGAATTTTGCAATGTACTTAGTTCCATTCTCTTCAATCAAGGCCTTCGGCCGAGCTCCACCAATCGAGCTACCATGGTAGAGAGCTTGATCTAGTTCAGGCGTAAGTGGCACACCGCTTTCGACACGCTCCGCTGAGTGTAATAGTTCTTCCATACTGACGTTTTTTGCAGTTCGAGGAACATATTCAGTTGCTGACGACTGAAAGTCGAGGGCTCCAATGCGATCAGAACCAGATTCTAATAAATAAGTGAGTTCGTCCAGTGCCGCAGTATCAGTGTCAGCCCCTTTTAATCCTAGCTTCTTGTTAATGATCACGCGGCGACCCCATGCATCCGGTGCGCTGTCACGGATACACCCTGGGATACTTAATCCTGTAAAATTGGTGATCTGCCCAGATTTTAGTGGGAGCTCTGGTAAATAGATAGGTATTGATGAAGGGGTCGTCTTAATCCTATTTAAGTAAGATTTACCATAGTTGAATATAAGTCCTTCACCATCTGCTTCAATCCTTCCTGCGACGACGGGTTTGTTTTCACCGGGCAACCAAATCCAGACATACCCTTCATTGTATTCAGTGTTAGAAGTCATCATTAATTACCTTTGTCTTTTTTCTGACTTTTTGAGGAAGTAGAGTGAGCCTCTCTTCAGTTTGTCTGATGTTCTTTGCCATGGTAAATGAGGATTGCTCGGCGTTAAATAGATTTATACCTAGAATGGTTGCCACTTCAAATACGGCTCCAATTTCACACTTAAGATCGCCTTTTTCAATGCGCTGAAGCATGCTTCGGGAGATACATGATCGCTCAGCCACCTCCTGGGCTGTTAAATTACGCTCAATTCTTGCAACACGGATCAGTCGCGAAAGTAACGTAACAGCTTCTTTAGTGTAACGAGAATGTGATCGGGTTACAGATTTAGGCATTTTAATCTCTCTATATGAATCAATAAGAGGGTTAACGGTTTATATATGAGTCATCATGTGTTTTTTTGATGCTCTAGTCAATTACTTTTCATGAGTTATATACAAATCCGTAAGATATTTACAGGTTCATACGTGAATCATAGTGTTTTTAGATTATGCCGCTTTCAGCGGCATATTGCATAAGCTGACCTAGGAGGTTTTTTTGAGGATTTCACATCGTAACAACGTTATTTCAGTGATTGTGTCGTTGTTATGTTTGGTGAATTTGTTGGAAGTCTTGTTTTCTTTGCTCGATACTGGGAGTGAATGAAGAGTCAATATGATTTCTGAATATGGTTTAGACGTGTATTTGGTATAAACTAGTCAGTAACTCTCCACGGACTCGTGCTTAAACCGATAAAAGTGACACACTTTCAATGCAAATGATCAGACTTTATTGTCTGCAACACAAACAAAGGGGTCGTAACCCATTACCCAAAATCGAAGAGATAAACACTCGGGTGTAGATGCGGCAGTGACCTTCGACAGCAGGGCGAGGTTTCACAAGGTGGAACTCTTCGAGCGAGAGATAGGGATATCGAACTGGCTGTTTAACATGGAGGTTATTGGCTGTCGTAGAGGTTTATAGGGCAGAAAATGTTCCAGACATTTTTTCTGCATTTCCTCCATCCCTGGAGGTCAGATATACTTGCGCCGTGTCACTGAAGTATCTGCACGTTAGGTCGTTCCTTGGCATCCTGCCTTCACGATGTAGGTGCATCCATTCACGGTACCGACGCAGGCTATAGATAACAGTTAAGTTATGGTTGGCCGCAAACCAGCCAACTACCAAGCCAACCTAATGAACCCAATCAAAGAGATAGTTGAAATAAATCAGGACACTCTTAATGGCGTGAAGGACGCTCGCCTAGTAAGATTTAGTTGTTCGTCTATGTCGGATTTCGATACTGCAGCCACGATTAGCTCAAATCATATCCCGCCTTGCCACTTATACGTTAATTGCGTACACTTAATTTATGAAATGTATATTTGTCGAATCAACTATATTTGAAAAATACCGTGCTGATCACCTCAGCGATGAAGAGTTTAGACTTTTCCAAGCTGAGCTTATGTCAAATCCAAAGCAGGGTGATGTCATTCAAGGCACGGGTGGTTTACGAAAGGTTCGAGTTGCAAGTAAAGGTAAAGGAAAGCGTGGTGGTTCCCGAGTTATCTATTACTTCCTTGATGAAAAACGACGTTGCTATTTGCTCACCATTTACGGAAAGAGTGAAGTGTCAGATTTAACCGCAGATCAAAAGAAACAGTTAAAGGCTTTTATGGAGGTATGGCGTAATGAGCAATCGTGATTTATTTGTAGAATTAAGTTCAGCTCTTGTTGAAGCAAAAGAGCATTCAAAGGGTAAACTTACCCTTAAAACACATCATGTAAACGATGTTAGCGAACTTGATATTTCACCCAAAGAAATATTAAATCTTCGTGAGAAATTTAATATGTCTCGTGGTGTGTTTGCTAGTTTGCTTCATACATCTCCTCGTACTTTAGAAAATTGGGAGCAAGGGCGCAGCGCCCCAAATGGGCAAGCAATTACTCTTTTGAAGCTAGTGCAGCGTCACCCAGAAACTCTTACGCACATTGCTGAGCTATAACGAGTGCGCAGTCGCGTTCTTCCTTATGAATAGCATGATAAGGTTGAGCAAGCCCGAACTCGTTGTTGGTGACATCTTTAATCGTAAATATCAGACCAATGAACCTACTCAAAGCTATCTCAAATAAAAATTAAGCCAAGGTTTACGAAACGAGAGATGAATTTGATGGCTCAACATCAACCCCAATTTCATCATCGAAAATAGCTTCGATCGAAGCGCCAAAAAGCCTGGCTAACTTAAACGCCAGCGGTAAACTTGGGTCGTACTTGCCCTTCTCGATGGCGTTAACCGTCTGCCGGGAAACATCGAGTTTCTCGGCTAAATCAGCTTGGGTCCAATCTCGCTCTGCGCGGAGCACTTTTAAGCGATTTTTCATCTTTTTAAATCCTTAAGAGCTTAACGGTATCTGAGTCTGCCACTGATGATGCCAACCATATAGGTGAGTGCCATGGGGGCGATGCATGGAAATATGTAAGGCGGAATTTAGCTCCGGAAAAATGCCATTTTTATCTAAGATTGAATAGCTTTACTTAATGACGTAATAGCTTAACTTCTGTTATGTCTCTATAGATAAAAAGAATAACTGGGGCTGTATTTGATTTAGTGTTAGTTATATCTTGTGGATATTGGCTTTGTTAAGCACTTTAAGGAAAGTAGATATATGCAGCAGCAAGATCATGATGAGAACTTTAAGAAGCTGACTCGTATCGCTAAGTTTCTGGTGCCTATATTTATTATTATGTTGATAAGTGTTTTAGCTTGGTTCGAGTTCAGCAATGAGATGCTTAACATTAACGTTGTAAATAAGAATGTTGAGTGGAGTGGGGGATGTTCTAAAGGGAATTGTTCTGGCAGCCCCATTTATTATGTCTCGACGGATGCGGAGACGTTCATCACGACTCAAAACATCTATGACCGAATTGAAGTTGGTCAGAACTATGATGCTGAAACTGAAGGATTTACAGGGATAGCCGTTCACCGAAGAATTGATTATCTTTTTTAAAGCCTAACTCTGCGAGAAAGAGATGATAACGAAATATATACGTTGTGAAGTACCAGTGGCCAGCAAGGCTGCTTTTTCGAAAGGTCAAAGCCTCTGGAAAGAGACTGTATACAGTGAGGGCTTTCGTTCGCAACTCGGCGGCTGGGAGCTATCTAAGGGGAGGTCAGTTAAGGGTAAGACGACTAGCAGTAAGGCGATGATTTTGGCTCATTGGCAAGACATGGAGAGTGTGAGAAATTTCATGAAACTCGCTCACGATCCTATTGCCGATAAAACCAATCAGGCCGAGACTTACAGCGCGCTCTCGGTCTCCTATTTATCAGCAGTCATGGACATTCCGGCTTCAAATCAAGACAACCAAAACAGAGTCGAGAGTGGATTTATCCGTATTGCCGATTGTTATGTCGCCCCAGATAAAGCAGATGCCTTTATTCAGGAGCAAAAAACGCTCTGGAATCCCGGCATGCAGCAAGCCAAGGGCATGTTAGGCGGTGAGTTATGCCTATTCAACGATGAAGCAAACCGTTTTCTGGTCATCAGCTACTGGCAAAGCGAGTCACATCATAATAACTACACCACCCAACACTTCCCAGCTTTAAAACAACAAGCCGCCATCGACATCATCGAAACCATCTCAGGCCACAATATCCAAACAGAGCCAAGCTGGAAAATCACAGCTTTAGAGAAGGCGATAGCCAAATAGCTAACCTTTTAATTTATACATGTTCAATCGAAGAGATCATGTTGCTTTAAAAATCCAGTGTAGGTGCAACTAAGGGCGTTGAAAACAGGATGTTTTCGTCGAGCGGCCAAGGATGGCTTCACAGCGTCCCTTAGAGGTACCTGCACATCCCCCCGCTGGGAAGCGATAGATAACAATGAAGTTATGCCCCAAACCATCCACCCAACACCACTAATACACTCAATATGAATGAAACAATAAACAACACATACCAAACAACAGATATAAAAATCCCAGCGTAACCAAAGTTAAACTGGGATTAATCGCAAAGCTATCAGCCTAAAACTAAGCCAATAAAAAGACCTTATTAAGCATTAGGTCCGGCATGCTTGATCGAATCTGGTACTTGATACTTCTCGAAGTTAGCCGTAAAGCTCTCAGCTAACTGCTGGGCATATTCAGCATATTGTGCCTTGTCTGCCCAAGTGTTGACTGGGTTAAGTAGCTGAGTGTCGACGCCTGTAACTGCAACAGGTACGTGCAAGTTAAGTTTTTCTAGGTACTCTGTTTCAACGCCTTTTAACTCACCACTGACGATAGCATCGACGATAGCGCGTGTTGTCGGGATATCGAAACGCTTACCGACACCATGTGGGCCGCCTGTCCAACCCGTATTCACGAGGTAAACTTGGCTGTCGAATGATTCGATACGCTTCATCAGCAGTTCAGCGTAAACACCTGCTGGACGTGGGAAGAAAGGTGCGCCGAAACAGGTCGAGAACGTTGATTGAATCGCAGAGCTTGATCCCATTTCGGTAGAACCGACTTTCGCCGTGTAACCCGATAGGAAGTGATAAGCAGCTTGCTCTTTAGTCAAAATAGAGACTGGCGGTAATACACCTGACACATCACACGTTAAGAAGACAACAGCATGGGGCTCGGCGCCACGGTTTTCTTCTATGCGTAAGCCAATATGCTCAAGCGGGTATGCTGCGCGGCTGTTTTCAGTCAAGCTTGAGTTGGTGTAATCAGGGATGCGATTTTCATCCATCACTACATTCTCAAGCACAGTGCCGAAACGAATAGCGTTCCAGATCACTGGCTCATTTTTCTGGCTCAGGTCGATACACTTTGCGTAACATCCGCCTTCGATATTGAAAACACCACCCGGTGCCCAACCATGTTCGTCATCACCGATTAAGAAACGCTTAGGATCGGCTGATAGTGTGGTTTTACCTGTACCTGACAGGCCGAAGAAGAGTGTGGTATCGCCATCTTTACCTACGTTAGCCGAGCAGTGCATTGGTAGCACGCCTTTTGCTGGTAGTAGGAAGTTCTGCACTGAGAACATTGATTTCTTCATCTCACCAGCATACTTAAGGCCTGCAAGTAGGACTTTACGCTCGGCGAAGTTAAGAATAACAGTCGCATCTGAGTGAGTGCCATCACGCTCGGGAACACATTCAAATCCAGGTGCGTTGATGATCTGCCAAACTGGCTTATCAGCAACATTAAATTCTTCAGGAATGATAAACAGGTTACGGGCAAATAACTGGTGCCATGCGGTTTCTGTGGTGACTTGAATTGGCTGGTAATGTTGAGGATCAGCTCCTACTTCCAACTCAGAAACAAATAACTCTTTGTCACCTAAGTAAGCTTCTACTCGGTTCCATAGTGCAGTAAACGCCTCTTGCTCAAAAGGTTTGTTAACTGCACCCCAGTCGATATCGGCCTCAGAGCTTGGCTCTTTGACAATAAATCGATCGTTGGGTGAGCGGCCTGTACGTTCGCCTGTTTTAGCGACTAAAGCCCCGTTTGCTGTAAGTTCGCCTTCACCGCGTGCTAGTGCGATTTCGATGAGTTGTGCCGTCGTAGGATTGCAGTGAGTACGAGGTGTTCCATCCGCCATTAGTAAGGTCTCCATTATTGAGGTCGGAAATGGGCGCCAGTCTTTGCCAGCTTGGTTTTTGTGCGTCTTATGCGCTATTTTTCATGATTGTAACGTAAGCGTAAATAAATGTGTGAGTAACTTCGCTTAAATGGTGAAAATATTAGTTGTCGCCGGTTAATTAAGATGAGAGGGATAAGACTAAAGATTGAAATTTTGTTTGTTTTAGTGAGTTTGACTGCATTTTACTGCATATAACATGCCTGAGATGGGCATAAAGTCTGGTTTCAAATGGTTATTTTTAATTAATCTAACTTTACATTCGACTGCATTGACGTGTTCGGCTAGCAGGCATACTATCGTTTTAACTCACAAGGCAGATGTTTTAGCTTTGTTTTGTGACGTCTTCAATATGAGTTCACAACCTAATTTTTTGTTTATTTCAACGGAGTTAACCTTATGCCTCTTCATTCAAAGGATACGGTTAGAGACGACCTTCTCGATGACATCTACTCGTCAGCAGACTTGGCCCAATCTATGCCAAAGTACAAAATGCCTGAGCTGGAACACGATCCACGTCACGCTTACCAAGTGGTGCATGACGAACTAATGATGGACGGAAATTCTCGACAGAATCTGGCGACTTTTTGTCAGACCTGGGTTGAGGAGCAAGTGCATCAGTTGATGGACGAGTGTATCGATAAAAATATGATCGATAAGGATGAATATCCTCAGACGGCAGAGATTGAAGCTCGCTGTGTGCATATGTTGGCGGATCTGTGGAATTCTCCAGATGCTGAAAATACCTTAGGTTGTTCTACTACGGGTTCGAGTGAAGCGGCAATGTTAGGTGGAATGGCGCTTAAGTGGGCCTGGCGCAAGAAGATGAAGGCGTTAGGCAAGCCAACTGATAAACCGAATATGATCTGTGGCCCTGTGCAAGTATGTTGGCATAAATTTGCTCGCTACTGGGACATTGAGTTACGTGAAATCCCAATGGAAGGCGATCGTTTAATCATGACTGCTGAAGAGGTGATTAAACGCTGTGATGAGAACACCATTGGCGTCGTCCCTACATTGGGTGTGACATTTACCTGTCAGTATGAGCCTGTTCAAGCCGTGCATGATGCTTTGGATCAATTGCAGAAAGACACTGGCTTAGATATTCCTATGCACGTTGATGCTGCCAGCGGTGGTTTCCTTGCACCATTTTGCGACCCAGACCTTATATGGGATTTCCGCTTACCACGTGTTAAATCAATCAATGCATCTGGACATAAGTTTGGCCTAAGCCCATTGGGAGTAGGTTGGGTTGTATGGCGTGATGCTTCAGCTTTAGACGAAGATCTTATCTTCAATGTGAATTATTTAGGCGGTAATATGCCGACCTTCGCATTGAACTTCTCTCGCCCAGGTGGCCAGATTGTTGCGCAATACTATAACTTCCTACGCTTAGGAAAAGAGGGTTATCGCAAGATCCATCAAGCATGTTATGACACCGCTGTTTACCTGTCTGCTGAGATTGAAAAGTTGGGCATGTTCGAAATCATCTATGATGGTAATGGTGGTATTCCAGCAATGAGTTGGGCTTTGAAAGAGGGCGTTGATCCAGGGTTTAACCTGTACGATCTTTCTGATCGCATTCGCTCACGAGGCTGGCAAATTGCCGCTTATGCAATGCCGCCTAAGCGAGAAGATCTCGTCATCATGCGCATTTTGGTTCGTCATGGCTTTAGCCGAGATCAAGCGGATTTGCTGGTTAACGATCTTAAACATTGTGTGGAGTTTTTTGCTAAACATCCTATCTCACACAATAGTGATCAAGAGGAATCTGCAGGGTTTAACCACGGTTGATGAAGCAAGGGGCTGTGCTAAACGGCCCTATTCCTGTTTCAAAGAGTTAGTGCCGCTGACATCAGAGGTGCTATCGCATTTTGTAAGAAGGGCATATTGACCATGTCCTTTTTACACGATGATCTTCCATAAAGCTGAATATACCCAAACAACTTCAACATGCAGTAGGTTGCTTGGGTATAGACGTTTGGTCCATCTTTTTCAACACGGGAAACGATAATGAATACCTCTTTTTTGGGTAAAATCTCCCTTTGGGTAAAGACGCAACGCTGGGCGTTGTTACTGACACTATTTATTTCACTATTTTCTACTAACCTTTTGGCTGCTGAAACTATCGAAACGGCAGCGATACAAGACGCTGCTGGATTACTTACTTTCCTGTTTACCTATATCGCTCATAATCCCTTTGTATTTCTCTTCTTGAGCATTGCTATCGGTTATCCCTTGGGGAAAATCACCATTAAAGGCGTCAATTTAGGCTCAACAGCGGGCACTCTGGTGGTTGGCGTTACTATCGCATTAACGGCATTTTCTATTTATGGGTTGAGAATCGATGCGCCTGGGCTGGTCTCTGATATTTTCCTGATGATGTTTATGTATGCTATTGGCATGAAAGTCGGACCGCAGTTTTTCTCCGGTTTAGCCCGAGGTGGGCTGGATTTTGTGGTTATCGGTCTTATCGTGGTATTCAGTAATTTTCTTATTGTTTTCTTTGGTTCAAAACTATTGGGTTTAGCGCCCGGCTATGCGGCGGGGATTATCTCGGGAAGTTACACGGTTACAGCTGTGATGGGGGTAGCTCAATCGGCGATTGATTCTGGTGCGTTTAAAGCTCCAGCGGGCATGACGTTAGATCAAGTCAGTGCCAACATTGCTGCGGGTTATGCCATCAGTTATATCCTTTCAAGCGTTTTCATTATTTTACTTATCAAGTATCTACCTGCGATGTCGGGTGTCGATCCGGTAAAAGCAGGAAAGGATGCGGAAGCGGAGTTTGGTTCTGGCGATGATACAGAAGCGCTGCCGAGTACCAGTGGTTTTTCAAATCTTGGGGTGTTGCCCTTGGATATTCGCGCCTACCGAGTTGATCATCAAGAGTTAGTCGGCCAAAGTGTCGAGGCACTATTCCACCGTTATCCCCATGCCGCTGTCTTGAAAGTGGTACGTGGCGATGAAGTGCTAGATGCTGCGGATAATCCAGTACTTGCGCTTGGTGACATCATTGGTGTGCGAGGGAATTATCATCTGCTGATCGAAGGTGGTGAGTCTACCGTCGGTGTTGAAGTGGATGAACCTAGGGCCCGTAATGTTGATATCGAAGTGGCGGATATTCATCTTGGTAAGTCGGAATTCACTGGAAAAACCATTGAAGAAATAAGCACTGACATTGGGTTTGGTATCTATCTCAAAGCCTTGTTTAGACAAGGGCATCAGCTGCCTGTTTTACCACAGACGGTGGTTGAAGTGGGTGACGTTATTCGTGTAGCTGGATCAGATTGGTGCGTTAAGCAGGTAGGGAAGAAGCTTAACAGTAATCCGATTGTTGAGAGCACGCTGACTGAAACTTTCTATTTAGCACTATCTTTATTGATTGGTTATATCTGTGGCCATTTGAGTGTCACCGTTGGCGGTATTCCCTTTGCGCTAGGCACATCTGCTGGTTGTATGTTGACGGGGATTATCTTCTCATTTTTGAGAACCCGTAACCCAGCCTTTGGTGGCCCCATGAGTGAGGGAGCGAGAAGCTTCTTGCAAGATATCGGCTTGAGTTTGTTTGTTGCAGTATTAGCGGCAACGGTTGGCCCAAAAATCTTGGCATCATTTCAAGGTACCGTGGTGATTAAGATCGCCATACTCGGGTTAATTGCTGCATTAGTTCCACCAGTTCTTGCTTGGATATACGGTTTCTATTTCCGCAAGATGAATCCAGCTATATTGGCGGGAGCGTGTGCGGGCGGTCGTAATAGCACACCAGCGATGAAAGGAGCTCAGGAGGCGTGTCAAAGCGATATACCTGCAGTGGGGTATCCTGTTCCTTATGCGCTTACTTCGATGATAGTGCTCGTTCTGGGCTATCTGACGATGGTGCTTTATTGATATCAATTAATAGGCAATAAAAAAGCAGCTCATGATGAGCTGCTTTTTTGTGTAGCGATAGTGGATCAGCTACTTAATTTAGGATTAGCTTCAGGAGTTTGAGTGTTGCTAAATATGGCAGCAACATCAATTGAGTCAAAGCTGTAGTTGCTATTGCAGTACTCACAGCCCATTTCGATTTTACCGGTTTCAGCTAGGATAGAGTCTATCTCTTCTCTCGATACCGTGCGTATTGCAGAGGCACTACGCTCACGAGAGCAAGTACATGAGAAGGTTACTGCTACTGGGTCGAATAAACGCACCTCTTCTTGATGGTATAGACGATGCAATACATCTTCCGCTTCAAGGTCAAATAGTTCTTCAGCTTTTACCGTGGCGGTTAGCTGCTCTAAGTGCTCAAACTGGGCGTTATCATCGCCTTCACTTGGCAATACTTGTAGCAACATACCTGCAGCTTGTTTACCGTTGGCAAATAAGTTTATTGAGGTCGGTAACTGTTCTGATTGAGCAAAATACTCTTCAAGACAGGCTGATAAGGTTGGTTTATCGAGCGCAACGACGCCTTGGTAGCGTTCGCCTTCAGTCGGACTTAAGGTGATCACCATATGCCCCTTACCGAATAGCTGCTGTAGATCGCTATCATCGCTGATGTCGCCTTTAAAGCGCGCAACACCACGAAGTTGTTGTAGATTATTACCATTGATCACAGCTAAAGAGACTGGGCCATCACCTTGAAGTTGGACGCTGATATCACCGTCGAACTTTAGGGTTGCCGTTAGCAAGGAAGTTGCAGCTAGCAGTTGACCGAGTAAGTTCTGAATTTGAGGAGGATAATCGTGGGCCGAAATGACCTCCTGATAGCTCTTCTCAAGTTGTACCAACTCTCCACGGACGTCGGCATTTTCAAATAGGTAGCGGTGTAAATTATCTTTACTCATGTCTATCTCGCAATTACATTCGGTATTAGCGACTTTTTGGGTCGCATTATATTGGTGAACTGATGAGAAGTTCATCAGCACTATATTGGGGTATAGATTGCTAATTGCTAGCCTTCTTTGAAGCGTATTAGCTGACGGCGCTGTTTCTTATCTGGTTTATGGTCAGGAGCCGGATTATTCAGTACATTTAACCGTCTGGCTTCGGCATAGGTTTCACGTTTCACTATGCTTTCAGGTGTTTCGCAGTATAAAGTTTGTGCAATCGCTGCTTTTTGTCTCTGTTCTGACAGTTTTATTATGACGATCTCTTTTTCGTCATGTCCCTGTCTTAACTTTATGACTGCATCCAGTTCGGCGACTTTACTGGATTTAGCGCGTTGCCCATTATAATGAACTTTACCACCATTAATCATCTCTTTTGCGATCGCACGTGTTTTGTAGAAGCGTGCAGCCCAAAGCCACTTATCTAGGCGGATAGAGGTGACTTCTTTGGGTGACTTTGTCATCGAGTCTCCGTGGTGCTATTAATCTTGGTTAAGCTCACAAGCTGAATAATAAGATCGCTAATTTTGATAGTAATAGCCTATTATAGCGATTGGCTTCACAGCCATGTCTGGCGCGTAAAGTTAGTATATCAGGGCTCTTTTCGCCAATAAAGGTAATGTTGTGGGCTTGTTGCTGTTAACAGTGTAGGTTAGCATGGCCTGTACTCGCTAAATTAACTTAATCAGAACAGAGGCCTGTGCAGAGGGTCCACATTTTATGGATTTATTAGATAAAGTTATCAACAAGGCTTCGGATATTCCACATAAGCCTTTGAGCACAAGTGTTTTTTGGGTTGGTTTAATTATTACCCTATACCTCTTAGCTCAAATTACATGGAAGTTAGTTCCTAGCTCCGAGCCAGACTCAAACTGGCACCCTACCCCTGAAAGTATCAGTGCGGGTAAGCGGGTGAGTGTTTCTCAATTACAGGCATTATCACTCTTTGGTAAAGCTGATGAGGCGTCTAGTCAGCCCAAAGCGGCCCCAGTAGAAGAGCAAATAACCGATGCACCTAAGACTTCCCTGTCAATTCAGTTGACGGGTGTCGTGGCCTCGACCTCTAAGCAAAAAGGTCTGGCGGTGATAGCATCAAGTGGTAGTCAAAATACCTATAGCTTGGGCGATAAAATTAAGGGCACTTCGGCCTCTTTAAAAGAGGTATATGCTGATCGTATCATCATTACTAACAGTGGTCGGTATGAAACCTTGATGTTAGACGGTCTTAAGTATGAGACTAATGGTCAAGCGAACAGGCAACTGCAGAAAGCTAAATCAGTCCGTAAAGTGGATAAGCGCGAGAATAACGAATTTGTTGAAGAGGTATTGGCATCTAAAGCTGAACTCTTAGCCGACCCAAGTAAGTTGACCGATTATTTAGCTATCTCGCCAGTGCAGAGAGAAGGTCAGTTGCAGGGTTACCGTTTAAATGCAGGTAAAGATAGAGACCTGTTTGCAAAGTCAGGTTTGAAAGGCAATGATCTGGCTAAATCAATAAATGGTTATGATCTGACTGAGATGAGTCAGGCATTAGAGGTGATGGCACAGCTGCCGGAGTTAACTGAAATTTCATTGATGGTCGAGCGTGACGGACAACTGGTCGAAGTCATGTTTAGTTTACCTAATTAATGCAATATCTTAAGAATTAATAAAGACAATAATTGAATTCGCCACACACCACGTCAGGCTTGGTGCATGTGAATAAGAGCAAACTTACATGTCCCTCTGCTTTTTGGTGAGGAGTGTATGTGGCAAACAGCTTAGGCTTTATGGGAAGTTAAAATGAATAAGAAGAATATTCGCAGAAAATTAATCGCAGGTGTTGTGATGGGAGCGTCGTTACTTGCACCTCAGCTGGCTTGGTCAGAGCAATATGCGGCTAATTTTAAAGGGACTGATATTCAGGAGTTTATCAATATTGTTGGTAAAAACCTAAACAGGACCATCATTGTTGATCCTACAGTACGCGGTAAAGTTAACGTCCGTAGTTATGATTTACTCGACGATGAGCAATATTATCAATTCTTCCTCAATGTGCTTCAGGTTTATGGTTATGCCGTCGTCGAGATGGATAACAACATCATCAAGGTGATTAAGGATAAAGACGCTAAAACTGCGGCTATCCGTGTGGCCGATGATAAAACGCCTGGCTTAGGTGACGAGATGGTGACGAGAATTGTCGCCCTCTACAATACAGAAGCTAAGCAGCTCGCTCCGCTATTGCGTCAGCTTAACGATAATGCCGGTGGCGGTAATGTTGTTAACTATGATCCGTCGAATGTATTGATGATTTCCGGTCGTGCTGCAGTTGTCAACAAGTTGGTTGAGATTGTTCGCCGCGTCGATAAGCAAGGTGATACTGAAGTTCAGGTTGTGCCACTTGAGTTTGCCTCAGCAGGCGAGATAGTGCGCATTATCGACACCCTATACCGTTCTACTGGTAATAAGTCTCAAATGCCGGGTCAGGCACCTAAAGTGGTAGCAGACGAACGCATGAACGCAGTCATTGTTAGCGGTGATGAAAAGAGTCGTCTCCGCGTTGTTACCTTGATTAAAAAACTCGATGCAGAGCAGGCCAGTACTGGCAACACTAAAGTTCGTTATCTGAGATACGCTAAAGCAGAAGATTTGGTTGAAGTATTGACTGGTTTTGCTGAACAGTTAGTCAATGACAAAGATGGTGGTGGAGGTCAAGCGGGGAGCAAGAAACGTCGTAATGAGATCAACATTATGGCGCATGACGATACTAACGCACTTGTGATCAGCGCTGAACCAGATCAGATGCGTACCATTGAAAGCGTCATTAATCAGTTAGATATCCGCCGGGCACAAGTATTGGTTGAAGCCATTATCGTTGAAGTTGCCGAAGGCGATGATGTCGGTTTTGGTGTGCAGTGGGCTACGGCTGCAGGCGGTGGTACTCAGTTTAATAATTTAGGCCCAACCATAGGTGAGATTGGCGCAGGTGTGTGGAGCGCAAGAGATCAAAAAGCATCTCAGACCTGTAGTGGCTCAGGCGATAATCAAACCTGTACTGATAACCCAGATACACCGGGTGACATTACCTTACTTGCGCAAGCGCTAGGTAAAGTTAACGGCATGGCATGGGGTGTAGCGATGGGTGACTTCGGTGCACTTATCCAAGCAGTGTCGAGCGATACTAAATCAAATGTACTAGCAACGCCGTCTATCACGACTCTGGATAACCAAGAAGCGTCATTTATCGTCGGTGACGAGGTGCCTATTCTTACGGGTAGCCAAAACTCAAGTAATGGTAACAGTAACCCTTTTCAAACGGTTGAACGTAAAGAGGTGGGTGTAAAGCTTAAAGTCGTACCTCAAATTAACGAAGGTAATTCAGTTAAGCTAACGATTGAACAAGAAGTGTCAGGCATTAACGGTAAAACCGGCGTCGACGTGACTTTCGCAACTCGTCGTCTTACGACTACTGTAATGGCCGATTCTGGTCAAATTGTTGTCTTAGGTGGTTTGATCAAAGAAGAGGTGCAGGAGAGTGTGCAGAAAGTTCCTTTCCTCGGTGATATTCCGTTTATTGGTCACCTGTTCAAGTCTTCATCGAGCGGAAAGAAAAAGACTAACTTGATGGTATTTATCAAGCCAACCATTATTCGTGATGGCATCACAATGGAAGGCATAGCTGGTCGTAAATATAATTATTTCAGAGCGATACAGCTTGAGCAGCAGGAGCGTGGTATTAACCTGATGCCAAATAGCGATGTGCCTATACTCGAAGAGTGGAATCAGTCTGAGTATTTACCACCAGAAGTGAATGACATTCTTGAGCGTTACAAAGAAGGCAAAGGTTTAGAGACTAAGATGCGTAAAACAGACTCTACTTTGAAGACCATTTCTGAGAATAAAGAGCCTGAATCTGCAAGCGATGTTGCTCCTGTCGAAGGTAGTGCCAATGAGTGAAGCTCAAATTTCTCAGATTGATGAGCTGGCTCTGGTTAGTGATGAGCTAGGCTTAGTCGCGGAGAGTGAAACCGATGAAGTGTTTCACTCTAACAGCAGGGAGCGTCTGCCTTTCGCATTTGCTCACCGTTTCAAGGTCGTCATCGATAAGAAAGACAATGCGCTGACGCTGTTCTATACGGCAGACTCTCCTATCACTGCTTTACTTGAAGCGCGACGTTATACCGGTCAGAACCTTCCAATAGTCGAGCTCGAACCTGCCGCGTTTGAAACTAAATTAACCCAGGCTTATCAAGCTAACTCCTCTGAAGCCCAACAAATGATGGAGGATATTGGCAATGAGATGGATCTGTTTACCTTGGCCGAAGAGTTGCCTCAAACAGAAGATCTGTTAGAGGGCGATGATGATGCGCCGATCATTAAGTTGATCAACGCCTTGTTATCAGAAGCCATTAAAGAGGAAGCATCGGATATCCACATCGAGACTTACGAAAAGCAGCTGGTTGTGCGTTTCCGTGTCGATGGTGTGCTAAAAGAAGTCCTCAAGCCGAATCGTAAGCTTTCATCGCTGCTTGTTTCACGTATCAAGGTTATGGCGCGTCTCGATATTGCCGAAAAACGTGTACCACAAGATGGTCGTATCTCATTGCGTATTGCAGGTCGTGCGGTGGATGTACGTGTGTCGACCATGCCATCAAGCCATGGTGAGCGAGTAGTGTTACGTCTACTCGATAAGAACACGGGTAACTTAGATCTGGTTCAATTGGGCATGACCCATGCGGTTCAGGTGCAGTTTGAAGAGTTAATTCGTAAACCTCATGGCATCATTTTGGTGACCGGTCCTACTGGCTCGGGTAAAAGTACGACCTTGTATGCCGGTTTAACAGAGCTTAACTCTAAAGATACCAATATTCTAACGGTGGAAGATCCGATTGAGTATGAGTTAGAAGGTGTGGGTCAAACGCAGGTTAACACTAAAGTTGATATGACCTTTGCTCGCGGCTTACGCGCCATATTACGTCAAGATCCTGATGTGGTAATGATAGGTGAGATCCGAGACTTAGAGACTGCTCAAATTGCGGTTCAAGCATCATTGACGGGTCACATGGTGTTATCGACACTGCATACAAACACAGCTTCTGGTTCGATTACCCGATTACAAGATATGGGCGTAGAGCCTTTCCTTGTGTCTTCGAGTCTACTTGGTGTGTTAGCACAACGATTGATCCGTACCTTATGTTCTGAATGTAAGTCTGAGCATACTCCTGATCAAAGCGAACGTGCTCTGCTAGGTATGTCAGAGGACGATACTCGAATTATTTATCGTGCCGAAGGTTGTAAGAGCTGTGGCCATAACGGTTACCGTGGGCGAACCGGTATTCATGAATTATTGATTGTTGATGATGATGTTCGTGAACTTATTCATACCGGACGAGGCGAGCTTGCGATTGAACGACATATACGTCAAAAAACGCCGAGTATTCGACATGATGGGATGAGTAAAGTACTGGCGGGCAAAACGACTTTAGAAGAAGTGTTGCGTGTCACCCGTGAGGAGTAAGCTGATGATGCCAGCATTTGAATATGGCTTGTTAGATAGTCAGAATAAACAAACTATCTCTGCTTTACTGCTTTGTTCAGATATGGAGAGGTAGTCATGCCAGCATTTGAGTACAAGGCATTAGATAATAAGGGTAAACAGAAAAAAGGTGTGATGGAGGCTGATACAGCCCGCCATGCCCGAGGTCAGTTAAGAGAGCTGCGCTTGATGCCGTTGGAGATCACGCCAGTCATCGAGAAAGCAACCAAGGCAAAGTCCAGTGGGAAGAGCTTTTTTCAGCGTGGCATTTCAGTTGCCGAACTGGCACTCATCACTCGTCAAATTGCAACATTGGTGGCAGCAGGCCTTCCGATTGAGGAAGCGCTAAAAGCGGTTGGCCAACAATGTGAAAAAGATAGATTAGCCAGTATGATCATGGCGGTTCGTTCCCGCGTGGTCGAGGGCTATAGTTTGGCCGATTCAATGGCCGAATTCCCCCATATATTTGATGATTTGTATCGCGCGATGGTGGCATCGGGTGAAAAATCTGGCCATTTGGAAGTGGTATTGAACCGCTTGGCCGATTACACCGAACGTCGTCAACAACTCAAGAGTAAGATGACACAAGCGATGATCTATCCGATCGTGCTCACTGTGGTTGCTATCAGTGTTATCGCAATTTTACTTGCGGCCGTAGTGCCTGAAGTGGTGGGCCAGTTTGAACATATGGGACAAGATCTACCTTGGACGACTTTACTGCTGATCGCCGCTTCTGATTTTATCAGAGATTACGGCATCATCGTCTTAGGCGTTGGGATCGGTTTATTTGCGCTGTTTAAAAAGATGCTAACTAAACCTGCTTATCGCATGAAATACGATAAAGCCTTGCTTGTTTTGCCAGTTATCGGTCGAGTCAGTAAAGGCCTTAACACTGCGCGCTTTGCACGTACGTTAAGCATCTTAACCGCCAGTGCTGTACCGCTATTGGATGCCATGCGCATTGCCAGTGAAGTCTTGGTGAATGTCAGAGTTAAAGCTGCGGTTGAAGAGGCTACTGCTCGAGTTCGTGAAGGAACAAGTTTAGGTGCTGCGCTAACGAATACGAAACTTTTCCCGCCAATGATGCTCTATATGATCACATCAGGTGAGAAAAGTGGTCAGTTAGAGCAGATGCTGGAACGGGCTGCAGACAACCAAGACAGAGAGTTTGAGTCCAATGTTAACATTGCTTTGGGTGTGTTTGAGCCTCTGTTAGTGGTGAGTATGGCGGCTGTGGTACTGTTCATTGTACTGGCGATCCTACAGCCAATTTTAGAGCTAAATAACATGATAAGTGGTTAACTGCGGATAATCGCTCATGGTCGTTTTTTATTTTGTGCATCCGCGGAGGATGCACACTGTTTTCAAGAGGAAGTATCGATGAAAGTGAGAAATAAACAGCAAGGTTTTACGTTACTTGAAGTCATGGTTGTTATCGTTATTTTGGGCATTTTGGCTTCTATGGTTGTGCCTAACCTTATGGGTAACAAAGACAAAGCTGATATTCAAAAAGCCGTCTCAGACATCGTGGCTTTAGAAAACTCATTGGATATGTATAAGTTGGATAACAGTATTTACCCAACGACAGAGCAAGGCTTAGAAGCATTGACTCAAAAGCCAACTGGTTCACCAGAGCCACGCAACTACCGTGACGATGGTTATGTGAAGCGTCTGCCACAGGACCCATGGAGAAATGATTACCTGTTATTGAGCCCAGGTGAGAACGGTAAGTTAGATATCTTCAGCGCGGGTCCAGATGGTCAAGCGGGTACTGAAGATGATATCGGTAACTGGAATCTGCAGAATTTTCAGTAATCACTGAATTCTCGATTAATTCCCACTCAATGATGACGCACAGGGCTGTTATTTGATGAGAGATACACATCAAAAAGGCTTTACCTTGATGGAAGTGTTATTGGTCATTCTCTTAATGGGAATGGCCGCTTCTGCTGTGACGATGAGCATGAGTGGTGCCGACAAGAAACGTGAGCTTGAGAAAACGGCTCAACAGTTTATGGCAGCCACAGAAATGGTGCTCGATGAGACGGTACTGAGTGGCCATTTCATCGGCATTGTGGTCGAGAAAGAGAGTTATAAATACGTCGTGTATGACGAAGGTAAATGGAAGCCGCTGACCAAGGATAGAATTTTAGGTGAGCGACAAATGGAGCCCGGAGTGCGCATTGATCTGGTGCTTGATGGATTGCCATTGGTACAGGACGATGAAGAGCAGGACTCTTGGTTTGAAGAGCCACTGATTGAAAAATCAGAAGAGGATAAAAAGAAGTTTCCTGAGCCGCAGATCTTGTTATTTCCAAGTGGAGAGATGAGTGCATTCGAGCTGATGTTTGTTAGTGACAATGATGAGGGTAAAGAGGTTGAAGCGTTAGTGGTAGGTGATGCATTGGGACGGTTAACTCTGGGGAGAGAGGATGGCTTCGATGATCGCTAAAACTACAAACGGCAGCAGTAAAGCCAAAGGGATGACCTTACTTGAAGTTATCGTGGCGCTCGCCGTTTTTTCGATTGCGGCGGTCTCAATCACCAAAAGTTTAGGTGAACAGATGGCGAACATGCCCATCTTAGAGCAGCGTACCTACGCCCAATGGGTGGCTGATAATGTGATGGTCGACGCTAGATTAGAGACTAAATTTCCCGATATTGGTAAGAAAGAAGGTCAGACAGAACTGGCTGGTAAAGACTGGTATTGGCGTAAAGAGGTGGTGAAGACCACCGACGATAAATTTCGAATGATACGTGTTAGTGTCAGTGAAGATCAACGTTACGAACGTATTGCCGCTCAGGTCAGTAGTTATGTGCTCAACCAAGAAAAATAGCAGCGCGGGTTTTACCCTGCTTGAGATGCTCGTGGCCATTGCGATATTTGCCATGCTAGGGCTCGCCTCTAATGCGGTGCTACAAACAGTGATGCATAACGATGAAGTCACCAAAGATTTCTCTAATAAGCTTAAGGCGATGCAGCAAGGTTTTGGCGCTTTAGAGCGAGATTTCGGCCAGATGGTTGCACGTACGCCACGTTTAGTTGATGGTGGCAGAGGAACAAGTGTTTTCCAAACGGGTTCAGACATTTTAGATTCTGAATCTGAAGCCTTAGTCTTTTTCCGCTTAGGTTGGTTAAATCCAGATGGCATTTTGCCAAGAGGCAGTATTCAATCCGTTGCCTATGTGGTGCGAGAAAATAACCTTGAGCGTTGGTATTACCCCTACCCTGAACCAGAATTTGGCAGCGATCCGATAAAAACCATTGTGATGCGTGATGTGATCTCGGTGGAATACTCCTTTTTTGTAAATGAAAAATGGGAACGAAAGGTTGATGGCGCTGAATTACCTAAAGCAATAGCCATGGAAATTGAACTTGAAGGGCTAGGTAAGATCCAGCGTAAGTTTTTACTGCCAGTGGGTGCCAAGCCTGGTTCCGGTAGCGACAGTAACGGCAGCGGTACTGGCAGTGGTAGTGGCAGCGGTAGTGGCAGCGGTAGTGGCAGCGGTACTGGTAGCGGTAGTGGCAGCGGTAGTGACGAAAATGGTCGTGATAAGGGGAATGGTAATGGGTAAGCTGCCGAAGCAACAGCGAGGCGTTGCCCTCATTGTGGTGCTGCTTATCGTGGCAATGGTGGCGATTATCGCAACCAATATTAACAGCCGTAATCAATTGTCGATGCGCCGCACCCTAAACCTTGCTCAATATGATCAGGCATATTGGTATGCGTTGTCTGCTGAAGAGCTGACCAAAAAAGTGTTAAAGCAAGATTTAGATGATTCTGAAGGTCGAGTTCATCTGCAGCAGTATTGGGCACAAGCTGATGTGGTTTTTCCAGCGGAGCATGGAGAGATAGCCGGTAAAATAAGCGACATGCGCGCTTGTTTTAATCTGAATTCTTTGTCCGTAGATACTAAAAATGAAACCAATGGCAACGGTCAGCCCAAACTTCCGTTAGCAGCGACACAATACAAAGGCTTGTTAGTGGCCTTAGGCATGGATGAGTTTTCTGCTGAGCGTCTCACTCATACCTTGAAAGATTATCTCGATGAAGACACAACGGCGAGCCCCTTCGGCGCAGAAGATGCTGAGTATGAGTCACGTAATGTGCCCTATCGAGCTGCGAATACCTTGATGAACCATCGCAGTGAACTCAGAGCCGTGATGGGCTACTCCCAAGATATCTATCTTAAGTTGTTACCCTATATTTGCGTGATCCCCGGCGATGACCGTCAGTTGTTGAATGTGAATACCGTTAAGGTTGAGCAAGCAGCGCTGCTAGCTGGGATGTTTAATGACAAGATGTCAGTGAGTGAAGCTGAAAGCATTATTAATCAGCGCCCTGGCGATGGTTTTGAAACAATAGAAGATTTTAAAGAAAACTCATCAGTTGTCAGCTTGTTGGCTGCAGATGCGGCCTTAGGTTCCAGTTTTGTGGTTAATAGCCATTACTTTCTACTTGAGGCCGGTGCGAAGGTCGATACGGCTGTATTTCGTTTAGAAAGCGTGATTAAGACTGAAGGTGCAGGTTTCAATATATTGACCCGGCAGTTTGGCGGACAGAAATAGCCATTCTGGTGCGTGACTGGCAGAATAAAAATAATGACGTCTTATTGGCACAATGCCATGAGATAGGTGGAGAATGAATGTGAGTGAAAGATTATTTATTCGCTTAGGGGCAAGTTCAGAGCAAGCTTGCTCTTGGCTGGTGTGGTCCGAGCAAGAGCAAGAGATTATTGCTTCGGGTGAAGTCAAAGATGCGGCAGCACTGGCAAGCTTAACTGAGCGTGCGGGTAACCGTCCTGTGGACGTATTAGTGCCATCATCAGCGATCACGTTAACCTCAGTAGAGTTGCCTGAAAAAGGCCAGCGTCAAGCAATTCAGGCGCTACCATTTATGCTTGAAGAGTCTCTGGCTGAAAATGTCGATAAGCTGCATTTTGTGCCCGGTCCTCGTACCGATGGTGCCTTGAGTGTTGCAGTTGTTGCCCATCAGCAGATGCAAGACTGGATGAGTTGGTTAAGTGATGCAGATCTCAAGGTCAAAAGTATTGTACCGGACTGCTTGGCTTTGCCTCTTGATGGTTGTCAGTGGGCAGCAATTCAGTTTAACGAAGAGTATTTAGTCAGAACTGGCGAAGGCTCTGGTGTCAGTTTAACGCGGGATTGGTTGGATCTAGTCTTGCCTAAAATGTTTCCTGAAGGGCAAGAGACCCAAGTGACAGTGGCGGGACACAGTGAACTTGCATTTGCTGGCACCGATATTAAACCTCAAGCCCTTGAATTACCGATGTTAGTGTTGGCCAAAGGAATACTTTCTGCGCCATTAAACCTATTATCGGGAATTTATACACCCAAGCGTGATTATGGTAAAAACCTAGTTTTATGGCGTAATGTTGCCATTGTGATTGGCGTTGCTTTGGTGCTAGGCCTTATGAATAAGGGCCTGAATATACACCAAATGAACACTGAACAAGCCAGACTGAAGGCGGAAAGTGAAGCGATATACAAGCAAGCTGTTCCTGGCAGTTCCAGAATTGTAAATCTGAGATCTCAGATGGATAAAAAATTGCGGAGCATGCAGGGCAGTGGCGGTGGCAGTGAGTTTTTCACCATGCTGCAAGGCCTAGAGCCAGCCTTTACCCAAGTGCCAGAGTTAAAGCCATTAACCTTGCGCTTTGATAGTGCCCGTGGCGAATTAAGAATGCAGGTGACCGCGAAGAGCTACGCTCAGGTCGAACAGTTTAAAACCATCGTCTCTGCGTCTTATAAGCTTGATTCTGGCGCAATGAACAGCGGTGAAGACTCTGTGACCAGTACACTAACGCTGAGGAGTAAATAAGATGGAGAATCTGAAAGCTTGGTGGAGCGGACTGATCTTACGAGAGCAGCAACTGGTTGGAACCTGTGGCGGATTTTTACTTTTAGCAATTTTGTATTGGGGGATTTGGACTCCAATCGTCAATGCCGAGTCAGATGCTGAACGCGGCTTAAAGGCTCAACAAAACACCTTAAATTTTGTTAAGCAGACTGCAAATAAAATTGCGGGTCTAGAGCAAAGTGGCAATCAGAAGAGCTTTAAAGGTAGCTTAAGCGCTGCAGTGAACCAGACTGCTGGCACCTTTGGTCTTGAGATCACTCGTATGCAACCTCAGGGCAATAAGATACAAATTTGGATGGATGATGTTCCTTTCGATTCTTTACTGGGTTATTTGAATGAACTCGTACAGGTAAAAGGGTTATCGCTGGATAGTATCGACCTTGCAGAGTCCGATCTGCCAGGTTTGGTTAAGGTTCGCCGTATTCAGCTTTCACAGTAAAGAGCTGATGGTTTTAATGAAGGTGTTGTAGTGAATTTAACGAAAAAGATTATTCTAGGTGTGGCGATTTATCTGGTTTTTATGGTCGCACTGTTTCCGGCAAGTATCGCCGTTAAACTGGCCCCGTTGCCAAGTAATGTCACACTCACAGGGGTCTCTGGCTCTATATGGTCAGGCAAGGTTGAAACCCTCAATATACAAGGGCGACAAGTCGAGCAAGCACAATGGACATTAAGCCCGTGGAGTCTTTTCTTAGGCGAAGCCAAATTAGATTTTGTTATTGGTAATCGTGCTTCAGCGGTAAACGGCAAAGGATTGGTTACTGTCTCTATGAGTGGTATCGATGTAAAAGGACTAAGGTTCGAGGCACCAAGCAGTTTTCTGTTAGGCAAAGCACGTTTACCTTTCCGTACTGTAATCAATGGGGACGTTAGCCTGTTTGTCGATACGCTGCAGCAGGGAACACCTTGGTGTGAACAGCTCAATGGCAAAGTATTTCTTAACCATGTTCAGGTGAAAAATCAATTCGGTAACTACCCCTTGGGTGATATCGAGCTAGGACTTAGCTGTGAAGATGGCAACATCAAAGTGAGATCAGACGAAGAGATGAACAAGCTGGGTCTTGATGGCACAGTATTGGTCAAAGCGGATAAGATGGTACAGGTTTCGGCAAAAATAAAAGAGACTTCATCTCAACCAGCAGATCTGAAGAAAGCCCTAGCATTCTTAGGTAAGAAAGACAGCCAAGGTTATTATCCAATTAGTTACCAAGGTAGAATCCCCTTTTAGTGCAAGAAAGGGGGTTCAACTTGCGAGATTAGCTAACTTGTCTGATAGCAAGTTTGAAGTATCTTTTTGGGTTAGGTTTACTGGTTCCATTGGGCTGGTTTGGTATTAGATAGTTTATAGGTAACCATACCCTCTAATTAATCTATAGCCTGCGGCTCGCTTAATGTGTAAATACCTCTGTGACACGTCATTATGACCTTGTCAGGTAACAAGTTTTAAGTACCTTTTAATAAACCATTTTCAGACTTAGTCTATTCAGCTTATTGAATGGCATGGAGTAATTGCTACTTATAGCCTGCGGCTCGCTGAATGTGTAAATACTTCTGTGACACGCCGCAAGCACAATCCCTGTGGGCTCTACCGTGACGTCCCTGTCACGGAAGGTCACAGCCGCATTCACACCTGAGTGTTTATCTCTTCGATTAGAGTGAAGAGTCATAAATAATCTGACAATGCTTAGAAGGCTATTGGCTACGACCCCTTTGTCCGTAGTTTAATACCATAACTTTAAATGTATCTATTGCTTGCAGCAGGCTCACATGTAGCTACTTCTGTGGGACGGTGAGTGAAGCGAAGCTTCAAGTTTACGAACGAGAAGCTGGATGCTGAACTGGCTTTTAGGTAGGGATGGCTTCACAGCGTCTCGCAGAAGCATCTGTACATTGCCCCGCTGGAGGCGATAAGTAACCATGAAGGTTCGAGCTTCAACAACCTACCCAATACACACTCAGCTAAAAGTTATCAAATTAGATTCGACTATTAGCAACAAGAGTGAGTTCAGGGGGATGGCTAACGGATAAAAATGTATTTGGCGTTCATTCGAACGCCATTAACGATTTGTGGGGTTAAACGATTGCACTCATTGATCGATTTAGCTGTTTTGAGGCTTCTCTAATAATTCCATTAAGCCTACCAAGGCGGCAAAGAGTATTGCACCTACGGGCCAAATAATCCAAGTGATGCCCCAATCCATGGTCCAAAGGCTCCATCCTAGAAAAATTGCTATTAATAATGGCCAATAAAAAGCGGCCAGCTTCTCTGCACGTTTGCTGCGTCTAGTTTGTTCTGTTTCTAATCCCTTATCTTGTAGAATACGGTTATATGCATCGAACTTTGTTGATGCTGGGATGATGATAAATAGTCCTGCTGATACCATTAATAACAGGACGGTTATCATCATTAACGTCATTCCTGGAGTATCAAAAAACTGGTTGACGACTATCAGTGGTACAAAGCTGAAAATAAACAGACTAACCGCGATGGACAAGCTGCGGTTATAGCTAGGTTGATATGCTATTAGTCGCTCGCTAAAAATACTGTGAACGCCATAAGCCAGTTCAAAATCTTGGTTTTCAATCGCGCTGGTATCATTTTTAAATTGGTTGGTTTTTATAAAAAAGCTGACTGCCGTTGCAACTAACATCAGCACGCACACCAATCCTATAGTGGTAGCTACATCATCGGTTATACCCACTCGTTGGCTCTCAGCCATTGCCAGAAAGAAAAATAGAGGTATTGCAGAGCAAACAGACAAAACTACGCCTTTTGTTACCAACGCTGCTTCTTGTATTTTGCTGTTAACGTATTGTGTGGCTTGCTCTAAACTGACTTGCTTAAGGTTTGATGGTTTAGGTTCATCGCTGTAGCTATTAGCTTCATATTCATCTTTAAGTAGGAAGTCAGTTGAAACTTCAAAAATGTCGGCCAGTTTAATAATTTTATTTAAATCTGGGATGCTATTAGTGCTCTCCCATTTAGATACTGACTGTCGAGATATAGCCATTTTTTCCGCTAACTCTTCCTGCGACCAACCTAGTTGTTTCCTTAACCTGATAATCTTTTCTGCTAAAATCATAAGATACTTCCCTGATGTGTAATTGAGTCGCCAGCTTAGAAAACTAGGTGGTTGCAGACTAGCAAGCTCAGTTGTTATTTTGTCAACTACTGGTTGCGTTTTAGCTATCTTACTAAATTTGGCTAGTTTTTATCACCTAGCAAGGAAGATACAATCAAAGTGGATGATCATTTTGCATCACTATAACAAATAGACAAACAAAGCTATTTACCACGGAGAAAATCAATAGCAAATTCCAGCTTTTCTTCGAGATCTCCGTGAAGCGCAGCGCTCTGTGGTGAAAAATCGTTTTATTATTTGGTAGAAAACAAAGGGAGCGTCATGAATAGAAAATGTCATTGGCGTTCATTTGAACGGCTGAAAACTCATTTTGCTAACAGGTCATCTAGCAAAAGATGGAAATCTCCAATAGCGGGGAAATCATGAAAAACCTTGTGTGGTTTTTGGCTGTCGGGGTTGGTGATTCCAAGTTGATAGCCAACTCCGGCCTCTTTAGATGCGTGTAAAATTGCTTCGCTGTCGTCGATGAACAAGCAGCGTGCTGGATCTAAAGAGAATTGTTTGAATAGGTGTTGCCAAAAAACAGGGTGTTCTTTGGGGTAACCGGTTTCATGACTTGAGATCATCTGATCTAAACCTAAGCCTAAATCTGTTTGTTCAAGCTTTAACGCTAAGCTGTTGGGGTGGGCATTGGTGGCTAAGATTCGTGATTTGTTTTGTGACTCAAGAGCGACAAGAAACGGCATGCTGTCTTGCCTTAGCTTAATCTTACCTGCCGAGGTTTTATGTAGAGCTAAGATGTCTAATCCCAATTCCTTCTGCCAAAAATCAAAACAATACCACTCTAGAGTACCAAATACTTTGCCATAAGCCGACTCAACTAATTTCATTGCATCTTGTGTGCTGATAGCCCTTTGACGACTGAGTTCATTAGGGACAATTTGCAGCCAGAAATGATTATCGAAATGCAGGTCGAGTAGGGTACCGTCCATATCAAGTAATACGGTATCAATCTTATTCCAAGGAAACATATTTCAGCCCAAATCCTTAATTGTTAGTTTTTATCAAAGTTTGCTGTCTGCGGTTGTTAGAATGATTGTTAATGCTGGCATATATATACGAATTCAGTTTGCGTTCTTTGAAGAAATTTGAGCATATGTAGTAAGATTATACGAAATACCAATTTTAGTCAGGGACTTTCATGAATGACAAGAAGCCAGAAATTCTAGGAGCAGAAATAGTTGCTCAGAGTCGTTTGTTTAAAATTGAACAGTTGCACCTGAAATTCTCTAATCAGGTCGAGCGATATTACGAAAGAATGAAGGGCAATAATCGCGGTGCTGTGATGGTGGTTCCTGTGCTAAACCGTGACACATTATTGTTAGGTCGTGAGTATGCGGCAGGCACTCACTCTTATGAGCTTGGTTTTCCTAAAGGCTTAATTGATCCGGGGGAAGAGGCCCATGAGGCGGCAAATCGTGAGTTACAGGAAGAGATTGGTTATGGCTCCAGAAAGTTGACCCATCTAATGGAGTTGAGTCTCGCTCCAGGATATTTTGCCAGTAAGATGCAGATTTTTATTGCCGAAGATCTTTATGAAAGTAAGCTAGAGGGAGATGAGCCAGAACCGATAGAGCTTGTACCTTGGCCGATTGAACAATGGCAAGCATTGCTAGAACAGGAAGATTTTTCCGAATCAAGAAGCGTAAGCGCCTTGTTTTTAGCTCAGAAATACCTAAAACTATAATAAGAAAATCAGTACTCTTTTTAAATTTTTTGAGTCGTAAAGTAGTAAGTAATAGGCTGTTGGAGCAGTTATGAAGCCAGAAGATTATGTTGAGCAGGTCATTGAAATTGCGATGGTGGCGGGTAAGGAGATCCGCGATATCTATCTGAAAGGGACATTCGAGAAAGAGACTAAGTCAGATAATACGCCTGTGACTTCGGCTGATATTGCTGCGCATAATATTATTACTTCTGCATTGCAGGCATTAACGCCTGATATTCCCGTTTTATCGGAAGAGGATGCCAATATCCCTTTCGCGACTCGGCAGCATTGGGAGCGATATTGGTTAGTTGATCCTTTAGATGGCACGGGCGAATTTATTGCTGGTAGTGGTGATTTCTCAGTGATTATCGCGTTAGTTGAACACAATCGACCGATAATGGGCATTGTCTATGTGCCGATGACCGAAATTTGTTATTACGCGATTGCAGGCTTAGGTGCTTATAAGCGTGATAAAGAGTCTGAATGTCGCATTATGAGTCGTCAGCTCCCTAAGTGTAATGATCCTGCCTTAACATTGGCGGTAAGTCGTCGCCAAGACCCCGAATCAGTCCTTAAATTGTTTAACCATTCTAAGCATTGTGATTTAGTGGTACTTGGTGGTGCTGCCTTGAAAAGCTGTTTAATTGCGGAAGGCAAGGCGGATTGCTATGTCCGTATTGGCCCTACAGGTGAATGGGATACGGGGGCTGCTCAGATTATTGTAGAAGAGGCGGGTGGGGAAATAATGGATATCACCCTACAACCTCTAACCTATAACGAAAGAGATAGCTTAGAAAACCCGAATTTCATTGTAGTTGGCTCTCCTCAACTGGAGTGGGATCAGATATTGATCAATGAGTGATTCAATACAAATATGCCTTGCTGATAAGGATGATCTTCAAGGCATAGATGCGCTTGAGCAGCGTTGCTTCCACGGCCACAGTTATCCCGATTTTTTCTTTAGACAAGCCCTTGATTGTTGGCCAGCTGGTTTTTTAGTGGCAAAGGATAATCAAGCTAATGTTGTTGGGTATTTATTGGCGTCATCTGGGACTGAAGCTCATCTTTGTTGGCTTTTGTCCTTGGCAGTGTGCAATGAGCAACATGGTAAGGGGATTGGGCGTAAACTGATATCTCATCTGCTAGATAATCTTCCCACTGGCGTGACTCAAGTTCAGTTGACTGTGGCACCGGAAAATAACGCACAGTCGCTTTATCTCAAGCTAGGGTTTGTACAAATAGGGTTTGAAAGTGATTATTTTGGCCAAAATGAACCCCGATTCTTAATGAGTTACACCACACCCAAATTGACTTGAGGTCGCATGTTTTTTAGCCGACGCTTTTTCCCCTATTTTGTCACTCAATGCCTAGGTGCATTAAATGACAATGTGTATAAGAATGTTCTGCTCTTAATGGTGGCTTATGCCAGTGTAGAGCAGTTACCTATGTCGATAGATCTGTTTGTTAATATCGCTGCAGCAGTGTTCATCCTTCCTTTTCTCATCTTTTCTGCTCATGCTGGTTGCCTCGCGGACGCTAAAGATAAAGCTTGGCTTATCAGGCGAATTAAATTGGCTGAACTTGTGCTGATGTCTTGTGCTGCGTTGGCAATGTTGAATCAAAGCTACCTTTCAATGTTGTTTTTACTGTTTTTAATGGGGACTCAATCAGCCTATTTTGGTCCAGTGAAATACGCTCTCTTGCCTCAAGCATTGAAGCCTGAAGAATTGGTTCGCGGTAATGCTTGGGTTGGGGTTAGTACCTTCCTCGCTATTTTATGCGGTACTGTTGGGGCCGGCATACTAGCCTCCAGTGAGTACGCTATGCAGATCACTGCGATGTTCGTGGTTTTGTTAGCGGCGGTAGGCGTGATTGCCAGTTGGAACATCCCCTCTTTGCCTGCGGTGCTTGATGTTCAAAAATTACCGCGCAAAGGTAATTGGCAAATTTTAAAGTGGGTGTATCAGCATCATGAAATTTGGGCGGCAATCATAGGCATTAGCTGGTTCTGGTTTCTTGGCGCGACTTATCTGACCCAGTTTCCGAATTTTACTCGTCTGTTCCTTTTCTCTGATCCCAGTGTTGTTTCAGTGTTATTAGCACTGTTTTCATTGGGTATCGCCAGTGGTTCTTTTATCTCGGCGCGTTTATCTAAAGGGAAAGTTGAGCTTGGAATTGTCCCTCTTGGCTTATGTGGATTAACCCTGTTTGGTATCGATTTTGTATGTGCGATACCAAGTTCAGTGGCATTTGTGTATTACGCGACCGATTTTGTGATGACCACAGCGCATTTCAGATTGATGTTTGATCTCTTTATGATCGGCGTGTGTGGGGGGATCTATATCGTGCCGCTCTATAGCTTTATTCAGTTAAAAGCGAAGGCCAGTGAGCGCGCACAGGTGATTGCGGCAAATAATATTCTCAATGCACTCTTTATGATCACATCAGCGCTGTTAGCGATGATTGTATTGCAATTGTTTGACTGGAAGATCACTGAGTTATTTATCTTACTCGCAGTCGGGAATGTGTTGGTATTAACCTTCCTCTGTGTCAAAGAAGCCATTTTTCGGCGCTCGGCAATCAATTTCTTACGCAGAAAGAGTTAACTTTTTAATCCCCAATAGACAACAAAGCCCTCAATTGAGGGCTTTATCCATTCTTAAGTTGTTCTAACAACTATTTTTTGTAGTTATCTAACCACTCATGCATCGCTTGATGTGATCCTTTGAATATGACTCTGGCTTGCTTCTGCTCAAGTAATGGTGTTGAGTTAATTGTTTATTTGTGTTTGTTTTTCGTGTGATAATGTTGTGAAAATAAGAATATCAAAGGATTGAAGAATGAAAAAATGTAGTTTTAGTCTAATCGCTTTCTCGATAGCTTTAGCGGGGTGCGGTGGTAGTGATGGTGGAGGCTCCGACTCTGGCGGAACCCCTGAAGTTCCCAGTATGGTAACTGTTGAGTTTGTAGAAAAGGCAACTCAGTGTAACTTTAGCCGACCAGCAACCAATGTCACCGTTATTGTACAAAGAAAAGATGGAACAGTGCTTAAGGAGTTGTCGCCTGATAGCCAAGGTAAACTTGAATTTCCTTGGGATAGTGATAGCGCTCATTTTACGACAGTAACCATGCAAGATGGTCAGTATGATATCGATACTGAACTGAATTTTGTTGGGGATGATTTAGGCATACAAAGTCGTTTTTCTGATGATTTAAATGCTCAGTGTAAATGCCAGAATTTCGAATTTGATACTTCCGAACTTGCAACGACTTACCTTGATTATAATTTACTAATAGCTAATGAAGAGTGGAGTTTGACAGGACAAAACTTAAGCAAGCAGTTTTGTCGGGCGCCGGGTGAAACTTTTGCACGAGTGGATCTGATGTTACGCCCATTGAATAGTAGCGAAGATGCTTATGGGGCTTTGTTGGATATTAATAACTTAGAATCAGGTATTGAACTGACTGCAAATATGTTTACAGGGCCAGATAATCTAGGTGTATTGTTGGATGTGCAAACTGACGCCGATGATGTTTCTCATCTTCGTAGCTATGCCAATACCCTTGATGGCAGAAAGCATTCCGAGTTTGGTATCGGACAAATGTACATTTTTCCTGGACTTCATGAAAACAACTTCGTTCAGGCATATCGTTTTGTAGATCTAGAGTCTACAGCACAAGGGAACATTGATTACAGTTCAGTACGTAGAATTAAAGTTACTGATCCTAAATCTGTTCAGGATATCACTATTGCTCAAAACGAGACTCTGATGTTAGAGGCTGCTAATCAGTTGTTCAGTGGAATTATCAATGACAATGCAGCAGCTTACGACTTTAGCCATATCGGTTCTGGTAGATCTGCATTCGCTATGGACGTGAATGCGACTAATTTTGATTGGTATCTAACTGGTCCATTAAAAGGTGAAATGCCGGATCTGGCTTTACCCGACAATATCGAAAATGCTCTCGATGACTCGGTCACTAGCATGTATCTTGCAACATTTGGATATCATCAAGGTGGTAGTTTAGAATTACTACGTAGCGAGTGGGCTAAAGAAACAAGAACACCAGGTGCGTTAAGGCCTGCCTATTTTGATAATTATGATAGTGAGTCAATTACCATTACTTTGTTTTGATCATTGGTACTAATAAGTCATAAAGCCCTCAATTGAGGGCTTTATTCATTCTTAAGTTGTTCTAACAACTATTTTTTGTAGTTATCTAACCATTCATGCATCGCTTGATGTGATCCTTTGAATATGACTCTGGCTTGCTTCTGCTCAAGCTGATACTGGTACATGGGATCGTAATAACGCGTCAACAGGAGCGAAATCCACTCTAGGTGAGCTTGGGTATCATTTTGCTGCAGTTGAACATTTAGCGCATGAGAGATGATTGATTGAAACTCATCATGGAGCTGGCCACCGAGCCGCTTCTTTATGCTGGTGATACTTTGGCTTAAGTAGTCACTAAAAGCGCTGAAACCGGCCTCTTCACCTAAACGGTCGACATAACCTGAATGCATCTTGTGTACGTATTCATTTAGCAGGCGAGTTAATCGAGTCTCTTCAGGTTCCTCTAACACTAAAATGTTAGCACTCTGCATACCGGCATAAAAAGCCTTAGGAATAGCGGAACGTCCAATCAAAAAGCTTTCATCTTCCAGTAATAAGCATCTCTCATCTCTGTCTTGATGCTTAAGCAGAGCTACAGCCAGTTGGTTTTCAAAGTTAATCTGCGAAGGTTGTCCTTCATGATAACGACCAAAACTTGAACCTCTGTGGTGAGCCAAACCTTCAAGATCGACGGCTTCAGAGCGTTGGATGAGGAAGTCTGTCTTGCCGCTACCAGTGATCCCGCTGAGGATGAACACGGGTTGCTTAGCTGGCGCATTATCTATGGTGTCGATGAGATATTGTCTCATCGCTTTATAACCGCCTTCGATATAGGGAATATCAATTCCCGCTTCTTTTATCCACTGCTGTGACAGCTGAGATCTCAAGCCGCCACGAAAACAATACAGATAGGCATTAGGATTTTGCTTAATAAACGTTAACCAAGCATCAACCCTTTGCTGTTTTATCTCGCCTTTAACCAAGGTGTGTCCCAATGCAATCGCCGCATCTTGACCTTGGTTTTTATAGCAAGTACCAACCCGTTGGCGTTCGCTATCTTGCATTAAGGGATAGTTACTGCTTGATGGAAATGCCCCCTTATCGAACTCAATCGGTGCCCTAACATCGATCATCGGATGTCCGCTGAGCATGATCTCTTTATAAGCGGTGTTAGGGATGATATTGCTGCTCATTAAATCAGTTCCACTAAGGTCAACTGCTCGACGTCTGTCAGAGTACCAATGCAGTTGGCTGGAATGTCATGTTGAGTGAGCAGTGCGACTAATTCACTTTCAGCTTCGCCAGAGACTGCAATCAATAAGCCGCCACTGGTTTGAGGATCGCAGATAATCGCTTTTTGAGTGTCGGTTAGCTGAGGCAAAAACTCGCAATAACTGTCGAAGTTTCGGTGGGTACCACCGGGAATGCATCCCAGTTCCAAATACTTTTCAGCTTTAGGGAGTAAAGGTAATGCAGACACTGAAATTTGTGCGTTCAGTGTTGCTCCCTGACACATCTCAATTAGGTGACCAGCTAAGCCAAATCCGGTGACATCTGTCATGGCATTTACGCCTGGGAGTTTAGCTGCGAGAGCACCAATTTTATTGAGCTGGCACATCGCATCGACTGCAATCTGAGTATCTTCAGCTGCAATCTTTTTCTGTTTTTGTGCGGTTGTTAAAATGCCAATACCCAAGGGTTTGGTTAGGTAGAGTTTATCGCCAGGTTTAGCTGTGTCGTTTTGCTTTAGTTCACTCAGTGGGATCTGCCCTGATACTGCTAAACCAAAGATAGGTTCTGGAGAATCGATACTGTGTCCGCCCGCCAACATTATACCAGCATCAGCACAGGCTTGACGTCCGCCATCAACAACTTGTTGTGCGATTTCTGCCGAAAGAACATTAACAGGCCAACCTAAAATTGCAATCGCCATAATAGGCGTACCGCCCATGGCGTAGATATCGCTAATGGCGTTAGTGGCAGCAATGCGGCCAAAGGTAAAAGGATCATCGACAATGGGCATGAAAAAATCGGTAGTGCTAATGATCCCTGTTTCGTCATTGAGCTTATAGACTGCAGCATCATCTCGGGTTTGATTACCGACGAGGATATTTGGGTCATTAAAAACAGGTAGCTGAGATGCCAGGATGGTACTGAGGACTTGTGGAGATATTTTACAACCACAGCCTGCGCCATGACTGTATTCGGTAAGTTTGATGTCTGATTGTAACATTGGCCCAAAGTCCATAGTGATTCGGTTAATCGGCCATAATAGACCTATCGTTGAACCACTTCAATCAGCAGAGTTATTGAGTTTGTAAGAGGAGTCACAAGGAAGGTAACTGGAGGGCTACCAATAAGGATAACCCTCCAATGAATAGATTAAGCGTAAGAGGCCATTAGTAGCTGCCAGTTTTTCTGTTGAGTCTGGAAACGCAGTTTCAATTCATCAACTTGAAGCATGAGATGTTGGTTGGCAAGTTGTTTGCGTTTAGCTTCAAGCAGCTCTTTTTTCGCTACGTAATACTCTGCAAGATGTGCTTTAAGTAGCTCATACTCACTTTGAAGCATCTCAAGTACTTCATCACCATCAGGGAGTAAGGCGACACGATTCTGTGTTCGTTTGAGCTGCATCTGTAACTTTGCACTTTCTATACGCTCTTGAGGTGTGACTCGCAGATCTTTAGCCAATCCACACCAGCTTAATGTATTGATTAACCATTTGGTTGGGTCGTATTGCCACCAACGAATACCATTTCGGTAATCATTTTCAAAGATATGATGGAAATTATGGTAGCCCTCACCATAGGTCAGAAGAGCAATCACACCATTATCCCGTGCGGTATTCTTGTCGGTATAAGGCTGGCTTCCCCAAACATGAGCCAGCGAGTTGATGAAGAAAGTACAGTGATGGACGACAACAAGTCTTAATAGACCCGCCATCAGCAACATCGCTAAAATATCGCCGTTGAGCCAGCCGATAAATGCAGGCAAGCCGATATTCATCAAAAGTGCTAATGCTAGATAGTGCTTGTGCTGCCACATGACGATCTTATCGCTCTGTAGATCGCGAACATTTTTATAATCGTGATAGCGTTGTGCTTGGTATTCTCTAAGCATCCAACCTATGTGGCTATACCAGAATCCCATTTTGGCTGAGTAGGGATCTCTATCGTTATTATCGACATGTTTGTGGTGCACTCTATGATCTGATGACCAGTGTAGTGCACTGTTTTGCAGAGCTAATGCGCCGCCAAGAGCATACAAAAAGCGAACCGATGCCTTCGCTTTGTAAGTCTTATGAGACCAGAGTCTATGGTAACCAGCTGTAATCGATAGGCCACTTGCGAAGGCAAGCGCGATGAAAGCAATCCATTCAGATATGCCATAGCCGTAGGTTAATCCATACCACGGCACAAGGACTACTGCGCCGAGAAAAGTGATTGTAAAAAGAGCTACATTTGTCCAGATGAGTGGAGGTTTTGTCATTATTATTATCCAGTTAAACTTTGAGCGTACACCTGTAAGCTAATTTAGCTGTTGAAACGTAATTGGTCAAGTTAGAAAGGTGATCTAAGGGCTGCGTTTTAGTATCAAAAAATGTATTATCTCGTGATAACACTTAGTTTTCGGATCCGCCATGATGGGCATTAGAGCACAGCAGAAAGAGAAAACGCGTCGAGCATTAGTCGATGCAGCGTTTAACCAATTAAATGCTGAGCGGAGTTTTTCTAGTCTGAGTTTGCGTGAAGTTGCACGTGAAGCCAAAATAGCACCTACCTCGTTTTATCGACATTTCAAAGACATGAATGAGCTAGGGCTCACTATGGTTGATGAAGGAGGCTTAACGCTACGCCAAATGATGCGTAAAGGTCGTCAGCGTGCTGAGGCCGGTGGAAGTGTTATACGCATCTCAGTTGACACCTTTATGGAGGTGTTGGAGTCTAATCCAAACGTTTTTAGAATCTTGTTGCATGAACGCTCCGGTACCTCTGCGCCATTTCGCGCTGCAGTGGCTCGTGAAATCGAACACTTTATCTCTGAACTAGCTCACTATACTGAAGCGACAGCAAAGCGTAGCCCTGAATTAGCCCATGCACAGGCTGAAGCTTTAGTCACACTTGTCTTTAATGCTGGAGCGGCTGCACTTGATATGAAACGCGTCGATCGTAAAGCGTTAGCGGATAGGTTGGTGATACAACTTCGTATGGTGGCGATGGGCTCTGAGGCGTTACAACTGAAGTTGGATAAGCGATAGTTACAGTCGGTCTAATAAACTCCTGCTCAATGACAAAAAGCCAGCTCGTTATGAAGCTGGCTTTTTACATTTTCAAACCACTATTTTCTCTCTAAGAAAACCCCTGACTCCATATGAACTGTATAGGGGAATTGATCAAATAGCGCAAAGCGAGTGATGTTATGCGTTTTGCTTAACTCACCTAAATTGTCGATAAGAGTATTAGGGTTGCATGAGATGTAAATAATACGCTCATAGCCTTGTACTAATTTCACTGTATCAGGATCCATTCCCGCACGTGGTGGATCGACAAAAATGGTGTTGCAGTTGTAGCTGTCTAAATCAATCCCTTCTAAACGCCTAAAGCTGCGTTTCTTTGCCATCGCATCGGTAAAGTCCTCAGCTGACATACGGATTATCTGCAGGTTATCAATTTCGTTTATCTTGATATTGTATTGCGCTGACTCAACGGAAGGTTTAGCAAGTTCAGTAGCCAATACACGATCGAAGTTTTGCGCCAGTGCGATGGAGAAATTACCGTTACCACAATAGAGTTCTAGCAGATCGCCCGTGCTTTCTTTAGTGACATCGATGGCCCATTCGAGCATCTTAACGGAAACTTTACCGTTTGGTTGAGTGAAGCTATTTTCAATCTGGTGATACTGTAACTGCTCACCATTAACTTGCAGTGACTCAATCACGAAATCTTTATCGAAGATAAACTTCTGTTTACGTGCTCGACCAATAATATTGACGTTAAATTTTGTGGCCAATGTTTCTTTTAGCGTTTTGGCTTCTGCTTGCCACTGCTCATCAAGTTGCTTGTGATAAAGCAAAGAAACTAAGATCTCACCGCTAAGGGTTGAGAGAAAATCAATCTGGAACAACCTATGCCTAAGCATTGTATTTTGCTTTAGCTCTGCGATAAGAGCAGGCATCATGTCATTAATCAATTGGCTGGCTGGCAGAAATTGATCACAACGAACTTTACTGTCAAGTGCCTTATCAAACATGTAGTAGTACATGTCTTCACCTTCATGCCAGATACGGAATTCTGCACGCATACGGTAATGAGCTGGCTCAGAACTAAATACTTCTAGATTCGGTGTATCAAAGTCAGCGAATATCTTCTCAAGCTTGATACGCTTTTCTTCGAGTTGCGCATCATAGGTAGTAGGATCCATTGCTGCTAAATTCATTTATTGATCACCCTTGGTTTGATTTGGGGCGGAATTATTATACTAGAGAGCAAGGAAGTCCAGTTTCTCGCTTCCGATTTCTAGATTCTTGTGTGAAAATTCTAATATTATCTAAATAGCGGAGAAAAGCATTGTCGGGACCCATACTTGTTTTTGATTCAGGGGTAGGTGGTTTATCTATCCTAGAAGAAGTTAGGAAAGTCCTACCTGATGAAGACTACTGCTACCTATTCGATAATGCCCGTTTACCTTATGGTGAACTCGATGAGCAGGAGTTAATCGATGGTTGCGAGTCACTTATTGCCGCGACGGTTGATAAAGTTAACGCATCATTAGTGGTGATTGCCTGTAATACGGCAAGTACCCTTGTTCTACCTGTATTAAGAAAGGCACTAAATATTCCTGTTGTGGGTGTAGTGCCAGCAATAAAGCCCGCGGCGTTATATTCTAAAGCTGAACATATCGGCCTATTGGCCACGCCAGGTACTATCAAAAGAGATTACACACATAGTCTCATTAAAGAGTTTGCTAGCAGTTGTCAGGTTGAGCTATTTGGTTCATCTGAATTGGTTTTGCTAGCGGAAAAAAAGGCGGCGGGTAACATCATCCTACAAGAAGAGATATCCCAGCTCTTGTATCCTATAAAAGCGTCAGCTTTAGATACGTTAGTTTTAGGTTGCACTCATTTTCCGATCCTTAAGGATGAGATCCAAGAGTACTTAGGTGATGAGGTATTACTGCTCGATTCTGGAAAAGCGGTAGCGGCACGTGTATCTAGCTTAATTGAGAGGAATGTAAAGCTTAAGACAGGAAATAAAGAGATGGTTGCACTGTATACGCAGGAGATTGAGGAAGGTCTGAAAAAGTCACTAGCCGAATTTGGTTTTTCAAGTCTCTCGAAAGTCCAAACTGGCTAATGATTTTAGTGTTACGCGAAACTAGGATTAAGCTCCAGCTTCCTGGCTTTCAGATTTGTCAGCATCTTGTGATTTAGCTTCTCTGACTTTTAACGTTCGCTCTTGGAAATCAAATTCATTAAGTTTGCTCATTGCTTTCTGAGCACCAGCCTCAGACATCTCAATGAATCCAAATCCTTTACGACGACCTGTTTTACGATCACGTACTAATCGAACAGAGTTTACTGGTCCGTATTTCCCAAATAGTTCTTTTACTTCCCCTTCATGCACACGGTAAGGCAAGTTGCCTACATAAAGAGTCATGGTTGGACCGGTATATTGTTCAACGCTTGCGGCATTGTTACTAGCCGAAGATGATTTTCCCTGAAGTGCGAATACAACACTTGCGATAATAGCACCGGTAAAGAAAGCGATTGCAGCATTAATGTCTGCGACCTGAGTGAACGCGAATGCGCCTACTATGGCGATAATCAAAACGATAAGAAATGGCTTTTGCATATATAGGTTCTCTGAAGAATGATAAATAACTGTTAATAGCAGGTATATGGTAATGAATTATTTACCATTACACTAGTCTATTGCCGAAAAAATGAACTTAATAGAGTAATACAGTAAGTGATATTGCTAGATATCGATATAGGATGAGCTTTTTTTCAGCAAAATAGAGCGCAAATGTATAAAAGTTCAGCGGGCAAACATAAATGATGAAAAAGGTGTTGCGCTCTTCTCTGACATCCCTATAATGCGCAACCACTGACACGGCACAGCAGGCTTCTAGCCTAATGTAATGTGTAAGCATGGTAGATAATCTCAGGATTGTTTATCAGGTTGAAAAGCAATTTAAGTGGTTCGTAGATGTGTCTTACATACGAGAGTGTATAAGAAATCATCGCTTGAAAAACTTCTTAAAATAAGCGCTTGACGCCAACCACGGAGAGTGTAGAATACGCCTCCTCAAGCCAACGACCTAGCGTCAACGGCCGCACTATCAAGTGCAACGCTCTTTAACAATTTATCAAGTAATCTGTGTGGGCACTCACAGGTGT